>NZ_BJNT01000001.1 GCF_006539825.1 Corynebacterium variabile
GAGGAGACGGCGGCCGTCGACGCAACCAGCACCCACATCACCGCCAGGATCACACCGAGCGGCGCCCACAGAATGTCGCCCCACCAGCCCGGCGACCGGGAAGACAAAGGCACAGCCTGCGGAGTCCGAGGCCGTCGAACAGGGTCGCCACGTCACTCCGGGTTACCCGGCGTCCCGGCGCGGTGAGCAGGCATGTCGCCAATGTGTTCTTGAAGCTGGGGATGACCCCCCTCCGACGAGAACCGACGGGTCCGCGCGGTGCTGGCCTGTCTGCGTCATACCGGACGGTGACCGGATCACCGTGCGAAGTCGGCGACCGGAGGTTCCGCGGCCGTCCACGGTGACCCGGCCAGGGCACCGACGATGGTCCCGACCGTGGACGGCAGCCCCGTGGGGATCTGTGCGACGTCCACCCCGGGCATGATCTTCTGGCAGGCGGACGGGTCAACCCGGGGATCCGGGTTCCCGTCGAGGGCCTGCACGGCGAGCTCCCACACCGGGTTGCTCGCGGCGAGGAGGAAGTGCTCCACCGGTTCACCCGGGCACTGGTCCTGCAGGATGATGTTGCGGACGTTGTCCGCAGGAGGCAGGAAGGCCTTGTCGTAGGGGGCGACGACCTCATCGAAGCGGGTGGCGATCCTCGTGTAGCGGATACCCGGGTAGGTGTCCCCACCCTCGTTGAGTGCCGTGAGGAAGTCCGAGCCGCTGGACTGCTGTCGCATCGCCTCGGGGCATGCCACGGTGCAGGTCAACGAGATCATGTCGGAGCCGTTGTTCGACGAGCCGAGGCCCACCATGTTCGCGACCATGGCGCGAGTGTCCGGCCACCACTTCGTCGTCCACCGGCCGATCATCCCGCCCTGGCTGTGACCGACGAGGTCGACCTTGCGGCCGCTTTCGGCGTACACGGTGCGGATCGCATGGGTGACGTTCTCCGCGGAGACCTGGACGTCCTGCATGCCGTTGTCGGGAAGCTCGACAGTGCAGTACGGGCGTCCCTCCTCCGCCAGCGCCGGTTCCCAGGTGCACGACCAGTTGGCTTCGACGTTCGCGGTGGTGCCGTGGAGAGGGATGACAGTATTGCGGTCACTGCCGGCGAGATCGCCGTGGCGGTTCAGGGAGCGGTCGAGGGACGCCTCGTCGACAGTGAGGGCAGGACCGGTGCCGGACGCGACCTCCTGCGCAGTGGCCGCGGGGGCGGAGACTGCGCCGCCGGCAGAGACGAGAAGTGAGGCCAGGAGTGCGGTGACGCGGGTACGGAATCCCACAGACACTTCCTTTCGGTGAAATATTATTCAACAGTCACCATAGCTGTGGTCGGCATCACGTCCGGGGGTACTGCCCCTACACCTCCCTGCCCAGACGGAACCGCAGGGACGCCCGGACCTGCGGCCACTCCGCCTGCACGACGGAGTAGACGCAGGTGTCGCGCAGTGACCCGTCCGAAGTGCGCGTGTGCTGGCGCAGGACACCGTCCAACTTCGCGCCCAGCTTCTCGATCGCCGCCCGGGACTGCCGGTTGTGCCAGGAGGTGCGGAACTCCACGGCCGGGCAGTCCCACACCTCGAAGGCGTGGGCGAGCAGCAGCAGCTTGGATTCGGGGTTGGTGCCGGAGCCCTGGGCGCTCTCCGCGTTCCAGGTTGAGCCGATCTCGACCCGCGGCAGGTCGGCGTCGATGTTCATGTAGGTCGTCATCCCGATGACCTTCCCGCTGCGCAGGTCACGGGTGACGAAGGGAATCATCGTGCCGGCGTCCTGCAGGGCCAGGCGCCGGTCGATCTCCGCTTCCATGCCGTCCGGCATCGGGACGGAGGTGTACCAGAGCTTCCAGAGCTCGCCGTCTTTCGTCGCCTCGACCAGCCCGGCGGCATGGTCGTGACTGAGCGGCTCGAGGCGGACGATCTCCCCGGTGAGTTCAACGGGCACGAGTGCGGTCATGGATGCACTCTATCCCCCTCCCCCTGCAGTGCGCACGGGTCGACTACGCCAGAGTGCCCAGACTCCGCTGATTCCACTCTCAGACGGTCAACCGGCAAAGCTCTGGTGCAGCAGAGTGGAATTTACGCAGCCACGGCCGCGGCGATCCGGTCGCCGACCTCGGTGGTGCGGATCCGGGAACCGTCGCGGGAACCGGCCTCGGCCAGCACCGCGGCCTCGATCTTCTCGGCCTGGGCGATACGCAGGGCGGCGTCCTCACCCTCGTCGCCGGCGAGGTGACGCAGCAGCAGGGCGGCGGACAGGATCGCCGCACACGGGTCGGCGATGCCCTGACCGGCGATGTCCGGTGCGGAGCCGTGGACCGGCTCGAACATGGACGGGCTGACCCGAGAGGGGTCGATATTGCCGGAGGCCGCCAGACCGATGCCGCCGGTGACCGCACCGGCGAGGTCGGTGAGGATGTCGCCGAAGAGGTTGTCGGTGACGATGACGTCGAAGCGCCCCGGGTCGGTGGTCATGTAGATGGTCGCCGCGTCAATGTGGCAGTAGTCCACCGAGACCTCGGGGAAGTCCGCGCCAATGGTGTCGACGGCGCGGGACCACAGCCCACCGGCGTTGACCAGCACGTTGGTCTTGTGGACCAGGGTCAGCTTCTTCCGGCGGGACTGCGCCCGCCCGAAGGCGTCCCGCACGACGCGCGACACGCCGTACCAGGTGTTCTGGCTCAGCTCACTGGCGACCTCGTTGTCGGTTCCCTCGCGCAGGACGCCGCCGTTGCCGCAGTACAGGCCCTCGGTCCCCTCGCGGACGACGACGAAGTCGATCTCGCCGGGATTCGCCAGCGGCGAGGAGGAACCGGGGTAGATCTTCGCGGGACGCAGGTTGACCGCGTGGTCCAGCTTGAAGCGCAGCGGCAGCAGCAGGCCGCGCTCGAGGATGCCGGCAGGCACGGAGCGGGGGTCTCCGATCGCGCCGAGCAGGATCGCGTCATGCTCCTTCAGGGACGCCAGGTCAGCGTCGGTGAGCAGCTCGCCGTTGCGGAGGTAGCGGCGGGCACCGAGGTCGTAGTCGGTGGTGTCGATGGTCTCGTCACCGGTCACGGCGTCGAGGACCTTGAACGCCTCGGCGGTGACTTCGGTTCCGATTCCGTCTCCGGCGATTACGGCGAGTTTCATTCCGTGGACTCCTTAGCGTCGATCTGTCTCACATCGTTGGAAAGTGCAGCCAGATTACCATGTCGCCCTCCCCGACAGTCGACGGCAACCCCGGGAAACCGCGATCGGCCACCGCCCCCGACAACAACCCCGGGGGGGGTGGATACTCATCTCCCCCGTCCCATCCCCCTCTTCCCGTTCTCCTCCCCCGGGACTAGCATTCCTTTCCTCCTGAGGTTCGGTGAGCCTCACCAAGACACAGGCCAGCGACACCGGCGCCCTCCCGCCGGTTCATTGCACGTCATTCACCAGAAAGCAGCCGCAGTGTTCTACGCCAATGCGCTCATCGGCCTCCGTGAGGGCCTCGAGGCCACCATGGTGGTCATCATCCTCGCCGCCCACCTGAAGAAGACCGGTCAGCGCCGTTCCTACCCCTGGTTGTGGGGAGGGATCGCCGCTGCGCTCGTCGTGACGGTCAGCGTCTTCCTCATCATCCACTTCGGGACGAAGACCCTCTCCACCACCGGCCAGGAACTCATCGGCGGTATCGCCTCACTGGTCACCGTGGCTCTGGTGGTCTGGATGCTCATCTGGATGAAGGGCTCGAGCAGGAACATGACCGCCGAGCTCGAGGGGAAGATGGAGAAGGCCGTGGCCGTGGGCCCGGTCGCCGTGGCCACGGTCGCCATCATCGCCGTGGCCCGCGAAGGCATCGAGACCGCCCTGCTGGTCTTCGACTCCTTCAGCAGATCCCTGGGTGTCCCTTTCGCCGGTCTGATGACCGGCGTCGGCATCTCCATCGTCATCGGCGTCGCCATGTACATCGGCGCCGTGAAGATCAACCTGAGGATGTTCTTCCAGATCACCGGTGCACTGCTGATTCTCGTCGCCGCCGGCATCCTGCGCTACGGCATCACCGACCTGCAGGAGGCCACTGTGCTGCCGGGCCTGTCGTCCTCGCCCTCCCCCTGGGCATGGTCGCCTGCGCCGACAAGGACGATGACGCCCCGGTATTCACCGTCACCGCCGATGACAGCACCTGTGACGTCGACTCCTATGACACCACCACCGGCAACAACAACTTCGAGGTCCCCAACAACGGCAAGAAGATCACCGAGTTCTACGTCTACACCGACGGCGGACGCGTGGTCGGCGAGGTCGAGAACATCGGCCCGGGTGCCACCCGTAAGCTGCTCGTCTCCATCCCCGAGACCGGCACCTACCAGGCCACCTGTAAGCCGGGCATGGTCGGCGAAGGTATCAGCCACGACCTGAACGTCACCGGTGACTCGGTCGATCTCACCGAGGGCAGCGACACCCTCACCGCCGCCGTCGAGGGCTACCTGCGCTACGTCCGGTCCCAGACCACCGCGCTGCAGGAGCAGACCGACACCTTCGTCCAGGCGATCCAGGACGGTGACCTGGAGACCGCGAAGCCCCTGTTCGCCCCCACCCGTATCTACTACGAGCGCATCGAGCCGATCGCCGAGTCCTTCCCCGACGACCTGGATCCCCGCATCGACCTGCGTGAGGCCGATCTCGAGGACGGCCAGGAGTGGACCGGCTTCCACAGGATCGAGAAGGACCTGTGGGAGGGCGGCAGGATTACCGAGCAGACGAAGAAGGACGCCGACCAGCTGAGCGAGGACATCGCCGAGCTCGTCGACGGGGTCAACACCGACGACTTCACCGTCGCCCCCCCGACCTCATCGCCAACGGTGCCCACGGCCTGCTCGACGGGATCTCCACCTCGAAGATCACCGGTGAGGAGGACATCTTCTCCCACACCGACCTCTGGGACTTCCAGGCGAACCTGGACGGCTCCAAGCCCGCCGTCGCGTCCCTGGAGGACGCCATCGACGAGAAGGACGCTGACCTGCTCGCCGACATCAACGCGAAGTTCGATGCTGTCCAGGAACTGCTGGACACCTTCCGTGACGGTGACGGCTTCGTCTAGTACGACACGGTCGGCGAGGACGACCGGAAGGAGCTGTCCACCGTCCTCGACCAGCTCAACGAGCAGGTCTCCAAGGTCACCGGCGTCATCACCGCAGCGGAGAGCAGCAAGTAATGCCCGAGCGGTCCGTCTCCCGCCGTCGGTTCCTCAGCGGACTCGGCCTCACCGGGCTCGGTGCAGCCGCCGTCGGCACAGCAGGTGTCGCCGGTGTCGGCGCCCTGAGCGCCTGTTCCACCGACGGTGACGACGACCAGGTGGTCCCCTTCCGGGGTGACCACCAGGCCGGCGTCACCACCGCGCAGCAGGAGCACCTGCGCATCGTGGCGTTCACGGTCCTCACCGGGGACCGGGAAGAGCTGCGGGACATGCTGTCCACGTGGACAGCCATGGCCGAGCGGATGACGCGGGGTGATCAGACCACCGAGGTCGGCGCCCTCACCGACGCCGACGCGGACGTCACCGACGACCCGGACAACCTGCTCAACCAGGTTCCGGAGGACACCGGCGAGGCGCTGGACCTGGCGTCCGGCAATCTCACCGTCACTGTGGGCTTCGGCCCGTCCCTGTTCGACGACCGTTTCGGGCTCAAGGACCGGAAGCCGGAGGAACTGGAGCCGCTGCCGAAGTTCCCCGGCGACCAGCTGCAGGACGCCCTGTGCGACGGGGACATCGTCATCCAGGCCTGTGCCGACGACCCTTAGGTCGCCGTCCACGCGGTGAGCAACCTCACCCGGGCCGGCACCGGTGTGGTCGAGGTGAAGTGGTCCCAGCTGGGCTACGGTGCAGCGTCGAAGACCACGAAGGAGGAGGACACTCCCCGCAACCTCTTCGGGTTCAAGGACGGCACCCGCAACATCACCGCCGACGAGAACGACGACATCGACTCCATAGTGTGGGTCTCCGATGACGGGTGGATGACCGGAGGCACCTACATGTGTGTCCGGCGGATCCGGATGCTGCTGGAGGTGTGGGACCGTCAGATCCTGGACGACCAGCAGCACACCTTCGCCCGCTACAAGGGATCGGGGGCACCGATCGGGACCGACGACGAGAATGCCGACGTCCCTTTCGACCTCTATCTCGGCACCGGTGGTCCGGCGATCCCGAAGGATTCGCACGTTTTCCTGGCCCACCCCGACCAGAACGAGGGCCAGCGGATGCTGCGCCGGACCTACAACTTCATCGAGGGCACGGACTCGATGGGCCATCTGTCGGCCGGACTGTTCTTCATCGCCTATGTCTCGGCGCCTTCGGTGAACTTCACACCGATCCAGATGAAGCTCGCCCACCGCGACAGGATCAACGAGTACGTCCGCTACGAGTCCAAGGCGGTCTTCGCCTGCCCGCCCGGCCTGGCCGAGGGGCAGGACTGGGGTACGGCGCTGTTCGGTTAGCGGCAGCTACACCGCGTTGGGGCCGTGTGCCTCCACAGCGTTTCGGGTGAAGAGCATGACCACCACGGCGACCGCCGCGGCCACCGCACCGACGTAGTACGGGGTGGAGAGGTCGACATGCTCGGCGATCTTCGTGGAGGCGTAGGGGGCGACGACGCCACCCATCCACCGCACGAAGTTGTAGGCGGCGGACGCGACGGGCTGGGGGTGGTCCGAGACGCTCATGGCCATCTCGGTGTACACGGTGTTGTTGATGCCCATCAGTGCTCCGGAGACGATGACCAGGACGATGGCGACGGCCTTGTTGTCGTGGCCGAGGCCGAGCAGCACGTAGATGACGAGCAGCCCGATGAGCATGAGCATCGAGGTATTCGCCGCGCCGACCCGGTTCTGGATCAGCGGGGCGACGAACACCGAGCAGACGGCCAGTGCGCAGCCCCAGCCGAAGAAGACCAGGCCGATGCCGTACTCCCCCGATTCCTTGATGACCGGGAGGAAGGGGCTGTAGGCCAGCACCGTGAAGAAGCCGAAGTTGTAGAACAGGGCGGAGAACGAGACGCCGAACAGTCCGCCGTGACGCAGGGCCTTGAGTGAGTCGAAGAATCCGGTCTTCGTCGCCGGCTTCGGCACCTCGGGCAGCTTCCACAGCAGCACGACGAGGGCGATGAGCATGAGCACGGCGGTGCCGAAGAACGGTCCACGCCAGTTCATGTGACCGAGCACGGCGCCGACAAGCGGTCCGCAGGCCATACCGAGGCCGAGGGCGGCCTCGTAGAGGATGATGGCGACAGCGCGTCCACCGGAGGCCACTGCGACGATCACGGCGAGAGCAGTGGCGACGAACAGGGCGTTGCCCAGGCCCCAGCCGGCACGGAAGCCGACGAGTTCACCGACGCTGCCCGAGGTGCCGGCCAGGCCGGCGAAGATGACGATGAGGGCGAGGCCCGCGAGCAGGGTCTTCTTTCCGCCGATCCGGCTGGAGACCGCACTCGTGATGAGCATCATCACGGCGGTCACCGCGAAGTAGCTGGTGAACAGCAGGGAGACCTCGGAAGGGCCGGCGTCGAGGTTCTCGGCGATGGCCGGGAGGATGGGGTCGACCAGGCCGATGCCCATGAAGGCGAACACGCACGCCAGGGCGGTGGCCCAGACGGCGATCGGCTGGTGAAGCATGGACTGCTTCTCTGATTCGAGCGTCGCGGCATCCATGCTCGCCGGGCGTTGTTCCTTCACCTGATGTCCGCCCACGCGGTCATCGCCTCCTGTTGTCGTCTCCTGCCGTCAGATCCCGGACGACGTCCTGAGCCAGTGAGCTCAGGGGACTGAGGCCGTCCCGGATGCGTCGCACTTCCTCGTCGGAGAGCCTCTCCAGGTGGACGCCGAGGACGCGGTTACGTTCCCGGTTGACCCGTTCGAGGGCGTTACGTCCCTCGTCCGTGATCTCCACCAGGGTGACCCTGGCGTCCTCGTCGGACCTTGTCCGCTCCACCAGCCCGGCGCCTTCCAGGCGCGAGACCAGCTGACTCATCCCCGGTTGAGTGACGCCGCCGAGTGCGGCGAGGTCACCGATCCTGACCGGCCCTGAGGACAGCGTGTTGAGGACGCTGACCTGGGGCGTGGAGAGGTCACCGGGATATTCGAGGAGTCGGGTCATCTGGACTGCGGTACGGATGGAGTCCCGCATCTGCTGTGCGAGCTCGGTACTGGCGTCAGACGGCTCTTCGTCGTTGTGCGACACGATGTAGAATCCTATTATATAAGCGGCTTATTTACAACTCTGGCGATGGACGACTCCAGGGCAGATACGGCAGAACCCGGACAGGTGCCGTCGAAAGTGCGGTGCCCGTCCGGGTCCAGTGCAGAACCGTCCGGTTCAGACTATGCCAGGTCCAGCTGGACGGCGCGGGAGGCAGAGAGCGCCTCGCCGATCTGGGAGACCAGATCAGCCGGGATCTCCTTCTCGACACGCAGCACCAGGGTGGCGGAATCCTCGGCGAGATCCTGGGAGAGGGCGGCAGCGTTGATGTTGATGCCCTCGCGACCCAGGAAGGTGCCGACAGTGCCCAGGGCACCCGGCTGGTCGCTGTAGGTGAGGAAGAGGTTCAGGCCCTCGGCGCGCAGGTCGAGACCGCGGTCGTTGATCCGGACGATCTTCTCGACGTGCTCCAGGCCGGTCAGGGCACCGATGACGGCGACGGAGGTACCGTCGCCGGCGACGGCCTTGACCTCGAGGACGGAACGGTGGGTGACGGACTCGTCAGCGGTGCTGACGGACAGCTCCACACCACGCTCCTCGGCGATCTGCGGGGTGTTGACGAAAGTGACCTGCTCGTCGACGACACCGGCGAAGACGCCGCGCAGAGCGGACAGGCCCAGGGCGTCGACGGACTCGCTGGACAGCTCACCGCGGGCCTCGACGGAGACGCTGGCGACGGGGGCATCCAGCAGAGCGGAGGCGACCTTGCCGAGCTTGGTGGCGAGGTTCAGCCACAGGGCGACCTCCTCGGAGACCCTGCCGCCGGTGACGTTGACGGCGTCCGGCACGAAGTCGCCGGCCAGGGCCTTGAGGACGGACGCGGCGACGTCGGTGCCGGCGCGGTCCTGGGCCTCGACGGTGGAGGCGCCGAGGTGCGGGGTCACGACAACCTCGTCCAACTCGAAGAGCGGGGAGTCGGTGCAGGGCTCCTTGGAGTAGACGTCGAAACCGGCGCCACGGATCTGACCGTCCTTGATGGCGTCCGCGAGTGCCTGCTCATCGACCAGACCGCCGCGGGCGGCGTTGATGATGATCTGGCCCTTCTTGGACTTCGCCAGGAGCTCGGCGTTGAACATGCCCGCCGTCTCCTTGGTCTTCGGCAGGTGGATGGTGACGAAGTCGGCGCGGGCGACCAGCTCGTCGAGCTCGACCAGCTCGACACCGAGCTGGGCTGCGCGGGCCGGGTTGGCGTAGGGGTCGTAGGCGACGATCTCGGTCTCGAAGGCGGCGAGACGCTGGGCGAACAGCTGGCCGATGTGACCGAAGCCGACGATGCCGACGGTCTTGCCGAAGATCTCGACACCCTTGAAGGAGGAACGCTTCCACTCGGCGTCACGCAGGGTCTTGTCGGCGGCCGGGATCTGGCGGGCAGCCGACAGCAGCAGGGCGATGGCGTGCTCGCAGGCGGAGTGGATGTTGGAGGTCGGCGCGTTGGCGACCATGACACCCTTGGCGGTGGCGGTCTCGATGTCCACGTTGTCCAGGCCGACGCCGGCACGGCCGACGATCTGGAGCTTCGGAGCGGCAGCGAGGACCTCGGCGTCGACGGTCGTGGCGGAGCGGACGAGCAGGGCGTCAGCGTCCTTGACAGCCTCCAGCAGTTCCGGGCGGTTCGGACCGTCGACCCACCGCACCTCGACGGAGTCACCGAGGGCATCCACGGTGGACTGGGCGAGCTTGTCGGCGATGAGAACGACGGGACGGGAATTCTGGCTCACAGGATCTCCTGAAAAGTGTGATGTTCCTGGACCACCCGGCACGACCGCGTCGGATGGCAGGGCCCACGCCTGGAAAACCTCCCGGCAGCGCGGCCGGGTGGCGGTGGCGTACGACTACGGACAGCTTAGTACGTCGTTCCCCGACAGTGGGACGTGGGCGGAAAAAAGTGACCATCCTGTGGGAATCGTCTCACCCGCAGACCGAATCCTCGTGGTTCTCGTGCCCGGGTTCCTCCACCTGGACGGTCGCATGGTCGATGCCGTGCCCACGGAAGATCTCCTGCACACGGTCCAGCACCGCACATCGTGCCGCGTCCTGTGAATGCCGCGAGGCCCCGTCAGCGACGACATGGACCGACGCCAGCGCCGACTCCCCGTCCACGCTCCACACGTGGAGGTCGTGGATCCGTTCCACCCCGGTGGCGCCCACCAGCTCTTCCTCCAGGTCGGTCGGATCTACGGCGTCCGGCACCCGTTCCATAAGCACCGCGCCGGCGGTACGCAGCAGCTGCCAGGACCGCGGCAGGATGAGTACCGCGATGACCAGGGACGCCACGGGATCGACCCAGTGCCAGTCGGTGACGCTGATGACCAGTGCGGCGATGATGACCGCCACCGAGCCGAGCAGGTCGGCCAGCACGTGAAGATAGGCACCGCGCATGTTGAGCGACTCCCCCTGTCCCCCGTTGAGGACGACCGCGGAGACGAGGTTCGCAACCAGGCCGACAATCGCGACAACGAGCATCATGCCGGTCTCGACCTCGACCCCCTCCCCCATGCGGCGGAACGCGGAGACCGCGATCCACACCGCGATGACGCAGACCGCGCCGGCATTGACGGCCGCAGCCAGGACCTCGGCGCGACGGAAGCCGTAGGTGGAGCGGTGGGTGGCCGGACGGGAACCGATGAGCATCGCCAGTGCGGCGACGATGAGGCCGCCGGCATCGGAGAGCATGTGTCCGGCGTCCGCCAGCAACGCCAGCGATCCGGAGATGATGCCGCCGACGACCTCGGCGATGAAGATGACCGAGGTGATGCCGATGACGATCCAGAGCCGCTTCCCCCGGACCTGCGAATGGTCGTGCGGATGATCGTGGGCGTGGTCGTGCCCCATCAGGGCCCCTCTCATTTTCATTAACGGTACGAATCCTAGGATAGATACACGACCGTCGCAGTTCAAGCCATATTTTAGGTAAGGGTAATCGTTTCCATTAGCCAGCCGTCACCGCACAGAAGAATCCCCCGGGCACTGCAGGTGCAGTGCCCGGGGGAAGATCCGCGGAGGGAGAAGACTACGCGGTGGCGTCGAGCGGGTTCTTGACCCAGCTCATCATGTCGCGCAGCTTGGATCCGGTGACCTCGATCGGGTGCTTGGCGAAATCGGCGCGCAGACCCTCGAGCTCCTTGTTGCCACCCTCGACGTTGGCGATGAGGCGCTTGGTGAAGGTGCCGTCCTGGATGTCCGTCAGGATGTCCTTCATGCGGGACTTGGTGCCGGCGTCGACGACGCGCGGGCCGGAGAGGTAGCCACCGAACTCGGCGGTGTCGGAGACCGAGTAGTTCATGTTGGCGATGCCACCCTCGAACATGAGGTCGACGATGAGCTTCAGCTCGTGGAGGCACTCGAAGTAGGCCATCTCGGGCTCGTAGCCGGCCTCGGTGAGGACCTCGAAGCCGGTCTTGACGAGCTCCTCGGTGCCACCGCAGAGCACGGCCTGCTCACCGAAGAGGTCGGTGACGGTCTCCGCCTCGAAGGTGGTCGGGATGACACCGGCGCGGGCACCACCGATGGCGGCGGCGTAGGACAGGGCCAGGTCGCGGCCCTCGCCCTTCGGGTCCTGCTGGACGGCGATGAGGCAGGGCACGCCCTTGCCGTCGACGAACTGACGACGGACCAGGTGGCCCGGCCCCTTCGGGGCGGCCATGGCGACGGTGATGTTCGCCTCCGGCTTGATCAGCTCGAAGTGGATGTTCAGGCCGTGGCCGAAGAAGATGGCGTTGCCGTCCTCGAGGTTCGGGGCGACCTCCTCGGCGTAGACCTTGGCCTGGGTGGTGTCCGGGACCAGGATCATGATGACGTCGGCCCAGGCGGTGGCCTCGGCGTTGGAGAGGACCTTGAAGCCGGCTTCCTCGGCCTTGGGGGCGGACTTGGAGCCCTCACGCAGACCGATGACGACCTCGACACCGGAATCGCGCAGGTTCTGGGCGTGGGCGTGGCCCTGGGAGCCGTAACCGAGAACCGCGACCTTGCGACCCTGGATGATCGACAGGTCAGCGTCGGCGTCGTAGAAAACGTCAATTGCCATGGGAGAACAACCTTTCGTGGGATGTAACGGACTCTGCACTGGATCGTAGCAGAATGTGTACCAGACTGTGAGACAGGGTGTCTCACAAGATGAATACGGGGTGGATCAGAGCTTGGCGGGGTACATGGCCTTCGGGCCACGGCTCACCGCAGTGAGGCTGGACTCGACCAGCTCACGGATACCGTAGGGTTCGAGAACCTCCAGCATCGCCTGCAGCTTGGTCGGGGTACCGGTGGCCTCGATGACGAGGGACTCCGGTCCGACGTCCACGACGTGGGCGCGGAAGAGCTTGGCCGCCTCGACGACCTGGGTGCGGTTGGAGTTGTCCGCGCTGACCTTGACCAGCATGAGGCCGCGGCAGACGATGCTCTCCGGGTCGTGACGGGACACCTTGATCACCGGGATCAGCTTGTTCAGCTGCTTGGTGATCTGCTCGATGACGTGGTCCTCGCCCTCCACCTGGATGGTGAAGCGGTTGACACCGTCGACCTCGGTGCGCCCCGAAGCGATGGAGATGATGCTGAAGGCCCGTCGGGTGAACATTCCCGTGATACGGGACGCGATACCGTCGACGTCCTCACACAGCACGCTGAGAGTGTGGATCTGCGACATTAGTTCTGCTCCCCTTCCTGGATGGTGGAGTGGATGGCCTCCGGCGTTTCGGCGGCGGAGTTCTCGTCGTCGAACAGCGGGCGGAGATCGCGGGCGTACTGGACCTCGTCATTGGAGGATCCGGCGGCGATCATCGGCCACACCTGGGCGTCCTCGCCGACGATGAAGTCGATGACGACCGGGCGGTCGTTGATCTCGCGCGCCTGGCGGATGACGTCGGCGACATCGTCCTTCTCGGTGACGCGGAAAGCGGCACACCCCATGGACTCGGCCAGACCCACGAAGTCGGGGAGGTAGTTCTCGCCCGGCTTGAGGTTGGTGTTCGAGTAGTGCTTGTCGAAGAACAGGGTCTGCCACTGGCGGACCATGCCCAGGTTGCCGTTGTTGATCAGCGCGACCTTGATCGGCAGCCCCTCGACGGCACAGGTGACCAGCTCCTGGTTGGTCATCTGGAAGCAGCCGTCACCGTCGATGGCCCAGACCTCGGTGTCCGGGCAGGCGGCCTTGGCACCCATGGCGGCGGGGATCGAGTACCCCATGGTGCCGAGTCCGCCGGAGTTCAGCCAGGTACGCGGTTTCTCGTAGTCGACGAACTGGGCGGCCCACATCTGGTGCTGACCGACGCCGGCGACGTAGATGGCGTCCGGACCGGCCTGCTGGGACAGGGACTCCAGGACGAACTGCGGGGCGAGCTTGCCGTCCGCCGGCCACTCGTAGCCGCGCGGGAAGTCGTTCTTCAGACCGTCGAGGTAGCTGCGCCAGTCGGTGAGCTTCGGGGACGGAAGCGACGCCATCGCGTCGGTCAGGGCGACGAGAACCTCGCGGGCGTCACCGACGATCGGCACCTGGGCCTCGCGGATCTTGCCGATCTCGGCGGGGTCGATGTCGGCATGGATGACCTTGGCATTCGGGGCGAAGGAGTCCACGTCACCGGTGACGCGGTCGTCGAACCGGGCGCCCAGGGCCAGGATAAGGTCTGACCTCTGCAGGGCCCCGACGGCGGGGACGGTGCCGTGCATGCCCGGCATGCCGAGGAACTGCGGGTGGGACTCCGGGAAGGTGCCCAGCGCCATCAGCGTGGTGGTCACCGGGATGCCGGTTGCCTCCGCGAAGGCGAGGAGAGCCTCGGAAGCCTCCGCCTTGAGGACGCCGCCACCGGCGTAGATGACCGGACGCTTCGCCTCGGACAGCAGGCGGGCAGCCTCGTCGATCTGACGGGAGTGCGGTGTGGTGACCGGGTGGTAGCCGGGCAGGCGGTAGCTCGGCGGCCAGATGAAGTCGAGCTCCGCGTTCTGGACGTCCTTCGGGATGTCGACGAGCACGGCACCGGGGCGTCCGGTGCTGGCGACATGGAAGGCCTCCGCGATGGCCGCGGGGATGTCCTCAGGGCGGGTCACCATGAAGCTGTGCTTGGTGATCGGCATCGTGATGCCGCGGATGTCGGCCTCCTGGAAGCCGTCGGTGCCCAGCAGATGGGTACCGACCTGGCCGGTGATGGCGACAACCGGGACGGAGTCCATGTTGGCGTCGGCCAGCGGAGTCACCAGGTTCGTCGCACCGGGGCCGGAGGTGGCGATGCACACGCCGACCCGGCCGTTGGCCTGGGCGTAGCCGGTGGCTGCGTGGCCGGCCCCCTGCTCGTGGCGGACGAGGATGTGGTTGAGTTTCTCCGACCCGTAGATCGCGTCGTACAGCGGCAGGACAGCACCGCCGGGAAGTCCGAAGACCACGTCCGCTCCAAGCTCTTCGAGCGATCGGACGACAGCCTGGGCGCCGTTGATGCGCTCGGGCCGACGGCCGCGCCCGGTGGCGGCGACAGTAGCGGGACTGGGGTGTGAGCGTGAGGTGTCGGTCACAGTCCGTGCACTCCTTTTCGGGTCATGAGTCGTGGAAGTCAGATGCTCCGAAACTGACTGACGCCCCCTGACCCGGCGTGTCGTACGCCGGGCGGGGGCGCCAGAGTGTTCCGCGAAATTACCGCAGGGCTCTAGCGCCCGGCGGATACGAGAAGTCGGAACATCGTCATGCCAGTGAGGTTACCCCACCAGACCGCTCCGGGTCAACGCGTTGGCCACATTGTTCCCACCCGCTGATACCCCTATTCCCATTCTGTGGTCGCTCTGCGGCGGCTGACGGAGACCGGAACAGGACTCTCCCAGACTCGGCGACTACGGTCGGTGCCCATGAACTGGAAGTACCTACTGCTCGATTTCTGGAGCTGGATTGTCGACCACGGACTGACGCTCGCGGCGGCGATCATCGTCGGTATCCTCATCCCCCGCATCGGTCGCCTCATCGTCCGCATCGTCACCGAGCGGAAGACCCGGGGTGAGGAGCAGACCAAGAGCCAGCTCGCGCTGGTGGGTGCACTGGTCTACATCCTCGAGGTCGTCGCCTACTTCTTCGTCATCTACACGGTGCTGACCAATCTGGGCGTCTCGACGGTCGGGGCGGCGGTCCCCGCCACCGTGGTCTCCGCCGCCATCGGTTTCGGTGCCCAGACAGTCATCGGGGACTTCCTCTCCGGTTTCTTCATCATCTCCGAACACCAGTACGGCGTCGGCGACACCGTCTCCTTCGACGGGGTCAGCGAGCAGGTCATGGGCACCGTCGTCCGGCTGACCCTGCGTTCCACCCAGATCCGCACCGTCAACGGCGAGCTGATCACCGTGCCGAACAGCCAGGCCAGCGTGACCATCAACTACTCACAGCAGTGGTCGTCCGCGGTAGTCGACCTGGATATCCCGATGACCGACGACGACACCATGACAACACTGTCCGACACGGTCGCAATCGTCTCTGAGCGGGCGATCGACACGGCCGGCGTCCGCGAGGACATCCTCGGAGAGGTCACGGTCATGCCGGCGATGAGCATCACCGCCCCCACTGCCGCAGGTGTGCCGTGGAGCGTGGGCATGCGCGTCACCGTCGATGTCGCCCCCGCCACCCAGTGGAAGGTACAGCGTGCGATCCGCGCCGCCCTCATCAACGAATTCTGGGACCGTTTCCAGGCCCCCGGCGACCGTCCGACTCCCTACGCCGGTCCGCCCACCCAGGAGTTCCCGCCGACCACTCCCCCGTCAGACAAGGACGCGAAGACCTCCACGGACGCCCCGCAGGCCCGCGATCCCCGACCGGCGGACGTCACACCGGCCGGCCTCGAGGACACGGAGGGCACAGAGGACTCTGAGGGCACAGCGGAGAAGTCGACGGGCGGTCCCGGGGCCACCGACTACGACGCAGTCGCCGCCGATGTCGCCGAGAACGGGATCTGGCGCAACATCGACACGAAGTCGAAATTCGTCCGGGTGCTCAGTCTCGGCGGGCGGATCCGGCCGTCGTCGGCCGTCCTCCTCATCGCCATCATCGTGCTGGCCATCCTCGCGGTGCTGTCCACGAACCCCTCGAGCGGAAGCTCCAACATCCTCTCCCCTGACCGTTGGGCGCCGGCGACGACGACGTCGACGACTGAACCCACCACAGAGGCCCCCGCACCCCAGACCGCGGTCACCACGCCGGAGACCGGAGACGCCACCCCGACCGAACAGGACGGGACCGTCACCGACGACAGCACCCGGGGAACCGGCACGGACACCGGCACAGGCACCGCGTCCCCCACCACCACGGGCGGTCAGTCCGGCGAACAGACCGACACCACCGGTGACAGTTCCTCACAGACTGAGGAGCCGAGCAACCCGGCGTCCCTGTTCGGTTTCAACCGCTCCGGCGGTACCGACAGCGGCGACACAGCGTCCCCGACCACCTAGGCCCGGCAGCTGGCCGGATAGTCGGGAGCCGATGCAGTCGGGACCACCGCCTGCTGCTTAAATGGATGGTTATGAGTTCCACGCACGATGACAGGGAAGACGAGACCTCTCAGGACCGGCTTCCGTACCAGGTCCGGGTGGATCAGGGGCATCTGATGGCGGCGGTCGTCATGCTGGTGATGACCATCGTGGCCATCGCCTACGCGCCGTCGGTCCTGTTCTGGCTTCCCGTTCTCCCCCTGCTGTTCATCGTCTGGATCCTTCGGAGCCGTACGACTTTCTACGACAAGGGGATCACGGCCCGGTACCTCTTCCGTAAGTCGGCGTCGTTGGCATGGGAGGACTTCGACGCACTACGATTTACCCGAGGAGGCAAGGCCCTTGCCGTCCGGACCGACGGGACATCATTCCCGCTGCCGGGCGTCAGTTTCAACTCGCTGATTGACCTCAGCGAAGCGACGGAGGGCAGAATCCCCGACCCGGTGACCCCGAGTCTCACCGCCATCGACGAGTCGGTCAAGGTGGTCAACCGCGACGGCTACGCCGTGCTCATGGACAAAGACGAGTACGTCGAGTACGAGGCCGCACGGCGGACCGGCCAGATGGCCAGGGAAGAGCTTGAGCGTCGTGACGAGGCGCGACGGAAGAATGATTCCGGCTCCCAGGAAGACAACGACCCCCAGGGCCGTTGAACTGTACAACTGCATCCACTCTGTAAGGACCTGCCCACATGAACACAATCCCGTTCCGTTCCTCTGTCACCACCCAGGGACGCAACGCCTCCGGCGCCCGCTCCCTGTGGCGTGCCACGGGCATGACCGACGAGGACTTCGACAAGCCGATCATCGCGATCGCGAACTCCTACACCCAGTTCGTCCCGGGTCACGTCCACCTGAAGAACGTCGGTGACATCGTCGCCGAGGCGGTCAAGGAGGCCGGCGGAGTCGCCCGCGAGTTCAACACGATCGCCGTGGACGACGGCATCGCCATGGGCCACTCCGGCATGCTGTACTCCCTGCCGAGCCGCGAGATCATCTCCGACTCGGTCGAGTACATGGTCAACGCCCACCAGGCGGACGCCATCGTCTGTATCTCCAACTGCGACAAGATCACCCCAGGCATGCTCAACGCCGCGATGCGTCTGAACATCCCGGTGGTCTTCGTCTCCGGCGGTCCGATGGAGGCCGGCAAAGCCGTCGTCGTCGACGGTGTGGCCCACGCCCCCACCGACCTGATCACCACCATCTCCGCCTCGGCCAACGACCAGGTCACCCAGCAGGGTCTGCTCACCGTCGAGCAGGCCGCCTGCCCGACCTGCGGTTCCTGCTCCGGCATGTTCACCGCGAACTCGATGAACTGCCTCACCGAGGCCCTCGGCCTGTCGCTGCCGGGCAACGGTTCCACCCTGGCGACCCACGCCGCGCGCAAGCAGCTCTTCAGCGAGGCCGGCCGTCTCGTCGTCGACCTGTGCCGCCGCTACTACGGCGAGGGTGACACCTCCGTGCTGCCCCGCTCCATCGCGACCAAGGAGGCCTTCCAGAACGCGATGGCCCTCGACATGGCCATGGGTGGTTCCACCAACACCGTGCTGCACATCCTCGCCGCCGCCCAGGAGGGTGGCGTCGACTTCGACCTGCAGGACATCGACGACCTGTCCAAGTCCGTCCCCTGCCTGTCCAAGGTCGCCCCGAACGCCGACTACCACATGGAGGACGTCCACCGTGCCGGTGGTATCCCCCGTATCCTCGGCGAACTGTGGCGGGGCGGCAAGCTCAACGAGGGCGTCCACACCGTGCACTCCCCGTCTCTCAAGGACTGGCTGGAGCACTGGGACATTTCCGCGGAGAGCCCCGCCCAGGAGGCCGTCGACCTGTACCACGCCGCTCCCGGTGGAGTCCGCACCACCGAACCGTTCTCCACGGAGAATGTGTGGGACAGCCTGGACCTCGACGACGAGAACGGCTGCATCCACTCGGTGGAGAACGCCATCACCGCCGACGGTGGTCTGGTCATCCTGCGCGGCAACCTCTCCCCCGACGGAGCGGTGATCAAGTCCGCCGGTATCGACGAGTCCCTGTGGCACTTCTCGGGCCCGGCGCTGGTCGTCGAGTCCCAGGAGGAGGCCGTGCAGGTGATCCTCAAGAAGAAGATCAAGGCCGGCAACGTCATCATCGTCCGGTACGAGGGTCCGGCCGGTGGGCCGGGTATGCAGGAGATGCTGCACCCCACCGCCTTCCTCAAGGGCTCCGGCATGGGCAAGAAGTGCGCTCTGGTCACTGACGGCCGCTTCTCCGGCGGTTCCTCCGGCATCTCGGTGGGCCACGTCTCCCCCGAGGCGGCAGCCGGCGGTCTGATCGGTCTGGTGCGTGACGGCGACACGGTCACCATCGACGTCCACAACCGTCAGCTCAACGTGGAGATCTCCGACGAGGAGATCGCCTCCCGTCGCGCGGAGATGGAGGCCTCCGAGAACCCGTGGAAGCCGGCCACCCGCCAGCGCAAGGTCACCAAGGCCCTGCGCGCCTACGCGAAGATGGCCGCCAGTGCCGACAAGGGTGCTGTCCGCGTCGTCGAGGATTAGTTTTCCCGCGTCATCACGGCCGACGCTGCTGACGAGGCCCGGTAGGTTCACACCTGCCGGGCCTTCGCGCGTCCCGGGGCCGCCGCTCAGAACGTGCCCGGGTATGCCCCACCGTCGAGCAGCAGGTTCTGGCCGGTGATGTAGGACGCCTGCTCCGAGCACAGGTACGCGCAGGCCGCCCCGAACTCGGCCGGGTCCCCGTAGCGTCCGGCCGGTATACCCTCCGGTACCGGCAGCTCCTCACCCGGCGCGACCCCGGCGGTCTCCCGGATCCGGTCGGTGGCGAACTTTCCCGGCAGCAGGTTGTTCAGCGTCACGTTCGCCGAGGCCAGCTGCGGTTGACGGGCGACACCTGCGACGAAGCCCGTCAGCCCGGAGCGCGCACCGTTGGACAGGCCCAGGTTCGCGATCGGTGCCTTCACCGACCCCGAGGTGATGTTCACGACGCGTCCGAAGCCTCGGGAGGCCATGTCATCCACCGTCGCCCGGATCAGTTCCACCGCGGTGAGCATGTTCTGTCGGAGTGCACCGAGCCAGGCGTCCTCGTCCCAGTCCCGGAAGTCGCCGGGCGGCGGACCTCCGGCATTGGTGACGAGGATGTCGACCTGCGGGGCGGCGTCCAGAAGGGCGGCACGCACGGAAGGGTCCGTCACCGAGCCGACGACCTCTCGGGCCTCCACCCCGTGGCGCCGCAACTGCTCAGCCGCCTCCCCCAACGGCCCCGCAGAACGCGCATTGACCACCAGATTCACGCCCTCAGCCGCCAGCGCGTCCGCACATCCGAAGCCCAGTCCCTTACTCGACGCGCAGACCACGGCCCAGCGTCCTGCTATTCCCAGATCCATGGCGTCCACGGTACTGCCTATACTGGGCTGTCATGTCTGACCTGATCTCCGTGCACGACGCCCACCTGCGCAACCTCCGCCATGTCGATGTGGAACTTCCCCGCAATGCGCTGGTCGCGGTGACCGGGGTGTCCGGGTCAGGAAAGTCGTCGCTGGCCTTCGGCACGATCCACGGTGAAGCGCAGCGCCGCTACCTGGAATCCGTCGCCCCGTTCGCCCGCCGTCTGATCGCCGGCGCGGTGGACCCGAAGGTGGCGCGGATCGAGGGACTCCCACCGACGGTTGCTCTGGAGCAGAACCGGGCGGGCGGCGGTGCGCGGTCGACTGTGGGGACTTTCTCCACCGTGTCCAACTCCGTGCGACTGCTGTACTCCCGCTGCGGTTACTACCCCGCCGAGCTGCGCGACAGACTGGGTCGGCTGGATTCAGACCACTTCTCCCCCAACACCGCCGCCGGGATGTGCCCGACCTGCCAGGGCACGGGGACAGTCCACGCACCGACGGAACAGTCGATGGTGCCGGACCCGTCACTGTCCATCGACGAGGGGGCGATCGCCGCATGGCCCGGCGCGTGGCTGGGCAAGAACTTCCATGACATCCTCGTCACCCTCGGCTACCGCACCGACCTCCCCTGGCACGAGCTGCCGCAGACCGAGCGCGACTGGATCCTTTTCACCGACGACAAGCCGGTGGTCACGGTGCATCCGGTGCGCGGCGCCGACCAGATTCAACGCACCTACGACGGCACCTGGCGGTCGGTCTCGGTGTACCTGTGCGAGACTCTGGCCGCCACCGGATCGGAGTCGACCCGCAGGCGCGTGCTCTCCTTCATGGACCATGCGGTGTGCCCGGACTGCGGTGGACGCCGCCTCACCCCGGACGCTCTGCAAGTCACCTACCGCGGCTACCCGGTGGATGAACTCAATGCCCTCTCGCTGGAGACCTTGCGGGAACTGCTGGAACAGGGCTCCGACACCACAGAGGACACCGCCGACGCAGCGACGGAAGCCGAACGACTCCTGCTCGACCAGGTCCTGCCGACACTCACCGCCGCCGTCGACCTGGGTCTCGGGCATCTCAGCCTGGACCGACCGGCGACCACACTGTCCGCCGGTGAGATGCAGCGGCTACGACTGGCCTCCCAGCTGCACTCGGGCCTGTTCGGGGTGGTCTACGTCCTCGACGAGCCCTCGGCCGGTCTGCACCCGACCGAACGCACCGCAGTCCGTGAACTTATGGACCGTTTCCTGGACGCCGGCAACAGTGTCATCCTCGTGGAGCACGATATGGCCCTGGTCGCCGACGCCGACCATGTCATCGATGTCGGCCCGGGTGCCGGCGAGCTCGGCGGGGAGGTCCTCTGGTCAGGCCCGGTGGCGGGCCTGGCCGCGCAGGACACCCCGACCGGACGCGCACTCGCGGCATCTTTCCCCACCCTGAAGGGTGCCCCGCGACCCGCGACGGACAGCGTGCCGGTGCGTGCCACCGCGCGCACCCTCGATGTGGACGCCACCCTCGGCCTCGGCCAGTTCACCGCGGTCACAGGCATCTCCGGGTCCGGGAAGTCGACCCTGGTCTCCCAGGTCCTCCCCGGCATACTGGAGGACACTGGCCTACGTGCACTGTTGATCACCCAACAGCCCATCGGACGGACGCCGCGCTCCACGCTGGCCACCTACACCGGCCTGTTCGACCGGGTGCGCAAGCTCTTCGCGGACACCGACGAGGCGAAGCGACGCGGATGGACGGTATCCCGGTTCTCCTACAACGTCACACAGGGCCGCTGCCCCACCTGCAACGGTGAGGGGACGATCGAGGTGGAGCTGGTGTTCCTGCCCGGCAGCTACACGACCTGCCCCGACTGCCACGGTGCCCGGTACAACCCGGAGACCCTGGAGGTCACCTGGCACGGGTACACCGTAGCGGAGATCCTCGACCTCACCGTGGCCGAGGCCCGGGACGTGTTCACCGAGGAGCCGCAGATCGCCGCCGCACTTCAGGCCCTGCATGCGGTCGGTCTGGACTACCTGCGGCTGGGCCAGGGCGCCCCGGAGCTCTCCGGCGGCGAGGCTCAGCGCATCAAGCTGGCGACCGAACTGCAGCGCTCCGGAAAGACGCGACGACGCACCCCGACCGTGCACCTGCTGGACGAGCCGACGACCGGACTCCACCCGGCGGACGTGGACCTTCTGGTCACTGAACTGCACCGCCTGGTGGACGCCGGAGACTCCGTGGTGGTCGTCGAACATGACCTCCGGGTTGTCGCGCAGGCGGACCGGGTGATCGACCTGGGCCCGGGTGCAGGCGCCGACGGTGGCCGGATCATCGCCGACGGAACACCTGCCGAGGTTGCGGCAACGGACACGGCAACCGGTCGGGCGCTGGCGGCGTCCTCCGGTTAATCCAGCCCCACTGCGGCCGCCGCGTGGATCGCGTCGGTCAGCGCCTCCAGCGTGTCCGATTCCAGCCGCCACCGCTGCCAGTAGAGCGGCACTTCGAGGACATCGTCGCTGAGCCGGGCCATGGTGCCGGCGTCCACGAACGGCGTCGCAGCGGGCACGGGGACCACCGTCCAGCCCAGACCTGCGACCACGGCATCGTTGAGCCCCTCGAAACTCGGGATCCGGGAAACCCGCCGTCCCACATCCGGGATGATGCCGTGCAGGTCGAGGATGTCATCGGTCATCCGGTCATGCTCACCGATGATGAGCAGTGGCAGGTTCTTCCATCCGCCGCCGTCCTCGCTGTCCAGACGATCGGCCAGGGCCGGGGATCCGACCGGCCAGTAGCGCAGCACACCGAGTTCCTCGACCTCACAGCCAGGGACCGGATCGGCGGATGCGGTGACCACCCCCATACAGTCGCCCCGGCGCAGCATCTCCAGGGAATGCTGCTCATCCTCCACCGTCAACCGCAGAGCGATCCCGCCCTGTTCCGCGAGGGTCCGCAGCACAGGTCGGAACCAGGTACCCAGCGAGTCCGCATTGACGCCGACAGTCACCGGACGCTCGCTGATACGTCCCCGCAACCGGTCATCGGTCTCCTGTTCCAGCAGCCGGAGGCGTCGGGCCGCCTGGACAAGCACCTCCCCGGCCTCGGTCACGCCGACCGGTGAGCCACGCCGCACGACCACCCGGCCGACGTCCGATTCGAGCGCCTTGATCCTCTGGCTGACCGCCGAGGGGCTCACGCCCAGACGCGAGGCTGCGGCATCGAAACTCCCCTCATCGACGACAAGCAGCAGAGTATCGAGGTGACGTGGGATCATGAAGCTGATCTTACGTCAGTTCAGAAGTCCTTGGTTGTCTTCATCGGGGGTGGTTCCTAGGCTCATCCGGGTGATGACCGCTACCCTTGCCTCCCAGTTCCATGTCGCCCTCTCCGGACTGCTGTTCCAGCTGACCGTCATCGTCGGTATCGGGCCGCAGAATATCGTCCTGCTCAAGCAGGGTGTGCGACGCTGGGGTGTGGGCCTGGTCGTCTCCGTGTTCATCATCGGCGACATCGTGCTGCTCACCCTCGGCACCGCCGGCGTGGCGGTCGTCGTGGAGAAGATGCCGCTGCTGCTGGAGATCCTGCGCTGGGGCGGCGTGGCCTACCTGCTGTGGTTCGCCACCACCTGCCTGCGTGACGTGCGCAACCCCACCCCGATCGACACCTGCACCGAGCGTCCTTCGGTGGAGACGGTTACTGTGCACTCCCCCGACGCCGGCTCTGATTCCGCCGTGGCCACGCTCACCCGCATTCCCCTGCGCACCCGGGTGACGACCCGGATGCCGGCACTGGCCGCGCTCCCCACTGCACTGGCCGTGACCTTCCTCAACCCGGCGGCCTGGGTCGACGGCATGATCGTCTTCGGCACCATGTCCAACCAGTACGGGAGCGGCGGAAAGTGGGTCTTCACCGTCGGCGCCCTGGTCGGCTCGGTGCTCTTCTTCGTCGGGGTCGGCTACGCCGCCCGACTGCTCGCCCGGCCACTGTCGAAGGTGTCCGTCTGGCGGTGGATCAACCTCGGCATCGGCGTCCTCATGCTCGCCATGGCCGCGCGCCTGGCGACGATGGGCTGATCAGAACGGGTTTCCCCCGCCGAGGAGCACCCATGCCGCCGCGGCACCGGCGGTGCCGAAGACCGCCCACAGCCAGGCGGACGCCCTCGGGCGGGTCGCCCAACCACGGGAGACGTCCGCGCCGTAGCGGCCGGGGCCGGTGAAGATGAGCACCAGGCCGAGCAGACCCAGGATCGCCCAGATCTGGACGTCCTTGCTCATCTCGTAGGGCCAGTAGCCGGCACCGGACTGCGAGAGCTCGAACAGGGCCATGAAGCCCGCGCCGACCAGTGCGAAAGCACCGCCGACCGGCGTCGCCAGCCCCAGCAGCAGCAGCCCACCACCGACGAGCTGGACCACCGGCAGGGCGATCGCGAGAACTTCGGCCGCCGTGAAGTCGAACAGCCGGCTCTCCAGGGCATCGATCCCCGGATCACCACCGAACCCGAAGAGGGTCTGGGCACCACGCAGGATCAGCAGGACGCCGACCACGATGCGCAGGACGAGCAGTCCCAGGTCCAGGGTGCCGCGCGGGGTGGACGTCACCGCGACAGCACCGGCCCCCTGCTCCGCACCCCCGGTACCGTCGAGCGCCTCGGCGTTCACGGCGTTCTCGGCGTCAGCGCCGTCGATGTCCCCGACCTGGCGGGTGTCGTCGAAGACGGAGGTCGCGTAGTCGGGACCGTAACCGCTGGCATAGGCGTCGTCACCGGCCGGTGCGTCGGGGGGGACGGCCACCGGATCGAAGACGCGCGTCGCGGCGTCCTCGTCGTCCAGGGCGTCGGAGCTGCCCGACTCGCCGGGGCCGCCGATCACCTGTGTGGCCCCGGCGGACTCGTCCAGCGAGGACGCGAAGACGGTGGTCTCCGTGTCGTCCGCCTCAGGCTCCGGTTCGGGTTCAGGTTCCGGTTCAGGAGCCTTGGGCACGATCTTCTGTGGACGGGCGCGCCCGGTGACGTCGTAGATGTCGCGGGCGGGACGCGGGGCTTCCGGGACATCGGTCTCCGGGGCATCTGGCACGTCGATGCCCCCGAGGTCGTCCACGGTCTCGAAATCAGGGTCGGGGTCGGGTCGGCGGGGGTTCTTCGTCTCATCAGTCACATCCCCACCATAAACACCGAATCCCCGCCACAGCGGTAGACACGACCGGCCCACCCGGGGATTCGGCCTAGTCTGGGGAGGAACGGAACAACTACCGAGGAGGACGCAGTGGGATACGTCGAGGCCGGCGGCTACGACCGGGACATGAACTACATCGACGACCGGGTCGTGGAACACCCTGAGGGCGACCGGGAGTGGCCGGTCGAGGCCGGGCGCTACCGGCTCGTCGGCTCCCGGGCCTGCCCCTGGGCCCACCGCGCGATCATCACCCGTCGGCTCGTCGGGCTGGATGTCGGACCGGACGCCGGCCCAGGCGGTACCGGTCCGGCCCCGCTGTCGCAGGGGCTGTGCGGTCCCACCCACGACTGGAAGTCCTGGACCTTCGACCTCGACGTGGACTCGGTGGATCCGGTACTCGGCGTCGGCCGACTGCGGGACTGCTACCTGCACCGGTACGCGGACTACCCGAAGGGGATCACCGTCCCCGCTCTGGTGGAGGTCAACTCGAAGGCCGTGGTGACCAATGACTTCCGCTCCATGGTCACTGACCTCGCCACACAGTGGGCCCCGCTGCACCGGTCCGGCGCCCCGGACCTCTACCCCGCTGAGCTCCGTGAAGAGATCGACGCGATGGTGGACCTCAACTTCCGCACCGTGAACAACGGGGTGTACCGCTGCGGGTTCGCCGGAGACCAGGCGTCCTACGAGGACGCCTTCGCCGTACTCTTCGCCCGGCTCGATGAGCTCGAGGAGCGCCTGGCCACCCGCCGGTACCTCGTCGGTGAGCACCTGACGCTCGCGGATGTCTACCTCTTCGTCACACTGGTGCGTTTCGACCATGTCTACCACGGGCACTTCAAGTGCAACCGGAACAGGATCGCCGAGATGCCGAACCTCTGGGGCTACCTGCGCGACCTCTTCCAGACCCCTGGTATCGGAGACACCGTCAACCTCGACCACATCAAGCAGCACTACTACCGGGTGCACACCGACATCAACCCCACCGGCGTGGTCGCGGTCGGGCCGGATCCGGCGGCGTTCTACACCCCGCACGACCGGGAGCGTCTCGGGGGCACGCCGTTCTGGAATGCGGCCGGGAACGCAGAAGCTCCGGCCGCGCCGCGTCCGGAAGATATCCGGGACGGCGACGAGGCCGGAGCTTTCGCCTGAGCGGTCCTGTTGAGAGGGCCGGTTACAGGGCGGAGGTGATCTTCTCGACGGAATCCTTGGCGTCGCCGAGGAGCATGTCGGTGTTCTCGTTGAAGAACAGCGGGTTCTGGACGCCGGCGTAACCGGCACCCATGGAGCGCTTGAACACGACGACGCGCTTGGCTTCCCACACCTTGAGCACGGGCATGCCGGCGAGCGGCGAGCCGGGCTCTTCGGCGATGGGGTTGACCGTGTCATTCGCGCCGATGACGAGCACCACGTCGATGTCGGCGAAGTCGTCGTTGACCTCGTCCATCTCGTGCACGATGTCGTAGGGCACCTTGGCCTCGGCCAGGAGCACGTTCATGTGACCGGGCAGACGGCCGGCGACCGGGTGGATGCCGAAGGTGACGTCGACACCCTTTTCGCGGAGCTTGGAGACCATTGCGGCCACCGGGTACTGGGCCTGGGCCACGGCCATGCCGTAGCCCGGGGTGATCATCACGGACTTGGCGCCCTTCAGCAGCTCGGCGGTCTCCTCGGCGGTGATCTCGGTGTGCGTGCCGTAGTCACGGTCGTCACTGGAGGACGCCTCGGTGCCGAAGCCACCCAGGATGACGGAGATGAACGAACGGTTCATCGCCTTGCACATGATGTAGGACAGGTAGGCACCGGAGGAACCGACCAGTGCGCCGGTGATGATGAGCAGCGGGTTTGCCAGCATGAAACCGGCCGCTGCGGCGGCCCAACCGGAGTAGGAGTTCAGCATGGACACGACGACCGGCATGTCACCGCCACCGATGGCGGCGACGAGGTGCAGACCCAGCAGCAGGGCCAGGACGATCATGATGCCGAGGATCGTCCATGCGACAGCCTTGTTGTCGGCCTCTTCGGTACCGGTGAGGATGAAGAAGACCATGCCGACGACGGAGAGGACGATGATCGCCAGGTTCAGCAGGTTACGACCCGGGAGGGTGAGCGGGGCACCCTTCATACGGGCAGAGAGCTTCAGGTAGGCGATGATCGAGCCGGTGAAGGTGACGGCACCGATGAAGATGCCGAGGTAGACCTCACCGAGGTGGAACTTCTCGTAGCCGGCCTCGGAGGTGTGCTCGGCGTGGATGAAGGAGTTGACACCGATGAGCACAGCGGCCGCACCTACGAAGCAGTGCAGCATCGCGATGAGCTCGGGCATGCCGGTCATCTCGACCTTGCTGGCACGGGCGATACCGATGACGGCACCGATGAGCATGGCGACCGCGACGAGGAGGATGGTGACCCAGGCGTCGTTGTAGTTCTCGGGGTCCGCGTGGGACTGGACGGCAGCCTTGAAGACCGTGGCCACCAGAGCGATGGTCATACCGGCGATGCCGAAGGTGTTGCCCCGAGAGGCGGACTGCTGCTTGGACAGACCGGCGAGAGCCAGGATGAACAGCAGGGCCGCGACGAGGTAGGCGAGAGTGGAGATCCGGTCGGTCCAGTCCAGGAGATCCTGGGACACATCCGGGTTGGTGACCTCAGTGGCGAGGATGAAGGAATTCATCAGTTACCTCCCTGGAACATGGCGAGCATGCGTCGGGTGACGGCGAAGCCGCCGAAGATGTTGATCGAGGCGATAACGACCGCGATGAACGCCAGGACCGCGATCGCCGCATTCGACGATCCGACCTGGAGCACGGCACCGACCAGGATGATGCCGGAGATCGCGTTGGTCTCACTCATCAGCGGTGTGTGCAGGGAGTGCGAGACCGCGGTGATGACATAGAAGCCGACCACGACGGCGAGCATGAGGATCATGTAGTTCGTGGTCACCGACAGCGGGCTGGCGAGCACGAGTGCCACACCGAGCGCACCGGCGACGATCTTCCACCACAGACCGGAACCCTTCGGCTCCTCTTCTTCGGCCTCGGCGGCAGCAGTGGCAGCAGCCGGAGCGGGCGCCGGTGCGGCGGAGACCTTCACGGGCGGCGGCGGCCACAGGATGTCGGACGCCGACCCGGTGGCGGACGCCTGGGTGACCGTGATGCCACGGACGATCTCGTCGTCCATGTCCAGGACCAGCCGGCCGTCCTTGCCCGGGGTGACGAGCTTGAACAGGTTGACGATGTTCTGGCCGTAGAGCTGGGAGGACTGCGCAGGAAGGCGTCCTGCCAGGTCGGTGTAGCCGATGATCTTCACACCGTTGTCGGTCTCGGTCACCTCACCGGGGACGGTGAGTTCACAGTTACCGCCGTTGGCGGCGGCCATGTCGACGATGACCGAACCGGGGGTCATCGCGGCGACGTCGGCCGCGGTGAGCAGCACCGGGGACTTGCGACCCGGGATGTTAGCGGTGGTGATGACGATATCGGCCCGGGCGGCCTGCTCGGCGTAGAGTTTCGCGGCGGCGGCAGCCTGGTCCTGCGTCATCTCCTTGGCGTAGCCGTCGTCGGACTTCTCCGAGGCGGTCGGGATGGCGACGAACTCGGCGCCCATCGACTCGACCTGCTCGGCGGTCTCCGGACGGAGGTCGGTGGCCTTGACGACCGCACCCATGGAGTTGGCGGTACCGATGGCGGCGAGGCCTGCCACACCGGTGCCGATGACGTACACGGTGGCGGGCGGAACCTTACCGGCGGCGGTGACCTGACCGGTGAACAGTCGACCGAAGGTGTTGGCGGCCTCGATGACCGCACGGTAACCGGCGACGTTGGCCTGGGAGCTGAGCACGTCCATGGCCTGCGCACGACTGATGCGCGGGACGGTGTCCATCGCCATGGCCGTGAGGTTCTTCGCCGCGAGATCGGCGACCAGCTCGTCGTTGCGCCCGGGGGCGAGGCGGGCGATCAGCGTGGCCTGCGGCTTCATGGCCGCACGCTGCTCGGCGGAGGGGGTGTCGAGCGTGGTGATGATGTCGGCCGTGGACCAGACGTCATCGCCGACGATCCGCGCACCGGCGGACTCGTACTGGCTGTCGGGGTGGTTTGCCTGGTCGCCGGCACCGGACTGGACAGCAACGTCGTAGCCCAGCTTGATGAGCTTGCCGACGGTGTCCGGGGTGGCAGCGACCAGTGTCTGTGGTTCCCTGGGGATACCAATGAGCAACGGAGGGCTCCTCGAAGAGCGGGGTCGGTCGCCGGGCTTCCAGGTTCACAGGCACACGGATGGGTGGCCGGGGCGCCGGAAGCTCGCAACGGACCGGTCGTAAAATGGGTCACGTCTGTAAACGTCTCATTAAGTATGCAGTCTCATGCGACGTACGTCACCGGTTTTCCGTTAAGTACCCTGACACCTCCGTAAGTTCACCCCCACATCACCCCCGAAGCGGGTGAAAAACGCCGAAACCCCCGCAGGATTGTTATTTCTTCAAGAAACACTCCTGCGGGGGCTATGATGACCGGCGGTTCACACGGCAGGCCTAGCCCAGCTTCTCCGCGATGATCTTGTTCACCTGGGCCGGGTCGGCCTTGCCGCGGGTGGTCTTCATGACCTGACCCACGATCGCACCGGTGACCTTCTTGTTGCCGGCACGGTACTTCTCCACGATGTCCGGGCTGGCCGCCAGAGCGTCCTCCACGGCCTTCTCGATGGCACCGTCGTCACGGACGACCTCCAGACCGCGGGCGGCGACGACTTCGTCGATGTCCCCCTCCCCCGCGAGGACGCCGTCGACGGCCTGGCGGGCGAGCTTGTTGGTCAGCTTGCCTTCACCGATGAGGGCGATGACGCGGGCGACCTGGGCCGGGGTGATGGCCAGGCCCTCGAGGTCGGTGCCGGCCTCGTTGGCCTTCTGGGCGAGGTAGGCGACCCACCAGCTGCGGGATTCGGTGGCACCGGCGCCGGCCTCAACGGTGGCGATGATGAGGTCGAGGGCGCCGGCGTTGACGAGGTCACGCATCTCCTCGTCCTTGAGACCCCACTCCTCCTGGATGCGGGCCCGGCGGATCCACGGCATCTCCGGCAGCGTCGCGCGGATCTCCTCGACCCACTCGGCCGGCGCCAGGACCGGAGGCAGGTCCGGATCGTTGAAGTAGCGGTAGTCCGCCATGGTCTCCTTGGGACGGCCCTTGGCGGTGGTCCCGTCGGTCTCCTGGTAGTGGCGGGTCTCCTGGACGATCTCCACACCGTTGACAAGGCAGGCGGCCTGACGCTGCATCTCGAAGCGCACGGCCTGCTCGACCGACTTCAGGGAGTTGATGTTCTTCGACTCGGTACGGGTACCGAACTCGGTGGTACCGATCGGACGCAGCGAGAGGTTGGAATCCACGCGCATCGAGCCCTGGTCCATGCGGACATCGGAGACGCCGAGGGCCTTGACCAGCTCACGCAGGGCGGTGACGTAGGCGCGGGCGACCTCCGGAGCGCGGGCACCTGCGCCCTCGATCGGCTTGGTCACGATCTCGATGAGCGGGATGCCGGCACGGTTGGCGTCCACCAGGGAGGCGGTGGCGCCTCGGATGCGGCCGCCGGCGCCACCGAGGTGGGTCAGCTTGGCTGTGTCCTCCTCCATGTGGGCGCGCTCGATCTCGACGCGCCACGGGGTGCCGTCGTCGAGGACGATGTCGAGGTAGCCGTCGTGGGCGATGGGCTCGTCGTACTGGGAGATCTGGTAGTTCTTCGGCTGGTCCGGGTAGAAGTAGTTCTTCCGGGCGAAGCGGGAGTACGGGGCGATCTCGCAGTTCAGGGCCAGGCCGATCTTGATGGCCCACTCCACACCCTGGCGGTTGACCACGGGCAGAGCGCCCGGCAGACCCAGGCACACCGGGTCGACGTTGCTGTTCGGGTCGTCGCCGAACTCCGCGGACGAGGTCGAGAACATCTTCGACTTCGTCAGCAGCTCGACGTGGACCTCCATACCCATCACGGGGTCGAAGCGCTCCAGCACCTCGTCGTAGTCCATCACATCATCGGAGTAATCGTTCACCGCGGCAGTCATGGTCACCTACTCTAGTGCGTCGTCGCGCGTCGTCTGTCGACAGCCCTGCAGAGCATGGCGAACAGCGATCCGGAGATATTGTGCCAGACCGAGAAGATGGCGCCGGGGATCGCTGAGAGCGGTTCCATGTACTGGGCCGCCAGGCCCGCTGCCAGCCCGGAGTTCTGCATGCCGACCTCGATCGCCATGGTCCGCCTGTCCCGAAGCGGTTGACCGGTCGCCGCTCCGGCGCCGAAGCCGAGTGCCATACCGAGCAGGTTGTGGAGGACGACCGCCACCAGGACGGACAGGCCGGCGTCGAGGATGCTGTCGTGCGCGTTGGAGACGACCAGTGCCACCACGACGGCGATGGCGATGACGGACACCCACGGCAGCACAGGCAGGACGCGGGCCACCGCCTTCGGCAGGAACACCCGGACCACCAGGCCCAGGATGACGGGGACCAGGACGATCTTGACGATGTCCAGGGCCATCCCTCCGCCGTCGAGCGGCATGTACTCCCCTGCCAGCCACAGGGTCAGGACCGGGGTGAGCAGCGGCGCCAGCAGGGTCGATACCGAGGTCATGGCGACCGACAGTGCCAGGTCACCGCGGGCCAGGTAGGACACGACATTGGAGGCTGTACCACCGGGCGCACAGCCGACGAGGATGACGCCGGCGGCGACCGCGTCCGGCAGCTGCAGGACCCACACCACCAGGAGGGCGGCCAACGGCATGATGACGTACTGGGCGACCACGCCGATGAGGACCGGCAGCGGTCGCCTGACGACGAGGCCGAAGTCTGCGGGCTGCAGCGTCAGGCCCATGCCGAACATGATGAGGCCGAGCAGGGGGTTGACCCAGTCACTGTGTCCGCCGACGGTGCCGTGGCCGAAGAATCCGACGAGTCCGCCGATGATGACGAGGAGAGGGAATCCGAGGGTCGCGACATAGGCGCTGCGGTCGGCGTTCTGCGGAGAGCTGTGTTCCGGTGCATCCATGGTGAACGTCACCTTGCGTGATCCCGGGTGGTTCAGGTCACGGAACCCGGGTCAGCACCGTTGTCACCCCAGCAGCGACAGGGCGCTCTCCCACCGGTGGTCCGGAACGCACTTGAGCTGACCCACAGCGTCGTCGAAACTGACCAGCCGGATGGCTTCGCCGCGTAGGGCGACAACCAGGCCGAAGTCCCCGCGCAGCGCGGCTTTGGTGGCGTGGACGGCGTAGCGGGTGGCCAGCACCCGGTCGAAGGCGGTTGGTGTGCCACCGCGCTGGATGTGGCCGAGGACGGTGGAGCGCACGTCGGCGTCCAGCCGGTTCTGGATCTCGTGGGCGATCAGTGCGCCGACGTTGCCGAATTTCTGGTGGCCGAACTGGTCAACCTCCCGCTCTGCCATCTCCAGCGTCCCCTCCTTGGGTGCCGCGCCCTCGGCGACGACGATGATCCCGTACTTCTCCCCCAGCTGGAAGCGACGGGCCATGCGGGTACAGACGTCCTCGATGTCGAAGGGGTGCTCGGGGATGAGGATGTCGTGGGCGCCGCCGGCCATGCCGGCGTGCAGGGCGATCCAGCCGACGTGGCGTCCCATGACCTCGACGATCATCACACGGTTGTGGGATTCCGCGGTGGTGTGGAGCCGGTCGATCGCATCGGTGGCCACGGCCACGGCGGAGTCGAAACCGAAGGTGTAGTCGGTGGCGTTGACGTCGTTGTCGATGGTCTTGGGCACGCCCACCACCGGAACGCCGTGTTCGTGGAGGAACTGTGCCCCCTTGAGCGTCCCCTCGCCGCCGATGGTGATGAGGGCGTCGATCCCGGCGTCCGCGAGATTCTCCTTGACCCGGTCGATCGCCCCGGTGAACTCGTCGACCGGCAGGCGTCCGGTCCCCAGGATGGTGCCGCCGCGGGTGAGGATGCGGTCGATGTCCTCGTCGTCGTAGAGTTGCTTGCGTCGGTCCTCGACGAGGCCCTGCCAGCCGTCCTCGTAGCCGATGACGGTGGCACCGTGGCCCGCCGCCGTCCGAACCACCCCCCGGATGACGGCGTTCAGTCCGGGACAGTCTCCACCACTGGTCAGGGTCGCGATGCGCATGGGCCCCAGACTAGCGGCACAGACTCAGGAGCGCCCGCCGGCTGTCTGTGTGGCGGCCCCGACGTGGTTGTCCCGCGACATCAGCGAGGTGACCGTGCCCACGAGGATCACCGCCGCGGCGAGCAGGATCGCCTCGCCGAAGGCGCTGGCCGGGTCGGTGACGGTGAGGCGCCACTGCATGACCGCACCGACGGCCGCGGCACCGATGACCGAGCCGAGCTGTCGGGTCTGGTTGTAGACGCCGGAGCCGACGCCCATCTGCTCCGGGGCGAGATCACGCATGGTGGACGCCGAGTTCGGCGCCCAGACGAAGGAGTTGCCCACACCCAGGCCGATGAGCGGGAGGATCGTCCAGTAGTGGCTGACGCCGCCGGACATCACCAGGGTCATCGCCACGATGGACACCGTCATCATGGTGAAACCGAAGGCGCCGAACTTCCGGGCGCTGTGGCGGTCGCTGAGTCGTCCGACGATCGGCGAGAGCACCAGCGAGGTCGCCGCCTGCGGGATCATCATCAGACCCGCGCCCAGCGGAGAGAGTCCGTGCACCTGCTGGTAGTACAGCGTGATCGGCAGCGGGATGGATGCCACAGTGAAGCCCATGCCGGTGATGCCGATATTTCCCAGGCTGAAGTTGCGCACCGAGAACAGGCTCAGCGGCATCAGGGGATCGCGTCCGGTTGCCTCGGCGACGACCTGCTGGCGGACGAAGGCGGCGAACAGCGGCACGGAGACCGCGACCAACCCCCAGATCCACCAGGTCCAGTGCTCCTTCTCGCCCTGCTGCAGGGCGAAGACGAGGAGGAAGACCGCGACCATCGACAGCAGGATCGACAGCGGGTCGATCGGCCGGGTGGTGGTCCGCACCCGTGGCACCCACGCCGTCACCGCGACGATCGAGAGGACGCCGATGGGCACGTTGACGAAGAAGATCCACTCCCAGCCGACGTACTCGGTGATCACGCCACCGAGGATCGGACCGGTGAGCGTCGACAGGCTCGCAGTCGCACCCCAGGCACCCAGCGCCGCACCGCGACGGTTTCGGGCGAAGACTCGGTTGATCACCGCCATGGTCTGAGGGGTGAGCAGGGCAGCGCCCAGTCCCTGGACCGCGCGGGCGGCGATGAGCATCTCGATGCTGCCTGACAGACCGCACCACAGCGAGGACAGGGTGAACACCACCATGCCCACGCAGTAGACGTTCTTCGGTCCGAAGCGGTCGCCGAGGCGTCCGGTGACCAGCAGCGGCACCGCGAAGGTCAGCAGGTACACAGAGGTGACCCAGATGACCTGGTTGTAGTCGGCGTCGAGGTATTCCTGGAAGTCCGGGGTCGCCACCGCCACGATCGTCTGGTCGAGCAGGATCATGAAGAACCCGGTGCACAGCGCGATCAGCGCCTTCCACGCCCGCGGCTCGGGCAGCGGCAGGGCGGGATAACGGTCGGTGGTCTCGGGGGCGGGGTCAGTCACAGAGGGACAGTCTGCCACATCCGGCCGTCACTCCCCGAGCATCTCCCGCAGTCCCGGCAACGCCTCACGGAAGGCCGGAAGGAGTCGGAGCTCCGCCACCTCGTCGATCGGGCACCAGGCGAGATCGGTGCTTTCCGCCGTCGGCGTCAGTTCCAGGGTGTGGGACGCGGTGCCCAGCACCGTGGTGTAGGTCCACTCCTCCACGGTGGGGTCCGGAACCTCCCAGCACAACTGGCCGTCAATGGTGGCGACCAACCGGTGACCGGTGTCCGGGTGCGTCACCGGGTTCTCGCGGAGGGCGTCGAACAACCGCAGGCCGGAGGCGACGGCGTCGGTCACCGGGGCCGCGAGCGGAAGCTCGGCGTCCTCCAGCGGTACGCGGCGCAGCACGTGCTCCAGGGCGGCGCGGGAGGTGACGGCGGAGGTGGTGACGGTGACGTCGGCCGGGTCCACCCCGGTCTCCTCCTGTGTCTCGCGAAGCGCGGCCTCGGTCGCTGACTCACCGATGTCCACCGCACCGCCGGGGATGCCCCAGGTGCCGCCGAAGTTGGTCCACATCGCACGGTGCTGGACGAGCAACAGCGTCACACCGTTCTCGACGGTGGTGAGGAAGAGCCCTGCTGCGCCGAGGGTTCCCCAGCGCCGGACACCGTCCGATCCGACCGCCCAACCGTCTCCGTGGATCACCTGTTCAGACATGGGCGCCAGGGTACGCCGACTAGGTGTCCGGGGCCGGTGGCGTAAATCATCGGCTCTCACTTCTCGAAAGTTGTACTGTCCCTCAACGCCCCAGGCTAGGGTGACATCCATGCACGAGCACCCGACGGCAGTGCCACACACTGTCACCCACTCAGCCCCTCACTCCGTCTCCCACCCGACCCCTCAGATTGACGGCCAGGAGTTTCCGGTCTACACGCCCACGGTGTCCCCGATCCCGACGACCTCACGCCGGTCCGGTCGCAAGCCCGTGTTCAGTGCCGAGGACGTCGTCCGCGAGGCCTTCGACATGGGTCTGGACCACTTCTCCCTGTCCGCCATCGCACGTCGCCTCGGCGTCGGTGCGTCCGCCCTCTACCGGGTGTACGACTCCCGCGAGGCAGTCCTTGACGCCTGCATGATGACCGTCGCCGCAGAGTTCCACAACATCGATGACCTCATCGACCGGGACGCCGACTGGCAGACGGTTCTGCGTAGCTGGGCCGCCGAGTACTGGCGGATCTGTGGTGAATTCCCCGGGTTCCACGGCATCGCCCAGTCCCAGGTCCCCGAGGAAGGGGCGTTCCATCCGGTCTTCCTCCCCTGGCGCGACCGGCTGAACGCCCTGGACATCAATGACGCGCAGATCTACTTCGCCATGGCGACGCTGCGTGACGCCTTCACCGGCCTGCAGAACCGGATGGACCGGCTGCGCGGCCGGCCCGACGGTGAGGAGGAGTTCGACCGGGCCGAGACCCTCACCGACGGTGAGACCGTCGAACCCGAGGTGGGCGAAGAGCTCGCCGAGGACCAGGCGGAGCAGACCGTGGACTTCGTCATCGCCGGTCTGGAGAACGAATGGCCCGAATGGCAGCCCCCGGCCTACTACCGGCCGGACTCGAACGCGGCGCCGACCTTGTAGAGCCGGTCATCGCCGTGGGCCGGGCCCATGATCTGCAGGCCCACCGGCAGTCCGGTGTCGGTGGCCAGCGGCCCCGGCACGGACATACCGCACACACCGGCCAGATTCAGCGGCAGGGTGCACAGGTCGAAGAGGTACATCGCCAGCGGATCGTCGGCCTTCTCCCCCAGCGCGAAGGCCGTGGTCGGGGTAACCGGGGAAACCAGCACGTCAACGTCCTGGAATGCCTTGGCGAAGTCCTGGGCGATGAGGTTACGGACGCGCTGCGCCTTGATGTAGTAGGCGTCGTAGTAGCCGACCGACAGGGCGTAGGTGCCCAGGATGATGCGTCGCTTGACCTCCGGGCCGAAGCCCTCGGCGCGGGTGATCGCCATGACCTCGTCGGCGGAGTGGTGGCCGTCGTCGCCTCGGCGCTGGCCGTAGCGCATGCCGTCGAAGCGGGCCAGGTTGGAGCTGACCTCACAGGGGAGAATGAGGTAGTAGGCGTTGAGGGCGTAGTCGAAGGAGGGGCAGTCGACCTCGACGATCTCCGCGCCCTGGCTCTTCAGCTGCTCGAGAGAGGCCTTGTAGCTCTCCTCCACACCGGCCTGGAGGCCACGGACGGACTCCAGCTGCTTGACCACGCCGATCTTCACACCGCGCAGGTCACCGTTGGCGCCCTCCTTCGCGGCAGCGACGACCGGGGCGACCGGACGCTGCGAGCTGGTGGCGTCGAACCGGTCGTGGCCGGCGATGACCTCGTGCAGCAGGGCGGTGTCCAGCACGGTGCGGCCGGTGGGGCCGCCCTGGTCCAGGGAGGACGCACAGGCGACCAGACCGTAGCGGGAGACGGTGCCGTAGGTCGGCTTCACACCGACGGTGTTGGTCAACGCGGCGGGCTGACGGATCGATCCACCGGTGTCGGTGCCGATGGCCAGCGGGGCCATGCCTGCGGCCAGGGCTGCGGAGGAGCCGCCGCCGGAACCACCCGCTGTGCGGGTGAGGTCCCAGGGATTGTGGGTCGGACCGTAGGCGGAGTTCTCCGTGGAGGAACCCATGGCGAACTCGTCCATGTTGGTCTTGCCGAGGATCGGGATGCCCGCGGCACGGATCTTCTTCGTCACCGTGGCGTCGTAGGGGCTCATGTAGCCCTCGAGGATCTTCGAGGCACAGGTGGTCGGTGCATCGGTGGTGGTGAAGACGTCCTTGAGGGCCAGCGGCACACCGGCCAGCGGGGACGCGACATTCCCGGCGGCGATGTCCTTGTCGGCCTGCTCGGCGGCGGCGAGAGCCTCGGTCCCACCGACGTGGAGGAAGGCGTGGACGTCGCTGTCGACGGCGGCGATGCGGTCGAGGTGGGCGCGGGTGACGTCCACCGAGCTGACCTCACCGGCGTGGATCTTCTCCGCCAGGGCGGCGGCGGTCCAGGTGGTGAGGTCGGAATCGTCGCGGGAGCCGACGAGTGCTGTCTGATCAGTCATGTGTTCTTTCTCCTGCTCGTCCGTCTATTCGCCGAGGATCCGGGGGACCTGGTAGCGGTCCTGCGCCTGCTTCGGTGCCTGGTCGAGGGCCTGCTCGGCGGTGAGCAGGGACTCGGGGACATCCTCACGCATGACGGAGACGTCCCCGTCGACGTTCTGGGTCGGGTGGCTCAGCGGGGCGACACCTTCGGTGTCCACCTCCTGGACAGCGGCGACCGTTTCGACGATGCCGTCGATCTGCTCGGCGAAGTGGATGAGCTCCTCCTCCGTCAGGGCGAGGCGGGAGAGCCTGGCGAGGTGCGCGACCTCGTCACGGGAGATCTCTGACACAGGGGATCCCTTTCTGATCAGTGTTCCTGTACCTCAGACACTCTAGTCGCCCCGGGGTCCCGGTGTTTCACCGTCCCGGTGTTTCACCCGGCCGGAGGGTGGGTCCCTTCGCTACAATCGGGCTGTCCGATCACGTCCACCCCACACTCCTTCGAGGTCTTCCTTGTCCTACCTGATGCGCGTCCGACTGCCCGATGTCCCCGGAACTCTCGGCCTGATCGCCGCGACACTCGGGGCCGTCGACGGAGACATCCGCACCGTTGACGTGGTCGAGCATGACCCCGACGGCACCGTGGTCGATGACATCGTCGTCGACCTGCCCGCCGGACGCCTCGCCGACGCCCTCATCAGCGCCGCCCAGGAGGTCGAGGGGGTCTACGTCGACTCCATCCGCCCGTTCTCCGGGACGGTCGACCGTCGTGGCCAGGTCAGCCTGCTCGCCGCCGTCGCCCGCCGGGCGGCCCGGACCGAGGGGCTCGAATCCCTGCTGGAGAAGCTGCCGCAGACCATGTCCGTGCAGTGGGTCGTGGTGCTGGAGTCCGTCACCGAGGGCGAGGGCGCTGTGGCGGTACGTCGGGTGGCTGCGTCCTCCTCCGCGCCCGAGGACGACGGCCGGGTGCTGCACGCCACCCCGGTGTCCGAGGCCCGTGCCCTGACAGACCGCGACGACTGGGTGCCGGAGTCCTGGACTGTCATGGACTCCGCGCTGGCCGCCACTCCCCTGGACGGCACCGACCTCATCATGGTCATCGGCCGTCCGGGCGGGCCGGATTTCCTGCTCTCGGAGATCGATCACCTCGGCGAGCTCGGCCTGATCCTCGGCTCACTGTTGGGCTGAGAATCAGGCCTCCGGCCGGTAGCGGGAGTACCGGTCCACGGGGACGCCGGGATGCAACTGTTCCCAGAGTGCCGCCATCCCGGCGCGGTCGACGGAGACCAGGCCGCCCACCGTGAGTTCACAGTCGACGTCCGGGGTCGACCACCGGTGGAGTTCCGAGGACGGGTCATTCATAGCGGTCTTCCCCATGCTCTCCACACGCCGGCTCTGTGTCAGCGAGAAGTCCTCACCGTAGGCGGTGAACTCGCCGGTGACGTCATCGTGTACCGGAACCGCGGTCGGGGTGAGATCCAGGGTCACCGGAACCGGTGAGAGGTCCGAGACGATGTGCGCCAGCATCCGGGTGCGGGCGAGTTCCTCCTTCTCCTGTCTGCAGAGCCGCCACAACTCCGCAGGTTCGTCTGCCGTCACCTCCGGGTCCCCTCCGTCAAAGCGCGCCCGGAGCACGTCGCGGAGTGAGACGTCCGGAACTACCGAGCGGTTCTGGACACGCATTGTGGTGCGGAGTCCGTCCTCGGTCCAGGCGATGTCGACGGAGTGCTCGGCCTCAGATCCGACACCTTCGCGCCTGATAATGATTCCATCATTGCCTGCGACGAACGTCCCGTCCTCGCGGTAGGAACACTGCGTCGGAGACAGGTCCACTGTGGCGGGGATCCTCAGTGGTCCGTCGGCGATGTGCTCCCGGAACCAGGCGCGTTGCGATTCCTCCAGGGCCCGGAGATCCTCCTTCTGCGCGGCCTTGACCTCCGCCCGTGTCACGGTCGGTCCGTCCCAGACGAACAGGGAATCGTCGAGTGGGACGTTGATCTCGCTGTCCTCGATCCAGGCCTGCGCGCCTGCGGCGTCCGGGTGTTCGTTGACCTCGCCGAGCAGGTACCCGGACTCCTGGTCGACCCACATCCGCAGCGGACCGACCTTGCGCCGTGGTGCTTTCAGCGCCACCGTCCAGCAGTCACGCCCCTGGAAACGTTCAGCGATGACCTCCTCCTCAGGCCGGATGAAGTCGTCCCCGGACCAGTCACGGTCCTCCCGTGGATGCACGAAGGTACGGGCATCCCCGTGGTAGATGAGCTTTCCCGCCGGCGCTGCCACCGGCGTCCCCGCGAGACCGGTCAGATGCCGCGTCGGTTCCATACTCCACGAGGTCTCCCCGTCACAGAGGAACTCAGGAGCACCGTCGACCTCGACCCGCAGGCGTCTCCCCTGCCGCCAGATCTCGGTGTGCCCCTCACGGCACTCCCCGTCCCCGAAATCTCCCGGGCCACCGAGATGCCCGTGTAGCGTCAGTTCCGGGTACCCCGACAACTGTGTGCGCAGTGTGGTCCAGTCCATGGCCCCACGCTACCGGCCCCCAACACCCCATGTCCGCAGCACGCAGTCTGAGGTCGCTCTGAGCACCTCGCCCACAACCTCAGGCTGCGCGAGGCCGACATCCCCTCCCACGTAGGCGGCGCGGTGAGTTACTCCGCAGAGCCCGGGGCGAGGAAGAGCTGGTACGAGGGATCGTCGGTGATCTCGGCGAACGGGAACCCGAGCTCAGCGAGGTGCTCCTCGAACTCGGTGGAGTCGGCGTCCTCGAAACCGGCGAGGACGCGGCCGTAGTCCATGCCCTGGCTGCGGTAGTGGAACGCGGTGATGTTCCAGCGGGTGCCCAGGACGTCGAGGAAGCGCACGAGGGCGCCGGGGTGCTCCGGGAACTCGAAGGAGAAGATCCGCTCGTTGACGGGTGACGGCGGCACGCCGCCGATCATGTAGCGCACGTGCTCCTTGGCGGTCTCGTCGTCGGAGAGGTCGACCACGTCGTAGCCGGCCCCACCCAGGGCGTCCGCGATGGCGGTGCGTTCCTCGACGCCACCCTTGAGCTGCACACCGACGAAGATGCGGGCCCTGTGGTCGGTGTCCTGGCCACCGCTGCGCTCGTCGACGCGGTAGTTGAACTCTGTGACCATCCTGCCGTCGAGCACCTGGCAGAAACGCAGGAACGCGCCCTGCTCCTCGGGGATGGAGACGGCGAAGATGCCCTCGCCGCCCTCACCGAGCTCGGCGCGCTCGGAGATGTAGCGCAGGGTGTGGAAGTTGAGGTTCGCGCCCGAGAGGATGTTGACCAGGGTCTCGTCGTGGATGTCGTGGGTGGCGACGTACTTCTTCAGGCCGGCCAGGGAGGTCGCACCGGCGGGCTCGGCGACGGCACGGTTGTCGTCGAAGAGGTCCTTGATCGCCGCGCTGATCTCGTCGGAGCTGACGGTGATGACCTCGTCGAGATGGTCCCGGCACAGCCGGAAGGTCTCGGCGCCGATGGTCTTCACGGCCACGCCCTCGGCGAAGAGGCTGACGTGGTCGAGAGTGACCGGCTCACCGGCCTCCAGGGCCGCGGTGAGGCAGGCGGACTCCTCAGGCTCCACACCGATGACCTTGATCTCCGGGTTGAGCTCCTTGAGCAGGACGGCCACTCCGGCGGCGAGTCCACCGCCACCGACCGGGACGAAGACCCGGTCGACCGGGCCGGACTGGAAGATCTCCAGACCGATGGTGCCCTGGCCGGCGATGACGGCCTCGTCGTCGAACGGCGGGACGTACTCCAGGCCCTCGAGCTGGGAGAGTTCCTTAGCCTTGGCCTGGGCGGCGTCGAAGTTCTCGCCGTGGAGGATGACCTCACCCCCGAACCCACGCACGGCGTTGACCTTGATCGACGGGGTGGTCACCGGCATGACGATGACCGAGCGCATGCCGAGTTCACGGCCGGACAGGGCCACGCCCTGAGCATGGTTGCCGGCGGACGCGGTGATCACGCCGGGACAGCCGACGAGCTGGGACATGCGGTTGAAGGCTCCACGCAGCTTGAAACTGTGCACCGGCTGCAGGTCTTCGCGCTTGACCAGCACCCGGTTGTGAATTCGCTCCGACAGTCCGTCCATCATTTCAATGGGGGTGTGCTTCGCGGCCCGGTAGACCGGCGCGGAGACGATGTCGCGGAGGTATTCAGCAGAAGTCTTTGCCATGGTTGACCATGCTACTCAGCGGTGGACATCACGCCTGCAGTGGCCAGGACGTGTTGACGGTCTCGGCCTTGGCGGTCTGCCCCTTGGAGATGAAGTACTCCTTGAGATGACTCTTGTCCTCGTAGTTCCAGGTCGCCTGCTTGAGCATGAGCTCATCGGCGGTCATCTCGACGACCTCGGGGTAGGCACGGGTGAGTTTCCAGGCGACGCGGGCGGCCGCCACCGCGTCCGCCGAGGCCTCGTGTGCGTTGTCGAGGGTGACACCGTAGTGCTCGCAGACCTGCGTGAGACGGCGTCCTCCCTTGCGGTACCGGTCCTTCGCCTTGTCGACGACAAGTGGGTCGAAGACGGGACCGTCGACGGTGAAGGTGGGCTCCAGGGTCCGCAGGACGGTGAGATCGTAGGCGGCGTTGTAGATGATGAGCGTCGCCCCCTCCGACCAACCGCGGCGGATGCGTTCGATGGTCTCGGCGAGAACCTCGTCGTGGGGACGCCCGTGCTCCCGGGCGTACTCGGTGGTGATGCCGTGGACTGCGGTGGCACCCTCCGGGATCGGGATCCCGGGGTCGGCGAGGATCTCCAGGTCATCACGGTGGGAACCGTTGATGGTGATCAGCGCGCTGGTCACGATCCGTGCGGTCAGGGGGTCCGGGCCGGTGGTCTCCAGGTCGAAGCTGAGCATGTGGGAGGGATCGAAGCGCGTCGCGGTCGTCATGGTGGACCACTCTAGCGGGCGGCCGGACGCGCAAATGACCCTGTGCCGCGAGGGCACGGGGTCATTCGAATTCCGCGGGACACAGCGGAGAATCAGGCGAGGGCGTCGTCGAACTCCGGGGAGGTCACGGCGAGAGCCTCGTCGTCACCGAAGAGGTAGTAGGACGCACCGGCGGAGAGGTCGGCGATTTCTTCACGGCTGAGAAGGTTGAACATCTTGAACTCCTGAGGAATCTCGGGTCTGTGGGTTCTATGTGGTGCGTGGTGCATCTGGTGCAACACGTCCAACGCTATGTTTCGCCGCGGAAGCAGTCCACGGCTTTCCGGGCCGTCACCCCCGGCCGGATGACACCCCCGTCGTCCCCACGCAGGGCACAGCTCACAGGGACCGCAGGTTCAGTTGTTTTCAGCGGAGATACCACCACCCCCGGCCGGTGTGATCCAGATCATCCGAGCCCCGGATATAGTGATATGGAACTCATATCGAAGCAGAAACATCATCGCACGGCGTCCCCGGTGCGCGTCCGCGTCCGCACTACACTGAACCGGGTGAGCGAGCCGAAGCAGACGACGTCCCCCACCGCATCCCCCGACGACCCGGCCGAGCGCTGGTCCGCCCTGGCCGCGGAGATCCGTCACCACCGTGACCTCTACTACTACCGCGAGCCGGTGATCACGGACGCTGAGTTCGACACGATGATGCGCGAACTCCAGTCCCTGGAGGCCGAGCACCCGGAGGTCGTCACCGGACCGAGCCCGACCACCGAGGTCGCACAGCCCCCGGTGAACTCGCCGTTCCGCAATGTCGCCCACCGTGAGCAGATGCTCAGCCTCGACAATGTCTTCGACGGCGGCGAGCTCAAGGAGTGGCTCGACCGCACCCCCTCGGAGACCTACCTCACCGAGCTGAAGATCGACGGCGCCTCCATCGACCTGCTCTACCTGGACGGTCGCCTGGAGACCGCCCTGACCCGCGGCGACGGCGTGACCGGTGAAGACATCACCCACAACGCCCGCACCATCTCCGACATCCCCGACCGGCTCAGCGGCACCGAGGAGTTCCCGGTGCCCGCGGTCGTCGAGATCCGCGGCGAGATCTTCATCACCGTCGAGGACTTCGCGACGATGAACGCCGACCGGCAGGCCGAAGGCAAGAAGATGTTCGCCAACCCGCGCAATGCCGCGGCCGGGGCAATGCGGCAGAAGAATCCGGCAGAGACGGCGAAGCGTCCCCTCAAACTGATCTGTCACGGCCTCGGCGCCCGTGAGGGCTTCGAGCCGGCCAGCCAACATGACGCCTATCGCGCAATCGAGGCGTGGGGCCTGCCGGTCAGCCCGTACACGAAGCAGGTGCACTCGGCCGAGGAGGTCATCGCCCAGGTCGGGTACTGGGGCGAGCACCGGCATGACGCCACCCACGAGATGGACGGCCTGGTCGTCAAGGTCGACAGCCTCGACGAGCAGGAGGACCTGGGCGCGACCAGCCGGGCCCCACGCTGGGCGATCGCCTACAAATACCCGCCGGAGGAGGCGATGACCACGGTGGAGTCCATCCGGATCGGAATGGGCCGCACCGGCCGCGCCACCCCGTTCGCGGTCATGTCCCCGACCCCCGTCGCCGGGTCCACGGTCTCCATGGCCACACTGCACAATCCGACCGAGGCGCACCGCAAGGGCATCCGGCTGGGTGACCGGGTGATGATCCGCAAGGCCGGCGAGGTGATCCCCGAGGTCCTGGGCCCGGTGGAGGATGTCCGCGACGGCTCCGAGCGCGAGTTCGTCTTCTCCTCGGTCTGCCCGGAATGCGGCACTCCCCTGGCACCGACCAAGGAGGGGGACGCCGACTGGCGCTGCCCGAACACCCGCTACTGCCCCGGCCAACTGCAGAACCGGCTGAACTACCTGGCCGGACGCGGCGCCTTCGACATCGACGCCCTCGGCGAGCGCGCCGCCAGTGACCTCATCGCCTCCGGCGTCCTGCCCGATGAAGGACGCCTGTTCTCGCTCAGCGCCGACGACCTGACCTCCACCAACGCGTACACGACCAAGGCCGGGAAACTGAACAGGCCCGGTGAACTGCTGCTCGACAATCTGGAGGAGGCCAAGCAGGTCGACCTGTGGCGGGTGATCACTGCACTGTCGATCAGGCATGTCGGGCCGACCGCGGCAAAGGCTCTGGCCGCGACACTGCAGTCCATCCCCGCGATCGACAAGGCCTCAGTCGAGGAGATGGCCGAGATCGACGGAGTCGGCGGGATCATCGCGCAGTCGGTGAAGGACTGGTTCGCCGTCGACTGGCACCGCGAGATCGTGGACGCCTGGGCAGACGCCGGGGTGCGTATGGAGCAGATCGTCGAGGCCTCCGACCTGCCGGAGCAGACACTGGCCGGGCTGACCGTGGTGGTCACCGGATCCCTGGAGAACTTCGACCGGACCAGCGCGAAGGAGGCCGTCGAGTCCCGCGGTGGCAAGGCGGCGGGGTCGGTGTCGAAGAACACCGATTTCCTCGTCGCCGGCGGGAAGGCCGGTTCGAAGCTCACCAAGGCCGAGGATCTCGGCGTCCCCGTCCTCGACGAGGCCGGGTTCGAGAAGCTGCTGGCCGAGGGGCCGGACGCGCTGCGGTAGTGCCGCGCTACCACCCTTTCCTCCCTCTGCCCCACCAGCTAGAGTCTTCGGCCATGATCATCTGCGACTCCCACTCCGCGCCCCTGTCCGCCCGCTGACGTCGTAGAGCCCGCCTTCCCGGCCCTGCTCCAATCAGCGCGACCGCTGATCACCGGGAGGCCCCCGTGTTATCCACACACCCATCTGTCGTCCTCGACGACCTCACCTTCACCTGGCCGGACGGCACACCTGTCCTCGACCATCTCACTGCCACCTTCCCCGCTGTTCGCACCGGCCTGACCGGTGCGAACGGGACGGGCAAGTCCACGCTGCTCCGCATCCTCGCCGGTGAACTGTCCCCCACCGCCGGGCATCTGGCGATTCCCGGATCGGTGGGCTACCTGCCGCAACGCCTCACCCTGGACACCGACGCCACGGTCGCCGACCTCCTCGGCGTCCGCGCGGTCCTCGATGCCCTGGCCCGGATCGAGCACGGCAGCACCGACCCTGCTGACTTCGATGCGGTCGGTGACGACTGGGACATCGGCGTCCGGTGTCTCGCCGACCTCGCCGCCGCCGGGCTGCACGGGATCGAGCTCTCCCGGCGCGTCGGGACGTTGTCCGGTGGGCAGAGACCGTCCACGCCGCGCTGGTCGGCCTGCGACGGTCCCGCCATGACGTCGTCCTGCTCGATGAGCCGACGAACAACCTCGACCGGCACGCCCGGGAGTACCTGTATGACGCCGTCTCGGCTCACGCGTCCTGGACTCCGACCCTCATCGTCGTCTCCCATGACATCGAGCTCCTCGATCTCATGGAGCACACCGCCGAACTGCACACCGGGTCACTGACCGTCTTCGGAGGCCCGTACTCGGCGTACCGGGAGCACCTGGAGCATCAGCAGGCTGCGGCGGAACAGGCGCTCATCACCGCCGAGCAGGCACTGAAGACCGAGCAGCGGCAGCAGGTGGAGGCGCAGACCACGCTCGCCCGTCGGCTGAGGTACGCGAAAAAGGACTTCGCCACTAAGCGACGTCCGAAGGCGATCATGAACAACCGGAAGCAGGAGGCCGAGGTCAGCGCGGGAGAGCTGCGAACAGCGATGGCTCGCGACGTGGATTCCGCACGGGCTGTTGTCGAGGAAGAGGCCGCCGCGGTCCGACGCGACGACCATGTCCGCATCGACCTGCCGGATCCGGAAGTGCCTGCAGGGAAGGTTATCGCTGAAATTCCCTCCCCCTCCGGAACGGCGATCCTGCAGGGCCCGGAACGCCTCGCCGTCACCGGCGACAACGGTTCGGGCAAGACCCGCCTGCTCGAGGATCTGGTGCACGGTCGGTGCGGTCGCCTCTTCACGGACCGGGTCGGCTACCTGCCACAGCGCTCCGACGATCTGGACGAGGACGCCACGGTGCTCGATGAGGTTCGTATCGCAGCCCTCACCACCGATCCGCAGCGGATCCGGGCGCAGCTGGCCCGGTTCCTGTTCCGGAAGGACGAGGTCGACCGGAGCATCGGCGATCTCTCCGGCGGCGGTCGGTTCCGGGTCTCCCTGGCCCGCCTGCTGCTGGCCGAACCTGCGAACCAGCTGCTCACCCTCGACGAGCCGACGAACAACCTGGATCTCGCCACGGTGGACGCGCTGGTCGATGCCCTGGCGTCCTACCGCGGGGCGCTGATCGTGGTCAGCCGCGACGAGGTCCTGCTCGACCGGTTGCAGGTAGGCTCGCGGCTATGTCTGTCGTGAAGATCAACGCAATCAGTGTTCCCGAAGGTGCCGGCCCTGAGCTGGAGAAGCGCTTCGCCGCCCGTGCCCACACCGTGGACTCCTCCCCCGGCTTCGAGGGCTTCCAGCTGCTCCGCCCGACCAAGGGTGACGACCGCTACTTCGTCGTCACCACCTGGGCCTCCGAGGAGGACTTCAAGGCCTGGGCGTCCGGCCCGGCGAAGGCTGCGCACAGCGGTCCGCACTCGGGTGAGGGGAAGAAGCCGGTGGCCACCGGTGCCGACCTGCTGGAGTTTGAGGTTGTTGACCTGGACGCCGTCGCCGGACAGGAGTAGCCACCGGCCCGGTCCTCCTCCCGAGGGCATGTGAAAAACCGGTCAGTTGCGGTGCAGCAGCACCGCCGCGCCGCGCACGGTGCGCGCCAGTTCGGCCGCCGCATTCGGGGTCAGGATGTCCTCCCCCACAGCCACCAGGTCGATCTGCGGTTCGGGGCTCTCCCCGTCGAAGGTCCACTGTTTCCAGGTGCGCATCACGGTGTGCGCCAGCTCCTCGCTGGAGCGCTCACCACCGACCCGCCACGCCACCGCGGTTCCACTGTCGACCAGTCGGGCGACCTCGTCATCCAGCCGGTCCACCACCAGGGTGGAGTCCAGGGATGCCAGCTCGGGGTACAGGCACCCGGCGTCGAGGATGATCTCCCGGCCACCTTCTTCCCCGTAGTCACCGCGCATCTGCTCAAGGAACCGTCGCTCCACATTCGTCGCGATCTCCCGGTCCACACTCATCGTCTCGAAGTCGGTGGCACCGACCAGCATGGAGGTCACCTCGGCGAAGCGTCGTTCATGCACGTGCACGACCGAGGCGCCGACGGCGTCGCAGAACTCCCGCACACCCTCGCCGAGTGCCAGGGCGACATCGCGGAACGCCGGCCGGTCGAAACACAGCGGATGCCCGCGGTACTCCACCGAGGCTCCGAAGGTCCACGGCCCGGTGACGTGCACCATCAGCCGGTCGGTACCCGGCATGACCTCGGCGATGATGTCGGTGAGTTCGTGACGGCGTCCGAGGAAGGCACGCATGTCGAGGGTCTTCCCCGGCGCAACCTCCCAGCCTCGGGCGTGGGACCGCAGGTAGGGTCCGCCGACGGTGACGCCCATCGCGGCGGTCTCCATGAGCAGGCCGTCGTCCACGGCGGACCGCGGCAGGCTCAGCGGTGGCACCACCCCGACGTCCTCATCGACGTCACGGGTACGCCGGGCTGCGGCGGCCAGAGACGCACGGAGATCGGTGTGGGTGGTCCGGATATCTTCCCACCAGGCGAACCTGGTCACGCGGACTGTGCTCCGGATTCAACATCATCCACCCACGGTGCGGTCGCACTGATCGTGCCCGAGCCGATGAGGATGTCGCCCTCGGCGTCCGGCAGGTAGACGACGGCAGCCTGGCCGCGGGCCACGCCCTGCAGCGGCTCGTGGAGCTCGAGCTCGACGGCATCCGAGGTCAGCGTCGCGGTCGCCGGGACCACGCCACCGTGGGCACGGACCTGGACCTCGCAGTCGAAGGTCTCACCGTGCTTGGCGGGGTCGAGCCGCTTGAGCCGGTCGGCGGTGATGTGGCCGATCCGCAGATCCCGCTTGCGTCCGACGGTGACGGTGCCGGTGGAGGCGTTGATGTCGGTGACATAGCGGGGCTGGCCGTCGGCGGCGGGGCCGGGCAGGCCGAGGCCCTTGCGCTGTCCGATGGTGAAGCCGTAGACGCCGTCGTGCTCGGCGAGGGTCTCCCCCTCCACCGACTGCACGATGCCGGGGCGCATCCCGATCTTCGTGCCGAGGAAGGCCTGCGTCCGCCCGTCGGGGATGAAGCAGATGTCGTGGCTGTCCGGCTTGGACGCCACGCCCATCCCGAGGTCCTTCGCCTCGGCGCGGATCGCGGGCTTGACGGTGTCCCCGACCGGGAACATGCAGTGGGCGAGCTGCTCGTCGGTGAGGACGCCGAGGACGTAGGACTGGTCCTTGTTGTCGTCGATGCCGCGGCGCAGGACGCCGTCGTGCAGCTGCGCGTAGTGGCCGGTGACCACGGCGTCGAAGCCGAGGGCGATGGAGCGGTCGAGCAGCGCCTCGAACTTGATCTTCTCGTTGCAGCGCAGGCAGGGGTTGGGCGTCTCACCGATCTCGTAGGACTCGACGAAGTTGTCGATGACGTCCGCCTTGAAGCGGTCGGAGAAGTCCCAGACGTAGAAGGGGATACCGAGGGAGTCGCAGACGCGGCGGGCGTCGGCGGAATCCTCCAGGGAGCAGCAACCGCGCGATCCCGCGCGCACCGCCTCCGGGGACTGCGACAGGGCCAGGTGGACGCCGATGACCTCGTGACCTTCAGCCAGCGCACGCGCCGCCGCCACCGAGGAATCGACGCCACCGCTCATCGCCGCGACTACCCGCATTCTTCCTGTCACCTTCCGTTCTGCACTCATGGACAGCCCTTCACCCTACACCGTGACCATCTGACCGGGCATTTCTCTGCTAGCGTGACCTACCGTGACCGAGCCCCCTCATGCTTCCCCGACCCGGACACGCTGGAGCGTCCTGCTTCCACTGTCCGGGTCCGCGCTGCTCGCCAGCGCGACCGGCGGAATGTCGGGTGACCTCTTCAACCTCTTCCTTACCGGGGAGCTCGGTTTCAGTCCTGCGGTCCTGTCGGTGATCTACGCAGGCATGCTGCTGAGCCTGCCGTTGCAGTTGGCGGGGCCGACGATCGCCCAATGCTTCCGCTTCCACACGCTGATGACCGCCGGAGCGGTTGTCAGCGCGGCCGCAGTGGTGGCGATTCTTCTGGTGGTCCACCTGCCTGTGGGCGACCGGTTGCAGTTGACGGTCGTGATTGTCGCCGCGGTCGCGGTGGAGATCGCCTTCTCCCCGTCCTACGGGACAGTGTGGTCGGCGTGGCTGGGCGAGGTGGTCCGGGACGAAGACCGGCCCACTGTCCTGTCGCTGGGCAAGTTGCTCTCCTAGGGGACGCTCGTCGCCTGTTTCACGCTGCAGGCCGTGGTCTTCAACGGCGACGTGACGACCACCCTCTACACCTCGGTCTGCGTGTGGTTGCTTATCTACCTCGTCGGCAGTGCCGTCGTCTACCTCGCCCTGCCGGACCCCGGAATCCCGGAATCCCGGACAGCACTGACGCAGGACGCAGCCCCCGTGGACTGGTCCGCGGCACCCTGCATGATCTCACTGTCACGCTGAGGACGCCGGTCTACCGACTCATCCTGGTGTGCGAGTCCTGCCAGTTCTTCATCGGCGTCCCACTGCTGTCGGTCTACCCCATGCAGGTCATCGGGGTGTCATCACAGACCGTGGGTTTCGTGCTCATCGCCCGCACCGTCGGATCCATGGTGTTCATGCTCTTCCTCGGTCCGCTCACCAGGCGCTTCGGGGCACGGTCGGTCCTGTGGGTCTCCGGCGGTGTCAGTACCGCGGCGCTGGCCCCCTGGCTGCTGGTGCCGGTGACCGGTTCCGCGCTGCACACGGTCTGGACGTGGCTGCCGGTGGTCCTGGTGCCGGTGCTCTTCGCCGCGAAGTCCGTGTTCTCCACGTCGGTCGACAGCATCGCCTACGACCTGGTGTCCCGGGAGGACCGGGTAGTGGTGTTCACCGTGTCGGACGTCGTCAGTTCCGGGTCGCTCCAGCTCACCGGTATGGTGGGCGCCTGGCTCGTCGCCGCGCCCTCCGACGGGCCGTCGCTGGTCACCGGTGGCGTCGGAGTGGTCCCGGGGTCCGCCTTGATCCAGGCCGGCGTAGTGGTCTCGGTGGCCCTCACCATGCGCTTCAGCAGGGCCGCCAGGTAATCGTCAGTACGCCGTGCCCGCGGCACGGGCCTGCTCCACCACTCCGGGCAGCAGGGCACAAATCCGGTCGATGTCGGCGTCCGTTGTCGCCGGGCCCATGGTCAGTCGCAGTGCGCCGCGGGCGGTATGCACGTCGACACCCATAGCGGTGAGCACGTGGGAGGCCCGGTTCACACCGGCGGAGCATGCGGAGCCGGTGGAGGCGTCCACACCGGCGACGTCGAGCAGCATGATGAGGCTGTCTCCCTCCGCACCGGGGAAACTCATGTGGACATGCGACGGCAGCGCACCGCCGTCCGGGTCGGTGTAGACCACCGCGTCCGGGATCGACCGGACCACGTCGAGCAGCCGTTCCTGGTAACCGGCGAGTCGGGCGTGCTCGGCGTCCATCTCAGCGACCGCGGCAGCCAGTGCCGCCGCCGTGGCCGCCGCGCCCTGCGGGTTGACGGTGCCCGACCGCAATTTGCGCTCCTGGCCGCCACCGCGCACCGGGGTGTCGATGACCGCGTCACGCCGGGCCAGCAGCAGTCCGACGGATTTCGGCCCACCGAATTTGTGCGCGCTGGCCGTCAACGTCGCGACACCGAGCCCGTGGAAGTCCACCGGCAGGTGCCCGACAGCCTGGACCGCGTCGACATGGGTCGGGATCCCGACGTTCACCGCAGGCCCCACCACAGACGCCAGGTCGGTGACATTGCCGGTCTCGTTGTTGACCCACATCGCGGTGACCAGGGCGTCCTGCGCGGGGTCCAGCAACCCGACCGCGCCTGGGCGGCCCGGGACGTCCACCGGGATCTCCACCCGCTCGAACAACGGACCGCCGGGAACGGGAAGGCCACCGCACAGCCAGTCCACGGACTCCCCCACCGCCGGATGCTCGACCGCGGAGACATGGATCCGCCGGGCACCACAGGTACGCAGCGCACCGAAGGCGAGGCCCTGGACGGCGATATTGTCCGCCTCAGTCCCCGATCCGGTGAACAGGACCTCGGCCCGGTCAGCACCGAGCAGTTCACCGATCTGCTCGCGCGCGTCCTCCACGATGCGGGACGCCTCACGGCCGGACGCGTACTGGCCGGCCGGATTGAGCAGGGACGCGGTGCGCTCCAGCGCGTCCACGGCTTCCGGACGCAACGGGGCGGACGCCGCATGGTCGAGATAGATACGGGACATCCCCGACATCACTCCCCCTCGTGGGGCAGTGCCAGCAGACGGCGGTCGATCTCGTGCATCTTCTCGGCCACCGCGCTCGGGTCCACGCCCTTACGGTACCGGCTGGCTGCGAGACTGCGCTGCGCCTCATTGAGGGAGCGACGCCGGATCTCGATAGCCCTGCGCGCAGCTTTCTGACGGCGCACCCGTCGGATCCGTGCGTGTTCGTCGGCGTCCTCGAGACCGTCGTCACCGTCGTCGAGAGCCGAGGTCGACCGGATCACCTGGAGTCGCTCGTTGATACGGGCCGCGGCCTCCGGGGTGAGATGCTCACTGGCCAGTTCCTTGCTGACCACGGCGACCGCGGCGCGGTAGGCGTCGTCGAGAGCCTCCTCGGTGGCATGGTCGGCGGTGTCGTGGAGATCGTAGTTGCGTTTGAGGTAGGCGGTGAGCGTCGGCAGGGTGAGCCCGGGGATCACCATCGTGCACAGCAGGACGACGAAAGCGACGATCGTGAATTCGTCACGCATCGGGAAGTCTGTGGGACTCAGTGACAGCACCAGGGCGAAGGTGACCAGACCACGCATGCCGGCCCAGGTGAGCAACAAGACATCGGTCCAGCGCACCGGGGCACGGTATCTGCCTCTGCTCCTCGAATTCGCCCACAACAGACCGCTCATCCACACCGCACGGACGGCGACGAGGACGAGAGAGATGACCAGGCCCCAGATCACCGGCTTGAGGTGCTCGACCTCGTCGTCGAAGAACGACTCCCGGACGTTCATGCCCATCAGGCCGAAGGCCATACCGGTGACGAGAAGCTCGATGACCTCCCAGAACGCCGAACCGGCGAGCCTGGCGTCGGCAGCGGTGGCATCCAGCCGGGAGCTGAGCTCCACGGCGGCGACGACCACGGCGATGACGCCGGAGATGTGGATCTCCTCGCACACCAGGTAGAGGATGAACGGCAGTACCCAGGTGAAGGCGTTACCGGCGACCGGGGAATCGAGCCACTCGACGAACTTCGCGGAGTAGCGTCCGACAGCCCAGCCCAGGGCGACGGCGCCGAGGGCGCTGTAGACCATGGTTCCGCTGGCCTCGAACCAGTGGATGTCGTCGTGGAACTCTGCGGCGGTGACCGCCGCACTGAAGATGACGAGGGACGCGGCGTCATTGAACAGGCCCTCGGACTGCAGCGTGCCGATGATGCGACGTGGGATACCGGCGGGCTCCGCCACAGCCTCGACCGCCACCGGGTCAGGCGGGGCGACGGCCGCGGCCAACGCCAGGGCACCGACAAGAGTGAGCCCGGGGATCATCCACATCGCCGTACCGGCGACCACGGCCACCGTGACGATGACCAGGACCACCGAGAGGCTGAGAATGGAACGCCACTGGTCACGGAACATGCCCCAGGAGGTCCGTCGGGCCAGTGCCCACAGCAGCGGGGGCAGCGCCAACGGGAGGATCAGGTGCGGTTCGACATCGACTGTCGGCATCCCCGGGATGAACATCGCGCCGGTGGTGACCAGCAGCAGCAGGACCGGCCAGGGCAGACCGATCCTGTCTCCCACTCCCACCGTGAGCACGGTCAAGAGCATGAGAGCGAGAACGATGATCAGGGTTGTCATCCAGTCGGATCCTGTCCGGGGGTCGGAGTGGTCGGTGGGGACTGCAGAAAGTGTGCGGGAAAAGACTCAGGGTCCGCACCCCGTCGGGGTGCGGACCCTGTTGTCCTGCGGTCACAGTGCCTGTTCTGACGGAATTCACCGTCAAGTCTACCGCGCGGCGGTCACCGGTTCTTCACCGGTACTCACCTGCGGCGGCGGGAACTACTTGCGCTTGGCGAGCTCCTCGGTGGCCTGCGGGGCGACCTTGAACAGGTCGCCGACGACTCCGAAGTCGGCGATCTCGAAGATGCCGGCCTCCTCGTCCTTGTTGACGGCGACGATGGTCTTGGAGGTCTGCATACCGGCCTTGTGCTGGATGGCACCGGAGATACCGAGGGCGATGTAGAGGTTCGGGGAGACCGTCTTACCGGTCTGCCCGACCTGGAACTTGCCCGGGTAGAAGTCGGCGTCCACCGCGGCACGGGAAGCACCGACGGCGGCACCGAGAGTGTCGGCGAGCGGCTCCACGACGTCGTGGAAACCTTCCGGACCGGCGACACCACGGCCACCGGAGACGATGATCTTCGCCTCGGTGAGCTCGGGGCGGTCGGCTTTCTCGGCCGGGGCGAAGGAGTTGATCTTCACCGCGGTCGGACCCGGGGCGGGGAGCTCGACGGCCTGGACGGTACCGGCGGCAGCCTGGTCCTCCGGGTCGACGGCGCCGGCGCGCAGGGTGTAGACGGGCGAGGTGCCACCGGCGGTGGACTCGACGGTGAAGTCGCCGCCGAAGATGGAGCCGGAGGCGGAGCGGTCGGCATTGATGCCGATCACGTCGTAGAGGACGCCGGAGGCGACGCGGGCGCCGACGCGGCCGGCGATCTCGTTGCCGTTGGCACCGGCGGCGATGACGACCGGGGCCTGGAGGGCGGCGGCCAGACCGGCGACGGCGTCAACCTGCGGGGTGACGACGTACTCGGCGGCGAAGTCGGCCTCGGCGGCGTAGATGTTCTCGGCACCGGCGGCGGCCAGACCGGCCTGCAGCTTCTCGGTGGTGCCGGGGGCGCCGACGACGACGGCACCGACGGTGCCGAAGGCGCGGGCGGCGGTGATGAGCTCGCGGGTGCTGTTCTTCAGCTCACCCTCGGAGTGCTCAACGAGGACCAGGACGTTGGTCATGGTTTCAGTAGTCCTTTCCGTGTGTGGGGTGAGTTAGATGAGCTTCTGCTTGGCGAGGAACTCGACCAGCTGGACGCCGCCGTTGCCCTCGTCGGTGACGATTTCACCGGCGGTCTTCTCGGCCTTCGGGGCGGACGCGGTGACCTTGGTCGCGGCGGCACCGAGGCCGACGTTCTCGGCGGCGACGCCGATGTCGCCGATGCCCAGCTCGCGGATGGTCTTCTTTTTCGCGGCCATGATGCCCTTGAAGTTCGGGACGCGCGGGGTGTTCGCCTTCTCGGTGACGGACACGATCGCCGGGGTCGGTGCCTCGACGGTGAAGATGCCGTCCTCGGTCACGCGCTCACCGGTGACCTTGCCGCCCTCGACCGCGAGGGAGCGCAGGTTGGTGACGGCCGGGATCTGGCGGTACTCGGAGAGCAGGCCGGGCACGGCACCGGCGCCACCGTCGGTGGAGGCGTTGCCGGCGAGGATGATCTCGATGTCCTCGACCTGGTTGAGGGCGTTGGACAGGGTCCACGCGGTACCCAGGGCGTCCGAACCGGCGAGGGCGTCATCGGTGACGAGGATTCCCTCGTCTGCACCGAGGGACAGCGCCTTACGCAGGGCGGAGGTGGCGCCCGCGGGGCCCACGCTCAGCACGATGATGTTGCGGGAACCGTCAGCTTCCTTGAGCTTCAGGGCCGCCTCGACGGCGTTCTCGTTGATCTCGTCCAGGATAGCGTCGCTGTTCTCCCGGTCGAGCGTGAAGTCGTCATCGGTCAGCTTGCGCTCGGAGTAGGTGTCCGGCACCTGCTTGACCAGAACCACGATGTTCGACATTCGTTGGCCTTCCTGCCTTGGGTTCGATGTGATCGTCGGTCAGTCTACTCAGATTCGGCCGTGACCTACCCCACAATCACGTAAAAATAGACCTATCTGCCACAAAAATAATGGTTCTGCGATCCTATGACCTGCACTGTTGCGAACATACTACAAAAAAATATCTTTTCTCCGTCACCCCCGGGGGGGCTACGTTTCATGGTGAGATATGTCGTTTCACCGCACTGGACGACATACCGCCGCCACCGGTGACCGACCGATGCGGGCGATGACGACCGTCAACGGGGCACTTCCCTTGAGCGCCCCGCCGGAGCGCATCTTCTTACGCAGCACATCAGGGTCCACGTCAGCGCCACGCACCAGGATCTCCAGCGCACCGCAGTCGTGGGCGGCCAACGCGGCCTTCAGTTTCTTCACCTGCACCGTGTCCAGGACCTCGAAGACGCGCTGCCCCGGCAGCAGGGCATCCCGCACCGTGTCGTCGAACCGGTCACCGGAGAGATAGGCGATGTGCGGGTCCACCCGCCACCAGCCCAGTCGGGCAGCGTACTGACGCACGAGTCCTGCCCGGACCACCGCGCCGTCCGGATCGAGGATGTAACGGCCCACTGCCCCGACCTCCTCGGAGTCCCGGTCCGCGGTCGTGAGCACGGCGGTGTCGTCCTGCCCCACCACCACGGCGCGCCGGCCCTGGCTGTGCTGCCCGCCTGTCCCCGGGACAGTGGCCAGCCCCGGAGTGTAGAGACACGCCTCCTTGACTCCCGGGGCACCGGGACCGCCGGGTGCGACACTGACGACATCCACCTGCCCCTCCCACTCCGAGTAGTCGATACCCGGGGCACACTTCACCGCCAGTTCCGCACCGGCCGCCTGCCACACCGCCAGCAGATCCGGCAGTGGGGGCAGCAGGTCGCGGGGATCGCGGATGCGTCCCCGTGCGGTCCGGCGGGCAGGGTCGGCGACGATGACGTCGGCCCGCAGCGCCGGCACGACCGCATCCGCACGCACCAACGGCACCTCCGGCAGGTTGATCCGTGCCATGGCCAACCGGGCGGCGTCCAGGTCACCACCGATGACGGTGCCGAAGCGTCCACGGACGTCCGGGGCAGTCAGCCCGGCCAGTTCGGTGCCGACCGAACAGGTCACGTCGGCGACACTGCGACCCTCGGCCACGGAGAGCAGATGCTGCACCCGGACCTCGGCCACCGCGGCCGGGGTGGCCTGCTGGGCCGAGTCGGTGCAGGCCATCCAGTCCGTACGGGCAGTTCCGTCGGGATTCACCGGGATCTTCACACCACGCACCGCGGCACGGCGGGCGCCGATGAGTTCCGCCAGTGCACGCGCCGCCGCGGCAGGATCAACGTCGTCGGCGGCGCCTGTGCCCGCCGCGATCTCCCGCAGCCGGGTAAGGTCGGACAGCTGGGTCGATGCGGTGAGGTCCAACTGTCCGGCGGCCTCGACCGCCTCAGGATGCGTCGCCAACCACCGGACCTCGGCGACCGTGAAAGTCACGAGAACGGGCTGGGAGGGAGATCCTCCGGGTCGACGGCGAACTTCATCCCCGGGGCGAAGACGCGCTCGGGGTACCCGTACATCCGGGTCTCCATGAGGTAGTACTCCGCCATGTACGGCAGATCGACCGGCTCCTTGACCACCGGATCGACGGTCAGCTGGGCGGCGAAGTCCATGACCTCCTCGACGCTGCGGAAAGTGTCCAGCATCTTCAGCTGGGACCAGGTCGGCGGCATGAGGTTGATCTTCCGGTTGCGCCAGCCGTCGAGCAGGGTGCCGGGACGGAACCAACCGGTGGAGGTCGCTTCCCGGGTGTCACCGTAGGCGGCCTGCCCCTCGGGCATCGAGGCGACGAAGAATGCCGTGTTATAGCGGATCGGCTGCCCCTCCGGGGTCACCCAGTTCGCCCAGGGACGCAGCAGATCGCCACGGAGCTCGAGATCGTGCTGCTCCATGAAGTCGGTGAAGGCCAGCCGGTGGTTCTCAAGCTCTGCGCGGAACGGCAGATAACCGGTGGTGTCCTGCACCGTGCGGCCGTCACGGTGACCGGCCAGCAGGGTGCCGGTCTCCTCGAAGGTCTCGCGCACTGCCGCACAGACCAGCGCCCGTGCGATGTCCGGGGAGGTCCGCAGCCGGTCGGCCCACCACTCGGTGGACGGTCCCTTCCAGCCGATCTCCGGGGACGCCGTCCCGTCGCCGTCCACGTCTCCGGGCATGTCGCGTGCATCGACGCCACCGCCGGGGAACACCGTCATCTCCGCACAGAACCGCATCGTGGACGCCCGCTCCTGCACGTACACCTCCGGCCCGCTGAGGGTGTCGCGCAACAGCATCACCGTGGACGCGTGCCGGGGTGGCACCGGCCCCGGCTCAGACCCTGGGTTCCGTGTCCGACTGTCAACCATGTTCCCCACCCTAGTCAGTTCTGGCGGTGACGCGACCGGCCGGTACGCGGTGCACGGCGCGCGAAGTAGCGCCCGTCCTCCTCGACCCGTAGCTGGATCGGCTGGTGGTAGGCGCGGGTGAGGTTCTCGGAGGTCATGACGTCGGTGATGAGCCCCCGGGCGACAACCTGTCCCTCGTCGAGGATCAGACCGTGGGTGAATCCCGGGGGGATCTCCTCGACATGGTGGGTGACCAGAACCATCGCCGGGGCGTCCGGATCCACCGCCATCTCCGAGAGCAACGCGACGAGATCCTCCCGTCCGCCCAGGTCCAGACCGGCACCTGGTTCGTCGAGCAGCAGCATCTCCGGGTCGGTCATCAGGGACCGGGCGATGAGGACGCGTTTACGCTCGCCTTCGCTGAGCGTCCCCCATTCCTGCTCGACCAGGTGCAGTGCGCCGACGGTCTCGAGGATCTCCAGCGCCCGGTCGCGGTCACTGTCGTCGTACTCTTCCTTCCACCGGCCGAGGACGTCGTAGCCCGCGGAGATGACCAGATCGACGACCTTCTCCTCCTCGGGGACGCGGTGGGCGAAGGCCGCCGAGGACAGGCCGACGGCGGTCCGCAGTTCACGGACGTCGACCTTGCCCAGCGTCTCCCCCACGATCCGCACCGTGCCGCTGGTCGGGAAGAGCATCGCCGAGGCGATTGACATCAGCGTGGTCTTCCCCGCCCCGTTGGGGCCCAGCACGATCCACCGCTCATCCACCTCGACCTGCCAGCTGACCTGGTCGAGCAGGGCCCGACCACTCCGGATGACGCTGACGTCGCGGAAGTCGATCACCAGGTCCTCATCGAGGGCCTCAGCGGTGGCGGGAGTGGAGATGAGAGTGGGATCGTTCACTCCCCCATGGTGCCACACGGCCGGTCAGAACAACGCGCTGGCCATCCGGGTACGGGCGTCGATGACCTCGGGGTCCGCCGGGTCGTAGAGGGAGAACAGGCCGAGCAGGCGGGTACGTGCGGCGTCCTTCTCGTCACCGGCGGAGGTGCGAATCCGGTCGATGAGGACGTCGAAGGCCTCGCGGCGGCGTCCCTCCAGCAGCATCCGGTCGATGTCGTCGGCCGAACCGTCGGCGGAACGGCCCAGCAGGACGGCGGTCGCGCGGGCTGCCTTGGCCTCACTGACGGCCTCAGCGGGGGCACCCACGTCATCGATCACGGCGTCGTACAGGGCGACCGCACCGACGTAGTCCTCACGGTCCAGGGCCTCGGCGGCCTCGGTGAACCGTGGATCGGCCGGGGATTCCTCGTCCCCGGCGGGCTCGCCGGTGGACGGCAGCCCCGGGAGCTTGCCGGCGGTGGCCTGCAGCACCGTGGAGATGAAACGGTCGGTCTGCTCCGGCGGCTGGACGCCCTCGAAACTGGTCAGCGGACGCCCCGCGGCCAGGGCCAGCACGGTCGGCACCGACTGGACGCCGAAAGCCTGGGCGATCTCGGGTACGGTATCCACGTCGACGTAGCGGAAGACCCAGGACGCCGGCTCGGTCTGCCCCAGTGCGGAGGACGCGAAGGCCTGGGACATCTCGTCGGATCCCGGCGCCCGCGAACTGCCGAGCTGGACGATGACCGGGACCTGGGTGGAACGGACGACGAGGTCCTGCTCGAAACTCTCCGCGGTGACCGGGGCGGCCAGAGCGACCGGCGCCCCTGAGACCGCCTCCTCTTTCGCGCGGTCCCGGGCGTCCGCCGCCTCCTTCACGGCACCGAGGTCCACGGCGCGGGCGGCGAAACGGTTGGGGGAGGAATCGGCCGGTCCGGCCGGACGGGGTGAAGTCATGCCGTCCATTCTAACGCGAACGACTGCTGCGGCCCGGGACCGGTGCTCACCGTCTGGCCCAGCACCCCGCATGCCAGTGCCGTCGGTCTTCGGCACCACGGTGGCCGTCGGGCCAGGCGACGACATGGGCGACCCCCGGCGGGATGTTCTGGTTACACCCCGGGCAGACGTAGAACTTCACCGCGGAGCCGGCACCCATGTGACGGACGAACCAGTCCTCCCCCGCAGCCCAGGCCGGACCGGGTTCGCGGCGGGTTCCCCAGTAGGTCGCGCCGTCGCGGGGCAGTTCGGCCCGTCCGCGTGGCGCCGGGGTGGCTCGTCGGTTGTGACGTGGCATGGGATCAGAAGAGTCGGAGCTCGGTGGAGTCCGCGCCGCGCATCTCCTGGTAGTCCAGGGTCACGCAGCGGAATCCACGGTCCTCGGCCAGGGTCCGGGCCTGCGGCTTGATCTCCTGGGCGGCGAACACGCCCCGGACCGGGGCCAGCAACTCATCCCGGTTGAGCAGCTCGACGTAGCGGGTGAGCTGTTCCACACCGTCGATGCCGCCGCGGCGTTTGATCTCCACGGCGACGGTGACGCCCAGGTCGTCCCGGGAGAGGATGTCGACCGGGCCGATGGCGGTCGGGTACTCACGACGGATGAGTGTGTAGCCGGCACCGAGGATCTCGATCTGCTCCGCCAGAAGTTCCTGGAGGTGCGCCTCCACGCCGTCCTTCACCAGACCGGGGTCCTCCCCCAGTTCGTGGGCGGTATCCGAGTAGACCTTGAAGATCCGGATGGTGAGCTTCTCCCCCTTGGGGTTCTGCACCGTCCACAGGTCCACGATCCCGGCGTCCTTCTGCTCTTCACCCGGCTCCTCCTCGCGCAGGGCGCAGGGCGGGGTCATCCAGTTGAGTGGCTTGTAGGCACGGTCATCGGCGTGGATACTCACCGACCCGTCGGCCTTGACCATCACCAGACGATCGGCTTCAGGCAGGTAGGCCTCGAGGCGGCCTTCATATTCTACGGCACAACGGCAGATCACCAGACGCATGGGTGACAGGCTAGCAGGCGTGTCCGGCGGGCCCGCTCAGGGTCGCTCGAGTCCGTGGCGACGGTCGATCCGGTTGACGGACTGCTCCTTGCGGGTCGATGGTGCGGACTCCAGCCAGGCGACCAGGGCGGTGTCGCCGGCATCGTCGAGGGCGACCTCCCAGTCGGCCGGACCGTCGGTCAGGGAGAGCACATGGAGATCATCCTCCAGGAAGAACGCCTCGAGGGAGGAGATCGGACGACGTCCGGTGATCTCGGTGCTCTGCCGGGAGAAGCTCAGGTCGGATTCCGGACGCAGCGACCGTAGCTTGTAGACCTTCGCCTGCAGCCCCCCGTAAACGAGAACCCCGTGGCGCCAGTGCCTGCCCTCGGGATTCGGCACGCTTCTGACCACCACAGGGATTCCGCGACTGCGCAGGGTGAGGAACCTGCCCCCTGCCAGGATCGCCCCAAAGGCGACCACACATACGGCCACGATAATGAGGATGGTCCAGAGCACCAGCCACGTCCCTTCGTCAGTGTCGTCACTGTCGTCACTAGTCGTCATACCCTGTCGGCGGTGGTCATCCATCGGCTCTATGCAGGGCTTTTCGACGAGCTTACCGGGGGTCGCCGGGGCCACCAAAAGCAGTGTCGTCAAGGACACGGGGTTCGGCAGCCGAACATGGAAAACACCGACGGGCGGTTCCCCTGATGATCCAGGGGAACCGTCCGTCGGTGGTGTCAGGCGCTACTACGGCGTCAGGAACTACTTCTCCTGCAGCCGCTTCACGGCGCGCAGCTCGGAGACCGCAGTCTCGCGCTCGAGCGCGGACGCCGAGGCGTCCTTCGCCCGGGCCTCAGCCTCGGAGGTCTCGACCTCGGAAGCCCAGACAGCGGAATCGGCGAGGATGGTGATCTTGGACGACGACACGGACAGGAATCCGCCCTGCACCGCCGCGACAAGCTTCTCACCCTCGGCCGTCCGGATGACGACCACGCCGTTCTCGACCAGCTGGCCGAGCAGCGGTTCGTGGCCGGGGAGCACGCCGATCTCGCCCTCGGTGGTCTGCGCGGTGACGGAGCTGGCCTTTCCGGACCAGAGCATCCGCTCGACAGACACGAGTTCAGTGGCAATCTCAGCCATGTGCGTGACCCCTTACTTTCCGGTGAGCTTCTGGTAGGCGGCCTCGACATCGTCGAGTCCACCCAGACCGTCGAAGCACTTCTCCGGGTAGGCGTCGAACTCACCGTCGCAGATGCGCTCGAAGGCGTCGATCGTGTCAGACAGCGGCACGAAGGAACCCGGGATATCGGTGAACTTCTGGGCCACGAAGAAGTTCTGACCCAGGAAGCGCTCGATACGACGGGCACGCTGCACGACGATCTTGTCCTCCTCGGACAGCTCGTCCATACCCAGGATGGCGATGATGTCCTGCAGTTCCTTGTTCTTCTGCAGGATACCGATCACGCGCTGGGCGACAGCGTAGTGACGCTCGCCGACGATGCCCGGCTCCAGGATGCGGGAGGTCGAGGTCAGCGGGTTCACCGCGGGGTAGATACCCTTCGAGGCGATCGCGCGGTCGAGCTCGGTGGTCGCGTCCAGGTGGGCGAAGGTGGTCGCCGGAGCCGGGTCGGTGTAGTCGTCCGCAGGCACGTAGACGGCCTGCAGCGAGGTGATCGACCGGCCCTTGGTGGAGGTGATGCGCTCCTGGAGAACACCCATCTCGTCAGCCAGGGTCGGCTGGTAACCCACGGCGGAGGGCATACGGCCCAGCAGCGTGGAGACCTCGGAACCGGCCTGGGTGAAACGGAAGATGTTGTCGATGAAGAGCAGCACGTCCTGGTTCTGGACATCGCGGAAGTACTCCGCCATGGTCAGACCCGACAGGGCGACGCGCATACGGACTCCCGGGGGCTCATCCATCTGGCCGAAGACAAGGGCGGTGTCCTGAAGGACGCCCATCTCTTCCATCTCCAGGCGGAGGTCGGTGCCCTCACGGGTGCGCTCGCCGACGCCGGCGAACACGGAGGTACCGGAGAACTCACGGGCGATACGGGTGATCATCTCCTGGATGAGCACGGTCTTGCCCACACCGGCGCCGCCGAACAGGCCGATCTTGCCGCCCTTGACGTACGGGGTCAGCAGGTCGATGACCTTGATGCCGGTCTCCATGAGCTCGGTGCGACCCTCGAGCTGGTCGAAGGCGGGGGCATCACGGTGGATGCCCCACTGCTCGCCGTCCCGGCCGAGGCCGGGCTCGTCGAGGCAGTCGCCGAGTGCGTTGAAGACGTGGCCCTTGACGACGTCGCCGACCGGAACGGAGATCGGCTTGCCGGAGTCACGGACTTCCTGACCGCGGACGAGGCCGTCGGTCGGGGCCATCGAAATGGCACGGACCACGTTGTCGCCGAGGAACTGGGCAGTCTCGAGGGTGATGGTCTTGGCGACAGCTTCGAGCGCCACATCGACCTGCAAGGCGTTGTACAGTGCCGGCAGCTCGCCGCGCGGGAACTCCACGTCGACGACCGGGCCGATGACACGGACAACGCGCCCGGCAGCAGTCGATGCGGCGTCTTCACGCTGCACCTGAGTAGCTGTAGTCATTAGTTAGTCACTTTCTCCACTGTCGGACAGCGCGTCAACGCCGCCGACAATCTCTGAGATTTCCTGGGTGATCTTCGCCTGGCGCAGCTGGTTGGCGACCCGGGAAAGGTCGTTGACCAGAGCGGTCGCGTTGTCGGTCGCGGCGGACATCGCGGTCCGTCGGGCCGCGGACTCACTGGCGGCGGACTCGAGCATGAGCGCGAAGATGCTGCGGGAGACGTACTGCGGAAGCAGTGCGGCCAGCAGGGTGTCCGGGTCGGGCTCGAAGTCGAAGTCGGCGGACGCGGTGTCCGCACTGTTCGACAGGAGATCCTCGCCGGTGTTCACTTCACCTTCGACACGGGTCTCGATCGGCAGCATGCGGAAGGCCTGCGGGGCCTGGGTCAGCATCGACTCGAAGCGCGTGTAGACCACGTGCAGCTCGTCGAAGCCGGGGACGCCCTCGCCTTCCGGAGCGCTGATACCGTCACGAGGCTTGGTCACACCGTCAGGGCCGGCGGTGAAGCCGTCGATGAGGTGGTGACGCAGATCGTGGGTCAGCTTGAACTCGGGGTCCTGGGAGAACCCGGTCCACGCGCCGGCCAGCGGCTCGCTACGGAAGTTGAAGTAGTCCACGCCCTTCGAACCGGCGATGTAGAGGACGACGTCCTTACCCTCGTTCTGCAGCTTCTTGCGAAGCTCGACCGTGGTCTTCAGCACGTTGTGGTTGTAGCCGCCACACATGCCCCGGTCACTGGTGATGACGAGGATCGCGGCACGACGTGCCTCGGCCTCGGTGTCCAGCATCGGGTGATCCAGGGAGGAGGCGGACGCCAGACGCTGGATAACCCGCGTGATCTCGTCGGCGTAGGGCTGGGATGCGGTCACCCGAGCCTGTGCCTTCGTGATCTTCGAGGTCGCAATAAGTTCCTGCGCCTTGGTGATCTTCTTCGTCGAGTTGACCGACTTGATGCGGTCTCGCAGCTCGCGAAGTGTAGCCATCTTCCTACCTCCCTTCTTCGGTGTACTTGGACTTCTCGGTCATAGTCGCCGCCTACTTCTTGGCGGAGACGGTGATCTGGTGCTTGTCCAGGTCACCGTCGGCCAGGCCCTCGGGCTCCGGCTCGTTGACGACCGTGGTGCCGTCGGTGGTCTGGAAACCCTTGGCGAACTCGGCGTTGGCGGCCTTGAGGGCCTCCTTCGCCTCGTCCGACAGCGGCGTGCCACCGGCGATACCGGCGTAGATGTCCGCGTGGTTGGCGTGCAGGTTCTCCCACAGCTCAGCCTCGTAGCGGCGGACGTCCTGCACCGGCACGTTGTCCAGCTCACCCTCACCGGCGAGGTAGATGGAGACCATCTGGTCCTCGACTGCCTGCGGCTCGGTCTCGTTCTGCTTCAGCAGCTCGACGAGACGCTCACCACGGTCCAGCTGAGCCTTGGAGTACTCGTCCAGGTCAGAGGCGAAGGTGGCGAAGGCCTCGAGGTCGCGGTAGGCGGCCAGGTCGAGACGGAGGTTACCGGCGACCTTCTTCATGCCCTTGGTCTGCGCGTCGCCACCCACACGGGAGACGGACACACCGACGTTGATGGCCGGGCGGACACCCTGGTTGAAGAGGTCGGACTCGAGGAAGACCTGACCGTCGGTGATCGAGATCACGTTGGTCGGGATGAACGCTCCCACGTCGTTGGCCTTGGTCTCGATGATCGGCAGGGCCGTCATCGAACCGGAACCGAGGTCGTCGGACAGCTTCGCCGCACGCTCCAGCAGACGGGAGTGCAGGTAGAAGATGTCACCCGGGTAGGCCTCGCGTCCCGGCGGACGACGCAGCAGCAGGGAGATGGCACGGTAGGCCTCGGCCTGCTTGGTGAGGTCGTCGAAGATGATCAGGACGTGAGCGCCCTGGTACATCCAGTGCTGGCCCAGGGCGGCACCCGCGAAGGGGGCCAGCCACTTGAAGCCGGCGGAGTCGGAGGCCGGAGCAGCCACGATGGTGGTGTACTCCAGGGCGCCCTTGTCCTCGAGGGTCTTGCGGACCGACGCGATGGTCGAGCCCTTCTGACCGATGGCGACGTAGATGCAGCGGACCTGCTTGGTCTTGTCGCCGCTGGCCCAGTTCTCGCGCTGGTTCAGGATGGTGTCGATGCAGACGGAGGTCTTACCCGTCTTGCGGTCACCGATGATCAGCTGACGCTGACCCCGACCGATCGGGGTCATCGCGTCGATGGCCTTGATGCCGGTCTGCATCGGCTCGTGGACCGGCTGGCGCTGCAGCACGGAGGGCGCCTGGAGCTCCAGGACGCGGTCCTCCTCGGACTCGATGGTGCCCAGGCCGTCAATCGGCTGGCCCAGGGGGTTGATAACACGACCGAGGAACTTGTCCCCGACCGGGATGGACAGGACCTCGCCGGTCCGCTTGACCTCGTCGCCCTCCTTGAGGGACTCGAAGTGACCCAGGACCACAACGCCGACAGAGTCGGTCTCGAGGTTCTGCGCGACGCCGATAACGCCGCCCGGGAACTCAAGCAGCTCATTGGTCATCACGGAAGGCATGCCCGAAACCTGGGCAATGCCGTCCGCAGCCATGGTGACCACGCCGACCTCCTCACGGGAGGCCTCCGCGGAAGTGCTCGAGGTGTAGTTCGCAATCGCACTACGGATCTCATCGGAGGAGATCGTCAGCTCCGCCATGTTCTTCCTGCTCTCGGTTTGTCTTCCAGCTTCTTACGTTGAATATTCTGTCGATCCAGGCTCTACGCGAGGTTACGACGGAGCTTGTTCAGCCGACCGGCCGTGCTCCCGTCGATGATCTCGTCGCCGACCCGGATGACCGCTCCACCGAGGAGGCTGGTGTCAACCTCGGAATGGACGGACATCGCGGAACCGTAGATCTTCTCCAGCTTCTGCCCGAGGGCCTCTGACTGGGCGTCGGACAGGGGCGAGACGGAACGCACGCGGGCGACCGTCTTCCCGTCCAGTGCGGCTGCGAAATCGCAGACCGCGTCAAGTCCTTCGACCGGACGGTCACCAAGCCGGCTGACCACCTGAAGCGCAAGCGCCTCGGTGACCGAGCTGACCTTGCCGTAGAGGACCTTCGCGAACAAGTCGCGGCGGTTGTCCGCGGACACGAGACGGTCGGCCAGCAGCATTTCCAGCTGCGGCTCCTTCTCGAGCAGGCGGGCGAGCTGGTACAGCTCGCTGCCGACACGGTCCTTCTGTCCCTGGGCGCCGGCGGCACGCAGCAGGGCGCGGCGGCCCAGCTCAACCAGGCCGTTGCGCAGGTCACGGGTGTTCGACCAGGTGGCACGGACCGCGGCGGAGACAGTCTCCAGGGCGGTACCGGACACCTTGCCGGACAGCAGGCTCTCGGCCAGCTCGACACGGCGGTCGTCCGGGATGGTCTGGTCGACCAGGGCCATGCGCAGGGTCCGGTCTCCGTCAAGGAGCTCGGCGACCTCGAAGAGGTCGGCACCGGTCTGAGCGCCGAGGCCGGCGGCCTCGGTCGACCCGGTCAGGGTGCTGTCCAGGCTCGCGGACAGCTGGTCCAGGGTTGCTCGGCTCGCTGCGTGCACGGGCGTCACTTCCCCGAGCCGACGCTGTCGAGACCAGCGAGGAAGGAGTCGATGGTTCCGGACTTCTTGGTGCTGTCGGCCAGGTCCTCACCGAGCAGCTGCTCGGCCAGGTTGATGGACGCGGCACCGAGATCCTTGCGCAGGTCGGAGACGACGGCGTCGCGCTGCGCGAGCAGTGCCTTCTCGCCGTCGGCGGCCTTGCGCTTGACCTCGGCCTCAGCCTTGGTGTTCGCCTCGGCGATGATCTTCTGACCCTGGGCACGGGCGTCGTCCCGGATCTGGGATGCCTCGGTACGGGCCTCGGCGAGCTGGGAGTTGTACTTCTCCAGCGCGGCCTTGGCCTCCTCCTGGGCTGCCTCGGCACGCTGAATGCCACCCTCGATCTGCTCCTCGCGCTCGGCGAGGACCCTCTTGAAGGTCGGAAGTACGAACTTCCAGAACAGCACGAAGATGATGATGAAGCAGATAAGGGACCAGACGAGGTCGTAGCCCGCAGGCAGCAGCGGGTTGGGGTTTTCGGTCCACTGCTGTGGATCGTCATCCCCTGCCGCCAGAATGAAGTAGTTCGTCATAGTCTCAGCTTTCGCTCTTGTGCGTGGTGATGTGTATCAGATGCCTGCCTGTTCCCGGTGGGGTTCCCACCGGGACCGGCGGGCGCCACACAACTAGAACAGGAAGCCGGCGACCAGGCCGATGAGGGCGAGGGCCTCGGTGAAGGCGATACCCAGGAACATGGTGGTGCGCAGCTGGCCGGCCATCTCGGGCTGGCGGGCCATGGCTTCAGCAGTCTTACCGGCGACGATACCGATACCGATACCGGGGCCGATCGCGGCGAGGCCGTAACCGATGGCACCGAAGCCGGTGATCTCGGAGGAGGAGTCCTGAGCCAGGATGAGCAGCTCGTTCATTGTGTTTCCGTTCCTTTTCGTGAATCCGTACCGGGACTGTGTAGTTGTTGTGCCCGGTACCGGGGTCAGGGATTGTGCTTAGTGCTCGTCCGCGTGCAGCGAGAGCTCGATGTAGACCGCCGCCAGCAGGCTGAAGATGTATGCCTGGAGGAAGATGATCAGCATCTCGAAGAGCATGAACGCGAGGCCGAAGGCCAGGGTTCCCGCCGAGAGGACGGTCCAGCCGTTCATCTGCCAGAAGAAGAAGTTCGTGGCGGAGAACAGCAGGACAAGGATGATGTGACCCGCCAGCATGTTGGCCATCAGACGGATGGTCAGCGTGACCGGGCGGAGGACGAAGGTGGAGAAGAATTCGATCGGCACCACGAGGATGTGGAGCGCCGGGGGCAGGTTCGGAATGACCAGCGAGGACTTCATGAACTTGCCGAAGCCGTATCGCTTGACACCCGCGTAGATCATCGCGATGTACGCCACGGCCGCCAGCACGATCGGCATGCCGATCCTGGCGTTGGGCGAGACATTGAGGAACGGGATCACAGACGGGATGTTCCCGACCAGGACCACGAAGAAGATGGTGGCGATGACCGGCAGGAACCGGCGCCCCTCCTTCTTCCCCAGGATGTCTTCTGCGATGTGGATCCGGACGAAGTCGAGGAGGTACTCCCCGAGATTCTGGATACCACGGGGGACCAGCTTGGGCTTGCGCATCGCGATAACGAAGAACACGGCCAGAACGAGGATCATCAGCAGACGGATGATCATCAGGCGGTCGAGTGCGAAGAAACCGTTCGCGAAATCGTAGAACCAGAGACCTTCCCGGCCGGGAACGTCTTCGGTAGGTGCCTTGTCTCCACCCGGGAAGAATTCGTGCCCCATTGAGGGTGTGTGGAACTCACCCTCCAGGGCCAAGGTTGTAACGCTCAGCGTTCTCTCCCGAGTTTGAGCCGCGTGACCTGTGCGTCAGGCGGTGCGATGGAGGTCGTCAGGTGGTACCCGGTCACCGTGGACTCCGTCGCACATCCGCACGATGCCGGGGGCGTAGATCCAGGACTGTTCCTGACCGCGCAGACGCGCCAGGCCAGTCGCCTGATTACCCGCACTGAACAATAGCAGCCCCGTTGCTCACACGCTAACGGGCACCCCCTGCGTCCTCCACCTGCGGTTTAGGGGGAGGTCGACGCCCCGATCACGCTCCCCCGTTCGAACATCCGACACCCCCGGATTTGTCCCCCGACCCGGTGAATTCAGCCCACGTTGGTCGTCGTCGTTCGCAGGATCCCCAGGGTCTCCGTCGCCAGGCCGACCACCATCGCGAAGATGATCGTCACCCCCAGCGCGGTGGAGTCGTAGAAGTCGAATCCCTTGAGCACGCCCAGAGTGACGAGCACCACCACGATCTTGAGGATCCAGCTGCCGAGAATCACGATCAGCGTGTTTTGCGGCGTGGTGTTCGCCGTGAGCAGCACCACGCCGACGGTCGCCAGGACGAATCCGCCGCCGATGGCCGCCCCGATGAGGACGCCCCAGATGCCCTCGATGTCCCGGACACTCCCCCAGACCATCAGAGAGATGACGGTCAGCACGGCGACCCCGATACCACCGAGTCTGGCGGCCCGCAGCAGCGGGCGCCTGTGGTCGGCGATGTCACCGTCCTCGGAGATGTTGATGTCCGGGAGCTCGGAGGGATCGGAGATGGGGTCCTGGTTCTGGTCAGTCACCCGCCCAGGGTATCCCGGCCCGTGCCGCGCACCGCAATCGGTGCGCTACCCCCGGTCCGGTAGCGCATCCCTGTTCCGGTTACGCAATAGCGGAACCCAGGTCACCACGCCCACGACCACGAAGGCGACGAGGAAAACCACAAGGGCGACCACGGGAGGGAACACCGTCGCCCCCACCGCACCCAGGGCGACCACCCCGACCCAGGAGTAGAGCACGAGCACGACCTGACGCTGGCCGTGGCCGAGCCGCAGCAACCGGTGGTGCAGGTGCTTCTTGTCCGGGGCGAAGGGACTCTTGCCGGCAGCCAGTCGACGGCAGACGGCGAGAACCAGGTCCAGCAGAGGAATGAACAGGGCGGCGAGCACCACCAGGAGCGGGGACAGCAGCGCAACCACGTCCGCGGTGCCGTAGAGGGACATGGTGATCCTGCCCGAGGCCGAGACACAGCCGGCCGCCAGCAGCAGACCGATGAGCATGGAACCGGAATCCCCCATGAAGATCCGGGCCGGGGCGAAGTTGTGCGGCAGGAAGCCGGCGCACACGCCCACCAGCACCGTCGAGATAATCGCCGGCGGGTAGGCACTCACGGTGCCGCCCTGGTCATGGAGGATCGTCAGCGAATAGATCATCAGCGTCCCGCCGCCGATCATGCCGAGCCCGGCCGCGAGCCCGTCCAGACCGTCGACGAAGTTCATGGCGTTGATGATCGCGACCGTCAGGACCGCAGTCAGGACAGTGGACTGGACCTGGTCGAGAACCAGCGTGGTCCCGCCGTCACCGAGCGGCACCCAGATGAGGTACCAGCTCAGGCCTGCCAGGCTCATCACCACCGAACCGACGACCTGTCCACCGAGTTTGATCACCCAGGAGATGTCGTAGAGGTCGTCGATGATGCCGACGACCACGATGACCGCTGCCGCGAACAGCACGGCCATCATGTCCGGTGTCACCGGCGGGAACCCGCGGTTCAGTGCCGGCAACTGACCGGCGGTGGCGACCGCGACAACGAGGCCGGTGAACATGGCCACGCCACCGAGCCGTGGCGTCGGCACGGTGTGGACGTCCCTGGCCCGCGGCGCGCTCATCGATCCGAACCGGACCATGAGCATCCGGGCGATACCGGTGGTGAGGTAGGTGGTGACGCATCCGATGAGCAGCACAAGTGCCAGCTCCCGGAAGGGGATGCCGACGCCGGCGTTGCCGGACGCGGCGAGAACCGTCGTCACTTCACCCATCCGCATGTCACCCCTGGGTCAGGGACTCTTCGGGGACACCGAGCACCTCGGCCACCCGGGCCGCCTCGATCGCGCCGTGGCGCAGGATGCGGGGCCGGCGACCGGAGAGGTCGACGATGGTCGAGGAGGTGCCGATGGTGGCGGGACCGCCGTCAAGGTACACGGAGACCGAGTCCCCCAGCTGCTCACGGGCCTGAGCCGTGGACAGTGCCGAAGGCTGGCCGTGGACGTTGGCGCTCGACAAGGCCATCGGCCCCGTCTGCTGGAGCAGTTCGATGGCCACCGGGTGCAGCGGCATGCGCAATGCGACAGTCCCACGGGTGTCACCCAGGTTCCAGGGCAGGCTCGGCGCCTGGTGGGTGACGATGGTCAGTCCGCCGGGCCAGAAGGCCTCGACGAGTGCCTTCATCCGGGCGTCAGCGTCCCGCACCAGCCCGGTCACCGTGTCCCAGGAGCCGACGACGACCGGGGTCGGGTAGTCCGGACCGCGGTGCTTGGCCGCGAGCAGGGACGCGACGGCGTCATTGTCGAAGGCGTCTGCGCCGATGCCGTAGACCGTGTCGGTCGGCATGACGATGAGGCGTCCACCCTTGACGGCGGCGAGGGCGGCGGCGAGGCCGGCCTCGTGGCCCTCGGGTCGTGTGCAGTCATAGGTCTGCGACACTCTGGTGCTCCTTGGGGAAGTGGCGGATGGAAAGGGTCTTTCAGATGATTCACTGTAGCCGGTCGGGCGAGCCCCCGCGGTCACCGGGATCACGGCGTACCGCACCGGTGACGAAGCGGTCGCGACCGGCGAAGTCACGGTGCTGGACCGGATCGGCGATACCGGCGTCCGCCAGCAGTTCCCGGACCTGCTGCCCGGTGGCGTCATCGTGCTCGACGGCGATCTCCGCGTGCGGGGCACAGGTCATGGCGATGATCCGGGCCAGGGGGCGCATGAGCTCGAGGCCGTCGGCGCCGGAGTAGACCGCCTCGTGGGGGTCCGCCCCGACCTCAGGGTCGGCTGCGGCGACATGCTCGCCGTGGTCACCTTCGGGGACGTAGGGCGGGTTCGACAGGACGAGATCCGCACCGGCGACCAGGCCGAGCCCGGTGACGAGTGCGGCGTCCGTGGCGTCCCCGCGGTGGAACTCGACGGCGATCCGGGGGTCGATGTCTCCTCTGGCCTGCCAGTCGGAGAGGTTGCGTCCGGCGTAGTCCAGCGCGGTCGGCGAAAGCTCGATACCGATGATCCGCAGGTCGAGGCGGTCGGCCAGCCTGGAACGGGTGAGCATGTGGGCGAGTCCGAGGCTGATCGTGCCCGGTCCGGAGCAGAAGTCCACCACGGTGAACCGCGGCGGGACCAACGCGGCACGCAACGGAGTACTGCGACGTCGCGTCTCCCAGTCTGTGATCCGGGACGCTGCCCAGTCGATGAGCAGGTCGGTCTCCGGCCGCGGGATGAACACCCCCGGCCCGACGGCGAGGTCGACCCCCACCACCGGCGCGGTACCGAGGATGAACTGCAGTGGCTCACGGGCGGCCCGACGCTCCACCATGGGCGGGAAGGACGCCGGCACCGGGTCTCCCCCACGCAGCACGAGATCCATCGGGGTGACCGTGGAGCCGGTGGCTGCCGTCAGCGCCGCAGCCATGAGCTCACGGGCGTCATGGGCCGCCGACGGTACCCCGGCGTCGGTCAGGGTGGTGACCGCCGACCGGAGGGCGGCCGAGACGGTCTGCGGACCGGTCTCAGTCATCGGCCTCGAGGCGGGCGGCACGGTCGGCGTCGTGCAGGGCGCCGAACAGGGCTTCCAGGTCGCCGTCGAGGACGGCGTCGAGGTTGTTGGCCTTGTAGCCGATGCGGTGGTCGGAGACGCGGGACTCCGGGAAATTGTAGGTCCGGATGCGCTCCGAGCGGTCCATCGTGCGGATCTGGGCGTGGCGTCCCTCCGCGGCGGCGGCGTCCGCTTCCTCCTCCTTCATCTGCTGGAGGCGTGCGGCGAGCACCTGCATGGCGCGGGCCTTGTTCTGGATCTGCGAGCGTTCCTTCTGACAGGTCACCACGATGCCGGTGGGCAGGTGGGTGATGCGCACGGCGGAGTCCGTCGTGTTCACTCCCTGGCCGCCCTTGCCGGAGGACCGGTAGACGTCGACTCGCAGGTCCTTGTCGTCGATCTGCACGTCCTCGACCTCGTCGGGTTCAGGGTAGACCAGGACGCCGGCGGCGGAGGTCTGGATGCGTCCCTGCGACTCGGTCACGGGGATACGCTGCACCCGGTGGACGCCGCCCTCGAACTTGAAGACGCTCCATGCGCCGTCACGGGTCGGCTGCTTCGACCGGATCGACATGGTGAGGTCCTTGACGCCGCCCAGATCGGTCTCGTTGGTGTCCAACACCTCACAGGTGAAGCCGTGCTTCTCGGCGTAGCGCTGGTACATGCGCACCAGCTCGCCGGCGAACAGTGCGGCCTCTTCTCCACCGGCACCGGACTTGACCTCCATGACCACGTCATCGGAGTCGTGGGGGTCGCGCGGGGCCAGCAGGTCGGTGAGCTTCTCCTCGAGCGCCGGGATCTCCGCGGCGAGACGGTCGGCCTCGGCGGCGAACTCGGCGTCCTCGGACGCCATCTCCGCGGCGGCCTCGTGGTCTTCGCGGGCCTGGGTGAGATGATTGTACGTCTGGATGACCGGCTGGAGCTCGCTGAACCGCTTGGCGACCCGACGGGCCGCCGCGGCGTCATTGTGCAGCTCAGGGTCGGAGAGCTGCATCTCCAGGCCCTGGTACTCCGAGAGGATGTCGTCGACCTTGGACGGCGAACCTGCCAGATCACTCATCGTCGTCACCTGCCAGCGGGGCGGAGGACGCGATCTGCATCATGAACTCGCCGTTTGTCTTGGTCTTGCGCAGCTGCTTGATCATCAGGTCGATGGCGGCCTGCGGATCCAGCGCGGAGAGGATGCGGCGCAGCTTGTGCATGAGCCGGGCCTCCTCCGGGCCGAGCAGGAGGTCGTCCTTGCGGGTACCGGACGGGTTGACGTCCACGGCCGGGAAGAGGCGCCGCTCGGCGATCTTCCGGTCCAGCTTCAGTTCCGCGTTACCGGTGCCCTTGAACTCCTCGAAGATGACCGTGTCACCGGCGGACCCGGTCTCCACCATGGCGGTGGCGATAATGGTCAGGGAGCCGCCGTTCTCGATGTTGCGGGCCGCGCCGAGGAAGCGCTTCGGCGGGTACAGGGCGTTGGAGTCCACACCACCGGACAGGATGCGTCCGGACGCCGGCGAGGAGTTGTTGTAGGCCCTGCCCAGGCGGGTGATCGAGTCCAGCAGGACCACGACGTCCTGCCCCTGCTCCACCAGACGCTTCGCGCGCTCGATGGCGAGCTCGGCGACCGCGGTGTGCTCGTTCGGCGGACGGTCGAAGGTCGAGGCGATGACCTCGCCCTTCACCGAACGCTGCATGTCGGTGACCTCCTCGGGACGCTCGTCGACGAGGACGACCATGAGGTGGCACTCCGGGTTGTTGACCGCGATGGCGTTCGCGATTTCCTGCAGGATGGTCGTCTTACCGGCTTTCGGCGGCGAGACGATAAGGGCGCGCTGTCCCTTACCGATCGGCATGATGAGATCGATGACACGGGTGGTCAGGATCTTCGGGGTGGTCTCCAGACGCAGCCGCTGGTTCGGGTACAGCGGGGTGAGCTTGTGGAAGTTCGGACGCTTGGCGGCGTCCTCAGGGCTCAGACCGTTGACCGTGTCCACACTGTGCAGCTGGGTGTACTTGCCGCGGTTGCGGTTACGTCCCTGACCGTTGTTGGCGGTCTGCTGCTTGCCGGGGCGGATTGTGCCGGTGATCGCGTCACCGTGGCGCATGCCGAACTTCCGGACCATCTGGATCGGGACGTAGATGTCGGTGGAGCCGGCGTGGTACCCGGTGGTGCGGATGAAGGCGGTGTTCGCGTCGACGAAGTCGAGGATGCCGGCGACGGGGGTCGGCGGCTCGCCCTGGTTGTTCTGGTTGTTCTGGTTGTTCTGGTCGTTCTGGTTGTTCTGGTTACCGCCCTGGCTACCGCCGTCCTGGTTGTTGCGGTTGCGGTTGCGCTCGCGGCGGGAGTTGCGCTCGGAACGTCCGCCACCCTGCTGGTTGCCCTGCTGGTTCCCCTGGCGGTTGTCCTGGCGTCCACCCCGGCCGCCCTGCTGGCCGCCGTCCCCCTGGTTGCCCTGCGGCTCGTCGCCACGGCCGCGGTTGCGGCGGTTTCGGCGGTTACGGCGGCTGCGGCGTCCGCCGCCCTCGCCGTCCTGCTGCTCATTCCGGTCGTCGCGGTCGTCGCGGTCGTCGCGGTCGTTTCGGTCGGTGCTCTCGGTACGGTTCTCTGACACGGTGTCGCCCTGGTCGGCCTTCTCTGTGGTCGTCGGAGCAGCCGGTTCCGGAGCCTTCTCCGGTGCGGTCGCCTTCTCCGGTGCGGTCGTCTTCTTCGCCGTCGCGGGACGGCCCCCACCGATACCCGCGGTACTGATGGCGTCGATGAGCTCGCCCTTGCGCAGTCCCGAGGTGCCACGGAGGCCCTGGGAGGCGGCGATCTGCTTCAGCTCCGTCAGCTTGAGGCTGGCGAGGCCGTCGTTCTGTGCCCTGGAGACGATGTCAGGCAAAGTCACAGGTGTCCTTTCGGTCCACCCCCCGGAAACGGACGGCCACGGTCATGGACGGCACTGACGTGCTGCGTGGGGCCGGGATTGTCTGACCTGGCCGGGACACGGCAGGAGACCGGGGGGCGACGTGCTCTCGTTGAGTCGTCGGATTGTGAGGTTCGGAGACCGGGGTCGACGTTGTCCGGACAGGCCGCGTGGCGGCTCGTCTGGCGGACCCGGGAGTCCTGATGACCGGGCACTGCGCGACCGGGTGTGTCGGTCTGTGGTGGCAGTGATCGATTCTCGGAGGCGATGTTACCACCCTCAGGCGGTCCCACCGCCAATCAACGCACCGGCATGCCTATCCTGGTGACCATGGAGGACCACTCGCACGACGCACCATCCACGCCGCCGGCCGTAACCGCCCCTGCACCCGTCGCATCGACGATGCAGGTGGTCCCGTTTTCGCTCGCCCGCATCCTGGAGTACGGCCGCAGGGTCCACGCCGCCTCGACCGTGACGACCTACCGCGGGATGAGTTCCGAACAGTGCACCTTCGCAGCACTCGGATCACGGGCCGCCGCCTTTGCCCACACCCTTCACGACCTGGTCGGCACAGCCGTCGGCGAACGGGTCGGCACCATGATGCCGAACACCGCAGAGCACCTCGAGGTGCTCTTCGGCGCAGGGTCGATGGGTGCGGTGTTCCAGCCGCTCAACCCCTTCCTCATGCCGGACCAGATCATCCACGTGATCAACCATGCCGATGACCGGGTGATCGTCCTGGACCCGGACCTCGCCGAGGTGCTGCTGCCGCTGCTGCCCGACTGCCCCGGCGTCCACACCCTCATCGTCACCGGCGATGACGAGGAGGTCCAGGCCGTCAAGACCGCCACCCCCGACGGCATCCGGGTCCTCGGCTACGAGGCCAGTCTCGACGGACGCCCGACCACCTACGCCTGGCCCGATCTTCCGGAAACGGCCCCGGTGGCCATGTGCTACTCCACCGGCACCACCGGCGCGCCCAAGGGCGTGGTCTTCTCCCACCGTTCAGTGTGGACCCACGCCACGACCATCCGTTCAGTCGACTCACTGGCGGTGCGCAACGGCGAGCGGTTCCTGTGCTGCGTCCCCGTCTTCCACGTCCTGAGCTGGGGTGTACCGATCGCCGCGATGATGGCCGGGACCCGTCTGATCATGCCGGGCGGAGATGCCTCGCCCGAGCACCTCTCCTACGTCATCGCCGACGCCATGCCGCTGCGCGCCCACGGTGCCCCCACCGTGTGGACACAGCTCATGGTCCACTACGAGAAGAACCCGCCCGAGAAGATGAGCCTGCGGGAGATCATCTCCGGCGGGTCGACCGTTCCCCCTGCCCTCATCGCCGCCTGGGAGGAGCGCTACGGCGTGGACATGACGCACACCTGGGGCATGACGGAGACCGGTCCGGTCGGCACCGTCGCGCGTCCACCCGCCGGTGTCGGTGGTGCAGCGCGTCAGAACTACCGGGAGAGCCAGGGCAGGTTCCCGGTCGGGATGATGTACCGGGTGGTCGACGAGGACGGCGTCCCGCTGACCGCCAACGACCGGTCCACCGGTGAGATCCAGGTCAGGGGCAACTACGTCACCGCGTCCTACTACCATTCCCCCGCCGAGGACGCCGAGGGACCGGCCGCCGTGTTCCGCGGCGGTGCCGTCGAGGACGCCACCGACCGTTTCACGGAGGACGGGTGGCTGCGCACCGGGGATGTCGGAACCATCACCCGGGACGGGTTCCTCACCGTCCACGACCGGCAGACCGACATCATCCGCTCCGGTGGTGAATGGATCTACTCCGCCACCCTGGAGAACCTGGTCATGGCCTCCCCCATGGTCGCCGAGGCTGCGGTCATCGGCATGCCCGATCCGGACTGGGGTGAGCGTCCGCTCGCGGTGGTGGTCGTCGTCCCGGGTACCCCGACGACCCGGGAGACCGCTGCCGCGATCTCGGAGACGGTCGCCGCGCGGGCACCGCGCTGGATGGTGCCGGAGTACTGGACCTTCGTCGACACCCTCGACCACACCTCGGTGGGCAAGTTCGACAAGAAGGACATGCGCACCCACCTGCGACGCGGCGAGTTCAGGATCATCCGCCTCCCCCGGGGCGACAAGCCCTGATCAGTTACTGACCTCGACGGTCACACGTCCGCCGGCGCGGGTCTCCAGGACCCGCAGACCGCGGGAACGGGCCTCGTCGAGCAGGGCAGGATCGACCGGCTCGGTGGAGAGCACCATCACGGTCGGGCCGGCACCGGAGAGGAACGCCGGGTAACCCAGGTTGCGCAGGCGGTTGACCCACTCCGAGGACACCGGCAGCACCTCTGCACGGTAAGGCTGGTGCAGGCGGTCACGGGTGGCCTCCCACAGCAGCTCCGGGTGCCGGGAGAGCGCCACCGGCAGCAGCGCGGCGCGGGAGACGTTGAACCTGGCGTCCACATGGGAGACGTCACTGGGAAGAACGCGGCGCACGGCCTCGGTGGACGCGTGGAAGTCCGGGATCAGGGCCGTGGCCAGGACCGACTCGGCCACCGGCACGCCGACGGCCCGGTACTCCGGGGCGCTGCGGCCGTCGACCGGGATATTGGTCCAGGAGATCACGCCTCCGCCGAGCACGCTGGCTGCGGCATTGTCCGGGTGCCCCTCGAAGGACGCCGCGAGCTGGATCAGCGTGTCGTCGTCGAGTGCACCGGTGGGACGCTCAGGGGTCGGGTCACCCGCCAGCCCTGAGGCGGCGACGACACCGGCGACCGCCGCGGCGGCCGAGGATCCGAGACCGCGGGAGTGCGGGATGACGTTGTGGCAGGTGATCTTCAGGCCACGGACGGTCGCACCGGCCTCACGTAGACCGGCGCGGACCGCACGGACGACGAGGTGACGCTCGTCGAGCGGGACCTCCCCCTCGCCCTCGCCGTGGACGATGACCTCGAGCCCGGAGTCGGTGGCCTCAACCTCGACGACATCGGTGAAGTCGACGGCCAGGCCGAGGGTGTCGAAACCGGGGCCCAGGTTCGCCGAGGAGGCGGGGACGGTGACCTTGACGGCACGACCCACTGCGACGTCAGACATCAGTTACCTTCCATCCGGATGACGCTGCGGACGTTCTTGACGGCCTCGAGCTGCATGAGCGCGTCCACGGTCTCCTCGAGTGCCTGCTCGGTGGCGTGGTGGGTGATGACGACGAGGCGGGCGCCGTCGACGTTCTCCTCCTGGCGGACGGTCTTGATGGACACACCGTGGGCGGCGAAGGTCGAGGCGACCTCGGCGAGGACGCCGGGACGGTCCTGGACGGTCATGTCGACGTGGTAGCGGGTCCGCACCGCGCCGAAGTCGGCGATCGGCAGGTTGGCGTAGGTCGACATGCCCGGCGCACGACCACCGTGGACGACGTTGCGGGCGGCGGCGACGACGTCACCGAGAACGGCGGACGCGGTGGGGGCACCGCCGGCACCGTTGCCGTAGAACATCAGTCGACCGGCGTGCTCGGCGATGACGAAGATCGCGTTGAAGGACTCGGAGACCGTCGCCAGCGGGTGGGACAGCGGCACCAGAGCCGGATAGACGCGCGCGGAGATCGACTCGTCGCCGCTCTCCTCGTCGACCAGGCGCTCACAGATGCCGAGCAGCTTGATCGTGCAGCCGGCCGCTTTGGCCGCGGCGATGTCGTCGGCGGTGATGTTGCGGATGCCCTCGCAGTGCACATCGTCGAAGCCGACCGGCGAGTGGAAGGCGAGGGAGGCGAGGATGGCGGCCTTTGAGGCGGCGTCATAGCCGTCGACGTCGGCGGAGGGGTCGGCCTCGGCGTAGCCCAGCTCGGTGGCCTCGGCGAGCATCACGTCGTAGGAGGCGCCGCGCTTGTCCATCGCGTCGAGGATGAAGTTCGTCGTGCCGTTGAGGATGCCCATGACGGCGTTGACCTTGTCACCGGCCAGGGAGCGACGCAGCGGGCCGACGACCGGGATGGCGGCGGCGACGGCGGCCTCGAAGAAGAGGTCGGCCCCGGAGGCGTCGGCGGCGTCCGCCAGTTCCATGGCGTGTGCGGCGACGAGGGCCTTGTTCGCGGTGACGACGGACTTCCCGGCGTTCAGGGCGGCCATCACGATCGTGCGGGGGTAGTCGATACCACCGATGACCTCGATGACGAGGTCGATGTCGTCGCGCTTGACGAGGCCGAGGGCGTCATCGGTGAGCAGGGCGGGGTCCACGCCCTCGCGCGGCTTGGAGAGGTCGGAGACGGCGACGCCGCGGACCTCGAGCCGACCATCGATACGGGCGGTGAAGTCCTGTTCCGCCTCGCCGAGAATGCGCAGCACCTCGCGGCCGACAGTTCCCATACCGAGCAGGGCGACGCCGACGGTCGGGGTGGTGGATTCCGTGTTCAGTTCAGCCATAGTCTCTTCCCGTTGTCTCTTCCCGTGGGTTGTGGTTGCGGGTGTGCAGGATGGTGCGGGTTACTGGGACCCGATCATAAACGACGTCTCACCGGGGAGTTTTTTCGAGGTCGATGTTCTCCAGGGCGAGGACATCGGCGACGGTCTCCCGGCGGATCATGACGCGGGACTGTCCGTCGCCGACGATGACGACCGGCGGACGGGTCAGCATGTTGTAGCGCGAGGCCATCATGTAGCAGTACGCGCCCGTGGCCGGCACCGCGAGAATGTCGCCGGCGGCGATGTCGTCGGGCATCAGTGCGTCGTTGATGAGGATGTCACCGGATTCGCAGTGACTGCCGACCACACGGGTCGGGACGAGGGTGCCGGTGGCGTGGCGGTTGGCCAGCCGGCAGTCGTACTCCGCCTGGTAGAGGGCCGGGCGGATGTTGTCGCTCATGCCGCCGTCGACGGAGATGTAGCGGCGCACCGTGTCGTCCGAGGTGTGGACGTCCTTGACGGTGCCGACCGTGTAGAGGGTGACGGTCGAGGGACCGGCGATCGCGCGACCCGGCTCGACATTGAGCACCGGGGCGTCGAGACCTCGCTCGACGGCGGTCTGCCGGACCCGGCGCAGCAGGTCAGACGCTACGGTCTCGACGTCGAGTTCCTCCTGGTCGGGGGTGTAGGCGATGCCGTAGCCGCCGCCCAGGTCGAGGGTGTTGAGGGCGGTGGCCTCGTCGGACTCCTCCCCCAGCTCGTCGATGAGGCGGGCCCACAGGCCCAGCAGACGGTCGGCGGCGAGGCCGAAACCGTCGGCCTCGAAGACCTGGGAACCGACATGGCAGTGCAGGCCACGCAGCCGCATACCGGCGGCATCCACCACAGCGAGGCAGGCCCGCTCGGCGGAGCCGGAGGCCAGCGAGAAGCCGAACTTCTGGTCCTCGTGGCTGGTGGCGATGAACTCGTGGGTGTCGACGTGCACGCCGGGCTTGACGCGGACGAGGACGTCCTGGGTCACACCGAGGCCGGAGGCGACCTTCGCGAGGCGTCCGATCTCCTCGACGGAGTCGATGACGATGAGCTCCACACCGGCGCGGACGGCCACGGCGAGGAAGTCCTCGGACTTGTTGTTGCCGTGCACGGTGATGCGCTCGGCCGGGAAACCGGCGGTCAGTGCGATCTCCAGCTCGCCCTGGCTGGCGACGTCGAGGGCCAGGCCCTCGTCGGCGACCCAGCGGGCAACGGTGACGGACAGGAAAGCTTTCGAGGCGTAGTGGACGTGTTCGCCACCACCGAATGCGGCGGCGAGACGGCGGCAGCGTCCCCGGAAGTCGGCCTCGTCCATGACGAAGACGGGGGTGCCGTGCTCGGCGACGAGCTCGGTGACCGGGACACCGCCCAGTTCGATCTCACCGGTCGTCCGGACGCGGGTGTTCGTGGGGAACACGTGGGACGGGAGGGTGTTGAAGTCCTCCAGGGTCGCCGTGCGCTGACGCAGCGGGACCTGGGGCAGGTGCACCTCGGGATCCACGGTCACATCCTTTCGGGGGCAGAAACACCGACCATGCGCAGGGCATTGGCCAAGGTCACTCGGGCAGCGTTCGCCAGGGCGAGACGGGCGAGGAAGACCGGGGCGATGTCCTCGCCGGTGGCGTCGTCACCCTTGGGCAGGATCTGGCAGGAGTCGTAGAACCGGTGGAAGGTTCCGGCGAGGTGCTCGGCGTAGCGGGCGACACGGTGCGGCTCGCGCAGTTCCGCGGCGGTGGCCAGGACGTCAGGGAACTCACCCAGGGTGCGGATGAGGTCTCCCTCGCGGTCGTGGGTCAGGGTGCCGAGGTCCAGGGTGGACAGGTCCTCAGGCAGGCTGATGCCGTTCTCCTCGGCCTTACGCCCCAGGGAGCACAGCCGGGCATGGCCGTACTGGACGTAGAAGACCGGGTTGTCACTGGTCTGGCTGGTCCACAGGTCCATGTCGATGTCCAGGGAGGAGTCGACGGAGGAGCGGATGAGGGCGTAGCGGGCGGCGTCCACACCGATGGCCTCGACGAGGTCGTCGAGGGTGATGACGGTGCCGGCGCGCTTGGACATGCGCACGGCCTTGCCGTCGCGGACGAGGTTGACCATCTGACCGATGAGGACCTCGACCTGCTCCGGGTTGTAGCCCAGGGCCGCGGCGGCGGCCTTGAGGCGGGCGATGTAGCCGTGGTGGTCGGCGCCGAGCATGTAGATGCAGAGGTCGTGGCCGCGGTCGATCTTGTCGGCGATGTAGGCGATGTCACCGGCGATGTAGGCGGCGTTGCCGTCGGACTTGATGACGACGCGGTCCTTGTCGTCCCCGAAGTTGGAGCTGCGCAGCCACCAGGCGCCCTCGGCCTCGTAGAGGTTGCCGTTGTCCTTGAGGGTCTGGATGGCCTTCTCCACGGCACCGGACTCGAACAGGGCGTTCTCGTGGAAGAAGACGTCGAACTCGGTGCCGAACTCGGCGAGGGTCCGCTTGATGTGGGCGAACATGAGGTCCACGCCCTGGGAACGGAAGATCTCCTGGATCTCCCCGTCGGAGTGGTCCGCCCAGTCCGGGGTGGCCTCGATGACCTGGTCGGTGATGTCGGCGATGTAGTCTCCGCCGTAGCCGTCCTCCGGGGCGGGCTCACCCTTGGCCGCGGCGACGAGAGACCGGGCGAACCGGTCGATCTGGGTGCCGTGGTCGTTGAAGTAGTACTCGCGCGTGACCTGTGCGCCGCGGGCGGCGAGAACGCGGCCGAGCGAATCGCCGACGGCGGCCCACCGGGTACCTCCGAGGTGGATCGGGCCGGTCGGGTTGGCGGAGACGAACTCCAGGTTGATCCGCTGACCGGTGTAGTCGTCACCGGTGCCGTAGGCGTCACCGGCGGTGAGGATGTCGGTGACGAGGCGTCCCTGTGCGTCCGCGGCGAGGCGGATGTTGATGAAACCGGGGCCGGCGACGGTCGCTTCATCGACGCCGTCAGCGGCGGCGAGCGCCTCGGCGAGCCAGGTGCCCAGGTCGCGGGGGTTGGTGCCGGCCTTCTTCGCGGTCTGCAGCGCGATATTGGTCGCGTAGTCACCGTGCTCCGGATTGCGCGGTCGCTCGACGACAGGCTGGTCCGGGACGACGGCGGGGTCGAGGCCGTGGTCGGTGAGTACGGTGCGCGCAGCACCGGAGATGAGGACGGAAAGATCAGCAGGAGTCACAGTGGACGAGACTACCAACGTGGCGTACGCGGAACGTAGGCGACCACGGCGAACCGCCGGCCCCGGCCATCCGGAGGACTTACACCGGTGTCATGCGGGCGGTTTGCGGTCGCAGGGTTACGCGGTGCTATAGTCATCGTCATTGCCTCCGTAGCTCAGGGGATAGAGCACTGGTTTCCGGTACCAGCGGTCGGACGTTCGAATCGTCTCGGGGGCACAGCAGAGAAAACCGCACCTCATGTGAGGTGCGGTTTTCTCGTATGCCGGTGGACGCTCACCCGGCGAGCACCTGCCGCATCGGGACCAGGGTCGCACCGGAGATCCCGTCGAAGCGGTCGAGGTCACAGGTCAGCACGATGATCTGGTGGTCCCGTCCGAGCGTGTCGAGGACGACGTTCATACGGTCGATCCGCCCGCGGTCCGAGAACCCGAGGGCGTCGTCGATGATCACCGGCACCGCGTCTCCCCCACCGACGAGATCCGCGACGGCCAGGCGGGTCAGGACGGAGAGCTGCTCACGGGCACCACCGGACAGTTGAGTGGTGTCGAGGGTGACATTGTCCAGGGTCCGGCGGGACGGACCGAGGTCGTCACCGAACTCGAAGTCCACTTCCGAGCCGTAGAGGGTGCGGGCGAGCCGCTCGACCGTGGCACGCAGCGGGGCCTCATAGCGTTCCCGTGCCCGGGCGAGCGCCTCCTGGACCTCGGAGTACAGCAGTGCTGCGGCCTCTGCCTGTGCCGACACCCGACGGTGTTCACGCTCGGCACGCTCCACGGCGGTGCGGGTGTCCTCCACCTCCTCGGCGACACCCGCATGCTCACCGAGCGCACCGGTGACCCGTGAGACAGCGTGGCCGGTCTCCTCGGCGCGTTCCCGCAGCCGACGCATACGGGATGTCGCCCCCTCCGCCAGGCTGGTGAGCGTCCCGATGTCGATGACGCCGGTACGGGACTCCGCCTCGGCGAGAGCTTCCCGGGCCTCCGCCAGTGCGGTGGCGGCCTCTGCGAGCTCGGAGTCGAGGGACGCGTCGTCCCGTTGCTCCCGATCCGCAGCCAGAGTCGCGGCGAGTCGGTCACGACCTGCGGTCGCCCGTTCCAGTTCCGTCTTCCTGCCCTCGAGCCGCACTGCCGCACCGGCGCGGGTGACCCGGGTGATGTCCTCCTGGATCCGCTCCGCCTCCCGCAGGGCGGCGTCCGCCTCATCGGTCAGTTCCGCTGAGGTGGCGGTGATCTCGTCACCGGTATCCGCACCGGGCACCCCGGGCAGGACAACGGCCCCCTCGGGATCCTCGTCGTGGATCCGCTGCAGCGCCTCGTCCGCACGCGTTCCGAGCTCCTCGACCTCGGCGGCGGCACGCTCGTGCCGGTTGCGCAGATCGTCGACAGTGCCGGTACCGGTCACCTGAGTCAGCCGGAGCACCGCTTCACGGTGCTCCTCCGCCGCATCCTGACGTGCCGCCGCCGCGGCCTCGGCCGCTGTCAGGTCCTCGACACCGGCGGCCACCAGGAGTCGGTCGAGGTCCGCGCGGGCACGGGTAACTTCCTCGGAGACCTCGCTGACGTCGCGGGACGGGGTGACTGTGACGGTCCAGTCCCCCAGACCGATCTCCTGGCGTCCGGTGACATGCACGGTCGCCGACCCGCCGACCAGCTCACGGGGCTCCCGGTCGACAGTGACAGTGCCGTCAGCAGGTCCGGCGACCTCCACGGTCGTCGCCACCGCATCGCGGACGGTAACAGCCTGGCACAGGGCGGCGTCCGCCGAACGCAGGGAGGCGAGGACCTTGTCGGTCACCGGACTGTCGTCCACCGACCTCTTCAGATCACGGACCTCGTCGGCGATGCCGGTGGCCCTGGCGATCCGGTCCGCCAGGTCCGCGACCCGGGACCCGGCATCCTGTCGCCGGGACAGTGCCTCCACGCGTGCCGCCCAGGCGGTGGCGACCCGGGACCGGCGACGTGCGGCGCTGCGTCTCTTCCCCAGATCCCCGGTGGTCTGTTCCTCCTGCTCGGCGGCCTTCTCGGCCTCCTGTACCTCGACGGTCAGGGCGGCGACGGTCTTCTCTGCGTCCGCCAGGGCGGAAATCCGGTCGGCGCGGGCGCGGGCACGCTGGTCGGCGAGGTCCCGCACTCCGGCGGCGGTAGTGACGGTCCTGTGCAACCCGTCGAGTTCGGCGACCGCGGCGCGGCCCTCAGCCAGGGTCTTCTCCGCCTCCACGGCAGCCTCGGCGGCGACGGGCTCCTGCTTCGCCACGGCGGTCTTCTCCACGGTGAGCTGTCCGAGCTCGGTGATGAGATTCTGCGCCTGGGTGTAGCGGCCGGTCGCTGCATCATGGTCCGCCTCGGCCGCTGCCAGGGCGTCTGTGACCGCCTTGAGTTCCTTGGAGGGTCGGCCACCGGGGGTGAAGTACCGCAGGTATTCCTCGGTGATCCTGCCGATGAGGGCGCCGGCCCCGTCCGCTGTACCCGTGCCGGCAGCGGCACCGGCACCGGCACCGGCAGCCTCGTCATCCGCCGGTGAATCCCCGCCGAGAGCCTGCTCCAGGCTGGGGATTCCGGTGGCGGCCAGAATGTCCAGGCTCGCACCCTGCCTGATGGTGAGGGCGTCGATGAGTTGCGTGTCCACCCCCTCGGACAGCAGTTCGGCGAAGCGTTCCGCCGCTTGCCGTCCGGTGAGATTCTCCCGCCGCGGGGAGGTCACGGTGAGTTCACAGCGTCCGCTGCTCTTGTTGAAGCTCTTGAGGATGGTCAGCCGGTGCCCGGCGACCGTCATGTCTGCGGAGACCGTGGTCGCGACGTCCTCTGTCGCGCTCTTCAGTGCCTTGATCCTGGCCGCCTTCGAGTTCACCCCGACCTCGGACAGCAGCAGGCCGAAGGCCGTGAGCAGGGTGGTCTTTCCCATCTCGTTGGGTCCGTGGACGACGACAACTCCGCTGTCCGGCAGTTCCAGGTGTGCGTGGTCGACTCCGGCGACATGGTCGAGGGTCAGGGAATGGAGGGTGAGCATGGGTCAGTTCCCTTTCCCGGTCGTGGTTCCAGCAGGCTCGGCCGACAACCGGTAGAGCAGGCGCAGCGCGTCACGGGCGGTGGCGTCCCCCTCGGCGGTGCGGGACGCCAGGACCCGCGAGGCCTCACCGACGGCACCGGGCCACCGGGCCTCGGCGAGTTCCCCGTCATCGGGCGCGGTGTGCAGGTCCATCAGCCGCTCCCTCGGGTAGAGCGCGGCGAAGGACGGGACCTTCTCGGCGGTCTCCCGGTCCAGCCGGGCGCCGGTCGCGAGATCCACGGTGCCGGTCAGCGCGTACTTCACCACGGTGGTGCGTTTGTCCGGCAGTTCCCCGAGCCGACGGATCCAGTCGGTGACCCCCTCATCGGAGTCGATCCGGGCGGACAGCGCCAGGAAATGCCAGGTACCGACGGGCACCTCGTCAACGGTGACCGTCGCCGGAGCCACGGGGGCTTCCGGGTCGAGGGTGATGTCGACGACGAGCGCGAAGCCGGAGCGTCCCTCTCCCCCGCCGTCTTCCTCGCGGAAGTCGGTGGGTTCAGGGCTGCCGGAGTAGCGCACCGTGCCGTCCTCGTGGAGGTTCACCGCGGAGTGGGTGTCCCCCAGGGCGACATAGTCCACGAGCCGGTCCCGGCAGGCCTGTGCGGCGGCGTCCACGTCGATGACGGCGGGGTCGCCGGCCGATGACCGCGAGGAGGTCGCACCGTGACCGACGAGGACGCGCACCGTCGCGGCATCCCGGCGCTCAGGACCACGCAGCTCGCGCAGCGCCCCGGCCACTGGATCCGCACTCACGTACTTCGACAGCAGCGGAGCACCGACGATCTCCAACGCCGGCCGGCCGTCGGCGGCGTCCCGCGCCCGCTGCGCAGTGGTGTCCGTGAGGACGCGGACTGTCGGTGACAGACCCTCGAACACCGGATCCCGGTAGATGCTCGCCGGGTCGTAGGGGTCGTGGTTGCCGGGCAGAAGGAACACCGGCACCGGGGACGCCCGGAGGATGTCGACCGCCCGACGCCAGGTCCGACTGTCGACGAGGTTGTCGTCGAAGACATCGCCGGCGACGACAACCGCGTCGCAGGACCGCGCCACGGCAAGGTCGAGTATCCGTTCGATGACGGCGAGACGGGCCTCCTGGTACCGGGGGCCGGCCTCCTCCCCGAGGAACCAGCGCTTCATGCCGAGCTGCCAGTCCGAGGTGTGGAGGATCCGGACGGAATGTGGTGACGGGCGTGGTGTGTCAGTCATGCGCACCGATTCTTCCGGACGGGCCGGACAACCAAGGTTCCCTGTCGAACACAGTATCGTATTCTTCCTGATCTTCCCCGGTCAGCAGCCGGTAGCAGCTCTCCAGCTCATCGAGGACGCGCAACTGGTCCACCGTATTCCAGCTGACCTTGCGTATCACCGCGTTCCGGGTGCCCTGGTCACCGAGCTCCAGCCCCGACCCGGGGGTCAGCGGCTCCCGTTGCGGCAGCCGCGACAGGTCACCCCAGAACTCCCCGGGACTGTAGCGGACATCCTCCGGTTCCCGGCGCGTCCCACCGGAACTGCCGGAACTGCCGGAACTGCCGGAACTGCCGGTAGTCCCGGAAGACCCCGTCTGCACCGCCCGCCGCTGCAGGTCCACGACCTGCGGATGACGTTGCCTCTCCTTCGCACCGACCTCATCGATGAGCTTCCGGGTGTCCATCCCCCGCCAGTCGAGGAAGGCCACCGGATCGGTGGTGAACTGCTCGGCCACGGCATGCGCCACAGCGATCCGGTGCTTGCACACCCCGGCACGGTCGGGGCAGGTGCACCAGGAATCGCGGAAGTCCGACGGACTGAGCAGCACCGCCGCCACGTCCCGGCGCGGCTCGCGTCCCGCCAGCAGCCGGGCGAGGTTCTCGGGGTGCTCCAGGCACTCGCCGTGGATGTACGTCACCTGGTTCTCCGACAGTGGACGCCACCGCAGGGACACCTCGAAGGGCTCCAGCTGCGATCCGGTGACCAGTGCGCTCACCGTGCCCAGTTCGAGGTCGAGTTGCCGTACATTGCCCCCACGGGCGTATGCGAGTCCCCGCTGACGGCGTGCCGTGTCTGCACCGGAACCGACCGTGTCCAGGATGACACGGCCCGCCCAGCCTTCGGTGGTGGATGCCGCGCGCTGCTCGCGCTGACGGGTCTGCGTCCTCCGGCGCTTCTCCGCTTCCTCCGCGGCGGTCTGCGCGGCCCGCTGTTCGGCGACCGCCCGCCCGAGCCGGCTGGCCGGGTCGAAGAGACCCTTGGTGAGGTCGGGTCCGCCGGTGGCGTCCTTGCCGGAGGCGCGTGGACCGCGGGAACCGAAGTCGGCCTCGATGACGTTGTCGCCCCACTCCGGCTTCGGGGTGCCGAGCCGCCGTCGTCCGCCTTTCCTGTCCTCACTCACAGTCGTCCTCCTCTCTGTCCTTCGCCGGGTACTTCGCCGGGTACTTCTCCAGCAGACCCGCCTGGAACTCGGCCCAGTTGTCCGCGATCCTGTCCATCGCCTCCTGCAGCGCCGCCTCACCTTCGGCACCGCCGGTACCGAGTCGGCGGTCGGAGGTGGAGGTGTTCAGCCGCCACAGGTCCTTCAAGGACGCATCGTCCATCCTCGTCAGCCAGCTTTCGCCGGCACTGACCACGTCTCCGGCGAGGTCGCGCTTGGCACCGAGGATGTCGTTGATCCTCTCGTCGAGAGTACCCACGGCGATGAGCTTGTGAACGCGGACGTCCTGCCCCTGGCCGATCCGGTAGGCCCGGTCGGTGGCCTGGTCCTCCACCGCCGGATTCCACCAACGGTCGATGTGGATGACCACGCTGGCCCGGGTCAGCGTGATGCCGGTGCCACCGGCCCTGGTCGACAGAATCATCACCTTCGGCCCGTTCTCCGACTGGAACCGGTTCACCAGGTCCACACGCGCCTTCCTGTTCAGTCCACCGTGGAGCATCGGCACCTCGATGCCGAACACCTCCTCCATGTCTGGGGCGAGCATGCGTCCGAACGACGGGAACTGGGTGAACACCAGCACCCGACGGTCCTGCTCGAGTGCCTCGGCGACGATCCGGTAGAGCCGTTCGACCTTGCCGGAGCGGTGACGGCCGTCTTTACGGATCCCGGACCCGTCGCCACTGAAATGCGCCGGGTGATTGCAGATCTCCTTGAAATGCGTCAGCGCGGTGAGCACCAGACCACTACGTCGGTCACTGCGGCTGTTGGCCAACCTGTCCTCGACGTCCGCGGCGTACGCCTGGTACAGCGCCGCCTGCTCCGCGGTCATGGTGACCGAGTCGATGTACTCGCGCTTCTCCGGCAGCCCCAGATCCAGGGACGCATCCGTCTTCTCCCGCCGCAGGATGAACGGGTCGACGAGCCGGTGGAGCCGCTCGACGTCCTCCGGTTCCCGGTCCCGCTCGATGTGGGAACCGATGGCGTTGTGGAAGGCCTTCGCCGAGCCCAGCAGCCCGGGATTACAGAAGTCCATGAGGGTGTGCAGCTCTGACAGCCGGTTCTCCACCGGGGTGCCGCTGAGCGCGATGCGGTGGTCGGCCGGGACAGCCCGGACCGCCCTCGACTGCGCCGTGCCCGGGTTCTTGATGTTCTGCGCCTCATCGGCGACCACCCGACCCCACCGCAGACCGGCGTAGCGGGCCGGGTTGCGTCCCACGGTCCCGTAGGTCGTCAGCACCAGATCCACCGCCTCGGTCGCGGCCGGGAACTGCTCCTCCGGCACCTTTCCCGAGCCGTGGTCCACCAGGACACGCAGCGACGGCACATGCCGGGCGACCTCCGAGTTCCATGCCTCCAGTACCGAGGTCGGGGCCACGACGAGTGTGGGACCGGTCGACTCACCGTGCTCGCGTTCCCAGGCCAGCAGGGCGAGGACCTGCAGAGTCTTACCCAGGCCCATGTCATCGGCGAGAACCGCACCGAGCCGGTGGCGGAACATCCACACCAGCCAGTTGAGACCCCGCTGCTGGTGGTCGCGCAGCGTGACCGTCAGGGAGGTCGGCGGCTCCACCCGCTCCGGCGGGGTGAGGGCCGGCATCTCGCCGTCACCTTCACGCGGGTGCTGGGCGGCGAGCATCCGGCCGACCCAGCCCTCGGCGTCGATCTCGAGGTCCTCGTCGGCGTTCCAGGTTCGGTCCTGCGAGGCCAGTTCGGCGGACAGCAGGTCGCCGAGCGACACCAGCGGATGGGGGTCGTCGGTACGCGCTGCGTCCTTCCTGTCCTTCTCCGCCGCCTGCTGCGCCTCCGTCACCGTGCGGAAGTAGCTGCGCGCCCGGGACAGGGAGTCCCCGTCCAGGCGCACGTACCGGCCCTTGACCTGTACGACGGAGCGTGCCGAGGTGAGCAGGTCATGCTTCTGCAGCGGACTGAGCTGTTCGCCGTCGACCGAGATGTCCCAGTCGAAGGACAGCACCTGCTCCATACCCATGCGACCCTCCGCCGGCCCGGCGCCGACCGGCGAGATCCGCACCTTCACCGCCGGACGCACCGTGGACCAGCCACGCGGTACGAGCACGTCGACACCGGCCATGGTCAGCGCCGCCACCCCCTCGGACAGCAGTGCCTCGACATCCGCCATGGTCAGCGCCAGGGACAGCACGCGGTCCTCGGCAGGACGCCCGGTCAGTGCCGCCGACTCCGGGAACCACACCCCGGTGCGTAACCACCCTTCCACCGCCGTGGCCGTGTCACGCAGCGGCGGCCACGCCCGGTAGGCGGCGTCCAACCCCGGACGCAGCACCCGCTTCTCCCTGTCCCCCGCCTCGGACGCCGGGATCTCGGCGGCCGGGGCGTCATCCACCGACAGACGGACGCCGAGACGCCAGCGACGCGCCTCCGGATCAACCGGTTCTGCCCCGGTGTCTGAGTCATCGTCGTCGCCGTCGTCCGCCGCCGCACCCTGGGGCTCCTGCAGCATGAGGACGAGCCGGGTGGAGTTCTCGGTGGCCGAGCGGCGCCATGCCGCCAGCCCGTCAGCGACGACCGGAGTGAGGCGGCGGTCTGCCTCGCCGGACACCAGCGCGGCGACGAAGTGGTTGTCGAAGACCGTGCCGGTGGCTGCGGACCGCTCCTGCAGCCGGGCGACACACATCCAGTGGACCAGCTCATCGGCGGCGCGCAGCAGGACATCATCCCCGCCGTTGAGCGTCAGCACCACCGGGCAGGATGCCTGGAACTCCCTGAGGATCCGGTTGTGCACCCCGGAGGAGGAGACGCACCACACCGGGAACCACTGACCGTCGGCGAAATGGAGCTTCATCATCACACGTCCGGTGTCCACGATCTCCAGGAGGAGTTCGTACAGCCGCACGAGCCACACCGTCTCCGCGCTGAGCTGGGAGATGTCACCACCCCCACGCAGATACGCCGAGAGTGTTCCGAGCACGGTGAGCGCCTGCTCAGGCGTCCACGCCTGGGTGTAGAGGGAGATCTCACGGACCTGTCCCTTCGGCGTCGCCACCCTCATCCCGTCGCGACGCCGCAGCGCCCGGCTCTTCACCAGGTCGAGCAGCGGCGCAGCCAGGTCATCCGGGCCGAGCGTGGCACTGTCGACCACGACGGCGTGCCCCTCGACCCGCTCAACCCAGAGGTGAAGACCCCGGCCGGCGAGCCACAGAAGATGTACCCGGTGTTCAGTCACTCTCCTTGTGTACCACGGGGACCGGACAGCCTCTGCCCTACCCGTGCCGAACCACTGTTCGACCCCGTCCACCGGACAGCCGGCTCCAAAACCTCTACTGTGGTTCTCAATGACTTTTCATCGACTGAAACCTGTACCGACGACACACGAGGAGTTCTGCCATGAGTGACCATACGTGGTTCATCATCGCGATGGTGATCTATCTGATCGCCATGCTCGGCATCGGTGTCTGGAGTTACCTCCAGACCGACGAATACGAGGACTACATGGTGGGAGGTCGCGGCCTCCACCCGTTCGTGGCCGCCCTGTCCGCCGGTGCCTCGGACATGTCAGGCTGGCTCCTCATGGGTCTTCCCGGAGCCCTGTTCGTGTCCGGCTTCTCCGAGATCTGGATCGCTGTCGGTCTGCTCATCGGTTGCTGGTGCAACTGGAAACTGGTCGCCCCGCGCCTGCGCAGCTACACCGAGATCGCCAACAACTCGATCACCATCCCCTCGTTCCTGGAGAACCGGCTGCGCGACAAGAGCCATACGCTGCGCATCCTCTCGGGCGTCATCATCCTCGTCTTCTTCGTCTTCTACGTCGCCTCCGGCATGGTCGCCGGCGGCCGTTACTTCGAGTCCAGTTTCGACGGCGACTACCTGACCGGTCTGGCCATCATCGGCGCGGTGACGGTGCTCTACACCTTCGTCGGTGGCTTCCTCGCAGTCTCCTACACCGACGTGGTCCAGGGCTCCATGATGTTCCTGGCGCTGATTCTCGTGCCCACCTTCGCCATCCTCAACGTTGACAACCCGGGTGACATCTTCACCTTCCAGCTGGACAACACCTACGGTGATGCGGCGAACGAGATCGCGGCGAATTCCGGCTGGTTCAACCCGGTCAGCGGCGTCGGATTCGTCACCATCGTCTCGGGTCTCGCCTGGGGCCTCGGCTACTTCGGTCAGCCGCACGTCATCGTCCGCTTCATGGCGATGCGGAAGCCCTCGGACGCCACCGCCGGCCGTCGCTGGGGTGTCGGCTGGATGGGCCTCTGCCTGGTCGGCTCGGTCTTCATCGCGATCATCGGCCCCGCCTTCTTCGCCCAGAACGGGGACGCCTCGTTCTCCGACATCACGAACTACGAAACGATTTTCCTGGACATCGCCAAGGTGGTCTTCCACCCGCTGATCGCCGGTCTGATCCTCACCGCCGTTCTCGCCGCGATCATGTCCACGGTCTCCTCCCAGCTGCTGGTGGTCGCCTCCGCACTGGTCGAGGACATCTACGCGGGCCTCATCAACAAGTCCGCGACGGACAACACGCTGAAGAACCTCTCGCGTGCGATGATCATCATCGTCGCGATCATCGCCGCCCTGGTCGCCCTCGACCCGGATTCCGCCATCCTCGGCCTGGTTGAGTTCGCCTGGGCCGGCTTCGGTGCCTCCTTCGGCCCGGTGGTCGTCGCCGCACTCTTCTGGCGCAGGCTCAACGTGCCGGGTGCGGTCGCAGGTATGGCCGCCGGTGCAGCCGTCGCTTTCATCTGGGGTGGACTGCCCCAGTTCAATGTCATGGACAAGCCCTTCGGTCTCTACGAGATGATCCCGGGCGTCATCATCAATATCCTCGTCATGGTCATCGTCACCCTGAACACCAGGGAGCCGGATGAAGAGGTCGTCACCGAATTCGACGAAGCCACCCGCCTGGCGCGCCTCGCCGAGTCCGACAAGAACCTCGACATCGCCTCCGCCCGCGACAAGATCCTCGCCGAGGACGGGAAGACAGTCACCCGCTGATCAACGTCCCGGTGTGAACCGGAAGGCCGGTCGTGGAGTCCAACACAGTATGCGACTCCCACGACCGGCCTTCGTCATTGCCACGGTCTGCGCCGCCCTTGCCGGCGCACTCCTCCTCCCCCTTCCCCGGGAGGACGCCGTGACGCCCGCTGGGGGAGACCGGCGTCTCGTCGCCTCGCTGCTCGACGAAGTCCCGACAACGCAACGTCGGATCCATGTCCTCGGCTACGACCGAAGTCACTTCGGCGGGTGGGAAACCGGGGTCACCGCCGAGGGCGCGTTGTGCACCACCCGGGAGCGGGTGATGCTGGAGATCTTCGACGCCACAGTCCCGGCCGACGGTGGACGCACCACGTGCCCGCGGGCCGGGGGCTCAGCCACCGACGTCTACACCGGGGATCTGATCTCCCCGTCGGAGGTGGAGATCGACCATGTCGTCCCGCTGGCGGCGGCCTGGGACCACGGGGCCTATGCCTGGGACCGCGCCAGGCGGGTCGCCTTCGCCAACGACCTGGACCGGAACCTCCTGGGGGTCTCCGGGCAGGCGAACCAGGCCAAGAGCGACGGGACACCGGCCGAATGGCTTCCCCCACTGTCCGGTGCCGCTCCGTGCGCCTACGTCGCCCGCTACCTGACGGTCTCCGTCGGGTACGGACTGAGTGTCAGTGAACCCGACGTCTCCGCCGCCCGGGTCGCCTGCCGACTGTGACCGCCCCGGAGAAGGACCTGCCCCACCCGTACAGAAATCCACCACCCCTCAGGTCGGTTCCGGAATCTCCCGGTGACCTGAAAGGTGGTGGATGTCAGTGGGCGGAGCGCCGCCGACTAGTCGCGGTCGCGCCGACCCCGGTAACCGCCACGGTCCCCACCGCGGTCGTTACGGTCGTTACGGTCGTAGCGGTCGTTGCGGTTGCCACGCCAGCTGCTGCGTCCACCGTGGTCACGGTTACCGTGGTCGCGGTTGCCCTTGTCACGGTCGAAACGGCCCCGGTCGGAGTAGCCGCCACGGTCGCCGCGTCCACCGCGGTCGTCACGGTCACGGCCACCGCGTCCACCGTATCCACCACGGCCACCGCCACGACGGTCACCGTCGCGGTCATCGCGGTCGCGACGGTTGCGGGCGGGACGGCCGGCCGGAGCGCCCGGGTCGGGCTCGATGTTGATCAGCTTGCCCGAGATCCGGGTCTGGTCGAGCTGCTCGAAAACGTCCTTCGGCAGATCCGCCGGCAGCTCCACGAGGGAGTGCTCGGAGAAGATGCTGATCCGGCCGAAGTCACGGGAGTTCAGACCGCCCTCGTTGGCCAGGGCACCGACGATGGCACCCGGGCGGACGCGCTGACGGTGTCCGACGCTGACGCGGTAGACGGCAAGTTCCTTGCCGTTGCGGTCGGTGACCTTCGGGGCGTCCCTGTTGAAACGCTCGGAGAAGGGACGGTGCACGCCCGAATCCTGCTCGCCACGGTCCCAGTCGTCGCGGGTGCGACGCTCACGACGCTGCGGCTCCTGGATCTCCTGGACGTAGAAGGCCTCGCGACCCTGGAGCTTCGCGGCCAGAGCGGCGGCGATGTCCGTCGGGGTGACGTCATTGGCCTCGGCGTACTCGGTGACGAGTTCACGGAAGATGTCGACCTGCTTGCCCTTGCGGGCTTCGGTGATCGAGGTGAAGAACTTGTTCTTGCGGGCCTCGTTGACCTCGTCGACACCCGGCAGCTGGATCTCGTTGGGGTGGGACTTGGTCGCACGCTCGATGTTCTTCAGCAGACGACGCTCACGCGGGGTGACGAAGAGGATCGCCCGACCGGTGCGGCCGGCGCGGCCGGTACGGCCGATACGGTGCACGTAGGACTCGGTGTCCCGCGGGATGTCGTAGTTGAAGACGTGGGTGATGCGGTCGACGTCGAGGCCACGGGCGGCGACGTCGGTCGCCACCAGGATGTCCAGTCGGCCGTCCTTGAGCTGGTCGACGGTGCGCTCACGCTGGTTCTGCGCGATGTCACCGTTGATGGCCGCAGCCTCGAAGCCACGGGCCCGCAGCTTGTCGGCGAGCTCCTCGGTGTCGCTCTTGGTCCGCACGAAGATGATCATCGCGTCGAACTCGGTGACCTCGAGGATGCGGGTCAGCGCGTCGAGCTTGTTGCGGTGCGACACCATCAGGTAGTCCTGCGTGATGTTGTCACCGGTCCGCTGCTCGGACTTGACGGTGTATTCCTGGGGGTCGTTGAGGTACTGCTTCGACAGACGACGGATCGCCGAGGGCATGGTCGCGGAGAAGAGCGCGACCTGACGGGAGTCCGGGGTGTCGGCGAGGATGCGCTCGACATCCTCCTGGAAGCCCATGTTGAGCATCTCGTCGGCCTCGTCGAGGACAAGGAAACGCAGGTGGGACAGATCCAGGCTGCCCTTCTCCAGGTGGTCGATGATACGGCCCGGGGTACCCACGATGACCTGCGCGCCACGGCGCAGGCCGGACAGCTGTGCGCCGTAGGGGGCACCGCCGTAGATCGGGAGGATGCTCACGCCACCGATGTGGCTGGCGAAGGACTCGAAGGCGTCAGCCGACTGGAGCGCGAGCTCACGGGTCGGGGCCAGGACGAGCACCTGCGGGTGGCGCTCGGTGGTGTCCAGGCGGGACAGGGCCGGCAGCGCGAAGGCCGCGGTCTTGCCGGTACCTGTCTGGGCGAGGCCGACGACGTCGTGCCCGTCCATCAGAGCCGGGATGGTGGCCGCCTGGATCGGGGACGGCGTGACATAACCGACCTTCTCCACCGCGGCGAGGATGCGGTCAGGCAGGCCGAGGCCCGCGAAACCGGATTCAGTCTCAGTATCGTTGTTGTCTGCAGGATTTTCTTCGGTGACATCCCTGTCCGCGGTGTTCTCGGAATCATCTGCGCCCACAATGTCACCGACGCTCAGGGGGGATTCCCCGGAGGTCTCGAGCAGATCGTTCTGAGTAACCGTCGACTGGGAGGTGTCCGGCTGGTTCTCGTCGCCGGAAACGTTCTCAGTTTCAGTCATTACCCCCATCATAGGTGCCCGCGGCACCAAAAGCGATTCGGCCGAGTCTACCCCAGATTGAGCCCATGATGTGGGACAGGGGGCATCACCATCTAGGATGATCTGCGTGACTGACCCCGCTTCCCCCGACCTGTCCTCGCCGTCCGGTACGCCCACCCCGCCCGGACCGTCGGCCAGCACCACCCGCCAGCTGCGCCGCGCACTGACCCACCGGCACATCCACTTCATCGCCCTCGGGTCGGCCATCGGCACCGGCCTGTTCTACGGGTCCTCCGGAGCCATCGGCGCCGCCGGCCCCGGCGTCGTCTTCGTGTACCTGCTCGGCGGCGCGGTCGTGTACTTCATGCTTCGCGCCCTCGGCGAGATGTCCGTGGCAGAGCCGGTCGCCGGTTCCTTCGCCGAGCACTGCCGCCGATTCCTCGGTGGCTGGGCCGGTTACATCACCGGCTGGATGTACGCCTTCGAGATGATCATCGTCTGCCTCGCCGACCTGACCGCCGTCGCGCTGTACATGAAGTTCTGGTTCCCGGACACCGCCAGCTGGGTCTGGGTCGCGGTGGCCCTGATCATTGTCGCCGCCGCCAACCTCGCCTCCACCCGCTGGTACGGCGAGCTGGAGTTCTGGTTCACCCTCGTCAAGGTCACCGCCGTCGTGGCGATGATCGTCGGCGGCGCCGCGATTCTCGTATTCAACGTCGACACCGGCGGATCCGCGGGCATCGACAACCTGTGGAATGACGGCGGCATGTTCCCCAACGGTGCCACCGGCGTCCTCAGCTCACTGATTCTCGTGCTCTTCGCCTTCGGCGGTACCGAGGTCATCGGCGTGACCGCCGGCGAGGCCAAGGACTACAGGACCGCCATCCCCAAGGCGATCAACACCGTCCCGGTGCGCATCCTGCTGTTCTACGTCCTGGCCATTCTCGTCATCGTCTCGGTGACGCCGTGGCGCGAGATCACCGGAGAGGAGTCCCCCTTCGTCCAGATCTTCAGCACCCTCGGCGTCAGCTGGGCGGCCGGTCTGCTCAATGTCGTGGTGCTCACCGCAGCACTCTCGGCGATCAACTCGGACCTCTACGGTGCCGGACGCATCATCTTCGGCATGGCGCGCGAGCACCTCGCACCCTCGGTCTTCGCGAAACTGAGCAGGAACGGTGTCCCGGTGACGACCGTCGGAGCGATGCTCTGCGTCCTCGTCATCGGTGTCGCCCTCCAGCTCTGGAACGCGACCGCCGCGGATCTCTTCGAGTCCATCGCCGCGCTGGCGACCTTCGCCACCGTCTTCGTCTGGCTGATGATCCTGCTGGCCCACCTCGCCAGCCGCTACGGCTGGGGTGGCGGGGAGAGGGTCGACCCGGAATCGCTGTCGTTCCGGGTGCCGTTCTGGCCCTGGGGACAGTATCTCGCGATCGCCGTCATCCTCGTCACCTTCGGCACGATGTTCTGGCTCGCGGAGTACCGCTCGGCGCTGCTCGCCGGTGTCATCTTCACGGTCGGCATGAGCCTGCTCTATCCCCTCTCCCGGCACCGTACACGGTCGACAGACCAGGGCCTCACGGGGCAGCAGGGGGATCCGGAGACCCCGTCAACCCCGTAAACAGACATGCGACTAGGACGCCATGTGGGGTTTGAACTACCGTAGGGGGTGAACCGGCACCCCACCCGGGAGCACACCCGGAAACCGACGCGTCCGGAACCCCCGTCAGATACCGTCTCCACGACTTTGAACAGGACCCCTATGACTGCACAGGCCCCCGCCAACCAGAGCGACTGGAGCAACCGCATCGCCCTGGCGCAGGAGATCCTCCCGCTGATCACCCGGCTGCACAACGAGCACAACGTCGTCACCTCGGTGTTCGGTCGCCTGCTCGTCAATGTCACCGACATCGACATCATCAAGAGCCACCGCTACGCCCGTCTGGTCACCGACCGCGAGCTGCCGCTGAGCTCCACCCTGCCGATCCTGCAGGAACTGGTGGAGATGAACCTCGGTACCGCCTCGATCGACCTGGGCCGGCTGGCCACCGGTTTCGAGGCCGAGGGTGGCAGGAACCTCCGCGAGTACCTCGAGCGTGAACTCGCCGACGTCCTCAACCAGCACATCGAGAAGGACCCGGTGGATATCGTCCTCTACGGCTTCGGCCGCATCGGACGCCTGCTGGCCCGCATCCTCATCTCCCGCGAGGCAACCTACGGGGGTGTCCGCCTCCGCGCTGTCGTCCTGCGCAAGAAGAGCTCCGACGACATCGAGAAGCGTGCCAGCCTGCTGCGCCGCGACTCGATCCACGGTGCCTTCGACGGGACGATCACCGTCGACGAGGAGAATGAGATCATCTGGGCCAACGGCACCGCCATCCAGGTCATCTACGCCTCCGACCCGTCCGACATCGACTACACCTCCTACGGCATCAACGACGCCATCGTCGTCGACAACACCGGCGTCTGGCGTGACCGCGACGGGCTGTCCCGCCACCTGGAGTCCAAGGGCGTGTCCAAGGTCCTGCTCACCGCACCGGGCAAGGGCGACGTGAAGAACATCGTCTACGGGATCAACCACGGCGACATCGCGCCGGAGGACCGCGTCCTGTCCGCGGCGTCCTGCACCACCAACGGCATCACCCCGGTGCTCAAGGTCATCGACGACCGCTACGGCATCGTCCACGGCCACGTCGAGACGGTCCACTCGTTCACCAACGACCAGAACCTCACCGACAACTTCCACAAGGGTCCGCGTCGTGGCCGCTCCGCCGGCCTGAACATGGTCCTCACCGAAACCGGTGCCGCCAAGGCCGTCGCGAAGGCACTCCCGGAGCTGGCCGGCAAGCTCACCGGTAACGCGATCCGCGTCCCCACCCCGGATGTGTCGATGGCCGTACTGAACCTCAACCTGGACAAGGAGACCACCCGCGACGAGGTCAACGAGTACCTCCACAAGGTGGCACTGCACTCCAACCTGCGTCAGCAGATCGACTACATCAAGTCCCCGGACGTGGTCTCCTCCGACTTCGTCGGTTCCACCCATGCCGGCATCGTCGACGGCCTGGCCACCATCGCCGAGGGAAAGAATCTCGTGCTCTACGTCTGGTACGACAACGAGTTCGGCTACTCCAACCAGGTGATCCGCATCGTCGAGGACATCGCCGGAGCCCGCCCGCAGGTGTACCCGACCCGGATGGAGCCCGCCGAACTGGCGTAGGTTTCCGCTCCACAGGGCCTGCACACGACAACGCCCACCCGTCCGGAACACCGGACCGTGTGGGCGTCGTGCTGCCGGGGTCAGCGTGCAATCAGCACGGAAGACGCTCAGGCGTGCTCGTCACTGTTGCCGTCATCGCCGTCTTCCCCGTCCTCCTCCCAGAACTCTTCGAGCGGCACCAGGAGCTCCTCCCAGGCCGAGGCCTGCTCCTGCGCGACGAAGAGGACATCGAAAAGCCGGTCGAAGTCCTGGTAGGACCCCAGTTCGAGGATCTCCTCGGTCATGTCCGCGATGTCGTGGACCAGGCCCTCCAGGATCCGTTGACGGTCAGCCTCGGAGGAATGGAAGACACCGTCTGTGACGTCCTCCGGATCCGGGTCCACTTCCTCATCCCAGATCTCACCGACCGCCTGGTCCATGAGATCCTCGAAGTCCTCGCCGAGGGTGACGAACTGCACCCGCGCAGTGGGGGTACCTTCCTCGCCCTCGAAGGTCACGACGATCTCCGAGCTCTCCCCGACCTCCGCGCTGACCGTCAACGCGTCCACCGGATCCTGGACGAACTCGAGGTCGGCGATGCGGGGGTCAGTGCCCTCCATGAGATCGCGGACCGTGCCGACCACCAGGTCGGTGGCGACGTGGCGGGCCACCGTGGCGACGGCGTCCTCCACCGAGAAGACGACACCGACGAGGGCTGCCTCGAACTCCTCGTCATCCTCGGAGACATCAGCCATGGCCAGGAAGACGTTCGCACCGGGGATCCCGGTCCCCCCGGTGATGTCGACGAACTGGACCTCCAGATCCTCCGACACCGGAACGAAGAGGGTGCCGTCATTGACGCGGGATTCAATCCCCTCCGCGTCGAGTGCTTCAGCGATGTCCACATAGAAACCCACGAGGGGAACCTCCTACGGTCCACTCCGAACGGGTCTCGCCCCGGGCACATCACCCGGGTACGCCGTCGGAACCGTCACCCATGCTAGCCGACACCGGACCGACCGGGAGTGCCCCTGGCGGAGAAGCAACTGAAAATATACTTTTTGTCCCCGGTTCCCCGGACAACCCCTTCGACATCGTGGTACAGGACACATGTAGTAGGGTGGTTGGTCGAGATTGACAACATCATGAAATGAGGCGAGGACCTGCTGTGAACAGCTCCAATTTCGGTTCCAACGAATGGCTGGTCGACCAGATGTACCAGCAGTTCAAGGAGGACCCGCAGTCCGTGGACAAGGAATGGCGGGACTTCTTCTCCGAGGGGAAGACCACCGGTGACGCGACCCCGGCAGCCGCTCCGAAAGACACGACCGTGACGGCCCCGGCGACCACCCCCGCCGCCGCCCCGGTGACGACCCCTAAGACCGCTCCGGCCGGCGTCCCGTCCACCCCCGCCGCGGGGCGTCCGGTCAGTGCCGCAGCTTCCATCAGCGGCAACGTCGCACCGTCGGCCAACCCGATCCCGACCCGCGTCGCTCCCCCGGCACCGAAGGGCGCCGCCGAGCCGCTCACCGCGGGTGAGGCGAACCTCAAGGGCGCCCAGCGTGCGATCGCCAAGAACATGGACGCCTCCCTGACGATCCCGACGGCCACCACCGTCCGGGACATGCCGGCGAAGCTCATGTTCGAGAACCGGGCGATGGTCAACGACCACCTCCGCTCCCAGGGCCGCGGCAAGATCAGCTTCACCCACATCCTCGGTTGGGCACTGATCAACGCCGTCAAGGCGCACCCGACGATGAACAACAGCTACAAGGTCATCGACGGCAAGCCGGCTGTGGTCACCCCCGAGCACATCAACCTCGGACTGGCCATCGACCTCGTCTCCAAGAACGGCAGCCGCAACCTCGTTGTCGCCGCCATCCGTGAGTGCGAGACCCTCACCTTCGAGGGCTTCGTCGACGCCTACGAGGACATCGTCGTCCGCGCCCGCCAGGGCAAGCTGACGATGGACGACTTCTCCGGCGTCACCATCCAGCTGACCAACCCCGGCGGCATCGGTACCCGCCACTCCGTGCCCCGCCTCACCAACGGTCAGGGTGCGGTCATCGGTGTCGGTGCCATGGACTACCCGGCGGAGTTCGCCGGCGCCTCCCAGGACCGTCTCGCCGACCTGGGTGTCGGCAAGCTCGTCACCGTCACCTCGACCTACGACCACCGCATCATCCAGGGTGCGGAGTCCGGCGAGTTCCTGCGTGACATGAGCCGCCAGCTCATCGACGACGGCTTCTGGGACGAGATCTTCATCTCCCTGCGCATTCCCTACGCCCCCACCCGCTGGTCCCAGGATATGCCGGATTCCGGCGTGGACAAGTCCACCCGGGTCATGCAGCTCATCGAGTCCTACCGTTCCCGCGGCCACCTCATCGCCGACGTCAACCCGCTGCACTGGGCCCAGCCCGGCCTGCCGGTGCCGGACCACTCCGACCTCGACATCGAGAGCCACGGCCTGACCCTCTGGGACCTGGACCGTAAGTTCAACGTCGGTGGCTTCGCCGGTCGCGAGACGATGACCCTGCGTGAGGTCCTCGCGACCCTGCGCCAGGCCTACACCCTCAAGGTCGGCTCCGAGTACACCCACATCCTCGACAAGGACGAGCGTCTCTGGCTGCAGGAGCACATCGAGGCCGGTCAGCAGAAGCTGTCCAACCCCGAGCAGAAGTACCTGCTGCAGAAGCTGAACTCCGCCGAGGCTTTCGAGAACTTCCTCCAGACCAAGTACATCGGCCAGAAGCGCTTCTCCCTCGAGGGCGCCGAGGCCCTCATCCCGATGCTGGACGCCGCCGCGGACCAGGCTGCCGAGCAGGGCCTCGAAGAGATCGTCATCGGTATGCCCCACCGTGGTCGTCTCAACGTCCTGGCGAACATCGTCGGCAAGCCGTACTCCACCATCTTCGGTGAGTTTGAGGGCAACATCGAGCCCGCCGCCGCCGGTGGATCCGGTGACGTGAAGTACCACCTGGGCGCCGAGGGTGTGTACACCCAGATGTTCGGCGACAACGACATCAAGGTCACCCTGACCGCGAACCCGTCCCACCTCGAGGCCGTCAACCCGGTTATGGAGGGTCTGGCCCGCGCCCACCAGGACCTGTCCCCGAACGCCGAACAGCGTCCGATCATGCCGATCCTCATGCACGGTGACGCCGCCTTCACGGGCCTGGGCATCGTCCAGGAGACCCTCAACATGGCCCAGCTGCGCGGTTACACCGTCGGTGGCACGGTCCACGTCGTGGTCAACAACCAGATCGGCTTCACCACCACCCCGGACCGTGGCCGCTCCACCCACTACGCCACCGACATCGCCAAGGGCTTCGACGCCCCGGTCTTCCACGTCAACGGTGACGACCCCGAGGCCGTCGTCTGGGTCGCCCGTCTGGCCGTCGAATACCGCCGTCGTTTCGGCAAGGACGTCTTCATCGACATGGTGTGCTACCGCCGCCGCGGTCACAACGAGTCCGACGACCCGTCGATGACCCAGCCGGAGCTGTACAGCATCATCGAGGACCGTCCGACCGTGCGCTCCATCTACCACGACACGCTCGTGGGACGTGGCGACATCACAGCCGAGGACGCCCAGCGCGCCGCCGACGACTTCCACGGCCAGCTGGAGGCCGTCTTCAACCAGGTCAAGGAAGGCATCACGGCTGCCACCCCGGCCGCCCAGACCGGCATCGCCGGCGGTCAGGCCCTGACCACCGGCCTGGACACCTCCATCACCGCGGACGTCATCGCCGAGATCGGCGACAGCTTCTCCGTGGACGCCCCGGAGGGCTTCAACATCCACCAGCGGGTCCGCTCCGTGGTCAAGCGTCGCCACCAGATGTCCCGCGAGGGCAAGATCGACTGGGCCTTCGGCGAACTGCTCGCCTTCGGCTCCCTGGCCCGTGAAGGACGCCTCGTGCGCCTCGCCGGTGAGGATTCCCAGCGCGGTACCTTCACCCAGCGCCACGCGATCCTCTTCGACTCGGAGACCAACCAGCCCTTCAGCCCGCTGGAGGAGGTCGCCCGCAAGGCCGGCAACGGCGGTTCCTTCCGTGCCTTCAACTCCCCGCTCACCGAGTACGCCGGTATGGGCTTCGAGTACGGCTACTCCGTCGGCAACCTCGACGCCGTCGTCGCCTGGGAGGCCCAGTTCGGTGACTTCGCCGACGGCGCCCAGACCATCATCGACGAGTACATCTCCTCCGGTGAGGCCAAGTGGGGCCAGCTGTCGAGCGTCATCCTGCTCCTGCCGCACGGCTACGAGGGCCAGGGCCCGGACCACTCCTCGGCCCGTATCGAGCGCTACCTGCAGATGGCCGCCGAGGGATCGATGACCATCGCCCAGCCGTCCACCCCTGCCAACCACTTCCACCTGCTGCGCCGCCACGCTCTGGGCACCATGCGTCGTCCGCTGGTCGTCTTCACCCCGAAGTCGATGCTGCGCAACAAGGCCGCGACCTCCACCGTCGAGGACTTCACCAAGGTCACGAAGTTCCAGTCCGTGCTGGACGACCCGCGCTTCGCCGACGGCACCGCCGACCGCTCCGGGGTCAAGAAGGTGCTCATGTGCACAGGCAAGATCTACTACGACCTGGAGAAGAAGCGCGCAGAGGAAGGACGCGACGATGTCGCCATCGTCCGCGTCGAGATGCTGCACCCGATCCCGCACAACCGGATCCGCGAGACCGTCGCCGAGGGTTACCCGGGCGCCGAGGTCCGCTGGGTCCAGGATGAGCCGGCCAACCAGGGCGCCTGGCCCTTCCTGGCCCTCAACCTGCCGGAGCGGATCCCGGGCTTCACCATGAAGCGCGTCTCCCGCCGTGCCCAGTCCTCCACCGCCACCGGTGTCGCCAAGGTCCACCACCTTGAGCAGGAGGCCCTCCTCAACGAGGCCTTCGCCGACTAGCCCGCGGCCGGGCTTTCAGGGCCCTCAGGCACAGACCCCCGCACCGGATCATCCGGTGCGGGGGTCTGTGCCTTCTGTCTGTCAGCTGCCGCCTACTCCGCCGCAGCGCGCAGGTCCTCGGTCGTCACTCCCCCGGCGATGTCGTTGAGCGCCTTCCGGTCCGCCCGGTCCATCGTCGGCTTGGCGTACAGGGCCACGGTGTTCTGCGGCAGTGAATCATCATCACAGGCCACCGACTGGCCCGGATCCGCAGCCTGCAGGTCGGTGGGCAGGGCCGAGACCATCGTGGAGTGGGTGATGTCCCGCCACATGTCCCGGTCCACGCCCCCGGAGTCCTGCGCCTCCGCGTAGAGCCCCCGCAGTTCCTGCCCTTTGGCCGCGTCAAGGGTGTCCAGCAGCTCGCCGACGCACCCGGTGACCACGGTGAGTCCACCGTCGCGCAACTCCCCGATACGGTCACCGGCGTCCACCGTGGTCACCTCGACGCTGCGTCCGGCGTCCTTGAGCTTCGCACCGACCTTCTCCGCCAACGCCTGCTGCAACGGGTCATCGGTGGCCCCGACGGTCACGGGCCCGTCCGTGGACGCGGCGACAGCGGCCTGCTGCGGCACCGTGGCCGTCGAACTGCAGGACGCCAGCGGCAGGGTGAGTGCGGTCATCGCCGTCAGCGCGCCGGACACGACAACTACGCCTCGTCGGGTGCGGCCCATCAGAACCACACCGCCATGATGAGCACGACCAGCGCGATCCACGGGACCAGTCCCCACCACCGGTTGTGGTCGCTGGCCAGTGCCCCGGCCGTCGCCACCGCGCCTGCCACGGCATGCGGGATCCACAGTGTGTTCCCCGCGACGGCGAGAATCACGGCGAGGCCGCAGAGGCCGCCGGCGATCAGTCGGGTCATGGTTGTCAGTCACCCGGTCCTTCCCTCGGTTCGGTGCTGTCCGTCCCGACCAGAGTAGTCACTGACACCGGGGGTGCAGCGCAACGCCCCGCCACATCATGCACTGATCTGGTTGACTGTCATCATGAGCAGTCCCCTCTCCGTCGCAGAAGCACACTGCACCGTCTACCGCGCCGACAACCGGGCCGACAACCGGGACAGTTCATCCGGTGCCGCCGCTGCCGCAGGTTCTGCTGAACGCTTCGAGCTCAACACCACCACCGGCGACGTCGAGGCACTGCGCCACGCCCACGAATCTCTGGGCGAGGGGGACTTCTGCTGGGTCCATGTCTCTGAACCGGACGAGGCCGTCATGCACCGGATCGCGGAGATCTTCGGCATCCACGAACTCGTCGTGGAGGACGCCGTCACCGCCCATCAACGGGCGAAGCTCGAGCGCTACAAAAGTCAGCTGCTGTTCGTGTTGCGCACCGTGAACTACACCCCGGGTGGCACCGACACGGACCTCACCCCGGACGTCACCACCGGCGAGGCACAGGTGATTCTGGGCCGGGACTTCGTCGTCACCGTCACCCACGGTGAGGCTCCGGACCCCACCGACCGGGTCACGGAGAATCTCGAGCGGGTGTTCCTGCCGCAGACTGTGCTCTACTCCCTGGCCGACGAGATCGTCGACCACTACCTCGACGTGACCCTCCAGCTGGAAGACGATGTCAGTGCGATGGAGACCACCGTGTTCGCGCCGTCCATCTCCTTCTCCATCGAGGAGGTCTACCTGCTCATGAGGGAGGTCCTGGAGATACGGCACGCCATCGACCCCCTCACGGTGGCACTGAAGCTGCTGGTCTCCGACCACGACAACATCATCGACGACAGCCGGACCTATATCCGTGACGTGCTGGACCACCAGATCCTCGCCGCAGACCACACCGGCAACTACGCCGAACGGCTGGCGTCCCTGGTGGACGCCGCGGCCGCCAAGATCTCGCTGCAGCAGAACACCGACATGCGGAAGATCTCCGCCTGGGCGGCGGTGGCGGTGGTGCCGACGATGATCGCCGGGATCTACGGGATGAACTTCCAGGAGATGCCGGAGCTCGACTGGGCTTTCGGCTATCCGCTGGTCGTCTGTCTCATGGTCTCGATCTGCGTCGGCCTGATCGCCCTGTTCCGGCACAACCGCTGGCTCTGACACCTGCTGTGAGCGGTGCGTAGACCACGTCACGTATCCTCTGCTCTATGAGTGCTTCGCGAGTTTTCGCCGGTCGACTGGCCGGTATGATCCTGCTCGGTGCAGACGGCGAGTCCGTCGGCCGGGTCAGGGACGTGGTCGTGAGTATCGGCGCCCGTCGTCCGCGTGCCCTCGGACTTGTCGTCGAGGTCGCAGGGAAGCGCCGGATCTTCCTCCCTATGCTCCGTATCGCCTCGATCGATCCGTCGGAGGTGACGATGAACACCAGCTCGGTGAGTCTGCGTCCCTTCAAATCCCGGTCCGGCGAGGTCTCGGTCATGGACGATCTCATCGGTGCCCGCGTCCACATCGACGACCCGGAGCATGAGCATCTCACCGGTCGGGCGGTGGAGATCTCCGATGTCGAGCTGGAACTCACCCGCACCCGCGAGTGGGACATCAGCCGCGTCGCGGTGATCACCCGCGGCCGACTCGGTCGGCGGTCCTCACCGGCGATCGTCCCGTTCTCCCACGTCCACGGCCTCTCCGCCTCCGGCGCAGGCCCGCAGGACGCGGACGCCGAACTCATCGCCGAGTTCAAGGAGATGCGCAACGCCGATGTCGCGCAGACCCTCCACGACCTGCCGGTCGACCGTCGCTACCGGGTCGCCGGTGAGCTCGCCGACGAGCGACTGGCCGACGTTCTCGCCGAGCTGCCCGATGACGAACAGACCGGGATCCTGGAGACACTGACCATCGAGCGTGCCGCGGACATCCTCGAGGAGATGGACCCGGATGACGCCGCCGACCTGCTCGGTGAACTGCCCGACGACAAAGCTGACGTCCTGCTGGAGCTCATGGACCCGGAGGAGTCCGAGCCGGTGCGTCGTCTGATGAACTTCTCGCCGGACACGGTGGGTGCACTGATGACCCCGGAGCCGCTGGTCCTCACTCCGCAGGCGACCGTGGCCGAGGCACTGGCCCACGCCCGTAACCCGGAGGTCCCGCTGGCACTGAGCTCTCTGGTCTTCGTGGTGCGTCCACCGCAGGCCACCCCGACCGGACGCTACCTGGGATGTGTGCACCTGCAGAAGCTGCTGCGCGAACCGCCGTCGACGCTGATCGGCGGTATCCTCGACCTGGATCTCCCCGCCCTGCGTACCGATGACTCGATCGAGACCGCCGCCCGCTACTTCGCGACCTACAACCTGGTCTGTGGACCGGTGCTGGACGACAACCAGCACCTGCTCGGTGCGGTGGCGGTCGACGACCTGCTCGACGACCTCCTCCCCGAGGACTGGCGTGACGACGACTGGCGGGAACTCCGCTCCCCCGCCTGACCGGCGGACCCTCGCACTTCCACTGCACATCCACGGCGCAACTGCAGCCTGACCACCGCTCGAAGGAGGAACCGTGCCGGACAACTACGCCCGCACCGACCTGGACACCCCCACCGGGGCACGACGGAAGAAGCTGTTCTCCTTCGACGGGGACGCCATCGGTGTCGGCGCCGAACGGGTGGCCCGCTTCCTCGGCACCGGCAGCTATCTCCTGTGGCAGACCGTATTCGTCATCATCTGGATCCTGCTCAATATCGGCGGCATGTGGTGGAACTGGGACCCCTACCCGTTCATCCTGCTCAACCTGGCCTTCTCGACGCAGGCCGCCTATGCTGCACCTCTGATCCTGCTCGCCCAGAACCGGCAGGACGACCGCGACCGCGTCTCCCTCAACGAGGACCGTCGGCGCACCGCCGAAACGAAGGCGGACACCGAGTTCCTCGCCCGTGAGCTCGCCGGCCTGCGGATCGCCGTGGGTGAGAACGTGACCCGCGACTACCTGCGTCATGAACTCGACGACCTCACCGATCTGCTCCACCGTATCGAGGACAAGCTCGAGGACCGCGAGCATGACGACCATGACAGCCAGGACGGCCACTCTGACCGGCCTCGGTGATCCGGTCGGCCGGGTGTAACATGCCGGGTGATGTCTACTGTCACTGAAGAGGCTGTCCGCAGCGCGCTGTCGTCGGTTGAGGACCCGGAGCTCAACCGCCCCATCACCGATCTCGGCATGGTGAAATCCGTGACCGTCAACGGGGACGAGGTCGCGGTCGAGATCTATCTCACCATCGCCGGATGCCCCATGAAATCCACCCTGACCGACCGCACGCGGGAGGCCACGGAGAGTGTCGACGGGGTCACGAAGGCCACCGTCACCACCGACGTGATGACCGATGAGCAGCGTCGCGAGCTGCGTCTGAAGGTCCGTGGCTCGACCACGGAACCGGTCATCCCCTTCGCCCAGCCGGATTCGACGACCCGGGTCTACGCCGTGGCGTCCGGTAAGGGTGGTGTGGGCAAGTCCTCCGTCACCGTGAACCTGGCCACCGCGCTGGCCGCGCGCGGGCTCAACGTCGGCATCGTCGACGCGGACATCTACGGTCACTCCGTGCCCCACCTCATGGGCTCCACCGCCCTGCCGAACCAGGTGGACGACATGATCATCCCGCCACAGTCGCACGGCGTGAAGCTGATCTCCATCGGGCACTTCCTCGAGGGAAACTCCCCGGTCATCTGGCGCGGACCGATGCTGCACCGAGCGATCCAGCAGTTCCTCTCCGACGTCTTCTGGGGCGATCTGGACGTGCTTCTCCTCGACCTGCCGCCCGGTACCGGTGATGTGGCGATCTCGGTGGCACAGCTGGTCCCGAACGCCGAACTGCTCATCGTGACGACCCCGCAGGCCGCGGCCGCAGAGGTCGCCGAGCGTGCCGGCTCGATCTCCCAGCAGACCCGGCAGCGCATCGGTGGTGTGATCGAGAACATGGCCGCCATGGTTCTGCCCGACGGGACCGTGATGGATGTCTTCGGTTCCGGTGGCGGTCAGCACGTCGCCGACCGGCTGTCCGAGATCACCGGTTCCCCGGTACCGCTGATGGCCTCGATCCCGCTGGACCCGGACCTGCGCGTCGGGGGTGACGTGGGTAACCCGATCGCCGTGTCCCAGCCGGACTCACCTGCCGGCGTCGCTCTCGTCGCGCTGGCCGACAAGCTGGTGACCCGCCGTCAGTCGCTGGCAGGACGCCCGCTGAACCTCGGCGTCACCCGGAACTGATCCCCCGTAGTACCCCGCCACGATGAGGGAAACCGTCCTAGAGGACGTCCCCCTCGTCCATGGCTCCCCAGTCCGCTCCGCCGTCGGTCTTCTTCTGACCGGCGGCGGTGGTGTCTCCGGCTGCGGAAGACTCAGAAGATTCAGTAGTCTCAGCGGGCGCAGCGGACTCAACCGACGCTGCAGGTGCCTGACTGGAGGCCCCGGTGGACCGGGTGGACGCAGAAGCCGACCCACCCTGACCGGTGACCGCGCTGCTGACCCCGCGGGCCGAGGCCTCGATGTCGCGGAAGAACTCGGGGTCGTCGTCGAGCAGGGCCTTGCTCACGAGACCGCGGGCCCCCATGCGCCGCATGTCGTTGATCTGCGACAGCGGCTTACGGAAGTCCTCGAAGTCCTCCTTGAAGTCATCCCCCAGTTCCTCTTTCGCCGAGGTGATCGCACCCCGCGCGGCATGGATCATCGCCTTGACGTCCGTGATGATCCGGGGCAGCCGTTCCGGGCCGACCACGATGATGCCGACGATAACCAGGATGAGGATCTCGCCCCATCCGACGCTGGAGAACACCGTGTTCCACCTGACTTCCTGCTCTGTGCCCTGACCCGGGTGATTCTACCGCCGACCCCGCCCAGTCTGCGACACACGCAGCATGCGACGTACAGAGGTGGACAACCTGGCACCCAGCGACTCAGGGCGTCGGCGCCCGTCGAGCCCCACCCCGTCGTGGTCGTCCGCGTCGCCGGACGCGGCATCCCGCTCCCCGCAGGACGCCGGGATCCCGGTCAGCCTGTCGAGCAACGCCCCCGGGGCATGGACCTCAGACATCGTGCCTGCCTGGTCACGCATGCGTGCCGCCGCCTGGCGCTGTGCGCGGACCTCCTCGCGACAGTCACTGCAGTGCACCAGGTGCACCTTCGCGCGGCTTTCCGCACCGGCGGACAACTCTCCGTCCACCAGTGCTGCGACAGCTTCGGTCGTCAGATGGCCGACATCATTTCCCGACCACATAGCTCAGCTCCCCGGCCGTCCGGTCCAGGGCCGCCCGCAGCTGGGCACGGGCCCGGTGGATCCGGGAACGCACGGTACCCATCTTCAGTCCGAGGGTGTCGGCGATCTCCTCGTAGCTGAGGTCCAGTCCGTCACAGAGCACCACGGCCACGCGAAACTCCGGTGAGAGGTCGTCCAGTGCCCGGGCCAGTGCCGGGTCGAGGTGGTTGAACTCGAAGACGCGCTCGGGGCCGGGGTGCTCCCCGGCGACCCGCTCATAGTCCTCGGGCAGTGCCTCCATCCGGACGGTGGCCCGGTGGCGGACCATGTCGAGGAAGAGGTTTGTGGTGATGCGGTGCAGCCAGCCCTCGAAGGTCCCGGGGCGGTAACTCTTCAGCGACCGGAAGACGCGCATGAAGGTGTCTTGGGTGAGGTCCTCGGCGTCCTGCCGGTTACCGGAGAGGCTGTAGGCGAGGCGGTAGACACCGTCCGCGTGCTCGGCGACGAGATCCCCCCACTCCGGCATGTCCGCTTCTCCGCGGTCGAAGGCGCCGGTGCCGGAGACTGGGTCGCCGTCGGCGGAGGCACCGGAGGTGGGGTCGGGGGACACTGCGGAAGTCATGCGTTCCATTCTGGGTCACCGGGGTTGAGGTGCGGTACGGACCGGCTGGACGTTCTCTGTGAACCACCGGCATACCGCGGAGACTACTTGTTCCACCGACGAACATACAGGACGGCAACCCCAGACGAACAGCGCTTTCCCCGACTCGCCGGTACCTCCTCCGTCGGTCGGGGGTGGCCTCCCCCTAAGCTGGGCCCTGTGAATGTCAATACCGGATCAGCCCTCGACGCCGTGCGCACCTACATCAACGGCACCGCCGCCTCCGACGACAACCTCGACCGGGCGCAGACCGCCGCCGACGAGTTCGGTCTGCTGAGCCCGGATGCCGCGACCGGCGAGTTCCTCTCGTTCCTCGCCGCCCGCGCGACCGGTTCCGCCCAGCCCAGCGCCGTGGTCATGTCCCCGGCCTGTGGTGTCATCGGCCTGTATCTGTTCGCCGGGTTCCGTGGTGCCGGTAAGGAGCCGGTCGGCCACGTCACCTGCATCGACCCTGAGGCGCAGCATCAGAAGCTCGCGAAGGAGGCCTTCACCTCCGTGGGCCTGCGTCCCACCGCCTTCCGCTTCGTGCCCTCCGCCCCACTCGACGGCATCGGCCGCCTGGCGACCGACTCCTACGACATCATCGTCGCCGACGTGGACCCTGAGCTGCTCTCCGCCGCGGTCGACAATGCCCTGCCGGCGCTGCGCACCGGTGGCGTCCTCGTGCTTCTCGACGCCCTCCTCGACGGCGCGCCCGGGGATCCGGCCCGGACCGACCGTCAGACCGAGGCCGCCCGCGCCGCCGAGGTCCACCTGCGCGAGCTGGTGGACGCCGGCACCGTCTCGACCTCACGGCTGCCGCTGGGTGCGGGCATGACAGTCATCACCCGGCGCTGAACGGTGCTATCGTTCCTCCGGTGAATTCCATCACCGACTTCTATCACAGCGTCACCGACGTCGAGCACATCGTCTCGAGCTTCGGACTGATCGGCATCGCCCTGGTCCTCTTCGCCGAGACCGGGCTGCTCATCGGTTTCTTCCTGCCGGGCGACTCCCTGCTCTTCGTCGCCGGACTGTTCACCGGCGGGGACAACCCCGTGTTCCCGCTGTGGCAGCTCCTGGCCGTCGCCGTCGTCTTCGCCGTCATCGGCGACCAGACCGGCTACCAGATCGGACGGTGGGCCGGCCCGCCGATCCTGCGCTCCCGGGCGGCACGGTTGATCGGCGAGGAACGGATCGGCAAGGCACAGGACTTCTTCGCGACCCGCGGCCCGCACGCGGTCATCCTCGCCCGGTTCGTCCCGGTCATCCGCACCATCGTCCCGGTCCTCGCCGGCATCAGCGGTATGGAACGCCGCCGCTTCATTCCCTACAACATCATCGGCGGCGTGGCCTGGGCCTGCATCATTCCCGTCGCCGGGTACTTCCTCGGCGGTGTGGACTTCATCCGCGCCCATGTCGACCTCATCATCATCCTGCTCATCGCACTGTCGGTGATCCCGCTGGCCCTGGAATGGTGGCGCGGACGCCGCCAGGGGCGGGAGGACGCCGCGTCCGCCGGAGGAGCCACTACCGGCGTGAACGGCACAGACTCCGCCACCACAGCCCCGGTCCCGCCGCCCGCCTCCTGACCGCTGGTATACAGGGGTTCGTGAATCGCTTTCGACCTGAACTCCATGTGACCGCGGAGACCGGTGTCCTCGAGGCACCGGCCGGAGCCGTCAGGCAGGGTGATGCCCTGCACGTCTTCCACCAGTTCCGACCCACCCCGGACTCCGGCGCCCGCTGGGCGCACCAGATGGCGACCGGTCTCCCCTACGGCTGGGACGTCTGTGACGACGTCCTCGCTCCCGAAGGCGACGAGATCGACTGCCTGGCCGGATCCTCCGTCCTGGTCGGTGACGGCACCGTGGAACTGTTCTTCGTGACCACCACCCCCACCGACGGGGAGGCTGTCCGGGGCTCCGATCTGCCCCATGGCCGGCGCGGCCCCCGGGACTTCCGGATCCAACGCGCCCGGATCTCCGATCTCGCCGCCATCTCCGACGACGTCTCCGATGACCCGAGCGTCGTACGCCGGGAGGTCGACCGTCTCGGTCCGGTGGAGATCGACGACTCAGCCCACCCGGTCACCGCACTGGTGACTCCGAGCGTCATCCGGCACGACGACGGCTGGCTGATGGTCGCCCTTGACCTCGTCGACGACACCGCCGCCGACATCGTCGTGCTCACCTCCGGTGACCGGCAGCTCTGGACCGTCCTCGGTCCGCTGGAGATCACCGGGGACTCCCCTGACGCCGCCGTGCCGGAGGGACGCCCTTTCGCCCCGCGTATCGTCACCATGAGCGACGAACTCACCGACGAGACCAGCGACGTACTGTTCATCACCTACCCGGCAGACGGTGCTGACGGCGGCGAAGAGAGCGTCGGGGAGAACGCGGGCTACCTGGTCGGTACCCTCTCCGGGACAGTCTTCACGGTCGAGACCGGGTTCCAGCTCTTCGACAACGGCCACGACTTCACCCGGCCCAGGGTCGTCCAGGGTATCCCGGGCGTCCAGCCTGTCATCGTGGGCCTGGTGGGGACCTTCCCCGGCAACGGCTCAGCTACCTGGGCGAACTGCCTGTCGGTCCCCCGTTTCCTCACCCTGCGCGGCGGGCACCTGCACCAGGACATCGTCGGTGTACCGTCGGCGGTACGCTCCTACACCGACCGCGCGGCCGTCTTCACCGCCCAGCTCGACGTCTCCGCCGGATCGGTGACTGTCTCCCTCCTCGATGAGAAGGACGGAATGCTGGCCACCGTGCGGCACTCCGGCGACCGTGTCAAGGTCTCCAGGCCCTCCAGGGACGGTTCCGGTGACGTACGCACCGCAGAGCTGGCCGACGGCGACTCGGACACCCTCACCATCCTCGTCGACGGTCCGGTGTGCGAGGTCTTCGCCGACGGCGGGCTTGTCTCGCTGACCAGTTCGCTCCACGGCGAAGCGCCGTTCGCGAAGTTCCGGGTGGACACCGCCGCCGGGGCCCGCGTCCTGTCGGCGATGGAGTCACTGGGACGCCGTCTGCAGCGTCGACTGGCCCAGCTCGACAACCCGGAGGAGCAGGAGCGTCTCATCGCCGAGGCGGCACTGGCGGACCGGGATCTCGCCACGGAGCTCAGCGCCGGGGATGTGGCGGACTAGGATCCGTTGAAGCCCAGCGTGCGGGGGTCGCGGGCGAGTCGGGTCACGGTCGCACGTGCCGTGACCTCCATGACCGGGGGAAGGTCGGCGATCCGCTCCGCCAGCACCTTCGGGTGGATGTGTCGGGCCGACGGGCTCATCCCGATCTGTGCGGCGATGGACGCCTGGTCGAGGTGCATGACGAACTCGACATGCTCCGGCTCGCCGACCGGCACGAGGTAGCCGGATGCCTGGGTGATCATCCGTTCGACCTTGCCCTCCTCGACGTCGATGATGCCGAGCGGGGCGCGCAGCTCGCCGAGGTGTCCGACGTCCGGGGTGAGGACGACGACCTGTCCCTCGGGGGTGAGGACCCGGGCGAACTCTGCGGCGTTGCGCGGGGCGAAAATGACGGTCACGGCGTCGATGCTGTCATCGCGCAGCGGCAGCCGGGCCCAGGCGTCGGCGATGACGGCACCGACCCGCGGGTGGCAGTGGGCCAGCCGCTTGGCCGCCGGCACGGAGACGTCGATGCCGATGCCCCGGGAGCCGGGGACCGCGTCGAGGGTATGGGCGAGGTAGTACCCGGTACCGGCGCCGATCTCCACGACCGAAGGTCGGTCATTCTCGGAGACGTGGTTGTCGTCGAGGACATCGGCGACAGCGTCGGACACCGCCTCGACGAACGGGGCGAAGTGTCCGCCGGCGAGAAATGCCTCACGGGCGGTGATCATGTCGGCGTCATCGCCGGTGTAGCGCAGCCCTGCACCGCCGACGAGGGTGACATAGCCCTGACGGGCGACGTCGTAGCTGTGACCGGATCCCGAGACGATGGTCCGCCAGGACTCGTCCCCGGCACGCAGCGGGGTCCCGTCGACCGGATCGGCGAGCAGATCGATGACATCGGACAGCACGGTTGGGAATTCTCCTCGGACAGACAATGTGGGTCAGAACAGGTGGGGTGGGTCAGTGTGGATGACCGCTATTTACGGAGCCACTCTACAAGGGTACGGGCCGGGAACCCCGTGACACCGCTCACGGTGTCCCCGGCCGGAGTCGTGGCCGCGGCGGGTCCGGCGGAGTCCAGGTGGATATGGGTGACATCCCCGGTGAAACCACGCAGATACAGGGCGGAGTTGAGCAGGTCGGGACCATCGGGTTCCGGTGCGATGTCGGTCGGCAGCGGCATCGGCCACCACCGCTCCCCCACCTTCGCCCCACGCAGGGTGAGCCGACGGGCGAGTACCGGGTCCTCCGTGAACAGCGCACCGGTGCGGGTACCGAGGGCGGTCTTCGCCCCGGTGGACGTCGGGCCGGCACTGATGATCCGGCGCGGACGGTGGCGCTGTACCCCGTAGGCCAGCGCGTCCGCGGTGGCGAGCCGGGACACGGTCTCGGCCCGCCCGGTCTCGTCTCCGGTGACGTGCAGGGTGGTTGTCCTCCCACCGACGTGGGTGACGACCTCCTCGGGCCTCCCGGTCAGTGGTGGCCTCAGGTCCGCGGGCAGACCGGTGACCGGCACCAGGCCGATGACCTTCTGCGGGGAGTGCAGGCGGGACAGGGCGCTGAGCACCGCCGGGACCACTGCCCCACCGACAAGTACGGCGTCCGGACGGTCATCGGTGAGTTCGCCGTCGGCGGCGGCGGGGTCCCACGTGATCTCGACGAGCCCGGCGGTACGCGACGGGTCCGCACTGGCGGCCCGCACCCCGTCGAGGCCCTTACGTTCCAGCCAGTCACCGGTGCGGACCTTCACCCGCACGCCGGGACGCCCGTGGAACAGGGCCCGGGTCTGCTGCCGCCACCAGTCCAGGGTCATGGAACCGTCCGGCACCGCGCCGAGGGCGTCGGCCAGTGCGGCGGCGGCGCCGAGCTCGGCACCGAGCCGGAGCTCCCGGTCGGCGGCGGAGGCGGTGTCGCCGGAGACGGCGGAAAGGGCGATCCGGATGTCCCTCACGGCAGGAACGGCCAGGTCCGCCTCCGGAGCCCCTGCCAGCGGCGTATGACCGGCACCGACCAGCCCCTGCGCCAGGTTGCGCAGGTTGCGTCGGGTGGTGGACGCCGGGACGTGGACCTGGACAAGGTGCCGCTTCGCCTTGACCGGGTGGACGGCGACCAGGTCGGTGAGTCGTCGGACGAGCCGGGACCCCGCGTCGCGCCACCCGTCGTCACCGAGCCTGGGTTCTTCCGGGAGCTCCGCAAGGTCGGTCAGCGGGACGGGATGTTCCGGGACTTGAACCTCCCAGACGCCGTCAGCGGCCGGGCGGACCACAGCGGACGGGGTGGCGCGGACGATGATTCGGCAGTCGATGACCTCTGAGCCCGTGGCGGGGGCGCCGGAGGCGAGGGTCGGGATCGTGGTGCTCATTCCTGCGCAGTGCTCCTGTCCTGGCCCCTGTCCTGCAGGGTGTCGAGGTAGTAGTCGACCTCGGCGATGTCGTAGCCGCGACGCACCACCCGGAAGCGGGGTCCGTCACTGTCGTCCGTGCTCTCCGCCACCTCTTCGGGCCGACCGAATGCGGTCTGGACCAGCGCGACGAGGACGAGGCCCACCAGCAGCGCGGCGATGACGGTGATGAGCAGGTACATGGCGGTCAGCCTACCTCACCGGAGGGTCATCGGAGCCGACGTCCGGCGTGGGCGGCGACCACCCGGTTCACGGCGTCCTCCGGATCGTCGGTGACGTACAGCAGGTCCGGGTCGGACTCGCTGATGAGCCCCTCGTCGAGCATCCGCGAGCGGATCCAGTCCACCAGTCCGCCCCAGTAGTCCGTGCCGACGAGAATGATCGGGAACTCGCTGACCTTGCCGGTCTGGACGAGGACGAGGGCCTCGAAGAGTTCGTCGAGCGTGCCGAAGCCGCCGGGCAGACAGATGAACGCCTGGGCGTACTTGACGAACATCGTCTTGCGGACGAAGAAGTAGCGGAAGTTCAGGCCCAGATTGACCCACTCGTTGAGCCCCTGCTCGTGGGGAAGCTCGATGCCCAGGCCCACGGACAGGCCGCCGGCCTCGGAGCAGCCACGGTTCGCCGCCTCCATCAGGCCGGGGCCGCCGCCCGTGATCACGGCGTAGCCCGCCTCGTGGAGCAGGCGTCCGGTGTCCACGCCCAGCCGGTACCACGGGTGGTCCTCCGGGGTCCGCGCAGAACCCCAGACCGTGACGGCATGGCGGATATCGGCGAGCGCGCCGAAGCCCTCGACGAACTCCGACTGGATACGCATCACCCGCCAGGGGTCGGTGTGCAGCCAGTCCGAGTTCGGCTGTTCGCCGAGCAGTCGCTGGTCTGTGGTGGTGGTCGGGGCGATGCGTCGGCCTTCGCCGCGTCGCATGACCGGTCCCTCGTAGAAGTACGAGGGGTCGTTCGGTCTGATCGGAGCCATGGTGGGTCCTCTCTGTCAGGCCGGGATCTCCGGCGGAGTGGTGAGGTAGCTGATGAGCTGGTCGCTGACGGTCGTGATCATCTCGACCGGGCAGTTCTCCTGCGGGGTGTGGCACAGGCCGGGGTCACCGGGGCCGAAGTTCACCGCGGGAATGCCCAGGACGGAGAACCGGGCGACATCGGTCCAGCCGTATTTCGCCCGGACATTGCCGCCCGTGGCCGTGACCAGTGCGGCGGCGGCCGGCCGGTGCAGTCCGGGCAGGGCGGCCGGGGACAGGTCGTCGATCTCCAGGGAGAACCCGTCCGCCGGTTCCTCGGGGGTGCCGACGCCCAGGACGTCGAGGGTGTGCGCCAGGGCCTCCTCCCCCGACCGGTCCGGCGCGAAACGGAAGTTCACGAACAGCCACGCCTCGTCCGGGATGGTGTTGGTCGCCACCCCGGATTCCAGTCGCACCACGTTGAGCCCCTCACGGTAGAGGCAGCCGTCGATGTCGACGTCGCGGGGTTCGTAGGACGCGATCCTGGCGATCACCGGGGACAGCCGGTGGGCGGCGTTGTCCCCGAGCCAGGCACGGGCGGAGTGGGCCCGGGTGCCGTGGGCGGTGACCTTCAGCCGCAGTGTGCCCTGGCAGCCCGCCTCGATGACGGCACCGGAGGGTTCACCGAGCAGGGCGACGTCACCGGCCAGCAGACCGGGTTCGGTGTCCGCGACCTTCTTCAGGCCGTTGTAGCGCGAGGCGACCTCCTCACCGTCGTAGAGCACGAGCGTGAGGTCCTGGGCCAGGTCATCTGACTGTGCGAGGGTGACGAAGGCGTGGATGTACACCGCGTCCCCGGACTTCATGTCTACGGAACCGAGCCCGTGGATGCAGTCTGCGCCCGCGGCGTCCGGACCCCGTCGCGACGGCAGATTGTCCGCCGGCGGAACGGTGTCGATGTGGCCGGCGAGGATGACACGGGTGGGCAGTCCACGGTGCGTCCGGGCGATGACCGTGTTCCCCCGGCGGTCCACCGTGACCCCGGGCAGGGCGAGCCGGACGAGTCCGGACTCCAGGGTGTCGGCGATCACGGTCTCCTCGTGGGACCGGCTGGGAATGTCCACCAACGCGGCGGTGAGTGACACCGGATCGAGGGTGAGATCGAGTTGTGCAGTCTTTTCGTTCATCGTGACCCCCATCGTAGAGGTGACAGTGGTGCAGCGGGTCACAGGCACTGTGCCAGAATGAGTGTTCATGAGTAGTTCATTGGGCGGTTCCGCAGCATCACCTGCGTCCGAGACCGCGACCGCAGAAGAAACCCGGGGCGAACTGGGCCACGGGCTCAAGACCCGTCACCTGACGATGATGGGACTGGGGTCCGCCGTCGGTGCGGGCCTGTTCCTCGGCACCGGTGTCGGCATCAAGGCGGCCGGACCGGCTGTCCTGCTCTCCTATGTCGTCGCCGGAATCGTCGTCGTCTTCGTCATGCGGATGCTCGGCGAGATGGCCGCCGCCCGTCCTGCCTCCGGTACCTTCACCACCTACGCCCGCCAGGCCTTCGGCGGCTGGGCCGGCTTCTCCCTGGGATGGCTGTACTGGTTCATGCTCATCATGGTGATGGGTACCGAGATCACCGGCGCCGGCGCGATCATGGGTAAGTGGTTCGGCGTGGAAGGCTGGATCCCCGGCCTGGTCTGCGTGGTGCTCTTCACCGTCGTGAACCTCTTCGCCGTGCGTGGTTTCGGTGAATTCGAGTACTGGTTCTCCTTCGTCAAGGTGGCCGTCATCATCGCCTTCCTCGTCATCGGCGCCCTGCTCATCTTTGGTTGGCTGCCCGGTCACGAGTCCGTCGGCACAGACAACCTCACCCCGTTCGCTCCCGAGGGGATCTCCGGCGTCTCCGCCGGCCTGCTCGCCGTCGCCTTCGCCTTCGGCGGTATCGAGATCGTGACCATCGCCGCGGCCGAGTCCGAGAAGCCCGCCCAGGCCATCACCTCCGCGGTCAGCGCGGTGGTCTGGCGCATCATGGTCTTCTACCTGGGTTCGGTCGCCGTGATCACCACGCTGATCAACTACACCGATCTCGCCGACGAGGAGGACGCCTCCAATTCGCCGTTCACCCGGGTGCTCAGCATGGCCGATGTCCCCGCGATCGTCGGGATCATGGAGATCGTCATCGTTCTGGCGCTGCTCTCCGCGTTCAACGCGCAGATCTACGCCACCTCGCGTCTGATGTACTCCTTCTCCTGGCAGGGCAACGCCCCGAAGGTCTTCCGGAAGCTCTCCACACAGAAGGTCCCGCTCCCCGCCGTCATCTGCTCCCTGGTCTTCGCCTTCATCTCCGTCGGACTGCAGGTCTGGGGACCGGAGAACCTCATCAACATCCTGTTCAACGCGGTCGGCGGTTCACTGCTCGTCATCTGGTTCATGATCGTCTTGTCCGAACTCAAGCTGCGTCCGCTGCTGAAGGCGGAGGGATCCCTGAAGCTGAAGATGTGGTTCTGGCCCGCGCTCCCGGTCCTCACCTTCGTCGCACTGCTCGGCCTGACCGTCCTCATGCTCTTCGACGAGAGTGCCCGCCAGCAGGTCATCACGGTGGTCGTCGCCTTCGGCCTGCTCTCCGCGCTCGGGTACTGGGTCACCCGGCACCACGACCGGTTCGCCGACGATGCCCTGCGTGACAGGTCTGACGAGACCGCCGGTAACTGACCGGTACACTGTGATGCCATGACCTCTGCTTACGGAACCGGCATCGCGACCCTGACCGCTGACGACACCGTCCTTGACGTGTGGTACCCCGAATTCGGCCTGGGTGACGCCCCCGCCACCCCGCTCGACCTGTCCCATCTGGTGGGTGAGGACGCCGACCGCGGCGTCCACCGCGTCGTGGTGAACACCACCATCGCCGACCTCGACGACGCCCCGGCCGATTCCGCCGACGCCTATCTGCGTCTGCACCTTCTCTCCGGGCGCGTCATCCAGCCCCACGGCTGTAGCCTCGACGGCCTCTTCGGCAGGCTCACCAACGTCGTCTGGACCAACTTCGGCCCCTGCGCCGTCGAAGGCTTCGAGGCCACCCGCGCGAAGCTGCAGGCCCGCGGCCAGGTCACCGTCTACTCGATCGACAAGTTCCCCCGCATGGTCGACTACGTCGTGCCCACCGGCGTGCGCATCGGGGACGCCGACCGTGTCCGCCTCGGCGCCCACCTCGCCGAGGGCACGACCGTCATGCACGAGGGCTTCGTGAACTTCAACGCCGGCACGCTCGGCTCCTCCATGGTCGAGGGGCGGATCTCCGGCGGTGTCGTCGTCGAAGACGGCTCGGACGTCGGCGGCGGCGCCTCGATCATGGGCACCCTGTCCGGTGGTGGCAAGCAGGTCATCTCCATCGGCAAGCGCTGCCTGCTGGGTGCGAACTCCGGCGTCGGCATCTCCCTGGGCGACGACTGCGTCGTCGAGGCCGGTCTGTACATCACCTTCGGCACGAAGGTCGCCTTCGACGGTGACGTCGTCAAGGCCGCCACCCTCTCCGGTGCGTCCAATCTGCTCTTCCGCCGCAACTCGCTCACCGGTGCGGTCGAGGCCGTGCCGCGTGCGACCGGGTCCGTGGAGCTCAACGACGCCCTCCACAAGAACTGAACCCTGACTCTGGTCGCCTCCTGAACCGCCTCCGGGTGGTCGGGACACAGAAGTCCTCACCATTCGGGGTGCACCCCGAATGGTGAGGACTTCTGAGCGGAACGGGGGGCCGGAGAACCGGTATCTACTGCTCCAGCGTGCTGAGCCGCTGGGCGGCCTTCGCGATGTCCTCGTCCGTGGCGGTGAGGCCGATACGCACGTGCTGCGCTCCCGCGGGGCCGTAGAAGTCACCGGGAGCGACGAGGATGCCGAGTGCCGCGAGGCGGTCCACGGTCTCTCGGCAGGGCCGGTCCTCGGTGGCCCACAGGTAGAGGCCGCCCTCGGAATCGTCGATACGCAGGCCCGCGTCCTCGACCGCTGCGGCGAGCAGTGCACGACGCTGCCGGTAGCGGGTCTTCTGCAGGGTCTCCTGGTCATCGTCCTCGAGGGCCGCGACGGTGGCGGCCTGGATCGGTCCGGGCATCATGAGGCCGGCGTTCTTCCGCACCGCGAGGGCCTCGGCGATGAGGTCCGTGTCGCCGACGAGGAAACCGGCACGGTAGGACGCCAGGTTCGAGGTCTTCGACAGGGAGTGGACCGCGATGAGGTTCGTGAAGTCCCCGTCGCAGACCCGGGGATCCAGGATGGAGACCGGTGCATCCTCTTCAGCCCCGTTCCAGCCGAGACCCAGGTAGCACTCATCGGAGACGACGATGACGTCGCGTTCGCGGGCGAACTCGACGAACTTGCGGAGATGGTCGACTCCGAGCACCTTGCCGTGCGGATTCGCCGGGGAGTTGAGGAAGATCATCGCCGGAGTGGCCGGGCCGATCTTGAGCAGCGAATCACTGCGCAGGACGTCCGCCCCGGCGATCTTCGCCCCGACCTCGTAGGTCGGGTACGCGAGCTCGGGGATCACCACGGTCTGGCCGGGGACCACACCGAGGATGAAGGGCAGCCAGGCGATGGCTTCCTTGGTTCCGACGACAGGCAGGACCTGTGCGGTCTCCACGCCGGGGACGCCGAAGCGTCGCTCCATGGCCGCCACGACAGCGGCCCGGAGCTCCGGGGTGCCGATGGTCTGCGGGTAGCCCGGCTCGCCGGCGTTCAGCGACAGGGCCAGCTGGATCGAGGGCGCGACCGGGTCTACCGGGGTACCGACCGACAGGTTGATGATGCCGTCGGGATGCGCGGCCGCTGTCGCCTTCGCCCCCTCGAGGGAGTCCCACGGGAAATCGGGGAGTTCGGCGGAGAGGGTGCGTCGGCGGGGTCGCGCTGCGTCGGTCATCGGTGGAGTTCCTTCTAGTCCTGGTTCTGGGGCGGCATGTTCTTGATGCCCTCGGGATCGAAGTCCTGCGGGCCGAGCTTGGCGGCTCCGCCCGGGTCACCGAGATCGTCGAAGAACGCGGTGTTGAAGTCGATGTAGTCCTCCCACTCGTCGGGGAGGTCGTCCTCGTAGAAGATGGCCTCGGTCGGGCACACCGGTTCGCAGGCGCCGCAGTCCACGCACTCGTCGGGGTGGATGTACAGCGATCGCTTGCCCTCGTAGATGCAGTCGACGGGGCATTCCTCCACACAGGCCCGGTCCATCACATCGACGCAGGGCTGCGCGATTACGTAGGTCATTGATTGTCACTTTCTGGGAAACTCGTCACGATCGCCCTCCGCAGGTCGTCAGTACTGCTTCGGGCAGATCTCATCTTGTCACTTCAACCGCAGCAATGCCCAACCGCCGCCGGCCAGTCCGAGCGGCAGGAGAAGCAGGGTGGTCAGGGAACCACCCAGGATGGTGTCTCCGCCGAGACCGGGGATGGCGGGCCAGAACACGAGGATCAGGTACCCCGCCAGCCAGGTCCACATCGGGGCGGCCGCAAGGGAGCGGTTGTCGGTCCACAGCAGTGCCGTCTTCGTCAGCACCACCAGGAACCACGGTGTGGCCACCAGCGGCCACGGGAAGGGCACGGCGGTGTCTCCGACCGTGATCCTGGAGCCGAGGTAGAGGGCCGCGAGCAGAACCGCGGCCAGTGCCCCGACGCACAACCAGATGATCCCCGCCCTACGTTCGGCGCGGGTCGTGTCCCGGCGTACCTGACGGCGTTCCGGATCACCCCAGTGGGGTTCGTCTGTGGTGTACATCGGCTACCTCCCTTCAGCGAATAGACAGTCTAGTCTGTCCAGTGTTTCGCCCGAAAGTCCAGACTCGCCGTCCCGCCGTTCGCCCAGCGTGAAACTCTCCGTGCCGAGGAGCGGCTGGGTGATGAGGTTGGACAGACAGAACGGCACCGGAGCGCCGTCTGAGCTGGTCCGGGGAGTGTCGATGACATCGCCGGCGGAACCGTCGGCGACCCAGAGCTGGGTGGCGTGGGCGACCATGGCCGCCTGCTTCGCCGCGAGGTCCTCGGCGTTGCCGAGGACGCGGGCGTCCACCGAGGACGCCGGGACGCTGGCCAGCTCGCCGTCGAGCGGCCACCGCCAGTCTGCCGGGGGTTCGCCCGCTGCACGCAGTTCCGTCAGGCCGGCCTCGAGTTTCTCGGCCTCGGTGACGCACCACCAGATCCTCGCCGGGGTCCACTCCCCCGCGTCCGCCTGTGCGGCGACCGCGGCGTGGGTGATCTCATGGGCACGGATGTGGTCGGGGTGGCCGTAGCCGCCGTCGGGTCCGTAGGTGACGACGACATGCGGACGCAGTGCGACGATCTCGGCACGCAGGGCATCGACGGCGGCGTCCCCGGAACGCACGAAGGCACGGGGATGATCGGCCGGCGGGGTACCCGCCATGCCCGAGTCCCGCCAGTGTGCGACGCCGCCGAGGAAGCGGGGCCTGGCGGACCCGGTGGTCCCGTCGTGGTTGACGCCCAGCGCCGCCAGGGCGCGCTGGAGTTCGGCGATGCGGTAGCCGCCGAGCAGTCCGGAACGGTCGGCGACGAGGCCCTGGTACTTGTCCCCGATGACCTCACCCTCTTCACCGAGGGTACAGGTCACCACGGTGACCTCGGCACCGCGTCGGGCCCAGTGGGTCAGCGCGAGGCCGGTCCACAGGGACTCGTCGTCTGGGTGGGCGTGCACGGCGAGCACACGCAGGCCCTGCAGGTTCTGGTCGGTCATCAGTCGTCTTCTTCGTCAGTGGTGGTTGAGGTCGTGGGCGCCGCGGCCGTCGGGGACGTGGGCGACGAGGACGCGGACGTCTCTTCGGCGCGTCGCCAGGTGGCGGCGGAGGCCAACGGGCCGGTGTCCCGGTCGAGCGGCCAGTCCGCCAGTCGGGGCTCCGGGCCGACGAGGTCGCGCCCGGCGGCGATGACCCGACGGTCCCTGGTCAGCGGCACGTCGATCCGCTGCTCGGCGACGGCATCGGAGACCCGCTCCACGGTGGCGTCGACTAGGGAGCTGACCCCGTCCTCGGACAGGCCCTCCACCGAGAGCAGTGCGGCGTCGATGATGCCGTCGATCTCGGCCGAACACAGGCCCGAGGTGTTGACGGTGCGGCCGGTGGTGGCGGCGTCCTCCCCCTCGGTAGCGGATTCGGTGGGCTCCCCGGATTCAGTGGGTTCCAGAGTCTCCGTCGATTCCGTCGATTCAGTCGCTGCCGTGGTTTCCGTGGGTTCCGTGGACTGCGACTCCGAGGTCGGCACGGCGGTCACCGAGGGCAGTCCGGTGGACGGCCTCGACACTGAGCGGTCCGTGGTGTCACAGCCGTAGCGGCTGCGCAGCTCGCTGAGAGTCTCCGGGGTCTCCTGCCAGGCGATGACGGCGTCCACCTCCCCGGCGGGGAGGAAGGATCCGTAGAGGTCGGCCGAGGGGCGGATGACCGGCTCAGCGGCGATGCCTGCAGCGGTGAGCTGGTCGACGACGCGTCGGGCGGCCTCGACCGCCGTGGCGTCCCCGCTGTCCGCCCCGATCCGTAACGGGGTGAGCTCACCGCCCACCGTCGGCAGGGCGGGAGTTGCCGGGGAGCCGTCGCGGCCCGTACTGCCGGTCTCGCCGTCATCGGCGGCGACGCCGGTTCCCGGCGCCGTCGCGGAGGGATCCTGGGTGAGGATGCGGGCCAGGGCATCGGCGTCGAGCGCGTCGGTCACCCGGGTGCGGTTGGTCAGCGAGGCCATCCGCGGAGCGGTGGTGTTCAGGGTCATGACCAGGTCAGGACGCCGCGTCATCTCCCGGACGCGCAGGCCCGGTACAGCGGCCAACGACTCGGTGGTCACCCCCTGCTCCCCGGTCAACAGCATCTGCAGTTGACCGGTCCGCAGCATCTGGGTGGCGGTGCGGGAATCCGGCACCGCCGAGAGCACGATGCTGTCAGTACGTGCGGGCGTCTCCCCCCAGTACCGCTGATTACGGTCCAGGCGGATTTCACCACGGGCGGTGTCTACCCCGCGGACCCGGAATATCCCGCCGGACGCCGCGGGCACACCGGACATCATCGAGTCGAAACTGCGGTCCTCGGTGCGGTAGATGTGGCTCGGCAGCAGGTCGGCGAAAAGCTCCCGCCAGTCAGGGTCAGGTCCGGTGAAGGTCACGTCGACCGTGCGTCCTCCCGCGGAGACCGAGAGCTTGTCGATCATCGCGTAGCCGGCCGGGTCCACCACACCGGAGCGTCCGGTGATCTGCTGGTGGAGGTAGTCGAAGTCTGCACCGGTGACCGGCGTCCCGTCCGACCACTGGGCATCGGGACGCAGCACGTAGCGGACCTTGGTCGGCGCCACCTCGGTCCCCTCGGTGACCTTCACGGACTCCAGCAGGTCGGTGTTGCGCTCGGTCCGGGCACCGGAGGCGCTGCCGGCGGGCACGGTGAAGGCGCTGGGCAGGGTCAGCTGGGCGACGACGCTGGTCGCCAGAGACCGTGAGCCGATGAGGTGGGGGTTGAGGTCGCCGGGGATACTGTCCAGACCGACCGTGACGGTCCGGAGCTCATCGGGCACCGTGCCCGGCTCCTCGGTCTCTTCCTGGGTGGTGCTGGCGGTCTGGGGTGCAGCGACGGTCGGCGCGTCCGAGGGACGCGCCTGACAGCCGACGAGGACCGCCCCGACCAACCCCGCGGCACTGAGCGCCGCCATGACAGCGGGAAGCCGCCGGGGGCGACTGTTCTCTACCACTCCCGACGGCTCCTCTCACCAGTGCCCCTTCTGACAGGGGCGACTACCGGATCTCGATCACTTCTTGTCGCGCTGCTTCGCGCGGGACGCCGCACGACCACGCTCGGTGGCACCGAGGATAGACTTACGGACGCGGATGGCGTCGGGGGTGACCTCGACGCACTCGTCGTGGCCACAGAACTCCATGGCCTCATCCAGGGAGAGGTTGCGGGCCTTGGCCAGCGTCACGGTCGCGTCCGCGGTGGCGGAACGCATGTTCGTGAGCTTCTTCTCCTTGGTGATGTTGATGTCCATGTCCTCGTCGCGGTTGTTCTGGCCGACGACCATTCCTTCGTAGGTCTCGGTACCCGGCTCGACGAAGAACGAACCGCGGTCAGCCAGCTGGGTCAGCGCGTAGGCGGTGATCTGGCCGGTGCGGTCGGCGACCAGGGAACCGTTCGGACGGTCCTTGATCTCGCCGGCCCAGGCGTCGTAACCGGCGGAGTAGCTGTTGGCGATACCGGTGCCGCGGGTCTCCGTCATGAAGATGGTGCGGAAGCCGATGAGGCCACGGGCCGGGACCAGGAAGGTCATCCGGATCCAGCCGTTGCCGGTGTTGTCCATGCCCTCCATGCGGCCCTTACGGGCGGCCATGAGCTGGGTGATGGCACCGAGGTGCTCCTCGGGAGCGTCGATGATCATGTGCTCCCAGGGCTCCTGCAGCTTGCCGTCGACCGTCTTGGTGACGACCTGCGGCTTACCGACGGTGAGCTCGAAACCTTCGCGACGCATGGTCTCGACGAGGATGGACAACGCCATCTCGCCACGACCCTGGACCTCCCAGGCGTCAGGACGCTCGGTCGGCAGGACCTTGATGGAGACGTTACCGATGAGCTCCTGGTCCAGGCGGTTCTTGACCACGCGGGCGGTGAGCTGGTTGCCGGAGCGGCCTGCCATCGGGGAGGTGTTCACACCGATGGTCATGGAGATGGCCGGCTCGTCGACGGTGATGCGGGGCAGGGCCACCGGGTGCTCCGGGTCGGCGAGGGTGTCACCGATCATGACGTCCTCGATACCGGAGATGGCGGCGATGTCACCGGCAATGACCTCGTCGGTGGCGACGCGGTCCACGCCGACGGTGCGGAGCAGCTCGGAGATCTTGACGTTCTTGACGTGCTCCTCACCGTTCTCGTCGTAGTGGATCCAGGCGACCTGCTGGCCCTTGTGCAGGGAACCGGCGAAGACGCGGACCAGGCCGATGCGGCCGAGGAAGTTGGAGGAGTCCAGGTTGGTGACGTGGGCCTGCAGCGGGGCGTCGTGCTCGGCGGAGGGCTCCGGGAGGACGTCGTAGATGACGTCGAAGAGGGACTGGAGGTCCTCGGCGTCCGGGATGTTGCCGTTGCCCGGGTTCTCGGTGGAGGCCTTGCCGGCGCGACCGGAGGTGTAGATGACCGGGAGATCGAGGAGGGTCTCGGCGGCCTCGGCGGCCTCCGGGTCGTCGAGGGCGGACGCCAGCTCGAGGAGCAGGTCCTGGGCCTCGGAGACGACCTCGTCGATGCGGGCGTCGGGGCGGTCGGTCTTGTTGACGCAGATGATGACCGGCATCTTGGCCTCGAGGGCCTTGCCGAGCACGAAGCGGGTCTGCGGCAGCGGACCCTCGGAGGCGTCGATCAGCAGGACGACACCGTCGACCATGGACAGCGCACGCTCGACCTCGCCGCCGAAGTCGGCGTGACCCGGGGTGTCGATGACGTTGATGATGAGGTCGGAGCCGTCCTTGCCCTGGCCAGCGCGCCGGATGGCGGTGTTCTTGGCGAGGATGGTGATGCCCTTTTCCTTCTCCAGGTCACCGGAGTCCATGACACGGTCCTCAACCTGCGCGTGCGGGTCGAAAACGCCCGACTGGCGCAGCATGGCGTCCACGAGGGTGGTCTTGCCGTGGTCGACGTGCGCGACGATGGCGACATTACGGAATTCAGTCAGTGACACAGATCCAGGTCTTCCTTATAGAGCGGGAGAAACAGCATTGAGGCATATCGGCGGTCCCGACATGCGGACGGGGGTACAGAGTACCCGCTCTTCCCGTTATTCTTCTCATCAGACAGAAGCGCGCCCGTTTCGCGTGACTAATGTTACTGTAGTGATAAATGTGACTCATGAGGTTTTCGAAAGGCTCCACGTGCATCCCACCCGACGTCCCCGCCGCCTGACTGCAGCACTTCTTGCCGCAGCGACGGCCCTCGCCGTGCCCATGGCCATGACCCCGTCCGCCTCCGCCCAGAACCTCCCCGTCTTCCCTGCCGCGCCGGTGGACAGCCTGGGACGCCCGAGCCCTGAAATCCTCAACCAGCTCGAGAACTTCGCCAACCAGCCCGGCATGCCGGAAGAGGTCAGCGGCACGCTCCTGCGTGTCATCAGCTTCTTCCGCGGCGACGGCGAACCCGGCGTCGACCTGCCCGAGAACGGTCCGGTCTTCACCCAGTTCGGCTGGCCGACCGTCGCCACCAACTGCATCGGCGGCACCTCGAACGCCGTCGGCACCGCAATCGCCGTGCCCGGCCCGGCCGCCCTCCCGCTCCCCGGCGTGGGCGCAGGCCAGACCGGCTTCATCTTCACCGCGCTGGGCACCGGACCGGCTGCCGCGAACCAGTCCACCGCCATGCAGGTCCACTGGCTCAATGTCGCCAACGGCCGGATGGGACAGACCCCGCTGACGCCCACCGGCATCAACGCCGACGGTCCGGGTACCGTCAACGGCTTCGCGGACACCGGCTCCGGCCCGGTCGTCGCCGTACTAAGTGGTGGCATCACCACCGACGAGGAATCCGGCCCCGCGAACTGTGAGTTCGCGCCGACCGTCGGGCTGACCCAGGTCGCGTAGGGCAGTCACACCCCTGGCCGGGTGCGTTCCACCGTGGTAGAACCGCGGTCATGAACGGTGCGCACCCTCCGAAGGTGGAGACCTTCGACACAGCGTCCAATGTCAACATCGACCCGAAGGGCTTCACCCGGCCGGTGGACCGCTGGGACGGCGACTCCGCCGCGCTCTACATGGCACGCCCCTCCGACCATCCCCGCTTCGGATACCTGGAGAGCTGGCTGCTGCCCGCACTCGATCTGAGGGTCAACCGCTTCCACTTCCGCAACGGCACCGGGCACGGTCCCTACCCCGGCCAGGAGCTGTACGTCGACATCGCCCTCGTCGACCCACCGGCATCTACCGACGACACCGTGTGGCGGACCACGGACCTCTACATCGACCTCGTCACCTACGCGGGAGGACGCTGGGAGCTCCTCGACCTCGACGAGCTGGGAGACGCATTGACGGCCGGACTCCTGGACGCTGAGACGACCCACCGCGCACTGTCGTCCGCCCAGGAACTCATCACCGGAATGGTTTCCGAGGGGTCAGTGGAACGGTGGCTGAGCAACATCGGGATCGAGTTGTCCTGGGCAGACCCGGACAGGGTGACCCTCGCCCCGGCGAGGAGAGTATCTGACGTCCGGCTGGCCCCGCCAGAGAGATGACCTGCCCCACCATTGACGTCGGCGTCATGGGTTTCGCCCCAGCGTCATGAGTCTCCCGCGCAAAGTGCCGTTGAACCGCGGGCGGTTTTCTCATGACGCGGAGACGCTTCTCATGACGCACCCGCGATCGCCCCCGTCCCGGAAATCTGCCACCCCTCAGGTCGATCCAGGCCGAGAAAATTGACCTGAGGGGTGGCAGATCTCCCGGGTCTGTTGTGCCGCCGGCGGCGACGAGGACAGTGAAACCCGCCCTTGACCTCTACGTGAGGATCTGGCGCCCCATGACCATACGGCAGATCTGGTTGGTGCCCTCGTAGATCTGGGTGATCTTGGCGTCGCGCATCATGCGCTCGACCGGGAAGTCACGGGTGTAGCCGTAGCCACCGAGCAGCTGGATGGCGTCGAGGGTGACCTCCATGGCGATGTCGGAGGCGAAGGCCTTCGAGCCGGCGGCCATGAGGCCGAGCTTCCCACCGTCCTCGGCGACACCACGCTCGGCGTTGGAGGCGGCGGTGTAGATCATCAGCCGGGCGGCGTCGATCTTCATCTTCATGTCCGCCAGGGTGAACTGGGTGTTCTGGAAAGCAGCGATCGGCTTACCGAACTGCTTGCGCTCCTTGACGTACTCCACGGCGGCGTCGAAAGCGCCCTGGGCGATACCGAGCGCCTGGGCACCGATGGTCGGACGGGTGTGGTCGAGGGTCTGCAGGGCGGTCTTGAAGCCGGTGCCCTCCTCGCCGATCATGCGGTCGGCCGGGATACGGCAGTCCTCGAAGTACAGCTCCGCGGTCGGGGAACCCTTGATGCCGAGCTTGTGCTCCAGGCCGCCGACGCGGAATCCCGGGTCATCCTTGTGGACCATGAACGCGGAGATGCCGCGGGAGCCGGCCTCCGGATCGGTGACGGCCATGACGGTGACCCAGGTGGCACGGGAGCCGTTGGTGATGAAGCACTTGGAGCCGTTGAGGACCCACTCGTCGCCGTCACGGACAGCCTTGGTCTTCATGCCGCCGGCGTCCGACCCCGCCTCACGCTCGGTGAGGGCGTAGGACGCCAGCCCACCCTCGGCGATGTCCGGCAGGACCTTCGCCTTGAGCTCGTCGGAGCCCGCCAGGATCAGACCCATGGTGCCGAGCTTGTTCACGGCCGGGATGAGGGAGGAGGAACCGCAGACACGGGCGACCTCCTCGATGACGATGACGGCGGCGAGCGAGTCAGCACCCTGGCCACCGAACTCGTCAGGAACGTGGACGGCGTTGAATCCGGACTCGTTGAGGGCCTTCAGGGCCTCCTCCGGGAACCGCTCATCGGCGTCGACCTCCGCAGCGTGGGGGGCGATCTGCTCCTCGGCGATCTGCCGGATGGCAGAGCGCAGCTCGCGGTATTCCTCCGGCAGCTGGAAGAGGTCGAAGTCGGGGTTGAAGGCCATGGATGCTCCTGTTTCCTGGAAGTCCTTGTGGGTGTGCAGGTAGTTACCGTGACCGAACTTTCTCGGCCGTTTCGGCACCACCGTTCTCCGGACATGCTAGTACGACCCCTCTTAAGCGGAGGGCGTTCTGCCGAATTCACGACTACTGTGGATCCCATGAGTATCAGGACACCACTTTCATCACACCGCACCGGTGCCGTCACCGCCGTCGCCCTCGCCGCCGTGGTTGTCCTCGGTGCCTGCAGCAACGACAGCAGCGACAGTGACAACGCCGCCGACGGTGCCACCACCACCCCGACCGAGGCCGCACTCGCCGGTGATGCCCCGGACGGCAGTTCCTCCGGTTCGTCCGGGTCCGACGGCGACCGCTGCCACACCTCAGACCTGGACGTCTCCGTCGGTGACCCCGACGGCGCGGCGGGCAGCGTCTACCGCCAGCTGATCTTCACCAACTCCTCCGACAGTGACTGCACGATCAGCGGCTACCCCGGCGTCAGCCTCGTCGCCGGCGGCGACACCCAGGTCGGTGCCGCCGCCGACCGTGAGGACACCCCGGGCGAAGCTCCGGTCATCACCCTCTCCCCCGGCGACGCCGCGTCCGCCGACCTGAAGATCAGCAACCCCGGCGTCTACGGCGACCAGTGCACCGCCACGCCGGCGGACGCGCTGAAGATCTATCCGCCGGACGAGAAGGATTCCACCACCGTGACCGTCGACGGCCTGACCGGCTGCACCGGCGATGACGCACCGGTGACGCTGCGGATCTCCCGCCTGCAGGGGTGACCCGCCAGGACTAACGTCGGGGTATGACCACTTCAGCACCGAACACATGCACCCACCGCCGGTGGGCTGCCGGTGCGGTCCTGACCGGCACAGTCATGCTGGCACTCACCGCCTGCGGCTCCGACGACGATGAATCCCCGAGCACCACGGCATCCGCCGGATCCGGCGCGACCGTCACGGACACGGTGACGCCGATCCCGGCACCGTCCGCCCCCGGCACCGACACTGACGCAGCACCTGCGCCGGGAGGATCCGACGGCGACGGATCCGGCGGAGGCGACGCCGCGGACTCGCGCTGCCACACTTCCGAGCTTGAGGTCACCCTGGCCGGTGGCGACGCTGGAGCGGGAAGCCAGTACCTCACCCTCGACTTCCGGAACATCTCCGTCCGGGACTGCACCGTGTCCGGCTACCCGGGTGTGAGCCTCGTCGGGGACGACAACGGGACCCAGATCGGAGCCCCCGCCGAACGCGACGGCAGTGGTTCCGGCGGCGGCCCCGTTCCCCTGTCCCCGGGCGCGTCCGCCGTCGCCCAGCTACAGGTGACCCAGCCCGAGAACTACGGCGACCGCTGCACGGTCACCACCGCCGACGGCCTGCGGATCTATCCCCCGGACGAGTTGGACGCCAGCTATCTCGCCGCCCCGAACCTGCGGGGCTGCCTCAACGACGACCTCTCCACTCTGCTGATCCGCGCGCTCTCCCCCGCATAACCGGCGAACAGTCGTTAGGCTGGGCCGTATGAGCGACATCGTGATCATCGGCGGCCACGGCCGCGTTGCCCTGCTGACCATCCCCCTGCTCGTCGCCGACGGGAACTCGGTCACGGCCGTGGTCCGCAACCGCGCGCACATCGACGACGTGGAGGATGCCGGAGCAGCCGGCCTCGTTGCCGATGTGGAGACCATGAGTACCGACGACCTCGCCGGAATGCTCCAGCCCTTCGACACCGTCGTCTGGTCCGCCGGTGCCGGCGGCGGCGACCCGGAGCGCACCAGGGCCGTCGACGAGAATGCCGCTGTCCGCACCATGAACGCCGCCGAGGAATCGGACACGGAGCGCTTCATCATGGTCTCCTGGGCCGGGTCCTACGACGACCACGGCATCCCCGCCGACAATCCCTTCCACTACTACGCGGACGCCAAGGCTCGGGCGGACGACCATCTGCGCCACTCTGCCCTGGACTGGACGATCCTGGGCCCCAGCTCGCTGACCGACGGGGACAGCGACGGTATCGCCCTGATCCCGGAGGACCGCGGACGCACCGAGGCGACCTCTGTACCCCGTCAGGCCGTCGCCTCCGCGATCGCCGCGGCGGTGGCCTGCCCGCGCAGCGCCGGTCACACCCTGCGGTTCAACAAGGGCGACGACGCCCCGGCGGACGTGCTGCAGGACCTGGACCTGAACCTGTCGAATGCGCTGGAGTCCCGTGGCTCCGGCTTCGAATGAGACACGGACTACCATCGGCGCCATGACCGAACTCCCCTTCACTGCCTCTGATGTCGCCCTCGTCTGCGAGGGCGGCGGTGCCCGCAACAGTTTCACCGCTGCGACGGTCCACGAGTTCATGGTCAGGGGAGTGAGTTTCGGCTGGATCGGCGGTGTGTCCGCCGGGGCGTCACACACCATGAACTTCCTCGGCCATGACGCCGAGCGCACGCGGGAGAGCTTCGTGGAGTTCACCGCGTCCCCGGCGTCCGGCGGTATCGGTTCCTTCATCCGCGGTGACGGCTACTTCGACGCGAAGTACATCTACGAGACCTCGGGCCTGCCCGGCAACGACCTGCCCTACGATTTCGACGCCTTCCTCAATGACCCGACGCCCTTCCGGATCGAAGCGACCAACGCCCTCACCGGGGAATCTGTGCGCTGGGGCCGCGAGGACATCACCGATCTGGAGTCCCTGCTCAAGCGGGTGCGGGCGTCCTCGACGCTGCCGGTGATCATGAACACCCCCGAGGTCGACGGCGTGCCCTATGTCGACGGTGCGCTCAGCGGTTCCGGTGGCATTCCGGTGGACGCCGCGGAAGCCGACGGTTTCGGGAAGTTCCTCGTGCTGTGCACCCGCCCGCGCGACTACGTGCGCCCCGAGGTGAAGTACCCGGCGGTCATCCGGCGCATGCTCGGTAAGTACCCGGCGGTCGCCGAGGCCGTACTGGCCCGCCCCGCCCTCTACAACGCGACGAAGCAGCGACTCCTCGAGCTGGAGAAGCAGGGCCGTGCCCTGCTGTTCTTCCCCGATGAGATGCGGATCTCGAACACCGAGCGCAACCTCGACAAGCTCAAAGCCTCCTACTACGACGGCCTGGTGCAGACCGACCGGCAGTGGAACAGGATCATGGAGTTCCTCGGCGCCTGACCGGCGCTAGACTGAGCTAGTTTCCCGCCCCTACCCCCGTAAGGACATTCCATGGCCGGTGGCCTGTTCGCCCTCCTCGACGACGTCGCCCTCATCGCGAAAAAGGCCGCCGTCGCCACCCGAGATGTCGCCAGTACCGCGGCGTCCACCTCCTCGAAGGCCGCGGCAGTCGTCGTCGATGACGCAGCGGTCGCCCCCGGCTTCGTCCAGGGGGCGACGCCGGCCCGGGAACTCCCGATCGTCTGGAAGATCACCAAGGGCTCCCTGGTCAACAAGATCATCATCATCCTTCCCATCGCTCTGCTGCTGAGTTGGCTGGCCCCGTGGGCACTCACCCCGATCCTCATGGTCGGCGGTACCTACCTCTCCTTCGAGGGCGCGGAGAAGATCTGGCACGCCGTCGCCGCCCGACGGGGCGGCCACCGGCACGGTGGCCGCGATGCCGCTGCGGTGGACAAGGGGCCTGATGACGAGGCCTCACTGGTCAAGGGGGCGGTGATGACCGACCTCATCCTCTCGGCGGAGATCATGGTCATCTCACTCAACGAGGTGACGGACAAGCCGTTCCTCGAACGCGCCGCGATCCTCGTCGTCGCGGCCCTCGTCATCACCGTCTGTGTCTACGGCGTGGTGGGGCTGCTGGTGAAGATGGACGACGTCGGGCTGCGTCTGGCCTCCGGGGATGCCGGACGCACCGGGCTGATCCAGAATGCCGGCCGGGGGATGGTCGCGGGTATGCCGAAGATCCTCGCCACCCTGTCGGTGGTCGGCACCGCGGCGATGCTGTGGGTGGGTGGACACATCCTCGTCACCGGCACCGATGAACTCGGCTGGCATCTGCCGCACGATATCGTCCACCACCTGGAGGATACGGTCGCCTCCGCCGGCGGTGCGGTGCAGTGGCTGGTGGAGACCGGTTGCTCGGCCGTCGTCGGCTTCCTGGTCGGTTCCGTGGTCCTGGTCGTGGTCGGTCTGGTGGCCCGGGCAGTCCGCCGGATCAGATCAGCTTGACGCGCCGCTGACGGTAGCGCCGACCGGTCGGCACGACGAGGGTCTTGGGGACGGTCTCCAATTCGCCCGGTGCGGCCTCCTGCACCGGTTCAAGTGCGGTCTCCACGAGGATCGGCAGGTGGTCGGAACCGTCCTGAGGCAGCGAGGTGACCGTGGGGTCGATGTAGCCGCGGGACATGGCCAGGTCGTAGCGTCCCCGCAGCACACCGTAGCTGCGGTAGGTGAAGGTGTCGCTGCTGGAGAGGTCGTAGCCGTAGGAGCCGACATGTCTGGCCAGACCGGCCTGGAAGACCGGGTAGTTGAAGTCACCGACCATCATCGACGGCAGGCCGGGGCCGAGGTCGTGCAGTGCGGAGAAGGCCGTGCGGATCTGCTGGCGTCGCAGCGAATTACTGGCGGTCAACGGGGCCGCGTGGAAGGAGGAGATGAGCACCTCACCGCCGTGGACGACGTCATGGGCTCGCACTGTGGCGAGCCGCTCCTCGCCGGGCTTCATCACCAGGTCGTGCAGTGACTTCTCCAGCGGGACAGTGAGCAACGACCGGGGGTCGAAGCGACTGGTCCGCAGGTAGACCGCCAGACCGAGGCGGCTTCCCGAGGTGGACTGGACCAGTTCCAGGTCACCGATCCTGGTGGGAAGAGTCTCGGTGTCCGCCTCCTGCAGGCACAGCGCATCCGGATCATGGAGGGCCGCCAAAGGTGCCAGCTCGGTGGCCGCGTTGTTGTGGTGGAGGTTGTAGCTGATCAGCTTCATCCCCATCCACCGTAGTCGCTGAAAACCTTCGGTGAGTGAATGAACCGGGAATGTCGGGGAATGTCAGGGAATGTCAGGGAATGTCAGGGCCCCGCGGCGGGTTGCACCGGGAGTGAACATCGATATCTGGTCCGACGTCGCCTGCCCCTGGTGCTGGATCGGCAAACGCCGGTTCGAGCGTGCGCTTGCCGCCTTCCCCCACCGTGACGAGGTGACGGTGACCTGGCATTCCTACCAGCTCGACCCGTCACTCCCCGACCATGACGACCGCAGTGAAGCGCAGTATCTCGCCGAGACCAAGGGAATGCCGGTGGAGCAGGTCCGTGCGATGGTCGGCCATGTCGCCGAGCAGGGTGCCGGTGAAGGCCTGACCTACGACTTCGACAGCCTCGTCGTCGCGAACTCCCTACGGGCCCACCAGGTCATCCAGCTGGCGAGGGAGTCCGGGGACACCGCCGCGGTGGAGCATCTGGAGGAGTCACTGTTCGCCGCACATTTCGAGCACGGTGAAGATATCGGTGACGCCGACACCCTCGTCCGCCTGGCCACCGAGGCGGGTCTGGACACCTCGGAGGTCCTGTCGGAGCTCACCTACGGGTCACGCATCGCGGCGGTCGAAGAGGATGTGCGGAAGGCTGCGTCCCTCGGGCTGAACTCCGTTCCGACCTTCGTGCTGGACATGCGGTGGGCGGTGCCCGGTGCACAGCCGACCGAGGTCTTCACACGGGCCCTGGAACAGGCGTGGGCGGCGTCCCACCCCGGGACGCCGTCCTTCCTCTCTGTCGACGGGGCGCAGAACGCCGAGGCCTGCGGGCCGAAGGGCTGCTGACCAGACCTTGTCACCGGCGATGACGGACATTCACCTACTGTGGGGGAAATGATCCGTCGCCTCGTCGCCCGTGTGTTCTGGAAGTTCAGCCCCTGGACGTTGGACACCCTGCCTGCCCCGAACCGACCCACAGTCCTCATCGGCGCCCCGCACACCTCGAACTGGGATTTCATCCTCATGCTCGGTATCGCCTGGCGACTCGACATGAACGTCCACTGGCTGGGGAAGGACAGCCTCTTCACGGGCTGGAAAGGTTGGAAGGGCGCTGTGATGCGGGCCCTCGGTGGCATCCCCGTCGACCGGGCCCACCCGGACGGACTGGTCGATGATCTCGTCGACCGTCTCCGCTCCGGTGAGACCTTCGGTCTCGTGGTCACCCCGGACGGCACCCGCAGCGGGCACACCCACTGGAAATCCGGGTTCTACCGGATCGCCCGGGAGACCGGACTTCCGGTGACGCTCGGCTATGTCGACCGCACGACGATGACCACCGGACTGGGCCCCACGATCGACCTCACCGGCGCTGTTGCGGCAGACATGGGGGCCATCCGTGACTTCTACACAGACAAGGCCGGGTACATCCCGGAGAACAGGGTCGAACCGCGGCTACGGGACGAGGACGCCGGGCTCAGCTGACGACTCCGTCGACGTAGAACCAGCGGCCGTCCTCCCTGACGAAGCGCGAACGCTCCTCCTGCACACCGACTCCCCCGCCGGGTTCGCGGTAGGTCGCCCGGAACTCGACGATGCCGGTGATGTCCTCCGGCCCGCCGGCGACGGTGTCGACGATCTGGAGACCGCGCCAGGTCGGATTGTCACTCAGGTCGAGCGACTCCGGTCGGGTGGACGGGTGCCAGGTATGGAGCAGCCAGTCAGCGTCCGCGTCCCTGAAGGCACGGAAGCGCGAGCTCATGAGATCTTCAGCGGTGGTGGGTTCGTCAGGAGTCGAGTTCACGGTCCCCAATCTAGTCAGCGCCGGTTAGCGACGTTCATTGCCACGCTTGTAGTTGCCGGTGACCCGTTGGAGAGCCGCCTGATCGGACTCCTCCCCTCGTCCGAGTCTGGCGCCCAACGCCGAGGCAGCCCGCCCACGCACGGTGACCACCTCACGTCCTCCCCGGAATATCCGCACATCCCCGGACTTGGTGATCACATAGTCGAAGGGCTCGTAGTTCCTGCCCATTGTCGACCCTCCGATCATCGGCGTGCGGTACTGACTCAGCATAACCGCCCGGCGGTCCCGCCTATTTCTTCTTGAGTTCCTGCCCGTCCCAGGCGTCATTGTAGAAGTCGGTCGACCGGGAATTCAGCAACTCGTTGTAGGCGTCCGGTTCAAGTCGCTGCGCAGATTCCCGGGGAATGTCCACTGTGAATGCGGAGACGCCCAGTCCTCCCTGACGGTCGGCCAACTCGATTCCGGCCGCCTCCAGAATGGTCGGCATCATATTCAACTGGTCCACGCCGCCCTGCATCGTCGACGTCCGACGGTCGTCGCCGGGGATCCAGAAACGGTTGAAGATGGTGCGGTTCGGGTTGTCGTCGAGCTGCTCGTGGAAGGCGTTGCTGGCCCCCATGTGCTTGAGATGGTCCCCCATGATCACCACGGCGGTATCGTCCAGGTACCCCTGGGCCTCCAGGTGGTCGATGAAGCCCGCGACCTGGGTCATCGAGCAGTTGAACATGGAGGTGACCTCACTCTCCGTGTCCTGGGGGCAGTAGTCGTAGAGGTGTGCCGGCTCGTGGGTGTCCACGGTCAACATGGTGAGGTTGAAGGGGTCCCCGGTCCGCTCGGATTCAGCATGCAGGGTGTCGACCTGGTCCTTCGCCCGCTCCATGAGCCGCTTGTCGCTGAGGCCCCAGTCGCTACGGATCTGGTCCGCCGGCTCGCCGAGCTCCTTCCAGTGGTTCAGGCCGTAGAACTCGTCATAGCCGTGACTCAGGAAGTACCGGTCCTTGGCCGCGAAGGACTCCTCGGCCCCGCCCATGAAGACGTTCCGGTACCCCTGTTCCGACAGAATGTCTCCGACGCAGGTAAGTCCACCGAGGTAGCTGTCCAGCTCTCCGCCCAGAGAGTTCAGCCCGGACTTCCCGGTGAGAAGGCCGCTGCCCTTGAGCGGGACACCGCACTGGGTACCGGAGATACCCGCCATGGTCCATCCACCGCCCTCGTACTGGCGGAGACCCTCGACCTGTTGCCAACCGTCCTCCGCCGGGGTGGCTTCCTTGAGCGGGACGAAGGGGTCCTTGTCGAACAGGGTGGTGTCCGACAAGGTCTCCTCCCCGGACTCGAGGTAGATCATCACCAGATTGCGTTTCTTCTCGGCAGAGGCGACGACAGGCGTCTCGTAGTAGTCGTCGACGGCGTACGCGGAGTTCACCGACCGCACGTAGTCCACGAAGTGGACGGAATTGCCGAACATGACGGTTCCGGTGGTCACAAGGGCCGCCACCATGACCAGGGAGACTGTCCGGGCGAACCAGACCTTCGCCCACGAGCGGCGGAGGGGCTCGGTCTCATCCTCGGCGGGAGGGGTCGGACCATCGGAAGTCCCGGAGTCGACGACGGCGGCGTCCACAGTGACGGCGGAGGCCCGCCGCTTCCGCCTTATCCGGAATCGCCAGTATGCGATACCGGCCGTGAGCAGTACAGGAAGGACGCCGATGCCGAGGATGCAGATCAATACCATCGTGCCACCTCCGCCCTCCCCCTGGACGGAGACGAGATTCAGCATCATCTGGTCGACCGTGATGGGCCCCCAGTAGAAACGGATGCTGATGGCCGCGGCCAGCAACGTGAAGCCCGCCCAGATCAGGATGTAGAGGAGGACTCGGTCGGTGATGGACCAGACCCTCTGCGCTGTATCTCTGACCCGACCACTCACTAGAGCACCTTCCGCTTAGTCACCGTGCACCGCTGCGCACTTCATCTGAACATGGCTAAGGATTCAACCACAGTTCACCCTGGAAGCGCGAACATCGCGGGGTACGGCGGGTCGTAGCGGGGCTCGGCAGGTCAGGTCGGACACTGCCCGGAGTATCGGAGATCACACGTTGAACTTGAACTCCACGACGTCGCCGTCCTGCATGACGTAGTCCTTTCCTTCCTGGCGGACCTTGCCGTGGGTGCGGGCCTCGGCGACGGAGCCGTACTCGTCAAGGTCGTCGAAGCCGACGATCTCGGCCTTGATGAAGCCACGCTCGAAGTCGGTGTGGATCACGCCGGCGGCCTGCGGGGCGGTCGCGCCCTGCGGGATGGTCCAGGCGCGGGACTCCTTCGGGCCGGCGGTGAGGTAGGTCTGCAGACCCAGGGTGTTGAAACCTGCCTTCGCCAGTGTCGCCAGACCCGGCTCATCCTGGCCGACGGAGGCCAGCAGCTCGGCGGCCTCGTCATCGTCGAGCTCCAGCAGCTCGGACTCGGTCGCGGCATCCAGGAAGACGGCGTCGGCCGGGCCGACCAGGTCGCGCAGCTCCTGCTTCTTCGCCTCGTCGGTCAGCACGCCTTCATCGGAGTTGAAGACGTAGAGGAAAGGCTTGGCGGACATGAGGTGGAGGTCGCGGATCGGGGCGAGGTCGATCTCCCCCTTCTTCGCAGCGGACGACAGCGTCCGACCGTCCTCGAGGATCTTCTGCGCGGCCTCGGCGGCGACGGCCTCCTCCGCCTTCTCCTTGTCCTTGCGTCCTTCCTTCTGCAGCCGCGGGAGGGCCTTCTCGATGGTCTGCAGGTCGGCGAGGATCAGCTCGGTCTCGATAACCGCGATGTCCGCCTCCGGGTCGACGCGACCGTCGACGTGGATGACGTTGTCGTCGGAGAACACACGGACGACCTCACAGACCGCGTCGGCGTCACGGATGTTGGCGAGGAAGGCGTTGCCCATACCCTCGCCCTCCGAGGCACCCTTCACGATGCCGGCGATGTCGACGAAGGTCACCGTCGCCGGGAGGATCCGCTCGGAACCGTAGATCTCGGACAGCCGCGTCAGTCGCGGGTCCGGAAGCTCCACCATCCCCTCGTTCGGCTCGATGGTCGCGAAGGGGTAGTTCGCGGCGAGCACGTCGTTGCGGGTCAGAGCATTGAACAGGGTGGACTTGCCGACGTTGGGCAGTCCGACGATTCCGAGAGTAAGAGACACGGGAACCATCCTAACCGGTACCACCCCACCTGCTGACCCCTCCCCCTTTCCTGCCAGTTCACTGTGGGGCTACTGTTGGTCCAGCAATTCTGACGTTCACCGACAAGAAGGACTTCCATCATGTCCGATACCAGCGACGGCGCGGAGGTGAAGGTCACCCGCGACACATTCAACTCGCGGATGCTCTTCATCTTCGCCGCCATCGGGTCCGCAGTGGGACTCGGCAACATCTGGCGTTTCCCCTACGTGGCCTACGAGTCCGGCGGCGGCGCCTTCCTCATTCCCTACCTGTTCGCCCTGCTCACCGCGGGTATCCCGCTGCTGTGGCTGTTCTTCGCCCTGGGCCACCGATTCCGCGGATCCGCCCCTATGGTCTTCCGCCGTCTGCACCCCAAGGCCGAGATCATCGGCTGGTTCCAGACCGGTGTCGCCGCCTTCATCGGTCTGTACTACGCCGTGATCCTCGCCTGGGCCGGCCTGTACATCTTCAAGTCCATCAACAAGGGCTGGGGCGACAAGCCCGACGAGTACTTCGCCAACGACTTCCTCGAGTCCGACAAGCTCAGTGACGGCGGGATCTTCTCCGGTAACTTCGTCTGGCCGATCCTCATCGCCATGGTCGTCGTCTGGATCATCACCATCGCTGTGCTCGCTCTCGACGTCTCGGCCGGTATCGGCCGGGCCGGAATGATCTTCATCCCGATCCTGGTCGTCCTGTTCGTCATCATGGTCATCCGTGCCCTCTTCCTCGACGGTGCCGGCACCGGTCTCGACGCCCTGTTCTCCCCGGACTGGTCGGCACTGACCGACTCGAGTGTGTGGATCGCGGCCTACGGCCAGATCTTCTTCTCGCTGTCCATCGGCTTCGGCATCATGATCACCTACGCCTCCTACCTCAAGCCGCGGTCCAACCTCACCGCGACCGGCCTCGTCACCGCCTTCGCGAACTCCTCCTTCGAAGTCCTCGCCGGCATCGGCGTCTTCTCCGCCCTCGGCTTCATGGCCGTGCAGCAGAATGTCCCGGTCGACGAGGTCGCGTCCTCCGGTATCGGCCTGTCCTTCATGGCCTTCCCGGCGATCATCAACGAGATGCCGGCCGGCGGCCTGTTCGGCGTCCTGTTCTTCGGCAGCCTGTTCATCGCTGGCCTGACCTCGCTCATCTCCATCATCGAGGTCGTCATCTCCGCCGTCGCCGACAAGATCGGCGTTGACCGTCGCCGCGTCGCCGTACTGGTCGGCGTTCCGATGGCCGTCATCTCCTGCCTGATCTTCTCCAGCTCCGCCGGCCTGATGAGCGTCGACATCGTCGACAAGTTCACCAACAACCTCGGCATCGTGGTCTGCGCGATCATCGCGACGGTGGTCCTCGCGTACGTCCTGCGCCGTTCCACCGAGATCGAACGTCACCTCAACGCGGTCTCCAGCTTCCGCGTCGGCCCGATCTGGAAGGTCTGCGCCTTCGTCATCACCCCGCTGGTGCTGATCTACACCCTCGTCAAAGAGGTCATCAACCTCATCAAGGACGGCTACGAGGACTACACTTCCGGCCAGGTCTTCGGACTCGGCTGGATGGTCCTCATCATCATCGCGATCGCCGGTGTCGCCATGGTCTTCGTGAAATACAAGAACGTCCGCGTTCTCGACGGCGTCCCCGGCTCCGACTTCGGAGTCCCGGTCGGCACGCGGGATGCCAAGGCCCCGAACCGCTTCGCCACTGCCGTTGCCACCGCAGCGGCCACCACCTCCGGGAAGGAAGGTGACCGGTCATGAGTGCCGCAGCCATCGCCATGCTGGTCCTGTTCATCGTCGTCATCTGGGGTGGTCTCGTCCTCTCCGCACTCGCCCTGCGCGGCAAGGTCGACGAGGAGGCCGGCGATCTCGGGACTCTCCCGGGCACCACGGACGCCGAACTCGTCATCCACGGTCACTGACGGGCACTGACCCGTCTTCCTGCAGCGCAGTCACTGACACTGCTCCCCCGGTAGGGCACAATGGGGCGGGTGAGCAGTGAACAGAACGGCACCCCGTCCACCGGCGGCAACGAGTCCTCCGAATCCCCGGACCGTCGCGACCCCCGCGACATGACGGAAGGACGCGACTTCGCGGACTTCCTCATGGGTTCCGGACCTCTGCCCGCCGAGTCCGCGGTTCCGCTGCCCGGGGAACAGGACAAACTGCTTGAGCAGCCCGCGGACACCGACGGGGTGAAGGACCCCCGCCTCCTCCCCGACGTCACCGAGGTGACCGGTGGGGACGCCGACGACAACGGCATCCCCGACCACCAGGAGGAGATCCGCGACCGGGCCGAGGTCATCGGTACTTCGATGCGCTGGTTCGCCGGCTGGTGTCTCCGCTTTCTCGTCATCGCCGCCGCCGGTTACATCCTCTGGATCGGCTCGGCGAAACTGTGGGCGGGCATCCTGCCGATCATCCTCTCGATCATCGTCTGTACGGTGCTGTGGCCGCTGTCCCGGCGGCTGCGGAAGTGGCACTTTCCCAACCCTCTCGCCGTCCTGACCTCGCTACTGGTCTTCTTCGGCGTCTTCGCGGGCATCATCGCCGCGATCGTCCCGAGTGTGGTCGACCAAGCCGGTGAGCTCGTGGACAAGGGCACCGAGGGTGTCCAGAAGATTCAGGACTGGGTCGCTGGCCCGCCTCTGGAGCTGCAGAGCGACCAGATCGACAACGCCATCGACCAGGCCACCAACCGGCTCCAGGACAGCACCGACCAGATCACCCAGACCGCCGTCGCCGGCGTTTCCGCCGTGACCTCGGCCATCGTCACGCTGGTTGTCGTCCTGGTCCTCACCTTCTTCTTCCTCAAGGACGGCGAGAAGTTCCTCCCGATGGTCCGTCGGGTCACCGGCCGTCGCGTCGGCTGGCACATCACCGAAGCTCTCACCCGCTGCTGGAACACGCTCGGCGGCTTCATCCGCACCCAGGCCATCGTCAGTTTCATCGACGCCTTCTTCATCGGACTGGGCCTGTTCATCCTCGGAGTCCCGCTGGCCGGGCCACTGGCGATCATCACCTTCTTCGCCGGCTTCATCCCCATCGTCGGTGCCTTCACGGCCGGTGCGCTGTCTGTCCTGGTCGCTCTCGTCGGCAATGACTTCACCACCGCGCTCATCGTCCTGCTCATCGTCATCGCCGTCCAGCAGCTCGAGGGCAATGTCCTCTCCCCGGTACTGCAGTCCCGCGCCATGAATCTGCACCCGGTGGTCGTCCTGCTCTCTGTGACCGTCGGTGGCGGCCTGTGGGGCATCATCGGCGCTTTCCTCGCCGTCCCGGTCGCCGCCATGATCGCGGAGATCCTGCGCTACATCGGAGACCTCACGGACCTGTCCACCGGAGAGAAGAGGGCCGAGGAGATCAACTTCGCGACGGAGGACGGGGCCAAGGGGGCCGAACGCAACGAGGATGCCGCCCGTCGCTGGCGGGAGTGGCGTCTCACCCGCCGGAGGGTGACCGTGACTGACTCCACTGACACACCTGACGACACGGCGAAGTGACGGACATGTCCTGTAGCATGACTGCCCGTGACCAATGACCCCCAAGCTCCGGAAGACGTGCCCCTGAACCGGTGGGGCTTCATCCCCCCGTGGGCACCGCTGCTCGTCGCAGTGGCGGTCGCGTTCACCGGGGTGGTCCTCGGGGAAGTCAGCACCGTCTATCTGGTGTTGTTCTTCCTGTCCTCGATCGTGTGTACCGCACTGGTCGAACTGCGGGGACTCTTCCTCACGGTCGTCACCGTCCCCTTCGCCTGGTTCGGCGGCATCACCGTGATCGGCTACTTCGCCGACCGGGCGTCCTTCTCCGACGGTAACCGTAAGACCGCACTGCTCACCGCGGTCTTCCCCGCGGTGGAGAACTACCTCTGGCTGCTCGTCTCCTTCGTCGTCAGTCTGCTCATCGCCCTGGTCCGCCAGCGCCTGGATGCCGCCGCCCGCGAGCGTGCCCTGCGGCTGGCCCGCCAGCGGCGTCGGCGCAGCGCGACCGCTGACGAGGACAACCGCCGGGTGACGTCACGGGTGCGTGACCTCGAGCGCACCGCAGACCGTGACCGGTACCGGGACCGTGACCGGGAACGTGAGGACACCTCCGAGCGTGCCCCGTCGGCCCAGCGGGCCCGGACTGTCACACGCCCGCCGCGCCACACCCGGACCGGGGACTCCCCGGCTACTGCGTCCTCTACGTCCACCAGTTCCCCTGAGCAGCCGGAGATCCGGACCCGCACCGCCGAAGAACTGCGTGCGGCCAGCGAGCGCCGTCGCGCCCGTGAGGAATCCTCACATACCGCCCGTCACCGCGGGGACGACGCCCCCCTCGATATCTGACAGATCTCTACAATCAGAGGCATGTCAGAATCCCCGGGTCCCACCACAGCGGACTCCCCGTGGCACGTCCACACCGTCAACGAGAAGGTCAAGGGCTGGATCGAGCGGCTCGGTCATCTCTGGGTGGAGGGGCAGATCACGCAGCTCAACATGAAGCCGTCGTGGAAGCTCTCGTACATCACCCTGCGTGACGTCTCCCAGGAACAGTCGATAAAGCTGACCTGCTCCACACAGACACTGCGTAATCTTCCCGTGCCGGTGAAGAACGGCGACCGCGTCGTCGTCTACGGCAAGCCCGCCTTCTACGCCGTTCGCGGCGAGTTCTCCCTCTGGGTCTCACAGATCCGCCCGGTGGGTGTCGGCGAGATGCTGGCCAGGATCGAGGAACTCAAACGCGCACTCGCCGCCGAGGGCCTGTTCGACCCCAGGCTCAAGCGCCCTCTCCCCTTCCTGCCGAACCGCATCGGTCTGATCACCGGGCGTGAATCCGCGGCCGAGCATGACGTCCTCTCCGTGTCCCGCGACCGCTGGCCGGCGGTGAGGTTCGAGACGATCAACACACCGGTCCAGGGTTCCCAGGCGGTCCCGGCGATCCTCGATGCCCTCCGCACCCTCGAGGCCGATCCTCGGGTGGACGTCATCATCGTCGCCCGCGGGGGCGGCTCCGTCGAGGACCTCCTCCCCTTCTCCGAGGAGGCGCTGGCGCGCGCGGTCAGTTCCATGACGACCCCGGTGGTCTCCGCGATCGGCCATGAGCCGGACAACCCGGTCCTCGACAACGTCGCCGACCTGCGTGCCGCCACGCCGACGGACGCCGCCAAGCGGGTCGTCCCCGATGTCGCCGCCGAGCTCTCCCTCATCGCAGAGCTGCGGGGACGCGCCGCCGGCGCACTGCGCTCCTGGGTCGCCAATGAGCAGCGGGGGTTGGCCTCGGTCCGCTCCCGGCCGGTTCTGGCCGACCCTATGCTGCCGATCACCCGGGCACGGGAGGTCGTGGAGGACGCCCGCTCCCGCAACGACCGCGCCCTCGGCGTCCTCGTGCGGACCGCCCGGCACCAGGTCGAGTCCCTGCGGGCCCGGGTCAACGCACTGGGCCCCTCGCAGACCCTCAGACGCGGCTACGCGGTGGTGCAGGTCGTCCCCAGAGACCACACCCCACCCCAGGTCGTCACCACTGTCGACGACGTGGAACCGGGGTCGCAGCTGCGGATCCGCGTCCTAGACGGGTCCGTGACCGCGGCAGCCATGGGGGTACAGAAGTCCCCGACGAACACACAGACAGCACCGGATACAGAGACCGATACAGAGACCGAGGAGTCCACCGATGAGTGACCAGAACGACCAGCAGACCTTCCGCCCCCTCGAGGAGCTCAGCTACGAGGCCGCCCGCGACGAACTCATCGAGGTCGTCAAGATCCTCGAACTCGGCCAGATGAGTCTCGACGAGTCCCTGCACTACTGGGAGCGCGGCGAAACCCTGGCCGCCTACTGCGAGCGCTACCTCGACGGGGCGTCCCAGCGGGTGGAGGACGCGCTGGCGAAGCGCGCCGTCACTCCGTCGGAGTAGGCACCCCCCGGGGTGGAGGACGCCGCCCCCGTCTCCAGCGGCTCCGCCTTCGTCACCGCCTCGGCCATCGTCCGGTACTGCGCCTGGGTTGCGGTTCCCGAGATGAGCAGGCGGACATCTCCGAGATCGACCGCCCAGATCTGCTTCACGTCGTCCCCCGACCAGATCTGCCAGGTGACGTCCTCACCGGTGGAGGACTTCGATGCCGGCACCACGAAGGTGTCGGTCTCCTCGCGGTACTCGCCGTCTTCGTCGTTGACGGCGTCCTTGAGCTCCGCGACGGTCTGGGTGAGTGCGAGGAAGGCCTCCCCGTCGATGACCCATCCGGCCTTCGACGACGGCTCATTGTCGACCATGGTGCGGCGTCCGGAGTTGGCCTCCCAGTTGTCCGGGAAGGCCGGCAGACGCACCGGGATACCGAGCCCGCGGGCGTCGGTCTTCAGGATGGTGTCGATGTCCACCTCCTGCACGGGACCGGACTTGTCCGCCGAGCCGGGGTTGAAACTGCACATACCGGTGAAACCGACGGAAAAGAACATCACCACCAGCAGAACGCCCAGCGAGATGATGAGGTCGCGGGTGTTGGTGAACATGCGTGGTTTCTCGATCTTCACGGCGTCGATTATGTCACGCGGCACCCCCTCGCCCGGAATTGGCGGCGACGTGGAACAATGGGATGAGTTGTCGAAGCACATCGAATGAAAGTTGGTAGCCATGACGGCTCAGCCCACTGTCCCCGCCGACATCCCCATGAAGGCACCTGACCGCAACCTCGCGATGGAGCTGGTCCGCGTGACCGAGGCCGCCGCACTCGCGTCCGGCAAGTGGGTCGGACGCGGCATGAAGAACGAGGGTGACGGTGCCGCCGTGGACGCTATGCGTTCCATGATCAACACCGTCCAGATGAACGGCGTGGTCGTCATCGGTGAGGGCGAGAAGGACGAAGCCCCGATGCTGTTCAACGGCGAGCACGTCGGCACCGGTGAGGGCGCCAACGTGGACATCGCCGTCGACCCGGTGGACGGCACCACCCTGATGTCTCAGGGTCGCCCGAACGCCATCTCCGTGCTCGCCGCCGCCGAGCGCGGTTCGATGTACGACCCCTCCGCCGTCTTCTACATGAAGAAGATCGCCACCGGCCCTGAGGCCGCAGGAGTCATCGACATCACCGCCCCGACCGACTACAACGTGAAGGCCGTCGCCAAGGCCAAGGGCGTCGATCCGACCGACGTCACCGTCATGGTCCTCGACCGTCCGCGCCACGACCAGCTCATCGCCGAGATCCGGGCTGCCGGCGCCAAGGTCCGACTGATCGGCGACGGCGATGTCGCCGGTGCCGTCCACGCCGCCATGTCCACCAGCTCCGTCGACCTGATGATGGGCACCGGTGGAACCCCGGAGGGCATCATCACCGCCTGCGCCATGAAGTGCATGGGCGGCGAGATCCAGGGCATCCTCGCCCCCAAGGACGACGCCGAGCGCCAGAAGGCCCTCGACGCCGGCCTCGAGCTGGACACCGTCCTCACCACCAACGACCTGGTGAAGTCGGACAACTGCTACTTCGTCGCCACCGGCGTCACCAACGGTGATCTGCTGCACGGCGTGACCTACCGCAAGTCCGGTGCAACCACCACCTCCCTGGTCATGCGGTCCCGCTCCGGCACGGTCCGCCGCATCGAGGCCGTCCACCAGCTCCAGAAGCTGCAGGACTACTCGGTCCAGGACTACGCCTAGTTCCCTGACGGAGTTTCTGAAAAAAGGGTGACCTCACCCCCGGAATCGGGGGTGCCTGGTGCGCCCGTCACCGGCGTGGGTCACAATGGTCCCCGTCACATCACCAAGTAAAGGACATGGCAGGACACATGAGCGAGCAGGAATACCGCATCGAGCACGACACGATGGGCGAGGTCAAGGTCCCCGTCGACGCCCTGTGGCGTGCCCAGACCCAGCGTGCCGTGGAGAACTTCCCGATCTCCGGTCGTCCGCTGGAGGCCACCCAGATCCGTGCGATGGGGCTGCTGAAGGCCGCCTGCGCCCAGGTCAACAAGGACTCCGGCGCACTGGACGCCACCAAGGCGGACGCCATCATCGCCGCCGGTAAGGCCATCGCCGAGGGCACTTACAACGACGAGTTCCCGATCGACGTCTTCCAGACCGGGTCCGGCACCTCCTCGAACATGAACACCAACGAGGTCATCGCCTCGCTGGCGAAGCAGGACGGCGTGGAGATCCACCCGAACGACGACGTGAACATGGGGCAGTCCTCCAACGACACCTTCCCCACCGCCACCCACGTCGCCGCCACCGAGGCCGCCGTCACCGACCTCATCCCGGCCCTGTCCCAGCTGCGTGACTCGCTGGCCGCCAAGTCCTCCGAGTGGAAGGCCATCGTCAAGTCCGGCCGTACCCACCTCATGGATGCCGTGCCGGTCACCCTGGGCCAGGAGTTCGGCGGCTACGCCCGTCAGATCGAGCTGGGCATCGAGCGCGTCGAGGCGACCCTGCCGCGCCTCGGTGAGCTGGCCATCGGCGGCACCGCCACCGGTACCGGCCTGAACACCACCGCCGACTTCGGCGCCAAGGTCACCGAGGAGCTCAAGAAGCTCACCGGTGTCGAGCAGCTCAAGGAGGCCGAGAACCACTTCGAGGCCCAGGCCGCCCGTGATGCCCTGGTCGAGTTCTCCGGCGCGATGCGCACCATCGCCGTCTCGCTGAACAAGATCGCCAACGACATCCGTCTCATGGGTTCCGGCCCGCTGACCGGCCTGGCCGAGATCCACCTGCCGGATCTGCAGCCGGGTTCCTCCATCATGCCGGGCAAGGTCAACCCGGTCCTGTGTGAAACCGCCACCCAGGTCGCCGCACAGGTCATCGGCAACGACGCCGCCATCGCCTTCGGTGGTGCCTCCGGCCACTTCGAGCTCAACGTCTTCATCCCGATGATGGCCCGCAACGTCCTCGAGTCCGCGAAGCTGCTGGCGAACACCTCCCGCGTCTTCGCCGAGCGTCTCGTCGACGGCATCGAGCCGGCCATCGACCGCATGAAGACCCTGGCCGAGTCCTCCCCCTCCATCGTCACCCCGCTGAACTCCGCAATCGGCTACGAGGCCGCCGCGAAGGTCGCGAAGACCGCGCTGAAGGAGGGCAAGACCATCCGTCAGACCGTCATCGACTTGGGCTTCGTCCCGGAGAAGCTGTCCGAGGAAGAGCTGGACAAGCGCCTCGATGTGCTGGCCATGGCCAACACCGACCGCGACTAGTCACTGACTGACCTCCGCCCCGTAGGGGCGGGGTCCACCCGGCGCATGGCCGGCAGGAACACTCCTGCCGGCCATGCGCTTTTCTGTGTCCCGTCCCGCTCCACGTCCTCAGGCAGCCACCAGGACGCGGCCCACGACCACGAGCAGGAGGATGGAGAGAGTCAGTGCCGCAGATGCCCCGGCGAGAAGCAGCACAGTCTTCCTGTCCTTCCTCACACAGGAGATCACGGCACAGATCACGGCCATCACCTGTACGACGAGCGGAATCAGGCCCAGGAGCCCCCATATGCCACTGCCACCGAACTCCTCCCGGTCCCAGGCCGCGAAAGCGAAGATGGTCAGTGCCGTGAAAACGGTCACCAGCAATGCCGGCAGGCAGAGCAGTAGCGACACCACACGTGCAGCGACAATCATGCCGTCGGCCCGGGGAGTGGCAGGAGCTCCCGGCGCACAGGTCCCCTGCGGATACGGCCCCGTCGCGAAGTACCCCGGCCCCTGCCTGTGCGACATCGACTGCCCCCCACTGATCGGTCATGGTGTTCCCCTCAAGAGTTCACCGTCAAAGTTATTTTCCCCGACAATACACGAGCGAGGCCTACGATGGGGTGGATGAACTCCCTCCCCGACCACATCAGCGTCCGCGGGGCGCGGGTGAACAATCTCCGCGGCATCGACGTCGACATTCCGCTGCACCGGCTGGTCGGCATCGCCGGGGTGTCCGGATCCGGGAAGTCCTCGCTCGCGCTCGGCGTCCTCTACGCGGAAGGCTCCCGCCGCTACATCGAGGCCCTGTCGACCTACACCCGCCGCCGGATGGCGCAGTCCACCCGGGCGGACGTGGACGCCGTCGAGCATGTCCCTGCCGCCCTCGCACTCCGGCAGCGGCCTGGCGTGCCCGGTGTGCGCTCGACCTTCGGCACCTCCACCGAACTGCTCAATGTCATCCGGCTGATGTTCTCCCGGCTCGCCTCCCATGTCTGCCTGAACGGACACCGCGTCCCGCCGTCGCTCGCCGTCGCCGCCGAGAGTCCCCTGTACTGCCCGGAGTGTGACGCCGAGGTCCACGCCCCCGGCGCGGAGGCCCTCGCCTTCAACTCCGGGGGCGCATGCCGACGCTGCGGTGGCACCGGTGCCGTGCGGACCGTGGATGACGCCACACTGGTGCCGGACCCCGCGAAGTCCCTGGATGACGGCGCGGTGGTGCCGTGGAACATGTTCGGCTTCAATGTGCAGCCGGACATCGCCCGGGAGTTCGGCGTGCGTACCGATGTCCCCTGGTCGCAACTGACCGACGATGAGAAAGAGATCGTGTTCGACGGGCCGGAGGAGAAGAAGCACATCACGGTGACCTCGGTGAAAGGCGTCCACGACCTGGACTTCACCTTCCGCAATGCGCGGCTGACCGTGCTCAGGGAACTGGAGCGGGCCGGAGCGGACGAGTCCGGGAAACGGCTGGCGAAGGTGGAACGGTTCCTGTCCACCGGTGTATGTCCGGACTGCGGCGGGACGCGTCTGTCCGATGCCGCCCGCGCCCCGGAGATCACCACCGCCTCCGGTACCCGGAACCTCGCCGAGGTCACCGCACTCCCCCTGCACGACGTCCTGGACTGGGCGGACGGGGTGGAGGACGCCCTGCCCGCTGAGATGCACCCGATGGCCCGGCGTCTGGTGGACACCCTGCAGTCCATGGCCCGACGGCTCACCGGTCTGGGACTGGGCTATCTCTCACTCGACCGGTCGGGGTCGACCCTGTCCACCGGGGAGCGGCAACGGGTGCAGCTGGCACGGGCGGTACGTAACCGCACCACCGGCGTCCTCTATGTCCTGGATGAGCCGTCCATCGGCCTGCACCCGGCGAATGTCGACGGATTGCTCGGCATCATGTCCGACCTGCTCGACGACGGGAATTCCGTGGTCTTCGTCGACCACGATGTCCGGGTGCTGCGCCGGGCGGACCATCTGGTGGAGATCGGCCCGGCCTCCGGCAGCAACGGTGGCACGGTCGTGGCCACGGGAACTGTGGCCGACCTCCGGGCGTCCAGCACCTCCCGGCTCGCCGGCTTCCTCACCGGCGAGGAGGAGGTCCTGGTCCGTGACCGGGCCACGTCGGCGGAAGTCTTCGACCACGGACGGATCCGGTTGGAGACCTCTGCGGTGCACACCGTCCACCCGCTCACCGTGAAGTTCCCGCTCGGACGGCTCACCGCCGTCACCGGCATGTCCGGCTCCGGCAAGACAACCCTCGTACTCGAGTCCCTGGTTCCTGCACTGCTGGGTGACCATGTCCCCCACGTCACCGGTATCGACGCCCCCGCGGGGACCACCGTGCACGTGGTCGACGCGACGCCGATCGGCATCAACGTGCGCTCCACTGTGGCGACCTACTCTGGGGTGATGGACGATCTGCGTGCCGCCTTCGCCCGTCTGCCGGAGGCTGCGACGGACGGGCTCACCGCCTCCGACTTCTCCTACAACACCGGGTCGCGGGAGACGTCCCTGGCGTGCCCTCGCTGCGAGGGGACCGGGCAGATCTCGCTGGATGTCCAGTTCCTGCCGGACATCGACGTCCCCTGCCCGGACTGTCGTGGCACCAGATACTCCCCCGCCGCCGACCGGTACCGCCGGGGGGGCGTCAGCCTGCCGGAGTTGCTCGCCATGACCGTCGACGAGGCACTCGAGGCGGTGCCGGGACTGAGGAAGGTGCAGCGTCGGCTCACTGCCTTCGCCGAACTGGGACTGGGCTACCTCACCCTCGGCGAAGCCACGCCTGCGCTGTCCGGTGGTGAGGCCCAACGGCTCAAACTGGTCAACGAGCTCCACCGCGAGCAGTCGGACGCCGTCTTCGTCCTCGATGAGCCGAGTGTCGGTCTGCACCCCCTCGATGTCCGCACACTGCTGGAGGTGCTGCAGCGACTGTGCGACCGCGGTGCGACCGTGCTGGTCATCGAGCACGACCTCGACATGATCGCCAATGCGGACTTCGTGGTGGACATGGGCCCCGGCGGTGGTGCGGACGGTGGGCGGATCGTCGCCACCGGCACTCCGGAACAGGTCGCCGGAGAGAACACCGGCGTGTGTTCAGCCACCGGAAGTTACCTGCGGGCGCACCTGTACGGTGAACCGCATGACAATCACCGCAGCCGCTGACGGATCCGCTCTCGGCAACCCCGGCCCCGCCGGGTGGGCCTGGTACATCGACGACGACACCTGGCGTGCCGGCGGCTGGCCGCACGGCACCAACAACATGGGCGAACTCAAGGCGGTCCTCGACCTGCTGGAGTCCACCGCGGACGCCGGGCGCACGGACGAGGACCTCCTCGTCCTGTGCGACTCCCAGTACGTCATCAACTCCGTGACGAAGTGGATGCCGGGCTGGAAGAAGAAGGGCTGGAAGAAGCGCGACGGCAAGCCGGTACTCAATGTCGACCTGATGAAGGCCATCGACGCCGCGATGCAGGGACGCCGCGTCCGGTTCGAGTGGGTGAAAGGCCACGCCGGTCACCCGATGAACGAGGCCGCCGACCAGCGCGCGAATGCCGCGGCCACCGCCTTCCAGAAGAAGCAGGCCCCGCAGGAGGGCCCGGGCTTCGACGGTACATCCTCACCTGCGCCGGCTGCCGCCACCGGGGTCGCCTCCACCGCGGACGCCGTGGTCGACCGCGAGCTCGCCCTGCTCTCCGATGCGGTCCGCGGCGACCGGGAGCTCGCGTCCCGACTGCTGCACGAAGGGATGACGGAAATCAGCGCCACCGGTCAGCGGTACTCCCGCGACGACGTCCTCGACGCCCTGTCTCCGCTGGTCGGCTTCGATGCCGTCGACGAGGTCTGTGCTGCCGACATCACCTCTTCACAGATCGCACCTGATGTGTTCCTCCTCACCTACACGACCTCCGGGGTCGCCGGTACCGTCGCCCGGAGTTCCCTCTGGGTCCGGGAGGGTGAACAGTGGACACTGCGCCACCACCAGGCAACTCCCACCGAACGCTGACCGGGGTCCGATATCAGTTAACGGAAGTCACCGCAAGAGGACAACCCTTTCCGCGGGTGGACTGAGGGCAATTTTGCATTGCGTGCAAGAATGCACCCGGTGTACAACAGACTCTCGTGACTGAGAGAAACACCGACTGCCCGGGGCTGCGCGAGCGCAAGCGCCGGGAAACGAGACTACGTATCGAGGACTGCGGCACTGAGCTGATCCTCGAGCGGGGTTTCGACCATGTCACCCTGGAGGAGATCTGCGAGAAAGCCGGCATCAGCCGCCGCACCTTCTTCAACTACTTCGAGTCGAAGGACCAGGTCGCGACCGGAACAGCTGTCCCGCTGCTCGATCCAGAGGAGCTGGACGTCTTCGCGACCGCCGATTCCGACAATGTCGTCCGCGACATCCTCCGTTACATCGGGGAACGTGTCGACAACGACCCGGACACCTCACTCACCCTCTCCCCTGACCGGGAGACGAGTCTGAGGATCAGGGCCAGACGCCGAAGGATCATCAAGGAGACCCCGTACCTCATGCTGGCCGGCCTGTACCGGTTCGACCAGCTCGCAGGAACGGCGATGGAGACGATCCGCCGGCATCTCACCGCGTTCCCTGAGCGTCGTCGACTGCATCACCTCACTGTGGAGCAGGAAGCGACCTTCCTGACATCCTTCCTCCGGCAGGTGATCGTCACTGGCCCGTTGATCTACAGCGCCGACGACATCAGCCGGGTGGAGATGCTCCTGAAGGCCGGACGGGACCTCACCAGTCTCGCCGACGGTTACCGGGACGGCTGGGACACACGGAGCACTCCAGACTCACACACATCCACACTGTTGGGCCAAGAAGAACACTGACGAGGACACCTATGGACAACAACACGGAGACGCAGGCGGCACAGCCGCAGACTGCGTCCACCGCGACCGCGGACACTGTCGCGGTCGCAGCCAAGAACAACGTCCCACTGGTCTTCAGCGCCCTTATGCTGGGTATGCTGCTGGTCTCACTGGGACAGACCATCTTCTCCACCGCGCTGCCGACCGTCGTCGGTGAGCTCGGCGGCACCGACCAGCAGAGCTGGGTCATCACCTCCTTCCTGCTGGCACAGACCATCGGCCTGCCGATCTACGGCAAGCTGGGTGACCAGATCGGCCGCAAGCCGCTGTTCATCTTCGCTCTGAGCACGTACCTCGTCGGTTCAGTGGTCGGTGCACTGGCCCCGAACATCTGGATCATCATCGTCGCCCGCGCCATCCAGGGCATCGGCGGCGGCGGCATGATGGTGCTTTCGCAGGCCATCATCGCCGACGTCGTCCCCGCCCGTGAGCGCGGCAAGTACATGGGCATGATGGGCGCCGTCTTCGGACTGTCCTCCGTACTCGGCCCGCTGCTCGGTGGCGTGTTCACCGACGGCCCCGGCTGGCGCTGGGCCCTGTGGTTCAACGTCCCCATCGCGCTGATCGCCATCGCCATCTCCCTGTTCGCCCTGCACGTCCCGAAGCGAGGTGAAGGTGCCAAGCTCGATATCTGGGGCACCCTGTTCATGGCCGGCTTCGCCACCTGCCTCATCCTCTTCATCACCTGGGGCGGCAAGGACTACGCCTGGGGCTCGGCCACCATCATCGGCCTCATCATCGCGACCGTCATCTGCGCCGTGCTCTTCGTCTTCGCCGAGTCCAAGGCCGCCGCGCCGATCATCCCACTGGAGCTGTTCAAGAACCGCAACTTCGTGCTCTGCTCCACCGCCGGCATCGTCATCGGCATCGTCATGCTCGGCACCCTGGCCTACATGCCGACCTACATCCAGATGGTCCACGGCATGTCGCCCACCAAGGCCGGTCTGATGATGATCCCGATGGTCCTCGGCATGCTGCCGACCTCGATCATCGTCGGCATCGTCGTGTCCCGCACCGGTCGGTACAAGTGGTACCCGGTCATCGGCATGGTTGTGGCCGCTGCCGGTCTGTTCCTCCTCGGCGGTCTGGAGACCCACGACGGCCTGGTGCACCTGGGCCTGACCCTGTACGTCTTCGGCTTCGGTATCGGCATGGCCATGCAGATCCTGGTGCTCATGGTCCAGAACTCTTTCCCGGTCACCATGGTCGGTACCGCCACCGCCTCGAACAACTTCTTCCGCCAGATCGGTATGTCCGTCGGTTCCGCGGTCGTCGGTTCGGTCTTCACCTCCCGCCTGCAGGACAACATGGGCGACCGTGTGCCGGGCGCCCTGCAGTCCCTCGGAGACAAGGCTGCCGAGTTCACCGCCATGTTCTCCGGTGAAAACCACAGCCTGACCCCCGCCCTCGTCGACACCCTGCCGGGGCCGCTGCACGAGGCGATCATCACCAGCTACAACGACGGTCTCGTGCCGATCTTCACCGTGCTGGTCCCGTTCGCCCTCGTCGGCGCAGCGATCCTCTTCTTCACCCGCGAGGAGAAGCTCAAGGAGACCGTGGAGTAGTCCTCACTCCTCGGTGTTCCCCGGGGCCTGTCCCGGAACAACTCCCCGGTGTTCCCCGGGGCCTGTCCCGGAACACGAAGCCCCGGTCACCGTCACGGTGACCGGGGCTTCTGCCGTAGTGTCAGGACGCCTCAGGTGTCTCAGCTGACACAGACTCATCATTCTCGCCCGGCTTGACGACCCGCTCGTGGTACTCGGGGTGGGCAGGGCCACCCTCCAGGACCTTCTCAAAGCTGACGATGTCCCGCCAGTTCCCCTTCATCGGACCGTAGGTCATCTTCGCCATCGTGTGGGCGGTGCCGATCTCCTTGAAACCACGGGAACGGTGAAGCTTCATCGAACCGGGGTTCTCGGGAAAGACCACAGCGTGGATGGACCAGCACCCTGCCTCCGTGGACTTCTCGATGAGATGGTCCAGGAGGGCGCCCGCCACGCCTCTGCCGGTCGCATCCGGGGACACGTAGACCGAGTCCTCAACCACACCACTGAACACGGACCGGTGTGAGTACCAGGATCCGGTGACCCAGCCGAGAATCTCGCCGTCCTCGTCCGCGACGAACATGAGGTTGGGACGCCGGTGGGCAGTAAACTCCTCCCACGTGACGGTCTCACCTTCATATGTCGCGTGGCCGGTGTCCATACCGGCCTGCTGGATCGACGCGACCTGTGGGTAGTCGCCCTCCCTCATGGGGCGGATGGTGAATGTCATGACGATGATTGTAGAGTCGCGGACCCCGACGCGCACACGGCCGCGTCAACCACGTTCCAACAGGTCCGTGACCAGTTCAGCGATGGCTGAACGCTCGGACCGTCTGAGGGTCACATGGGCGAACAGCGGGTGCCCCTTGAGCTTCTCGATGACCGCCTGGATCCCGTCGTGGCGTCCCACCCGGAGGTTGTCCCGCTGGGCCACGTCGTGGGTGAGCACGACGCGCGAGTTACGCCCCATCCGGGACAGCACGGTGAGCAGGACATTGCGCTCCAGGGACTGCGCCTCGTCGACGATGACGAAGCTGTCGTGCAGGCTACGGCCACGGATGTGGGTCAGCGGCAGGACCTCCAGCAGCTCCCGGTCGATGACCTCGTCGAGTACGTTCTCGCTGACCAGGCCTTCGAGTGTGTCGAAGACAGCCTGCGCCCACGGGTTCATCTTCTCGTCGGCGTCCCCGGGCAGAAAGCCGAGGTCCTGGCCGCCGACGGCGTAGATCGGCCGGAAGACGACGATCCGGCGGTGCCGGTTGCGCTCCATGACGCTCTCCAGCCCGGCACACAGCGCGAGAGCGGACTTGCCGGTACCGGCGGATCCGCCGAGGGAGACGATGCCCACCTCCTCGTCGAGCAGAAGGTCGAGAGCCAGGCGCTGCCGGGCACTGCGTCCCCGCAGCCCGAAGGCCTCCAGGTCGTTCGGTACCGCCCGGAGGACGCCACCAGGGGCGACCCGCGAGATCGCCGACTGACTGCCTGCGGTGAGCTGGACGCCGCAGTGCACCGGAAGGTCGGGCAGCGGGTCACCGTCCGCATCGAGGCGGGCGTCCACGATCCCGGCACCGTCAGCGGCTCCGGTGGTGAAGAGGTCGTCGATGACCGTGGGGTCCACCTCCGCTTTCGACATGCCGTCATAACCGGTGAGGACGACATCCTGGGCGCGGTACTCGTCGGCGTCGAGCCCGACTGACCCCGCCTTAACGCGGAGCGGGACATCCTTGGTGACCAGGGTGACGGCCTCACCGTCACGACCGAGGTTCAGGGCGCAGGTGAGGATGCGCCGGTCGTTGTCCGCACCGTCCGACTTGGCCCCGGCCGTGAGCCGGAGGCCCGGGGGAAGTACGGACTCATCGGAGTGGTTGAGTTCGACCCGCAGGGTGCCGCCCTCCGGGGTGACCGTTATATCGCGGTCGAGGCGTCCTTCCGTACGTCGGAAGTCCTCGAGGAGGTTGAGTGCCTGGCGGGCGAACCAGCCGAGTTCCGGGTGCTGGCGTTTGCCCTCCAGTTCACTGACGACGACCACCGGCAGGACGACCTTGTGCTCCGCGAATTTCAGCAGGGCCCAGGGGTCCGAGAGCAGGACGGACGTGTCGATGACATAGGTGCGTAGACGGACGCAGGCCGCCCCGTCGGGGCGGCCTGCCGGTGATGTGGTGGCGTCGGTGATGGTCATGTCCCCGACGCTAGGGGGCACACGTGTTACTCACATGGTTGTGAGATGAACACCGTGTGAAATCGACGGCCTACTCGGTCGCACCCCAGGTACCGGACTCGTCCGGGTGCCAGCCGATGGTGCCGTTCTGGAACTCCTGGTCCCAACCGGAGACGGGGTCGCCGGACTCGGGTGCGGTCGGCAGTCCGACCTCGTTGCCGAGGGCTCCGCCCTCATTCCAGGTGTTACCGATCTCGCCGATCAGCGGCTGTGCGCCGGTCTCGGGCGAGGACGTGATCCAGCCGTTGGCGAAGGTGGCCAGGGTCTTGTCACCGTCGGTGGTGAACTCGCTGAACGCACCGAGCGCTCCGGCCTCACCACCGGCCTGCTCGTAGGCTGCGGCGATGTCCTCCGGCAACTGGCTGGCGTCGGTGACTGCCTCGCCGTCGCCGGACGCACCGTCAGTGCCCTCCGCCCCGTCAGCGCCTTCGGAAGCATCGGCACCGTCGGAGGCGGCGGCGCCGTCCGAGGAGCCGGCGCCGGCGTCCTCGGTGGAGGCGGCGGTGGCGGTACCGGAGGAGTCGGAATCGTCATCGTCGTCACTGCAGGCGGCGGCACCGAGTACCAGTCCGCCGGCGGCGATCACGGCTATCGAGCGGGAGACAACGCTCCGACGGGAGAAACGGGAACGGGTGATCTTCATCTGAAGTCCTCTTTCCTGGAAAAATCGCGAGGGGGTGGGCGGGCTCGCCCCCAACTTGTCTATCAGACTTTTCCGGCGCATGAGTGATGAAAATCATAAAGAGCGGGGGTAGTTTCCCACTACCTCCAGGTCAGCCGAGCAATCCACGACCTGAAAACTATTTCTACCGTGAGCTCGAGGCACGGCGTCCTCGGCAGATCCCGACGAACTGCTGGACCACCTCATCATCACGGTCCCGCCGCCAGACCAGACCGATCCCGGTGGTCGGCGCGTCCCGGAAACTGCGGTGTACCACACCCCTGCGGTTGATGCCGCGCAACAACGGCCGGGGCGCGATCACACATCCGACGTTCGCGGCGACGACATCGAGGTCCTCCCGTACCTTCCCCGGCGCCACTCCGCGGTAGAGGACCATCTCGTCCTCAATGTCCTCCGAGGACGCCGGCTCCTGGTCCCCCAACGCCTCGAGCGCATGATCCTTGGGCACTGCGACCCCGGGCTGCTCCTCGTAGAGGCGGACCCGGTGGAGATCGTGGCGCAGCATCTCCCGTTCGCCGATGTCGGACACCCCGGCGAAGTCACCGCCGCCCACGCCACCCTCCCATCCCGCACCGGGGAAACGCACGATCCCGATGTCCGCCGCACCTGAGAGCACATGGGCCAGCGGATCGTCCGACTGCGCGCCGGCCGCCTGCCACCCGTCGATCCGTTCATCGAACCGGGAGAACCACTTACCGGGGACGACACCCGGCGCAAAGACGACCTTGAGATAGCTCATGGCGTCATCCTATCGGTCTCCGCGACTCCTCCCCCACTACACTGAACGACCATGAGCGACGCGAACCGTATGAAGCCGCAGACCGCAGCGAAGAAGCTGAACATCTACCTGCCCGCAACCCCGTCGGAGTTCCAGGAGACCCCGCTGACCCACGACGAGTTCGTGGCCCTCCAGGCTGATCCGCCGGAATGGCTGCAGACCCTGCGCCGCGAAGGCCCGTTTCCCCGCCCCGAGGTGGCCCGCAAGCTGGGCATCACGATCACCGCACTGAAGGCCAATGACGCAGATCAGCCACTGACCGCCACAGAGATCAAGGCGCTGCTCCAGGATCAGCCGGAATGGCTGCGCACCGCCCGCACCGCGCTGGCCACCCGCCGCACCGAAGAAGGCAAGGGACGCGACACCGAGGCGGACGGGTCCGCCGAGGACTAGTTCCGGGCAAGACTGAGGCCCCGCCTCCCCGGGTGACGAACCGGGGAGTCGGGGCCTCAACAGTGGAAGGGCCCGGATCGCGGGTGACGAATCCGCGGGGCTCAAGCTTCCGTTAGCCGCCACTGACAGGTGAACTGCAGCCCAGGGTGCGCGTTGGAGGTGCCGCAGCCACGTTCCGTATCGTCCGGTGAGAAGAGGAAGCCGGATGTCTCGGACCGGGGCTGAATACCCTGGATTCCACCTGCCGTTGCGGCTGATCCACAACTGCAGTGCGCCGTAGGTGACTAGCCTTCGACACATCCATGAGGTTAGCGAGACCTAAAGCGGCGTGTCAACAATTCAGCAACACCAATGTTGCGTAATTGCTTCACTCGTGCCGCTTCCGCCCCGTGACCTGCGCGTCACAGAGAACACGCACGCAGCTTTATGCCTACCCCCACATCTCACCCCCGGGGGATCCTGAAGCCCCCGCCCGGCATCCCTGTTGCATTTTCAGTCCGGGGTGCGGATACTATAAATTTGTAATCACCAGAGAGACGCAGATCACATTGTTTCCCAAAGTGAGTGTCACCCCACTGGCTGACACCGGCTGACACCGGCTGACACCGGCTGACACCGGCTGACACCGGCTGACACCGGCTGACACCGGCTGACACCGGCTGACACC
>NZ_BJNT01000002.1 GCF_006539825.1 Corynebacterium variabile
ACACCGGCTGACACCGGCTGACACCGGCTGACACCGGCTGACACCGGCTGACACCGGCTGACACCGGCTGACACCGGCTGACACCGGCTGACGTCCTCATCCCTGCACCCTCCCCGAGGAAAGGTCGACATGAAGAACTTCCTGCCCCGCACCATCTTCAACGAAGAACACGACATGTTCCGCGAAACCTGCCGCAGCTTCGTCGAGACCGAGATCCGTCCGAACGTGGACAAGTGGCACGAGCAGGGCTTCTGCGACCGCTCCATGTACCAGGCCGCCGGTGAGCTCGGCCTGTTCGGCATCACCTCCCCCGAGGAGTTCGGTGGCGGCGGAATGCCCGACTACCGCTTCAACGCGATTCTCTCCGAGGAGCTCGCCGAGGCCGACTGCGGTTCCGTCATCGTCTCCATCCAGGTCATCAACGACCTGGTGATCCCCTACCTCGAGCGCTTCGCCACCGACGAGCAGAAGAAGAAGTACCTCGCTCCGCTGTGCTCCGGTGAGAAGATCGGCGCCATCGCCATGACCGAGCCGGGCGCCGGCGCCGACCTTGCCGGCATCCGCACCACCGCGCTGAAGAACGACGAGGGCAACTTCGTCCTCAACGGTTCCAAGACCTTCATCTCCAACGGCGTCCAGGCCGACTTCACCCTCGTCGTCGCCATCACCGACCCGTCCCAGGGCCGCGCCGGCGTCTCCATCCTCATCGTGGACGCCGAGACCGAGGGTTTCACAAAGACCGGTCCGCTGAAGAAGGTCGGTCTCAAGGCCCAGGACACCGCCGAGCTCAACTTCGAGAACGCCGTCGTCCCCGCCGAGAACGTCCTCGGCGAGGAGGGTGCCGGCTTCGGTTACCTGCGCACCAACCTGGCTCAGGAGCGCGTCTCCATCGCCGTCGGCTCGATCGCCACCTCCCGCCGCGCCTTCGATCTGGTCTACCAGCACTCGCAGGACCGCAAGACCTTCGGCAACCGTCTCGTCGACCACCAGGCCTATCGCTGGGAGCTGGCCAAGATGGCCACCGAGATCCAGTCCGCCCAGTCCTTCGTCGACGCCGCTGTCGAGGCCAAGGTCAAGGGCGAGCTCGACGAGGTCACCGCGTCCATGGCGAAGTACCTCACCACCGAGCTGCAGATCAAGGTCGTCAACACCGCCCTGCAGCTGCACGGTGGCTACGGCTTCATGATGGAATACCCCATCGCCACCCACTACCTCGATTCCCGCGTCCAGCCGATCTACGGCGGCCCGAACGAGATCATGCTGGAGATCATCTCCCGCCGCCTCGCCAAGGGCATCAAGTAAGCCCCTCGGCACCCCTCAGGCCCTGACCGGAGACTATCCGGCCAGGGCCTGTTCCGCGTCGGTACCCGGCGTCAGCGTCACACCTGCGGCATCGTCACCGGCCAGCAGGCGCGCGGCCAGCTCCCCGGTGACGGTGGCACGCAGCTCCGCCAGACGGGACTCCGGATCAGCCCCGTCCGACCACTCGAGAATCCGACGAGTCCCCAGGCACAACCGGTCCGCCGCATCATTGAGCGCCACACCTGAGTGCCCCTTGACCCACCGGGTGCGGATACTGCCGTCGATCAGGCGTCGGTCCAGGTCCTCCCGGCCGGTTCCCTGCCTCCGCAGCAGGGCCAGCGCAGGTCGTGAATCACACAGCAGCACAACAGGGCGTCCCGGGTGCCTGCGCACCACCGCTGTCAGAGCCTTCACGATCCCCTGGTACTCGGCCCGCGATGACGGGCAGTGCGGTAGACGTCCGCTGCCGGCGTCCCCGGTATCGGTGACCCAACCGAAGCACTTCTCCCCCACGCGGGACGCACTGCGCGAGGTCGACCACGAGGCATCGGAGCAGACCGTGACAGGGGCCGGGCCGATGCCGGACACCACTGCCCAGGGGAACTCGGCGATATCCCGGCACAGTCGCTCATCCCCGGTGAGCGTCACTGATTCCTCCAGTGCCTGACCGAGGGCACGGAGCTCAGCGACACCTCGTGCCGGAAGAACCTGTCCCCTTGTCCGCCGCCACCCTGACCTCTCCGACTGACCGGCTGACGGCAGCACGCGGGCCCCCGGGTCGACGGCCAGTACCGCCGCCACCGTCGCGCTGATCGCCGCGGTGAAGTCTGCCAATGCAGCACGCCTGGCAGCGGTACACCGCGGAGGAGGAAGCAGCACGCTGTGCTCGCGGTGCATCCTCCCCATGGCACCGGCCACGACAATCTGTACCACCCGGCGCTCGTGCCCCGGCGAGAAGACCGGACGGGGTTCGGTGACGCAGATGAGCGTCCCACCACCGGCGGAGGTGCGCGGACGGGAGGCGAGGACAGCGGGGCTGATCGGCAGGGTCATGGGCTGCACCCTAGTGCCGGTCCACGACAGGCCCGTGCTGTTCTCGAACAGACGGATCGAACAGGTCCTACTCGCCGATGAAGTGCGGGGGCCGCTTCTCCAGGAACGCCGACAGGGCCTCGACGTGGTCGGCGGTGGTGAACAGCCGTAACTGGGCGTCCCCCTCCTCGTCGGCGCGGGCGTTGACCGCGGCCGCGTCCTTCACCAGCGCCTTGATCTCCCGGTAGGACGCCGTCGGGCCGGCAGCGAAGCGCTGTGCGAGAGCTGCCACCGACTCCGCCAGCTGCCCGGGCTCAACCACCGTGGTCACGATGCCCAGCGCCGCGGCCTTCTCAGCGGGGATCTTCTCGTCGAAGAGCAGCAGTTCCAGTGCCCGGGTCTGCCCGACCGTGTCTGTGAGCGACCGGGACAGTCCGCAGTCCGAGGCCAGGCCCACTCCGGAGAACGCCCCCTTGAAGCTTGCGGCCGAGGACATGACGCGGAAGTCACAGGCCATGGCGATGCCCCAGCCCGCACCCGCCGCCGGCCCCTGCACCGCGGCGATGACCGGCACCGGGATGGACAGCAGAGCCGCCATCATGGGGTTGTACTCCTCGACGACCTTGTTCGACCCGGTGCCCTCACGGGCGTCCGCCAGCTGCTCCTTGAGGTCCTGGCCGGAGCAGAAGGCCTTCCCCTCCGCCTGCAGCACGACCGTTCGCACCGGGCCACCGGTGGCGGCGTCCTCGCCGGCGGTGGTGAAGGCGTCGATCAGCGCGAGCCGCAGACCGCGGTTCAGCGAGTTGTAGGCGTCCGGACGGTTGACGGTGATGGTGCGGACGCCGTCGGCGTCCGAGATCTCGACAAGGCTCATGCCCGTCAGATTACCGCCCGGGACCGGCGACCGTGGCCGGATCCGATCATGCGTTCGGGGCGAGGACGTCCTTCGATTCAGCCAGCTCCACCCCGACATAGGCCATCTGGTTGAAGGCGACCGCGCCCGGCCCCGGCGTCACTTCGGCACAGAGATCGGTCAGGGCACGGACCCCGAACTCCTCGGCGACAGCGTCCAGCGCCGTGGCGCGGACGCAGAAGTCCGTGGCGATGCCGCAGACGTCCACGTCGGTGACGCCACAGGCCCGCAGCCAACCGGCGAGCGTCTCCTCGCTGCCCTCCAGATGCCCCTCGAAACCGGAGTAGGCGGCGGTGTACTCACCCTTGAGGAACCAGGCGTCGATGAGCGAGGTGTCCAGGTCCGGGTGAGCCTCCGCCCCGTGGGTCCCGACCACGCAGTGCACCGGCCAGGTCTCCTCGAAGTCCGGCTCGGTACCGGCAGGGGCGAAGTGCCCTTCGGGATCGATGTGGTGGTCCCTCGTCCCGACCACGGCCGTGTAGGTTCCGGCGGGCACCGACCGCAGATACGCGGAGACCGCCGCCGCCACCTCCGCCCCTCGGGCAGTCCCCAGGGCTCCCCCGGGGCAGAAATCGTTCTGGATGTCGACGACGATCAGTGCGCGCATTCTGTCTCCCTAGACCAGCTTCCAGTCCTCGAGACCCGGGTACAGCGGGAAGTCCGCGGCAACCTTGTCGACCCGGGCGCGCAGTGCGGCGGTGTCTGCGTTCTTCCCCTGGGCCAGGGCGGTACCGATGATGTCCGCGACCTCGGTGAAGGCGGCGGCGTCCAGGCCACGGGAGGCGAGGGCCGGGGTACCGATGCGCAGACCCGAGGTGACCATCGGCGGACGCGGGTCGAAGGGCACGGCGTTGCGGTTGACGGTGATGCCGACCTCGTGAAGCAGGTCCTCGGCCTCCTGGCCGTTGAGCTCGGAGTTACGCAGGTCGACGAGCACCAGGTGCACATCGGTGCCGCCGGTGAGCACCTGCACGCCGGCATCCACGGTGTCCTGGCCGGTGAGCCGCTCGGCGAGGATCTTCGCGCCCTCGAGGGTGCGGGCCTGACGGTCACGGAAGTCGTCGGTCTGGGCGATCTTCATGGAGACGGCCTTGGCGGCGACGGCGTGCATCAGCGGGCCACCCTGCTGACCGGGGAAGACGGAGGAGTTGATCTTCTTGGCGTACTCCTGCTTCGCCAGGATCATGCCGGAGCGCGGGCCACCGAGGGTCTTGTGGACCGTGGTGGAGACGACATCGGCGTGCGGCACCGGCGACGGGTGCAGACCGGCGGCGACCAGGCCGGCGAAGTGTGCCATGTCGACCCACAGCTTCGCGTCGACCTCGTCGGCGATGGAGCGGAAGGCCTCGAAATCCTGGTGACGCGGGTAGGCGGACCACCCACCGATGATGACCTGCGGCTTCTCGGCGATGGCCTGCTCACGGACCTTGTCCATGTCCAGACGCATGGTCTCCGGATCGACCTCGTAGGCGGCGACCTCGTAGAGCTTGCCCGAGAAGTTCAGCTTCATGCCGTGGGTGAGGTGACCACCGTGTGCCAGGGACAGACCCATGATCTTGTCGCCCGGGTTGGCCAGGGACATCAGCACGGCGGCGTTCGCCTGCGCACCGGAGTGCGGCTGGACGTTGGCGAACTCGGCACCGAAGACAGCCTTCGCGCGGTCGCGGGCGAGGTCCTCGATGATGTCGACGTTCTCGCAACCGCCGTAGTAGCGGCGACCCGGGTAGCCCTCGGCGTACTTGTTGGTGAGGACGGAGCCCTGGGCCTGGAGAACGGCACGCGGGACGAAGTTCTCACTCGCGATCATCTCGAGGGTGTCCCGCTGACGGGAAAGCTCACCGGCGATGGCGGAGGCCACCTCCGGATCAAGTTCCCCGAGGGGGAGGTTGTGCTGGGTGGTGTCGGTCATCGGTGGAGTACCTCTCACAGGTCTGCAACTACGGATCACCGCACATCCTATCCTCCCCAGGTCTGCTGCGGGCCCACTGCATCCCTGGTTTGGTCCTCACCCCTGTGTGAGGGGAGAATACGGCACGTGTCCGAGACCTTTACCGATGTGAACCCCTTCATTTCCCTCGACCGCTCACAGTGGCAGACGCTGCGGCGTTCCATGCCGCAGGTGCTCAGTGAGGAGGAACTCGAGGAACTCCGCGGTATCGGCGAAGACATCGACCTCGAGGAGGTCAGCGAGATCTACCTGCCGCTGTCCCGGCTGATCGACCTCCGGTTCCAGGCGATCCGCAAGCTCAATGAGACAACCGGCACCTTCCTCGGCGAGGGCATGCCCCACGTCCCGTTCATCATCGGCGTCTCCGGGTCGGTGGCGGTCGGCAAGTCCACCACCGCCCGCCTGCTCCAGGTGCTGCTGCAGCGCTGGGAGTCCGCCCCGCGGGTGGACCTGGTCACCACCGACGGCTTCCTCTACCCCGCCGCCGAGCTCAACCGACGCCACATGATGGGCAGGAAGGGTTACCCGGAGAGCTACGACCAGCGCGCACTGATGCAGTTCGTCACGGCGGTGAAGTCCGGGGCGGCCGAGGTCCCCGCCCCGATGTACTCCCACGAGACCTATGATCGACTGGACGAGGTCCATGTCGTCGACCGACCGGACATCCTCATCATCGAGGGACTCAACGTCCTGCAGACCGGTCCGTCGCTCATGGTCTCCGACCTCTTCGACTTCTCGGTCTACGTGGACGCCGACCGCGCCGACATCGAGCGCTGGTACATCGACCGCTTCCTCAAGCTGAAGAACTCGGCGTTCCGGAACCCCGGTGCCCACTTCCACTACTACGCAGGCCTGTCCGATGACGACGCCCGTACCGTCGCCCGTGAGATCTGGCAGACCACCAACCTGCCCAACCTGGTGGAGAACATCCTGCCGACCCGGATCCGGGCGTCCCTGGTCATGCGGAAGGGGCCGGACCATCTCGTGGAGACGGTCCGGATGCGGAAGATCTAGACACTACTTTCCGAAGCGTCGCTGCCGCGTGGAGAAGTCACGCAGCGCGCGGAGGAAGTCCATACGCCGGAACGCCGGCCAGTAGGTCTCGGTGAACCAGATCTCCGAGTACGCGGACTGCCACAGCAGGAAGCCCGAGAGCCGCTGCTCCCCCGACGTCCGGATCACCAGGTCAGGGTCGGGCTGACCCGAGGTGTAGAGATGCTCGGTCAGCGAGTCCACGGTGATCCGGTCCGGGATCTCCGCCGCGGAGACGCCCTCCCCTGCCAGGTTCCCGATGAGCTCGCGCACGGCGTCCACCACCTCCTGGCGTCCGCCGTATCCGACGGCGATGTTCACGCGCACGCCCTTGTTGTCGCGGGTCCGCTCCTCGGCCTCGGAGAGCCGGTCGCAGAGTTCCTGCGGCAGCAGTTCCGCACGTCCGATCACCCGGAGCCGGAAGTCGCCCTTCGCTGAGGCGATCTCGTCGGAGACGTCCCCGATGATCTCCATGAGCAGTTCCAGCTCATCGGCACCACGGCCGAGGTTCTCGGTACTCAGCAGGTACACGGTGACCGTGTCGATCCCCTGCTCCTCGCACCAGCCGACGACCTCGACGATCTTCTTCGCCCCGACACGGTGGCCGTGGGTGACGTCGGTGAAGCCGTTCTCCCGGGCCCAACGGCGGTTACCGTCACACATGATGGCCACATGGGACGGCCGCGGACGACCCTTCATGAAGCGGATCAGCCGCTGCTCGTAGAGCCGGTGGAGGATCAAGGACGGCCACCCCTGGAGCTGCCGTCGGAGTCCGCGTTGTCGCCGTCACCGTACCGGGCGGCAAGTTCCTCGGGCTCCTCCAGCGGCCAGGCCTGGGCATCGACCTCGTCGTCGTTGAGACCCTGGTCGGCGGCCATGGCGGCGTCGACAGCCTCGATGTCGAAGGGATCCATGTCGTGCTTCTCGGCGTACTCGCGGCGCCGGGTCATGGCCTTCATCCGACGGTTGAACAGCACGCCGATGGTGAGGATCGCCGCCAGCAGTGCCACGATCACCAGCAGACCGACCGGGGACGCCTTGCCGAAGTCGGGTCCCTCGGGGCCGGACTTCTCCGCCTGGGCGAGGACGGTGTAGCCGAGGGACTCGGCCTGGGCGGTGACGGGGTGAAGATCCTGCAACATGTGCTCCACAGTATCGGAGGGAACGGGGTCTGCCCTAGTCGGGCACAACTCCCGTGAAGAGGTCGTCCTCGGGAACAGGAGCGGGGACGCGGGACGCGGCGAGCTCGAACTCCTCGGTCGGCCAGACCTGCTCCTGGAGCTCCGTCGGCACCGCGAAGAACGGCCCTTCCGGGTCGATCTGGGTGGCGTGGGCGCGCAGGGCCTCGTCCCGACGGACGAACCAAGGTGCACAGGCGATCTGGGTGGTCACCCGCGGCATGATGTCGGGGACATCGTTCCAGCGTTCCAGGGCACTGGCCGCGGTGAGATGACCGGCCTCCTCCTCAGCCTGGGCGAGCAGTTCGAAACGACGCCGGATGAACCCGTGGGTGTAGTACATCTTCTGCACGGTCCACGGTTCCCCGAGGTCCGGGCGGTAGTCTGGGTCACCGGAACGCTCCCAGGCCCGGACACTCACCGCATGGGTCTTGATGTGGTCCGGATGGGGGTAGCCGCCGTTCTCGTCGTAGGTGATGATCACGTGCGGCCGGAATTCACGGAAGACCTTCACCATCTTCGCGGTGGCCTCCTCGGTGTCCGCGAGAGCGAAGCAGCCCTCGGGCAACGGAGGCAGCGGGTCGCCTTCCGGCAGTCCGGAGTCGATGTAGCCGAGCCACTCCTGCTCGACACCGAGGATCTCGGCGGCATGCGCCATCTCCTCGATACGGATCTCGTGCATGCGCTCGACCACCCCCGGCCGGTCCATGGCCGGGTTGAGGATGCTGCCACGTTCTCCGCCGGTGCAGGTCAGCACTTTCACCGTCACGCCTTCGTCGGCGTACCGGGCCATCGTCGCCGCACCCTTACTCGATTCGTCGTCGGGGTGCGCATGTATGGCGAGCAGGCGGAGACCCGCACGGCCCGCCGCGGAGACGTTGGATGACATAACAGCCATTCAACAACGCCTCGCCCACGGCGTCCAACTACCGGGGATTCCCGCTCCCCGGACAGCGGCACCTAGGATGGACGCCATGAGTCCCCAGAACAAGGCGTCCTACGGCGCCAGTGACCAGAACACCCGCGGAGTCAGCGGAAAGTTCCTTGTCATCGGCATCGTCGGCGTCCTGATCGTCGCCGGCGTCTTCATCTGGTCCCAGTGGCGCAACAGTTCCGACGCCGACGTCACCGCCTCCGTCGCCGGATTCTCGGACAACGAAGATGACTCGATCATGATGAACCTCGACGTCACCCGGGACGACACCTCCAAGCCCGCCTACTGCATCGTCACCGCGATGAACTTCGACAAGGCAGAGGTGGGACGCCGTGAGGCCGTCGTCGCCGCGGGCGGCAACGAGAACACCCGGCTGCAGATCAAGGTCCCGACCCGCGAGCAGGCCGTCGCCACCGACCTTTACGGCTGCTCTTCGGTGTTCCCCTCCTACCTCGACGACAGCACCACCACCGAGGACTGACCTGGCACTGACGCAGCACTGACGCAGCGCTGACGCAGGCCAGACCGGGGTGGGGGCCGGCCCGGTGCTAGACTGTGCGGCGAACAAGACGTGGCAGTTCCCTGCCACGTCAAAGGTCTACCCGCAGGAGGACTCGACCGGACATGGCCGACAATCAGACGACCTGGCTGACCCAGGAATCCTACGACCGGCTCAACGACGAGCTGGCCGCCCTCAAGGGCAACCGTCCCGCGCTCGCCGCCGAGATCAACGAGCGTCGTGAAGAGGGCGACCTGAAGGAGAACGGTGGCTACCACGCCGCCCGCGAGCAGCAGGGCCAGGAGGAGGCCCGCATCGTCTACCTTGAGGAACTCCTCGACAACGCCACCATCGGTGAGGCCCCGGCGGAGTCCGGCGTCGCGCTCGTCGGCTCCGTGGTCCACGTCTACTACGACGGCGACGAGGACGACAAGGAGACCTTCCTCATCGGAACCCGTGGTCTCGAATCCTCCAACCCCGATCTGGAGACCTACTCCACCGACGCCCCGCTGGGCGCCGCCCTCGTCGGCGCCAAGGAGGGCGAGACCCGCGAGTACGCCGCCCCCAACGGCAGCAAGATCTCCGTCACCCTCGTGACCGCGGAACCCTACGACCCGAACCGCGACATCCCGCGCGCCGAGCAGTAGGCAGCCAGGCGGTACAGTCGCCACACACGACAGTGCCCCGTCCGGAACCAGGTTCCGGACGGGGCTCTGTATGCTGCTACAACTGTCAGTCGTTGTTGAGGTACGACAGCAGGCGGAGGATCTCGGTGTACAGCCAGACCAGGGTGACCGCCAGGCCGAGGGCGACGCCCCAGGCCATCTTGGACGGTGCACCGGCGCGGATCAGCTGGTCTGCCTGATCGAAGTCCACCAGGAAGCTCATGGCGGCTAGACCGATGCAGACCAGGGAGAAGATGATGGCGATCGGGCCGCCGTCGCGCAGCGGGCCGGCACCGTCGCTGAACAGGGAGAAGACGAGGTTACCCAGGGCCAGGACGCAGACGCCGATGAGGGCGCTGATCATGATCTTGGTGAACTTCGGGGTGACGCGGATCGCGCCGGTCTTGTAGACGACCAGCATGCCGACGAAGACGCCGACCGTGCCGAGGATCGCCTGGAAGATCATGGCGCCGGCGTCGGAGTCACCGACGGCCATGCCGGAGAGCAGCCAGCTGAAGCCACCGACGAACAGTCCCTCGAAGACGGCGTAGACCAGGGTGACGACCGGGGAGCCGTACTTCTTGCCGAAGGAGGAGACCAGGACTGCGATGAAGCCGCCGATGGCACCGACGAAGGTCATCCCCATGGCCAGGGACGCGTTGCTCTGGCCGATGACCATGGTGATCGCCGCGAAGACGACGATGACCGCCAGGGTGATGCCGGTCTTGGTGACGACGTCATCGACGGTCATCGGCCGGTCGGCGTCCTTCGTCGGGACGCCGTAGTTCGGGGACTGCTGGTACCCGGGCTGCGCCTGGGTGGCGTAGGGGTTCTGGGCGTACCCCGGCTGGGAGTATCCACCCTGGTGAGCCATGGCCTGGGCCCGCTGGGACTCGGCCGTCGCCTTGGTCAGCGAACTCATGTACGGGTTCGAGCTTTTCACTGTCTGGGACCTTTCTGGGACGCCGTGGGCGTCTCGCGGGTGTGTGACCCCGGGGGACGCAAGGTGAACGCGGTTATCTCTTGGTTTTCATACTAACAACGGACGACCCGCCCGCTGTGTTCCCGGGGAGGTTTCTGTAGTCCGGATTCCGATTCGCCGCACGCGTCGCCGGTTCGTCGGATAGTGTTTGCAAACATGACTATCAAGCGGCTTCCCTACGGCGCACTCCCTGACGACTTCGCCACGGAACTGCGCGGACTCACCGTCAATGCCGTCACCGGAAATCTTGATTCCGGTGACCGGATCGAGATCGAGGGCCCGTTCACCGGAGAGACCATCGGCTGGGTCGGCCGAGGCACCGAGGACGAGGTCACCGAGGCCTTCACCCGTGCGCGCGCGGCCCAGAAGATCTGGGCGAAGACCTCCTACAAGGAGCGGGGGAAGATCCTGCTCCGCTTCCACGACCTGGTGGTCAAGCACCGCGAGCTCATCATGGACATCGTGCAGCTGGAGACCGGCAAGAGCCGCGACTCGGCGTACGAGGAGGTCCTCCACACCGCCATCACCGCCCGCTACTACGGCAACCATGTCGGTGCGATCCTCAAGCCGAAGCACCACACCGGCGTCATCCCGGTGCTCACCAAGTCCACCGAGCACCACCTCCCGAAGGGCGTCATCGGCCAGATCGCCCCGTGGAACTACCCGCTGACCCTGGGAATCTCCGATTCCCTGCCCGGCATCGCCGCCGGTAACGCCCTGGTCGCGAAGCCGGACTCCTCCACCCCCTTCACCTCCCTGCTCGCCTTCAAGCTGCTCTTCGAGGCCGGCATGCCGCGCAACGTCGTCCAGCTCGTCACAGGCCCGGGCCGCGTGGTCGGCAACGCCATCGCCGAGACCTGCGACTACCTCATGTTCACCGGCTCCACCGCCACCGGCAAGACCCTCGGTGAGATCGCCGGTCGCCGTCTCATCGGCTACTCTGCGGAGCTCGGCGGCAAGAACCCGCTGATCGTCACCGAGAACGCCGACGTGGACAAGATCGTCGACGGGGTCGTCACCGGTTGCTTCGCGAACTCCGGCCAGCTCTGCGTCTCCATCGAGCGGATCTACGCCCACGCCGACGTCTACGACGAGTTCGTCGAGAAATTCGGGAAGGCCACCTCCGACCTGAAGCTCGGCGCGGGCTTCGACTGGAGCAATGGGATGGGTTCCCTCGCCGGCGCCTCCCAGGTCGCGACCGTCGAGAAGTACGTCGACGACGCGAAGGACAAGGGCGCGAAGGTCGTCGCCGGCGGCAGGGCACGCCCGGACCTGGGTCCGTACTTCTACGAGCCGACCGTGTTCACCGATGTCTCCGACGAGGTCCTGCTCAAGCGCGAAGAGGTCTTCGGACCCGTCGTCTACGTCGAGAAGGTCGCCTCCCACGCGGAGGCCGTCGAGAAGGCCAATGACACCGCCTACGGCCTGAATTCCTCGGTCTGGGGTCCGTCGAAGGAGGCCAATGAGGTCGCCTCGCAGATCTTCTCCGGCACAGTCGGTGTCAACGACGGCTACGCCGCCGCCTTCGCCTCCGTCGACAACGAGATGGGTGGCACACAGGAGTCCGGCCAGGGCCGCCGCCAGGGCCACTACGGCATGCTGAAGTACACCGAGTCCCAGAACATCACCGAGCAGCGGCTCATCCCGATCCGCGGCCCGAAGTTCCTCACGGCCAAGCCCTACGCGGCCGTGATGTCCGCGCTTCTGCTGCTGGGCAAGAAGACGAAGATCCTGCGCTAGGTTCTTCACGTCCGGCAGGTAGGCTCCTGAGTCATGGACAGGGAGCTGGGGGCCGTGCAGCGTCGGCACTGGGATGCCGACGCCGCGCGCTACCACGAGGGCCACGCCGACTACCTGGACACCTTCTTCTGGTGTCCGGAACGGCTCGCCGAGGCTGAGGCCCGGTTGCTGGGGGATCCGACGGAACTGGCGGGACGCACCGTCGTCGAGGTCGGCTGCGGTTCCGCCCCGTGCGCGGCCTGGCTCGCGCGCCATTCCTCGGCGCGCGTGGTGGGTTTCGACATCTCCATGCATATGCTCCGCCGCGCCCCGCAGGTCGACGGACTGCACCTTCTGCAGGCGGACGCGGCGTCCCTCCCCTTCCCCGAGGACGCCGCCGACGTGGTCTTTTCATCTTTCGGCGGCTATCCCTTCCTTTCCGACCTGGGTTCCGCGATGGCGGAGGTCGCCCGGGTGCTGCGTCCCGGTGGGAGTAGCGTCATCGCGGTGAACCATCCGACGGCGTGGATCTTCCCCGATGACCCGGAAGAACTCACCGCGGCCATCCCCTACTTCCAGGACGCCTACCTGGAGTGGGAGCGTGACGACCCGACAGACCCCGGTGCACTGCGCTACGCCGAGTTCCACCACACCATGGGCGACTGGGTGCGCGCCTTCGCGCATGCCGGGCTGCGGCTGGTGGACCTGGTCGAGCCGGAGTGGCGGGAGGGGACGCCGACCTGGGGTCAGTGGTCGGCCACCCGCGGCGAGGTCTTCCCCGGTACCGCCATCTTCATGCTGGAGAACTAGCCCCGCACCGGGCGCACGGTGATCTCCTCGATAATGGACTCCTCGGTCGTGTCGACCGCGAACCTCACAGCGGCGGCGACGGATTCCGGGCGGACGTAGAGCGAGCCGTCGTAGTCGGTGTTGCCCCGCCCCTCCTGCAGCGCGACCTGCATCTCCGTGTCGACCCGGCCGGGGTGGACCGAACTGACACGGACCCGGCCACGCTCCTCCTCACGCAGAGCGTCGGTGAAGGCCCGCAGCGCGAACTTCGTCCCGCAGTACTGCGACATGGTCGGTGCGGAGCGGTGTCCGGAGCCCGAGTTGATCGTCACGAGAGTGCCGTGGGCGGCGCGCAGGGCCGGCAGCAGCAGGCGGGTCAACTCGGCGACACCGAAAACGTTGACCCGGAACATCCGCTCCCAGCCCTCCCAGTTCGTGCTCTGGACCGGGGTGTCCCAGGCCAGGCCCGCGGAGTGAACGAGGACATCGAGCCGTTCAAGCCCCAGGTCAGCCACTGCCCCGGCAATGGACGCCGGGTCGGCGAGGTCGGCGTCCCCACTGGACCAGGCGATGACGCGGTGGGTGCGGGAGAGGTCGGCGACCACGGCGGCGCCGATGCCGCGGGAACCACCGGTGACGAGGGCGACGGGAAGGTCGGCAGAGCCGGTATCGTGGGTGTCAGTCATGGCCACGAGCCTAATCACCGGTCGTCCCCACTGAAAGGACACATCATGTTCGGAACTGCTCTCACCACCCTCATCCTCGGCGCGATCTCCGGCGTCGGCGCCTGGTGGGCGGCCGACCAGAATCGGTGGGGCTGGTCATTCGTCCTCGGCGCGCTCACGCTGATCTTCGCCATCGTCGCGATCTCCACTGCGTTCGCCGGGGCCGTCGCCGTGGTCTTCAAGCTGCTGCCGATCCTGCTGATCATCCTGGTCGGCTGGCTGGGATTCAAGCAGCTGCAGAAGAGGTGACGTGCGTCATGGTGGTGTGAGCCGTACCGTGGAGCACAGAGTTTCGTTCTCGAACTCAGGAAGGTGAGACCAGTGCGACTCCCGATCAGGTCATCCGCCACCGCGGCCGCCGTGGCGACAGTCCTCGTCCTCGGGGCCTGCAGCAGCGACGACGATGACAACGACAACACCACCGACGACGCCAGCACCACCGCCTACGCCACCGCGGACGTCACCAACGCTGACGGCGACGACATCGGCACCGCCAGCGTGGGCAAGGACAGCTTCTCCGACGACGCCACCGAGCTGACCGTCTCCTTCACCGGACTCGAACCCGGTATGTACGGCATGCACATCCATACGGTCGGCCAGTGCGAGACCGACAGCGAATCCCCCGACGGGTCGGACACCGGTGACTACCTGTCCTCCGGCGGCCACATGGACGGCGACGACCACGACCACCCGTCCCACGGTGGTGACCTCCCGGCTCTGCTGGTCAAGGAGGACGGCACCGCCTCGCTCACCGTCTCGACCGACCGGGTGACCAAGGAGAACCTCCTCGATGACGACGGTTCCGCCCTCATCATCCACGAGTCGCCGGACAACTACGGCAATATCCCGGAGCGCTACGCCCCGGACGGGCCGGACGAGGATTCGCTGAAGACCGGCGACGCCGGCGGGCGCCAGGCCTGCGGAGTGTTCGAGGCAGCGTAACCCCACCACCGGTCGACTCCGGCGGAAGCGGCCGGACTTCCGGCGGTGGAGACCCGTCCGTCATCGTGAAGGCCGACCGTGTGGAGGCAACCGGCAGAGAACTCGACGAAGCCGGTCCAGTGCCCGACAGCACACTGCGCGCGGCGGTTGTTTCCGGTGGCGACGGCCGACCCGTCCTCCGTCCGCCCGACCGAGTGCCGGTCTCCGCCGGCGACGGCGACTTCCACTACCTGGTGGAGCACGGTCTCGAGGCGTTCAAGAACGCCGGCACGGTCATCGTCCCCGGGTACGCGGGCACCTCACGGCGCCCCTCCCCAGCAGTGGTCACCGCCCTGCAGGACGCCGCGGCACGAGGTATGCGGATCGCCTCGGCCTGTACCGGGGCGTTCGCCGTGGCGGCCGTGGGCCTGCTCGACGGACGCCGGGCGACCACGCACTGGTCGATGACCGATCAGCTGACTGATCGATACCCGGGCGTCCGGGTCGACCGGAACGTCCTGTTCGTCGACGAGGGTCAGATCGTCACCTCCGCCGGGGTCGCCGCGGGGATCGACCCGTCCCTGCACATCATCCGTCGGGACCACGGTGTCCGGCTGGTGGCGGAGGTCGCCCGCCACGTGGTCGCCGCACCGTACCGGGACGGCGGGCAGGCACAGTTCGTACCCCGCACCCTGCCGGAGGACAGCAGGACCGTCTTCGCCCGGATCCGTGCATGGGTATTGGATCAACTCGATAACCCGCTCACGGTCCGGGACATGGCGGAGCACCCCCCACACCTCCTACCGACCTTCACCCGGCGGTTCACCGAGGACACCGGCCTGCCACCGGTGCAGTGACTGCTGCGTGCCCGGGTGGCGGAGCGCTCCGGGCTCGGGACGGCGTCGAAGCTCCGGCTGCATTTCACCGGCACGTGGGGACCACGCCCACCGGCTACCGACGGACCTTCGCTGAGCGGCAGGGGTGATCCGGTCGTCCTCAGCCGTCGAGACCCCCGAGTTCCCACCCGATCCTCCGGTACACCTGCTGCATCTCAGAGTTCACGGCGTAGCCTCGTCCCGGTGTACGCAGTGATTCTCGACTACATCCGCCCCTCGACGAGATCGACACCGCCCTCGCCGACCACGTCATCTGGCTCGACGCTCAGTACGCCGCCGGGATCTTCATCGCGTCAGGACGCTCCGATCGCCGGCGACCCGTTCGCCGGCAGCGGCCTGGCGACCCACACCGTGTACGAGTTCCACCCGTCGAAGTGGGCGGACGAGGTGGGCCGTCAGCTGGGGGAGCTGATGGACTGAGCGCCTGTGCAACAGCCTGTTGCACAGGTACTGAGACTCTGTCCCGGAGGCACTGACCAAGCGTTTCACGCTGGTTCGCCGGTCGCCTGACGCCTGAGAAGTGACGTGGCGAGCTCGACCACGAGTCGCCGCGCCTCCTCCGGTGCAGTCACCTCGATGCTGTTCCCGAACTGCAGCAGTTGCCGTACTCCACCGATCTCCGTGTACTCCACACTGATCTTCACGGTGTCCGGGTCCGCACCACCCTCCACCACGATGATCCGCGACCCGAGAATGCGCCGTGCAATGTCCAGCCGTCCCCGGTGCAGTTCAGCGGTGACGACGACTGTCTCCTGCGGCCGCTCCAGATTCCGGGCCAGCTGCTCCACCACCGAGTCCAGCGTCACTCCTGACCGAAGTCTCCGCGGTGCGTCCACAACCGTCCATGCCGCGAGCCTCTCGACCGCGTACTGGCGGGGCGTGCCGTCCCGGTCCGCAACCAGATACCAGCGTCCACCCCGGCCGCGCAGCCCGTACGGGTCGACCAGTCGCTCCTCCGCAGCATCCTCACCACTGCGTCGGTAGGTGATCGACAGCCGGTGGCCGGTCCGGATGTCCTCCGCCAGGGCAGCGACATCCACCGAGGGGTGCACGTCTGAGAACCACGGACGGTTGTCGACCGTCACCACCTGAGACAGTGGCAGCACCGCAACGCGACCGCAATCCGTCTCCCCCAGCTTTACCACGGCGGATCGTGCCAGGGCCTCATGTCCGAGCTCCGCCGCGCGGCCGGCGTCCAACCCGGTGATCCGCAGCAGTTCCGTCAGCCACGGGTCGAACGCGCCCCACCCGACCGGCACCTGGCCGGTCATCGCCGCACACGCTGCGGACGTCGACCTCCACAACCTCGGTCTGGGCGGCAGTGCGCTGCTGGACCCGTTCGTCGCCCGCACGATAGCGGGGCCTGGAGGCCGACATCATCAGCGTGAAGCTCGGCATCAACCTGGTCAACGCGGACCTGATGCGCCGCCGTGCGCCCGGCCCGGCGGTCCACGGGTTCCTGGACACGATCCGGGACGCGCACCCGGACACTCCCCTGATCGTGATGTCCCCGGTGTACTGTCCGATCCAGGAATCGACCCCCGGCCCGTTGGCCCCGGATTTCAGTGACGGGACGATGAAATTCGTCGCCACCGGGGACCCGGCGGAGGTCGACGCCGGAAAGCTCACTCTGGAGGTGGTGCGGGAGGAACTCGCGGCGGTGGTCGAGCAGCGCTCGGTCGACGATCCCCATTTGTCCTACGTCAACGGACTGGACCTGTTCGGACCAGCGGATGTCGGGCAATTCCCCTACGCTGACAATCTCCACCCCGCTCCACCCCGGCGCGCAGGCCCACCGGCGCATCGGAGAGCGTTTCATCCCCATGCTTCTACAGGTCAGGAATGCTGTCAGGTGGCGGCCCCACGGGGTGATCCGTACGCCACACTGACCACTCGTGCAGCAGGTCTGCGTCAGGCACGGATCGGCCGCACTGTGCCACGATGCGCCCGATCCGTGCCTGACGCAGATGTGAAGCCCCTGAAGCCGCGCCGGAATACAACCCGAGGGGGTGGTCTGTTGGGACCAGACCACCCGGTCGAGTCGTTCCCGGGGGCCATCGCCACAACTCAATGTCCGGAGAAAGACCTGGGTCAGGCACTCCAACTTCAGGGGGCCGGTTCAAGACCGACGGAGCGCACCCGACCTGGCGAGGGACAACAGGTCCCCACATCCGCCAGCTGCCCCGGCTACGCTACGCCGACCTTCGGCTTGGCCCAGGAGCGACCGGAGGTGTCCTTGAGGATGTCGTACTCCACGTCGATGTGCGGCTCGATGGCACTGTACTTGTCGATCGGCGCACCGATGACAAGCTGGAACCCGAGCCCACGCCACGCACCGATCGCCCGGGCCGTGAAGTGCGCGTCCGCCTTGATCAGCGCCTCATCGAGGAACACCGGCGCATAGCGGGGACGCTCCGCATCGGCGTCACCCAGCTGGTAGCGCAGCGCGGCGCCGACGATGAAGGCGATGAGCTCCTGCGACTCACCACCGGACTTCTCACCGATGTGGTCGTAGAGCGCCACATGCTCACCGGACACAGCCGTGATCTTCTCCGCACTGACGCGGACATGGTTACGCACGTCCACCAGCGAGGCGTAGTCCGGCGCGCCCCGGCGGATCCGGTCGATGAGCCGCGCCATCCGCGGGTACACCTCGGCACGCTCCTCGTCGGTCGAGGCGTCGCCGATGAGCGCACGCACCTCGCGCAGCTCCTTGCGGAACCGGCGCCGCACCTCGGACTGGTTCTCCCGCAGCGTGATCTGCAGCCGGTGGTCGTCGTCGTAGAACGGCAGGTCAGCCATGATCCGGTTCACCGGCTCGATCCGCTCACGGATCTCGCGCAGTGCCCGGCCCAGCGTCGAGTCCAGGTTCGTCAGGTCGTTGCCGGACAGCCGCAGCAGGCTCTCCTTCCACTCCCCTTCCAGCCGGTGCAGCCCGCTGGTCTCGAGGTCGTCGAGGATCCGCTCGAAGTCCTTCAGCGACGCATCGGGATCGGCCCGCAGGTTCGGGTTCGGCCAGGCGTCCAGGAAGGACTCCATCGTCCGACGCACCGCCGCGCGCTGGTCGGCCAGCGTCGTCTGCGCCGAGGCACGGTCCTCCTCGAGGACGCGGGACGCCGACTCCAGTGACGCATCCAGACGGGCCAGCCGCGCCGCCGGATCACCGGTCTCACCGTCGGTGACGGTGAACCGGGAGCGCAGCCAGGCGTCCTGTTCCCCGGTGAGTTCGCGCCCGGCCTCGGCCGCCTCATCCAGTGCGACCTCCGCCTCATCGATCTCCTCGGCGACGGCGTCCCACCGCTCCATGAGGTGCTGGTGCTCACCCTTGGCGCGGCCGGTCTTCTCCTGCAGGCCCTGGATCTTCACCTTCAGTCCGGCGATCTGGTTCTGCATCGCCGCGATCTCGGGGCTGCCCTCGGAGATACCTTCGACGGCCTCCTCCCAGCGGGTGACCTCGTCGGTGACCGTGGCGACGTCGATCTCCTCCCAGGTCAGGTCCACGATCCGGCGGTAGGCGGCCAGACGCACGTCCACCGCGTCCAGCTCGGCCTCAGCAGCGGCGACCTCGGAGGACGCAGCCTCCACCTCGGCCTTCGCCGCCGCGATCTCCCCGGCGAGTTCATCGACGCGCCGGTGACTGGAGAAGCCCAGCACATTGCGTCGGCCGTGCCCGCCGTGGGCACCACGGGCACCCTGGGACATCTGCCCGGACACCGTCAGCGCCGACCGGTGGGCGCGGAGCTCCTCGGCGGAATCCACGCACACGAAGCCGAACCGCTGGTCCAGGCGGTCCTGCAGCCACCCGGTGAAGGGGGTGTCGCGGTAGTCGAGCCGGCCGGGCAGCTGCCGGGGGTCACAGGTGATCCGGGCCTGCCTGGTCTGCACACCCTCGAAGGGGACGCGGATGCGGGTCCGCACCTGGTTGATCGCCGCCCGGAACTGCGGCAGAGCGGTCTCGTCGATGAGCAGCGTCGTCGCGAACCCGCCGAGGGCCAGGTTGAAGGCCTCCCGCCAGGGCTCGAACTCGGTGCGCACCTCGACAAGCTCACCGACGAACGGCAGCTCATCGACCGACAGACCAGCGGCCTCCGCCAGGGCGGCACGCGCGGCGTGCAGCTCCCCGGGGATGTTGTCGGTACGCTCAGCCGTCGCTTTCTTCTCCGACTCCAGCTCATTCCACCGGGCACGGGCGACGGACGCCGCGGTCCGGGCCTCCGCGTAGTTCTCACGGACACCCGCCTTGACCTCGGGATCCGCCAACGCGGACTTCCCCTGCGCGACCAGCGCGGTGAACGCCTCTTCGTCGGTCACGACAGCACCCAGAGGTACCAGGTCCTCCTCGACCTTCTCGCGGGTACGGGTGATCTGCTCGCAGCGCCGACGCGCCGCCCCGAGTTCCCGCTCGGCGGTCTCCAGCCGGTCACCGCCGGAGTTGCGCAGCACCTGGATCAGGCTGTCGCGCTCGGCCTCGGCGGCCTCGGCGGCGGCGGTGTGGGTGGCGACCAGGGACTCGGCGTCCACCGCCTGGCTTCGCAGCTCCTCCTCAGCGGCGCGCAGCAGGTCGAGCCGCCGGGAGGTCCGCCACATCGCGGCCGGCGAGGAGTCGTCCCGGAACTGGCCGATCTCCTTGATCAGCCGGAGCCGTTCGGCTGCGTCCCCGATCCGGGTCCGCGCCTCGCGCAGCGGGGTCAGTGCGCGGACCTGCCGCTGGGCGGTCACCATCCGGAGCCGGGTGCCCTCCAGCTCGTCGAAGTGCTCGACCACGGCGTCCGCGGTGGCGAAGGTGTCCGGCTCCTCGAGCACCATGCGCTTGTACAGTTCGTCGACGGTGGTGATCTGCTGGCCGGCCTGGATACGGGCGAGCAGGTTCATCGCCTTGGTACCCGCACCGGCGGCACCGATGCCGAGCACCGCGTGGATCCTTGCGAGGAACTCGCGGTCCGTGGCCATCGTCTCCAGCCCGGTCGCGCGCACGGCGGCGTCCGACAGACGGCGGGACGCGGCGTCCTCCAGGTCGGTGAGGTCGAAGTCGCCCTCGATGACGCCGCGGACCTTCACCGCGTCATCGAGGACGCGGGCGGTGGCCGGGATATACCAGGCACGCACCGCGGTGAACCGCTTCTCCATCGGTCCACTGGCGTCGACCCAGGTCATGGCGACGGCGGTCCAGGTGTCTGTCCCGTCGCCGCGCAGCACACGCACCCTCGTGCCGTGCTCGGTACGGGTCTCGTCGATTTTGCCGCGACCGTAGGACAGGATGTTGCGCTGGTCCTCGCCCCGGGCACGGCCGGACACCGCACCGTTGGACGCCCCGTTGAACGGCGTGGTGTGCGGCATCATCAGGGCGATGTAGGCGTCCATCAGCGTGGACTTGCCGGAACCGGACCCACCGCACAGCAGTGTCGCCGAGGGCGAGAAGCGGACGCGGTGCGCGCCGTCATAGCCGCCCCAGTTCACCAGCTGCAGGTCACCGGCGAGCCACTGCTGCCCGCGGGACCCCGAAGGGATGAGACCGAAGAGGGTGTCGAGCATGGTCACTGAAGTTCTCCTGCCTGTGCCGTCTGTGCGCTGAGCCAGTCGGCGAGCTCCCGCAGCTTCTGCGCGCTGAGCACGATCTCGATGAGCGGACTGATGAGGTAGCGTCCCTCGGTCTCCTCCTCGACGATGCCCTCGTGCCGCAACCGTTCCAGGGCGCGGCGCACCGCTTTCTGCCGGCGGGCGAGGTCACCGTCGGACTCGGTGAAGTAGGTCAGCACGGTCTGCTCGACCTCCTCCACATCGACGCGGGCGGACGGTTCCCCGGCAGTCGACTCGCGCTGCCACACGCTGCGCAGACACACCAGCACCAGCGTCTCGGCGCGGGTGTAGGCCTCGTCGCGCAACAGCACCGGAATGTCGGAGACCGCGGTCTCGTCTGCCTCGTCGGCACGGACCTGCTGCTTGTAGGCCAGGCCACGGTCGGCGTCCACCACGAGGCGGACGAAGAGGTCGTGCAGCCGCGACTCGATGACCTGCTGGTTGTCCAGCAGCACCGTCCAGTCCGCGGGGTGTTTCTCCGCACTGAGGAACCGCCGCTGCAGCAGGCGCACCAGCACCCGTCGCACCGCAGGATCGAGGACGCCGCGGTCGCCGGCGAAGCACCCGTCGAGGTCCTCCTCCATGGCGACCGGGGTGACGAAGGGGTCAGTCATCGGTGTTCTCCTGTCCTGTGGTGGTGCCGGTGGTTCCTGCTGTCACGTCGCCGAAGGCGAAGCGCCTGACGGTCCCGTCAGGACGCCGCGCCTCGACGGTGGCGATGTCCCCGGTCTCGACCATGCCGTTGCGGTGGGCGATCTCCAGCAGCCCGAGCAGGTCGACGGGCCTTCTGGCGGGCGCCGCGAGATGTGCGAAGGCCTCCGCGAGATCGAAATCGGCGTCCGCTCTCGACCCGATGTAGTTCTCCAGGTCCTCGTAGCGCGGCCCGCCCCACTCGCGACCCTCGGTGCCCTCGAACTCCGGGGCCTCCTCGGAAGCGTGCAGCGGCTCGGGTGCGGACTCGGGCTGCAGGTCATTGAGGTTGCGACGCAGCGCGCCGACCTTCGCCGCCGGGAAACTGCGCAGCGGATCGACCCGGTCGCCCCTACTGGACTGCGGCATCCAGGACTGCAGCCCGGACATCACCGTGCGCAGCAGGTCGTCGACCTCCCGGTCTCGCACCGGATCGTGCGTCCTGACCTGGGCGGTGATGACGTGGGACGCCCGTCGTTGGGCGGTGAGTACCTCAGTCACCCCCTGCTCGACACGGTGTGCGACGGCGGCGAGGTCGTGCTGCTGCGTCACCGGCAGATGCCGGGCGAACGGCTGGGCGAGCAGGTTCTGCAGCTGGTCGGTGAGCCGGTCGATGTGCTCGGGTTCGCCGATGAGCTCCAGGGCGCCGGCGAAGGCTCGTCCCTCCGGGGTGGCGTCCATGACGTGCTGACCGCGGTGGAGGTACTCGCGCAGCACCTCGCCGGCCGGACGCACGTCCCGACGCAGGTCGGCGACCACATCGCGCTGCATCTCGTTGATGGACTCCGCCACCCTCACGAAGTCGGCGGGCAGTTCCCGGGAGAGGTGGAGGACGTTCTCCGCTTCCTCCAGCAGCTGGTCGTCATCCACCGGCTCGACCTCACCGGCCTCCAGCCGGGAGAGCTGCGCGTCCAAGGCGTCCCGCTCCGCAAGGAGGGTGACCCGGCGGGTCTCAGGGTCGGTCTCGGAGTCGGAAACGAGCTGGTCGATCGAGTCGAGGAGCGTCCGCATTCGGGACCGCGACACCCTCACCCGACCACCGGCACGGCCGGCGATCTCCAGGGCGCTGACCGCCTGGGCGGAGAGCCTGTAGACCTCGGTGCCGGTGCCGGAACTGTCGTCGATGTGCGGGACGAGCCAGCCGACACGCACCCAGTACCGGCAGATCTCACGGCCGGTGCCGACCGGGAGATTCTCCTCACCGGACGCCCGCAGGGCCTCGGCGATGTCGCCGACCTCGACATGGGCGTCCGCCACGGTGACGGTGGGACGTTCCGCGGTGAAGACCAGGGACAATGCCGCGATCACGAAGGGCGCGTAACGACCGTGCAGCAGATCGAGGGTGGGGTTGCGGAAGGCCGCCGAGGCATGGCGGTAGGCGGCCTCGGCACGTGGGTTCGTCATCGTCGTCTGAGGCTAGCACCCGGGCGGACGTACCCCGGACGCGGTACGTGACGAATACCCTGCCTGCGGTACGGGGTGTCTGCGGATGGGCGATGTGCCGGGGTTGCGTGCCGACAAGACTGAGTGTCATCCGATCCACCGACCCCAAGGAGTGACTTCCATGAGCACGTCCAACAGCCCCGAGCCCATCCAGACCCCCGAAGGCCCCGCCTTCGAAGGACGCCTCCTCGACCGTCCCGACGAGGACGTCGTCGACCAGGGTCCCGCCTTCGACATTCGCACCCTGATGACCCGCCGCACCCTCCTCGGCGTCGGCGCGGCCGGAGTCGGAGCCGTCGCCCTGGCAGCCTGCTCCGACGGATCCTCGTCCTCGGTCGCCACGACCCCGGCGTCCTCCTCGGCGTCCTCCACTGCGGCCGTCACCGACCTGCCGGACGCCGAGATCCCCGACGAGACCGCCGGCCCCTATCCCGCCGACGGGTCCAACGGCCCCGACGTGCTGGAGGAGTCCGGCATCGTGCGGTCCGACATCCGCTCCTCCATCGGTGCGGACGCCCCGGTCGACGGTGTGCCGCTGGAGTTCTCCATCACCGTCACCGACATGGCCAACGACGACGCCCCCTTCGAGAACGTCGCCGTCTACGCCTGGCACTGCAACGCCGAAGGCCTCTACTCCATGTACTCCGAGGGAGTCGAGGACGAGACCTGGCTGCGTGGTGTGCAGGTCGCCGACGCCGACGGCACCGTGTCCTTCACGTCGATCGTCCCTGCCTGCTACACCGGCCGCTGGCCGCACATCCACTTCGAGGTCTACCCCTCGGTCGAGGACATCACCGACTCGGAGAATGCGATCGCCACCTCACAGATCGCGATCCCGGAGGACGTGTGCAACGCCGTGTTCGCCCTTGACGCCTACGAGGGATCCAGTGAGAACCTGTCGCAGGTCACTCTCGAATCGGACAACGTCTTCGGCGACGACGCCGGTGCTTCCCAGCTCGCCACCATGAGCGGTGACGTCGACTCCGGCTACATCGCCTCGCTCACCGCCCGTGTCGACACCACGACCGAACCCACCGGTGGCAACGCCCCGATGGGTGGTGGCCCCGGCGGCGAGGGCGGCATGGGCGCCCCCGGCGGCGAGCCCCCGGCCGGGTCCCCCGGCGCCACCAACTGACCGACATATCCAGGTTGTCCTGCCGCCAGAGACGCCTGAGACACCTTCCACCCACTGAGCTTTAGGAGCCCATCATGTTCGCCAATCTCACCGGCATGCACGCCGTCGTCATCCTCGCCATCGTCTTCCTCCTCTTCGGTGCAGCCAAGCTGCCCGGCCTGGCCAAGAGTGTCGGCCAGTCCGTCCGCATCCTCAAGAAGGAGGTCAACGAGGACGAGAACACTGCAGCCGCCGAGGCCGCCGTTACCACCGATACCGCTGTGGTGACCACCGTTGAGCCGGTCGCCGTCCCGGTCACCACCCCGGCCGCGACCACCGTCACCGCCGTGCCGACCGCCACCGACACACAGGAGCAGCGGATCTCATGACCACCACGACCGCCACGACCACCACCGGACGCACCACCCGGCGCGCCACAGGGCGGACTGCCGCAATGCCCCTGTCCGGGCACCTGCGGGAGGCGAAGAAGCGGCTGTCCCGTGCAGCCCTCGCCTTCCTGGTCGCGGCGGTCGTCGCCTATCTCCTGTCCGACTCGGTCCTGGACATCCTCCGGGCCCCGGTGACCGAGATCGCCGAGACCCGGAATGCGTCGATCAACTACGACAGCATCACGGGCGCCTTCGACCTGAAACTCAAGATCGCCCTGTACGGCGGTATCGCCCTGTCGAGTCCGGTCTGGCTCCACCAGCTGCTGGCCTACGTCGCCCCGGGGCTGACCGGCAGGGAGAAGAAGTACACCTTCGGCTTCCTCGCCGGCGTCCTCCCCCTGTTCGCCGCCGGTGCCGCGGTCGGCGTCCTGATCTTCCCGCGAATGGTGGAACTGCTCACCGGTTTCGCCTCGAGCGAGGACAGCACCCTGCTGCAGGCGTCCTCCTACTTCGACTTCGTACTCAAGCTGGTCCTCGCCTCCGGTGTCGCGTTCACCCTCCCGGTGTTCCTCGTGGTGCTCAACATCATGGGCATCCTTCCGGCACGGACCATCGCCCACAGCTGGCGGGTCGCGGTGATCGGCATCGTGATCTTCAGCGCACTGGTCACCCCGGCGGCGGACCTGATGTCCATGTTCCTGCTGGTTGTCCCCATGGTCCTGCTGTATCTCATGGCGCTGGGTATCGCCTGGATCCACGACCGCAGGAAGGACCGGCGGCTCGCCGCCGAACTGAAAGGAGTGATCTGAGATGCTCGGTCTCAGTCTCGAGAAACTGATCCTCATCGGCATCATCGCCGCCGTGGTCATCGGCCCGGAACGACTGCCCCGCTACGCCGCGAAACTCGGTGAACTCATCCGGAGCTTCCGGGACTTCACCGCCGCGTCGAAGGCGAAGGCGGAGTCCGAGCTCGGGATATCGATCAACACCGCCGAGTGGAACCGGCAGGTCCGGCAGTACGACCCGCGCACCATCGTGAAGGACGCCTGGACCGGAGATGTCACTCCGGCCGGTGCACCGGCACCGGAGGGAGCGACCGTGGACGATCCTGCTGAGGGTCCGGACGAGGAACCGACCGAGGAACCTGCCGAGGAGCCCGCACCCGCCATGCGCGAACGCTGGGTCGTCGTCGGTGGAAGCTCGGGTCACCCGATCCGCCGGAAGATCCTCGAACCGGTCCCGGTCGAGAAACCGGAGGACGAGCCTGACGACGAGCCCACCGAGTCCACCACGTCAGAAAGTGTCACTCTCGACTCCGCGTCCGCGTGACGATCCATGTCCATGGTCATTGCCGACGCTGCCACGCCGCCCCGATGCGTTCAGCCACGAACGCCCCGAACGCCGACCCTGTACCCAGTGCCACGGAGATCGTCGCCGCGGTGAGGAACTGGTCGGTACCGGACGCGCCACCCATCTGCAGCAGGATTCCGGAGACCACCGCGATACCGGGCAGCAGTGCACCGGTGATCCCCAGCAGTGCGAAGACGTGCTGCGGGAACCCGGTGCGGGACGCCATCACCACGTTCACCGCACCGAGCACGATCGCTGCCACGGAGTTCCCCCACAGGGTGTCCAGCCCGAACCCGGTCGTCATCGCCTGGTTCACCCCACCCGTGATGAGTCCGATGAGTGCCGCAGGTCCCACGAGCTTGAGCCAGCCACCGTTGGCGAAGGCGTTTCCGACCGCACCCAGGGCCGAGAACACCAGGGCGAAATACCACGGCAGGCCGGGCAGGTCCTCGAGCAGCGGGTGCTCCATGTGCAGGATCTCACCGAGTGTGAAGGTCACCGCACCACCGACGGTGATGCCCAGACCGGTGACCGCCACGCTGCCGGACCGGGTCACCGCCGACAGGTAGTCGGCCTCGATGATGTCGTTCATCGCGCCGATGATCTGCGGCAACGGGATGAGCAGCAGCCAGTTCACCGCGATGGCCGCAGCCGCTCCCACCGGATCGACGATCCCTGCCTCCACCAGCGCCGTCGCCACGGCACCGGCGAGGGTGGCCTGGAGAGCGACCGTGAAGACCTGCGGCATGTTGAAGCGGCCGAACAGCTGGCCGGCGATCGCGGTGACCACCTGGACCACGCTGGCGGTCACCCACGCCTGCCAGGCCACACCGACCTGCATGGCGACGACGAAGGCGAGCATCGTCGTACCGACGGTCACCGCCCACCACGGGGTGGCGTAGGCCCGGAACTGCCGGACGCTCTCCCGCAGATTGTCGAGGTCGGAGACGGCGGACGCCCCGTCCTCCGCCACCGATTCGGCCAGACGGTGCAGTCGCCAGGACCGGGTGCAGTCGATGCTGTCGAGTGCGTCCGCGCTGGTGGCGACGGAGATGTTGCCACCGTCGGGCAGGTGCGCCTCGACAATGACGACGCGTCCGACAGTGGTGAAACTGAAGCCGTCGAGTCCGGGGGCACCGGCGTCCACCCTCAGCGCCTCCCCGGTGCGCGACCCGGTCTGGCCGGATTCGAGGAACCCGCACCCCAGGTCGGCGGGGAAGCCGAGCCGGTCGCGGATCTGGGTGACGGTGGGCGCGGAGTCCATGCCACCGGATTCTAGGTGGTCACCGGCCCGGACAACCACCGGTAGTCGATGTGTTCCCCACCGACTAGCGTGGAGTCATGTCTGCAGTCACCTACCGCACGGTCGACTCCCCCATCGGCCCGCTGCTCCTGGCGTCCTCCCCGGACGGCCTGGTACGCATCGCCTTCGCCTGCGAGGGTTTCGAGGATGTCCTGGACTCCCTGACCGGGGAGGGTGTCACCGAGGGAACCTCCTCGGTCCTCGAGGACGCCGCCACCCAGCTCGCCGAGTACTTCGCCGGTACCCGGCGCGACTTCGACCTGCCCCTGTCCCTGCCGGGACAGACATTCCACCGGACCGTCCAGAGCGCCCTGCGCGACATCCCCTACGGCGAGACCCGTACCTACAAGGAAGTCGCTGAGTCCGTCGGCAACCCGAACGCCGTCCGTGCGGTCGGTACGGCGTGTGCGACCAATCCTCTCCCGCTGGTCATCCCGTGCCACCGCGTGCTGCGCTCCGACGGCGGCATCGGCGGTTACCTCGGAGGTTCCGACGCCAAGAAGCTGCTGCTAGCGCTGGAACGACCACTCTGAAAGGGGATCCTGCAACGGGGTCAGCGGCGACAGGTAACCTACTGTGAAGTAGATCCCGACCGCCCGACTGCGCAAGAAAGACCTGACTTGAACCGACCAGAGCCGACGACGACCGCCATCCCCACCCAGTGGGTGGGGCCGCTGCGTATCAGTGGAAACGCTTTCACCAGCGGGGACGCCTACGAGGAGGTCGAGGTCCCGCTGGCGACCTTCGAGACCCCGTTGTGGCCCTCGGTCGGCCGGGGCGCGAGCATCTCCCGGGAAATTTCCACGGGGATCACGACCACCGTCGTGAGCGAATGCATGACCCGCTCGGTCCTCTTCGTCGCCGACAACGGTGCCGTCGCCTTCGCCGCGTCGCGTGTCATCGTCGACCGCATCGACGATCTGCGGGACGCCGTCGCATCCACCACCAGCCACGGCCGTCTGGTGGACCTGCACACCGAGATCGTCGGCAACCTGCTCTACGTACGTTTCGAGCTCAACCCGGGCGACGCCTCAGGCCACAACATGGTCACCAAGGCCGCGGATGCCCTGATGGAGCGCATCCTGTCCTGGAACCTCGGCCTCGACTACGGCTCGGTCTCCGGCAACTTCTGCAGCGACAAGAAGGCCACCGCCGTCAACGGCATCCTCGGTCGCGGCAAGAACGTCATCGCCGAGATCTTCCTCCCCCACGAGGTCGTCGAGCGCCGCCTGCGCACCACGGCGTCCGCACTGGAGGACCTGGTCGTCCGCAAGAACCTCGTCGGGTCCACCATCGCCGGCGCGCTGCGCTCCTCCAACGCCCACTACGCGAATATGCTGCTGGGCTTCTTCCTGGCGACCGGGCAGGACGCCGCGAACATCGTCGAAGGTTCCCAGGGCATCACCTACGCCGAGGCACGCGAGGACGGACTCTACTTCTCCTGTACCCTCCCCAACATCATCGTCGGTACCGTCGGCAGCGGTAAGCATCTGCCCGATGTCACCGCCGCTCTTGAGCGCGTCGGCTGCCGCGAGGACCGCGAGATCGGGGCCAATTCACGACGTCTGGCGTCCCTCATCGCCGCTGCCGTACTCTGCGGTGAACTGTCCCTGCTCGCCGCACAGACCAACCCCGGCGAACTGATGTCCACCCACCTCTCCATGGAACGTTAGAAAGGCGAGAACCATGACCTCAATCGGTATCCACGACCTGGAGATGGCCACGGGCCATCATGTCGTCGAACTCGCTGACCTCGCCGAATTCTCCGGCGTCGCCCCCGGCAAGTACATTCTGGGCCTCGGCCAGTCCCAGATGAGCGTCCTCTCCGAGGACGAGGACATCGTCACCATGGGTGCGGCCGCCGCCCTCCCCCTGCTGGAGCGCAACGGTACCGAGGGCATCCGCACCCTGCTGTTCGCCACCGAGAGCGGTGTGGACCAGTCGAAGGCCGCCGGCGTCGCCGCGCTGCGCCTGCTGGGCCTGCCGAGCAACGTCCGCGTCGTCGAGATGAAGCAGGCCTGCTACGGCGGAACCGCCGCGCTGCAGGCCGCCGTGGGCATCGTCGCCCGCAGCCCCGAGGAGCGCGTCCTCGTCATCACCAGCGACAACGCCCGCTACGAGCTGGACTCCCCCGGTGAGCCGACGCAGGGTGCCGGCGCGGTCGCCATGCTGATCTCCGCCGATCCGGATGTACTCGAGATCGAGCAGGCCAACGGTATCTCCACCATCGATGTCGACGACTTCTGGCGTCCGAACGACTCGACCACCGCCGTGGTCGACGGCCACCTCTCGGTCGGCGCCTACCTCGACGCCCTCACCGGTGCGTGGAAGGACCTGGAGGCCAACGGCGGTCCCGCCATCGCCGACATCGACCGGATCCTGTACCACCAGCCGTACACGAAGATGGCGAAGAAGGCGCAGCAGCGGCTGCGCGAGGTCACCGGGGAGGAGATCAGCACGGCGCTGAACCCGGGTGACGAGCCCGACGGCCGCGACACCGGCCTGACCACCGGCTCCATCTACAACCGTCGCCTCGGCAACAGCTACACCGCCTCGATCTACTCGGGTCTGACCTCGCTGCTCGACCACGACGATTCCCTCGAAGGACGCCGCATCGGACTGTTCAGCTACGGTTCCGGCTGTGTGTCCGAGTTCTTCACCGGTGTGGTGCAGCCGGGCTACCTCGCCCGCCGCAACCCGGCCCGGGCGGAGAAGCTGCTGGACCAGCGTGTGCCGGTGAGCATCGCCGAGTACCGCGCCCTGCACACCGCCCCGCACGGCACCAGTGACGACCAGGTCACCCCGAAGGTCACCGCCGGTCCGTTCCGCTTCGCCGGCGTGACCGACCAGGCCCGCCAGTACGAGGTGCGGTAGCCCCGTCACTTCCCTTCAGTAGGCAACTCCCCAGGTTGGTTCGACCGACCTGGGGAGTTACTTACTGAAGGACAGTGGGAGCTGGGCGACAGCTCCAAGCCACTCACACCAGCTGCGGACGCGCCCGCTCCTTGAGCCGGAAGTACACTCGACTGCGCACGGTGGCCACCACATCGCCCGCCCCGTCGGTGATGTCCGTGGTGAACCAGTGCAGGTGCTTCTCCCCGTCCGCGGTCTTCTGACGGATGAGGTCGAAGGTGGCGTCATCGGTGCGCATGTCCGCGGTGATCTTCCCGCGGCCGGGCTTGAGGTAGGTGACGTGGGACTCCGCGTCCCACACGTTGTAGTCCCCGCCGAGACGCGTTAGCCCCATGAACAGGTAGAACCCGTCGGTCATGGTCTGGATCGTGCCACCGAAGGCGGAGCCGACGAGGTTCGCGTTGACCCGGCGCGGCCGGTGGGTGGTGACGACCCGCGAACCGTCCGTCGCGATGTACTTCATGCGGATGCCGGAGCCGACGTAGGGCGGGAAGAAGTTGAGGACGAACTTCAGCTGGCGGGGGGATGGTTTCAGCACAGAGATAATGGTATGCCGACCGAGGACGCCCCGTGGATGGTTTCCTCACTTCCGCGGAAAAGTCCTTTCAGCCACGCCCAGCCTCCGCCAGCTGCGCCTCCAGCTCCGCGATCCGGGCGTCCCGCTCGGCGATGTCCTTCCGGTACAGGTCGATGCGCTCCTCGACCTCCTCCCGCGTCCACCGTGGGGTGATCTGTTTCGAGCAGTTCGCGTCGGACGCCACGACGTCGACCACCACCGCACGCTCGATCACCGAGGTGATCCGCGCGTCCTTAAGATCCCGGAGCTGCTCGATGATCTCCGGATCCTCGGTGGTGTGCGCATGCCCGAAGACCTTCACCCGGGACCGCGTCGTGAAGTCCACGAAGAACAGGCACACCCGGTCGTCCCGGTCGAGGTTCCCGGCGGTGACGAACTGCCGGTTGCCCGCGAAGTCCGGGAACATCAGCTGCGACCGCCCACCGACCGTCCGCACCTTCACGAACCCCGCCGGGCCACCCTTGTGCTGCACGTACGGCCAGCCGGTGCCGGTGACGGTGGACATCATGAACATCCGCGCCTGACGGATCAGCTTCGTGTCCCTCGGGTCGAGCTCACTGCCGGACGCCCCGGAGGTGTCCACCCGGTTGCCGACACCCCGGGCCTCCTGCCTGGCCTTGACGAACCCGTCGAAGGCGATCTCCGCGTAACTCAGCTCAGTTCCTTCCCGTCGGCAGCACCATACGCCGCACCGCCTCAACCACGGACGTCCGCCGCCGGGCATCCTCGTCGGCGTCACTCTCATCCGCACCGGTCATCATCCGCGCCACCTGCGGCACCGTCGCCCACCAGCCTGCCAGGGACAGCACCAGGAACATGAGGTGGTCGGCGTCCATGTCGTCGGTGACCTTCCCGGCGCGCTGACCGGCGGCGAGGGCTTCCACCTTCGCCCGGTAGTGGGCGGTGCGTCCTTCCTCGTCGGGGACGCCGTCAGCGAAGAGCGTGTCCACAGCCAGCCCCTCCCACCGCAGCAGCCGGCTCAACTGCGGATGGTTCCGGTGGTAGTCGTAGGTGCGTCCGGCGAACTCCCCCAGGTCATCGACGTCGACGGGAAGGTCCGCGGCGACACGCTCCAGCTCGACCCACAGCACACGGGCGAAGAGCTTCTGCTTGCCGCCGTAGTAGTTGTAGATCCGCTCCTTGTTCACGCCGGCACGTCGCGAGATCCGGTCGACGGTGGTCCCGTCGGGTCCGTGTGCAGCGAACTCCGTGACTGCGGCGTCCAGGATCTTCGCCTTCGTCGCCTCAGTGTCCCACGCCATCGCTTCTCCCATCCCCAACTGATCCGTTGGACTCTCACCGGCAACCCTACTACGTTCAACTCCAACCGTTACGTTGGAAATGAGAACGCATGCCCCAGAAGACGCAGTTCCCGGCCACCCCGGGCATCATCGCGCTACTCGTCGCCACCGGACTCTGCGTCCTCATGCAGCTCTACGCCACGATCCCGCTGGTCGACCCGGTCGTCGCCGACCTGGAAACCTCCTCGGGCACCGCCACCCTGGTCCTCTCCACCTGCTTCAGCCTCAGCTACGCCGCCGCCTTCCTCGTCTGGGGCTCGGTCGCTGACCACGTCGGACGCCGCCCCGTGATCCTCACCGGCCTGGCCCTGCTCGTGGTCACCTCGGTCGGCTGCGCTCTCGCTCCGAATGTGATCCTCCCCGGTGTCTTCCGCACCCTCCAGGGCATCGGTGCCGCCAGCTACGCCCCCATCGCCCTGGCCTACCTCACCGAGGCCACCGCGCCGAAGCACCGGGCCACCTCCGTCGGCGCCATGGCCACCTCCTTCCTCGTCGCCGGGATCACCGGCCAGGTCGCCGCCTCCGCACTGGCCCATGAGGGCACCTGGCGCTGGCTCTTCGCCGGCAGCGGCATCGTCTTCCTCGCCTTCGGCCTGGCGGTCCTCGTCCTGCTCACCGAACCGGCACGCACCCGCGAGACCACCCTGGCAGGCCAGTTCCGCAACCTCGGCCAGCTGCTGACCCAACCGAGGATCCTGCTGCTTGCCGGTGCGCTGACCACTCTGCTGCTCTCCTTCGTCACCATGTACTACGCGCTCGGACCCCACCTGGAGGCCGCGGGCCTGAGCTCCGGCGCCGTCCTCATGTTCCGTCTCGTCGGTCTGCCGGGAATGTTCGTCGCCCTGCTCGCCGGTCCCCTGGCCACCCGGATCGGTGTCGCCGCGACCGCCCGCGTCGGTTTCCTGCTCGCTGCCGTGGGCCTCGTCGGGGAGGCCGCCCTGTCCGCGACTGTCGTCGGCACTGCGATGGCCAGCCTGGTCTTCGTCACCGGCGTGGCCCTGGCGGTGCCGTCCATGATCACCCTGTTGGGCATGAGCTCGGCACCCCACCGCGGGGCCGGCATGGCCCTCAACGGTTTCTTCCTCTTCCTCGGTGCCAGTCTGGGTCCGCTGACCACCCAGCTGAACCTGGGGTTCGCGTCCCTCCTGCTCTGCCTCGCCGCGCTGCTCCGCCTGGCCGCGGTACTCGTCACCGGATTCCTGCGAATGGACGGCACTCACTGACGTGACTCCGGTGCGCGCCAGGCTAACCTGGGCTGATCATGCCCGCACCTGTGATCATCTACGACCTGGACGGTGTCATCACCACCCGCGACACCTTCACCGTCTTCACCGCCGGCCAACTCTGCCGCCGGCCGTTGCGCCTGATACCGACGGTGCCCGTCACCGTGCGCAGGTTCTTCAGCCGTGACGAAGAGTACCGACGCACCTCGGGCCTGTTCATCGCGGGGATCGCCCTGCGCGGCGTCGACGACCGCACCTTCGGGCGACGTGTGACCGATTACGGCCGACGCGTCGGAGGGAGCCGCGCCTGGATCCGCAGCAGCACCGTCGACAGGATCCGCCGGCAGAAGGAGCAGGGCGCGACCATCGTCATCGCCACCGCGACCGAGCGCCGCCTCGCGGCGGCACTGCTGGAGACGGCCGGAGTCCCCTACGACCTGCTCTCCGCCACGGAGTTCACCGAATCACCGACCGGTATGCAGGTCGCCGACCACCGGCTCGGCGAACGCAAGGCCGAGTCGCTGCGGGAGCTGGGTGTCGATCTCGCCCACGCCGAGTTCGTCACCGACTCCTTCACCGACCTCCCCACTGCCCGCGAGGCGGGATCTGTGGTCCTCATTGGAGCGTCCGTCGGGACCCGGCGACAGTTCGACAACCGAGGCGTGCGCTACTCCATGGAGCCCTGATCCCGCCTACCCTCGACCCCATGGCCACCGTCATCCTCGTCCGCCACGGACGCAGCACCGCGAACACCGCCGGCGTCCTCGCGGGCCGCACCCCCGGCGTCCTCCTCGACGACACCGGCCTGGAGCAGGCCCGACGCACCGCCGAACGCCTCGCCGCGATCCCGCTCGCCGCCGTCGTCTCCAGCCCGCTGGAGCGCACCCGCCAGACCGCGGACGCCCTCCTCGCCCTGCAGGACGCCACCTCCCCCGCCACCCTCACCGTCGAGGACGACCTCACCGAGTGCGACTACGGCGACTGGCAGAACGGGAAACTCGCCGACCTCGCCAAGGAACCGCTCTGGACGACAGTCACCGGACAGCCGAGCGCAGCGGTCTTCCCCGGCGGCGAGTCACTGGCCGCCATGCAGATCCGCGCTGTCGCCGCGGTGAGAAAGCACGACGCACAGATCACCGAGGAACACGGAAAACACGCCGTCTGGGCCGCCGTCAGCCACGGCGACATCATCAAGGCGGTCATCGCCGACGCCTACGGCATGCCCTTCGACAATTTCCAGCGGGTCCACGCCGACCCGGCGTCCGTCACCGTCATCAGTTACACATCCGCCGGACCCCACGTACTCTGCGTCAACACCACCGCCGGGGACCTCTCCTGGCTCGCGGCAGGGACACAGAAAGACACATCGCAGGACGCCCCGCAGGTGGGCGGCGGCGCAGGGCATTAGGATCGGGTCATGTCCACCATCACACACGGATTCGACTGGCCCGACCGTTTCATCGTCGGCACCGTGGGACTGCCCGGTGACCGGACGTTCTACCTGCAGGCGAAGGACCGCGACCGGATCTTCAGCGTCGCCCTGGAGAAGCAGCAGTCCGCCGCGCTCGCCGACGGGATCGGCGAACTGCTGGGCCAGCTGCGTGAGCTCGAGGGCAACCCGGCCAGCGTCCCCGACGAGACCGATGCCCTGCTCGTCGACAATGAGCCGCTGGACCTCCCCCTCGATGAAGAGTTCCGCGTCGGCGTCCTCACTCTCGGCTGGGATCCGACGACCACCCAGGTCGTCATCGAGGCCGCACCCGCCCCGGAGGTCGACCCCGAGCAGCTGGAGGACATCACCTCCATCGAAGACATCGAACCTGAGCAGCTCTTCGTCGTCCGCATCCCCGTCGGTTCCGCCCTGGCTTTCGTCGAACGTACCCGGGCCGTCGTCGCCGCCGGACGCGGCCAGCAGTGATGGAACTGGCCGGCCGGATCACCACCGCATCCAACGCGACCTTCCTCGGCCACATCGGCACCGGGGATGACACCACCGCCGTGGTCTACAAGCCGGTCCGCGGCGAGAAACCCCTGTGGGACTTCCCCGACCACACCCTCGCCCACCGCGAGGTCGCCGCCTACCTCGTCTCCGAGGCCACCGGCTGGAACATCGTGCCGACCACCTGGCTCGGTGAGGGGCGGTTCGGCACCGGCATGCTGCAGCTCTGGCAGGACGCCGACCCCGGCCAGGACCCGGTCGACCTGGTCCCCGCCGGCGAGATCCCGCCCGGTCACCACCACGTCCTCGACGGCTACGACGCCGACGACGTCGCGGTCTCCGTCATCCACGAGGACTCCCCCGCACTGCGCCGGATGGCGGTCTTCGATGTGCTGGTCAACAACGCCGACCGCAAGGGTGCCCACATCCTCCCCATGGCCGACGGCCACCGCTACGGCGTGGACCACGGAGTCACCTTCCACACCGAGCCGCGGCTGCGCACTGTGCTCTGGGGATGGATCGGTCAGCCGCTCACCGGGGAGGAACTCACCGGCGTCACCGCGGTCCGGGACGGGCTCGAGGCGGACCTCGGCGAGGCGCTGGCCGAGCACCTCAGTCCCGCCGAACTCCACGCCCTGCGCCGTCGCTGCGACGACCTGTCGGAGACCGGCGTCTTCCCCGGACCGGCCGGCGACATGCCCGCCGTGCCGTGGCCGGTCTTCTGAACCGGCTCACGCCATGACCTTCGTCTTCTCGATCGCCTCGGTCGTTGTCCGGTTGTAGCCGTCCAGCAGCCCGCGCAACCACAGGCCGAGAACCAGGAACGGCACGGCGAACAGCAGCAGGATGCCGAGTTCGATCCACAGGTCACCCCGGTACACCCCGGCGATCGCCGCCCGCATCGCGTCGATCGCGTGGGTGGCCGGCAGCCACGGGCTGAGCACCTGGAACCAGCCGGGCAGCAGCTGCAGCGGATAGGCGCCGCCACCGCCGGAGACCTGCAGCACCAGCAGCAGCACCGCCACCGCCTTACCCGCGCTGCCCAGCGACAGCACCAGGGTGTAGACGATGAGCTGGAACACCAGCGACGTCACCCAGCAGCACAGTGTGAACAGGAACGGGTGCGCGGCGCCGACCTGCACGAAGACGATCATGCCGAGCGCCACCATGGTGGCCTGCGCCAGGCCGGTCAGCGCGAAGATGCCGAACCTGCCGAGGTAGGCCTGGGCCCGGGTGTATGTCTCCCCCTCCCCGTCCACGCGGGGACGCACGAACACCGCGGTGAGCAACGCACCGACCCACAGCGACAGGGTGACGTAGAGCGGCGTCATCCCCGCGCCGAAACTCGCCACCGGGAAGACCGCTTCCCGGTCGACAGCCACCGGGGCCGCCAACTGCGATGCCAGCGCCTGCGGATCATCACCGGCGGCCCGGGCCAGCTTCGAGAAGTCCCCGGTCTCTCCGGCGGTCGACAGCGCGTCCGCCATCTCCTCGAACCGGTCGGCGTGCTCCTCAAGTTTGTCGGCGATCGACACCGTCGCCGACCGCGCCCGGTCCAGCGTCTCCTGCAGCGAACCCGGTGAATCCGCGAAGGACGCGGTGACGCCCTCGAGGTCCTCCCGGACTGTGCCGATGCTGTCACCGAGGTCGTCCAGGGTGTCACCCAGCTGCGTCATCTGCGGCTGCAGGTCCTGCCGGTAGGACGTCACCGCACTGTCAACGGCGCTCGACGCCCGGTCCAACGCGTCCTGCACGCTCTGGCGCGACGCCTGCGCATCGGCGGTGCCGTCGGTGATGTCCTGCGCGGTCTGCGTCAGCCGGTCGTGCAGGTCGTCGCTACGGTCGATCGCTGCGTCGAGGCCGGCCAGAGCCCGGTCGTACCCGGCCTGTGCCCCCGCGGGAAGCGGTGCACCGACGGTGTCGTCGATAGTCTCGCGGACCGCCCGGAAGCCGTCGGTCTGCTGCTGGACCCGCGCGGCGAGATCGGTGAATGTCGCCGCGGTGCCGGTTCCGGCGTTCCCGGCACTGTCGAAGAGGGAGTCGAGTCGGTCGCCGACCGCGCTGTAGCTGTCGGCGGTCGAGGACAGTGCCTGTTCCAGCGACGCCGCGGCACTGCGCAGGGTCGAGTCCAGGCTGTCCGTGGCGTCCGCCCCACCGCCGAGATCGGAGCCGGTGTCGTCGAACTGGGCACCGGCGGCGCGGGCGATGTTCCCCGCGCCCTCGAGCAACGGGGCGGTGGAGTCCAGCATGCCGGTGAGGGAGCGCATGGTCTGCGCCCCGGCGTGCAGCTGGACACCGATGTTCTCCACCCGTGCCTCGATCCGGTCGATCGCTGCCTTGGTGTCATCCTCTTCGAGGTAGTTGTCCAGGGACGACACCACACCCAGCCCGATACTGCCGATGATCTCGGCGAAGGTGTCGTTGATCTGGGTGATCACACCCTCTGCACCCTGCTCGGTGAGCACCGTGGACAGCGCGTTCTTCTTCTCGTTGGTGTACAGCTCGAGCTGGGTCGGCTCGGTCCCGGCGGTGTAGAAGGTCAGCAGGGAGGTACTGAAGTCCTCCGGTAGGACGATCGAGGCGTAGTACTCACCCGATTTCGTCCCCTCTACCGCGTCATCGGTGCCGGTGATGACCCAGTCGATCTGGTCGTTGCGGCTGAGCTGCGACAGGACCTGGTCGCCGAGGTTGAGTGATATCGGTGCCAGATCGCTCTCGTGGCCTTTGTCGGCGCTGGCCACGGCGATCTTCAGCTCATCGGTCCGGCTGAACGGATCCCAGCTCGCGAGTACATTGAACACAGCGAAGAGCATGGGGATGACCACCAGGCCGAACAGCACGATCCCGGTCATGACGTTGCGTCCCGCGGCCTTCAGGTCGCCGCGGACGATCTCGGTGATTCTGCTCATGCCTGCTCCCCCTTGTCGGCGACGGCGAGCTGCAGCTCGTTCTCGGACATCTCGGACACGTCATGCGCTCTCCGGTAGCTCTGACGGATGTAGTCCAGCCCGGCGATGAAGCCGATGACGAGCAGGAACCACAGGCACAGCAGACCGAAGAACAGCGTCTTCTGGTCCGGGATCATCCTGGCCAGCACGCCGAGGACCACCACACCGAGGACACCGACGATCACCGACAGCCCCAGCCACAGGGCGTAGTTCTCCCGCAGTCGACGCCACCTCCGGTCTATCTCGTCGCGGAAGCCCTCCCGGTCGCGCAGCGCGCCCACCGTGTCGCTGAGCCTGTATCCGCTGCCGGTGATCTCCACCTTCTCGCTGATGATGAGACCACCCACGTCCAGCTGGTCGTTGACCTGCCGGTTGACGTTGGACAGCCAGCGTCGCACCAGCATGCCGGCCACGAAGGCGACCAGTGCCATCAGGGCAAGGAGGCCCATCGCCCGCCACCAATGGTCGCTGTAGAAGCCGCCGACGGTTTCGCGGAGCGCCGTGATGCCGTGGGTCAGCGGCAGGAACGGCGATATCGACTGGAAGAAGTCCGGCATCATCTCGATCGGGTACAAACCCGTCGCGCCCGGGATCTGGATGAACGCCAACGCCACGGCGATGCCGCGTCCGATGTGCCCCAGTGCCGAGACCAGGGCGTAGATGATGGTGAGGTACGCCAGTCCGGTGAGGACGCCGGTCCCGACGAAAGCCAGCGGGTTGACGTTCTGCACCCCGAGGATCAGGTCGCCGACGGTGACGACCACCGACTGCGCCACCGACAGTGCGCCGAGAAGCATCAGACGGCCACAGTAGGCCTGGCCGACGGTGAGCCGCCGCATGCCAGCCCGGTCCACTTCGGTGCGGAAGATGATCATCAGCATGAACGCACCGATCCACAGCGACAGGTTCGTGAACAGGGGCGCCATCCCGGACCCGTAGCTGCTGACCGGGTACACCGCGTGACTCTCCACCTCCGCCGGGGTCGACAGGAACCGGCCGATACTGTCCGAATCAAGGTCGGTGACGCTGTGCAGCAGACTGCCGTCAGAGGCGATGTTCAGGGCGAGGATGTCGGTCTTCGCGGTACGCAGCCCGCTCTCGATCCCGGAGAGGTTCCCGTCGAAGGAGTCGATGAGGCCGTCGACCCGGTCGAGTCCGTCATCGACCCCGTCGAGCAGGTCGGATGACTCCTGCAGCAGGGTACGGGTCGAATCCAGTGCACCGGAGAACCGGCCGGCGGTGGAGTTCACACTGTCGATCGCCGAGTTCAGGCCGGGCAGTGCATCCGACACCGAGGTCTGCAGTGCCCGCGCAGCGGCACGGGTGTCGTCGGTCGCCGTCCCGAAGGCGTCGGCCGCGGCGCTGACCGTGGACGCTGCGTCGGTCGCGTCGGTCCCCAGTGCGGTGAGCCTGTCGACCAGTGCCCGGTCGGCGGCGCTGCGTTCCCGGAGGTCGTCCAGGGCGTCCTGCAGCGGCTGCGCGGCACCCGGGGTGATCGCCGCACTGTCGAGCATGTTCCCGAGCTGACTGATGACCCGATCGCTCTGTGCCAGCGCGCCCGAGGCGTCCCGGCCTGCGTTGCCGATCGCGGCCCCGGCCCGGTCGAGTTCACCGGTGACGGCGGCGACCGCGGCATCGGCGTCGGACGTGGCGTCTGTCAGTGCCCGGTTGATCCCGAGGTAGGAGTCGGTGGCGTCCCCGGTGAAAGTCGACACCTGTTCCTGGACATCGGACATGATGTCGCGCACCTGGTCGAGTGCACTCACGGCGTCCCCGAGCGCGGTGTCGACCGAGCCGAGCGTCTCCTGCGTGGCGGCGATCGTCGACCCCGCTCCGCCGAGACCGTCCTGGATCCGGGTGAGGCTGCCCCGGGCCGCGGACATGGTCTGCGCGGTCTCGTCGAAGGCGTCGGCGGCCCCCTCCTGCGCATCGGTGAGGTTGTCCGCCAGGTCGCCGCCGGCGGAGCTGAGCTCGGTGGTGACGGCGTCGGCGACCATCTCCTTGAATGTCGAGTTCACGGTGGTGTCGAGTGTGGTCGCGCCCTGGTCGGTGATCTTCGGGGAGACCGCGCTGTCCTTCTCGTTGACCTGGTAGAGCAGCGTCGGCTCCGAGTAGGTGCCCTGGAACATGCTGAGGATGTCCGAGGTGAAGGTGTCCGGCACGGTGATCGAGGCGTAGACGTCCCCTTTGTGGAGGGCGTCGTCTGCCTCGTCAGCGTCCATGAACTGCCAGCCCAGCTGGTCATTCTCCTTCAGTTGGTCGACGACCCTGGCACCTACGTCAAGTTCCCCGGTGAGGTCGGAGTCACCCCCCTTGTCCTCATTGACCACGGCGACCCGGATATTCCCGGTGTTGCCGTAGGGGTCCCAGAACGCGGCGACGTTGACCCAGGCGTACAGCGCCGGAGTGAAGAGCACACCGATGACGATGACCCACACCTTCGGGGTGCGCAGGAGACGACCCGCATCCCTGGCGAAGACTGACCAGCTTTCTTTCACAACCGCTGACCGTATCATTCCCCCGGCTAATGACGGTCGAATTGCCGTCTGCCTTCGACCCTGATAGTTGTTGAACCGACCACACGGGAGCCCCGACGAGGGGGCTGAGACCGGACCATGCACCGTCCGGGACCGTTGAACCTGATCCGGTTAACACCGGCGGAGGAAGTGAGGACTTCAGCCATGCCACATCTGTCGCCAGACCCGTCCCGCGAGCAGCACCCGACCCACCGTCCCGGTCGGCTCACCGACCCGACCCACGACATCTCAGTGCCCGTCACCGAGATCCACCTCGACGACTCCCCCGACGGAACCCCCAACGCCCCGGTGCAGGTCTACCGCACCATGGGCCCGGGCAGCGTCCCCGAGGAGGGCCTCATCCCCTGGCGGGAGCAGTGGATCGCCGAGCGCGATGACACGGAAACCTACAACCACCGTGGCCACCAGCTCCTCGACGACGGCCGGGCCGCTCTGCGCCGCGGTGCCGCCTCACAGCAGTGGCGCGGACGGCGCCCCGACCCGCTGCGGGCCACAACCGGTCGCACGGTCACCCAGATGCACTACGCCCGGCGCGGCGTCATCACCCCGGAGATGCGGTTCGTCGCCCTGCGCGAGAACTGCGACGTCGAACTCGTCCGCAGTGAACTCGCCGCCGGACGCGCCATCATCCCGTCCAACATCAACCACCCCGAATCGGAGCCGATGATCATCGGTAGGGCATTCCTGGTGAAGGTCAACGCGAACATCGGCAACTCGGCGGTGACCAGCTCCATCAGCGAGGAAGTGGCGAAGCTCGACTGGGCCGCGAAGTGGGGTGCGGACACGCTCATGGACCTGTCCACCGGAAACGACATCCACACCACCCGGGAGTGGATCATCCGCAACTCCCCCATCCCGGTCGGCACCGTGCCGATCTACCAGGCACTGGAGAAGGTCAACGGCGTGGCCAACGCCCTGACCTGGGAGATCTACCGGGACACCGTCATCGAACAGTGTGAGCAGGGCGTGGACTACATGACCGTCCACGCCGGCGTCCTGCACCGCTACATCCCGCTCACCGCCGAGCGGGTGACGGGCATCGTCTCCCGCGGCGGGTCGATCCTCGCCGGCTGGTCCATGGCGCATGACGAGGAGAACTTCCTCTACACCCACTTCGACGAGCTCTGCGAGATCTTCGCCGCCTACGACGTCGCCTTCTCCCTCGGCGACGGGCTGCGTCCGGGCTCTACCGCGGACGCCAATGACGCCGCCCAGTTCGCCGAACTGGACACCCTGGCCGAACTCACCGAACGGGCCTGGGCCCACGATGTCCAGGTGATGGTCGAGGGACCCGGCCATGTCCCGCTGCACAAGGTGCGGGAGAACGTGGAACGCCAGCAGGAGCTGTGCCACGGCGCCCCATTCTACACCCTCGGCCCGCTGGTCACCGACATCGCGCCGGGATACGACCACATCACTTCGGCGATCGGGGCGACCGAGATCGCCCGCTACGGCACCGCGATGCTCTGCTACGTCACACCGAAGGAGCACCTGGGCCTGCCGAACCGGGATGACGTGAAGACCGGGGTGATCACCTACAAGATCGCCGCGCACGCCGCGGATATTGCCAAAGGCCACCCCGGTGCCACTCACCGGGATGACGCCCTGTCGAAGGCCCGGTTCGAGTTCCGGTGGAACGACCAGTTCGCCCTCGGTCTCGACCCGGCCACGGCGCAGGAGTACCACGACGAGACCCTGCCCGCCGAGCCAGCGAAATCGGCGCACTTCTGCTCGATGTGTGGTCCGAAGTTCTGCTCCATGCGGATCTCGCAGGATATCCGGGAGACCTACGGGGCACCCGTCGCACTGCCGTCCCCGGGAATGCCGGTCAGCTGACCAGCTGCACTATGCCCTGGATGAGGAGGGTGGCCGCCCCGGCGAAGGCCAGCAGGGTGGCCAGTCTCCGCATCCCCTCACTGGACATCCGGTCATTGAGCCGGTCACCGAACCAGGCACCGACGAAGATGGTGACCAGTGCGACAACCCAGATCCACACCGGAAGATCACCGGTGTCGATGTGGGTGAGGACGATCAGCTTCACCACGAAGGACAGCAGGTTGGCGACGAGGATCACCGGGTGCAGGGTGGCGACGAAGTCGCGGTAGTCCCACCTGGTGATCCGCGCGTAGATGGTGAAGGCGGGGGCCGCGATACCGACGAGGGTGCTCATGAATCCCCCGGCGACACCGGTGACGATCATCGCTGTCCGGGATTCCTCACTGACCCGCAGTTTCTCGGTGTTGAGCATCGACACACCCAGCGCCGCCATGACCAGCAGGCCGACGGTGACGAGCAGCCACGGTCCGTCGATGGCCGTCACCACGAACGCCGCTGGCACCGACCCGACGACCAGTCCTCCGATAAGGAATCGGAACCGGTGCCAGTCCGTCCGGGCGCGGACCGCCCAGGCGTTGTTCGCCGCATTCACCACCGAGAGTCCGTTGACGACCGTGACACCGGCGGCCGGTCCGAGCGCGACGGAGAGTACCGGTCCGGCGACGAGTCCGAGCCCCATCCCGGTGATGCGCTGGAGGATCGCGCCGACGAGAACGGCGACGAGCAGGACGAGGGCCACGGTGATCACGAGATCCTACGGTATGCCTGCCGTCCCAGGTTCCGGACACCCGGGGGTGGTTCTAGTGCACGACGATGCGGTCGTCATCGGCACCCGGGGTCCCGCGTCCGTCGGTGTTGCTCGTCAGCACGAGCAGTTCCCCGTCCGGCCCGGTCACCACGTCCCGCAGCCTGCCGAACTCGCCGACGTGGTGCTCGGTCGCCGTTGACGGATCTGACAGCGGCACCTCCCGGAGCCGTTCCCCGCGCAGGTTCGCGATCCACACGGCGTCCTGTGTGACGGCGATCCCGCTGGGACTGGCCTCCGACGGCGCCCACTGCTGCACCGGGTCGATGAACTCCCTGCGTCCCGCCTGCCCCTCGACCACGGGCCAGCCGTAGTTCCCGCCGGCGGTGATGATGTTGAGTTCGTCCCAGGTGTCCTGCCCGAACTCGCTGGCGTACATCGTGCCGTCCTCCGCCCAGCCGATCCCCTGCACGTTGCGGTGCCCGTAGCTGTACACCGGCGAGTCCGGGAAGGGATTGTCCTCCGGCACCTCTCCCTCAGGCGTGACCCGCAGGATCGTTCCTCCGGAGGATGCCACGTCCTGCGCGTCCTCCCGGTTCCCGGCATCACCGACGGTCACGTAGAGCATCCCGTCCGGGCCGAATGCGAGGCGTCCTCCGTAGTGGTTGGTCCCCTTGGGCAGCCCGTCGATGACCGTCTCCGGCGCCTGGTCGGGATCATCCAGCGACAGCGTCAGGACGCGGTTGTCCGTGGCGGTGGTGGTGTAGGCGTAGAGGTCGCCGCCGTTGACGACGATGCCGAGCAGTCCACCCTCTCCCCTGGCATCGACTCCCGGAACGGTGGTGATCTCCGTCGTCTCCCCGGCGTCGACCTGCAGTATCTTCTCCGTGTTCCGTTCACTGACCAGCACAGTGCCGTTCTCCGTGACCGCCATCGACCACGGCGCGTCGAGGCCGGTGGCTGTGGCGTCGGTGTGGGTGTCGGTGTCGCCGCCGTCACCGCCCGAACAGGAGGAAAGGACCAGGACGACGGAGAAGAGAACGGCGGACAGTGAGTACTTCACGGGAATCACCTCGGGGGTCGAGCATCCCACTTTACGGACCGCGTGTGCTACTACGTGATTTAACATACCGACGGTCGGTTTGTGAATTACAGTCTGGAGTATGGCCATGACAAACACTCTCGCACCTGACGCAGCGTCGTCACACGGTGTACGACCATCCGCCCCTTCTGCGGGACGGTCATGGACACTGACAATCGCCTCCCTGGCGGTGTTCATGCTCATGCTCGACCTCACTGTCGTCAATGTCGCGTTACCCGATATCCGCACGGACTTCTCCGCCACCTTCACCCAGCTTCAATGGGTGCTGGACGCCTACGCCCTCGGACTGGCCGCCGTGCTTGTTGCCGCCGGCTCGCTTGCGGACCGCATCGGCCGGCGACGGCTCTTCCTCATCGGACTGGTCATTTTCACCGCCGCTTCCCTGTTCTGCGGGATCGCCTGGAATATCGGCATTCTCATTGCGGCACGGCTCATCCAGGGCCTGGGCGGAGCGAATCTCTTCGCCGTCGGTCCCGCGCTGATCGGCCACGTCTTCACCGGCTCTGACCGCACCCGTGCATTCGGAATCTTCGGAGGTGTCGGTGCTCTCGCGATCGCCTTCGGCCCCTTGCTCGGCGGCGGTCTGACCGACGGTATCGACTGGCGTTGGATCTTCCTCATCAATGTCCCTGTCGGAGTTATCTGCCTGGTCATCAGCTGGTTCCGCGTCGTCGAGTCACGTTCCGAGACCGTCCCACCACTGGACATCTCCGGTGCCGTGACCTTCTCAGCGTCCCTGACCTTCTTCGTACTCGCCCTTCTTCGGGGCGAATCCGATGGCTGGACCAGTACGGTCATCGTCGGACTCTTCTCCGCCAGTCTCGTCACCGCCGCTGCCTTCGTTGCGATCCAACTCCGTAAGGGAGACCAGGCGATGTTCGATCCTGCCCTGTTCCGCAACCGGACCTACAACGGCCTGAACATCGTGACCCTGGCCATCAATGTCTCTGTTCTGTCGGCGATTTTCCTGTTCGTCACCTACATCCAGGCCTATCTCGGTTACAGCGCCTGGGAGACAGGTCTCCGCATCCTCCCCATGACACTGACACTGTTCTCCGGCGCGGCGGTGGCCACCGTGATCTCCGCGCGAACGTCCCCGAGGGTGACACTGACACTGTCGATGCTGTGTGTCGCCGTCGGTCTACTGCTCATCCGGCTGATCGAACCCGGGGATGACTGGAGCGCCCCCATCCCGACGGTGATCGTGATGGGCACGGGGATGGGACTGTTCAACCCGGTGCGCGCCGAGCTGTCGGTCTCCACCACCACTCCGGAACGTACCGGGGTCGCCTCCGGTGTCAACGAGACGTTCCAACAGGTCGGCACAGCCGTAGGCATTGCTGGTCTCGGTGCACTGTTCGCCAACCGGGTCCGTTCCGCCTTCACCGACGACCAGGCCACTGCAGCTCTCGGAAATTCCCGCAGTGACGCCGCTGATGCAGCCACCTCCGGCGGCGGAACTGTTCTGGCTGATTCTCTCCCTGATGCGATCCGTGGACCGGTGACCGTCGCCGCAGACACCGCGTTCATCGATGCTCTGCAGACGACACTCACCGTCGCAGCGGCTGTCGCAGTGATCGGAATGGTGGCGGCCGCGACCATGATCCGCCCTCAGGACCCTGTCAGTCCTCGGCCAGCGAACGGATGAACCTCAGCAGTACCGGACGGAACTGCGCGTACCGGGCGGTCGGATCGTCGCTTGCCGTGACCTCCTCCTTGGTGGTTTCCAGCAGGGCGACCACCAGAGCAGTCGTGGCCTGCGCATCCAGCTCGGCGCGCAGTTCCCCCTGACGACGCAGTTCACCGAGGATCGAGGAGACCAGCGGGAGCCGGTGTCGGTCATCGAGTTCCCGGCGTTCCTGCTCGGAAAGCACTCCGGAGGCCTGCTGACGGAGCTTCCGGTAGTCCTCGTCGTTCTGCACCGCCTCCATCGCCGCGTCCAGAGCAGATGCGACGAGGTCCCCTGATTCCGACGCACTCTCCACGGTCTGACGGATCATCACCTCCGAACGCTCACACGCTGCAGACACGACCGCCTTGAGCAGAGCCTTCTTGTCCGGAAAGTGATGGTAGAACGCCCCCTTGGAGACCCTGGCATCCTCGACGATGCGGGCGACTGAGGTCGATGCATATCCGTCGGTCGCGAAACGTTCGGTCCCTGCCGCGATCAGCGCGTCCCGGGTCTGCTGTGCATGCTCCTCACGCAACGTCACCACGGTTCAACCTCCTGATAGACCGTCAGTCGGTTACATACTAACTGGTCACCGCCACCGACGCCCCCACAGCGATGACCGAGAGTCCCCCGGCCCGCTGGGCAGTGGTCATCCGCTTCGCCGATCCGGTGATCCACCCGCGTGCCTTCGCCGCTGTCAGCGCCCAGGCACTGTCGCAGATCAGGCCCACGGTCAACGGAACCAACCCCAGGAGAATCATCTGCAGCGGCAGATTCCCGGCGTCCTGGTTGATGAACTGCGGCACTACCACGGTGAACATGATGAGATTCTTCGGGTTCGTGAAACCGACGAGCGCACCGGCGCGCACCGCCTTCCACCGCGAGGTCTTCCCGGTGACCCGGTCGGCGACCCCCTCCCCGACCGGTCCGGCATGACGGACCGCCTGGACGCCGATCCAGATCAGGAAGAGGACGCCGGCCCATTTGAACAGCTGGAACAGCAGGTCCCAACGTTCCAGCAGTGGCCCGAGCCCCACCGCGACAAGGACGCCGGCGGAGTAGCAGCCGACGGCATTGCCGACCGCGGTGAGCATGGCGATGTCGCGGCCGTGGCTCAGTGCCCGGCCGACAACGAAAAGCACTGAAGGGCCGGGGACGGCGATAAGGACCACGCACGCCAGGACCAGCGCACCCAACTGGGTGATGTCAATCATCAGTGCCCGTTGCCTTCAACGCCTTATCCGTCACGGTGAGCAGCGTACCTGCCAGTCCGAGCGCCAGCACTATCCATGCGAGCGTGTGCACGCCGGCATCGGTGGCGGACTCCCCGAACACCGGACCGATGATGCTGGACGCCACGATCGCCCCGATCTGGATCGCCGTGCGGGACAGGCCGGACGCCGACCCCATCTGCTCCTTCGGCGCACTGCGGTACACGACCTCCTGGCTGCACACCGAGCCGAAGCCCTGCGTTATCCCGAAGACGCCGACGAGCAGGAGCAGATAGATCAGCGTACTTCCGGCGTCCACGAAGGCCATGAGTAGTGCGCCGGGAATCAGGGCGATGGCCGCGGCGGTCAGCGGCCCGCGCACCGACGTACTCCGGGCGACGATCCAGGAACAGACCAGGGCGAAAGCCGTGGTGGACAGCTGGATGAGTCCGGCGTGGTCGGCGGAGTAGCCCGCGGCGTCCTGCAGCCACTGGGTGAAGCCGTAGACCATGAGGTACATGCCGGTGTAGGTGATGAACATCCGCAGGTAGGTGCGGGTGAGCGCACCGTTGCCCACCAGCATGCGCAGGTCGATGAACGGCGAATTGACACGTAGTTCCCGCCACACGAGGACGCCGAGTGCGACCACTGCGACCGGGATCAACCAGTTCAGTCCGGCATCGAGGTCGAGGAAGAACAGCAGGGCGCTGACGAGCATGACGGTGAAGACCGCCATGCCCGGGATGTCCAGACCCGAGTCCCCGGCAGCGCTCTCCCGGGTGTTGTCGGCAGGGAGCCAGACCAGGACGAACAGCAGGATCACCGCAGCCACCGGGGTGTTGACGATGAAGATCCACTGCCATCCGAGCTGGTGGACGAGCAGCCCGCCGATCACCGGCCCGACGGCAGTGGTCACGAGGCTGGAGACCGACAGGCCGGTGAGCAGCGGTCGCGGGGTGTGCCGCCCCAGGCGTCGGGCCTGGTCACTGATGAGTGTCATCGCCGACGGATAGGCGGCCGAGGTACCCAGCCCGATGATGATGCGGGAGAGAAGGGCCCCGGGGAAGAACGCCCAGACAGCGGGGACCAGCCCACCGACCATGACGAGCAGCAGGCCGGTGACGTAGACCTTCTTCGGTCCGAAGATGTCGGCGATGCGTCCCATCGCAGGTTGGGCGACCGCGCTGACGATGTAGAGTCCGGCGACGAGCCATATCGCCAGAGAGGCCGAAACCCCGGTGGCCTGGGCGATCGGTACGAGTGCGACGGCGATCATCGTGGTGTTGACCGGATTCAGTGCGGGTCCCGACAGGACCGGCGCAACGAACCGGGGGCCGAAGCCGATGTCGGAGGGTGCGGCACTCATTCACGGCATTATATAACTCGTCCCACTGCAGTTGCCGTGCCAAGTCCCGGGCAATGGTGGGAAGATCATTCCATGACCATCACTCCGCCGCAGCCCCGGGCCCGGGCACGAAAGGCGGCACGGTGAACCGAATCCCCTCGATCCGCGTCACCGATGCCGCGGACGCCGCCGTCCTCGGCCTGTGGCACCGCTCCGACCGGGTGAGCCGCCGGCATGGCTGGCGCAGCATCGTCGGCGGCCCGTTGCTGCTCATCCTCGGCATCGTGCCGGTCATCGCTGCGTTCGCGGTCCCGGGACCCCGGTGGCTGGTCCTGCCGCTGCTCGGCCTGCCGGCACTGTATCTCCTGTCTGCCGGAGGGTTGCGGACCTACGCGGAGCTGTTCAGGCTACGGATCGGCCCGCTGATCATGCACCGTTTCGACGACGGGTTCGTGGCGGAGCGTCCCCGCGGCCCGTTGCGCGCCGTCGCTTTCGCCGAATTGAAGGACGCCAGGTTGATCGACCATCACGGGGTCGACGGCGCCATGGTGCTGCTCCTCATGGTCCACTGGGACGGCACCGCCTGGGCCTGCCTCGCCCCCTCCCCTGCCGAGGCTCTGGTGGAGATGGGTCACGCGGCCGAGGCACGCCGCGAGAAGCTCCCCCGGTACGAGGTCAATGAACTGCTGCGGAAGACGCCGCCGTGGACCGGACGGAAGCAGACCTGGTGAGTGTACGTGGGTAACCGAGTTTTCCGAACGTCGGTGTTGGCCGTCCGTCCGACCACTACCGTGAATATCCTGACCTTCAAGCTCTCCAACTTCAAGGATTATCTGTGCCCCATCTCAGACTATCCGTGGCCGCCTCGGCTGCTGTCCTTACCGCTTTCTCCCTCGCCTCGTGCAACGGTTCCTCCTCCGCAGATGAGGTGGAGACCGTGGATGCCGCCGAGTTCGCTTCCGGTGACAGCGCGGTCTTCCGACTCGAACAGGACGGGACCAGTTGCACCCTGACCGCAGGTGAGGAATCCAGGACTACCTCGGTGAACTGCGTCCTCCCCCTTGACGACGAAGTCCCGGACCTCGAGTACGGAACTCCCGCATCCGCCGTCTACCTGAGCGGAGACAAGGGATTCCTCCCCGCCGGCGGACTCGAGGAGAAAAACCGCCGAGGCTTCCGCCACCATCCTTCATCCCGACCATCGGATCGAGGTCGCAGGGATCACCTGCACGGCCACCGCTCCCGACGCCGTGGACTGCTCCCGAGGTGACGACATCTTCTCCTACGACGCCGACAGCTTCACCTCGTCGGCCTGGCGCACCGCTTGGACCGGTATAGGCGACACCTGCGGCGACGCAGAACGGGGACGGTTCTCCAATCTCCAGGACACCGAGGTGACCGTCACCGAGGGTGCCGTCGACTGCGCCACCGCTGTCGATGTCTTCAGCTCCTACCTGTCCAGCCCGAAGCACCCGGAAAACTCCGGAAACATCCTTTCCCTCGACATCGACGGCTGGCAGTGCGGCAGCGACATCAAGATGGGCGGATCGAACCCGGAAACCCCATGTTCCGCTGCAACCAGGACGACAGGACCATCGTCATTCAGGGACGGTAGTCTCCGATTCGCCATCTTATGTAATCGAACACGTGCATTGTTTCTGTGCTGTATGTACAATCGCGTACAGACACTCTCCGCCAAAAAACCACCGGAGACACCATGCACCACCACACCTTCGTCCACCGGCGACCCGCACACGTGATCGACCTCTTCGGTAACCTACTCAACCCCTCTCCACCCACACCCTCCTGGTCACTGGTGACCAACCCAGACCCCACAGCCCAGGCGAAACTGCGCACCAACCGCAACGAGTACGCCCTCGCCACCTCCTGCGCACCCGACCCCGACGACAACGTCTACCGCACCGCCGACCACCTCGCCCGCACCCTCGGCATCACCCACCTCGAAGCCGTCGACACCGAGATCGCCGAACTACTCACCCCCACCCGCCCCCACCAGGCTGTCCCCGGCCCCCGCACCCTCCGCCGCCAGACCACCGCCATCCTCACCACCCACCAACCCGACGCCCGCCCCGCCG
>NZ_BJNT01000003.1 GCF_006539825.1 Corynebacterium variabile
CCCGCCCCGCCGACCCCGAAGACCCCGAACTCCCCACCCCCGACCTGAGCCCCGACTTCACCATCGACACCACCGACACCGACTACACCGTCTTCCAGATCACCCTGCCCACCGACGAAGCCATCGGCGCCACCCGCATCATCGACGCCATCGCCACCGCCCACAACACCTCCCGGGCCACCGCCTTCACCGAACTGCTCCACGGCACCGCCGGCGAGGTGAAAGTCACCCTCAACTGCCACCGCAACCTCGACACCGGCGACATGCACCTCGAAAACCACAAGCTCACCGGCATCGCCCCAGGTACCTGGATGCGCCGGGTCACCGACCTCACCGTCCCCTCCCACTCCACCCACCACGGCCGCTTCGCCACCGAAGCCCAGAAAGCACTCATCGCCGGTATCGACGGCACCTGCCGCGCACCCGGCTGCGACAACCCCGCCGCCACCGCAGACGCCGACCACATCCACCGCTACGACAACAACCCGCACACCGGCACCCGCGAGATGCAGTCACTGTGCCGACGCTGCCACATCCTCAAGACCCTCGGACTGACCGACTACACCCGCCTGACCGACGGCACCACCATCGTCTCCAGCATCGACGACAACCACACCGTCACCACCGTCCCCACCGGACCACTGGCCCACGCCAACCTCACCTTCGACCGACGCCTCGCCCGCAAAACCAGCACCAGGAAAGAGCACCAGAACCTCCGCGACACCTGGAACTACATCACCCGCTTCGCCTTCCAGAACGTCGGAGCCTCCGCCATCATCGTCGAAGAAGCCCCCACCCCTTCTAGTTGATGATCTCCCCGAACGGGGTCTCCAGCCTCACCCGCCACTGCTCCAGGGATTCCGGAGTCTGACGGGTCCATTCGGTAATCTCCCGCACCACCCGTAGCGGGGCCTTACTGCGGTAGGAACGGGTCGGGTTTCCCGGGAACTTCTTGTCCGTGACATTCGGATCATCGAGGAAGTCCCCCCACCGGTTCCACCTCGTAGACATGCGGCGATCCCCCACGCAACGCCGCGATCTCGGCCGCCATCCCGGCACCGTCCACCAGCGCGGTGAAGTACACGTGATTCATCACGACCTCGGGCCGGTAGTTCGTCCGGAACCCCGGCGTGAGAAGCTCCCCGACCACAAGAGCGGCAGCCGTGCCGTGGAAGAAAGGACCCTCGTCAGGAGACATGTGCCCCCACTCGGACTCGAACCGAGACTGAGCGGATTTTAAGTCCGCTGCCTCTGCCAATTGGGCTATAGGGGCGCACACACAACTTACCCGTTGCGTGCGATGACCTCTGACAGCAGCCCGTCGAGAATGTCCTTCTCGCTCACCGTGACGGTCTCCAGTCCCTGCTCCAGGAAACGGGACGTCACGGCGTCCACCACCAGGCAGCCGCCACCGATGACGTCCGCGCGTCCCGGGTGCATCACCGGGTAGGCGCGGCGTGCCTCCACGGTGTCCGCCAGCACCCGACGGGCCGTCTCCCGGAACCCCTCCAACGGGAGAACCGCCATATGCGTCCGCGAAGGATCGTAGGCGTCCAGGCCGAGGTGCACCGCCGCGAGCGTGGTCATCGTGCCGGCCACACCGACCAGCCGGGTCACCGATCCGAAATCGACATGCTCCGCCGCCTCCGCGAGCTGCCCGGCGATGCACTCTGCCGCAGCATCGGTCTCGGACGCCACGGGCGGATCCGAGTGCAGGAATCGCTCCGTCAGGCGCACACAGCCCATCCGAGTCGAGTAGGCACCACCCCGGCCGGCGTCCACCACGAACTCCGTGGAACCGCCGCCGAGGTCGAAGACCAGCGTGTGACCGTCCTGCGGGGGCAGGTCGATGACCGCACCGGCGAAGGAGAGTTCCGCCTCCCGCTCACCAGAGATGACCTCGGCCTGCGCCCCGGAAAGGACCCGCCCCAGGTGACGCCGCGTCATCTCGAAAAACTCCTCACGGTTGGAGGCGTCCCGGGTCGCCGAGGTCGCGCCCATGACCACATCGACCGCACCGAGCGAGACCATCCGGTCGGCGTAGACCTCCAGCGCGGCGTCCACCCGGGCGAGAGCCTCGTCGGCGAACCGGCCGGTGGCGTCGACACCCTGGCCGAGCCGCACCACAATATTGTCGCGGTTCAGTTCGGTGAGGGAACCGTCCTGCTCAACCCGCGAGACGAGGAGGCGGATGGAGTTCGTCCCGCAGTCGATCGCGGCGAAGACGCTCACTTGAGCTCCTCATCCTCATCGAAAGCAGCCTCGACAGAGGTACCCAGGGACTCCGGAGTGGGCCAGTCCGCCGGAATCGCGGTACCGGAGAGCTTCGGGTTGTTCGCCGCAGCCAGTGCCACGGCTTCCGTCCCGAGTCGCACCCGGTCCGGGCCTTCGGCCAGGGCGTAGGCGATGAGCACGTGCAGGCACTTCACCCGGTCCGGCATGCCGCCGCCGGAGAAATCCGTGCCCAGTGATTCGATCGCGTTGCGCTCGGCCAGGTAGTGCTCGTGGGCGGCCCGGTAGTCCGCGGCCAGATCAGCATCTTCCCCGAGACGTGCCTGCATCGTACGCATCACACCGGCGACCTCGAGGCGGGACGCCTCCGCGGTCAGGCGCTGGTCGGTGAGGTAGTAGAGCGTCGGGAACGGCGTGCCGTCGGGGAGCTTCGGGGCGGTCTTCACCACGGCAGGCTGGCCGTCCGGGGTGCGGTAGGAGACCTCGATGGCCCCCCGGATCTTCCGTCCCAGCTGGCGGGACATGATCTCGAAGTCCTCGTCGGACACGCTCATCGGGTGATTCTTCTCTCTGTTGCTCGTGCAGTTACTGTTCGGGCGCAGGATCCGGCGCCACCGGCAGATTCGGTGACTCCCCCTCCGGCGGCGGGGCGTCCTTGTCGGCCTCGTCCTCGGCGTCCGGCGGAGTGGCGACCGAGCCCCACAGCTGGCTGTACCAGGGGGTCTCCGGCTCGTCCGATTCCGTCACCTCACCGGGCACGTAGTCGGCGCCCGAGTCGATGCCCGGATCCAGCAGCCGCCACGCGGTCTCCCCCGGCTCGACCAGACCGAGGCGGGTACGGGCCTGCTCCTTGAGGTAGGCCTCGCTGCCGTACTTCTCGATCTCCTCGGTCAGCGCCTGCTGCTCCGCCTCCTGGCGGTCGATCTTGGCATTGACCTCGGCGATGTCCGCCCGCTGCTCGAAGTAGTTGCGCAGTGGCTGGGAGACCGAGACCATCACCGCGGCCAGGACGAGCACGGTGATCACCAGCACACCAGGATTCACCGAGGACTTCAGCTGCACGAACGACCGTGCCATCTGACGCGGTGCGTCCCTCGCCGCGCGGGCACGGCGGGACCGCGCCTCGGTGGACCGCGGCGCGGGGAGGTGTTCCGGTGACTCCGACATACCGCGGATTCTACTTGGCGGTGAAGCGCGGGAAAGCCGACGCACCGGCGTAGGTGGCGGCGCCCTCCAGGTAGCTCTCGATACGCAGCAGCTGGTTGTACTTCGCGACGCGCTCGGAGCGGGCCGGGGCACCGGTCTTGATCTGGCCGCAGTTCAGGGCGACGGCGAGATCGGCGATGGTGGTGTCCTCGGTCTCACCGGAGCGGTGGGACATCATCGAGCGGTAGCCGTTGTTGTGGGCCAGCGCGACGGCGTCGAGGGTCTCGGTGAGGGTACCGATCTGGTTGACCTTGACCAGCAGGGCGTTGGCGACGTTCTTGTCGATGCCCTCCTGCAGGCGGGCCGGGTTGGTGACGAAGAGGTCGTCACCGACGAGCTGCACCTTGTCGCCGATCTCGGCGGTCAGGGTAGCCCAGCCCTCCCAGTCATCCTCGTTCAGCGGATCCTCGATGGAGACCAGGGCGTACTCCTCGACGAGCTCCTTGTAGACCTGCGCCATCTCGGCCGCGGAGTGCTGGCCACCTTCGAAGTTGTAGACACCCTTGTCGTTGTCGTAGAACTCGGACGCGGCGACGTCGAGGGCCAGGGCGACATCCTTGCCCAGGGTGTAACCGGCGGCGCTGACGGCCTCGTCGATGAGGTCGAGGGCTTCACGGGTGGAGCCGACGGAGGGGGCGAAGCCACCCTCGTCGCCCAGGCCGGTGGACAGCCCCTTGTCCTTGATGACCTTCTTCAGGGAGTGGTAGACCTCGGCGCCGGTGCGCAGTGCCTCGGAGAAGGTCTCCGCACCGATCGGGGCGATCATGAACTCCTGGACGTCGACACCGGAGTCGGCGTGAGCGCCACCGTTGAGGATGTTCATCATCGGGACCGGGAGGACGTGGCCGTTCGGGCCACCGACGTAACGGAACAGGTGCAGGTTGGCGGACTCGGCCGCGGCCTTGGCGACCGCGAGCGAGACACCGAGGATGGCGTTCGCGCCGAGGCGGGACTTGTTGTCGGTGCCGTCGAGCTCGATGAGCTTGGTGTCGATCAGTCGCTGGTCATCGGCCTCGTAGCCGGCGAGCGCCTCGTCGATCTCGCCGTTGACGAAGTCGACGGCCTGCTGGACACCCTTGCCCAGGTAACGGTCGCCGCCGTCACGCAGTTCATGGGCCTCGTGGACACCGGTGGACGCGCCGGACGGGACATCTGCCCGACCGATGCTGCCGTCCTCGAGGAACACCTCGACCTCGACGGTCGGGTTGCCGCGCGAATCAAGGATCTCGCGGGCGTTGATCTGCATGATTTCTGCCATGAGTGGTCAGCCTCCTCGGCTGGGTGAAGGAGCAGGAACGTGGTCGCCCACCATTGTTCCACAGTGGCCCCGGCGTCAGTTCGCGGACTGCCCGAGCGCGTAGTTCGCGGCGGCGTCCCGCACGTCGGCGAGGTACCGGTCGGAATGGTTGTAGGCGAAGACCGCGCCGGCCCAGTCCTCGGAGGTAGAGAGGTCACGGTCGCCCGCGCACAGCAGTCGACCTGCAGCGACTGCTGCGTCCGCGATGTCCTGGGGATCGCCGTCGCCGTACAGACGCCAGGAGTCCGGCAGGAACTGCAGCGGCCCGAGGGCCCGGTCGTACTCGGTGTCCCCGTCGAGCCGGCCGTCGTCGGTGTCGGGGATCTCCATGAAGCCGCCGGTGCCGTCGAGCCGTGGGCCGATGATCTTCCCGTCCTCGACCCCGTAGGTCCCGTGGTGGCTCTCCGCGTAGCCGAGTCCGGCCAGGGTGTTCCAGCGCAGGCCACAGTCCGGCAGCTCCGCGCTGACGGTCTCCGTGGCGTCGAGGTAGGAGGTGAGGAAGTCGTCCGGGATCTGCAGGGCGGACGCTGTCCCGGCGACATCCTCGACCGGGCCCGCGGCAGCCGGCGGGACATCCGCCGGCACCTGCAGGGGGTCCGGGCCGGAGTCACGGGTACCGACAACCAGGGCGCCGACCACCACGATGACCAGCACCAGCGCAGCGACGACCCCGGCGCACCCCGCAGAACGCCTCACTCGGCCGCCCGACAGAGCACGGCACCTAGGGACGCCGCGGACAGCTGGACCTCGGTCGGACCGGCATCCCCTGCGACCGACAGTGAGGCCATGTCCGGGTAGGGGCGTTCGCCGACCTCGATGACCGCACCGGGGATGATGCCGTGGTCCTCCAGATAGCGCAGCAGAGCTCCGTCCCGGTCGCTGACCCGGTCAACGAACAACCGGTCACCGACCGCGGCGTCCGCCAGGGGGACCGTGACGGATTCGGCGACCCGGCCTTCCGGATCCGGGATCGGGTCACCGTGGGGATCGCGGTCGGGGTGCCCCATGGCCGCGTCGATCCGGGCGATGAAGCGGTCCGAGACGGCGTGCTCCAGGACCTCGGCCTCGTCGTGGACCTCGTCACGGCCGTAGCCGAGCTCCCGCTGCAGGTAGGTCTCGAGCAGCCGGTGCCGGCGGACCATCTGGAGCGCGAGCAGACGTCCCTTGTCCGACAGAGTGATGTCCCCGTAGGGGGCGTGCAGGACGAGGTCCTCGGCGACAAGCCGCTTCACGGCCTCGGAGGCGGTCGACCGGCGCTGGCCCAGTTCGGACGCCAGGGTCGACAGGGAGGCCCCGCCGGACTCCCCGGACCCGGCGCGTCCCCATTCCTGGAGGTCGTAGATCTTCTTGAGGTAATCCTGCGACCTGTCGGGGAGTTCGGAGACATGCATGGCGGGGAGTTTACCCGAGGGCACCCTCTCCCCACCCTGCCTGACGCTGCTCCAGCTGACGCCGGAACGTCGAAACCGCGGTCATGAGCCGGTTCTCGGCATCGCCGGGCTTGTCGGACTCCAGCCCGACCATCGGGTAACGGATGTCGGTGGGGATCTCGGTGTCCGGCAGACCGGCGGCGCGGGCGACGGCGATGACCTCCTCCGCCGCAGCCAGGGGGGACGCCGCGGCCTGCAGTCCGGTGACCGCCGGGAACTCCTCGGCCTCCGGTTCCTCCCGCTTGTAGGGCTCCTTGCCCTCGCGGACGCGACCCTCGGCCCACAGCCGGTCCTGCTCCTCGCGGGACACCGGCCGCTCCGCCTCCTCGAAGAGGTAGGGGGCACGGTTACGCATCTTCGCCACGAAAGCACCGGCGACGTGGCCGATGTCGAAGATTCCCCGCCGGTTCGCGATCTCGGCGTGGAAGAGGACCTGCAGCAGCAGGTCGGACAACTCCTTGCACAGTTCCTGTTCGTCGTAGCTCCCGGCGGCGTCCCCTGCCTCGATGACCTCCGCGAGTTCCTCGGTCTCCTCGCGCAGGTAGGTCAGCAGGCTGGCGTGGGTCTGCTCCTGTTCCCACTCCCCCTGCCGTAGCGCGCGGGCCATGAGGGCGACCGCGTCCTCCAGCTCGTCGATGACCGACCCCGGCACCTCGGTGCGGGTCGTGCGTCGCATCCCGGCCACGGCGACCGTGTGCTCGTCGGTGCCGACGATCTCCCCGTCGACGTATCCCCCGCCGGAGACGTCGATCTCAGGTGTCTCAGGAACCTGGGGTGCTGCGGCGGTCGCCGCCGACTCCAGCTCACGGTCCGGCTCCATCGCGACCAGCAGACTGGGTGAGCGCACCAGCTCCTCGCGACGGTTCAACCGCGCCACGACCTGCTCGTTCTCGGGGTCGGTGGTGACCAGGACCTCGGCCTCCTCGACGGTGTGGCCGCCCAGATCGGCGATCACCCATCGGATCCGTACCGGCACCTCCTCGGTGTACGAAACGTCGCCACCGAGCAGCGGGACGGCATCGACCGGGAGCATCGCGGGGAACCGTGGATCCAGGAGTACGACTGACATGCACGTAAGTCTAGCGGGTGACGGGCTCTCCCTCACGCAGGTTGCATCGCGGAACCCCTGCGAGGTCCGTCAGCGCGTTCGCGCACCACTGCAGCAGGTCGTCGTCGCGGAGCGGAACGGCCCGCATTCCGGAGCCCTCTTTGGGTGCCGGAATAAGCACCGTCTTCGGTGTCGGCCGGTACACCGCCGCCGGGAAGAGACGCTTGAGACGTACCTGACCGGAGTCCGGGAGATTGACTGCGGAGAAGCTGATCTTCGTACCCGTCTGGATCACCTCGGTGATGTCCAGGTCACGGCAGAGCATCCGCAGCCGGGAGACGACGGTGAGCCGCTCGACCTCCTCCGGGAAGTCGCCGTAGCGGTCGACGAGTTCCTCGAGGACTCCGGCCAGGGTGTCGTCGTCGGCAGCCTCGGCGAACTTGCGGTAGGCCTCCAGGCGCAGCCGTTCACTGGCGATGTAGGTGACCGGGATGTGGGCGTCGACCGGCAGGTCGATGCGGATCTCCTTCTTCTCCTTGTCCGAGCCGTCGACGACCTCGCCGTCGGCCATCGCGCGGTAGGCCTCCACCGCCTCACCGACGAGGCGGACGTAGAGGTCGAAGCCGACCCCGGCGATATGACCGGACTGTTCCGCACCGAGCACATTGCCTGCGCCACGCATCTCCAGGTCCTTCATCGCCACAGCCATACCGGCGCCGAGGTCGTTGTTCTCGGCGATGGTGCGCAGCCGGTCGTAGGAGGTCTCGGTGAGCATCTCCCCCTTGGGGTAGAAGAAGTAGGCGTAGGCGCGTTCGCGGGAGCGTCCCACCCGGCCGCGCAGCTGGTGCAGCTGCGACAGACCCATGTGGTGGGCGTTCTCGACGATCAGCGTGTTCGCGTTGGCGATGTCCAGGCCGGTCTCGACGATGGTGGTGCACACCAGCACGTCGAACTCCCGGTCCCAGAAACCCTGGACCGTGGTCTCCAGCTGCTCCTCACTCATCTGGCCGTGGGCGACGACGACGCGCGCCTCCGGGACGAGTTCACGGATGTGCGCCGCGGCGTCCTCGATGGACTTGACCCGGTTGTGGACGTAGAAGACCTGTCCGTCGCGCAGCAGCTCACGACGCACCGCCGCGGCGACGTGCCGGTCGTCCTGCGCGCCGACGTAGGTCAGCACAGGGTGCCGGTCCTCCGGCGGGGTGAGGATCGTCGACATCTCCCGGATGCCGGTCATCGACATCTCCAGGGTTCGCGGGATCGGGGTGGCGGACATGGTCAGCACGTCGACGTGGGTGCGCAGCGAGGTGATGTGCTCCTTGTGCTCCACACCGAAACGCTGCTCCTCGTCGACGATGACCAGGCCCAGGTTCTTCCACTGCACACCGGTGGCCAGCAGGCGGTGGGTGCCGACGACGATGTCGACGGTGCCGTCAGCCATACCGGCGAGAGTCTCCGTCGACTCCCTTCCCGAGGTGAATCGGGACAGTTCCCGGATCGTCGTCGGGAAGTCCTGCATCCGGTCGACGAAGGTGCGGTAGTGCTGCTGGGCCAGCAGGGTCGTCGGAACGAGGACCGCGACCTGCTTGCCGGACTGCACCGCCTTGAACGCGGCGCGCACCGCGACCTCGGTCTTGCCGTAGCCGACGTCGCCGACGATGACGCGGTCCATCGGCACCGGCTTCTCCATGTCGTCCTTGACCGCCTCGATGGCGTTGTACTGGTCCTCGGTCTCGGTGAAGGGGAAGGCCTCCTCCATCTGCCGGGTCCACTGGTTGTCCGGGTCGAAGGCGAAGCCCGGTGCCGCCTGCCGGGCGGCGTAGAGCTGCACCAGCTCCGCAGCGATCTCCCGGACCGCGCCGCGGGCCTTCTTCTTCGCGGTCTTCCAGTCCGAGCCGCCCATCTTCGACAGGGCGGGCTTCTCGCCGCCGACATAGCGGGAGAGCATGTCGAGCTGGTCCATCGGCACGTAGAGCTGGTCGCCAGGACCGCCGCGCTTGGACGGCGCATATTCCAGGACGAGGTACTCGCGGCGGGACGCATCGTCCCCCTTGCCGATGGTGCGCTCGGTCATCTTCACGAAGCGGCCGATGCCGTGCTGGTCGTGGACGACGAGGTCACCGGGCTCCAGGGCCAGCGGATCGACCCGGTTGCGCTTCTTCGCGGCCTTGCGCTTACCGGTGGCACGGGAGTCCACCCGGTTTCCGGTGACATCGGACTCGGTGATGAACAGCAGGTCGCGGGTGTCGACACCGCCGTGGGCGACGGCGGCGTAGATGCTCACCGTGCCGGTGCCGGGGGTGTCGGCGGTGGAGCGCTTCGAGCGGCGCATCCGCCCCTGACCGGTGATCCCGTCGAGGTCCACACCGACGGCCTCGGCGGCGATCCCCGCTTCACGGAACCGCCGGAGCATCCGGGCGACGACGGTGGCGTTGGGGGCGGCGTAGGCGACCCGGCCGTCGGCCTCGACCCGTTCACGGACCGTGGCCATCATCCGGCCGATGGCGTCGACGTCGCCGTGCGGGGCGGGTGCCGGGTCGAAGTCGAGGAGCAGTGGCTCGGCGTCCTCCTCCGCGTCCTCGGTCTCCCAGTCGGCGAGGCCGGTCGGCGAGACCGTCCACCAGGGCCGGCCCAGGGCGTCCTGCGTCTTCTCGAGGCTGCGGACACTGCGGTAGCCGGCCCGGTCGACGGAAGCCGTGTTCTTCCTGTCGATCGCGGCGACATCCACCGGGGCCGCGGCGCCCATGGCGGCGACCTCCCACCCGGCGGCGAGGAACTCTTTTCCGGTGGCGATGAGATCCTCGGCCCGACGGGCGACCGCGCCCGGGGTGAGTTCGACCGTGTGGGTGCCTTCCGGCATGAGCTCGGGCAGCGTCTGCATCGTGCCGTCGAAGAGCACCGGGATGAGGGACTCCATGCCCTGCACCGGCATGTGCTGACTGATCTTGTCGAGGGCGTCCGCGAGCTCAGGGTTACCGGCGTTCTCGCGGGCGAGGACGCCGGCGCGCTCGGCGATCGCGTCGGTGATCAGCAGCTCCCGGACGGGGTGGACGAGAACCTCTCCGGGGTCGACGCCGGGGACAGTGCGCTGGTCACCGACGGAGAAGACGCGGACCTCGCTGATCTCATCGCCCCAGAAATCGACACGCACCGGCATCTCCCCGGTGCCCGGGAAGATGTCGAGGATGCCGCCACGGGTGGCGAACTCACCGCGGCGTCCCACCACGTCGGCGTGGGTGTAGCCGAGCTCGACGAGGCGTTCCTGCACCTCGGAGAAGTCCAGCTCCTCCCCCTCCGCCAGGCGGACCGGGGTGATGTCACCGAGACCCGCCATCACCGGCTGGACGGCGGCGCGGGTCGGGGCCACGACCACCTTCAGCTCACCATGTGCCAGGCGGTGCAGGACGCGCATCCGCTCGGCGACGGTGCCGATGCCCGGCGAGAGACGCTCATGGGGCAGTGTCTCCCAGGCGGGAAACTGCGCGACGACGTCGCCGAGCATCGCAGTGAGTTCGGCGGTGAGGTCCTCGGCCTGGCGTCCCGTGGCGGTGATGACCAGCACCGGTGCGTGCTGGGCGAGGGTGCCGAGGGCGAAGGGCCAGGAGGCTTCCGGCCCCTGGATGTGCAGGCGGGAATCGCCGACGTGGGTGACCAGCCCCCGGAGTTTCGGATCGCCGGCGAGGGTACGGAGGACGCCGGACAGGGCGGGGCTGGGACTCGTGCTCATGGTGGTCCATCGTAGTGGTGGCGCGGACGCGGAAGGCGTGCGGTGGGTACGGTACAGTGTCGCTGCAGGACCCGGCGTCTTCCTCCAGGCCGACCGACCTTCCCCCATGGTGTAATGGCAACACTCCGGTTTTTGGTACCGGCATTCCAGGTTCGAGTCCTGGTGGGGGAGCAACGGTAAGTACAGTGGTTCGACATGACCGAAACCTCCCACGCTGTCATCGTGCTCGCCGCCGGCGCCGGCACCCGCATGAAGTCGAAGACCCAGAAGACACTGCACGCCATCGGCGGTCGCACGTTGCTCTCCCACAGTCTCCACGCCGCGGATGCACTCCACCCGTCCCGGATCGTCGCCGTCGTCGGCCACGGTCGGGACCAGGTCGGCCCGGCCGCCGAGACCATCGGTGAGGAACTGGACGCCGAGCTCGCCATCGCCGTGCAGGAGGAGCAGAACGGCACCGGGGACGCCGTCGCCGCCGGCATGACGCAGCTGGAGGACTTCGAGGGCACCGTCATCGTCACCAACGCCGACGTCCCGCTACTCACCGGCGACACGCTCACCGAGCTGCTCGCCGCTCACACCGAGGTCCCCACCGCCGTCACCGTGCTGACCATGCGGCTGCCCGACCCCTTCGGCTACGGGCGGATCATCCGCAACGAGCAGGGTGAAGTCACCCATATCGCCGAGCAGAAGGACGCCACCGACGCCGAGCGCGAGGTCGACGAGGTCAACTCCGGCGTCTTCGCCTTCGACGCCGGCGTCCTGCGGGACGCCCTGACCCGGCTGAACACCGACAACAAGCAGGGCGAGCTGTACATCACCGACGTGCTCGGCATCGCCCGGGACGCCGGCCGTCCGGTCCGCGCCCACATCGCCGACGACGCCCGCGAACTCGCCGGCGTCAACGACCGGGTGCAGCTCGCCGCCGCGGGTGCCGAGCTCAACCGGCGCACCGTCGAGGCCGCGATGCGCGGTGGCGCGACCGTCGTGGACCCCGGCACCACCTGGATCGACGTGGAGGTGCAGGTCGGCCAGGATGTGACGATCCTCCCCGGTGTCCAGCTCAAGGGCCGCACGACGCTGGCCGACGACGTCACCGTCGGACCGGACTCCACCCTCGTCGACGTCACCGTCGGTGAGGGTGCCTCCGTGGTCCGCGCCCACGCCGTCGAGGCGGTCATCGGCGCGCGGGCGGACGTCGGACCGTTCACCTACCTGCGACCGGGCACCGTCCTCGGCGAGGAGAGTAAACTCGGCGGCTTCGTCGAGTCGAAGAACGCGACCATCGGCAAGGGCTCGAAGGTGCCGCACCTCAGCTACATCGGGGACGCCACCGTCGGCGAGTACTCCAACATCGGCGCGTCCTCCGTCTTCGTCAACTACGACGGCGTGAACAAGCACCACACCACGGTCGGCTCCCATGTACGCACCGGCTCCGACACGATGTTCATCGCGCCGGTGACCGTGGGCGACGGCGTGTACTCCGGTGCCGGCACGGTCATCAAGGACGACGTGCCCGCGGGTGCGCTCGTCGTCTCCGGTGGTCACCAGCGCAATATCGAAGGCTGGGTGGAGCGTAAGCGTCCCGGAACTCCGGCCGCAGAGGCCGCGAAGAACGCCCGCGAGAGCGCCGATTAGGGGGTCGGTTGGGCCCCCGCCCGGCCGCGCCCTAACATGATCCGTGTCATACCGCCTGCGTGCACAGGCGTGACCACCCCACCGAAAGGTCAGAAGAAGCCGTGTCCCACTGGATCGACAACCAGAAGAACCTGATGCTGTTCTCCGGTCGCGCCCACCCTGAACTGGGTGAAGCTGTGGCCCGTGAGCTGGGGATCGCCGTGACCCCGACCACTGCCCGCGATTTCGCCAACGGAGAGATCTTCGTCCGGTTCGAGGAGTCCGTCCGTGGGTCGGACGCCTTCGTGCTGCAGTCCTACCCGCAGCCCCTGAACAAGGCGATCATGGAGCAGCTCATCATGATCGACGCCCTGAAGCGCGGCTCCGCCAAGCGCATCACCGCGATCCTGCCGTTCTACCCCTACGCCCGCCAGGACAAGAAGCACCGCGGCCGCGAGCCCATCTCCGCCCGCCTCATCGCCGACCTGATAAAGACCGCCGGCGCGGACCGGATCGTCGCCGTGGACCTCCACACCGACCAGATCCAGGGCTTCTTCGACGGCCCGGTCGACCACATGCACGCGATGCCGATCCTCACGGACTACATCCGCGAGAACTACGGCACCGACAACATCGCCATCGTCTCCCCCGACGCGGGCCGGGTGAAGACCGCCGAGAAGTGGTCCAACATCCTCGACGGTGCCCCGCTGGCCTTCGTGCACAAGACCCGCGACATCGACGTCGCCAACAAGGTCACCGCCAACCGCGTCATCGGTGACGTCGAGGGCCGCACCTGCATCCTCATCGACGACATGATCGACACCGGCGGAACCATCGCCGGCGCCGTCGAGGTGCTCCGCAAGGCCGGCGCCTCCGACGTCATCATCGCCACCACCCACGGTGTCTTCTCCGACCCGGCCCGTGAGCGCCTCAACGCCTGCGGCGTGTGTGAGGTCATCACCACCGACACCCTCCCGCAGAACACGGAAGGCTGGGACAACCTCACCGTCCTGCCGATCGCGCCGCTGGTCGCGAAGACGATCCACGAGATCTTCGAGAACGGTTCGGTCACCACGCTGTTCGAGTGATAGACTCATCGCGTCTCGGCGAGGGCCGGTGAAATCACCGGCCGTTATCGGCGCGAATCCGTTCCCACTGCTTCTCCGTCAGGACAGCACGCGGGGCGAAAACGCCGCGGCCCAGGCCGCGGCTTCTGTCGTTTCAGGAGCCGTTCCTGCCCGCAGCTGAGTCCGAACGTAGTTGTCCCGGTCAGTCGTCCTGACCAGAAACAGAAACGGAGAGCCACATGGCCACCAAGATCATCGACATCGCCGCCCAGCCGCGCACCGAGTTCGGTAAGGGTGCCGCCCGCCGCCTGCGTCGCGCCTGGCGCGTCCCGGCCGTCGTCTACGCCAACCACCAGGAGCCGGTCCACGTCAGCTTCGACCTGCTCGAGTTCCAGGGCATCCTGCGTAACCACGGCGTCAACGCCCTGGTCGACGTCGACGTCGACGGTGAGAAGCACCTCGCCCTCATCAAGTCCGTCGACCAGAACGTGCTGACCTTCGACATCGACCACGCCGACCTGCTCGCCGTGAAGCGCGACGAGACCGTCGAGGTCGACGTCCCCGTCATCGTCGAGGGCGAGCCGACCCCGGGCACCGAGTACATCCAGGACGCCGACACCGTCTCCGTCGAGGCCAACGTGCTCTCCATCCCGGAGGAGCTCACCGTCTCCCTCGAGGGCAAGGAAATCGGCGACCAGATCCTGGCCGGCGACATCACCCTCCCGGCCGGTGTCACCCTCACCTCCGACGCCGAGACCCTCGTCGTCAACTTCACCGCACCGGAGGACAACGAGGCTGAGGCCGACGCCGCCGCCGAGGAGACCGGCGCCGGTGCCGAGGCTCCGGCCGAGGACGCCGCTGCCGAGGCCCCCGCCGAGGACGCGGAGTAGTCACACTCCCCATCCCCCGGCCGCAGCCGGGAACCCCGCCACCCCTTGTGCCCACCGGCATGAGGGGTGGCTTATTTCGTCACCGTATGCTGTGCCATGATGGTGCCCGTGAACACCAACGGAGCCTCCCCACTGCTCGTCGTGGGACTGGGGAACCCGGGTGCCGACTATGAGGGCACCCGGCACAATATCGGCGCGGCGGTCCTCGATGAACTGGGTGACCACTTCAGCGTCAACAAGAAGGTCAACGCGCACGTCGACGAGATCCGCGTGGGCGACCGCAAGGTCGTCCTGGCGAAGCCGCGCAGCTTCATGAACCTCTCCGGCGGGCCGGTGAAGGCGCTGGCCGGGTACTTCAAGGTGAAGCCCGCGCAGGTCGTCGTCATCCACGATGAGCTGGACCTCGACCTCGGTGCGGTGAAGCTGAAGAAGGGCGGCGGGCTCAACGGGCACAACGGCCTCAAGGACATCGCCAAGTCGCTGGGGACGCAGGACTTCCTGCGGATCCAGGTGGGTATCGGCCGTCCGCCGGGACGCATGGCCCCGGCGTCCTTCGTCCTCAAGCGGTTCTCGAAGGCCGAACAGGCCGAGGTGCCGGTCATGTGCGCGGACGCTGCGGACCTGGTCACCGGTCTCGCCGCGGGAACGGTGACGGCATGAGCATCCTCGACGCGCTGAAGGGACTGTTCCGGCGATCCCGGACTGCTCCCACGAAGCCGAAGAAGGAGTCCGTGTGGGACGCGCTGCCCGCCGCCCAGTGGATGGTCGTCGGGCTCGGTAACCCGGGCGCGAAGTACGCGGCTACGCGCCACAACATCGGCTACCGCGTCGTGGACGAACTGCTGCGCCGCCACCGGGAGCAGCTCATCGGTGTTCCCGGTGTGAAGGCGAAGGTCGCCCGCACCGGAGTCGACGAGCACGGCGTCCTGCTGGTGCGCTCCGCGACGTACATGAACGAGACCGGTCTGGCCGTCGCCCCGCTGGCCACGTCGTACGCGATCCCGGCAGACCACGTCATCGCGATCCATGACGAGCTGGACCTGCCCGCCGGCAAGGTGAAGATCCGGATCGGCGGTAACGAGAACGGGCACAACGGGCTGAAGTCGATCTCCGAGAAGCTCGGGACGCGGGACTACGTGCGCATCCGGGTCGGCATCGGGCGCCCCTCCGACGGGCAGTCCGTGGTCGACCATGTGCTGGGTCGTCCCGGCGACGGATCCCTGGCGCGGGAGCTGCTGGAGGACGCCGTGCGCACCGCCGCTGACGCCGTGGAGATCATCGCACGACGGGGTGTGCCTGCCGCGCAGAACGAGATCCACGGGAGGTAGGGTGCGGAGGTATGGCCTCTGTTTCCCCGCTCTCCCCGCGGTCCTTCCGCAACGACCCTGACTACTTCCTCCCCCAGGCCCTCGGTGGTTTCGTGGCGTCCCACCCGGACGCCACCTGGAACACCGCCGGGTACATCGCGCGTCGTTCCCCGGTCGTCGACGTCGACGGGAACCCCGCCGTCGCCGTGATCTCCGGCGGAGGTTCCGGCCACGAGCCCATGCACGCGGGTTTTCTCGGTGAAGGCATGCTCGCCGCCGCCGTGCCCGGCCTCATGTTCACCTCCCCGAATGCGGTACAGGTCACCGAAGCGACCCGCGCCGCCGACGCCGGCCGGGGCGTGGTCCACATCGTGAAGAACTACACCGGGGACGTCATCAACTTCCGCGTCGCCCGGCAGGGCCTCCCCGGGATCGACACCCGGGAAGTCATCGTCGCCGACGATGTCGCCACCTCCTCCGACTCCGGTCCGGGTCGCCGCGGTACCGGAGCAACGATCCTCGTGGAGAAGGTCGCCGGGGCGTCCGCGTTCCGCGGCGACGACCTCGACGAGGTCACCCGCCTGGCCCGCGTGGTCGCCGAGGGGTCGCGGTCCATGGCCGCAGCCCTGACGCCGGGACACCTGCCGACGAGCGGGCGCTACACCTTCGACCTGGGCGAGGAGGAGATGGAGGTCGGCGTCGGCATCCACGGCGAGGCCGGTGTGGACCGCACCGACGTGGCCACCGCCCATGAGACTGTCGCCCGGCTGGCCGGTGCGGTGGTCGGGGATCTCGGACTGACCGGGGGCGACCGCGTCCTCTGCCTGGTCAACGGGCTGGGTGCGACGACGAACCTGGAACTCGACCTGGTCTTCGACGAGGTGCTGCGTTTCCTCGCCGACCGGGGAGTGACCGTGGTGCGCAGCATTGTCGGGAGCTACGTGACCTCGGTGAACATGGCCGGGATCTCGGTCACCCTCACCCGGCTGGATGATGCTGACGGCGACACCGTCGTGGAACTGATCGACGCCCCGACCGCTGCCCCTGCCTGGCCCGTCACCGTCGGCGTGGATCCGGAGCCGGTGGACGCCACCACGGTCGTGCCAGAGGATGTGCCGGGGACAGCGGAGTCGGCGGTGAATCAGTGGCTCTCCGACTTCGTCTCGGGTGTGGTGGCCTCCGTCGACGATCTCACCGAGCTGGACCGGCTGGCCGGTGACGGTGACTTCGGCACGAATATGCAGGCCGCCTTCGGTGACCTGCCGAGTCCGCTCAAGGGCACGGACGCCGAGGTTCTCGCCGCCCTGGCCAGCCGGCTGTTCATCCGCGCCGGTGGCACCTCCGGCGCGGTCTTCGGCACGATGTTCCGTGAGATGGCGACCACCGCCGCCCGGGGTGCGTCCGCCGCGCTGACCGCCGGCGAGCTCGCCGAGGCGCTGACCCGTGCCGCGGATGCCGTCACCGAACTCGGTGGCGCGAAGCCCGGTGACCGGACCATGGTGGACGCCCTTGTCCCCGCCGCGGAGGCCGCCCGGGCCGCTGCCGAGGCGGATCCGGAGGCTGCCCCTGACCTCGCCGCTGTCCAAGAGGCCGCCATCGCCGGTGCCCGGTCCACCTCGGAGATCACCGCAACAAAGGGTCGGGCGTCCTACCTGGGCGAACGTGCCCGGGGTGTCATCGATCCCGGGGCGCTCGTCGTGGCCTGGCTCTTCGGTGATGCCGGGGAGATGAACTGACCGTGGCGAAGAAGGCGACGGAACCGGCCCCGGTCGCCGGGGTGTACGAGGGCGACTACGGGATCATCGAGCTGGAGGCGGACCCGTACTCCGGATCGGGCTGGCTGATCAGTATCAACGGTGTGCCGAGTTCCCATATCGAGATCGGGGCGCCGAGGGAACTGGCCTTCGAGTACATGCGGTGGATCGCTTCGGCGGTGCAGGCGCAGGTCAACGGCGGCTTCCTGGCCCCGCGGCGGATCACCCACCTCGGCGGTGGAGCCTGCACCATGGCCCGGTACTTCGCGGACGTCTTCCCGGACTCACGGAACACGGTCGTGGAACTCGACGGTGAGCTGGCGAAGCTGTCGCGGCAGTGGTTCGACATCCCGCGCAGCCCCAGGGTGAAGATCCGGGTCGATGACGCCCGCGAGGTCGCCGCGTCCTTCACCCCGGCCAGCCGCGACGTGGTCATCCGGGACGTCTTCGCCGGGGCGGTCACCCCGGAGAGTTTCACGACCGTGGAGTTCTTCACCGACTGTCACCGGGGGCTGGCGTCCGACGGGCTCTATGTCGCCAACTGCGGCGACCACTCCGACCTGCGCGGTGCGAAGGCGGAGCTGGCCGGGATGGCGGAGGTGTGGAGCCGTCTCGCGGTGATCGCCGATCCGCCCATGCTCAAGGGACGCCGCTACGGCAACATCATCCTGCTCGGCTCCGATGTGGAGATCGCGGCACCACCGGTCAAGGAGCTGCTCGGCGGCGGCGTGCCGTCTCAGTTCAAGGATGATGCGTGGGTGCGGAAGTTCATGTCCGGGGCGGTGCCGCGGCGGGATCCTGTCTGAGACCAACGCCTGGGGTGCCCTGGGAACGTGACGATCGCCCTGGGGTCGTGTCGCTTTAACTGTGGTCAAGCGACGCAACCCCAGGGCACGGGGACCATACCCGGGGCGATCCGCCGCCCGACGATTCGACCGGGTGCAGGCGGTGTACCAGCAGACGTAACCGCACTTCCCCGAGTCTGCATCACCGTTTACCCGGGTCCATGGCACGGACGCCTGGAATATGTGACGCAAACTCGGCAGCCTCCCCGCACCGTGACCGGCACGCGGCGTCCGACGAGGGGACAATGGAGGCCATGAACCCACTTCCCTCCCCCTCTGTCGTCCTCGGTACCTGGTCCTGGGGCTCCGGTGACGTCGGCGGCGACACTGTCTTCGGCAACCACCTCGACACCGCCGACCTGAAGCCCGTGGTGGACGCAGCGATGGCCGCCGGCCTCACCCTCTTCGACACCGCCCCCGTGTACGCCATGGGCGCCTCCGAGACCATCCTCGGCGAGCTCCTCGCCGACTACGACCGGGAGAGCTACCAGCTGTCCACGAAGTTCACCCCTGGGATCGTCGACCAGTACGGCGACTCCATGGAACAGATGCTGGACGCCAGCCTGTCCCGCCTGCGCACCGACCATGTCGACGTGTACTGGATCCACAACCAGGACGATGTCGAACACTGGACCCCGCAGCTCATCCCCCTGGTGCAGTCCGGGAAGGTGCGGCAGGTCGGCGTCTCCAACCACAGTCTCGCCCAGATCGGGCGGGTCGTGGAGATCCTGGCTGAGGGTGGCGTCCCGCTGTCCGCGGTGCAGAACCACTACAGCCTGCTCTTCCGTGACTCCGAGACCACCGGGGTCCTGGACTTCTGCCACGAGCACGGCATCTCCTTCTGGCCGTACATGGTCCTGGAGCAGGGCGCACTGACCGGCGCCTACGGTGTAGGAAACCCGCTGCCGGAAGGCAGTGGGCGGGCGGAGAGCTACAACCCGGTCCTGCCGCAGCTCACCGAGCTCACCGCCGCCATGGCCCGGATCGGTGAGGCACACGGCGGGCTGTCCGTCGCCGAGGTCGCCACGGCCTGGGCCCGCGGCAAGGGCACCGTGCCGATCATCGGCGTGACGAAGACCCGGCACATCGACTCCCAGGTCCGCGCCGCCGGTCTCTCCCTCACCGAGGCAGAGAACGACGAGATCGAGCAGCTCGCCGCCGCCACCGGGGTCGAGGTCCGGGGCGGCTGGGAGAAGCCGCTGCAGTAGCCGGGCACCGGTAACCGGGCACTGACCGGGTAGGATGATCAGCCGTGTCAGATACCGCCAGTTCCGCCAGCCCGTCCACCGTCGCCGCCGAGTCGCACCGTCGCCGCACCTTCGCCGTCATCGCCCACCCGGACGCCGGTAAGTCGACGCTGACCGAGGCCCTGGCTCTCCACGCCCACGTCATCAACGAGGCCGGCGCGGTCCACGGCAAGGCCGGACGCAAGTCCACGGTCTCCGACTGGATGGAGATGGAGAAGGACCGCGGTATCTCGGTAGCCTCCTCGGCTCTGCAGTTCGAGTACGCACCCGAGGGCCACGAGGGCGAGCCGTACATGATCAACCTCGTCGACACCCCCGGTCACGCCGACTTCTCGGAGGACACCTACCGCGTCCTCACCGCCGTCGACGCCGCCGTCATGCTCGTCGACGGTGCCAAGGGTCTTGAGCCGCAGACCCTCAAGCTGTTCCGGGTGTGCAAGGCCCGCGGCCTGCCGATCATCACCGTGATCAACAAGTGGGACCGCCCCGGTAAAGAGCCGCTGGAGCTCGTCGACGAGATCGTCACCGAGATCGGCCTGCAGCCCACTCCGCTGTACTGGCCGGTCGGCGAGGCCGGTGACTTCCGCGGCCTGGCGAAGCTCACCGCCGACGGCGAGCCGGAGGAGTACATCCGCTTCCTGCGCACCGCCGGCGGTTCCTCCATCGCCCCGGAGGAGCACTACTCCCCCGCCGAGGCGTCGGAGAAGGAAGAGGGAGCCTGGGACACCGCCGCCGAGGAGGCCGAGCTGCTCGCCGCCGACGGTGCCGTGCACGACCAGGAGCTCTTCCTCGACTGCACGACCTCCCCTCTGATCTTCGCCTCCGCGATGCTGAACTTCGGCGTCCACCAGATCCTCGACACGCTGTGCGCCCTGGCCCCCGAGCCCGGTGCCCGCGAGTCCGACCCGAAGGCGGTCGAGGCCGCGGCGTCCTCCGGCGGTTCGGCGGTCGAGAAGATCCGTGAGGTCGACGAGGCGTTCTCCGGCGTGGTCTTCAAGGTCCAGGCCGGAATGGACACCCACCACCGCGACAAGCTCGCCTTCATGCGCGTCGTCTCCGGTCGCTTCGAGCGCGGCATGCAGGTCACCCACGCCCAGTCCGGCCGCACCTTCTCCACGAAGTACGCGCTGACCGTCTTCGGCCGCGACCGCACCACCGTCGAGGACGCCTGGCCCGGCGACATCGTGGGACTGGTCAACGCCGGTGCGCTGGCCCCCGGTGACACGATCTATGCAGGACGCCGCGTCCAGTTCCGCCCAATGCCGCAGTTCGCCCCGGAGAGCTTCCGGACGCTGCGCGCGAAGACGCTGGGCAAGTACAAGCAGTTCCGCAAGGCCCTCGACCAGCTCGACTCCGAGGGCGTGGTGCAGATCCTGCGCAACGACGCCCGCGGTGACGCGAACCCGGTGATGGCCGCCGTCGGTCCGATGCAGTTCGAGGTCATGCAGGCCCGGATGGCCGGCGAGTACAACGTCGAGACCGTCACCGAGCCGATCCCCTACCAGGTCGCCCGCCGCACCGACGCCGCATCCGCGCCTGAGCTGGGACGCCAGCGCGGTGTGGAGATCTTCACCCGCACCGACGGCGAACTCATCGCCCTGTTCGGTGACAAGTGGAAGCTCGCTTTCGTGGAGAAGGAGCACCCGGAGCTCACCATGGAGCCTCTGGTCGCGGACTAACTGTCCTTCTCGGGGAAGGTGACGGAGACAGTCAGTCCCCCTTCCGCCCGAGGTGCGAGATCCAGTACTCCGCCGTGGGCGGTCACGATCCGTTGGGCCACGGCAAGCCCCAGTCCAGCGCAGACTCCTGTCCGATGCCGTCGACGACTACGGTTCGCTGGAGGAGGCGTCCCGGTGGGTCGCGCCTCCGGAGACCTCCCTGGATGTCGCGGGAGCTGCCGTCGACCTCGGTCCGGTGGACGGGGCGGCATGGCTCGACCAGAACGGCGCGGCCTACGGACTGTGCCGGACCTACGCCAACGAAGTCTGGCATTTCGAATATTTCGGCGACGCCCCGCCTACCGGATACCCCGCCATGTACACGGATGCCGCCCATGATCCCCGGTTGCTCTGACCTCTCCCGATCAGCCCAGCAACTGCACCAGCCCGCGGGTCAGTGCCCCGGTCCACCCCGCCATCTCGTGGCCGTGGGTGGAGATCTCGCAGGTCGCGGGCACTCCGGCGTCCACCAGGGCCCGGTGCACCGCGAGTGTGTGGTCAGCCATGGTGGTGTTGCCCGCGCCCGGGCGTCCTTCACCGGTCCCGGCACTGAGGTGGACCCGGATGCCCTCCGGCGGGGTGCCGGCAGCGGTGCGTTCGCGGATCTCCGCGGCGACCTCTCCCCCGGCCTGCTCAGAGTCCCAGGCGGGGTACCAGAAGGAACCTGAGGTACTCACCGCGTAACCGACCGCATCCGGCCTGCTGAGGACGAGGGCCAGCGCCGACAGTCCGCCGAGACTCTCCCCGGAGATAACCGTGCGCTGTGGGTCAGCAAGAACGCTGACCTGCTCCCACGCCCACGGGATCACCCGGTCGGCGATGAGTTCCCGGTACGCCGCGGAGCGGGTGAGCAGCTCATAGCGTCCTGCATAAGTGTCCACCGCGACGACGCCGGTCCGGGGCAGGCGTCCTGCAGCGTGAAGACGACGCAACGCGGCGGGCAGGGCGGTCGCCGCCCAGTTCCGGCCGTCGCTGAGAACCAGGACATAGTCCGCATCCGGGAGGTCAGCGGTCCACAGGGAGCGACCGTCGAGCGGGGTCTCCTCCCACCCGGGACTGTCCGCGGAGTCCCAGCCGGCCTGCTCCGGCGCCTCCGACATGACGAGCCTGCCGGAGGCTTCCCCGAAGCCCTCCGACCAGGCGGCCGGGTGCCACGCCGGGTGGTCGAGCACGTGCGGCACGGTCTGACCGACAACGGTCATCCAGCGGACGCGGGAATCGGGCTCGGCGTCGACCTGCGCGGCAAGCTCCCCGGTCACCGGCATGATCCGGTAGGACGCGACGAGACCCTCGGGCACCTCCACCGTCGACTCCCACCGGTCGCCGACCCGGTTCATCCGGTGGAAGTCCGGGTCATGGTGGTCGTGGACCCCGGTGACGTGGAGGTGGACGCGGTCCACCGCGGGCATGTCGGTGGGAGCGCTCCAGGTGAAGGTGATCAGCACTCAGACCAGACTAGTCGGCCCAGTGTTGCAGGACGGCGTCCGTGTCGAGCACCACGCCGGCGCGGCGGCCGGTCCACTGCAGGGCGAGCCGGTGCTCGGTGCCGGAAAAGTCACCGAGGGCGTCGGCGACGAGGAAGGGCTGCACCCCGCCCATGAAGGACTCCACCGCGGTCACCGAGCAGCCGATGGAGGCGTAGACGCCGGTGATGACCAGCTGATCGCGGCCCAGAGCGGCGAGCTGCTCGTCGAAGTCGCTGTAGGCGTAGGCGGAGTAGCGCCACTTGGTCAGCACACGATCCCCGTCGACAGGGGTGACCTCGTCGATGATCTGCGCACCCTCGGGGTTGCCTGTCAGGCCCGGCCCCCACCAGTCGTTGAGCAGGGCGCGCTTCTCCACCGGCTGGTCGGAGGGCTGGGCGGTGTAGAACACCGGGATCCCCGCCGCGCGGGCCCGGGCGATGAGCCGTGCGGTGTTCGGGACGAGACTGGCCAACGGCTCAGCCGCCGGGTCGAAGGGCTTCAGGAAGTGCCGCTGCATGTCGTGGACCAGCAGGGCGCTCCGCGTGGGGTCGGGGGTCCAGTCGACGACCGGCTCGGGCCAGGAGTCCGGCAGGTCGTAGGAGATGAGATCAGGCAGATCAGTGGCCATGGATGAGCTCCTTCGCCGGGACGATGCCCAGCCCTTCGAGGATGGTGCGCAGTTTCGCGCCGGTCTCGGTGAACTCGGAGTCCGGGTCGGAACCGTCGACGATGCCGGCGCCGGCCCAGGCGGTGACGCGGTCCCCGTCGAACTCGGCGGCCCGGATGGAGACGACCCAGTCTCCGTCACCGTCGGCGTCGCACCAGCCGGCGGTCCCCGCGAAGTAGCGACGGTCGGCCTTCTCGAGGTCATGGATCCGGTCCATGGCTTCGCGGGTGGGGACGCCGGCGACCGCTGGCGTGGGGTGCAGCAGACGTGCCAGGGAGAGGGCGTCCGTGCCCTCGGCCGCGGGATCCCTGAGCCGTCCGGTGATCCGGCTGCCGAGGTGCCACATCTTGTCGGTGGCCAGCAGTTCCGGCTGGTCAGGAACCTCGAGCTCCGCACACCACGGGGCGAGGGTCTCGGCGATCATGTCGACGACGAAGGCGTGCTCGTAGTGGTCCTTCGGCGAGCCGGTCAGTCTTTCCGACCGGCGGCAGTCCTCCACCGGATCACTGCTGCGCGGCGCGGATCCGGCCAACGGGTGGCTGATGATCCGGTCACCACGACGGGAGATCAGCAGCTCGGGACTGGCCCCGAGAAAGGCCTGCGCCCCACCGAGCGGGACGGAGAAGACCCAGGCATTGCGGTTGCGCGCGGTGAGCCGACGCAGCAGGGACTCCCACTCGGGGCGCTGGTCGAGGGTGGCCCGCACGGCGCGGCCCAGGACGACCTTACCGAGGTCGTTCTCCTGCACCAGGGTGTCGAGCGCGGCACGGACGGCACCGGTGTAGGCGTCCTCCAGACCCGGGTCAACGGCGACAGGATGGACGCCGGCGCCGGTGAACTCCGGGCCGACCCCGACGGCGAGGGTGCCCGGGGTGAGCGGCAGGTCGGTGGCGTAGAGCCGGTCACCGGTACCGGTGCGGTGGTCGAAGGGCAGGGCACCGACGACGGTACGGCCGGGTTCCCACTCCGCGATCGGGCTGAGATGCCCGGAGGGGACGTGGATGCCGGTGGTACCGCGGCGGAAAGAGAAGTCGCCGCGGCGGGAGGGCGCCAGGGGCTGCAGCAGAGGATCAGGCATGGAGTGTGGCTCCTCCGTCGACGTAGATCTCCTGGAGCACGACATGCCGCGCCTCCGGAGAAGAGAGGAAGACGACGACCTCGGCGACGTCGTCGGCGGTGGCGATCCGGCCGAGCGGGATGCCTAACCGGGCGGTGGCGAGGTCGCCGCCGAGGACGCGGGCCTTGCCGGCGGCGGCGTCGTCTCCCCAGTAGTCGCGCTGCATGGCTGTGTCGGTAGACCCGGGATTCACGACATTGCAGCGGATCCCGTCGGCGGCGACCTCGAGGCCGAGACTGCGGGTGACGGCGGAGGCTGCGGCCTTGGAGGCGGCGTAGACGCCCATGCCGTGGCGGGGGACGCCCGCGGCGTTGGAGGCGATGACGGTGATCGCCCGGTCGGTTGCCGCACCCTCCTGCGACAGTCCCTGCGCCGTCATGACGCGGGCGGCGGCCCGGGTGACGAGGAAGGTGCCGCGGGCGTTGACGGCGAAGACGCGGTCGAAGTCGGCGGGTTCCGTCTCTGCGACGGAGACACCCGGGCCGAGGACGCCGGCACCGTGGATGACACGGGTGATCCGGCCCGCCCCAGCAGCCGCGGAGAACAGGTCGGAGACGGCGTCCTCGTCGGAGACATCGCAGGTCACGGTGCGGATGTCGGCAAATGCCGGGAGGTCGCCGACAGCAGAGGCGAGGGCCTGCGGGTCGCGGTCGGCGAGAATCAGGGTGGACGGTCGGTCAGTACGGCTGAGGAGCAGTCTCGCGACCGCGGTCCCCATACCTCCGGCAGCGCCGGTGACTACAGCAACATCACTCACGACAGGTGAGGCTAACTTATGGATCCATCTCCGTCCAAGCCCCGGTGAAACATGTCACAGAAAATGTGCTGACCCGAGCGCCATGAGCATGACGGCGGCCAGCACTCCGGCGGTCCGGGCTACTGCGACACTGTTGTGCCGCATCCGCTCGAACTGGCGCCCCACCCAGGACTGTGGCCTCACCCGGACGTAGCCGACCGCCAGAGCCGTCAGGAACGGGAGACTCAGCGCGACACTCGCGTACCCGATCATGCCGACATACCGGGTCGCAGCGCTGAAGTCCCCGGCGCTCATCACGAGAATGCCCGCGAAGAAGGGCCCGGAGGTCGCGGACTGGACCAGACCGAGGATGACACCGGTGCCGAGCGTGGCCAGGGTCGGCGTGCGGAGCGGGCCGAGGATCCGCTCGACCATCGCGGAGCTGTCTCCCTTCCCCAGCAGCGCCATCATGCCGATGAACCAGCCGGTGGCGACAAGCAGGATGCCGAAGATCGGCGAGTCGACGAAGGTGCTCACCGCGTCCCCGATCCCGTCGAAGACCAGGAGTGAGAGCAGCGCGAGCACGAGGACGCCGAGCCAGTCACCGATGACCAGCAGGGTGGCGATACGGGCGTAGGCGCCGCGCCGGCCACCCGCCGAAGCGACCGGCAGCATGACGCCGACGGCGACGATCACACCGATCAACAGGACGTTGAGGGTGTCGACCAGGGCGTAGGACATCACGTGCAGCACGCAGGACAGCCTACAGGTCGCCCGCCGTTGCCAGGGTTCTCCGAGGGTCCGTACAGTGCTGCCCTCATATCCATGCAGTCGATGTGCAACATTGCACCAGCTGTGCAAGAATCTCCCGCATGGCTAAACTCCTCTACCGGATCGGACGATCCGCATACCTTCACCGATGGCGGTTCATCGCCGTCTGGATCCTCATCCTCATCGGTGCCGGCTCCGCAGCCGCCGGCCTGATGAAGAACACCTCCGAGTCGATGACCATCCCGGGACTCGAGTCGCTGGAGACCAATGACAAGGTCATGGAGATCTTCGGCGGGGACGACTCCCTCGAAGCCCCCACCGGGACCGTCGTCGTCCGCGCCCCCGAGGGACAGACCCTCGAGGACACGGACGTCAAGGCCGACCTCGACAAGCTCATCGCCGACCTGCAGGGCAGCGACAAGATCAAGGACACCGACGCCATCGTCGATCCGCTGACCGCCGCGGCGGGCATGGAGCAGCAGCTCACCGAGGCGAAGACCCCCCAGCTCAAGGCCCGGGGTCTGAGTGACAGGGAGATCACTGCCGCGATCGACGCCGATGTCGCCGACCTCTCCCCCGTCAGTGACAACGGCCGTACCGGCACGTTCACCGTCACCCTCGACGCGGAGAACATGCAGGACATCAAGCCCGAGGACGTCACCGCGGTCACCGATCTCATCGACTCCGACAAGACCGGTAACCTCGACATCTCCTACAACGGCAACGCCTTCCAGACCATGGAGGTCGGCGGTTCGTCCGAGCTCATCGGTATGGCCGTCGCCGCCGTGGTCCTCATCGTCACCTTCGGTTCCTTCGTCGCCGCAGGACTGCCGCTGCTCTCCGCCATCGTCGGCGTGGGCACCGGCATGCTGCTCATCTACGCAGGTACCGGTCTGACCGACACGATCAACTCGACCACCCCGACCCTGGCCACGATGATCGGCCTGGCCGTCGGCATCGACTACGCCCTGTTCATCGTCTCGCGGTTCCGCAACGAACTCATCGCCCGGGTCAAGGGCGAGGATCTCGAACCGAAGGAACTCGCCGCCAAGTTCAAGGAACTCCCGGCCCAGGAGCGTGCGCACCTCGCCGGACTCTCCGTCGGCAAGGCCGGCTCCGCCGTGGTCTTCGCCGGCCTCACCGTGCTCATCGCCCTGGCCGCGCTCTCGATCATCAACATCCCCTTCCTCACCGCGATGGCTCTGGCCGCGGCCCTCACCGTCGCCATCGCCGTCGTCGTGGCGCTCACCTTCCTGCCGGCCGTCCTCGGCGCGGTGGGCACCAAGGTCTTCGCCGCGCGTGCTCCGTGGGTCAAGGCCCCGGACCCCGAGAGCGAGAAGCCGACCATGGGCCTCAAGTGGGTCCGCCAGGTCCGCAAGCGTCCGGTCGTCTTCCTCGGCGCATCCGTCCTCGCCCTGCTCCTGCTCGCCATCCCGGTGCTGAACATGCGCCTGGCGATGCCCACCGACGGCACCGCCAACCTCGGCAGCCCGCAGCGCACCGCCTACGAGTGGATCGACGAGGACTTCGGTGCGGGCCGCAACGCCCCGCTCGTCGCGCTCGTGGACGGCAACGGACAGGACCCCGAGACCGCACAGAAGTCCTTCGCCGAAGCGGTCACCGAGATCAGCCAGGTCGACGGCGTCAAGCACGCCCAGCTCACCCAGATGACCGAGGACGCCGGCTACGCGCAGATCCTCATCACCCCGACCACCGGGGCGACCGACGAGGTGACCAGCGAGACCTTGGAGAACCTCCGCACCCTGGAGGGGACCTACTCCGACAACACCGGCGCGTCCTTCGCCGTCACCGGCGTCACCGCCATCTACGACGACATTTCCGACCGTCTGTCCGAGGTGCTCATCCCCTACGTCGCCATCGTGGTGGTGCTGGCGTTCATCCTCCTGATGGTCGTCTTCCGTTCGCTGTGGGTGCCGCTCATTGCGGCCCTCGGCTTCGCCCTCTCGGTGGCCGCCACCTTCGGCGTCACCGTCGGCATCTGGCAGGAGGGCTGGTTCGGCATCACCGATGATCCGCAGCCGCTGCTGTCCTTCCTGCCGATCATGCTCATCGGTATCGTCTTCGGACTCGCGATGGACTACCAGGTGTTCCTGGTGACCCGTATGCGCGAGGGCTACGTCCACGGCAAGACCGCGGGCAACGCCGTCTCCAACGGCTTCAAGCACGGTGCCCGCGTGGTCACCGCCGCCGCCCTGATCATGATGTCCGTGTTCTCCGCGTTCATCCTCATGGACGAGGCGCTGATCAAGGTGATGGGTTCCGCCCTGGCCCTGGCCGTCTTCTTCGACGCCTTCATCGTCCGCATGACCATCGTCCCGGCCACCCTGTTCCTGCTCGGTGACCGCGCCTGGAAGCTCCCGAAGTGGCTGGACAAGATCCTGCCGAAGGTGGACGTCGAGGGAGAAGGTCTCGTCGGCGAGGACGCTGACGCGATCCTGGGCGCGAAGGACAAGAAGGAAAAGGTCGGGTCCGGTGCCTGAGCAGACTCATGAACCCGTGCTGTCCCTGCGGGAGCAGAAGAAGGAGGAGACCCGACGTGCGCTGTCCCGGGCCGCCGCCGAACTGCTCCTCGCCGAGGGCACCGAGAACATGACTGTCGCCGCGATCGCGGAGAAGGCGGGAGTGTCCACCCGGACCTTCCACAACTACTTCCCGCGTCGCGAGGACGCCCTGCTCCTCTTCATCGAGGACACCCTCGATGACTGGTGCCGTCAGGTGGAGGACGCTCCGGAGGGCGAACACCCCCTGGACACCATGCACCGCCTCATCGGTGACCGTCTCAGTGACGGCACCCACCCGGAGGGCGCCCCGGAGAATCCCGGGACACTGCTGAACCTCATGACCATCGGCGACCACCTCAGTGCGGTCACCGGAGCGAAAGAGAAAGCCCGGGTCCAGCACGTCGCGGACGGTCTGCTGGAGGCACTCTACCGGCGCCCGGGACACGGGATGTCCCGGCAGGGTGTGGCACTGCTGCTCATCTCCTCACTGGCTGCCGGGGCCCTGGCCGTGGAACCTGCCCGACAGAACAGCACCGGCACGGAGTGCGGGAGCATTCCGCCGTGGGCCTGGCCGAGCAGCGGCCCGCAGGATGCCCCCTCCCGACTGGAGGAGAGTTTCCGGCTGCTGCGTGCCGGCTTCGGCGGGTAGCCGACACCCGGGACAACCCTGAACCGGCCTGAACCGGCCTGACCGGGGGAGCGGAGATATCCGCTCCCCCGGTTTCGTCTGTCCGGGGCTTTCTTTCTCTCAGGTTCTTTCACTGACGCGACCCACCGGGCGGTGTAACGTAATCTCCCGTACAGATTCTCAGGGCGGGGTGGAATTCCCCACCGGCGGTGAAAGCCCGCGAGCGCCACCTCCACCAGGTGGGTCCAGCAGATCCGGTGTGATTCCGGAGCCGACGGTCACAGTCCGGACGGGAGAGAAAGGCTGGACACCTCATGTCCGGATCATTGTTCACCTCATTACTCGACGCGCAGTGGACCATCGGCGACACCGCCATCCTCTGGCGCGAGATCATCGGCAACGGCTTCGGTATCGCCTCAGCGATCGGCGGCATGCGCCGCGTCGTCTGGGCCTGGCCGGTCGGCATCATCGGTAACGTGCTGCTGTTCACGGTCTTCCTCGGCGGTGTCTTCCACACCCCGCAGGACCTCGACCTCTACGGCCAGGCAGGACGCCAGGTCATGTTCCTCATCGTCAGCACCTACGGCTGGTACCAGTGGCAGAAGGCGAAGCAGGCCGGGATGCGGGAACCGGACCAGACCGACCCCTCCCGGTCCATCGTCACCGAGCCGGCGAACACCTACGAAGCTGTCCAGCCGCACTGGGCCTCCGCGAAGGAACGGCTGTTCATGCTGGTCGTCGCAGTGGGCGGCACCTGCGGCTTCGCCTGGATCTTCTCCTCACTCGGATCCTGGGGCCCCTGGTCGGACGCCTGGATCTTCACCGGCTCCCTGCTCGCCACCCTCGGCATGGCCCGCGGCTGGACCGAGTTCTGGCTCATCTGGATCGCGGTGGACCTGGTCGGCGTCCCCCTGCTGTTCTCGGCGGGGTACTACCCCAGCGCAGTGCTCTACCTCGTGTACGCCGCGTTCGTCGTCTGGGGCTTCGTGGTGTGGTTGAAGGTGCAGCGCGAGACGCGGGCGCGCGAGCTGGTGGAGGGTCCGTCAGACGCCCCGGTGCAGGTCCTCCACAGCGCGTCATCGACCGGCGTGAGTACCGGTCACCTGCACTGACGCGTCCGCTGCCGTGGCGGTGCGCACCGCCGATGTACTGGATATGTCGGGCAGACTGCCGTAAGGTGCACGGGGTATATTGATCGGTTCCGCACACCTCCTCGTCGCGGGCCGCCACGTGGAGGAGGAAGCCCCGTAGTGACCACCATGAGAAATGTCGGCGAAGACAGCGCCATGGATGTGACTGACGGAGCGGGAACTGACGGGACTCCGTCGGTCACCTCCTCGGTCCGTCTCAGTGGCCTGCCCGTCCGGATTCTCAACTACCTTGTCAAGCCCCGCTGGTGGTTCGAGATCGCGATGATCTACGGCATCTACGCCGTGTACTCGCTGATCCGCAACGGCGTCCACGATGTCGAGGAGAAGGCATTCTCCAACGGCCAGTGGATCCTCGATGCCGAGGACAGGTTCGGTCTGGCCTGGGAACGTGGCCTCAACACCTTCCTGGACACCACCCCCTCGGTGGCAGCGGTATGTGCGGTCGTCTACGCGTCGCTCCACTTCATCGTGACACCGGGAACACTGGTCTGGCTCTATGTGAAGCACCACCGTCACTACCGTTTCACCAGCACCGTCCTGATCCTGACCACCTGCCTGGCACTCGTCGGCTTCTACACCCTGCCGACCGCACCGCCGCGGATGTTCGACGGTGAGGGATTCGTCGACATCATGGCGAAGACCGGCACATGGGGCTGGTGGCCGGAATCCGGCACCCCGGCCTCGGACAACATCTCGAACCAGTTCGCCGCCATGCCGTCCCTGCACTGCGCCTGGGCGACCTTCTGCGGCATCGTCATCGTGATGTACACGAAGAACCACGTCGTCCGCGTCCTCGGTGCCCTGTACCCGGTCCTCACCTACTTCGTGGTGATGGGCACCGCGAACCACTACCTGCTCGACGTCGTCGGCGGGCTGGTCACCCTCCTCGTCGGCTTCATCCTGGCCTGGCTGCTGCGGATGGCATGGCAGGCCTACCTGGCCCGGCACCTCGATCCGCAGATCGTCACCCAGCTTTCCGCGAAGGGTGCCGCCTAGCACTTCAGAGGCTCCGCACCTCAGTGGATCAACGCTCCGGCAGCTCCTCGAGCACAGCCCGGATCTCCCCACGGACGCCGTCTCCGATCTCCGCGAGCGTCGCGGGAACGAAGGCGGCGTCCTTCGTCTTGTCGACGAGCACCGCACGCACACCCTCCGCGAAGTCGGGCAGCTGCCGGGCCCGGGAACCCAGGGCGAATTCGGCGTCCAGCGCCTCGCGCAGGGAGTGCTGTGACGAAAACTCCAGCAGCGCAGCCATCGCTTCCAGGGAGCTCGGGCTCGCCGGGGCCAGGAGGTCCCGGGTGAGGGACGCAGTGGCGTCTGTGGCGTCCCTCAGACGGGCGGCGATCTCCGGCCAGCGGACGCCGTCCATGAGCTCGACGATGCGTCCCGCCATCTCCGACAGGGCCGACTCCGGGTACTGCGACTCCTGGACCGCCGTGGCGAAAGCCGCGTCCGCGCCCTCAGCGAAGAGCCGGTCGGCAAAGACGTCGGCGTCAGGCACGAGGTGGGTGGCCAGGCCGGTCCACAGCAGATCCCCGGCAGTCAGCCGGTAGGCGGTCGCTGCGAGCCAGAGGCCGAGCTCCAGGGAGGGCCTCCCCTCGTCCGACTGCGACGGCAGGTGGGTGAAGACGTGGGAGATTCCGACGTCGGTGATGAACCCGATGGCGGCCTCCGGCATCGAGGCCCAGGTCTTCGGGGTGATGACGCGATGTGTCGCGTGCATGGACACGCCCATGCCCCCGCCCATGGTGATCCCGTCGAGCAGCGCGATGACAGGCTTGGGGAAGGTGGCGATCGCATAGTTGACGTCGTACTCCTCAAGGAAGAACGTGTCACCGGGCGCGCGGTCCCCCGCCAGGTCTGTCTCCCGCACCGAGCGCACATCCCCACCCGAGCAGAACGCCTTCGGGGACACCGACCGGATGAGGACCTGCCGGATGCCGTCATCTGCGGCGAAGCGGTCGAGGGCGGCGGCGATGCCGCGGATCATGTCGAGATTCAGGGCATTGAGGGTACGGGGTCGGTCGAGGGTGATGACGCCGGTGGTACCGGCGCCGGTGCCGAGCACTGCGACGGTCACGTCAGCGGCATTGGTGAGTTCAGATTCAGACATGGTTCCCATGGTGACACAGGTCACGGGGTATGTGGAATGAGCCAAGGTTCGATCCCTGTAGGTGAATGACGGACACCCATGATCGACAACATCTTTTGTTTGCTAGAGTGATCCACATCACCAGTGTCGGTACTCCGACCCGAGCCCCCATGAAGGGACCCACGATGACCACTGCCAGCTCCAGCACCCCGACCGTCCACCTCGACCCCGCGGTACAGTCCGTCGGCCACATGCTCCGCCGCCGTGTCGCCGCCACCCCGGACCGTCGGGCCTACAGCTTCCCGACCGAGGACGGCAGCTGGGACGTCGTGACCTGGGCACAGCTCGGGATCCAGGCGGCCGAGGTCGGCGCCGGACTCGTCAGCCTCGGCGTCCAGCCCGAGGACCGGGTCGCCATCGCCAGCACCACCCGCTACGAGTGGGTACTGACGAACTACGGGATCATGGACGCCTCGGCGGCGACCGTCACCGTCTACCCCACCACCATCGCCGACGACGTGCAGTTCATCCTCGACGACTCCGACGCGAAGATCGTCTTCGTGGAGGGTGCCGAGCAGCTCGCCAAGATCACCGGTCTGCGCGACCAGTTGCCCAAGGTCGAGCACGTCGTCCTCATGACCGGCCGGATCCCGGAGGGCACCGACACCTCCTGGGTACTCACCATGCTCGATCTGCGTCACCGTGGCGTCCTCGCGCTGCGCGAGAATCCTGCCATGGTCGATGAGCGTGTGGACGCCACGACGATGGAGCACCTGGCGACGCTGATCTACACGTCAGGAACCACCGGCCGACCCAAGGGTGTCCGCCTGCCCCACCGGGTGTGGGTCTTCGAGGCATACACGGCCGATGCCACGGCGAAGTCCGCCGGCGAAGACCTCCTGACCATCGACGACAAGCAGTTCCTGTGGCTGCCGCTGGCACACGTCATGGGCAAGCTGTTCATGGTGCTGCCGCTCCACTACGGCTTCGAGACCGCCGTCGACGGACGGATCGACAAGATCGTCGACAATCTCGCGGTGGTGAAGCCGACGTTCATGGCGTCCGCCCCGCGTGTCTTCGAGAAGGCCTACAACGGCGTCGAGGCGGCGATGGTGGCCAAGGGCGGCATCACCGAGAAGCTGTACCGGTGGGCGGTGAAGAACGGCGGCGCCGTCTTCGAGGCAGACCACGGCGTCGGTCATGCGGGCGCCTTCACCCGCTGGCAGGCGAAGCTCGGCGACAGGATCGTGCTATCCAAGGTCCGTGAGCGCTTCGGCGGCAGGGCCCGCTTCTTCATCTCCGGTTCCGCCGCCCTGAACCCTGAGATCAGCCGCTGGTTCGGCGCAGTCGGCATGCCCGTTCTGGAGGGTTACGGACTCACCGAGTCCAGCGCCGGAACCACCCTGACACAGCCCTCCCAGTACCGCACCGGCTACGTGGGGCGTCCCCTCAACGGCATCGAGGCGAAGGTGGACAGCGACGGCGAGCTGCTGTTACGCGGCCCGTCGATCATGGACCGCTACCACAACAACCCGGAAGCCACCGCCGAAGTCTTCACCGAGGACGGCTTCTTCCGCACCGGCGACATCGCCGAGATCGACGACCAGGGGCGGATCCGTATCACCGACCGCAAGAAGGAGCTGTTCAAGACCTCGAACGGCAAGTACGTCGCCCCCGCACTCATCGAGTCCACGTTCCGCGGACTGTGCCCGGTGGCCAGCCAGATGGTCGTCATCGGCAACAACCGGAAGTACGTCGGAGCCCTGATCACCCTCGACGACGCCGCGATCACCGCCTGGGCGGAGAAGGCGGGGATCACCGGCAGTTACAAGGAGATCGTCTCTTCGCCGCAGGTCCACGGGCTGGTCGGCGGGTACGTCGATGAGCTGAACGCCACGCTGAACCGGTGGGAACAGATCAAGACCTACCGGATCCTCCCGCGTGATCTCACCGTGGAGCGCCAGGAGATCACCCCGTCGCTGAAACTGCGCCGCAAGGTCATCGCCGAACATTTCAACTACGACATCGAGAAGCTGTTCGAGGAGTAGGAACGGCTACTTCTCCTTCGCCTTGACCCTGGACTTCTCCAGGTCACCGGCGACGTCGGGGACGTAGCGGAACTCGGTGCGCGGGGGGCGCTCATAGGTCGAGTCGCCTTCGGGGCGGGCAGGGATCTTCGGGGGATTGTTCTCGACTTTCTCCCACGGCACCGACTCGAGGATGTGGTTGATGACGTTGATGCGCGAACGCTTCTTGTCCTCACTCTCCACCGTGTACCAGGGGGCAGTCACGGTGTCCGTGTGCGCGAACATCTCGTCCTTGGCCCTGGAGTAGTCCTCCCACCGGGTGATGGACTGCAGGTCCATCGGGGAAAGCTTCCACTGGCGCAGCGGATCCTCGCGCCGTGAGGTGAAGCGGCGGATCTGTTCGTCGTCGGAGACCGAGAACCAGTACTTGCGCAGCATGATGCCGTCCTCGACGAGCATCCGCTCGAACACCGGGGCCTGGTGCAGGAATCTCCGGTACTGCGCGGTGGTGCAGAAGCCCATCACGCGCTCGACGCCGGCCCGGTTGTACCAGGAGCGGTCGAAGATGACGATCTCGCCGGCGGTGGGGAGCTTCTCCACGTAGCGCTGGAAGTACCACTGCCCCTGCTCGCGGGAGGTGGGTGTCGGCAGCGCCTCGACCCGGCAGTACCGCGGGTTGAGGTACTGGGTGATGCGTTTGATCGCGGATCCCTTACCCGCCGCGTCGCGTCCCTCCATGATGATGACGACGCGGGCCCCGGTCTCCCGGACCCACTGCTGCATCTCCACGAGCTGGGCCTGGAGTTCCTCCAGCCGTTTCTCGTAGGCCTTCTTGTCGAGCTTCGGCGGTGAACCGACGGATTCGTCGGCGCCGGTGGTCGGGACATTCCTACTGTTCGCGGACATGCCCGGAGTTTACCGCGCACGGTCTTCGGCGGCCCTGCGACGAATTCCCCCGGGAGTACCCCTTGTCGATCACACATTCGATGGATATAATGATCATTACTGAAAGTGTATATCTCTGGCGACCGTAATACATCACCTGATCGAGAGGAACGGCCGTGGACGACGGCAACGGGTGGGACATCCCCGAGCCCCGACCCCCGGTCGGCAGCGTGGTCGATCTACAGGCCGCACTGGACGCTCTCGGCGCTGCGGTGGAGGCGGTTGTCGCGCACGGCGCCGACACGTGGGCCCGGTTGAACCAGTACGACCGCACCCATGCGGCGAAGCGGATGGAGGCGTCCCGTAAGAAGTTGTCGTTGGCGGACGCCGCTTTCATCACCGCCCATGAGGACGCCATGTCGGACATTCCGGCACGTCGGGTCCGCCTCATCAGCCGGATCCTCAACATCACGCGGCGCGAGGCAAAGGTCAGGCTGGCCGCGGCGACCCGGATCAGTGGGCGTCCCGATCCCTGGGCCGCGGATCCCGGTGCACCCGTTCCCGACTACATGCCGTACCTCGCGGACGCAGTAGCCACCGGCGACGCAGCCTGCACCGCCGTGGAGAAGGTCGACCGGCAGATCCGCGCCCTGCCGGCCTCCGTCCAGGCGGAGATCACGGCAGCGGCGGATGAACCCTGCGCCACGCTGGTGAGGACGCAGGGACCGGATTCACTGGATTCCCTGCGGAACTTCCTGCTCGACCTGGCCGGTGCAGAAGAGACGTACACGGACAAGGACCATCAGCGGTTGCGGTCCTTCACCGTGGGGCGCCAGGGCATCGACGGGATGACGCCGGTACGCGGACTCCTCACTCCGGAGGCTGCGGCGACACTCACCCGCCTGATGATCGACCATGCATCCACCGGTTCCCTGTGCGACGGGAGGGACGAGGCGAACGAGGACACACGAACCCCGGATCAACGCCGGCATGACGCCCTGCTCGCCGGGTACGGTCCGGACAAGCCGTTGGCGACCGGACGTGGTGCGACCACCATCGTCGCGGTGATGGGCATCGACCAGCTCTCCTCCGGACGCGGCACCGCTCTGACGGACGTCGGTGTCCATGTGCCGGTCTCCACCCTTGTCAAGGACCCGGAGAGCATCACCGGCTGCCTGCAGATCCAGGGATTCGAGGGGCGCACCCTGTTCTTCGGCCGGACCCGTCGGCTCGGCAGCCTCGACCAGTAACTCGCACTTGTCGGTGAGGAGGGGATGAGTTCGGCCCCGGGATCGGACTCGCCACCGGCCGCAAGCCTCATGCACCACATTGTCGGGTGGTCAGCAGGGGGCAGGACAGATCTGGACAACTTCACCTTCGCCGCTCCCCCACAGCATGCGTTGGTGGACGACACACAGACCGACCCTGACCGGTGGTGGACGCACGTCGCGCCTCCTGAGTCCGGACGCCGCGTCGACCGGATCCCGCCGCAGAGCGCAGACCCGGACCGGGCACCGGTCCACAACGACCACCCGACCGTCTGGCGACATCCCGGGGTGACGCGGCGGCGCAGGTTCCGGGACAGGGACCTCAACGGTGAGGACCCTGCGGACAGTGACACACCGTGAGAGGCGGGAGGATCCAGCCCCCGGCACACGTCCCGACACCACCCCAGCGGAGGTAACACCTGTGTGAAATATGCACACGGACCCTCCGCAGCTCTTGCATGCCCTTCTGCCGCAATCTAGCGTGTTGCGTATAGCAGCCGTAATTGCATAATCCGCAACGTATCACCGTCCATCAGCGTCAGAGTCCACAGCCCGATCCGGAGGACACCACACCATGCAGCACTTCGACGTCATCATTCTCGGCACCGGTTCCATGGGAGGAGCGGCAGCCAACGCCCTGGCAGAACGCGGTGTCAGCGTCCTGGGCATCGAGGCCTTCGAGCCCGGCCACGACCAGGGCGCCGCCCACGGCGGGACCAGGATCATCCGTCAGTCCTATTTCGAGAGTCCGGACTATGTTCCCCTGCTCCGCCGGTCCTACGAACTCTTCCGGAAACTCGAAGAGGAGTCCGGACGGGACATCATGCAGCTCTGCGGCGGGATCTACATCGGCGACCCGGACAGTGTGACCTTCGTCGGGTCGAAGGTCGCCTCCGAGCTGCACGACCTGGACCACGAGATCCTCACCGCCGACGAGATCCGGGTCAGGTTCCCCACCATGGACCCGGCCGACGATGCGCTCGGGCTCTACGAGGCGAACGCCGGCTACGTCCGCCCCGAGGAGACGACCATCGCCAATGCCGAGGTCGCAGCGAAGAAGGGCGCCACGCTCCACTTCCACGAGAAAGTGCTTTCCTGGCGCACCACTGACGACGGGAGCCTGACCGGCGGAGTTGAGGTCACCACCGACAAGGCCACATACACGGCCGACAAACTCATCGTCTCGCCCGGCGCGTGGGCACCGGTGATGCTGCCCGAACTGAATCTCCCGCTGCAGATCGACCGGATGATCTTCTACTGGTTCTCCCCCGACTGCACCGAGGAGGTCCCCTTCGGGAGCTGGAGCGAGGAGAACCACCCCGTCTACATCGAGCAGACCAACGGAAACGACCAGATCTACGGTTTCCCCGCGACCGACGGCCCCGACGGAGGCGTCAAGCTCGGCTTCTTCAGGAAGGGAACCCCCACCACCGCGGACACCATCGACAGGAACGTCTACGACCAGGAGATCGATGAGATGCGGGCCCGCGCCGTCGAGCTGTTCCCCCGCCTCACCGGCGCGGTCGTCCAGGCGAAGACCTGTCTGTACTCGGTGACCCCGGACGAGCATTTCGTCGTCGGCCCGCACCCTGACCATCCGCAGGTCATCGTGGCCTGCGGCTTCAGCGGTCATGGCTTCAAGTTCGTCCCGGTCATCGGAGAGATCCTCGCCGACCTCGCCGTCGACGGGGCAACCGACCACGAGATCTCCCTGTTTGACCCGGCAAGGTTCCGGTCGACGCCGGGGCAGGACCAGGGACAGGGGCCGGCTCAGCGCCAGCGACCGACCGAGGACGCCAGTTCCGCGAGCTGTCCCGCAACTCCGGCGAAACTGTCCGGGGTCAGCCGATGATTCGGGCCGGTGACCGTCAGCACCGCCTCCACGATGCCGTCGGGCAGGTACAGCGGGACCGCGACCGCCGTGATGTGGTCCTCCCACTCCTCGTCGGAGCTCGCCCACCTCTGCTCCCGCACCCGGTCGAGTTCGGCGGTGAGCGCCTCGGCGGTCACGATGGTCCGGTCGGTGTATGCCTCCAACTCGCGGGCGGCGTCCTGCGCTGCATGTCCGTCGGTCAGCGCGAGCAGCAGTTTTCCGGAACTCGTCGCATGTCCTGGCGTCCTGCGTCCCAGGTAGTGGTGCGGGGAGAGCAGTCCGGCACCGACGGCCTGGGCGACGTTGACGGCGTAGATGTCGTCGAGGACGGCGACATTGGCGGTCTCACCGGTCGCCTCGGCCACCCGGTCACAGAGCAGCTGCGCGGCACCGGAGAACCCGGCGCGGTCAGTCACCGCGCCGGCGAGTCGCAGCAGTCCGAATCCCAGCCGCCACTGTCCGCCGGCACCGTCCTGGTCGACGAGGTCGTGGTCGGCAAGCGTTGCGAGCAGCCGGGTGGCGCTGGACTTGTGCACCCCCAGGTGTTCGGCGATCTCCCCCGTCCCCGCCTGCCCGCGGGACGCCAACAGGTCAAGTGCCGCAACGGCCCGGTCGACTGACTGCACTGACTGACTTCCCATACCCGCACCGTACGTAGCAGATTGCGTATCACGCAACCTGGCACCACCTGCCGCACCGTCACGAGGAGTCCTCCGATGTCCGTCCTCCCCACCACCGTCTCCCCCACCGACCGCATCGTCATCGTCGGCGCCGGCGTCGTCGGCGCCGCCCTCGTCGATGAACTGGTTCTCCGCGGCGCGACCGATGTCACGCTCATCGACCAGGGACCGCTCTACGCCACCGGCGGGTCCTCCTCACATGCACCCGGCTTCGTCTTCCAGACCAATCCCTCCAGGGTGATGAGTCTGCTGGCCCAACGCACCCTGGACAAGCTCGACGGGCTGGAGCTCGACGGCGCACCACTCATGGACCGGGTCGGCGGACTGGAGATCGCCACCACGGACACCCAGCTGACCGAGTTGAAACGACGTCTCGGTTTCGCCCGGGCCTGGGGTGTGCCCGCCGAACTCGTCGGCCCGGAGCGCGTCGCCGAACTGTGGCCGGGGCTGAACACCGACCTCATTCTCGGAGCACTCCACTCCCCCACCGATGCTGCGGTCCACTCCGCCCGGGCCGTCGAGTTCCAGGCCCGGCGCGCTGAGGCGGGCGGCGCCCGCGTCCTCGGACTCACCCGCGTCACGGAGGTGCTCACCGGGGATGACCGGGTCACCGGCGTCGTCGTGGAGGACGCGGGCGACACCGGTGCCGGCAGAGAGGCACCCCACACGATCCCGGCCGATGTCGTCGTCACCTGCGGCGGGATCTGGGGCCACCCGCTGGCGAAGGCTGGTGGCCTGCGCGTTCCGATGCACCCGATGGAGCACGGCTTCGCGTGGACGGGCCCCGTCCCCGACCTGCCCGGGGCCAGACCGGACGGCACCCCGCTACGGCCGGAGGAACCCGCCAGGCCCATCGTCCGTCATCAGGGTGCCGGCATCTATTTCCGCGAGTTCGGCGACCGGATCGGTATCGGGGCCTACGAGCACCGCCCGCTGCCGCTGGACCCGGACGACCTCACCGACACCGCCCACATGCTCGCCACCGGGGAGCATCCGGCGAAGCGTCGGTTCACCCCGGAGGACTTCGCGTTCACCCGTGAGGAGATGGGTCGCATACTCCCGGCGGTGAAGGACCTGGACCTGGAGGACGAGTTCAACGGCGTCTTCTCCTTCACGCCGGACGGTGGCCCGATGCTGGGCCCGTCGCCGCACGTCGACGGCTTCTGGTGCGCCCAGGCGGTGTGGGTGACGCAGTCCGCCGGCGTCGCCCAGGTCATGGCGGACTGGATGCTCACCGGGAACCCCGGCATCGACACCCACGAGCTGGACCACACCCGTTTCGATCCTGCGCTGCTCTCCGACGGGTGGATCCGGGGTCGCGCAGCCGAGAACTATGACGAGGTCTACGACGTCCACTTCCCGCATCAGTCCACCGGGGTGACCCGCGGACTGAAGACCAGCCCCTTCCACCTGCGCATGGAGCAGGCCGGGGCGGTGTTCGCCGAGCACAACGGATGGGAGCGCCCGCTGTGGCACGAGTCGAACCGTACGCTGCTGGAGGACCCGGAGTTCCTCACCCGGGACGCCCGCGTCATCCCGGGACCGGTGGAGCCACCCACCCCGGAGTCCGTCAACGCTCCGGTCCCGGTCGCTGTCCCCCGCAAGGACGCCTGGGGGCGTGTCAACTGGTCGCCGGTGGCCGCCGCCGAGGCCTGGGCCACCCGCAACCGGGCCGCACTCTACGACATGACCTCGCTGACCCGGATCCTGGTGCGTGGCGCCGGCGCGACGGAGTTCCTCGAGGAACAGTGCTCCAACCTCATCGACAAGCCGGTCGGCAGGACCCTTCCGGTGGTCTACTCCCTGCTGCTCGACGAGGCCGGCGGCGTCCTCTCGGACGTGACTGTCACCCGCCTCGGCGACGAGGAGTACATGCTGGGTGTCAACGGGGCGATGGACGTGACCCGGTTGACGACGCGGGCCGTCGGCCGGGGTGCGGTGACCGTGGATGACATCACCACCTCGACCTGCTGTCTCGGACTGTGGGGGCCACGGGCCCGGGACATCCTCACTCCGCTGGTCGAGGGCGACATCAGCAACGACGGCCTGAAGTACTTCCGCGGTCAGAAGATGTTCATCGCCGGCGTCCCGGTGCTCATCCAGCGCGTCAGCTACGTCGGTGACCTGGGCTGGGAGATCTACACCCCCGCCGCCCACGGGCTGCGGCTGTGGGACGCCGTCTCCGCTGCCGGCGCCGTCCACGGGCTGGTCCCCGCCGGCCGTCTCGCCTTCAACAGTCTGCGGACCGAGAAGGGCTACGTGTCCTGGGGCGCGGACGTCACCCGGGAGAACACCCCGGCGGACGCCGGACTCGACTTCGCGGTGAAGGGCGCGGACCGGAAGCCGACCCCGTTCACCGGGCAGGACGCCCTGGCGGAGCAGCCGTCGAGAGGAATGTCCCTGGTCACCTTCGTCGCCCGTCTCGACGCCGGAACCCCGGAGGCGGGATCACCGGTGCGGGTGGGGGACGCGACGGGCTGGGTCACCGGTGCCGATTCCGGCTACGTCACCGCACAGACCGTAGGCACCGCCTGGGTGCCCGCGGAGTATGCGGCCCCGGGAACCGCACTGCGGATCAGCAGATTCGACCGGGACATCGACGCGGTCATCGTCGACGGCCCGGTCGACGACCCGGCGGGACTGCGGATCAGGCGGTGACGGTCCCGGCGACGGTCCCTGCGTCCGCGGCGGTGCGCTGAAGCAGGTCGACTGCCTCCGCCACCAGCGCGTGGGCGCGGGAGCTGCGGCGCAGCATCACGAGGACGCGGCGGCGGGGCGCGGAGGGACCGTCCAGCGGCACCCGGACGACCGGCAGGTCGGAGCTGAGCTGCACCAGCCGGGGGACCAGACCGACGCCGAGGCCACGGGAGACGATCTCGACGCTGGACACCCAGTCGGCGACCTCGTGGACGACCCGGGGTGTCGCACCGGCGGCGGTGAAGGCGGTGGTGAACAGGGCGCGGTAGGTGGTGCCGGGGTGGTCGGCCACCCACGGGTCGGTGGCGAGTTCCTCCAGCCGTACCGTGGCGCGTCCTGCCAGGGGGTGGTCGGCGGGGAGGAGTACGTCGAGGGGGTCGTCGAGCAGCGGGATCTGCTCGATCTGGGAGGTCTCGGTGTCCGGGGCGGCCTGCATCGACACCGTGACGGCGACGTCGAGCCGCTCGGCGGTGAGCAGGTCGATGCAACGGTCCGGTTCTGCCTCGGTGATGGTGACGTCGAGAGCCGGGTGGTCGTGGTGGAGCCGGGCGGCGACGGTGGACAGCAGGGCCCCGGTCGCCGAGGAGAAGCCGCCGAGCCTCAGGGTGGTGGGCTCCTGCCCCGGGGTGGCGTCCCGGACCTCGCCGCGGATCTCCTCCCAGAGTGCGACGAGTGCGTCCGAGCGGTCGACGAGGGTGCGACCGGCAGAGGTGAGCCGGAGTCCGCGTCCTTCCCTGGCGACGAGCGGGACACCGACGGCGCGCTGGTACTCCCGGAGCTGGGCGGAGACCGCCGACGGGGAGTAACCGAGGATGTCCGCGGCGGCGGTGACGGTGCCACAGGAGGCGAAGGTCCGCAGCACGGTGAGGCGGTGATCGATCATGGTCAGATCATACGGAAATACTGCACGATATTGTCGATGAATCTGCCATTTATTTCCACGACCGGGGGCTATACATTTGCCCCATGACTCTCGCGCAGCACACGACCGCCAGTACAGCCACCACCGGCCACCGCGACCGCATGCTCGGCCTGCTGCGACGAAGACCGCCCCGAACCTCCCTGGAAGCCCCGCTCTACACCGACCCCGACCTGTTCTCCCTCGACATGCAGGGCATCTTCGCCACCCAGTGGTTCTTCGCCACCACCGAAGCCGAGATCCCGGAACCCGGCGACTACGTCACCGTCGACATCGGCACCCTCTCACTGATCATCGTCCGCGACGACGACGGTCAGGTCAACGCCCTCCACAACGTCTGCCGGCACCGCGGAGCCCGCGTCATGACCGACCGACGCGGCACCACCGCCCGCCTGACCTGCGCCTACCACTCCTGGACCTACGCCACCGACGGCACACTGCTGCACGCGTCCTCCCCCGGCGAGACCTTCGACCGGACCTGCTTCTCGCTGCGCACCGCGCACGTACGCTCCGTCTGCGGCCTCGTCTTCGTCTGCACCGCCGCCGAGCCGCCCACCGACATCGACGACCTCGCCGCCACCGTCACCCCGTACCTCGCCGGCTTCGACATCGCCTCGGCGAAGGTCGCCACCCGGATCGACCTCATGGAGGAGGGGAACTGGAAACTCACAATGGAGAACAACCGGGAGTGCTACCACTGCGGCGGGCACCCCGAACTCGCCTGCTCCCTCTTCGCCACCTGGGGGCTCACCGCGGACACCGTCCCGCCGGAGCTCGCTGCCGACTGGGACCGTTCCCTTCTCGCCGACGCCGCCCTCCGGGAACGCTGCACCACCCACGGCCTGCCCTGGGACATCGTGGAGCACCTCACCGACCGCGACGCCGGGTTCCGAATCTCCCGCGAGGCCCTCGACAAGGCCGGCGAGTCCTTCTCCGTCACCGGTGAGCGGCTGTCCCGGAAACTCATGGGTGACCTGCCGGACTTCCGGCTCGGCCGCACCTCGCTGCATGTCCAGCCCAACGCCTGGTTCCACGGACTGTCCGACCATGTCATCACCTTCGCCGCCTACCCGGTCAGCGCAGACCGGACCCTGGTGCGCACCACCTGGCTCGTCGCCGAGGACGCCGTCGCCGGCGAGGACTACGACGTCGACGAACTCACCCACGTATGGCGGCACACCAATTCGCAGGACGCCGACTTCGTCCAGCTGGCCCAGCAGGGTGTCTCCTCCCCCGCCTACGTCCCCGGCCCCTACATGCGCAGTGAGGACCAGGTCGAGGCCTTCATCGGTTGGTACACCGACCACATGATCCGGCACCTGGATCACCTGGATCACCTGGATCACCTGGATCACCTGGATCCCGGGGAGCGCTCATGAGCAGCGTCATCGTCGAACAGTTCATCCCGTCTGCCGTTCCTCCGGTCAACGGCGTTCCCCGGCGTCCCCGGCGTCGACTCGACGCGACCGGGTCGGTCATGCCCTGGGCCGCCGACGCAGCCACCGGTGCCCGGGCGGAGATCCTGGCCCGCGACTTCGCCGGTATCGCCCCACCCTCGGCCCCCGAGGAGTTCGATGTCGAGGTCACGGAGATCCGGGACGAGACGCCGTCGATGTTCACCCTCGTCCTGCGCCGGACCGACAACCGGCCGTTCACCCACCGGGCCGGGCAGTTCGTGCGCCTCGGCGTCCCCGTCGACGGTCCGGACGCCGAACCGGTCGACCGGTGCTACTCGGTCTCCTCCTCCCCTGTGCTGTCCGTCTACGGCGACCGTTCCACCTTCACCGTCTGCGTGAAGAAGGTGCCCGGCGGCAGAGTCTCCACCTGGATCCACGAGCAGCTCTCCTGCGGCACGATCCTGGAGGCGCACGGGCCGCTCGGGGCCTTCCACCTTCCCGACGTCGACCGGCGTGCCCGCTACCTGCTCTTCGCCGCGGGCGCCGGGATCACCCCGGTCCTGTCGATGGTCCGCACGCTCGTCGCGCTTCCCGGGCCGGTGAACACCGTGGTCGTCTACCATGCGCGCACACCGCTGGAGTTCGCCTTCGCCGGAGAACTCCGTGATCTCGCCGACCGGACGCCCGGCCTGACCCTCTGCCTGTCACTGGGGACCCTCACCCCGGCCTCCGCCGCGGGCTGGACCGGAAATTTCGGTCGACTGTGCCCGGACACCGTCAGCCAGCTCACCGACGACGCCTGCGGACGCCGGGTCTTCGCCTGCGGTCCGCCCGGCTACCTCGCCACCGCCCGACAGGTCGCCACCGACCTCGGGGTGCCCCGGAACGCCGTCCACGAGGAGACCTTCAATGACACCACCACCTCTGTCGACCCGGTACCTGCGGATACTCCCGCCCCGGCCGCCGTGCTCCCCGCCGCAGCCGGCTGCACCGTCGTCTTCCGCCGCTCCGGTGGCAGCGTCGAGGTCGCACCCGGCGAAACCCTCCTCGAGGCAGGGCGCCGCGCCGGTGTGCCACTGCGTTCCCAGTGCGGCAACGGCGTCTGCGGGTCCTGTGCGGTACAGAAACTCTCCGGGGCGGTCGACATGGACGACCACGGCGGACTGCGGCAACGGGAGATCGACGGCGGGAAGATCCTGCTGTGCTGCTCGCGGGTTGAAGCGACCACACCGGGCACCTCCGTCGTCCTGGACTGCTGAGCCCCTGACCGCTTGGTACGCTGGGCCCCATGATTCTCATCAACGTCCGCTTCCGTCCCCTGCCCGAGTACGTCGACAACTTCCGTGAGGTCGTCGCCGACTTCACCGCCGCCTGCCGCGCCGAGGACGGCTGTCTCTTCTTCGAGTGGTACCGCAACACCGACGATTCCGACGAGTACCTGCTCATCGAGGCCTACAGGGACGGCGCCGATGTCGCCCACGTGCAGTCCGACCACTTCAAGGCGGCCTGCGAACTGTTCCCCACCGTTCTCTCCGAGACCCCGCAGATCATCAACGACCACATCGACGGTAAGACCGAGTGGGACCGGATGGCGGAGTTCTCGGTCGACTGACACCAGATGATGAGGTGACCTACCGTGACGGTCAGTGTCTTCGAGCTCTTCCGTATCGGTGTGGGCCCGTCCAGCTCCCACACCGTCGGCCCGATGCAGGCCGGACTGCGCTTCGCCCGGCTGCTGCATGAGCGGCGTGAGAGCGCCGGGACGGAGACCGACCTCACCGGCACCTCCACCACACCGGCCGGCACCGTGGCCGGTGGCGCGGTGTCCCGCCCGGCGGGCATCACCGTGATCCTCTACGGTTCCCTGGCCGCAACCGGTGCCGGGCACGGCACCCTGGGGGCCTGTCTGCTCGGACTTGACGGGTGCGACCCGGCATCCGTCACCCCGGACCGTATGGAGTCCCGGCTGCGGGAGATCCGCGACACCCGGACCATCCACCTCGCCGGCGACCCCTCCATGCCGGTCACCTGCGGCTTCGAGGACATCATCCTGCGTCCCGCCGTGGTGCGCACGGTGCACACCAATGCGGTGACGTTCAGCGCCCTCGAGGCCCGCGACGGTGACAGTGCAGCCGCCCCGTTCTCCGAGACCTACTACTCCATCGGCGGCGGCTTCATCCGCACCGCCGACGAGACCGCGTCCGGCATTGTCCTGGCCGGGGAGGCGACCTTCTCCTCCGCGGCGGAACTGCTGCAGCGGGCGGAGGACGCCGGGAGCGTCGCCGCCGCCCAACGTGCCTGTGAGCGGCTCGTCCGGTCCGACCGGGAGATCGACGGTCAGCTCGACGCGATCGTCCAGGCGATGGACGCGTGTGCCGAGCGGGGCATGGGCGCCGACGGCGTCCTCCCCGGCGGCCTGCTGGTCCGCCGCCGGGCCCACCGGTGGTACACCCAGCTCACAGACGAGGACCCGACCTGTACCGCGGAGTTCTCGGAGGACTGGGTGAATCTCGTGGCTCTGGCGGTCAACGAGGAGAACGCGGGCGGCGGCCGGGTGGTCACCGCCCCGACCAACGGGGCCGCAGGCATCATCCCCGCGGTGCTCTTCTACGCCCGGACCTGGACCCGGGCAGGGCGGGCCGACCAGCGGGAGACCTGGCGGAGGTTCCTGCTCGCCGCCGGGGCCGTCGGCTCGCTGTACAAGGAACGGGCGTCGATCTCGGGGGCGGAGGTCGGCTGCCAGGGTGAGGTCGGGTCCGCGGCGTCCATGGCCGCCGCGGGGCTCGCCGAGGTCCTCGGCGGGACGCCGGCCCAGGTGTGCAATGCGGCGGAGATCGCGATGGAGCACTCGCTCGGTCTGACCTGTGACCCCGTCGCGGGCCTGGTGCAGATTCCGTGCATCGAACGCAACGCCATCTCCGCGGGCAAGGCGATCAATGCGGCGAAAATGGCGATGCGTGGCGACGGCAGTCACCGGGTGAGCCTCGACGAGGTCATCGAGACCATGCGCCGGACCGGGGCGGACATGTCCGACCGCTACAAGGAGACCGCCGGCGGCGGCCTGGCGACCACCGTGGCGGTCAACGTCCCGGAGTGCTAACCGTTCCCGCCGATCTCCTTCTCCGGGCCCTGGGTACTCATGGCCTCCTCCAGCTCGCCACGGAGTCTGGAGATGTCGTCATCGGTCCAGCCGTCACCGACGACCGCGGTGAGTCCGTCGATGACGGAGGTCCCGTAATTGTGGCCGTGGCCGTCAGGAACCTTCGCGGCGCGGGGGAGATCCAGGGTGACCTGCCAGAAGGTGACGAAAGGCATCCAGGTCATCGCCGGGGTGCGGTCGAATCCGGCGGCCTCCTTCAGCCAGTCGGGACGTTTGAGGATGAGGTCCGGTGACCACCACACCACAGGATCCGAGGGGTGCTGGAGGTAGAGCACGCGCGGCGAGCGCCACCCGTCGCTGCCGTCCTCACGGTTGAGTTCATGACGCCAGGCGGTGATGTCCCCGGCATTCTCCGCGAACCGCACGGTCATGCCGCCGGAGTATTCCGGCAGGGCCTCGCTGGTTCCCGGATCGCGGCGGGAGACGAAGTCACGGTGCAGCTCATTGCTGTTCGGTGGACCCATCAGCAGCATGCCGTCGACGGCGCCGGCGATGTCACGGATACCGGAGAAGGCACTCTCCGCGGCGGTGGTGCCGAGGGACTCACCGTAGATGTACAGCTTCGGACGGGCATCCTCGGGCAAGGTGTGCCACCAGTCGACCACGGCGGTGATCAGTTCACGGCCGTAGTCCTCCACCCGGTCTCGGTCGGTGACGAACTGGACGGCACTGGGCACGTCCGAATACTGGGCGGAGGCGATGGCCGAGTCGCCGTCGAACATCAGCTCGAAGGCCTGGGCGGTGGTCGGATTCACCCAGCCGGTACCGGTCGCCGGGGCGACAAGCAGGGCCTTGCGTTCCTCGGCGCCGGTACGCTGGAGCTCACTGACGACATGCTGGGCACGCTCACGGTCGTCGTCGCCGTCGTCCATGCCCGCATAGGCGCGGATCGGCTCCTTCGACGGGCGTCCGGTGAGATCCTCCAGCTGGTCCTTGTACAGACCCAGCGCGGTGAACCGGGTGCCGTAGGCCCCGAGATCCTCCCACTCGGTCGGCGATCCCGGGCCACCGGAACGCTCACTGGCGTACGGCTTCACCAGGTCAGGCCGGACCGGCTCGGAACTCACGGAGAAGAACTGCTCCGTCGCCCGGCGGATGGTGCCGGGCAGCACGAAGTCGACGATGAGGACGGTGGCGATCGCCACGGCTCCCCAGGACGCCAGAAGTCGCAGACCGTAGCGGGAGTTGTTGCCGGGCACGGCGGTCGCCAGCACCCCGGCGAAGGCCGAGACGGCGCGGCCGATGGCGACGAACAGGGCCCACACCAGCAGGCCGACCGGCAGGACCAGGAGGAACTGGGCGAGGGTGTAGGACCGCGCGCCCATGAGCTCAGCGAGATACTGCTGCCAGCGCACGGCACGGATCATCCAGAGCAGCAGCGCAACCGGGATGATGACCAGCAACGCGATCCGCACCCTCCCCCACCACACGGCGGGGATGCGCCGGCTGCCGGTCAACCGGTTCCACAGCGGTTCGATGACGTCCCGGCACCAGAGGTTCCAGTTGAGCAGCAGGAACAGTCCGATGAGGTGCCCGGTCGCCGCGGACAGCCCCGAGGCGATGCCCTGGTACAGCCAGGTACGCGGCACCAGCGACGGGGTCAGGGACAGTGCGAAGGCGATGCCACCGAGGACAAGCCCCCAGATATTGGGCGGCAGCGGGCGGCGCAGGCCGAAGAATCGCGCGATCCGTGACCGGGATGCCCGGGCATCATCCGGGGAGTCGTTCAGGTGCTTCTCCAGGACCTCCTCAGACATGTCCCTCCTCTCGCATTTCGGCCACCTCGAGCCACCGCATCTCACAGTCGTCGTGTTCTGACCGTACTCCCTGGAGTTCCCGGTCGAGGTCGGCGAGCAGCGCTGTGTCGATGTTCCCGTCGGCCGGCATTGCGGCGTCGGCGAGCTTCGCGGTGAGGGTGTCCACCTTCGCACTGAGCTTCTGCATCTTCCGCTCCAGCGCGTTGAGCTCCTTCTTCAACTCGCGGTCCTCCTGGGCGGACAGACCCGGGGAGGACGCCGCACCGGACGCCGTGCCTGACGCGGCGTCCTGCCCCGGAGACGCGGAGGACGGGGCCGACGGGGCCGCCGGGGCGGCGATGAGCTCGCGCCGCCGGTCGAGGTACTGCTGGATTCCGCCGGGCAGGTTGGTCAGCTTCCCGTCGCCGAACAGTGCCCAGGTCGAGTCACAGATGCGCTCGATGAGGTAGCGGTCGTGGGAGATGACGACGAGGGTGCCCGCCCACCCGTCAAGCAGACTCTCGAGCTCCTGGAGGGTGTCGATGTCGAGATCGTTGGTCGGCTCGTCGAGCAGCAGGACGTTCGGCTCGGCCATGAGCACGCGGGTGAGCTGCAGGCGGCGTCTTTCGCCACCGGAGAGGTCACGGATCGGGGTGCGCTGCCGCTTGGCGGAGAAGCCGAGGCGTTCGGCGAGCTGGGAGGCGGTGAGTTCCTTCCCGCCGATCTCCACACGGGTGGCGACGTCCTCTACGGCGTCGAGCAGGCGTCGTTCGCCGTCGAGGTCCTCGAGTTCCTGGCGCAGCCACCCGATCTCGACGGTGCGTCCCTCAATGCGCTTACCCGCCGCCAGCGGGTACTCCCCCGCCAGGGTGCGCAGCAGGGTGGTCTTGCCGGAGCCGTTGACACCGACCAGTCCGATCCGCTCGCCGGGGGCGAGCCGCCAGGTGAGGTCGTCGACGAGGACGCGGGCCTCCGGGGGCGGGGTGGTGACCGTGGCGTCCTCCAGCTCGATGACCTTCTTGCCGAGCCGCTTCGTGGCGAAGCTCATGAGTTCGACGTTGTCTCGCGGCGCAGGGACGTTCTTGATCAGCGCCTCTGCGGCCTCGATCCGGTAGCGCGGCTTGGAGGTACGGGCCGGGGCACCGCGGCGCAGCCAGGCAAGTTCCTTGCGGGCGAGGTTGGCGCGGCGCTGCTCCTCGGCGTCCGCCTGGCGGGCGCGCTCGGCGCGGGCGAAGGTCCAGTCGTTGTAGCCGCCCTCGAAGACGTCGATGGTGCCGTCGTGGACCTCCCAGGTGGTGGTCGCGACGGTGTCGAGGAACCAGCGGTCGTGGGTGACGACGACGAGCGCACAGCGACGGTGCAGCAGGTGCTGTGCGAGCCACTCCACGCCCTCGACGTCGAGGTGGTTGGTCGGCTCGTCGAGGATGACCAGGTCGAGGTCGCGGACCAGGGCGGCGGAGATGCCGACTCGGCGTCGTTCGCCACCGGACAGCCCCTCCAGCGGGGTGTCCATCCCGGCACCGTCGCCGAGGTCGTTGACGCCGATGCCCTCCAGGACGTCGCGGATCCGCGGGTCGGACGCCCACTCGTGGGTCTCCAGTGTGCCGGATGCACCGGTCAGTCCGGACAGGACCGCCTCGCCGACGGTGGTTCCGGGCAGGTCACTGTCCTGGGAGACGACCGCCATGCGCAGGTTGTTGTTGCGGGAGACGCGTCCGGAGTCGACGGTGTCGAGCCCTGCGAGGATGCGGATGAGCGTGGACTTGCCGCCGCCGTTGAGTCCGACGACACCGATCCGGTCGCCGCTGTTGACCCCGATGCTCACACCGTCGAGGAGGGTCTTGAGCCCGTAGGACTTGTCGACGTTCTCGAGGTTGATGAGGTTGACTGTGCTGGCCATGGAGTTCTCTCAGTGCTTCTTTCGGGGTTCAGGCGGGTCGTGTGCCGTGGGAGGAGGACGCGGCGACGAGGGTGGGGCCGGTGTGTCCGGCGACGGAGACGGCGGTGGCGACCTCGACGGCGTGCTCGCGGTCGGAGCAGAGCATCGCGACAGTCGGACCGGGACCGGCGACGACGGTACCCAGGGCTCCCGCTTCACGGGCGGCGGTGAGGGTACGACGCAGTTCCGGACGCAGACTCACAGCTGCGGACTGCAGGTCGTTGGCCAGGAGGTCGGCGAGTTCGGTCGGGTTGTCGGTGAGCAGGGCACGCTGCACGGCGGTGACGTCGCCGACCCGGACATCGGGGCGCTCACCGCGCGCCACCGCGTCCCGCTGGACGTCCAGGCGGTCGAGGACCTCCTGGTATGGCAGCGGACGGGGATCGAGCGCCAGGGCCCAGTGCCGGGTACCGCGACTCATCACCGGAACAAGGTCGGCGGCACCGGGCGTGGTGCCGGTGGCCATCACCGTGCCGCCGAGCAGGTGGGCGGGTACGTCCGGTCCGAGGGACACCGCCAGGTCCTGCAGCTCGGCGTCGGTGGGTCGGGGCGCGAGGGAGTAGCCGGCGTCGGCGGCACCGTCACCGTGGAGGAGTTCGCGGGTGGCGACGAGGGCTGCTGCGGCGTCGGCGGACTCTGCGTCGGTGTCCCCGGTGTCGCTGATGTCAGGGATCCCACGGACGATGTCGATGTGGATCTGCGGCAGGACGGCCTGCGGTGCAAGGCGGTGGTACCGCTCCACGACGGCGGTGACGGCGGCGACAGCGGCGAGTCCCTTGTCTCCGTCGGAGGCCGGCCGCGAGTGCTTCCCGGTGACGTCCACCCCGGTGATCTCCGGGACGTCCGACGGGCCGGTGACCGTAACGGTGACGGTCTCGGTGAGGTCGAGAGCCTGACGGACAGTGACGCGGTCACGGCGACCGTCAGGGTGGCGGTCGCCCACACTCGACCAGAGGGTCAGCATGCCCTGGGCCGTCGCCGTGGCGGCTCGTGGCAGTCCGGTGTGCTCGGCGGGGTCCGGCATATCGGGGGCTGTCATTGTCCGGTGTCCTGCGGTGAATCCTGGGCAGAGGCCAGAGAGGCGACCGCGAGGTCGACGAAGGAACCGGTGTCGAGCTTCTCACCCCGCTCCTTCGGGTCGATACCCGCCGCGGTGAGCACGGCCTCCGCGTCCGCCCCGGAACCGAAGTGTCCGGAGAGGGCGGCGCGCAGGGTCTTGCGGCGCTGGAGGAAGGCTGCGTCCGTCACCGCGAAGACCTCCTTGCGGAGGGTCTCGGGATCGTGACTGGTCAGGGCATCCTGCCAGGGTCGGTCGCTGTCGGTCCACCGGTCGATGCGCACCAGGCCCGAGTCGATCTTCGGGGCGGGCCAGAAGACATTCTTGCCGATGGTGCCGGCTTTGGAGACCGCGCCGTAGAACCCGGCCTTCACACTGGGTACGCCGTAGATCTTCGACCCGGGGGACGCCGCGAGCCGGTCGGCGACCTCCAGCTGGACCATCACGAGGACGCGGCGGATCGACGGGAACTCCTGCAGCAGGTGCAGCAGCACCGGGACCGAGACGTTGTAGGGCAGGTTCGCGACCAGGGCCGTCGGGGCGGGGACTCCTGCCTCGGCCAGATCCGCTGCGGTGAGGGTGAGTGCGTCATGGTCGATGACCGTGACGTCGTCGGCGCGGGCCGGGGCGAACTCCACGATGGTGCGAGGAAGCCGTGCGGCGAGCCGCTTGTCGAGCTCCACGGCGGTCACCCCGCCTGTTCCGCCGACCTGCTCCAGCAGGGCGAGGGTCAGGGAGCCCAGCCCCGGGCCGACCTCGATGACGTGGTCGTCGGTGGACAGCTCGGCGGCCGAGACGATGCGCCGCACCGTGTTCGGGTCGATGACGAAGTTCTGCCCCATCTTCTTCGTCGGGGTGATGTCGAGTTCCGCTGCCAGGGCCCGGATCTCGCCGGGCCCCAGCAGGCGTACCGTGTTCTCTTCGCTGTCCGTCACATGTCGAGGATAGCCTGTCGGGGACGGACGATCTATCAGCGGATCTCTCAGCGCATACCCATGCTGGAGGTGCAGGCGGGCCAGGCACCCCAGCCCTGTGCGGCCTGGACCTTCTCGGCCACGGCGATCTGCTCTTCGCGGGAGGCCATGTAGGCCTCCGGGGCGTACTCGGTGCCGCCGAACGCGGCCCAGGTGGACGGGGTGAACTGCAGGCCGCCGGAGAAGCCGTTGCCGGTGTTGATGGACCAGTCGCCGGTGGCCTCGCACTGGGCGAGCTGGTCCCAGACGGAACCGTCGGAGACGGAGGGGGCGGAGGAACCGGTGCCGCGGCGCACGACGCGCTCGGTGGCGGGCTTGATCTCCTCGCGCTTGAGCTCGTCGCGGTTGGTCTCGACACCGTTGAGGGTGTGGACGCGGACGGTGACACGGGCGGTACCGGCGGTACCCTCCTCGATGACCTCTTCCTCACCCTTGGCCATGTCCGGGTCCTCGATGACCTTCTCCGGCGGGGCGATCTCCTGCTCCTCGGTGACCTCCTCGGAGGTCTTCCGGGTGACGTCGATGTGCATGTCGTCGGTGACCGGGGTGTCCGCGGACGGGGTGACGACATCCTCCTTGCCCAGCGGGGCACCGCGCATCTCGAGCACGTCGGCCACGGTCGGGGCGGACATGGTGAGGCGGGCGGGGGTCTCGTCCGGCTGGCCGTCGTTGAGCGTGAAGATTTTCGGCGAGGTGATGTCGAGCTCCATGCCGTCGAGCGGAATGGCCGAGGTACTGGCGGTGGTGGAGCCGGCGTCGATGTCGAGCTCGTCCAGGAGCTCGGAGACCGTCATCTTGGTGGTGTCGACGGTGCGGGACTGACCGTCGACGACGAGGGCGACCTGCCGGGCGGAGCGGACCGTGACGTGGGAGCCGTCGGAGACGGACTCGCTGAGGCCCGGGGTGACGAGGTCGCCGTCGGAGACGTCGACGCCCTCGGAGGACAGGATCGACTCAACGTCGCCGCGGACGGTGCTGGCCTTGAGGATCTTGCCGTTGACGTCGAGGGTGACGTCCTTGTGGTTGGTGGCGACGACGGCTCCGCCGACCACGAGGGTGGCGAGCATACCGCCGGTGGCGACACGCAGCGGGACGGAGCGGGTGTGGTTGATGCGGTGGAGGGTCGACTTGTTCTTCACTCAGATCACGATACGGTAACGATGCGCTGGCGGCAAAGTTATGTGACAAGTGTCCCGTAATTATTCCGTGATCCGGTAGAGCTCACGCGCATTGCGTGTCACCTGGGCACCTAGTGCCTCTGGAGTCACACCCCTCACTTCTGCGACACAGCGGGCGGTGTATCCGACGAACGCCGGTTCGTTCCGCGCACCGCGGAATGGTTCTGGCGTCATGAACGGTGCATCGGTCTCGACGAGGATCCGCTCGGTCGGGCAGATCCGTGCCGCCTCCCGCAGTTCCTCATTGCGTCTGAAGGTCACGTTGCCGCAGAAGCTCAGCCAGTAGCCACGGTCGGCCGCCGCCTGCGCCACCCCCAGCGGCGAGGAGAAGCAGTGCAGCATGATCCGCAGATCGTCCGGGGCGTCCTCCAGGACACGCAGCAGGTCGGCGTCCGCCTCCCGGTTGTGGATCATCAGCGGCTTGTCCAGCTCATGGGCCAACGCCATGTGCCAGCGCAGCGCGGACTCCTGGACGTCCAACGGGGCGGTCCGCTCCGGCTCGTGGGTGATCCAGTAGGTGTCCAGCCCGGTCTCCCCCACCGCCACGCACCGCGGATCGGCGGCAAGCTCACGGAGCTGGTCCTGCACACCGTCCTCGAAGAGCTGGTCCGCCCTGGTCGGGTGGATGGCGCAGGCCGCGAAGACCCGCTCGTCGGCGTGGGCGGCCTCGAGAGCCTGGACGGACTCGGCGAGGTCGTCGCCGACGGTACAGACCTGATGCACGCCCACCGCCGCGGCACGGTCCATGATCGCGGCCACCTCGTCCTGCGTCGTCGCCCTGCAGGACGCCAGGTGGGTGTGCGCGTCGAAGAGTTCCGGCAGCGGCTCGGGCGGGACAGGGGTCAGACGCTTCTTCTTCGACATGGCTGTCAGGTTAGCGGTGCTCCCCGAAGAACTGCAGTTCCAGGTCCACGGTGCGGCGGAAGTACTTCCGTGCCAGGGCGGCGTCTTCCTCGGAACGCGCCCCGGCCCGGTCGATCTCGGCGCGGAGGAAGTCGATGAGCTGGTGGAACCCGGGGTAGTCGTGCAGCCGGACCCATTCGGCGTGGACATGTCGGGTCGGGTAGCCGTTCTCCGCCGTGCCGTGGTCGCGGTTCTCCGGCCGGGTGGCCCAGTCCAGGTAGAGCCACTCGCAGACCAGCAGGACGCCGAGGATCGCGGCATAGTTGCGGGTGTCAGCGGCATCGGCGAAGAGCTGCTTGAAACCCTCGGTCGCCCTGGTGTCAGGGACCGAGGTGTCCGCACCCAGTTCGGCGGCGGCCTGGCGGAAGTAGGTGTCTTCGTCTCCGGCGACCTCGCCGAGGAACTGGGCGAAGCGGTGGCGTGAGTCGTAGTTGTCCGCGGTGGCGACGGCCGCACCGAGCAGCGCCATGAAGCCGTCGGCGAAACGGTAGTCCTGGACCAGGTAGGTCGCCATGTTCTCGTCCGGCAGGGTGCCGGCGAAGAGCTCGGTGACGAAGCGGTGGGTGGCGGCGGCCTCCCAGGTTTCCGCGTTCTCCGCCCGCAGCGTGTCGCTGAAACGGGTGGTGGGCCGGGTCGTGGGCGCAGCAGAGTCTGCCATGACAATTCCTCCGCGAGTGTGAACTCGATCAGGTTCGACGGGTCTCATCTCAGCCCGGGCCTTCTCCCGGGCACCCCGTGTCACCGACCGAGGGTACCTGCAGAGGTGTTCCGGGGGAGCACCGTGCACGACGCTGCTGAGAGCGCACTGAGCATGTGTCGCTGACCAGGGGAAAGGAAACCCACCGAGAGAGCACACGTCAACCGTTGCAGCCACTGGACACCCACGTATTCCCTTGATGTCATCCCCACCGCAAAGGAGCACCGCCGATGACGACCCCTGCCACACTGTCCCTTACTCCCCGGACCACCCTCGTCCTGTTGCCCACCTCGGTCCTGCCGCTCATCGATTCGAGCCTTGTCAACGTCCTGCTCCCGACGATCAGCCGCGACCTCGGTGTCACGGAGAGTTCCGCCCAGCTCGGGGTCTCCGCCTACATGCCCGCCGCCACCGCCGGCATCGTGCTCTCCACGACCTGCCTGCGACGTTTCGGTACCCGGCACGTCTGGACCGGAACGGCCCTCGTCTTCGCCCTCGCCTCCGCCCTCGTCGGACTCAGCGGGACACTGCCGCTCTTCGTCACTGCCCGGGTTCTCCAGGGTGCGGCCTGCGGCTTCATCAAGCCGGCAGTCCAGCAAATTGCCGCCGACCTCGTCGGACGCGACGGCATGCGGTCCGCCCTGGCGACCATCGGACTGCCCGCGGTCATCGCCCCGGCATTCGGCCCGCTGCTCGGTGGAGTGCTGGTGGACGCCGTCGGTTGGCGCATCCTCTTCCTTGTCAACGTCCCGCTCGCCGCCCTCGCCCTGATCCTCGCCCGCGGCGTGCTGCCGACGACCCCGGGTCGCCGGACGCCGCTGGGCCTCGGCCAGGCGCTGCCTGGCGTCCTCGGCATGGTCGGTCTGCTCTGGGTTGTCAGTGCGGTCGGCACGCTGCCTGCCGGATTCACAGTCCTCATTGCGGCGGCCGCCATCGTGGTCATCGCCGTGTTCTGTGTGGCGGACCTGCGCTCGACCCCTCCCCTGCTCGACATGTCCCTCTACCGCGGACTGCCTTTCGCCACCGTGATGCTGCTGTGCCTCGTCATAGGCGCGGTCTCCTACGGGACGCTGCTGTCGACTTCCCTGCACATCCAGTCCGATCTGGGGCAGCCCGCGTGGGTGGCCGGAATCCTGCTGGGGGTGCAGGGATGCGGCGCCTTGGCGTCCCGCAGTCTCATCAAGGGACCATGGAAGAACATGGACGCCTTCCCTGTCATCGCCGCCGGACTTGTCGTCGCCGCGGTCGGGACGCTCGGCATACAGGCCGTCGGGTCCTGGAACGCGGTCACCGTTGCCGTGGCCGTAGTCGCGTCCCTGATCCGTGGTCTGGGGCTGGGGGCGTGCACGCTGCTCGCCCTGTCCGCCGCCTACGAGGTCGTGTCTGACGGCCAGACTCCGGCAGTCGGAGCGCACACCCGGCTGATGCTGTAGATCGGTGGCGCCCTGGGCACCGCGGCAGTCGGGGTGTGGACGTCATCCGCGATGACGCTCGGCGTCCTTGTCGCTGTGGTGTCCCTGGCGGGTGCTGCCGCAGCTGCGGCTCTCAGACTGTCTCGGGGTCACGGTGCCACTGTGTGACGTACCCTCGGTGACCATGAAAGATCCTGCCGCATTCGGACGACGACTGCACCACGCCAGGGTCGACCGGGGACTGTCCCAGACCGGCCTCGCCGCCGGGATCTGCTCCCCAACTCCATCTCCCGGTGGGAGGACGGGCAGAGCGTCCCGGACCGCAGCGCCCTGGAACAGCTCGCCGACCGTCTGAGGATGGACCCCGCCGTCCTCACCGGGGACGGTTTCGATTCCCAGCTGGCGGGCTCCGCCGACAGGTTCGCTGACCTGCTGCACACGGTGTTCGCCAGGGAAGGCGGCGCAGACGGAACGGACACGGACGCAGCTGACTACCCCGCGTCCCCGACCATCGGGGCATGGATCTCCCACGCCCGATCTGTGCTCACGAGTGCCGATCCGTACTCTGCAGGACCCGATCTCAGGCCTGTCGTCGACGATCTCTCCGTGGATCCGTTGACGACCACCACTCCGGCCGCGCTGGAGACAGTCGAGCTTCTCGACGCAATGGTCAGGGTCCGGGAGACCCCTGACCGTGCGACCGTGGAAGCCCTCACCGACACCCTCACCTGGACCACGGATGCTCCGGAGATGATCCGCAGGACCGCTCTGGTGACCGTGGTCGCAGGCCTGACCGGTGCCGGTATGCCGGTCGCCGCGCGGGGTGCGGTCACACGGGTCGATCCTCCCCGGATCAGTGCGACCACTGCGATACTGCTCGCCTGGGACAACTCTTACGGCAACGCATCCCCCGGCGGCCTGCCTCCGGTAGCTGCGGCCCGGAGTGCCCGTGACGTGGCCGTCAGTGTCCTCGCCCGTATACGGGACACCCCGGAAGAGATCCGCCGGACCGTCGCAGGCGCCGTGGTGGCGTCCTGTCCCGAGGACGGTCTCGTCAGGCGGTGGGCGCAGCGGCTCTGACGGAGCCTAGTCCTTCTCGACGCGGGCCCACTCCGGGCCGGTCTCCGCCAGCTCCGGATCGAGCTTCGTGAACAGCGGCACCGGCTTGGACAGCGGGGTGCCCGGGGTCAGGTCGGTCCTGTCCCAGTGCGCCTGCTGGTTGGCGTAGGCGCCCATGATGACGGGGTAGGCGCGGCCCTTGGCGGGCAGACCCGCACCGACCGGCTCCAGCGGGGAGTCGTCGGTGACCTCGACGACCTTCGGCTGGGCGGCCCACACACCGGCGCCGCCGAGCAGTTCGAAGATCTTCTGCGCGGAGAACGGCAGGTACGGGGTGAGCAGGGTGTTCGCGTCCGCGACGACCTGCAGGGCGGTGAACAGCACCGTGGACAGCCGCTCCCGGGCGGCCGGGTCGGCGGCAGTGTCCTCGGAACCCTTGGCCGCCTTGGCGAGCTTCCACGGCTCCTGGGCGGCGATGTACTGGTTCGCACGGGCGACGATGCGCATCGCCTCGGAGATACCCGCCTTGAACCGGGAGTGCTCCAGGTACTCACCGACGATGCCGAAGGCCGCGGCGGACTCGTCGAGCAGTGCCTGATCCTCGGCGGTGAACTCGCCGGGGGTCGGGATCTCGCCGAAGTTCTTGTGCGCCATCGACACGGTGCGGTTGACGAGGTTGCCCCACTCGTTGGCCAGCTCGGTGTTGATGCGGCGGACGAACTCGTCCCAGGTGAAGTCGGTGTCCATGTTCTCCGGGCCGGCGACGGCGATAAAGTACCGCAGCGCGTCCGGACCGAACTCCTGCAGGAAGTCTCGGACGTAGATGACCACGCCCTTCGAGGAGGAGAACTTCGAGCCGGACATGGTGAGGAACTCGGAGGAGACGACCTCGGTCGGCAGGTTCAGTTCGCCGTACTCGCCGGCCTCACCACCCTTGGCACCATTACCGGCGTAACCGAGCAGTTCGGCCGGCCAGATCTGGGAGTGGAAGGTGATGTTGTCCTTGCCCATGAAGTAGTAGGACAGGGCCTCCGGATCCGACCACCACTTCTTCCAGGCGTCCTTGTCACCGGTACGCCATGCCCACTCGATGGAGGCGGAGAGGTAGCCGACGACGGCGTCGAACCACACGTAGAGCTTCTTGGCCTCATTGTCCTGCCAGCCCTCGATCGGCACCGGGACGCCCCAGTCGATGTCGCGGCTCATCGCGCGCGGACGCATGTCCTTGAGCAGGTTGAGCGAGAAGTTCAGGACGTTGGGACGCCAGCCCTCGCGGGTGGACAGCCACTTCTCCAGGGCCTCGGCGAACGCCGGGAGGTCGAGCATGAAGTGCTCAGTCTCGACGAAGTCCGGAGTCGCACCGTCGATCTTGGACCGCGGGTCGATGAGGTCGGCCGGATCGAGCTGGTTGCCGCAGTTGTCGCACTGGTCACCACGGGCGTCGGTGGCGCCGCAGATCGGGCAGGTGCCCTCGATGAAGCGGTCAGGCAGGGTACGGCCGGTCTTCGGGTCGATCGCACCGACCGTGGTCTGGCGGATCATGTAGCCGTTGTCGTTGAGCCCGCGGAAGAGCTCCTGCACCACGGCGTAGTGGTTACGGGTGGTGGTGCGGGTGAACAGGTCGTAGGACAGGCCCAGGCCGGCGAGGTCCTCGACGATGATGCGGTTGTAGCGGTCGGCCAGTTCCTGGACCGGCACGCCCTCCTTCTGCGCCTGCACGAGCAGCGGAGTGCCGTGCTCGTCGGTGCCGGAGACCATCAGGACCTCGTTGCCCGACATTCGCTGGTACCGGGCGAAGACGTCCGAGGGGACGCCGAATCCGGCAACGTGTCCGATGTGGCGGGGGCCGTTGGCGTACGGCCAGGCAACGGAGGTGAGGACATGTTTCGACATGTCCCCCACCCTATTGCATCAGGACCCGGCCTGATCGCCCGACCCTGGATTCGTCGCGGTCTTCTTCGCGGTCTTCTTCGCGGTCTTCTGCGCGCTCTTCTCCGCCTTGCGCTCCAGCCGCTCATCCTCGCGGGCCTCCCACGGGCTGCGGGCGGACCCCGGCGGGACCTGGTGGCGGCGCTCACGGGCGAGCCGCAGGGCGAAGGACCGCTTCTCGTTCTCGTCGAGGAACATCGGGTCCTGTGACAGTCCCTTGTACAGCGACACACACATGAAGAGGATGAGGATCACGAACGGGCAGGCGGCGACGATCGTCACCGACTGGAGGTTGTTCAGGGAGTCCTCGCCACCGGACAGCAGGAGCACCACGGCGATGAGAGCGGTCAGCAGACCCCACAGGACAGTCAGCCTCCGGTCTGCGACGAGCTTGCCGTTCTGGCTCATGGTGCCCATCACCGTCGAGGCGGAGTCCGCCGAGGTGATGAAGAAGGTCGACAGCAGGATCATCGCGATCACCGAGCTGATGCCGGCGAGCGGAAGATCGTCGAGCAGGTTGAACAGCATCGTCTGTGCGTCACCGTCACCGTAGATCTCGCTGCCGGATTCCTCCGCGTGGATCGCGGATCCGCCGAAGATGGAGAACCAGACGATGGACACCGCGGTGGGGACCATGAGGACGACCACGACGAATTCACGGATCGTGCGGCCGCGGGAGATCCGGGCGATGAAGGTACCGACGAACGGGGACCAGGAGATCCACCATGCCCAGTAGAACAGGGTGGTTCCGGCGAGCCAGTCACCCATGCCTTCGGCGGAGTCCGCGGTGCGGGCAGACATGCCGAAGAAGTTCTGCAGGTAGTTGCCCAGGGAGGTCGGCATGGTGTTGAGGATGACGACCGTGGGGCCGACGATCAGCACGAACAGTGCCAGAAGACCGGCCAGCACCATGTTGAAGTTGGAGACGTACTGGATGCCCTTACCGACACCTGAGTAGGCGGACGCCAGGTAGCACAGTCCCAGAACGCCGATGATGACCATCATCCAGCCAGTCCCGGGATTGTGCACGATCCCGACCGCGTCCATTCCGGACCCGATCTGCAGGGCGCCGAGGCCGAGGGACGCTGCCGTTCCGAAGACGGTCGCGAAGATCGACAGCACGTCGATGAGCTTGCCGAGCCAGCCTTCGGCCCGACGGATGCCGATCAGCGGGATGAACGCCGAACTGAACAGCTGCTTGCGTCCCAGGCGGAAGGTTCCGTAGGCGATCGAGAGGCCGACGATGGCGTAGATCGCCCAGGGGTGCAGGCCCCAGTGGAAAATGGTGGAGGCCATCGAGTCAGGGACGTTCTTCGACCCTTCGCCGGGGATACCGTTCTCGAAGTAGTTCAACGGATCGGCGACGCCGTAGAACATCAGGCCGATGCCCATGCCGGCGGCGAACATCATCGCGATCCAGCTCGCCGTGTTGAACTCGGGTTCCTCGTTGTCCTGGCCGAGCCTGATACGGCCGAACCGGCTCAACCCGATGAACAGGATGAACAGCACGAAAATCGTGCCGGCGACGATGTAGACCCAGCCGAAATCGGTGACGATGACGTCCAGTGCACTGGACGCGAAGTCGGAAAAACTGTCCGGGGCGATGAGCCCCCACAGGACCACGGCAAGCACGAGGGCGGCCGCGAATCCCACGACCACCTTGTCCACGGGCGCGTGCTTGTCCTCCGAGGGAGGCGGCAGCATGCTGCCCACCACGACCGGTGACAGTTTCTCGGAGCTCAGTTGACTGTCATCGGTGACGATCTCAGGATCCGGCGGCTGCTTCTCTGTGTCTCTTGTCGCGTCAGTCATACCCACCCACTGTGCCAGATGCCGACCCTCCACGTTGACCGGAGTTCACCGGCGGCTCGCGAGCACCGCCTCATAGAGCTCCCGCCGAGACGCACCGTGGGCCTCGGCGACGGTCTTGCAGGCCTCCTTCATCCGGACGCCGGACGCCACCTGTTCCTCGACGAGACCGACCAGATCGGTCGGATCCGCCGGGCCAGACTCCGGAGCCGCGGACAGGACCACGGTGATCTCACCGCGGATCCCGGGCCCCTCCCCCTTCTCCGCGGTGGCGGTCGCCTCGGCGACCCACTGCGCCAACTCCCCCAGCGGCGCCCGGCGCACCTGCTCATAGGTCTTGGTCAGTTCACGGCATACCGCGGCTTCGCGGTCGGGACCGAGCACCTCCACCGCCGCATCAAGCGTGCGGCCCAGCCGGTGCGGGGACTCGAAGAAGGCCACCGCCCGCTTCTCGTCGACCAGGGTCTCCAGCCACCGTCGCCGGTCACCGTCCTTGCGCGGGGCGAACCCGTCGAAGGCAAAGTGCCCCACCCCCACCCCAGACAGGGCCAGGGCGGTGGGCACCGCGGAGGGACCGGGCAGGCAGGTCAACGGGACGCCCGCCTCCTGGGCCGCCTGGACCAGCGGCAACCCCGGGTCCGAGACCGCGGGCATCCCGGCGTCCGTCACGACGAGGACGCGGGCCCCGCCGGCCGCACTCTCGACCAGTCCCGCGGCACGGTCGGACTCGTTGTGGTCGTAGTTCGAGACCACCTTGCCGGTGATCTCCACGCCGAGGGCGTCCGCCAGGGCACGGGTACGGCGGGTGTCCTCCGCGGCGATGATGTCGGCGCTGCCCAGGGCGTCGATGAGGCGGACCGAAGCGTCCAGTGCGGTCCCCAGCGGAGTGGCCGCGAGAATGATCCCGCCGTGGGGGAAGGGTCGGTCGTCGGCGGCGCGGGACAGCAGGTCTGCGAACTCAGGGGTCTCCATGTCCTCCGACTCTAATGCGCCGGGCCCCGACGCCCCGCGTCCGCTTCCTACTAGGATGGCGCCCTGTGAAACCTTCCGTCGCCGTTCCCCGGGTCCGGCCGACTCGGTGGTCGGTGATCCTCACCGTGCTCGCCGTGCTCGGCGCGGTCACCCGGCTGACGGAACTCGGGTACCCCACCGATGAGGGCACCCCGGTCTTCGACGAGAAGCACTACGTCCCGCAGTCCTGGCAGATCCTCCGTGGCGGACTCTCCGGCGGTATCGAGGACAACCCCGCCTACGGCCTGGTCGTCCATCCCCCACTCGCCAAGCAGCTCGAGGCGCTGGGGATGTGGGTCTTCGGCGACACCCCGGTCGGGTGGCGGATCTCGGTCGCTCTGCTGGGCATCGGTGTCATCCTGCTCACCGCGGCGACCGCGCGGCGCCTGGCGTCCTCCACCGGCTACGGCGACTGGGTGGGGCTGTCCGCGGGCCTGCTCGCCCTGTGCGACGGCATCCTCTTCGTCACCGGCCGCTCGGCGATGCTGGACCAGTTCCAGACCTTCTTCGTCATTCTCGCCGCCTACCTTCTGGTCCGGGACCACGGGCAGATGGAGGCCACATTCCGTCGGGTCTTCGCCGAGGGTCGGATCGCCGACAACCCGCTGGGCCCGCGGGCCGGGTACCGTTGGTGGCGGTTCGCCGCGGGACTCGCCCTCGGTGGGGCACTGGCCGTGAAGTGGTCCGGGCTGTACTACATCGCCTTCTTCGGACTCGCCGTCGTCGGTGTCGACTGGTGGCGGCGTCGTCGGTTCGGTGTCCAGCGTCCACTGGCGGGAACCTTCGCCCGGGACTGCGTCCCCGCGTTCGCGTCGGTGGTCATCCTGCCGGCGGTGGTGTACCTGCTCAGCTGGCGCGCCTGGTTCGCCTCGGAGACCGGGGTCTTCCGCCACGAAGTCGAGGCAGGCAACGACCGGATCAGTTCGTGGGGCCTGGACTGGCTGCCGGATTCCTGGCTGAACTTCATCTACTACCACGTCTCCGTCCTCGACTTCCACGAGGAACTGACGAACTCCAACGGCCATCACCACCCGTGGGAGTCGAAGCCCTGGGAGTGGCTCGCCAGCACCCGCGGTCTGCTGTACTACAGCGAGACCGACGGCTCGGGGATGAAGCACGTCGTCCTACTCACCGGCACTCCGGTGATCTGGTTCCTCACCGTGCCGGTACTGCTCTGGGGGCTGTGGTGCCTGGTACGACGCCGCCAGATGGCATGGCTGGTGCCTGTGGTCGGCTACCTCGCCGGGTTCCTGCCGTGGCTGCTCAACGTCGACCGACAGATGTACCTCTTCTACGCGACGAACCTCGCACCGTTCCTCATCATCGGCCTCGCCCTCACACTGGGACAGCTCGCCGGCTGGTCGATCGCCGGTGACCGGCCCGTGGACCCCTCCCCCGGCCTCCGGGCGGCGGTGCGGCGGTTGTGGCTCACCCGGACCGGCATGCTCTTCGGCGTGTTCTACCTGGTGCTGGCGGTGTGGATGTTCCTGTTCTTCCTGCCGGTCTACTCGGGCCTGCCGCTGACCCATCAGCAGTGGCACTGGCGGATGTGGTTGCCCGGCTGGACCTGATCAGTCCCCGTCGCCCGGCCGCCAGGTGGAGTTCCGCTCGGCGTCCCCCGGACTGTACGCCACCGGGCGCGCCCCGAGCCCGCGCAGCGAATCGCGCAGCGGGTTGACCGCGTGGTGGCGCGCCAGCCACACCCCCACCACCGTCACGCAGGACGCCAGGTGCAGCAGCAGGCCGGCGACCGTCGGCACGTCGAGGTAGCCGAGCACCAGGTCACGGGTGGAGAACCCGGCCCCGAAACCCCACAGGGCGAGGAAGACCGGCAGCAGCCCCGGTGCGGCACGCGGCCGCCATGCTCCCCAGATCAGTCCACCCGCCAGGGCAAGGCGCACCGTCGCAGCATCCACGGACAGCCGGGCCAGGTCCGGATCGCCGGAGTTGGCGACCTCTCCACCGGCACCGGCGACCGACGGGGAGTCCGGCACATCGGTGGAGTTGACCAGCAGGACCACCGCCCAGGCGATGTAGAGCACCGCGAGCACCACCAGCACCACCCGACACAGGGTGAGTGGCAGCGACCGGCTACGCAGCCGCTGGGACAGTTCCGGGGTATTCTCCGCCAGCGCCGACATCTGGCGCGCCAGCTCCCCGGCGTCGCGGGGTTGTGGTTCCTCCGTCGGTGCCGCGCTCACCCGCAGTCGGCGGTTCAGGTCGGCGGCTGCGGCGAACCACACCGGGCAGTCCGGACAGGCGGCCAGGTGGGCGTCCACCGCGTCCGGGTCGGTACCCGCCGGCTCCGGTTCACCGTCGAGCCGGGCGGACAGCGCGGCGCGCGCCTCCTCGCACTCCACCCCGGGCCCCTAGGCGAACCGGGACAGTGCCCGGTCCAGGCTGGCCCGCCCCGAGCCGAAGACGACCAGGGTCACGCAGGCGACGCAGAGGACAAGCACGAGTTCCCAGCCGCCGTCACTGACGAAGAGACCGTTGTCGAGGTGGACGAAGTAGAAGGCCGCGACCATGTCGAGGGCGAGGACGCCGGCAGCTGCCGGGGTCAGCAGACCGAGCACGAGCATCGCGCCGCCGAGCATCTCCACGACGGAGACCACCCAGGCAGACAGGGTGGGCTGCGGGATGTGCAGGTTCCCCCACTGGTCGGCGGTGGCGTCGATACCGGTACCGAAGGCCTTGTCCCAGCCGTGTGCGATGAAGATGACGCCGAGGGCCAGCCGCAGCAGGAACAGGGCTGTGTCTCTGAGCGCAGGGTTGTTCATGATGGTGACAGCCTACCCCGGCGGTCTGTGGAAACAGACCGGGCCGGACCGGGGGTCAGACGACGCGGACCGTCGGCTGCCCGTCCCCGGGGTAGCCGTAGTCGTCGTCGTAGCCACTGTCGTATACCTCGTCCTGCACGTCGTCGTAACCGGCGAAGGTGACGTCCGCGTACTCCAGGACGGCGAACTCCGGGTCGTCGTCGTCACTCTCGACGACCACAGCGCCGGGGCGCCGCAGCCGGTCGGGGACACCCAGTTCACGGTCGTCGGTGTTGCGCACACCGAGCCGGGCACGGCGCATCCGCGCGAGCCGACGGCGCTGGAGCTCCCGCTCCGCGAGAGTCTGCTTGCGCAGCGAGTAGAGGTACATGCCGGTCAGTGCCGCACCCGCCAGGGTCACGATCCACAGGGCACCGGACAGCGCGACCGCCCCGATCAGGGACAGGACGGTCACCGCGACCAGCACCAAGAGGACGCGGCGACGACGGGCCTGACGCTGCTCGGCGAGCTGGCGGGACGCCACGGGGTTGTAGATGCCTCGGCCCTGGTGGCTCGCCAGGTAGTCGATGTCGTCCTCGGTGATCTCGTCATCGGAGTAGGCGGCGTCCTCGTCGGGCTCTTCCGCGGTGTCCTTGACGACGAGGAGTTCATCATCGGTGCCCACCGAGACGTCGATGTCGCCGCCGCGGGTGTAGGCCTCGTCCACCACGGTGAAGCGGCGGGCCGGCTCGTCGGGCACGATCTCGGCGACCTCAGCGAGATCGGCGACCTCGGCGACCTCGTCATCGCGCTCATCCTCGGCCACGGTGTCGGACTCAGCGTCGGAGTCCATCTCGGCGTCCTCGGCGGTCTCGGCGTCGGCGACTGTCGGCTCGACGAAGATCTCGTCGTCCCCGGCGTCCCCGTCCACCGGGAGGTCGTCGTCCCCGGCAGCGACCGGGGCGAATTCGCCGGTGTCGACGTCGTCCAGCGTCCGGTACTCCACCACGTCGCCCTCGATGACAGAGGGCACGGGGGGTACCGACAGCGGCGGGGCGGCGTCCGGGATGTCATCGGCATCGTCGCGGGTGTCGTCGATGACCACCTGCTCCGGCTCCGCCTCCACCAGCTCGAGGTCAGCGTCCGGATCGGCATGGTAGAGACTCTCCGCGGGCAGCGGGCGTCGTCGGGACCGCTCGATACCGGTTCCGCCCTCGTGCACCACCCGGGTCTCGGACAGTGCCTTCGACGTCCGGCGGACCGGAGAATGACGGCGGACGAACAGTGTGGTGATGATGAGGAGCCACACCACACCGATGAGGATGACGGAACTGAGGGAGCTGGACACGGGGGACGTATTCCTCTCACCGGGATCACGGACAGTGCGTCTGCACCGGATACAGGTCCGGCCTCAGACAGGGTGCCCCCGAGGGTACGTGTCCTCCACCACTCACGGCGTCAGGCGCGCCGGAGAAAATAAGTAACCGGTGTTGTCTCCCGTGACTCAGGGGGCGGGAAGGACCCCGGACGCCTGCAGTCCGGCCAGAACGCCACCGGAGGTCTCCTCCACGGTCTGTGCGACGAGGAGGTGGTCGCGCCACTGACCGTTGATGTGCAGGTTGCGCTGCAGTCTGCCCTCCTCGCGGTAGCCGGCGCGGGCCAGCACCTTGCGGGACGCCGCATTGCCCTCCAGGACCGTCGCCTCCACGCGGTGCATCCCGACCTGCCGCATCGCATGGTCGGTGCCGAGAGCGACCGCTGCCGTCGCCACGCCACGGCCGCCGAACCCCGAGTACACCCAGTACCCGATCCAGCAGCTGCAGACGACACCGTGCTGGACATTGCCCAGTGTGAGCTGGCCGGCGAACTCACCGTCGACTTCGATGGCGAACGGCAGGACGACACCGTGACGGGCCATGTCGAGCAGACCGCCCACGGTGGAGCGCCACATCTGCGGGGTGTGTGCCTCGTACCAGTCGCCCGGCACCGTCGGCTCCACCGGACGCAGCAGATGCTCGTCGGCGACCCGGTAGCGCGACCAGCGCCTGCCGTCGCGACGGTGCAGCGGGCGCAGCTGCACCTGGCCGGCGACGCAGCGTGCCTTGGGGGTTCGGGCGGGCCAGCCCGGATGCCGGTCGATCACGGTCGCCTCACGACCGGTTCGTCAGGAACATGACGTCGACGATCTCGCCCGGTTCTACCCTGGTGCGGTCCCCCGGCAGCACGACCAGGCAGTTCGCCTGGCCGTGGCTGCCGAGCAGATGGCCCGGTTCCCCACCGCCGACCGCACCGAGCGGATCGACGAGGAACTCGCGGGTACCGCGGTCACGCATGAGCTGACCGCGCAGGTAGCCGGTACGTCCCGGAGCGGACTCGATCGCGGTGATGGTGCGGGCCTGCACGGTCCGCCGCGTGGTCTCCCGGCGACCACGGAGGATCTGGATCAGCGGTCGGACGAGCACCTCGAAGGAGACCAGGGCCGCCGAGGGGTTGCCCGGCAGCAGGAACGTCGGGGTGCGGTCCGCGCCGAGCGTGCCGAAGCCCTGGACCGAGCCCGGATGCATCGCCACCCGCGAGATGTCCGTCTCCCCGAGATCCTCGAGGACCTCCCGCAGCCGGTCACTGGCGGCACCGCCCACGCCACCGGAGATCACGAGGATCTCCGAACGGATGAGCTGGCTCTCGATGATCTCGCGCAGTCGTCGTGGTTCACCGTTGAGGACGCCGACCCGGTTCACGTCCGCGCCGGCCTCCCGGCCGGCCGCGGCGAGTGCATAGGAGTTGACGTCGTAGACCTGGCCGAGAGCCGGGTCGCGGTCGATGTCGACGAGTTCCGGTCCGAAGGACAGCACCGAGACCCGCGGCCGCGGGTACACGAGGACCTTCGAGCGGCCGACGGCGGCAAGCAGTCCGACCTGGGCGGCGCCGATGACGGCACCGTCCTCGACGACGACGTCGCCGGGCTGCACGTCCGAGCCGGCACGGTGGACGAACTGGCCGGAGCTGACCCCGTAGAGAGGTTCGATGCGGCGTCCTGTCTGGGACGCCCAGTCCAGCGGCAGGACAGCATCCGCCAGTGTCGGCAGCGGGGCACCGGTCTGCACGCGGACAGCCTGACGCGGCTGCAGGCGCACGGGACGGTGGGAACCGGCGGTGACTTCACCGACCACCGGGAGCATCGGGGAGGACGCGTCGTCGGAGTCCCCGGACGCGGATCCTGTACCGGATCCGCCGTTGAGGATCTGGCGGATGTCGACCGAGCGAACGGCGAACCCGTCGACGGCGGCCTGGTCGAAGCCGGGGAAAAGGGACTCCGACTCGACCTGTTCAGCGCACCGGAGGCCCAGAGCCTCGGAAATCGCGGTACGCACCGGCTCCGGGGTGACTGCCGCAGCGGTCACCGCCGCCAACTGCTCCTCAACGCTCTTCACGGTCCTCGAACTTTCCTGTGGCCGACACTGTTCCGGTGGACGGTCCGTCCACCTTCTGCACCATCCTAGAGAGGACCGCTACTCGGCGGGCACCTCGGCATGGGACACGGCGTCCGCGGAGAGGCGGTTGCCGAGCCACTGACGCAGGGAGGGGCCGTAGGTGTCGTCGTTGAGGGCGAAGTCGACACAGGCCCGGATGTAGCCACCGGGGTTACCGAGGTCATGGCGTCCACCCTGGTGGATGAAGACATGGACCGGATGACCTTCTTCGATGAGCAGTTCAATGGCGTCGGTGAGCTGCAACTCGCCGCCCTTGCCCGGCTCGATGCAACGCAGGGCGTCGAAGATGGTGCGGTCGAGCAGGTAGCGGCCGGCGGCGACGACGGTTGAGGGGGCGTCCTCCGCATCCGGCTTCTCGACCATTCCCCTGACCTTGCGGACCTGGGAACCTGCACTGTCGTCGGTCTCCTCGAGATCGAAGACACCGTAGTTCGAGACCTCGTCCTCGGGGACCTCGAAGCCGCAGAGCACGGTACCGCCGAACCGGCGACGCACCTCCAGCATCTCGTTGAGGACGCCGAACGGCAGCACGAGGTCGTCCGGCAGCAGGACAGCGAAGCAGTCCTCGTCATCGTCGAGGGCGGACTCGGCGCAGCCCACGGCATGGCCGAGACCCAGCGGCCGGTCCTGGTTGACCGCCACGGCGTCCACCAGGGTGTTCACTGCCTGGACCTTCTCCAGCTGCGCGGTCTTGCCGCGGGACTCCAGCGTCGACTCCAGCAGCTCGTCCCGGTCGAAGTAGGCCATGATCCCCTGCTTACGGGGTGCCGTCACGACCGCCATGCGGGACGCGCCCGCCTGGGCGGCCTCCCTGGCAATGAGTTCGATACCGGGTGTATCGACGACCGGAAGGAGTTCTTTGGGGACCGTCTTGGTCGCCGGCAGGAAGCGGGTTCCCAGACCTGCGGCCGGCACCACGACAGTGCGCAGGCCCCCGTTGTGGAGAGAATTATCAGCAGTCATGGGGAGAAGACTACCGGCCGTACCCGGTCCGGGTGTGGTGAGCACGCCGACGCACCCCCGATTCGACCACGTGTCCGCAGGAATTCTGTGTCCCTTCCCCCGCGCACCACCCCTGCCGCCCTCCTCCGGGGGAGGTAGGGCCGTACTAGTCTTCGGGAGTATGGACACTCCGACCGATACCGCAGACGCCAAGACCGCGCTGCGGGCCCGGATCCGACAGGACCGGACGCGGCGTCTGCCCGACCGCATCGAGCGGGACCGCGCCATTGTCGGGTACCTGACCGCCGAACTGGACCGGCGCGACAATACCGGTGAGGGCACCGGCGGAACCCGGGCCGTCGCCGCCTTTGACCCGCTGCCCGGTGAACCCGGCGGTACCGACCTGCCGGAGGCACTCGCCGTCACAGGACGCGACGTCTGGCTTCCGGTGGTGACCGGTCCCGGAATCCCCCTCCAGTGGGTGACGTGGCGCGGTGCGGAACACACCCGCACCGGTGCCTTCGGTATCCGGGAACCGGTTCCGGTCGACGGAGACTCCCCGGTGACCACGGATCATCTGCTCGCGGTGGTGGGTTCCGTCATCATCCCGGCACTGGCCGTGGGCACCGGCGGTGCCCGACTGGGCCAGGGTGGCGGTTTCTACGACCGCACCTTTGAAGCCTCCACTGCAACCGACGAAAACCATGACAGACTTATAGCTGTCGTGGACCACGAGGAATTCGGCGTCGCCGTCCCCGCGACGGCGTTCGACATCACGGTTGACGTGGTGGTGACCGACTCCGGAACCTTCCGGACCGACATCGCAGACGGTAATGTCTGTTCCTGAACCCAAAATCACCTCTCGAGGAGGACGCACAATGCTCAAGGGCTTCAAAGAATTCATCATGCGGGGCAACGTCATCGAACTCGCCACCGGTGTCATCATCGGTGCCGCGTTCACGGCGATCGTCACCGCGCTGACCGACAACCTGATCCAGCCGCTCATCAACGTCTTCGGCGGCGGCGGCGACGTCGAGGGCCTCGCCTGGCGGATCAAGTCCGGCGACGCGTCGACGACTATCGACCTCGGCGCGATCATCTCGGCCGTGATCAACTTCCTCATCATCGCCGCGGTGGTCTACTTCATCATCGTCATGCCGATCAACAAGATGGCCGAAGCCGCCGCCAAGCGCAAGGGCCAGGACACCGAGGAGGTGGCCACCGCCTCCGAGACCGACCTGCTCATCGAGATCCGCGACCTGTTGGCATCGCAGAGCGGTGTCTCCACCCCCTCCAACGACATCCCCGAAGGGGAGTCGCCGGAGACCGGGCGCCACTCCGCGGAGTAGCACTCCCCTGATGGAATGCACCGGAGGGGCTCACCAGTGCGGCGGGCGCTGCTCGCGCCAGAACTCCTCGCTGAACCACTCCCCCTGACCCCCGGTCACCGCATCACGCGGTGGTCGGGGGTTTTTCCGTACCTGCGGCGGCTGCGGCGACGGAGGCGCTGCCGCGTCGGAACTGCCGTGGGCCCGGCCGAGGACACCGACTCCCCGACGCCGGCGTCGACCCCTCTGATCCCCCGTGCTCCCGGTCACGCCTGGTTCAGCTCACCGACGATGTTAACGGGCCAGCGGACAGAGCGTGGCCATGCCGTCGCGGATCGCCGCACGGGAGGACGCCAGGTTCACCACGACGGTGGACCCGGATACACCCGCGACGCCGCGGGACAGACCACCGTCCATCGCATTGCACGCCATCGCCGAGGACCGCAGCGCCTCGGAGAGTCCCGGAATTCGACGGTCGAGGACATCCCGGGTAGCCTCCGGGGTGAGGTCACGCGGACCGACTCCGGTTCCACCGACAGTGATGACGAGGTCCGCACCACCGACGACGGCGGTCTCCAGCGCCTGGCGGACGCTGTCACGCGAGCAGTCCACGGTGAGCACCGCGTCCACCATGAAGTCCTCCTCCGTGAGGAGTTCGGCGACCAGCTCGCCGGACTGGTCGCCGGGGGCGATCTGGTCGGCGACGAGGACGACAAGGGCGTGGAGCAGCGAGTGGCGCGCGGTCCTGGAGTCCCGTCGGTCCTCCTGCTCGTCGAGACTGAGGAAGACAGAGTCATCGGGTTCGGTGACCTCGGCGTCCAACCTGTCGTAGGAGGCCTGCTCGTCAGCGTCGAGATCCTCCACTCCCCGGACGCGCAGCAGTTCGTCGACTCTGGCTCCGGTGGTGGTTCCTTCAGTCATTTCGGTGGTCCTCCCGACCGTAGTTTCCGTGGTGTTCGCGTGGCGAGCCCTGTTCTACCTGACCATACTATTCGGACGCGGAAAGCGTGACCTTGATCTCATGTTCGTTCCCACCGTGGCCGTCGGTGACGGTGAGAGTCACCTCATCCCCCACATTGTGGGAACGGATCGCGGCGATGAGGCTCACGCCGTTGTCGACCAGCCGGTCGTCGACCTTGGTCACGACGTCGCCGGACTTCAGGCCCGCCTCCTCCGCCGGTCCGCCCCCGGTGACCTCGGCGATGACCGCACCGCCCGTGGTGGTCTCACGGGTGTCGACCTGCGCACCGATCACCGGGTGGGTGGCCTTACCGGTGTCGATGAGCTGCTTGGCGGTGTCCATCGCCTGGTCGGCGGGAATCGCGAAGCCCAGGCCGATGGAACCGGACTCTTCGCCGGTGCCGCCGAGGGTGGCGATGACCGACGGGATGCCGACGAGCTCACCGTTGAGGTTTACCAGCGCACCACCGGAGTTACCCGGGTTGATCGCCGCGTCCGTCTGGATGGCGTCGATGAGCGAGGCCTCACCGCCGGATTCGCCGCCGGCCTGCACCGGCCGGTCCTTGGCGGAGACGATACCGGTGGTGACGGTCGAGGACAGTCCCAGCGGCGAACCGACGGCGACGACCGACTGTCCGACGGCGACGGAGTCCGGGTCACCGATGGTGATCGGGGTGAGGTCCGAGGCGTCCCTCGCCTGGATGACGGCGATATCGGTCTGCGGGTCCGTGGCGACGACCTCCGCCTCGTACTGCTTCCCGTCGTTGGTGGTCACGGTCATCTGGGAGTCGCGACCGTCCGCCTCCGCGACGACGTGGTTGTTGGTGAGGATCATGCCGTCGGAACTGATGATCGAACCGGACCCCTCGGCGCCACTCTGGCCACTGGTGACCTGGATGGAGACGACGCTGGGCAGCACCTTGTCCGCGACACCTTCGATGGTGCCGTCGTCCGGGGTCGAGGAGGTCTGCTCCCGGTCACCGACGACCTGGGTCGAGAAGGTCGTGCCGTCGGAGGAACCGCCGGAACCGGTGTTGTTCATGATGACTCCGGTCACGGCACTTGCGGCGATGCCGACGGCGACCACCATGCCCGCGACGACAGGCGTGGAGAAACGGCGTGGGGACTTCGTGGTCGTGGCGGCACTGTCCGGGCCCTCCGGTTGGACGGCGGTGCCGTCATCCCCGGTGTACCCCGGGTACCCGGGGATGCCGGCGGAACCGGCAGGGCCGAACTGGCTCGGGTACGACTGGCCGGGGTAGGCGGGACGCGACGGCTCCCGACCGTTCTGTGTGCCCTGAACACCCTGGTCACCCTGTGCTCCCTGGGCTCCCTGGGCTCCCTGGCCCCACTGCGCCGCGTAACGGTTGTCACCTGATCCGCCGGTGCTCCCGGTGCCGTTACCATTACCTGCGCTGCCGTTGTCCGCCATCGGACGTCTCCGTTCATCGTATTACTGCCTGTGAAGCTCTGTGTTGACCATACTGGCCCCGCTGACTGCGACAGTTCTCCAGACAACCTTGGAGTTGACCGTGAGCCCGCCGACAGTTCCCCGACCGGAATGACTGTCCCCCGTTATCCCCCGGTTCCCCTCCCCTGAGCATGCCGCCGGTCTGATCCGGCGGACATCTCAGCAGATCAGGGAGTGTTCTCCCGCAGAACGTACCCCACGCCGCGCACGGTGTGGATGAGGCGGTCCTCCCCTTCCGCCTCCGTCTTGCGCCGGAGATAGCCGATATAGACCTCCAGGGCATTGCCCGAGGTCGGGAAGTCGTAGCCCCAGACCTCCTCAAGGATGGTGTTACGCGACAACACCTTACGGGCGTTACGCAGCAGCAACTCCAGCAGGGCGAATTCGGTGCGGGTCAGACTGATCCGGCGCTCGTCGCGGGTGACTTCGCGGGTCTCGGGGTTGAGCGTGAGGTCGAGGAAGCTCAGCGGCTTCGAGTCCTTGGCGACCGCGGCGGCGGTGCGCCGTGAGCGACGGTAGAGGGAGCGCACCCGGGCGAGAAGCTCCTCGAGCGCGAAGGGCTTGGTGAGGTAGTCGTCGGCGCCGGCATCCAGGCCTGCGACCCGGTCGGCGACGTCTGACTTCTGGGAGAGCATGAGTACGAGGACTTCACTGCCGCTGCCACGCAGCGACCGGAGAATCTCAAGGCCGTCGACCTTGGGAAGAATGCCGTCCATGATGACGAGGTCCGGGTTCTCCTTACGGATGAGGGTCTGAGCCTCTTCACCGTCGGTGGCCTGGACGACATCGTAACCGTTGAACGTGAGCGACTGACGGAGCGTGTCACGCACGGACCTATCATCATCGACTACAAGAATTTTCATAGGCCCCATTGTGCACCATGCGCTACCCCACAGCCTCCCCCTGCGCCATCTTTTCAGCGAACCGACAGGAAGTTATCCGGCAGCTGGTCACAAAGGCAGGAAACCCGTTTCACTCTCATTCTCCCTGAAAGAAACCGGGGCCATTCAGATACGGAAAGGCCGCCTTCCGCAGAAGCGGAAAGCGGCGTGACCGGAATACTGCTAGTCGAGTTCGACCAGGCCCAGCTGAGCTGCCTTGACCAGGCGGCGCGGGATCTGGACCTCACGACCCTGGACCTTGACGGTCTGCAGGGCGGTGTTGTCGGACTTCCACTGCGAACGACGCGAGTGGGTGTTCGCACGGGACATGCGGCGCTTCGGAACTGCCATTGTTCTCTACCCTCCTCTACGCGTTCTTCTTGGACGGACGGACACGGGAACCGAACCGTCGCTGGAACTTCTCGACGCGGCCGGCGGTGTCCATGACACGCTGCGCGCCGGTCCAGAACGGGTGGGACTCGCTGGTGACGTCAACGACGATCAGCGGGTACTCGTTGCCGTCTTCCCACTCGACCGTACGGTCGGAGGAGACGGTGGAACGCGTCAGGAACTGGTGGCCAGTGCTGGCGTCCTTGAAGACCACCGGGTGGTAGTCGGGGTGGATATCGCTCTTCATTCTCAATCCCTCAGGGTCGGGCACCAGGTCGGTCCCGCAGGCGGGACGGTGATCCGTCCGTACCGTAGGTCGTGCCTGGGTCGGGTTTGGAGTGTGGGCACACCGCGACCGAACGCGGCAGTGACACAGCGATCCACCATAACCCGCACCACCCCGATCCGTGAAATCCCCGGTACCCTGACCACCGGCGACGCTACCCGCAGACCACGGAAAGCGCCTGCCGGAGTGTGGATCAGTCCCGGATTAGGCTTGGAGCGTCCGATGGGGTATAGTTTCGCCTCGCTGTTGTCTAAGTAAACGTCATCGCCCGATCGACCATGTCCACACAGCGCCCCGGCACGCCTGCTTCCCGTCTAGTTGCGGGCACGTCTTCTGCCGGTCTGGCGCCCGGACCGGACGCGCGGGCGGAAGGAGAAAATACCCATGTCGGCATATTGCCAGGTCACGGGTCGGAAGCCGGGGTTCGGCAAGTCCGTCTCGCACTCGCACCGCCGCACGAACCGTCGCTGGAACCCGAACATCCAGCGTCGTTCGTTCTACGTGCCCTCTGAGGGACGGACGATCACCCTGAACGTCTCCACCAAGGGCCTCAAGACCATCGACCGCGACGGCATTGAATCCGTCGTCGCCAAGATTCGCGCTCGTGGGGAGAAGATCTAATGGCACGTAACGATATCCGCCCCATCATCAAGCTGAAGTCCACCGCGGGCACCGGTTACACCTACGTGACCCGCAAGAACAAGCGGAACAACCCCGACCGGATCACCCTCAAGAAGTTCGATCCGATCGCTCGCAAGCACGTCGAGTTCCGCGAGGAGCGTTAACCCATGGCGAAGAAGTCCAAGATCGCGAAGAACGAGCAGCGCAAGGAGATCGTCGCTCGTTTCGCCGAGCGTCGTACCGAGCTCAAGGCGATCATCAAGAACCCGAACTCCTCCGATCAGGAGCGTGCGGATGCGCAGTTCGAACTGAACCGCCAGCCGCGCGACGCTTCTCCGGTCCGCGTCCGCAACCGTGACGCCGCCGACGGCCGTCCCCGCGGTTACCTCCGCAAGTTCGGTCTGTCCCGCGTCCGCGTCCGCGAGATGGCTCACCGCGGTGAGCTGCCGGGCGTCCGTAAGTCCAGCTGGTAAAGGGGAGCTCACACAATGAAGGCACGCACCAACCACAAGAAGGCGCGGATCGAGCAGTCCCGCCGCCCGAAGAAGAACCCGCTCAAGGCAGAGGGTATCGAGACCGTCGACTACAAGGACTTCGCCCTGCTGCGTAAGTTCATCTCCGACCGGGGCAGGATCCGCGGCCGCCGCGTCACCGGCCTCACCCCGCAGCAGCAGCGTCAGGTCGCCACCGCGGTCAAGAACGCCCGTGAGATGGCACTCCTGCCGTTCCACAGCCGCTGATACCCGCTGACTTCAGCACCGTAGTCCGGTGACACGGACTACTGCTCTCCCGCAGAGCGTTTACACAGACACCTGAACCCCGCCCCGGTTGTCCCCGGAGCGGGGTTCAGTCGTTGGTCGGGTAGCGTGGTGGGTGGTTTCCTACCGCCCCCGATGAAAGGGACAGCTTATGTCAACGCCCTCCGGAACCCCAGAGAACCCGTTCAGTGATGACCGCGGTCAGGAGGACGCCGACCGCTCTGCCGGGGCCACCGGCGGTGCGGGCCCCCTCCCCTCCTACAACGCCTACGCAGGCTCCGGCCCCACCGGCCCGACGAACGCCTATGCCGCGCCCATGGCAGGGAGCGCCTATCCGGGTCCCGGTGCCCGTCTCGGAGCACTCCTCATCGACTTCGTCGTCGTGTGGATCCTCACCGGCGTCATCGCGGTGATCTTCGTCGACTTCAGTTCGATCACACTCGCCGCCCAGATCGGTATGCAGTTCATCTCGCTGGTGATCTGGCTGGCCTACCGGATCGGCATGGAGGTCACGACCGGAGCGTCGCTCGGTAAGATGGCCCTCGGCCTCAAGGTCGTCGACGCCAGCGGCGCGACACTGTCCGCCCAGGACTCCCTGATGCGTAACCTCTGGTACGTGGTGTCCACCGTGGTCGGCATGATCCCGTTCCTCGGCTGGTTGCTAAATCTCGGCGTGTGCATCGCCGTCGGCGTCACCATCTCCAACGACCAGTTCAACCAGTCCTTCTCCGACAAGTGGGGCAAGGCGTACGTCGTCCGCTCCCGGTAACCGCGACATCCCCTGCACCTACGACTCCTACGACCCTGCAGAAAGCACCCAGATGACCAACCCCTTCGCATCCGATGACGACAAGCCGGACGACAGGTCCGCGGACGCGTCCACCGGATCCGGATCCCTGCCCTCCTACAACGCCTACTCCGGCGGGGATGCCCCAGACGACGGTGCACCGCTCACCGGAGCACCAGGCAAAGACGCCTACCCCGGCCCGGGGAAGCGACTGGGTGCGCTGGTCATCGACAATATACTCATCGGCATCATCGGCATCATCCTCATCATGACCATCGCCGGCAGCGACATCTCGGACTACTCCGACAAGTTCCAGGCCTGGCAGGACGCCGGCGAGCCCGGCTCCGCCCCTGTCATGGATGCGGGCAATCTCCTCATCGCCAGCGTCATCACCCTGGTGATCTGGTTCGTGTACCGGGTCGTCATGGAGGTACGCAAGGGGCAGACCCTCGGCAAGATGGCGCTGAAGATCAAGGTTGTCGACGCCGACGGGAAGCTGCTGACCGCCGGGGCGTCCTTCAAGCGCAACTCCTGGTACATCGCCGTCTTCCTGCTGGGGATGTTCGTCGGCTCCATCGGACAGATCGTCTCGGTGATCCTCATCGCGGTGCTCGGGTTCACGATCGCCCGTAGCCCGTACCGCCAGCACACCTTCGACCAGTGGTCGAAGTCCTACGTGGTCAACGCCCGGTAGAAAGCGCGCCCCATGAGCAACCCCTACGGTCCCGACGACAACCAGAACCCCTATGCCCAGGGAGGCGCCCCGCAGGGTGGCTACCCGCAGGGCGGGTTCCCGCCTGCCGGGTACCCGCTCGTCTCCCCCTACCCCGGCGCCGGCGCCCGACTGGGCGCGTATGTCATCGACCTGCTGGTGGTCGGCGTCGTCATGGCGTTCATCGGGGCCATCGTGATGTGGGACGACATCAACACCTGGATCGACGACCTGGAGCGGTGGGACGGGAACGGCGCCGGTCCCGACCTCAACATGGGTGGCTTCTACCTCATCAGCGTCATCAGCATCGTCGTCTGGCTCGTCTACCGCATCGGCATGGAGATCTGGAAGGGGCAGACCATCGGCAAGATGGCGCTGAAGATGAAGGTCGTCGATGTCGACGGTCAGCTTCCGACGTTCCAGGCGTCCTTCCTGCGCAACAGCTGGTACCTCATCAGCACGGTACTGAGTTTCATCCCCGTCATCGGGTGGGTGGCGAATGTCGGTATCCCGGCCGCGCTCGGCGTGACGATCTCCAAGGATCCGTACCGGCAGTCCTTCACGGACCAGTGGGCGAAGACCTACGTGGTGAGCACCCGCCCCACGTTCTGATCCCTGCCCGAGCCGGGCCCCACCACCCGTGGTCTAATGGACCGATGCTCGACGTACTCAGTGGATTCCTCGTGGTGGTCATCGTCATCGCACTGGGATTCCTCGTCGGACGCCGGGACCTGCTCGGCCCGCGGGCCGTCTACACCCTGAACATGTTCGTGTTCTGGATCGCGACGCCGGCGCTGCTCATCAGCTTCCTCTCCCAGGCCGACCTGGCCGACGTCTTCGGCGAGAATCTCGCCGTGGTCGTCCTGAGTTCCGTCCTGGCCGGACTCGTCGGCTTCCTGGGGTTCCGGCACCTCGCCGGACGCAACGTCCCGGACAGTCTCGTGACGCTGCTGGCCTGCTCCTACTGCAACGGGTCAAACCTCGGTGTCCCCCTGGTCACCCATGTTCTCGGTGACCCCACGGCGTCCCTGCCGGTCATCATCTTCCAGACCGCGGTCTACGGCCCGGCTGTCGTCCTGCTGCTCGACGTCTCCACCCGGCGACAGGCCCGGACCGAGGACGGCGGTGCGACCGCCCACCACAGCATCGGACCACTGGTGCGCGAGCTGGTGGTCGGTATCGTCCGCAATCCGCTCATCATCGCCGCCGTCGCGGGCATCATCCTCGCCACGCTGCGCACCACCGCAGACTGGACGCTGCCCGAACTCATCGCCGAGCCGGTCGCCACCCTCGCCGGAGCTGCCGTGCCGGTCGCCCTCATCGCCTTCGGTATGTCGATCGCGCAGGTGCGCGTCCTCGGATCAACCAGTCCGAAGCGCAGTGTGTGGGCCGCGGCCGTGGTGAAGACGGTCATCCACCCGCTCATCGCCTATGCCCTGGCCCGGCTGCTCTTCGACGCCTCGGGGGCCGCGTTGCTGGCCTTCGTGGTCGTCGCCGCGCTTCCCACCGCGCAGAACGTCTTCACCTACTCACAGCGGTTCGGGACGAACACCGTGCTCGCCCGGGACGCCGGTGTGGTCAGTACCCTGCTGTCGATTCCGTCGATTGCTGTCATCGCCCTACTTCTGGGCTGAGAACAACTGATAGGTTAGGGTACGTGAACCGGACGATCCGGTACCTGAACCTTTGAGTTGTCGAGGAGCTCCCCGTGTCCAACCCCTTCGCCGACGGCGATCAGCAGCCGTACCAGCCCCGGGACCCGTACCAGGAGCAGCAGCCCTACGCTGACCCCACCGCACAGGGTTACCCCGGCTACCAGCAGCCCGGCTACCCGGTGAGCTACGCCCCCAAGTCGAAGGTCGCCGCCGCGCTGCTGGCCTTCTTCCTCGGCACTCTGGGCGTCCACAACTTCTACCTGGGATACACCGCCAAGGCGACAACCCAGCTGGTGCTGTTCCTCGTCGGCTGCTTCTTCTTCTGGCTGATTGTCCCGATCCTGTTCCTCATTGTGGTGCCGATCTGGGCTTTCGTCGAGTTCATCATGATCCTCGTCGGTAGTGGCCAGTACCGCGCGGACGCCAACGGCGTCCCGCTGGCAAGCTGACCTGACTGGTCAGCGCCAGAGGATCAGGGCGTCACCCTGGCCGCCGCCCCCGCACAGCGACACGGCGGCCTTACCGCCGCCCCGACGATTCAGCTCATGAGCCGCAGCGACGACCAGACGCGCACCCGAGCAACCGATCGGATGACCCAACGCAATACCGCCACCGTGAATATTGGTCCGCTCCAGCGGGTAGTCCAGATCCCGCAGCGACTGCACCACCACCGCAGCGAACGCCTCGTTGATCTCCAGGAAGTCCAGATCTGACGCCTCCCAGCCGGCCTTACCCAGCGCGGCGGCGACCGCCTGCGCCGGCTGGGAGTGCAGGTAGGTGTCCGGACCCGCGGTCTGACCGTAGGCAGCCAGGGCAGCAAGGACCTCAAGATCGTTGGCCTCCGCATACGCGCGGGTGGTCAGCACGACCGCCGCGGCACCGTCGGAGATCTGCGACGCGGACGCCGCGGTGATCGTCCCGTCGGTGGCGAACGCCGGACGCAGACCCGCCAGCGACTCCTCGGTCGTCCCGGGTCGCACACCCTCGTCGGTGTCGACGATGACAGTACCCTTGCGGGTCTTGACCTCCACCGGGGCGATCTCGTCGGCGAAGGTACCGTCAGCGATCGCGGCCTCGACCCGCTGGTGCGATCTCGCGGCAACCCGGTCCTGCTCAGCACGGGTGATCCCCCGGGTGGTGTTGCCCTCCTCAGTCTCCACACCCATCGCGGTACCGTGCACCGCATCAGTCAGACCGTCACGCTCCAGGGAATCCTGCAGCGCCATGGAACCGAACTTCGCCCCGGCACGCACACCGGCAGCCAGATGCGGCGCATTGGTCATCGACTCCTGACCACCGGCGACCACCACGTCGGCGTCCCCGAGACGCAGCAGACGGGACCCGTGGATCACCGCGTCCAGACCCGACAGGCAGACCTTGTTCACGGTGTCGGCCGGGGTGGAGACCGGCACACCGGCAGCCACCGCCGCCTGCTTGGCCGGGTTCTGACCGGCGCCGGCCTGCACGACCTGACCCATGACCACATGGCCGACAGTCTCAGCGGCGACACCGGCGCGCTCAAGCGCGGTACTGATGGCGGTCGCACCGAGGTCCACCGCGGTCTTCGAGGCCAGGGCCCCGAGCATCTTGCCCTGGGCGGTGCGCGCGGCACCGACGATGACGATGTCCTCGGGGGTGGGGGCGGGCTGGGCGGATGCAGCACTCATGATGGTTCGTCATCCCTTTCTTCGGAAAAAGTACAGGTCAGCGGGGGTTGCGAGGGGCGCTTACTCCCCTCCCATTATGTCTGGATCTAGAATTTCCGTCAGGTGTTCGGGAGAACTGGTGCATCCGTCGCAGCCTTCACCTCCTCCTCGGTCACCCCCGGCGCCAGTTCAGCGATGACGAAACCCTCCGGAGTCCGGTCCAGGACGCAGAGATCCGTGATGACCCGGTCCACCACCCCCGCACCGGTGAGCGGCAACGTAATGTCGGAGACAATCTTCGACCGACCGTCCCGACTACGGTGCTCCATGACCACCACAACCCGCTGCGCACCGACCACGAGGTCCATCGCGCCACCCATCCCCTTGACCATCTTCCCCGGCACAATCCAGTTGGCGATATCCCCCCGGTCATTGACCTCCATGCCACCGAGGATGGCCAGGTCGATCTTGCCGCCCCGGATCATCCCGAAGCTCGTCGCCGAATCGAAGTAGGACGTCCCGGGCATGGCGGTGACCGTCTCCTTACCCGCGTTGATCAGATCGGGATCGGCCTCCCCCGCCACCGGGTACGGTCCGATGCCGAGCATGCCGTTCTCTGACTGGAGGGTGACGTCCACCCCGTCCGGCACATAGTTGGGCACCAGCGTCGGAAGCCCGATACCGAGGTTCACGTACTGGCCGTCCTGCAACTCCTGCGCCGCCCGTGCCGCCATCTCCTGCCTGTTCCAGCTCATCGCGTGGTCTCCTTCTCGATCATCTTGTCCGCTGCCTGTTCCGGGGTGAGTTCCACGACATGGTGGACGTAGATCCCCGGGAGGTGAATGTCGTCCGGGGCAAGCTCGCCCTTGTCCACGACCTTCTCAGCCTCGACGATGCAGACACGGCCGGACATCGCGGCAAGCGGATTGAAGTTCCGGGCGGTCTCATGGAAGCGGAGATTGCCGGCGGTGTCGGCGACCTCGGCGCGGATCAGCGCCACGTCCGCCGTGATCGCATGTTCCAGGACCTGGGTCCGACCGGCGATGTCACGGGTCTCCTTGGCCGGTGAGAGGACGGCGCCGTCAACGGGATCCTCCGATCCCTCGCGTCCGTACTTCCACACCATTCCTCCGTCGGACACCGGGGTGCCGACGCCGGTCGCCGTGAAGAAAGCTCCGATGCCGGAGCCTCCGGCGCGGAGTCGTTCCGCCAACGTGCCCTGCGGGGTGAGTTCCACCTCCAGTTCACCCTCCAGGTACTGGCGGGCGAACTCCTTGTTCTCGCCGACATAACTGGCGACGATCCGGCTGAGCTGCCGGGTCTCCAGGAGCAAGCCCAGACCACGACCGTCCAGGCCGGCGTTGTTGGAGACCGCCTCGAAGTGACCGACGCTCCGCTGCGCCAGTTCGGCGAGCAGCACCTGCGGAATACCGCAGACGCCGAAGCCGCCGACAGCGAGAGTCGCACCGTCAGGGATCAGGTTCACGGCCGCCTGCGCACTGATGAGTTTGGTCATGCTCTTCCTCCGTTGGAGTAGAGACCGAGGATCCCGATGGCCTTCTCCCTCATCTCGACCTTCCGGACCTTGCCGGAGATCGTCATCGGGAAAACCTCGGTGATGTGGATGTACTTCGGGATCTTGAACTTGGCGAGCTTCCCGTCACTGAAGGTACGGATGTCATCGGCGGTCAGCGTCCTGCCGTCCGCGACGGCGTCTTCGTCCAGGATGATCCAGGCCATGAGTTCCTCCCCGTACTTCTCGTCGGGGACGCCGATGACCTGGACGTCGGCGATGTCCGGGTGCTCGTAGAGGAACTCCTCGATCTCCCGGGGGTAGATGTTCTCCCCACCGCGGATGACCATGTCCTTGATCCGGCCGGTGATCTGCACGTAGCCCTCGGTGTCCATGGTGGCCAGGTCGCCGGAGTGCATCCAGCCCTCGGCGTCGATCGCCTCGGCGGTCTTCTCCGGCATGTCCCAGTAGCCCTGCATCACCGAGTAGCCACGGACCAGGAGCTCGCCCTGGGTGCCACGGGACACGGTGGAGCCGTCATCGTCGACGATCTTCACCTCCAGGTGCGGCCCGATCCGGCCGACGGTCTCGACCCGCTTCTCCACCGGGTCATCCGGCATGGTCTGGTGGTTGACCGGTGAGGTCTCGGTCATGCCGTAGCAGATGCCGATCTCCTCGATCCCGAGGATGTCGATGATCTCGCGCATCGTCTTCGTCGGACACGAGGTCCCGGCCATCACACCGGTACGCAGACGCGACAGGTCCAGCTTCTTGCCCTTCTCCTCGAGGTGGTCGAGCAGCTGGAGTTCGGCCATGAACATCGTCGGGACGCCGAGGAGGCTGGTCGCCTGGCCATGATGGGCAGCCTCCAGGGTGTTCTCGGCGTTGAACACCGGGCCGGGGATGATCGATGCCGCACCGTGGGTGACAGCGGCGAGGATCCCGATGACCATGCCGAAACAGTGGAAGAAGGGGACCGGGATGATCACCCGGTCACTGTCGGTGTAGTTCAGCCGCTCGCCGATCATGAACCCGTTGTTGAGCACGTTGTGGTGGGTCAGGGTCGCGCCCTTCGCCATGCCGGTGGTGCCGGAGGTGTACTGGATATTGATCGGGTCGTGCGGGTCGAGGGTCTCGCGCACCGGGTTGAGGTCGCCGATGGCACTGTTGGCGAGTTCCTCCCACCGCTCGGAGCCGAAGAACACGGTCTCCTTGTAGGGGCGGTCGAAGGTGTGGGAGACGGTTCCGATCATGGCCCGGTAGTTCGAGTCCTTGAACCGGCCGGCGGAGAACAGCGCCTTGATACCGGACTGGTTGACCGCGTAGGTCAGCTCGCGGGTCCGGTAGGTGGGGTTGATGCAGACGAGGATCGCCCCGATCTCGGCGGTGGCGAACTGCAGCACCATCCATTCCCAGCGGTTGGGAGACCAGATGCCGATCCGGTCCCCCTTCCGGTACCCGGCATTGTGCAGGCCGGACGCCAGACGCAGAACCTTGCGGTGGAACTCCTGGTAGGTCAGGTGGATATCACCGTAGAGGTCGATGAGCGCGTCATGGTCAGGGAATGCAGCCACGGTACGGGCGAGATTCTGACCGATGGTCTCGGACAGCAGCGGGACATCGGTCGGGCCGACAAGATGTGATTCCGCAGGATCGATGCCGGCGGGATCGGAAAGGCTGATGTCGTGGTGCGGTCGAAGTGTGGAGGTCATGGGGGTCAGCTCCTAGAGAGAATGAGTTCGGCCTGACGACGCAACGGGGCGTCGATCATCTCGCCGTCGACAGCGAAGGCGCCAGAGTTTTCTGCGGCGCCGGCCATGACGCGACGGGCCCAGTCGAGCCGTGCGCGGTCAGGTCGGTAGGCGTCACGGATGACGGGGACCAGACCAGGGTGGATGGCGACGGTACCGGCGAAACCGCTGGCGGCGGCGTCCACCGCCTCAGCCCGTGCCCCGGCGGTATCGGTGGTGTCCGCGTGGATGGCATCGAGTGCGGAAATGCCCGCCGCCGCGGCGTGCAGCAGCACCAGTGAGCGGGTCAGGCGGGGTACTTCGCGGTACCCGCCGGGCTGACCGGAGAGCCCACCGCCCGCGGCCTGTGTTTCATCGACCCCGTAGCGGGACGCGGTGCCGCCGAGCGCGACGGTCAGATCCTCCGCACCCCAGAACAGGGCGTCCACCTGCGGGTGGGCAGCGAAAGACGCCAGATCGAGGACGCCACGAGGGGTCTCGACCAGGGCGATGACGCGGAGACGGGAGGCGTCCGGGCGACTCTCCGACAGTGCGTCAACGGACCGCGCCCCCTCCGCCTTGGGCAGCATAACCGTGGTGAACCCACTGTCACAGACTGTCGCGAGGTCGGCCTCGAAGTCCGGGGTACCCGCCGGGTTGATCCGCACGATGGTGCGCGCGGGATCCAGACTGTCCCCGGCGGCGAGGATGTGTTCCCGTGCCACAGCCCGGTTCTCCGCACGGCAGCCGTCCTCGAGGTCGAGGATGACGGCGTCCGAGCGTTCCGCGGCCTTGGCGAACCGGCCCGGCCGGTCAGCAGGGGCGAAGAGCAGGGCGGGGCCAGGTGGGGTCCAGCGGGTGGTCATGCCGTCTCCCCTTCCCCGTCACCGGTGGGCCGGCACTGCACGAGGGTGTTGCGCACGGCCGTGCACACGATGTCGCCGTGCTGGTTGCGGCCGATGTGCCGCAGCTCGACAATCCCCTGGTTGGGGCGGGACTTCGAGCGGCGGACCGAGAGACACTCCGTCTCGGCGTAGAGCGTGTCGCCGTGGAACATGGGTGCCGGGAAGGTGATCTCGGAGAAGCCGAGATTCGCGACGATGGTCCCGAGGGTGAGCTGGTTGACGGACAGGCCGACCACGGTGGACAGCGTGAACATGGAATTCACGAGTCGCTCGCCGCGGAAACCGGGCTGGGTCGCCGCCCAGGCCGCGTCCAGGTGCAGCGGCTGGGTGTTCATGGTCTGGGTGGTGAACAGGGTGTTGTCCGCCTCGGTGACGGTGCGGCCCGGCCGGTGGAGGTAGGTGGTGCCCTCCTCGTATTCTTCGAGCCACAGGCCGCGCTGTTCAACGGTCTTCCGGGTGTCGGCCATGGTGCTATCCCTCCAGTCCGAGCGAGCGAGCGATGAGCATGAGCTGCACCTCGGTGGTGCCTTCACCGATCTCCAGGATCTTCGAGTCCCGGTAGTGGCGGGCGACGCGCGTCTCGTTCATGAAGCCGGCACCGCCGAAGACCTGGGTCGCGTCCCGGGCGTTGTCCATCGCCGCGTCCGAGGCGACCATCTTCGCGATCGAGGCCTCCCGGCTGAAATCCTCGCCGGCGAGCATTTTCTGCGCTGCGGCACGCCAGGCCTGACGGGCGGTCCAGGCGCGGGCCTCCATCCGGGCGATCTTGAAGGAGACGCCCTGGTACTCGGCGATGGGACGACCGAAGGACGTCCGCTGCTTCGCGTACTCCACCGCCTCGTCGACACAGCCCTGGGCGGCACCGGTGGCCAGTGCGGCGATGGCGACGCGTCCCTCGGCGAGGATGGAGAGGAACTGTGCGAAGCCACGGCCACGCTTGCCCAGCAGGTTCTCCTCGGGGACGACGACGTCGTCGTAACTCAGCGGATGGGTGTCCGAGCAGTTCCAACCGACCTTGTCGTAGGCCGGTTCGGCCGTGAAGCCGGAGGTGTCGGTCGGGACGATGATCGCGGAAATCTCCTTGCGGCCGTCCTCGCGGGTACCGGTGACCGCGGTGGTGGTGACCAGCGAGGTGATGTCGGTGCCGGAGTTGGTGATGAACTGCTTGGAGCCGTTGATCCGCCAGTTGCCGTCCTCGAGCTTCGCGGTGGTCTTCGTACCGCCCGCGTCCGATCCGGCGCCCGGCTCGGTGAGACCGAAGCCGGCGAGTGACTTACCGGCCGTGAGGTCCGGCAGGTACTTCTGCTTCTGTTCCTCGGTACCGAAGCGGTAGATCGGCATGGCGCCGAGGGAGCAGCCGGCCTCCAGGGTGATGGCGACGGACTGGTCGACGCGGGCGAGCTCTTCCAGGGCGATGCCGAGGGCGAAGTAGTCCCCTCCCATGCCGCCGTATTCCTCGGAGAACGGCAGGCCGAACAGACCCATCTCGCCCATCTGGGCCTGGATGTCGTAGTCGAAGGTGTGGTTGCGGTAGTTCTCCGCCATCTTCGGGTCAACGACCTCGTGGGCGAATTCCTCGACGGTGCGTCGCAGTTCGACGAGTTCCGGGGTCAGTCCGTCATCGGCGGGGTTGGATCGGCGGGTGGTTGCTGCAGTCATGATGATTCCTTTTCTCTGTACTTCTGGTCAGGCGGGGACGGTGGCGGGGAGGGCGGCGGGGACGGTGGCGAGCACAGTGCCGGCGCCGACCTTGTCACCGGTGGCACAACTGAGGTGCACGATCCCGTCGTGGGCGGCGGTCAGGGCGTGCTCCATCTTCATGGCCTCGAGGACGACGAGCGGTTGGCCGGCGGTGACCGTGTCCCCGTCGGTGACCCAGACGGCGACGACGGTGCCCGGCATGGGGCTGAGGACGTCGTCCTCACCGCCGGCGGCGTCCGCGGCGTCCCGGTCCAGGCCGAGCGGACGGACCACCCAGGTTCCGTCAGGGCCGGACACGGCAACCGCCTGACCTGCCCCGTCGGGGACGGTCCGGGAGGTCCACCGCCGGGAGGCGGCCGGGTGCCCGTCGCCGGACGCCACGGTGAGGACGCGGACCGTGTCCTCACCGTCAGCGGCGACGGCCAGCACCTGTGCCATGACTGCCGGTGGTGCCGTGGTCTCCGGATCCACCGGTCGGACCGAGAGGGTCAGGTCGGTGGTCCCGGACAGTTCGAGGTCGGACGGGCCGGTGCCGGGCACGGCGACCCGGGACCGGAAGGGGGCGTGGTCCGCACCGGCACGCCATCCGTCGACCGCAGCCCAGGCGCCGTGCCGACCTGACCGGTGTGCGGAGTCACGGGCGGTGTCCTGCAGTGCCAGGGCGGCGACGACGAGGGCTTCGGAAGGCGTGGGGGGAACGGTGTAGTCCCCGACGATCCGGTCGAGGAGGCCGGTGTCCAGTGCCCCGGCGCGGACAGCGTCGTCGGCGAGGAGGTACCGGCTGAAGTCGATGTTGGTGCCTTCACCGGCGTCGGAGCCGAGTCCGCTGAGCAGTGTTCCGGCCAGCGCGGCGTCCAACCTGCCGATGGCCTCGGCACGGTCGTGACCGGAGGCGATGACCTTGGCGAGCATCGGGTCGTAGTCCGAACCGATCACCTGACCGGCGCGGATGCCGGTGTCGACCCGGATGCCGGGGGCCGTGGGCCAGCGCAGCGAGGTGACGGTACCGCCGGTGGGCAGGAATCCGGCCGAGGGGTCCTCGGCGTAGACGCGGGCCTCGATCGCGTGGCCGGTCAGGGTGATGTCCCCCTGGGACACCGGCAGCGGCTCCCCCTGAGCGACGCGGATCTGCAGTTCGACCAGGTCGAGACCGGTGACCAGTTCGGTGACCGGGTGCTCGACCTGCAGGCGGGTGTTCATCTCCATGAAGAAGAAGAGGTCGGGACGCTTCGCCGAGACGATGAACTCCACGGTTCCGGCGCCGCGGTAGCCGCAGGAGCGGGCGGCGTCACAGGCCGCCTCGCCGATGCGGGCCCGGGTCTCCTCGTCGAGCAGTGCGGAGGGCGCTTCCTCAATGACCTTCTGGTGGCGACGCTGCAGCGAGCACTCACGCTCGCCGAGGTGCACGACATTGCCGTGGGCGTCCGCCATCACCTGGACTTCGATGTGGCGGGGGGTGTCCACGAAGTGCTCGATGAACAGGGTGTCGTCGCCGAAGGAGGACGCCGCCTCCCGGCGCGCGCCGACGAGGGTGTCGGCCAGATCATCCGGCGATGCGACAACGTGCATGCCCTTGCCGCCGCCACCGGCCGAGGGCTTGATGAGGACGGGGAATTCCACACCCGCTCCCCCGTCGGTGCCGGTGACTCCGGCGATGAGTTCGGCGTCGGTGAGCCCCGGGCGGGAGATGCCGGGCACGGTGGGCACGTCACGGGCCTCGACGGTGGCGCGGGCTGTGATCTTGTCACCCATGCCTTCGATGGCGTCCGCCGGCGGGCCGATGAAGACGATCCCGGCGTCCTCGCAGGCGCGGGCGAAGGTGGCGTTCTCGGACAGGAATCCGTAGCCGGGGTGAATCGCGCCGGCCCCGGACGCGAGCGCCGCGGCGATGACGCGGTCGATGTTGAGGTAGGACTCGGCGGCAGCGGCCGGGCCGAGCCGGACGGCGGTGTCCGCCAGGGCGACATGCGGGGCGTCCGCGTCGGCGTCGGAGTAGACGGCGACGGAACGCAGGCCCATGTCCCGGACGGTGCGGATGACGCGGCAGGCGATCTCGCCGCGGTTGGCGATGAGCACGGTATCGAACATGGTCTTCTGTCCTCTCACATCCGGAACACGCCGAAACCGGCGGCGGTGGTGTCGGTGGTGGTGTCCCGCGGGACCCGGGCGCAGACGCCCAGGGCCATGGCGAGGACGCGGCGGGTGTCGGCGGGGTCGATGACCCCGTCGTCCCACAGTCGGGCGGTGCCGTACCAGCAGCTGGACTTCTCCTCGAAGAGGTCCCGGATCGGACGCTCGAAGTCCTCCCGGTCGGTGTCCGTCCACTCCCCTCCCTCGCGGGTCACCTTGGCCCCGCGGACGGTGGACAGCGTCATCGCCGCCTGCGGTCCGCCCATGACGGAGACCTTCGAGTTCGGCCAGGTCCACAGGAAGCGCGGTGAGTAGGCACGGCCGCACATGGCGTAGTTGCCGGCGCCGAAGCCACCGCCGGTGATGACGGTGAGCTTGGGGACGGTCGCCGTGGCCACTGCGGTGACCATCTTGGCGCCGTGCTTGGCGATGCCGCCCTCCTCGTAGGACTTTCCGACCATGAAGCCGGTGGTGTTCTGCAGGAAGAGCAGCGGGGTGCCGCGGTGCTCGCAGAGCTGGATGAAGTGGGCGGCCTTCACCGCTCCCTCGGCGAAGATGACGCCGTTGTTGGCGATGACGCCGACGCGGTGGCCCTCGATCCTGGCGAAGGCGGTGACCACGGAGTTGTCGTACTCCGCCTTGAATTCGTGGACGGAGCCGGAGTCCGTGATGACCTCGATGACCTCGCGGGCGTCGTAGGGGGTCTTCAGGTCGGTGGGGACGATGTCGTAGAGGTCGGTCTGGTCCCGGGAGGTGTACGGCTCGACCGGGGCGGCCGGGTCGTCCTCCGGCAGGGTGGCGACGATGTCGCGGATGCGCTGGATGGCGTCCGCGTCATCGGCGGCGAGGTGGTCGGTGACACCGGAGACCCGGGAGTGCATGGCACCGCCACCGAGTTCCTCGGCGGTGACGTCCTCGCCGGTGGCGGCCTTCACCAGCGGCGGACCGGCGAGGAAGATGGTGCCCTGGCCGTCGACGATGACGGTCTCGTCGGAGATCGCCGGGACGTAGGCGCCGCCGGCGGTGCAGGAACCCATGACGGCGGAGAGCTGCGGGATTCCGCGGGCGGACATCCGCGCCTGGTTGTAGAAGATCCGGCCGAAATGGTCGCGGTCCGGGAATACCTCGTCCTGCTGCAGCAGCATAGCGCCACCGGAATCCACCAGGTAGATGCAGGGCAGCCGGTTGGCTTCGGCGATCTCCTGGGCGCGCAGGTGCTTCTTCACCGTCTCCGGGTAGTAGGTACCGCCGGAGACAGTCGCGTCATTGGCGGCTATGAGACAGAGGCGCCCCTCGACGAGTCCGATACCGGCGACGATGCCGGCTCCGGGGACCCGACCGTCGTACATGTCCTCGGCGGCCAGCGGCGCCACCTCGAGGAAGGGGCTGCCGGGGTCGAGCAGGGAGTTCACCCGGTCCCTCGGCAGCATCTTGCCGCGGGAGAGATGGCGCTCCCGGGCCTTGTCCCCTCCCCCGCGACGGGCGCGTTCAATGCGGTCGCGGAGTTCGGCGGTGAGATCGGCGAACCCGGTGGTCGGTGCCGTATCGGTGGATGCCGTCACAGTCGTCACGGTGGCGTCCTTCCTGGTCATCATTTCCATGTTGGAAAGCGAATGTTTCGTCGCTGCAGCGAGTGTATATGACACAGGTCACATCGGATAGCAATCACACTTGATTGTTTTGGACTTGCACGTCGTTCCGGTGTTCCACCTGGCAATGGTCAGGAAAGAACACCCTTATACGGGGGTGGCGCAGGGGGCACCACGGCAATATCCGATCATCACTGACTGGTGGTGTTGAAATACCGGAACATACTCCCCCCCTCTGGACCGTTACAGGAACAGGTCGATCTCCAGCGGCTCTTCACCGCCGTAACCGGACACGTCCGCGACGCCGGCAGACCGGAACACGTCGGAGTCGACGAGCGTATACCCGCTGACCATGCCTCGCACCGACATACCGAACTTGCCGACGACATAGGCCGGGTAGCTGCCGATCCACTCCTCCAGATTGACCGGCGGCGACAGGGTGAGAATGCGCGCGTGGTCGGACTCCCACAGATACGGCAGGACCGCCCGGGTCAGTGCGAGAGAACCGCGGATGTTGATGTCCAGCACGAGGTCCAGCCGATTCAACGGCAGGCCCTTCGTGGGGTGGAGGTTGATCGAACTGGCGTTATTCAGGTCGATGTCCGCACCACCGGACTGCTCGACAGTCTCATCGACGACACGGGCAGTATCCTCACCTTTCCGCACGTCACCGACGACGGGGGCGCGTGACCACCCGCCTCCTCGATCAATTTCGCAGCGGAGAACATCGTCCCCGGAATGCGGAGGTCAGGCTCTGCTGTCTTGGCGAGCATCGCAACACTGGCGCCGGGCCGGGCGGCGGCCAGGGCAATCTCACGGCCGATACCGCGGGACCCGCCCGACATCACGATTGTCCGGCCCGCCAGCGCCTGGGACGCCGGCACGGACAACGGAGGGCCAGTCGTACCTCCACGCAACGGGTCGATGGTCGCAGTGGTGGTGGCCGGGGACGGAGGGGAGAAATGAGTTCATATCAGGCGCGGTGACTCCGTGAAATTCGATTCTTCTGTTGTTGTGTTGTGAAACGCAGCACAGTATCGGATTGCCCCTAACCAGTCAATGCTGACTGTTTTCGTCGCTGTCCCTCTCGGACAGAGGCCGACCTACTGCTACCCTGTTCCACGACATGCAGCCCCGTCCGCACAGAGGCGACAGGAGGAGTCCGTGCCACGCACCCCCCAGCAGGACCGCAGCCGCGAGACCCGGCGGAAGCTGCTCGACGCCGCTGTCACCGTGCTCTCCGGACAGGGTGCAGCGGCGACGACCGTCAGCGCCGTGGCCAGTGAGGCCGGCGTGTCCCGCGGAGCGGCACAGCACCATTTCGCGACCCGGGACGTCCTCATCGAGGAAACCGTCACCGAATTCTTCAACGCTCTCACCCATCAGCTGCGGACTGCCGTTGCTGACCTGCCCACGGGGCCGGACGGAGCCTCCACCGAGGATGTCGTCAGGCTGGTGGCAGAATCGTTTGCCAGCGATTCCTTTCGGGCTGCGCTGCACGTCTGGTCCGCCGCTGCCGGTCCTGAGGGCGAGCTCCGGGACCTGATCATCGCGGCAGACAGCCGCTACGCCAGGGAAGTCCACCAACTCATGGGATTGGCCCTGGATGCCGACCTTTCCGACCATGCCACCCGGGAACTGCTGCGGATGACAGTCGACCTGGCCCGCGGTCTCGGCCTCGGTGCCGTGCTCGTCGATAACTCCGAGCACCGCCGGCGGGTCATCGACCGCTGGGCGGGCATCCTCTCTGACGGCATCGTCCGGAACGACTGAACCCCACTACAGTCGGGGCATGCTGTCCCGACCACCCCACGCCGCCACCGTCGTCGGCTCCGGACCCAACGGTCTGGCCGCCGCGCTCGTGCTGGCCCGGGCCGGGGTGAAGGTCACCGTGGTCGAGGCCGCGGACACGGCCGGAGGGGGTCTTCGCAGCAGCACCGATACCCACGGCGTGCGCCACGACCACTGCGCCACCACCTTCCCCCTCGCCCAGGCTTCCCCGTTTTTCGGGGAGTTCGGACAGGCTTTGGCCGGTCACGGGCTGGAGCTCGCCACCGCACCGGTGGACGCCGTACACGTCCTCGACACCACCCGCTCCGCGACACTGCACACCTCGGTGGTGGACACCGCTGCCGGACTCCCCGGAACAGACGGCCGCATCTGGCAGGCGTTCTTCGGACCTCTGGGAGACCGGGCTGACCGGGCGGCCAAAGTCACCGACGAGTTCCTGCGCCCGATACTCCATGTTCCCCGACACCCGCTGCTCTTCGCCGGGTTCGGGGTACAGGCCGGGCTACCGGCGTCCTGGTCCTGGGGACGCTTCCGTTCCCCCGAGGCACGCGCGTTACTTGCCGGGATCATGGCGCACGCGTTCACCCCGCTGAACCTGCCCGGGTCTTCGGCCGCGGGCACCTTGCTCACCGTCGCCGGCCACGCCCACGGCTGGCCCGTCGCCGTCGGCGGATCACAGTCCATGGCGGACGCCATGTTGGCTGAACTGGCCGCCCTCGGAGGTTCGGTGGTGACCGGGATGCAGGTCACCGACGTGTCCCAGGTCTCAGGGGCGGATGTTCTTCTCCTCGACACCTCCGTGGAGGACGCCGCCCGGATCCTCGGCGACCGGGTCCCGGACCGTGTCGCCAGGTCCTGGCGCAGGTTCCACCGTGGCCCCGCGGTGGCGAAGGTCGACTACACCATCGAGGATGGGATCCCCTGGTCCTCGCCGGATGCCCGGCGCGCCGCCACCGTCCACCTCAGCGGCACCGCCGACCAGGTCGCCGCGGCGGAGAAGGACTGCTGGCAGGGGCGACTCCCCCGACGTCCTTTCACCCTCGTCGGTCAACCCTGGCTCGCGGATCCCGGCCGCACCGTCGTCTACGACAACCGGCAGCTCAACCCGGTGTGGGCCTACGCCCACGTTCCGGCCGGATGGACCGGAACGGCACAGGACACCTTTGACCTGGTCACCGCACAGATCGAGGACGCCGCCCCCGGCTTCCGTGACCACGTCGTGGACTGGTCCGCGTCCGACCCGGCGGGAGTAGAGGCCACAGGACGAAACAATATTGGCGGGGACATCTCCGGCGGGGCCAACGACCTCGTCCAACTGCTGGCCCGTCCCCGGCTGCTGCGTCCCTATGACACCGGTGTCCCCGGCGTGTTCCTGTGTTCCTCCTCCACTGCACCGGGCGGCGGAGTCCACTTCATGTGCGGGATGAACGCAGCGGACCGCTGTTGTCCCGGTGCAGGTGCCGGGCGATGACCATCCGCTGGATCTGGTTGGTCCCCTCGAAAATCTGCATGACTTTCGCCTCACGCATGTAGCGCTCCACCGGGAAGTCGCGGGTGTACCCCGCACCACCGAGAACCTGCACCGCATCAGTCGTGACCTTCATGGCACTGTCGGTGGTGACGAGTTTGGCCACGGACGCCTCCTCGGCGAAGGGCTCCCCGAGGTCCTTCAGCCTGGCGGCGGCGAGCATCGTCGCCCGCGACGAGGTGACGGCCGCCTCCATGTCCGCAAGCAGGAACGCCAGCCCCTGGTGCTCGATGATCGGCTGGCCGAAGGTCTCCCGCTCCTGCGCGTAGTCCACCGCCGCGTCCAGCGCACCCTGGGCCAGCCCGGTCGCACACGCAGAGATGCCCAACCGACCCGAGTCGAGTGCGGCCAGGGCGATCTTCAGTCCCTGTCCCTCCTCGCCGATCCGTTGGTCGGCGGGGATACGGACATCGTCGAAGGTCAGCGCCGCGGTCGGTGACCCGGTCAGCCCCATCTTCCGCTCCGGTGGCCCCGCCGAGAACCCCGGTGTATCCGCCGGGACCAGGAAGCAGCTGATGCCCTTCCCGTCACCGGGCTCGCCACTGGTCCTCGCCATGACCGTGTAGAAGTCGGCGAAGCCACCGTTGGTCACCCACGCCTTGGAGCCGTTGAGCACGTACGAGTCTCCCTCCCGTCTGGCCCTCATCGCCAACGCAGCGGGGTCAGATCCGGCATGCGCCTCCGACAGACTGTAGGCGCCGACCTGCGTACCGCCGAGCATCTCCGGCAACCACCGTTGCTGCTGCTCGCGGGTACCGAAAGTGGCGAGCGGGAAACAGCTCGGTGTGTGGACGGAAACTCCCACGGCCACTGAGGCCCACAACGCCCCGATCTCCTCCAGTGTCTGCAGATACAGCTCGGTCGGCATCCCCGCACCACCGAGCTCCTCGGGGTAGACCATGCCGGGCACGCCGATCTCACCGAGCATCCGGAACGCGTCCTGCGGAAACTGCCTCGCCTCCTCGATCTTCGCGACCTGCGGGGCCAGCCGGTTGGTGACCACGTCCCGCACCATCTCGATCACGGCGAGGTGTTCCTCGTTGTCCAGGATCCGTCGTGCCGGCATCGTCACTCTCCCTGTCCGGTTGGCGCGCTGTGAGGTTCAGGATACGGATCCCGTGCTACGGTCAGACCCATGGGAACTCTGATTCACTAGATCCGGACGCCGCGTCGAGGACATCCTCCGTGGTGGGTCCTGAGCACGCCGTCGCCGTCTGAACGGGGATGCGTGTCGGTCCCCGATCCGATTCCGGTTCTCTCCTGGGGAAGAGAACCACCTGCAGCGTGTCTCCGCACGCCGAGGAGTTCACCATGTCCCGACCATCATCCACTGCGTCCCTGCGCGAACTCACCGTGACTTTCACCGACCGGACCGTGCTCGACCGGGTCGACCTCGTTGTCGGCCCACAGGACCGTATCGCCGTCATCGGCGACAACGGATCCGGGAAGTCCACCCTGCTCAGCGTTCTCGCCGGCACTGTCACCCCCACCTCCGGCGACCGGGAGGTGGACCTGCCCGGCGGCTTCGCCGTGGCCGAACAGGGCCCCGTCTTCGCCGCCGACGCCACTGTCAGCCAGGCGATCGACCACCTCCTCCACGACATACGGACGCTCGAGAGGGCGATCACCGAGGTCACCGGAGCGCTCGAAGTGGCGCCCGCCGCGGAGCTTCCCTCGCTCCTGGACCAGTTGTCCGAGCTCAACGACGTTTTCGAGTCCCGCGGTGGCCCCACCCTCGACCGCCGGCTGGACGCCGCCCTCGACCAGCTCGGTCTCGGAGCGCTGGGCCGCGCGCGTCCGGTCGCTGAACTCTCCGGTGGTGAGCGCGCCCGACTGTCACTCGCCGCCGCCCTGTGCTCCGGCGCTGACCTGCTGCTGCTCGACGAACCGACCAACGATCTCGACGAGGACGCCGTGCGTTGGCTGGAGCGTCAACTCGACACCCACCGGGACGCCCTCATCGTGGTCACCCATGACCGGTCCTTTCTGGACCGGTTCGCCCGCGACATCATCGAGATCCGGGACGCCCACCTCCACAGGTACGGTGACGGATACCGCGGCTATCTCCGGGCCCGGGACGCCGAGCGACTCCGGATCCGACGGGAGTACGAGCTCTGGTGCACTGAGCTGGCGCGTGCTGACAAGCTCGTCGTGACGAATGCACTGCTCAGCTCCGAGATCCCCCGAAGCCGGGAGAAACCCGGCTTCGGCCACGGCGCCTTCCGCACCCGCAGCGCCGACCACGGCGCCACCGGCCGGATCCGGCAGGCCAAGGCCCGGGCAGCACAACTGAGGTCGGCACCCGCCGAGGTCCCCACTGACCCGTTGTCCTTCGCTCCGCGGACATGGCCGGCGCTGGGCTGGGCGATCCAGACACCTCGATGCCGCTGGTGACACTCCTCCCCGGACATCTGGAACTGCCCGACGACATGCCGCCGCTGTACCTGGACTCCACTCTGGAGATCCGGCCCGGTGACCGCTGGCTGGTGACCGGACCCAACGGAGCGGGCAAGACCACACTGCTCCGCGTCCTTGCCGGTGAACTCGGCGATCCCCGGCACCGGCAGACCTCCGCTGGGCTGCGCGTCTCGTGGCTCCGGCAGTCACTCGCGACCCCGGACGGCGACGGATGTACCGCCCTCGTCGACACTTTCGCACGCGCCAGCGGCATGTACCGGGAGGACGCCACGGCCGCACTCGGCACACTCGGTCTCTTTCCTCCGGATGCCCTGACCGGAGCGGTCGCTGATCTGTCCGTCGGGCAGCGCCGACGTCTCGAACTGGCGGTCACTCTCACCGCACCCGGTGACCTGCTCCTGCTCGACGAGCCCACCAACCACCTCACCTCGGAGCTCGTCGAACAGCTGGAGGAGGCTCTGGTGGACTTCCCCGGTGCAGTGGTCACCGTCACCCACGACCGACGGTGGCTCGAGAACGCACGGACACAGGGTGGACAACGGGAGTTGCACGTCAGTTCCGGACGCGTGACGCCCGCCGACTGAGCAACAGCCCGACCACCAGCGTCACACCCCAGATGAGGAACAGCGGGCCCCACAGCCAGGCGTGGCCGACCATCCCGTCGTGGTCGTAGCCGCCGTCCGGTTCCACGATCCCGGACAGGACGAGGTTGCCGGCGACGGTGTTGATCCCGCCCCACAGGATGAGCAGCACCGCCCCGGCCCAGCTCACCGCCCGGAGCAGCCGGGGCCACAGGGACGGTTGAGTCGGCGTCCGCAACAGGAGCAGCGGCAGCAGGGCGGCGAGGATCTTCACTGCGCCGACCGGCAGCAGCGCCGCGGCATTGTCCTCCCACTGCTCGACGAGGTCCTCTCCCAGTGTGTCCACCAGCCATGAGCCGCCGACGCCCCAGTAGAGGCTGAACGCACCGTGGACCACGCCGGCGACGGCCGCAACGGACAATGCCGTGCGTGCCGCTGTCGGTGATGTCCGGATGGTGTCCATGCTCCGAGGCTAACTCCCGGTTCACCGTCGGAACGGGGGTGGTCACTACTCCCGGTGCAGCGTGAACATGAACGGTTCATCCAGTGCACGGAAGTCCATGGCACCGAAGAGGGTGTCCTCGTCCACGCGTCGGATATGGTCGTTGACCGGCAGTGCGTCGTAGACCATCGTCCCGGAGACCACCCCGCGGTACTCCACCATCCGAAGCCGGGCTGCCGGCTTCCCGGTCCTCGCCACCGGCAGCAGAGCCCGCACCGCTCTCCCGAGCTTCAGCCGACGCAGCACCGGAGCCGTCCTCATCGCCAGGCCCATCGGAACCAGCGCCGGATTGACCGCGAACAGCCCGCGGCGTCCCGCCATGACCAGCGGGTGGGCGTCCTCGGCAGAGTAGTACCGCTTGCCGTGCCAGCCCGAGAGTTCGAGGACGCCGTCCAGCGGATTGCCGGTCGACACCTCCGCTCCGTGCCAGTTGCCCAGCATGTCCTCGACCTGCACCGGAGGCAGGGAATCGAAGAGCGCCAGGGCATCAGCGGTGCTGGTGCCCTGGCGCTCCATGGTGCGCAGTGCGGTGACGGGATCCATGCCCGCCACCGTAGGCGAAACTAGTGGGCGAAGTGACGCTCACCGGTGAGGTACATGGTGACACCGGCCTTCACGGCGGCGTCGATGACCTCCTGGTCGCGGACGGAACCGCCCGGCTGTACGACAGCGGTCACGCCGGCCTCGGCAAGTGCCTCGAAGCCGTCGGCGAAGGGGAAGAAGGCGTCGGACGCGGCGACCGCACCGACCGAACGCTTCTCGTCGCCGGCCAGGGTGTTGGCGCGTTCGACGGCGATCTTGGCGGAGTCGACACGGTTGACCTGACCCATGCCGACGCCGACGGTGGCACCACCCTTGGCCAGCAGGATCGCGTTGGACTTCACCGCGCGCACGGTCCGCCAGGCGAACTTCAGGTCGGCGAGGGTGGCCTCGTCGGCGGCGTCACCGGCGGCGAGGGTCCAGTTGGCGGGGTCGTCACCGGCGGCGTCGACCAGGTCGGTCGCCTGGACGAGCAGGCCGCCGGAGACGTCCTTGTGGTCCAGGGAACCCTCGCGGACCGGGACCTCGGTGGCCAGGATACGGATGTTCTTCTTCTGGCTCAGCACCTCGATCGCGCCGTCGGCGTAACCGGGGGCGACGATGACCTCGGTGAAGATGCCGGCGACCTGCTCTGCCATCTCGACGCTGACCTCGCGGTTGACAGCGATGACTCCGCCGTAGGCCGACACCGGGTCGCAGGCGTGGGCCTCGCGATGGGCGGTGGCGACATCGGCGGCGACGGCGATACCGCAGGGGTTCGCGTGCTTGATGATCGCCACACAGGGATCCTCGTGGTCCCAGGCCGCACGCCACGCGGCGTCCGCGTCGGTGTAGTTGTTGTAGCTCATGGCCTTGCCGTGGAACTGCTCGGCGTTGGCCAGACCGCCGGTGGCGCCCGGGGTCGTGTACACCGCGGCGGCCTGGTGCGGGTTCTCGCCGTAACGCAGGGTGTGGGCCCGCTCATGGACCTCACCGATCCACTCGGGGAACTGCGCGAACTCGCCCTCGGCGGTCTGCTCGGTCAGCCAGGTGGCCACGGCGACGTCGTAGGACGCGGTGTGGCGGAATGCCTGGGTGGCCAGCAGGGTACGCTCACGACGGGTGTACCCGCCGGCATTCGCCGCATTGATGACGTTGGTGTACTCGGCCGGGTCGGTGACCACCGCGACCGACGGGTGGTTCTTCGCGGCGGCACGCACCATCGACGGGCCTCCGATGTCGATCTGCTCGACACAGGCGTCGAAGTCTGCACCGGAGGCGACCGTGTCGGTGAAGGGGTACAGGTTCACCACGACGAGGTCGAAGGGCTCCACACCGAGGTCCTTCAGCTGCGCCAGGTGGTCGTCCTTACGGGTGTCGGCGAGGATGCCGGCGTGGATGCGCGGGTGCAGCGTCTTCACACGGCCCTCGAGACACTCCGGGAAGCCGGTGAGCTCCTCGACCGGGGTGACCGGCACGCCAGCGTCCGCGATGCGGGAGGCGGTGGAGCCGGTGGAGACGATCTGGACGCCGGCCGCGTGCAGGCCCTGCGCCAGCTCTTCCAGACCGGTCTTGTCGTAGACGCTGATCAGGGCGCGCTTGATCGGGCGCTGCCCGTTGTCGGGGGTGGTTTCAGTCATTGATCCAGACCTTTCGTCCGTCGATGGTGTAGCCGTACCGGGCCGTGCGGTGCAGGACGTCAACGATCAGCCGCCGTTCCACCGTCTTGATCCGTTCGTGGAGTGACGCCCGAGTGTCCCCGCGCAGAACCGGGACCTCCCGCTGCGCGATGATCGGGCCGGTGTCCACGCCGTCGTCGACGAGGTGGACGGTGGACCCGGTGAGTGCCACGCCGTAGGCCAGCGCGTCCTCCACCGCGTGCGCCCCCGGGAAGGCGGGCAGCAGCGCGGGGTGGGTGTTGATGATCCTGCCACGGAACCGGCCGACGAACTCTGCCCCGAGAATGCGCATGAACCCCGCACTGACGATGATGTCCGGACGGCGGGACGCCACGGCGTCGGCGATGCGACGGTTCCAGGCGTCCCTGTCGTAGCCGGGCTCATGGTCGGGGTTGTACGCGACGAGGAAGGTGTCCAGTCCGGCAGCGGCGGCACGCGCCAGGGCGTGGCACGGGCGGTCGGCCCCCACCGCGACGATCTCGACCGAGTTGTGGAGGGTGTCGATCATCGACTGCAGCAGTGTGCCTTCACCAGAGGTCAGGACGACCACCCGCAGGGGTGCTGTCGGGTTCAGTTTCCCCTGCACGGGGACCTCCGGGGGCGTGGACTCACTCACGCCCGTCTACTTTACGGGGTGCGGTCCGCGCGGGGAATGCCGGGGCAGGAGGCAGGACGCCGCGACGGGAGCGTCACTTGTCGTCTTCTGTCCCGTCGGCCTCGTCAGAGACGTCGTCCGGGTCATCATCCGGGTCCTCTTCGGCGGTGCCGTCCCCTTCGTCCCCCGGCTCCTCCGCCTCGTCAGATGCCTCGGTCTCAGGCGCGTCGTCGGACGTGGGCTCTTCCTCCGCGTCCTCCTCCGTGTCCTGTTCCTCTGCAGCCTCTTCCTCATCGTCGGAAGAATCGTCATCGGCAGACCCGGCAGAGATGTCCTCCTCGGCAGCAGACTCTTCGACGTCCTCCGCGGCCTCGTCGTCCACGTAGTCGTCCGCAAAGTCACCGGCGGACTCTGTGACGCGGCGTCCTGACCAGGCGACCCAGCCGAACACGACGAGGGAGGGCAGCACCATCCAGCCGAGGAACAGCAACGGTGTCAGCCACAGCAGCGGTCCGGTCGACCCGTAGTAACCGAGCTCACCGCCCGCGAACCAGGCGATGAGCAGGCCGGCGACAGCGGCACACAGCCCCGCACCCATCGCGGTGAACAGTGGTGACTCGATGAAGCGGCGTCCGGCGAACCAGCGGTAGACCGTCACCACGGCGGCGACCGCGGGGATGAGCAGCCACACCGGCCCCAGCGGGATCGAGTCATTCGGCATGACGGCCAGCACCGGCAGCGGCGGCATGTTCGCGTTCGTCACCGCGAACAGTGAGGCACTGCCGTCACCGATGTGCATCTCGCCGCCCATGATCACCGACGTCGCGCCGACCGCCAGGTTCGGGAAGTAGACGAGACTGAGCAGCGTCAGGCCGAGCACACCACCGGCCCCGCCGGCGATGTCGTACGCACGACCCACCGCAGCATGGTTGACGAGCAGACCGATGGCCGCCACGGCCGCCCCCACGAGCAGCAGCACCTTGAAGAAACGGTCGGCCAGCAGCACCGACTCGACCGGCCACGTCGGCATGCCCCGACGCAGCAGCAGGGCACGCCAGATCTTCGGCCCCAGTCCGGCGATGACCACGGCACCGTTGAGCAGCACCGTCGTCAGCAACGCGAGGAAGATATTGGGTGGCGCGACATCGAAGACCTTCGAGGCGTCCCACACCATCAGCCAGGCGATGAGTGTGAACACCGCCGGGACGAGGATGCCCAGGACGGCGACGGTACGGATACCGCGCACCGTGACGGTGGTCCCGCAGGTCGTCCGGATCCGGCGGGAGTGCGCGACGAAGATCAGGAGTGCAGGAAGTAAGGGTGCGGCACCGAGAGACGCCCCGCTGATCGTCACGGGGGCGAGATTGGACAGCAGCCACGCTGACCCGATGTAGGCGGGGACGGCACGGAAGGTCGTGCCGATCGCCAGGACCACGGCGATAACGAGTGCCACGGCCACGGTCACGCCGTGGTTGAGGAGAATCCCCGGACCGAAGCGACGGATGTGCGGCCCCCAGACCGACCAGAAGGCACCGAAGCGCCCCTGGGAAGCAGGACGCCCCGACGCCCGCGCAGCGGCGCGTTGACGCGGATCACGGGGGTCTGCACCGTGGGCACCGTCGACGAACCCCTCTCCGCCCCGTGTCACGTCCCGGGTCACACCACGGGTGGATGCGCGGGACGTGTCACGGGCGGTGGTGGATGAGCGGGAGGCATTCCGGGAGGAACTCCGGGCGCTCCCCCGTTCCGGGCCGGAGGTGCCCGCCCGTCGGCGCCGCTCCTCCGACCCGCGACCGGTGTTACGTGACCGGGGACTGGGACGGTGGCTCTCGTTGTTCACCCGTCCCATTGTGCCTGCCGAGGGTCTCATCGTCGGGGAAGGGCACACCAGGGATTTCGGACACTCTGTCAGATACCCCCGTCACATCAGTCACAAATGCGTCATGAACTGCCCGTACAGGGTGGAACCACACCCGAGTCACCCCCGCACACTCCTCCCCCGATGTTGCTGAACCGTGATTTTTCGCCCGAAGAGGTTGCTCACGGACCATGTCCGCATTAGAGTTCAACCTCGTTAGATAACGATCCGGTCACAAATGAGCGACTGGAACGTAACAAGCCCAGGGTGGACGGCCCTGAACGATCACATGGAGACACTGCAGACAATGACTGAAGCGCAGCAGCACACCAGCCACCGGAAGTTGGACACCTCGGCCAAGCGTCGGATGGCTTTCGCCGCCGTCGCCGTGACCGGAGTCGCCACCGCCGGTGCCGCGGGTGCAGGTGCCGCCACCGTCCAGTCCGCAGACCGGGACGACGCCACCGTCGCCCTCGCGTCCGACTCCAAGGTTCTCGCCCAGGGTTCCTCCGAGGCCCCGGCCGCGGAGTCCGCAGCCCAGATCCTCGCCGCCCCGCAGGACCTCAACTTCGACAACCTCAATGCGCAGCTGACCAGCGCCCTGGACTTCAACGCCGCGCGTATCGCCCAGGACCTCCTCAACCGCACCCCGCAGACCGTCAAGCCGACAGACGGTACCTACACCTCCGGCTACGAGATCCGCTGGGGCACCATGCACAAGGGCATCGACCTGGCCGCCCCGCTGGGCACCCCGATCGTCGCCGCCCAGTCCGGCACCATCATCGATGCCGGCCCCGCCTCCGGCTTCGGCAACTGGGTCCGCATCAAGCACGATGACGGCACCATCACCGTCTACGGCCACATGCAGACCATCGACGTCACCGTCGGCCAGCAGGTCTCCGCCGGCCAGAAGATCGCCGGCGTCGGCAACCTCGGCTTCTCCACCGGCCCGCACTGCCACTTCGAGGTCTACCCCGACGGCGTCAACCCCGTTGACCCGCAGGGCTGGCTCGCCGAGCGCGGCGTCCAGATCTAGTCTCCGCTCCCCCGGACAGCCTGACTGTCACAGGCGTCTACCACAGAAAAACCCCCGCATCCCGGTGAGGATGCGGGGGTTCTCTGCTGTTCCGTGGAGACTACTTCTCCCAACCGATGTTCTGCACGGGAACCTTGGCGAAGCCGAGTGCGCCGTAATTCGCGAGGCCCGGGGTGACGGCCCAGATGTCCGGACCGTTGAAGGTCGGCATGATGCCGTACTCGGCGAAGGCCTCCTTCTCGAGCTCGTTGGCCTTCTCGATCTGCTCGTCCGGGTCACCGATCTGCTGCAGGTCGCGGATCTTGGCGTCCAATTCCGCAGAACCGGTACCGGACTTGTTCAGCTCGGACTCCGAGTTGTAGATCTGGTCGAAGTAGGCGACACCGAAGGGATCGGTGGAGCTGAACCCCATCTGGAAGATGTCGAAGTCGCGCTCCGTGGTCACCTTCGAGAAGTCGGAGGACGGACGCTCCTGGATGGTCATGTCCACCCCGATGTCCTTGAGCATCTTCTGGATCGCGGTGGCCTGGGCCTTCTGCGCCGGGTCATCGCCGAGCAGCACGTACTTCGGGGAGAGCTTCTCCCCGTCCTTCTCACGGATGCCGCCGGAGCCCTCGGTCCAGCCGGCCTCGTCGAGCAGTTCCTTGGCCTTCTCCGGGCCGAAGGAGACCTCTGCCCCGAAGTTGTCGTCGTAGCCGTCCTGGGTCTGGAAGAGGACGAAGGAGCCGGGCAGATCCTCGGTGTAGTTCAGACCGTTGAAGCGGATCTTCGCCAGCTGTTCACGGTCGATGCCGGTCATGATGGCCTCACGGACCGCGACATCCTCCAGCTGCGGGGACTTGCCGTTGAGGGTGACCAGGTAGTTGGAGGGACGCAGTGCGGTGCGGATGTCTGCCTTGCCTTCACCCATGTTCGAGGCCGTGGCGAAGCGGTCCTTGGTGGCCACCCGGGTCGCGTCCAACTCACCGGCCTGGAAGGCGTTGAGGCTGGCCTGGTCCTCCAGGTAGCGGTAGGTGATCTTGTCCAGCTTGCCCTCGTCGCCCCACCACTTCTCGTTCTTGACGAAGGAGACCTCACCGGTGTTGAAGTCGGCGCGGTCGACCTTGTACGGGCCGGCACCCCACTCCGGGTTCAGCTTTTTGAGGTAGGCGGTGTTGAAGGTGTCCGCGTCCTTCACCTGAGGCGGCAGGACGTAGTTGAACAGTCCCTCCCACCACGGGTACTCCTGCTTGAAAGTGACGACGGCCTTCTTGTCGTTGTCGCCCTTGGTGACCGAATCGATGAGCACGTAGCCGTCGGAGCTGGAGATGTTGTAGCCCTCGGCATCGCCCTTGTTGGCCTTCCAGGTGTTCTCGAAGGCGGTCCAGTCCAGCGGCGTGCCGTCGTTGTACTGGGCCTTGTCATTGATGGTGTAGGTCACCACGGTCTTGCCGTCCGCGGTCTCCTCGGAGACATCGGTGAGGTAGTCCGGGTTGGCCTGGAAGTTGCCCTCGGCGTCGAAGAGCACCATCTGCGGATTGTAGAAGTCCCAGACGTAGTTCGTGTACAGGTTGCCGTCGGCCTGGAAGGGATTCTGCTGCTCGGACAGTTCCTCGAGCCAGAGGGTGGCGTCGCCACCGTCCTGGATCTCGTCGCGGTCCTTGTCGTTGATGTCGGATGCGGCCACAGAGCCGGAGTCGCTGGCCTCGGGGCCGTCGTCGTCGCTGCCGCCACAGGCGGCGAGGGCGAGCATGGTCGCCGTGGAGATCGCGAGGACGCTACGGGTGCGCCACCGCCGTCCACGTGTCGGTGCGGAGGTGTAGAGCTTCATGGTCTTCTCCTCGTGTCAGAAGGGGGATGAACGGACGTCAGGGCATGGTCAGACCGGGTGGGCCGCGCCCGTCCCGGTTCCTGTGCTGCGGTCGCATGACATGTCCGGCTCTACGAGCCGCTGTTCTGCAGGGTGGTGGCCGCCCGCTCGTGACGGGCACGTTCGACAGCCGGGTCAGGGACCGGGATCGCCGAGAGCAGCTTCTTCGTGTACTCGTGCTGCGGGTGGTCGAAGACCTCGTCGGTGTCTCCCTGTTCCACGAACTCGCCCTTGTACATCACCGCGACGCGGTCCGAGAGGTGCCGGATGACCGAGAGGTCGTGGGCGACGAAGAGGAAGGAGATGCCGAGGCGTCGTTTGAGGTCGTTGAGCAGGTTGAGGACGCCGGCCTGGATCGAGACATCCAGTGCGGAGACCGGCTCGTCGAGGACGATGAGCTTGGGGTTGGTCGCCAGTGCGCGGGCCAGGCCGATGCGCTGGCGCTGACCGCCGGAGAACTGGCCGGGGAACCGGTCGGGCTGGTCGGGGTCCAGGCCCACCAGCCCCATCATCTCGGTGACGCGGTCGTCGACATCCCCCTCGTAACCGAGGGAATGCAGTGGCTCGGCGATGATCTCCTTGATGGTCATCCGCGGATCCAGCGAGCTCATCGGGTCCTGGAAGACGATCTGGATGTCCTTGCGGACCGCGCGGCGTTCACGGTTGCTCATGGACCCGGCGTCCTTCCCACCGAGGAGGATGGTCGTGTCCTCCGGCGGGGTGAGGTCCATGATCTAGAGCAGGGTGGTGGTCTTTCCGGAGCCGGATTCTCCGACGATGGCCATGCACTCCCCCGCCCGGACCTCGAAGGTGAGACCCTTGACGGCGTCCACCGTACCGATGCGGCGCTTGACAAGGGCACCCTTGACCAGGGGGAAGGACTTGTGGAGATTGGTTACTTCCAGGGTCTGGTCGCGCTCCTCACGCGGGACACCGGCGTACATGTCCGCCGGAAGTGTGGGCGCGGCGAAGAGATCCTTGCCGTCGAGCTTTCCGCCGGAGATCTCCTCGGAGCGGATGCACGCGGTGGCCCGTTCCGGGGCGTTCGCCAGGGCCGTCAGCTCCGGCTCACCGTCGAGGCAGGCGTCGGTGGCCACCGGACACCGCGGCGCGAAGGTGCAGGCGTGGGGCAGGTCGACCAGGGACGGCGGGGTGCCGGTGATCGGGGTGAGCGATTCGGTGGCCGGCCGGTCGACCCGCGGCGTGGAGCCGAGGAGACCGACGGTGTAGGGCATCTTCGGTTCGGTGAACAGGGCGTCCACCCCTGCCCGCTCGACCGGTCGCCCGGCGTACATCACCATGACGTCGTCGGCGGTGCCGGCGACGACGCCCATGTCGTGGGTGATCATGATCGTCGCCGCGCCGGTCTCCCGCTGGGCCAGTCGGATGACGTCGAGCACCTGGGCCTGGACGGTCACGTCGAGCGCGGTGGTCGGCTCGTCGGCGATGAGGACGCGGGGGTTGTTCGCGATCGCGATGGCGATGACCGCGCGTTGGCGCATGCCGCCGGAGAACTCATGCGGGAACGATCGGACACGCTTGTCCGGTTCCGGGATACCGACCAGGTCGAGCAGCTCGACGGCCTGCTTCCAGGCCGCAGACTTCGACACGTTCTGGTGGCAGAGGATCGCCTCGACGATCTGGTCGCCGACGGTGAAGACCGGGGTCAGGGCAGTCAGCGGATCCTGGAAGATCATGCCGATGCCGTTGCCGCGGATGTCGCACATCTCGCGGTCGGACATACCGACGAGTTCGCGGCCGTCGTAGGTGATCGACCCGGTGATCTTCGCGTAGTCCGGGAGCAGGCCCATCGCGGCCATGGAGGTGACGGACTTGCCGGAGCCGGACTCGCCGACGATGCCGAGGGCGCGGCCCCGGTAGAGGTCGAAACTGACGCCACGGACGGCGTTGACCGTGCCGGCCTCCGAGGGGAAGGAAACGGAGAGGTCACGGACCGAGAGGACGGGGGTGTCTGTGCTGGTGCCGGTCATGCTCGGCCTCCTGCCGAAGAGTTGGGGTCGAGGGCGGCACGCAGGCCGTCGGAGATGAAGGCGATGGACACCGTGAGCAGGGTCAGCGCTCCCGCCGGGAACCAGAACTGCCAGGGAGCGGCAGTGAGGTTGCCGGTGCCGACCTGCAGGAGGGTACCGAGGGAGACATCCGGCAGTTTCACACCGAGGCCCAGGAAGGACAGGCCCGTCTCGCTGGCGATGGTGGAGACGACAGCGAGGGTGAACTGGATGACCAGCAGGGAGCCGATGTTCGGGATCATGTGGCGGACAATGGTGCGGGCCCTGCTGACGCCCATGTAGCCGGCGGCGCGGATGTAGTCGTTCTCGCGGACCGACAGCGCCATCGACCAGATCACGCGGGCCGCCATCATCCAGCCGAAGACGATGAGCACCAGGGTCAGGGCCTTCCAGTCACCGCCGGAGCCACCGACAATGAGTGCGATGAAGAGGAAGGACGGCACGGCGAGCAGCAGGTGGATGATCCACAGCAGGAGTTTCTCGACGCGTCCGCCGTAGAGCGCCATTCCGGTGCCGATCAGGGCAGAGATGATCGTGGTACCGAAGGCGACGAGCAGGGCGATGGTCAGCGACCGGCCGAGGCCGTGGACGGTCTGCGCGAAGAGGTCGTTGCCGGCGTCCGTGGTACCGAACCAGTGTTCACCGGAAGGCTCGGTCGAGAGGTTGAGGAAGTCGGGGTCACTGTAGGACCACTTCGTCAGGTGCGGCCCGACAACGGCGGCCAGGACAAGGAAGACGAAGATCACCACGCCGACGACCGCCATCCTGTTCCGCAGGAACCGGCGGACGTAGAGCATGGTCTTGCTGGTGCCGCGGCGCTTCGCCACAGTGACCGGGGGCTCCTGCGGGTCCGGGGCAGAGGCCGCGTCCTGGAGATTCTGGATGGTCATGTCAGTTCACCCGCACTCTCGGGTCGAGGATGACGACAAGGATGTCGGAGAGCACCGCACCGAGCGCGGTGGCGACCGCCCCGAAGGCGGCGACGGCGACGGCTCCGTTGACGTCGTTTCTGGTGATGGTGTCGATCGTGTACTGACCCATGCCGTTCCACCCGAAGATCTTCTCGGTCATGATGGCTCCGACGAAGATGCCGGGGATGGAGAAGGCGACGTTGGTGTCGACCGGGATCAGCGAAGTCCGCAGCGCGTGACGGCGGATGGCCTTGCCGCGGCCCAGGCCCTTGGCCCGGGCAGTACGGACGTAGTCTGCACCGAGATTGTCGAGCAGCAGGCTGCGCTGCAGCATGTGGTAGGTGGCGTAGGTGATGATCACCAGGGAGATGGTCGGGAGAATCAGATGCTGTGCGACGTCGACGAGCACGGGGAAGAACCCGTGGACGTCGGAGTTCCTGGATCCGGTGACGTAGAAGATGCGGCTGTCGGAGGTGTCGTTGATCCACCGGCCGACAGTGACCACGGCGACGGAGACGACGACGACGTGGAGGTTCAGGGTGACGATCGAGATACCCTGCCAGACACGATCACCGACCTTGTACTGGCGGGAGGCGGTGTAGACGCCGACGGCGACACCGATGACCACGGAGAGGATCGTCGCCAGCAGCAGCAACTGGGCGGAAGTCCACATCCGGTAACCGACCTGCTCGTTGACGGAGTCTCCGATCGGAGAAGTCCCCCAGTCCCAGTGGAGGACCACCCCGGTGATCCAGGACCACCACCGTTCCAGCAGAGGCTGGTTCGGGCTGAGGTTCAGCGGTGTGAGAATATCGTCGATCTGTTCCGGCGACATCGGAGGACGCCGACCGACATAATTCGACCGTGGATCAAGGAAGGTAGCGGCCAGGAACCAGGCGAGATTCGTCGCGATGACGATCACGCCCAACCAGGTGGCCACGCTCTACAGAATGTATCTGAGCATGTTGTGGGCAGTCTTCCGGGAGAGGCTGGAATGTGGTGGGCCGCGGTCAACGGCCTGTCGACGGTGGTCACCCGCCATTCACACCCCAGCAGATTCAGTGTGTTCCCTGGAATCTAGCAGCAAATCCACATACTGACACCCCCAAACACGTAAATACCCGGTTACCTATTTTTTCAGTACTGTTACCCCCGGATTCGAGATACCTTGTCCGTTCCGGATTCGGCTCTAGAGCTTCTCCATCGGGACTCCACCGATCAGCATGAGCCGAACCGTTCCACTGGCTCCGAAGTCGATGGTGGCGGTGGCGCGCACCCCGGACCCGTCGACGGTCTTGACCGTGCCGAGCCCGTACTTGTCGTGGTTGACCCGGTCCCCCACGGCCAGTTCCAGTGGCTTCCCGCCGGACAGTGGCGAGGACGGTGCCTTGCGCCTGGGGGCGGGAGAGGACGACTGGCGGGAACCGTAACCGGACCCGCCGCCGTAGCCGCCACCGAAGCCTCCACCACCGAAGCTCGTACCGTCGGCGTAACCACCGGAGGTCGACGACCCCCAGCCACCACCCCAGGACGGAGTCGGCTCCTCACGGATCCAGTCGATGAGTTCACCGGGGATCTCGTCAAGGAAGCGCGAGGGCGGATTGTTGGCGGGCGTCCCCCAGGATGACCGCGTCACCGCGCGCGAGAGATACAGCCGCTGACGGGCACGCGTGATGCCGACATAGGCCAGACGCCGTTCCTCGGACAGTTCGGTGGGATCGCCCAGTGCACGCTGGTGCGGGAACTGGCCGTCCTCCCACCCGGTGAGGAAGACCACCGGGAATTCCAGCCCCTTGGCGGTGTGCAGGGTCATCAGCGTGATGAGTTCCTGCTCCTCACCGGGAATCTGGTCCGCGTCCGCGACCAGGCTGACGCGTTCCAGGAATGCCTGGAGGCTGCCCGGTGCCGGCTCGCCCTCGGAGAGCACGGCGTCCGCGGCAGCATCTGCGTCAGATGCAGCGCCACTCTCCTGCTGCGCCGCGGTACCACCTGCAGTGTCCGGCATCGCCTCATAGGCGGCGAGATTCGCGGCCTCCTGGGAGAACTCATGGCCGACGGAGACCAGCTCATGGAGGTTGTCGAGCCGGGAGCCGTCCTGCGGATCGTTCGATTTCTCCAGTTCCGTGGTGTAGCCCGTGCGGTCCAGGACGTCACGGATCACCGCGCCCAGATCGGGGATCTCCAGGGAGGATCCGTCGGACGCCTCCATGACATGGCCGGGCAGATCCTCGCGCAGACCGTCCATGAGCTCCAGGAACCCGGCGATGGCGTTGCGTCCCCGGGAACTCAGGCCCGGCACCTCGCCGGCCGCCGCGGCACGCAGACCACCGGCGAAGCTGAGGTCCATGTTCTCGGCGTGCACGCTGACCTGCGAAATCGCCCGGTCGCCGATACCGCGGCGCGGGGTGTTGATGATGCGGCGCAGGCCCATCGTGTCCTCGGCGTTGTCGAGGACCTTGAGGTATGCCACCACATCCCGGATCTCCCGTCGTTCGTAGAACCGCGTACCACCGACGACCTTGTAGGGCAGGCCCGAACGCACGAGCACATCCTCGACCACGCGCGAGGAGTTGTTCGTCCGGTACATCACCGCGATATCGCCGTAGGTGGCGTCCCCGTCGTCGACGAGCTGGTCGATGGTCTGGGCGATGAACCGGGCCTCGTCATGCTCGTTGTCGGCGACGTAACCGCCGATCAGCGGGCCGTCACCCGAATCCGTCCACAGCTTCTTCTCGCGGCGCCCCTGGTTCCGGGCGATGACGGCGTTCGCCGCCGAGAGGATGTTCTGGGTGGAGCGGTAGTTCTGTTCCAGAAGGATCGTCTCGGCATGCGGGTAGTCGCGCTCGAACTCCTCGATATTCCGGATCGTCGCACCACGGAAGGCGTAGATCGACTGGTCCGCGTCACCGACCACGCACAGTTCGCCGGCACCCGGCCCCTCCCCCACGAGCGTGGAAACCAGCACGTACTGGGCGTGGTTGGTGTCCTGGTACTCGTCGACGAGCACATGGCGGAACCGGCGGCGGTAATGGTCTGCCACCGCCGGGTTGGCCTGCAGCATCCAGACGACCTCGCCGATGAGATCGTCGAAGTCCACGGCGTTCGATTCACGCAGCCGCGCCTGGTAGTCGCGGTAGACCAGGGCGATCTGCTCGCGGTGCCGGTTGCCGTCCTCCTGCGTCTCCTTCAGCGCCTCGGCCGGCCCCTGCAGTTCGTTCTTCCAGTTGGAGATGATGCTGAGCACCGCGCGCGGAGCGAACTCCTTGAGGTCGCAGTCGTGGTCCTTGAGCACCATGGTGATCAGACGCTTCTGGTCATCCGAGTCATAGATGGTGAAATTGGTGTTCAGCCCCTCGATGAGCTGAGCATTCGCCCGAAGGATACGGACACACAGGGAGTGGAAGGTGGACAGCCACATCCGCTCGGCGACCGGGCCGACCAGATCGGTGACACGTTCGCGCATCTCCGCGGCGGCCTTGTTGGTGAAGGTGATCGCCAGAATCTGCCAGGGCGCGACACCGTGGGCGAGCAGCCACGCCACCCGTCGGGTGAGCACACTGGTCTTGCCGGAACCGGCGCCGGCGACGATGAGCAGCGGCGACCCGTGGTGGACCACGGCGGCACGCTGGGCCGGGTTCAGCCCGGCAAGCAGCTCCTCTTCACGGGCTGCCAGCCCGTTGCCACCCCCGGTGCGCAGGGACGCCGGAGCGGTCGCCCGCTGCGGCGCGGACGTTGCACCGGCACTCCCCGAGGTCATGTCCGGGGAGTGCGGCTCCGGCGGCAGTTCGGGCAGTGGGGCGAGGTGGGCGACCGAGACAGCGAAGTCCGCCGCGAAACCGTTGAGCAGGTCACCGGCGTCGTCCGGGGGCAGGTCCTCCTCCGGCGGGGCGTCCCATCCTGCGTCCTGCCCGGACTCGTCCGGAAAGGCGTCCTCAGGGAACGGGATCTGCCCGTCGAAGGGGTTGTCGGACATGCCCTGGTTCACTGTGCGGTGCTCCTCGTCAGCTGTATTTCACGGCCCTGTGTTCGGGTCTTGTCCACCCTACAACCCGTGCGGACGTAGAATTACCGACCATGAGCGAACCTTCGAAGGGGCCGGAGAATGAGGCCGTGAACTCCGCCGCCGAATCGACACTGAGCAGCGGTACCGATGATCCCCTGTCGGACGCCGAGATCCAGGCCTACCGCCTGGAGATCAACGAGCTTGACCGCACGATCATCGAGGCGGCGGCGCGCCGCTCCGAGGTGTCCCGCATCATCGGGAAGACGCGCAAGGCGTCCGGGGGCACGAAGCTGGTCTACGCACGCGAGACCGCGATCCTCAACGAGTACCGGGACGCCCTGGGCCAGGAAGGCGTGGCCATCGCCAACGCCCTGCTGCAGCTCGGCCGCGGCCGACTCGGGCAGTAACCGCCCGGTCCCCCACCGGACTCGCGGTCGGTCCTGTTCAGGCCGTAGTTCAGGCCAGGTGGAATCCGGCGCCGACACCACCGGCGGCGTCCATCTCCGCGGCGACGGAGTCCCAGGTGGAGACGAACACGGGGGAATGTGCCGCGCCCTGCAGCGGGGTCACGCAGGCCGGCACGGAGGACAGGCCGCCGCTGAGGACGCCGACCAGACGGTTGCCGGCGTAGACCGGAGCCCCGGAGTCGCCGTGGGCCGCGCACAGGTGGGTGGCCAGGTCATCGCCGACCTGCATCACGGCAGGGCCGCAGCTCGTGCCGGTGGTGATACCGGTCTTGCACACGGTGGTGGGGGCACCGCCGCCGAGCGTGGAGAGCGAGGCGTTGTTGTAGGTGTTCGTCACCCGGGCGTTCCCGTTGAGCAGGATGATGCCGTTGTCCTGGGCGCCACCACGGACATAGGTGCCGATGAGGGTGCCGTCGGGGTCGTCTCCGGAGCGGACCTCGTCACCGGCGACACCGCAGTGGCCGGCGGTGATCGCCACGGCGTTGCCGGCGGCGTCGTAACCGGCGACGGCCGCGGTACACAGGGATTCCCCGACGACCAGCGGGGTCGAGGGGCCGACGAGGACCGAGGGACGGATGGACTCCGCCTCATCGGGGACGCCGGGCGAGGTGAAGTAGGCGCCGGGCACCCGGTGAGGGCCGGGTTCACCGGTGACGGTGAGGAACGCGTCTACGGGGTCGATGGTCTGAGCTCCGGCGGTGGCCGGGGAGGCACCGAACATGCCCGCAGCCAGCAGCGCGGAGGCGCCGACGGCGCGGCGTCCTGCCGGACGGGAGGAGGAGAAGACGGAACGCATTGCGGAGAGTGCCCGGTAGGGGCGGAAGTGACGCGGCATGCCCTCAATCTACCGCCATTGTGATTTCCCACCCCTACCCCCGAATTTTCGGGGCATACAGACCACCCCCGAATGGGAGGCACATGCCCGTTCGCGACCGTTTATGACCATTTACCCCTGAATACCGGCAATTATCCCTTGACTCACCACACATTCCCACAGATAATCACCCCTGAGAGCTTTCCATCAAGGAAGCACTCGTCTGCCCACTGACCGGAACGGAGGTCACGCCCGGTGTACGCGACACTTCGACAGGACATCATCGCCGAGGAGATCAACTCCCACGGCGCCATGACTGTCGCCGAACTCGCGGAGAAGCACGGCGTCTCCGCCGAGACCGTCCGCCGGGACCTCGACGTGCTGGAGAAGTCCCGGCGCGTCTCCCGGGTCCACGGCGGCGCGGTGCCCTGGCTGCAGGGACAGCGCCGCACGGGAACGGGCACCAGCAGCAGCGGTACCGAGACCGCCGTCTCCGAGCGGCAGACTTCCGCACGTGAGGCCAAGGAACGGATCGCCATCGCCGCCGCTGGACTCCTGCCGACGACCGGTTCCGTGATCGTGGACGCCGGCACCACCACGGTGCTGCTGGCCGACCCGATCCTCAACCACCCGGACCTCGCCGTGGTGACGAACTCGCTGATGCTCGCCCACCGGCTCTCCGCAGCGGACCACCGTCTGCTGCGGATGGTCGGTGGCCGGGTCAGGGGCGTCACCCAGGCGGTCGTCGGGGCGGACGCCGTCGCGGACTTCGAACGGTTGCGTGCCGATGTCGCCTTCCTCGGCGCCAACGGCGTGACCGCCGGATTCGGCCTGTCCACCCCCGATCCGTCGGAGGGACAGACGAAGACGGCGATGGCCCGCTCGGCGCGTCGTCGCGTCGCCCTGGTGGACGCCACCAAGCTCGGCGAGGAACTGCTCTACTCCTTTGCCCGTCCCTCGGACATCGACATCCTCATCACCGACGCCCCGGAGGACCACCCGGTCGTCCGGGAGCTCACTACCCACGGATTGGACGTGATTCACGCGTGATCATCACCGTCACCCCGAACCCCAGTATCGACCGCACCCAGGTCCTCGCCGACCCCCTGGGTGTGGGCGCGGTGAACCGGGTAATCTCCGGCACCGACCAGGCCGGCGGTAAAGGCGTCAACGTCGCCACCGTGCTGCACGCCGCCGGTGAGGAGGTCACCTCCGTGGTCCCGACCCCGGACGTCGGCCCGTTCGCCGAACTCGTCGGCGAGAGCCAGGTGCCGACGAAGTTCATGGAGTACGGCGTCCCGGCGCGGACGAACCTCACCCTCGTCGACGCCGACGGGGTGACCACGAAGATCAACGAACCGGGCCCGTACAACAACGGCAATGCCCTGGCCACCAGGGTCAGTCACCTCCTCGACGGGGCGACCTGGCTGGTGCTCGCCGGATCGCTGCCGCCCGGATACCCCGACAACTGGTACGCCACGGTCACCGCCGAGGCGCACCGGCACGGGGTGCGCGTCGCCGTGGACACCTCCGGTGCCCCGCTGACCGAACTGGTCCTCGCCGGCGCCTCGGTCGCCGACTCGACCCCCGACCTCATCAAGCCGAACACCTTCGAACTCGCCGAGATCCTCGGTCTCACCCCGGCCGAGGCCGGATCCATGGAGGACGCCGCGGGCCGCGGTGAGCTCGACGAGGTGGCGGACGCCGCTTCGCAGCTGGTGGACCGCGGTTTTCCCGCGGTCGTGGTGAGTCTGGGCGCGGCCGGTGCCCTGCTCGCCACCGCCGAGGGGTCCTGGTTCTGCCCCAGCCCCAAAGTGGAGGCTGTCTCCACCGTCGGTGCCGGTGACTCGACCCTGGCCGGCTACGTCCTCGGCGATGTCCGGGGACTGGCCCCGGCCGACCGTCTCGCACTCGCCGTCGCCCACGGCTCGGCCGCGGTGACCCTGCCCGGCACCACTCTCCCGATCCCCGAAGACCTTCCCCACGACCTGCCGACACCCCGGCAGACTAGGAGAGCATCATGACCACCCCGGAAGACAGCGCCGACCGCCCGGTGCTCATCCCCGAGCTCGTCAGCCTGGACGCGGGTCTGCCCGCCGACAAGGATGTCGTGCTCAACGCCCTGGCCGACCTGCAGGTCGATGCCGGACGCGCCACCGACGCCACCGTGCTGCTCGGTGACATCCACGCCCGTGAGGCCCAGGCAGCCACCGGTCTGCCCGGCGGCATCGCCATCCCCCACTGCCGAACCACTGCGGTGGACGCCCCGTCCCTCGGCGTGGCACGACTCTCCGAGCCCACTGACTTCGGCGCCGAGGACGGACCCGCGGACCTGGTATTCATGATCCTGGCGCCCGCCGGTGCCGGCAAAGAGCACCTGAAGATCCTCTCGACCCTGGCACGGTCCCTGGTCAAGAAGGACTACGTGGAGGCCCTGCGCTCCGCGTCCTCGGAAGAGGAGGTCGTCGCGCTGGTGACGGAGAAGCTCAACGCGAAGAAAAAGAAGAAGGCCTCGGCGGACCCAGAGGCGACTCCGGAAGCTCCGGCCGCTACCACGGCTGCCACCGCAGGGTCCGCCCAGGACAAGACCCCGCAAGCGGCCCCGGCCAAGAAGGTCACCAAGCTCGTCGGCGTGACCTCCTGCCCCACCGGCATCGCCCACACCTACATGGCCGCCGACGCCCTCACGGGTGCGGCCGACAACCGTGACGACGTTGAGATCGTCATCGAGACGCAGGGTTCCTCGGGTACCGGGAAGCTGACGAAGGAGCAGATCGAGGAGGCGGACGCCGTCATCTTCGCCCACGGTGTCGCCGTCCGCGAAATCGAGCGCTTCGCAGGCAAACCTGTCGTGGACGTCCCGGTGAAGAAGGGCATTTCCGAGCCGGAGGAACTGATCAACCGTGCCATCGAAGCGTCCACCGCAGAGAACCCCCGGCGCGTCGCGGCATCCGGCGGTGGAGAATCCGGCGGTGACGACGAGGACGTGGGCAACCTCGGCTGGGGCTCACGCATCCAACAGGCCGTGATGACCGGTGTCTCCTACATGGTGCCCTTCGTCGCCGCCGGTGGTCTGCTCATGGCCCTCGGCTTCCTCATCGGCGGGTACAACGTCTCCAATGTCTGGGAGACGGCTGTCAAGGACTTCTCGCTGTGGAACCTGCCTGACCACCTCGACTACATGATGGACGGCAGCGAGGAAACGTTCAGCTCCGACCGCTCCGGCCTGCTGCTCTACCTCGGAGCCGTCTTCTTCGGTGGCGGTACGACCGCGATGAGCTTCCTGGTGCCCGCACTGTCCGGATACACCGCCTACGCGCTGGCGGGACGCCCCGGCATCGTCCCGGGCTTCGTCGGTGGCGCGATCTCGCTGACCGTCGGCGCCGGCTTCATCGGTGGACTGATCACCGGTATCATCGCCGGCCTCGCCGCCATGTGGATCCAGTCCTACAAGGTGCCGCGCTGGCTGGCATCCATGATGCCGGTGGTCATCATCCCGCTGGTCGCCACGCTCATCACCGCAGCGTCGATGTTCCTCGTGCTCGGCCGCCCGCTTGCCGCGATCATGGACGGCCTGCAGAACTGGCTGACCGACATGTCCGACAGCTCCGCCTGGCTGCTGGGCATCATCCTCGGCCTGATGATGTGCTTCGACCTCGGTGGCCCGGTGAACAAGGCCGCCTACCTCTTCGCCACCGCCGGGCTGTCCACCGGTGACGACGCCGCGCTGAAGATCATGGCCGCGGTCATCGCCGCTGGTATGGTCCCGCCGCTGGCCCTTGCGCTGGCGACGACGGTGCGTCCGAAGCTGTGGACCAAGGACGAGAAGGAGAACGGCAAGGCGTCCTGGCTACTCGGTGCGTCCTTCATCTCCGAGGGTGCGATCCCGTTCGCCGCGGCGGACCCGCTGCGCATCATCCCATCGATGATGGTCGGTGGTGCCGTGACCGGTGCGATCTCCATGCAGCTCGGCGCGATGAGCCGCGCCCCGCACGGTGGTTTCTGGGTCGCCCCGCTGATGGACAACGCCTGGGGCTTCGTCCTGGCCGTGGTGGTCGGCACGCTCGTTTCCGCGGTAACGGTGATCATCGTCAAGCAGGTGACCGGGAAGAAGGACGCCGCTGCTGCGTCCGACTCGACGCAAGAGGCTGCCGCCCCCGCTACCGCGTAACACCAGACGCACCCCGATGGCACCCCTGGGCATCTCCAGGAGTGTCAGTATCGTTGAGAGGTGAACAGGAGGTGCATCCACCATGTCCACCACACGCACCCGACACACCCTGTCTTCGCTGTCTTCGCTGTCTTCGCTGTCTGCAGTCCTCGCGGCCGGCGTCCTCGTCCTCGGCGCCTGCAGTTCCGACGACACCGCGGCATCCGACTCTCCGTCCGGGACCGTGACGGTCACCGCCGGCCCTCCGGACAGCACGGTCGCTCCTGGCCCCGGCGGTGAGGGGGACGGTGGAGAGAGCGACGACTGTTCCGGGTTCACCGGCGCCGACGCTGTCGCCCGCTGGGCGGGGGACGTCCCCCCGAACTCCGGTGGCTACCCGTGGGCCCCGGAATCGGCCGAGACCGACGGCTACGACCCCTGCGCCGACCTCTCATGGATCATCCTGCCCATCGAGGGCGGCACCGCCTCCTCCCCGTACCAGATCATGCTCTTCCACAACGGCTCCTATCTCGGCACCGCCACCTCCGACGACTACGGCTTCTACCCCGACATCTCCCGCGTCGACGACGCGACGGTCTCCGTCACCTGGCACTGGCCGAAGGACGGCGAATCCAATGTCGGACGCTCCGGCGAGTCGACCGCCCAGTTCACCTGGGACGAGTCCACGCAGTCGGTCCAGATGAACGGTGAAGTGCCGCCGGTGTGACCCACCCCGCCGACAGAGCAGTGATCAGGAGTTCTGCGCGGTGACGAGCAGTACCCGGGCAGGCACCGTGAGCAGTCCGGCGGAGTTCAGCATCGGCGTCAGCTCCGCACGCGCGTCAGCGAGTGCGTCCTCCCACTGCCCCACCGGCTCCAGGACCCGCCGGACCTGCAGCCCCACCCTCCCGACACAGGCGACGGCGAGACGCTCCGTGACATCGTCTGCTCCGGAGTGACCGTACGTGACCGGCTCCACCAGTTCGACGACCTCGATGCCGGACCAGCCGGCCGCAGTGAGAATCCCGCTGATCCGGTCGGGATCGGCGAACCACCGGGCACCAGGTCGGTTCGGCACCGGCCCCTCCGGTCGCCTTCCGCCGACCTGCTCCGCGCGCTCCGCGGCACGGCGCATCCCCAGGTGGAACATGTCCTCCTCCCCCGGCCAGCAGACGAAGGACAGCCTCCCTCCTGAGGTGGTGTGAGGCCGTAGCGTCGTGAATGCGACGACCGGGTCAGCGAAGAACATCACCCCGAACCACGAGATCACCCGGTCGACCGGTGATCCGGGCAGCGGTCCTCCTGCGCATCGACCTCGACCACGGTCGCCCCGGGCACCCGGTCGCGGGCGGCGGCGACCATCACCGGGTCGAGATCCACGCCGCCAGATCCCCCACCGGGACGCCTGCGGCATGTGACTGCTCCAGCATGGTCCCTGCATCGCACCCGATGTCGAGCACCCGGTGCTCCTGGTGGAGGTCGGATGCGGCGAGCAATGCCCTGGTGAACGGGGCGAAGACACGGTCGTAGATCTGCTCGTCGTGGACCCAGTCCGTGGATTTCGACGCCCAGTCGGTCCGGGCGTCTGGTGGTGTCGGTGTGACAGGGATGGACATTTCGGTGCTCCGGTGCGGTGTCGGTGGAGTGCCCGAGGATACCCCCATCCGAGATCACCCGTAGACGACAAGCGACAGGTCAGGGTCGTCCGGCACCGTCACGGTGAAGAACCTGCAGGCACGGACAGTGGGTGCCGCGGGGTCGTCAGTGATACCGAGACCCCCACGCAAGGTACCGATCCGGTTCTCATAGGGCACGTAGCGGCTCCACAGCGACCGGAACTACGGTTCCTCCAGCAGCATCTGGACCGTCGCCCGCAGTGCCGCGGATGCCGCCCCGGTCGCCAGTTTCATGTGCACCAGCCCGATGACCTCCGCCGCCTTCTCCCGCCGGTCTACGTACACGCGGCGGCTGACCGCACAATTCTCCGGGAAGGAGAGGTACTCCACCAGAGACACCTGCGACGGCGGATCATTCACACCGGGGAAGAGGATACTCGAGCTCTCCTCGTCCGGGAGAGTGAGATTCAGGTCCCGGTCGAGAATGTGCTGCATGGTCGCCTCCGGGAAATGGCCGACGATGGCTTCGAGGACGCCCCGCGCACGCCGGTTGTCCTCGGAGGAAACGGCCGCCGCCGGCAGCGAACTCACTCCGAACAACAACCGGAGATACCGCCTGTCCGCGTCACCGAACTGCAGGGCATCCATGATTCCGGTGAGTATCGAGGGCGACGGATTGAGCATCCGGCCCTGCTCCGGCTTCGCGTAGTAGACGAGGCTGATCCCGGCGGCCCAGGCGACCTCCTACCGACGCATACCGGACACCCGGCGGTCCCCGACCGGATCGAACACCGGGGAGACCGGATCAGGGGCTATCCCGCCCCGGCGGTCCCGGAGAAATCCGGAATCCGCGTCCTTCCGGTGGTTCCGGAGGTCAGGGACGCTCATCAGTCGGCGACTCCGAGGGCAGCGAGCAGCTCACGGTTGAATGCGGCCAGATCGTCCGGGGTGCGTGAGGTGATCAGCGGAAAACCGTTGGTGGCGTCCACGACGACCTCACTGTCCTCCCAGTCACCACCGGCGTTGACGATGTCGGTGGCGAGACTGGGGAACGAGGTCAGAGTCTTGCCCACCAACAGGTCGGCGTCCACCAGCAGCCACGGACCGTGGCAGATCGCGGCGACCGGACCGCCGACGGCGGCGATGTCCCTCACCAGACCACGCGCATCGGAGTCGGTACGCAGGCTGTCGGCGTTGAGGGTGCCGCCCGGGACGACCACGGCGTCGTACTCCGACGCCACGGCGTCCGCCAGGGTGATGTCGCTGTCGACATCAGGTCCGGGCGCCTTGTCTCCGCCGAGCGTCCTGATGCGTCCGCCGTCGGTCGATGCCACGACCACTTCCACACCGGCGTCGCGCAGTGCTTCGATAGGACGGAGGATCTCGTCGGTCTCCGTGCCGTAGTTCGTCGAGATGACCAGTGCTTTCTTCATGAAGTGCTCCTATTCTGCTGCCGGGGTGTCTGCCGCCGGCGTGTACGGGTCGATGTCGTATGCGGTCTGTACCAGCTCGGGGCGGGTACCGTCGGTGAGCGTCCGAGACCATTCTGCGTCCAACTGTGCCCTGACGTCCTCGACGGAGTTCACCGGAAGGACGTGACGGTACATGGCGTCTTTCCCCGTGAGGACGTCGATGCTGGTCGTGATGACCTCTTCGTGGTCGAACTGCTCATACGGGAAGGCGGGCCCGTTGTAGTTGTAGAGGCGGGTGGTGGGTTGATCGTAGCCACGGTCACGCCGTACTCCGCGAGTTCCTGGTCGAGGGCGTCGGCGAAGGCCTCGACAGCATGTTTCGACGCTGCGTAGGCACCGGTGAACGGGTCGACAGTCAGGCCTGCGACCGACGACATGAACACTATTCGTCCGGACTTCTTCGCCGCCATCTGCTTCGCGATGCCCTGGGTCAGGAGGACCGGCCCGAAGACATTGACCTCGAACTGACGGCAGATGACCTCGGCCGGCAGGTCGACGGTCGCACCGCCGTCGGATATGCCGGCATTGTTCAGCGGTACGTCGACACCCCAATCCAGTGCCTTGGCGCGGTCCCCCTCATCGGTGACGACGGGTTTCTCGACCCGCAGTTCCACACCGCGGTCCCGGCCCTCAGCCCGGAGGGTGTTGACCTGAGCGATGATCTCGACACTGGCGACGACGGCGTGTCCCAGTTCGGCGAGGCGTAGCGACATCTACCTGCCGAAGCCACTGCCTGCCCCGGTGATCAGGTAGGTGCTCCACGTCTGTGAGTCTGGTGTCTGAATGCGCACCACTCTGCGTCGGCCACGTCCCGGACGGCCTGGCCCTGTCGGTACCACCCGGTCGGAACCGACCTCAGAAGTCTTCGATGACCAGTTTCTTCATCGCCATCATGTGCTCGTAGGCGTCTGGCTGTTCCATGAGTTCAGCCAAGTTCTCCGGCACCACCTGCCAGCTCACGCCGTAGCGGTCCTTGAGCCAACCGCACTGCTCCGCTTCCGGGACCGCCGAGAGTGCCGACCAGATCCGGTCGATCTCATCCTGGTCGGCACACCGGACCTCCAGCGAGACTCCCTCAGTGAAGCCGAATCCGTGGTCGTAGCCCATGTCATTGCCGACGAACCACTGGTTACCGATCCGGAACTCGCCGAAGGCCAGTGCGTCCGCCGAGGCGGGACCGGTGGGCTCACCGTAGGGGAAGCGGTGCCCCGACCCACTGCCACCGGGGACGTCGGCGAACAAGGACGTGTAGAAGTCCGCCGCCTCCACGGCCTTGTCCTGGGCGTCCCCGCCGAACATCAGGGTGGGCACGAGGAACGGACGGGGGTCGCCTGAGGGGTCGGTGAGCATGAGCTGCCAGTTGACCCCGTAGCGGTCGGCGACCCACCCGTAGTGTGGTGAAAACGGGTACTTCCCCAGTTCCATGAGAACGCTGCCTCCCTCGCACAGGGCTTCCCATGTCCGGTCGAGGGCGGTGCGTGCAGCAGTCGTGGCGGTCTCGTCGGAACCGCCGAACAGCAGCGGATCGAAGTTCAGCATGAAGGACAGCGCCGGGGTGGTACGGAACTCGTCGCCGCCGTTGACCAGGGTGAGTCGCGTCCCTGCCACGGTGACGGCGACGGTCAGCGGTGCGCCGGCGAACTCCGCCTGGAGATCGGCCAACCCGGTCTCCGGGTATCGTGCCTCGACCTCGGCGTCGGTGAACGGCAGGGCCTCCGCGTAGAAACGGCCGGCCACCTCTGCCTCACGGTTGATCCAGATATTCGGGATGATGCGCTGCAGGGACATGACAGCTCCGTTCGTCAGGAGAACTTTCCTGTCAATGCTACCGATGCGGCAGATCCGCAGATGGGGCTTCGTGTCTGCGGCACGAAGAGACCGAGAATCCCCGGGCCCCGGGAACCCTCATAACCCGAGACTCCTGCCGTCCCCCGGACACGACGAAGGCCCCCGGATTTCTCCGGGGGCCTCGTCCTTTGTAGCGGGGGCAGGATTCGAACCTACGACCTCTGGGTTATGAGCCCAGCGAGCTACCGAGCTGCTCCACCCCGCGACGGGTGACTGAAGAAGAACCAGTCTGTGCGACCCGCTCTCTCAGCGACTCCCATAGTGTAGCGCGCACACCGGACAATGTGAAATCCCCTGGTCACCCCGGAAATCGGGGCGATCAGGGGATCACAGGACCGTCAGCGACGCAGCACCGTCAGCGACTACTTGTCCGCGGCGGCGATAGCGGCGTCCAGTTCATCGAGGGCCTTACCGAACTCCTCGAAGGTGCCGTTCTCACGGGCGTCCTGCACTGCTTCCATGGCGTCGTTGATTCGCGTCATCTGCTCGGTGGTCGGCGCGCCGCCGGTACCGGTCCCGCTGGTCGCACCGGAGCCGGAGCTCTGGTCATCCGAGGAATCGTCCTTGTCGGCGTCCGAATCCGAATCGCTGTCCGTGTCGGTGGAACCGGTGTTGCCCGAGCTCCCGTCATCGCCGGTGACGTCCGTCACCGCACCCGGGTCGATGCCGACCTGCTCGAGTGCCCCGGAGATAGTCGGTGCGTATCCGACCTGACCGTTGTAGCTGACGAGTACACGAAGCAGCTTCGGGAATGCGGACTCCTGGTCGGCACGCTGCGAGTACACCGGCTCGACGTAGAGGATCTGACCGTCACCGACCGGCAGGGTCAGCAGGTTGCCGTTGGTCAGGGTGTTGGAACCCTGCAGCAGGGTGCGCTCACGGGCGATCTCGTCGGAGGACATCATCGTGTCCTGCGCCTGCTTCGGACCCTGGGCCTGGGTGTTCGTCGGCAGCTGGCGGACGTAGATCCGGCCGTACGTCTCCGGATCGGAGCTGACCGTCATGTGTGCCGACAGGAACTCACGCCGCAGACCACGGAACGGGGTGATCAGCTGGAAGCTCGGCTTGTTCGTCACCGGGTCGGTCGCGACCACGTGGTACGGCGGCTGAGCCAGATCCTGGGCGCCTTCCGGACCGGTGGGGTCGGAGGGCACGGACCAGAAGGCGTCGTTGGTGAAGAACACGCCCGGGTCATCAACATGGTACTTGGCGATGAGTTCGCGCTGGACCTTGAACAGGTCCTCCGGGTACCGCAGGTGGTCCATCAGCTCATCGCTGATCTCGCTCTTGTCCTTGACGATGTCCGGAAAGACGCCCTCCCAGGCCTTGAGCACCGGGTCCTCCTCGTCGAACTCGTAGAGGTCGACGGAGCCGTCGTAGGAATCCACCACGGCCTTGACGGAGTTACGGATGTAACTCACCGAGTTGGTCACCGCATTCTGCTGGGCGGCGGGATCGTTGACCACGGCGTCCGCGATCGCGGAATCCAGCTGGGTGCGCTCGGCGTAGGGCAGGTTCTCCAGGGTGGTGTAACCGTCGACGACCCACTTGATGCGGCCGTCAATGACCACCGGGTAGGTCTTGGAGTCGGTGGTCAGCCACGGGGCGACCTTGTGGACACGCTCACGCGGGTCACGGTCGTAGAGGATCTTCGAGTCGTCACCGATGACGTCGGACAGAAGGATGTTCATCTCCTGGTACTTCGCGGCGTACATCGCACGGTTGAAGAAGTTGGAGACGTTCACGCCACCGGTGCCGGTATAGGTGTAGCTGGTGTTGTCGGTGTCGTACTCACGGTCACTGCCGGAGCCGTCGTCACCGACGATGGCGTAGTCCTCGCCCTGGTTGACCGAGCCGGAGATCGTCGGACCGAAGTAGATGCGCGGCTGATCCAGGTCGAGCTTGAGCTCGCCACCCTGGTCGCCCCCGGCGTGCTGCAGGTCGGCGACGGTGTAGACCGGGTAACCGCCACGGGCGGACGCGGCGTCCTGCGCGACCTCGTCGACCTTGTTGGCCGGCGCGGCGATGAAGCCGTTGCCGTGGGTGTAGACGGTGTGCTTGTTGATCCAGTCGGTCTGGTTGCCGGACAGCGAGTTCGGCTCGATCTCACGGGCTGCGACGACGAAGTCACGCATTTCACCGTCGACGTCGTAACGGTCCACGGACAGCTCGTCGGAGAAGCCGTAGAAGTTACGCAGCTGCTGCTGCTGGGTGAAGGTCGGCGACAGCACCTCGGGATCGAGGAGGCGGATGTTCGACAGGGTCGGGTCATCGTCGGCGATGGAACGACGCTCCTTGGCGTCACCGGAGGTCTCACCACCCCAGTTGCGGTCGTAGATGACCTGTCCGTCGGGGTTCTCGTAGTCCTCCCGGGCCGTGTCCGTCCTCGTCTCGATGCCGTAGGCCTCACGGGTGGACTCGATGTTGCGGGCGATGTACTCCCGTTCCTTCTCCGCACGGTTCGGGTTCACGGAGAACTGCTCCATGACCGCCGGCCAGCCGACACCGATCGCCAGGGAGGAGACGACCATGAGGACCACGGCGAGAGCCGGCAGACGCAGGTCGCGCAGCACGAGGGTGCCGAAGAACATGATCGCCACGAAGATGGCGACGATGAGCAGCAGGATCTTCGCCGGCAGCACCGCGTTGATGTCCGTGTAGGAACCGCCGGTGAAGGTGGAGTGCGCCTTGTTCAGCAGACCGTAGCGGTCGAACCAGTAGTCCGCGGCCTTGATCAGCATGAAGATACCGGCGATGACGGCGAGCTGACGCAGTGCCGGGGACTTGATGCCGGCCTTCTCACCGGTGCGGGGGTTACCCGTGGTGATGTTGCCGAGCAGGTAGTGGCCCACCAGGTTGATGATGAAGGCGACGATGACCAGGACGGACAGCGTGGAGAGGATGAACTGCAGCAGCGGCAGGGTGAAGGCGTAGAACCCGAGGTCCTTGTGGAACTGCGGGTCGGTGACGCCGAAGTCACCACCGGACATGAACAGGCGTACGGTGCGCCAGTTGCCCTGGGCCACCATGCCGGCGATGATGCCGACGATGACCGGGATGATGACCAGGAAAGGACGTAGCGAACGACGGATCGCCGGCTGGTGCTCTGCCAGCGGGGAGGACGCCTCGAGCCCGGCCAGGGATTCCGGGGACTTGTCGGCGGAGCGGTAGGCGGCGAAGGCCGCACCCCATACGACGGCCCCTGCGACAAGGGCGAACACGAAGAACAGGATGATGCGGGTGATGATCACCCCCCAGTACACCTTCGGCATGTCCATCGACTGGAACCACTTGAGTTCCGTGTAATTGGACACGAGGACCGGGAGCAGGAAGACCAGGACCACGAGAACGACGGCGATGGTGCCGAAGATCTTCGCTTTCCGCCCTGGTCTGGGCAGGTCGGGCAGGGACGGGACGGACGGTAATGACAAGGGGGCGCTCTTCTCCTGGCGGTCGGGCTGTGGCCCGGGGACGGTCGGGTGACGACAGTGCCCGGGGCGTAGTGCCTAGAATACCTACCGACTGTACTGCGGCCGACGAGAGAGGGACATAAGATGAACGACGCTCACCACAAGCTCGACTACCGGAGCGACCTGCGGCCACTCACCGCGGCGCTCCGCGAGGCCGTGGACTTCGTCCATGCCGAGGGCTGGGACCGTCCGCCGACACTGTTCGCACTGGTCCCCGCCCATCTCGTGCAGGACACGCTCGCCGCCGGAGGTCAGGAGACCGACCTGGACGCGGCGCAACATCCCCTGACCCTCGTGGTGCAGGATGAACTGCCGGAGCACATCCTCCCCGGCTCAGAGGAACTCGGCGACTACATCGCCTCCGCCCAGTGGCCCCCGCTGGTCGTCGGGGCGGTGCTCGCCCAGGAGATCATGTTCTCCAATGCCGCCCCCGGCGCCGACCCCACTCCCCGCCCGGCGCGCTTCTTCTCCGGCATCGTCGACGGCGGCCCGGACCGTACGCTGGTCCAGCTGCGTCCGACCGAGGAGGAGCTGGACGCCGATCCCTTCGGCCAGGACCGCGTCGAGCTGCTGGGCGGCGACAATCTCGCCCCCGGTGTCATCGCCGCGCTGCGGGCGTCCTTCGAGCAGGACGTCTTCGGGGACGACTGACCGGGGTCACCGGGAAGTACAGCTAGCCGCAGGTCTGGACATCCTCGCCCTTGTCGTGGGCGGTGAGCGCGTCGACCGCGCCGTCGAGGGTGTCCACCTCGAGCAGCGTCATGTCGCCGCTGTCCGCCGAGGCGGCCTCGGAGCAGTTGCCGGCCGGGACGAGGAAGACCGAGGCGCCCGCGTTCTTCGCCGCGGAGATCTTGTGGGTGATCCCGCCGATCGGTCCGACGGTGCCGTCGGAGGCGATGGTGCCGGTCCCGGCGACGAACTCCCCACCGGAGAGCTCCCCGGGAGACAGCTTGTCGACCACGGCGAGGGAGAACATGAGACCGGCCGACGGGCCGCCGATGTCCTTGAGGTTGTATTCGACCCGGATCCCGTCGGCGGGCTGGGCGACCATGGTGACACCGAGGAAGGCCTTGCCGTTGCCGCCGGTCGCGGCCTCGGCGTCCTCGTCGCCGGCGAGCTCGTCGGGCATCTCGCCGAGGGTGACGGTCTCCGTCTCCTTCTTCCCGCCGCGGTCGATGCCGAGGGTGACCTCGTCGCCGGGCGACTTGTCGCCGATCGCCTCGGAGACATCACCGGGCACGGTGACGTCGGTGCCGTCGACGGAGGTGATGACGTCGTTGATCTTCACTGTGCCGTCGGCGGGTGCGCCCTCACTGACGTCGTAGACCATGGTCTCCAGGGGGCGTCCGAGGTGGTTCATCGCCGCGACCGTCGCATTGGACTCCGAGGACGCGAAGGCGGCGGCATTCTGCCGCGCAACCTCCTCGGCGTTCGAGTTGGCGGGGATGACGGTCTCCAGCGGCACGACCGTGTCGTCGCTGGCGAGCCAGCGGCCCATCATCTGCGGCAGCGTCATCTTCGTGCGCACCGCGACGGTGGTCATGTTGAGGTTGCCGGAGGTCTCGTCGAGCTCGTCGGCGTCCACCCCGGTGATGTCGACGACCGGGGTGCCGTCGACGTCGCCGAGCGTGTTGTAGGTCGGCCCCTCCCCCTCCGCGGCGAAGGGGACGGTGAGGTTGATGTCGGTGCCGGGGACGGTGGTCATGCCGAGCAGAGCGACCATCACGACGACCGGTAGGGCGCCGACGGCGATTGTGCGGACACGGCGGCGACCGCCGGTGACCGGGGTGCCGGACTGGGCGCCGGAGGAGGGACTACGGAATTTCACCCGTCCCACCCTACCGTGGACATGTTCGCTGACAGCGCACGCATCCGGGCCCTCGTGGGCCGCGGGGACGCCGGGGGCGCAGGTAGGCTCAGGACATGCGCAACTTCGGATTCGGCTCCAACGACGAGAACGACGACCGTGACGACAACGGCAACGAGAACAACGGGAACAACAATGACCCGTTCGGTTTCGGCGCGAATCCCTTCGGCTTCCTCTTCGGCGGACAGGATGGTCAGGGCGGTTTCGGCCAGCCCGGACAGGGGGGCCAGCAGGGTCCGGGGATCGGGGACATCCTCGGCCAGTTCGGCGCGATGCTCAGCGGTTTCGGCCGTGACATGAACTCCCCGGACGCCCAGGGCCCGGTGAACTACGCCCTGGCCGGCCGGATCGCACGTCAGCAGATCTCCGGTGCCGCGGCCCGCAACCCTTCCAGCCATGACTCGCAGGCCGTCGCCGAGTCCGTGCGTCTGGCCGAGCTGTGGCTCGACGAGTCCACCGTGCTCCCCGCCGGTGCGACCGGGTCGGTCGCCTTCTCCGCCGAGAAGTGGCTGGAGGAGACGATGCCGCGCTGGCGCCGGATCATCGACCCCCTGGCGTCCAAGCTGGGTGACGCCACCCTCGACGGGCTGCCCGAGGAAGCCCGCGAGCAGCTCGGCCCGATGACCGGCATGCTCAGCCAGATCAACGGCATGAACTTCGGCATGCAGCTCGGTCACGCCCTCGGCGAGCTGGCCAAGGAGGTCGCCATCTCGACCCAGTGGGGTATCCCGCTGGCGGACTCCACCGTCGCGGCGGTCGCGACCGCCCGGCTGGACGACCTGTCGAAGAAGCTCGGTGCCGAACGTCGGGAGACACTGATCTACCTCGCGGCCCGTGAGGCCGCTCACCTGCGTCTGTTCCAGCACGTGCCGTGGTTGGTGGAACGCCTGATCCTGGACGTGGAGGAGTTCGCCACCGGCCTGTCGCTGGACAACTCCGCCCTGGAGGAGGCCACCCGCGAGTTCGACCCGGAGAGCATGGGCGATCCGCAGAAGATGCAGGAGATGATGGAGCGCCTGCAGAACCAGGATCTCGCCCCGAAGATCGTCTCCTCCACCGACCACGCCCGGATCCGGCTCGAGACCAGCCTGTCGCTGGTCGAGGGCTGGGTGGACTACGTCGTCGGCGAGGCGCTGGGCAACCGGCTGCCCACCACGGCGAGCATCCAGGCGGCATGGTCTGTCTTCCGCGACTCCGACCAGCCGGGGATGTCCGCACTGGCCAGGACCGTCGGTATCGACCTGTCCGCCCCGAAGGCGAACCAGGCCGCCGAGCTGTGGTCGCGGCTGACCTTCGCCGTCGGCAAGGAGCGCCGGGACGCGGTGTGGAACCACCCCGACTTCCTGCCGGTCGACTCCGACCTCGACTCCCCCGCCGAGTTCATCGACTCGATCCTCGGCGAGACCGAGGGCAAGGACTTCGATCCGATCAGCGAGATCGAGAAGCTGGAGCGCGAGCTCAACAAGGGCGAGGACGACAGCTCTGACGGGGACTCCGACGGGGACGATGCCGACAAGTAGCCCCGCGTGGGAGTGACGGAACTCCCCGCAGGTGTCGCATACTGCAAGCTATGACCGGCAAGGGAGAGCCCCCCAGGAGGGACGGCGTCCGCCATGTCCCGGTGACCTCGGCGGCCACGACGCTCGCCGGGGAAGAGCATCTGGGGGAACACCGGATGTCGGTGCGGATCAACCGCACCGGTGACCGGAAGACCTGGCGCGTGACGCTGCCGGTCGCGGTCGCCATCGGCGCTCTGCTCCTCGTCGATCTCCGCCAGAGCCTGTTGCCCGATCTGTTGGGCTGGATCCTCGCCGGGATCACGGTCGCGATGGTCATCAACATGGTGGGGCCGCTGTGGCGGGGCGGGGCCGCGATACACCTATTCACCGACGGTGCGGTCATCGAACGCTACCGCGGGTCCTCCGCGTCCTTCCGCTATCAGACGGTGACACCCCGCTATGTCCTGTGGGAGAAGGTCGACGACCGCGGTGAGGTACAGCGCCGTAACCGGCAGCTGTGGCTGAAGATGCCGGAGAGCGGCTTCGCCGTCCATCTGGACGGGACGAAAGGTAAGGACGCCGCCACCCTCGACGTGCTGCTCAAAGAGTTCGGGGTGACCGGAGAACCGGAGGAGCTCGGGGCACTCAAGGCACCGGGACCGATGCCCTTCTGATTCTCAGCCGTGGATGAGGTTGGGCACGAAGCGGCACCAGTAGTCGGTGACCGGACCGTCGGACTCGCGGATCCCCACGCCCACTGATTCACCGTTGACCACCCAGGCACCCAGCACCGGGTGGTTCGGCGCACCGTCGGGTCCGGGGAAGTTCGGGATCTGCGTGTACTGCTGCCACACGTACCCTTCCGGGCCGTAGCGTCCCGGCTGGGCAATGTGCTCGCCGCGTCCCGATCCCGTGCCGGCCCGGAAGATCTCGATGTTGTCGCCCTCGCGGCCGTGCAGCGGCTTCTTCACCCAGTCCGTCATCTCCCGCGGGCCGTCGATGTAGCTCGGCAGCAGGTTCTCGTGGCCCGGGTACAAGTGCCACATCGCCGCACCCAGCACCTTGGTGGACAGGAACATCTTCCACGCCGGCTCGATCCAGCCGGTCGGACGCTTCGTCGCCAGCAGGGACCCGAACTCCTCCCCCATCATGTCTTCCCAGGGGTAGAGCTTGAAGATGTTCTGGATCGGCTGGTCGTCCATGTCGACGAACTCCTCGAGCCTGGCGTCCCACCCGATCTCACTCATGAGCAGTGAGGCGGTGTTCCAGCCCGCCTGGTCGGCGCAGTCCCGCAGCACGGCGGTGTTCATGATGTCTTCGCCGGTGCGCTCCAGTTCGGTGTGCGCGAAGTGCATGCCGCCGCCGGGCAGCCGCAGCCGTAGCGCGGCGAACCGGTCGCGCAGCGCCTCGAAGAGGAAGTTCCACTGGTCCCAGGCTCCGCCGTCGCGTTCCCGGCCGTACTTGTCCTCGTACCAGTACCACTGGGAGATCGCGGTTTCGACGATGCCGGTGGGGGTGTCCGCGTTGTACTCCAGCATCTTCGCCGGCTCCCCCGGCACACCGGAGTAGGCCAGGTCGAAGCGGCCGTAGAGGTCCGGATCACCACGGTTGAGCGAGTTCACCGCGTACTCCACGGCGTACTCGGGCAGGCCGAGGCAACGCCACGGGCTGCCCGGTGTCCACTGTTCGTCGGCGAGGAAGCGGGCGGCCTCCAGCGCCATGCGGTGCAAGTTCTCCGTCTGGACCTCCAGCGCCTCGACCTCGGCCAGGGTAAAGACGTAGGCGGCGGACTCGTTCCAGTACTCCACCTCGGTACCGGCATCAGGCCCGGCGTCGCGGACGCTGTGTGAGTAGGTCAGACCCTGGGAGCGGATGATCTCCTCCCAAACCTCCCGCGGGGTGCAGGTGATGCGTTCCATGGAGCTGACCTAACCTCCCATGCTGTGGCCGTGGCCGGAGCCACCCGAGTTACCGGCCCCGCCGCCGGTGGAACCGAATCCGCCGCGGGTGATGTTCCCGCCGGTACGCGGTGCAGGCTGCGTCTTCGTCCCGGCCGGCACCGAGGCCGTCCCGGAGTTTGCCGCGACCGGAGCGCCGACCGCCGGAACGTTCGTGCGCGCACCACCCAGCAGCAGCGGCAGGAAGAACCAGCCGGCGTGCATGTGGGAGTTGCCAACGCGTTCCTCGCACTCCTCGTCGGGCAACCGCTCCTCGGTGGTCTCGTCGCGGCAGATCTTCGCGTACTCGGCATCCTCCACCTCGTTACTCTCCGAGGAGCAGCCGGTGAGGGTGGTGGCGAGTGCGGCGGTCACACCGAGCGCGACGACCCCGGAGGCCCGACGCCGGCCGGGACGCCCGGGGCGTCCTGATCTGCTGTGTCCCATGATGCCCAGTCTACGGACAGGGCCTACCGGCCCGTGATCCGGTCGACCTGGGTCTGCGTCACGCCGACGAGCATCTGCGGGTCGATGCTGCCGTGACCGGTGACGCGGAAGTAGACACTGCCGATGTTCCCGTCGACGATGTTCACCGGCTCCCAGGTCTCGGGGGCACCGTCGTCGGCAGTGACGGTGATGATGCGTGCATCCTCGACTCCCTCGATCTGCGCGTCGCTGGTCTCGGAGAACAGCGTGTAGGAGCTCTCCCCTCCCTCACCGGTGAAGACATCGGTGAAGGTGGCGGTGAAGGAACCGCATCCGGAAAGGTTCGCGGGCAGCCGCTCCTCCCCTTCGGTCGTGGAGACCAGGGAGTCGATGACGGTGACCTCGGAGTCGTCGTCCGCGGTGAACTCCGCGACGGCGATCTCTCCCGGCCGGTCACTGATCTGCGCGATGAAGGTGAGCTGGTTGGGTTGCAGGGCGGCGCACTCAGCCGGGTCGGTGGAGTTCCCCGCGTTGATCTGGTCGATGGTGCCGAGGACATCATCATCGTCTCCGCCAGCGGTCTGTTCGGCGAGCATCTCGCCGATGTCGAGGTGACTGAATCCGCCCGGCGCGTCCTCGGCGGTGAGCACCAGGTCAGCGACATCGGTACTCACAGGAGTGCGCGGGGCAGCGGCCCCGGAGCCGGCGGCAGAGCCATTGTCGTCATCACTGCCGCAGGCGGCGAGCGCGCCGACCATCAGCAGGGCCACGAGCGGCAGGTGAATTCGTGAAGAAAACGTCATACCGGAAATATACCGGCGTCACAGACTCACGATGCGGTCGGTGCCCACCTGCTGTACGCCTCCAGGTAGCCGGTCGCCCGCTCAGCGTGCGGGGCCTTCGCCGCCCATTCCTTGAACTCAGGGCCGTGGTCGGGGATCCAGGTGTGCACCATCTCGTGGATGAGCACCGAATCCAGCACATACTCGGGGACGTCCTTGAGCCGCGCGGAGATGCGGATCCGGCCGGTGTCCACCGAGCAGCTCCCCCACCGCCGGTTCATGTTCGTCACCCACTTCACGCTGGTGAACTCCGCCCGGTTCTCCAGGTACTTCTGGTTCAGCGTCCGGGCCCGGCGCATCAGGGCGTCCGTCTCCCCGGTCTGGGAGGCCCCCGTATGGCGCCGCTTCACCTTCTCCACCAGCTCCGTCGCACTGGAGCGCAGCTCCTTCGCCGACATCGACAACGGGGCCAGCACCACGACCTTGCCGGCCTCCATGCGCGCGGCGATGGTGCGGCGTCGCTTCGCGGACAGCCGGATCTCCACGTCCGGGGCGAATTCCGCGACGACCGCCTGCTGTGCTGCCGTGGGGTGCTGCCGGGTGCTCATCACGTCCTCTACACTGGGCGTATCGACTGGGGATCAAGGGACTTCATTGAGGGGGACTCTACATGACCGATGTATCTGAACAGCGCATACAGCACATTCCTCGCCTGCTGCAGCTGCGTGACAGCATCGATCTCATCATCCGCGACGACGGGCATCTGCAGTTCGGGGCGGTCCCCGGGCACTCCCTCGTGCTCGGCCTTCCGCCGCGGGTGGAGGTCGAGCAGATCTACCAGGTGATGCGTGAGCTGCGTCGACCGTTGCCGGACAGAGCGGTGGTCCGCCTCCTCCACCACTGCGGGGTGCCGGTGGTTCATGCCCGGGGCATACTCGACGAGCTGCTCTCCGCCGGAGTGCTGTCCGCCCGACCGGCCGGGTACGGCAGGCGGGTGCACGTGCTGGGCATGTCGCTCTACACCCGTTCACTGTTGCGTCATCTGCGCCGGACCGGGGTCCCCTGCTCCGGTATCACCCCCGGCACACCGACGTTCGGACGCCTGTCCAGGGATGACCTGGTGGTCATCGCCGGGATGCTGTTCCCGCCGGCGGACATCACCTACCGGCTCATGGAGCAGGGCGTACCGCACCTGACCTGTGGCGTGGTCGATGCGCGGGTGACGGTGGGCCCGTTGGTCCTGCCCGGTCGGACCGGGTGCCTGTCCTGCCTGGACTCCGCGTCGCTCGCCGCAGACGCCCAGTGGCGGACTGTCCGTGGTCAGGCCGACGAAGGCATGGCCCCGTCGGTGGACCACATGATCGAGTACTCCATGTCGATGGCGGCCGACATGGTGCGTGAGGTGGTGTCGCTCAAGGACATCGGCCCCGAAGCACCGTCATGGGTGGTCCCGGAGGTGCTGGCAGGGCGTCGTTACCTGGATCCCCTGTCCCTGGAGGTGTCGGTGACGGACGTGCCACAGCATCCCGGGTGCGCATCCTGCGCGGTGGTGCCGGGTCTACGGACTGTCCCGCAGCCCGTGGCTCAGCTGTAGTTCGTCACGATGCCGAGGATGTCCTCGCCGAACTGCTCGACCTTCGCCGGGCCGATCCCCGGAACCTTCAGCAGATCGCGTGCCGAGGTCGGCGCCTTCAACGCCACCGCCTTCAACGTCGCATCACTCATCACCACATAGGCCGGCACGTCCCGCTCCTTCGCCAGCGTGGTCCGCCAGGACCGCAACTCGGTGACGAGCACCTGGTCACCGTCCTCGGCATGGGCGTCGCACCGGCCGAGGATCCGCTGCTCGGGGGTGGTCAGCCGGGCACCGCACACCGCGCAGGCGTTCTTCGGCGCGCCCTTGACCGAGGTCTTGCCGGTGCCGGACGCGGCGTCCGCCTTCTCCCAGGGCACCAGCCCGTCGAGGAACCGCGTCCGACGCCGCGACGCCTTGCCGCCGGGCTGGCGGGCCTGTGCCCAGGACAGTTCCAGCACCTCGCGGGCACGGGTGACACCGACGTAGAGCAGTCGACGTTCCTCTTCGATCGCGTCCTCGGAGTGGGTCCCCTTCAGGGCATGCCGGATCGGCACGGTGCCGTCGACCAGGCCGATGAGGAAGACGGCGTCCCACTCCAGGCCCTTGGCCGCGTGAATGCTCGCCAGGGTCACGCCCTCGACTTTCGGCGGATTCTTCGACTGGGCGCGCTCGCGCAGGATGCCCAGCAGATTCGACATGTCCAGGCCCGGGGTGGCGGTGGAGAGCTCCTCCGCCAGGTCCACCAGTGCGCCGAGGGACTGCCAGCGGGCCCGGTCCTGGGCACCGGTCGGCTCGGTCGGGGTCAGTCCCACCGGAACCAGGGCGGCCCGGACCTGGTTGACCAGCTGTTCCGGTGTGGGGCGGGGCTGATCCTCTGCTCCGGGATCACGGCGCGACAGTCTCCGGGCCGCATCGGCCAGCGCGTTGACGCCCTGCCGGATCTCCGGGCGCTGGAAGAACCCCTCCCCGCCCTTCACCTGGTAACTGATACCGGCGGCGTCCAGTGCGTATTCGAGCGCCGCCGACTGGGCGTTGATCCGGTAGAGTACCGCGATCTCCGACGGGGAGACGCCCGAGGCGATCAGGGCGGAGATCCGCTCGGCGACACCCGTGGCCTCCGCGGCCTCGTCGGAGTACTCGGTGAACTCCGGTGCCGGGCCGGGGGCACGCTGGCCCTCCAGCTCCAGACGGGTGCCGGCGGCACGTCCGGTCGCCCGGCCGATGACCTTGTTCGCCAGGTCCACGACCTGGGGAGTCGACCGGTAGTCACGGAACAGTCGGACCGTGGTGGCCTCCGGGTAGCGCGATGAGAACCGGAGCAGATGCTCCGGGGTCGCACCGTTGAAGGAGTAGATCGTCTGATTCGCGTCGCCGACGACGGTGAGGTCGTCACGGTCGCCGAGCCAGGCGTCCAGCAGTCGCTGCTGCAGCGGGGTGACGTCCTGGTACTCGTCGACGACGAAGGTGCGGTAGCGCGACCGGAACTCGTCGGCGACACCCGGATCAGCCTCGATGGCACCGGCCATCGACTGCAGCAGATCGTCGAAGTCGAGGTACACACCCTCGCCGGTCACCTTCGAGTTCTCGTAGCCCTCGAAGATGCGGACGAACTGCTCCGGAGCCACCGGGCAGTCTCTGCGGTCCGGACCGATGTGCGCCGGGTAGTCCTCCGGGGCGATGAGAGAGGACTTCGCCCACTCGATCTCCCCGAGCAGATCGGACAGGGTCGTCTTGTCCGTCGCCACTCCGTTGGCGCGGCAGGCACGGGCGACGAAAGGGAACTTCGAGTCCAGCAACTGCCACGGGGTGTCGCCGACGAACCGGGGCCAGAAGTAGCGCAGCTGGCCTCGCGCGGCGGCGTGGAAGGTCTTGGCCTGCACCCTGGCGACACCCATCATGGTCAGCCGCTCCCTCAGTTCCGCGGCTGCCCGGGTGGTGAAAGTGACCGCCAGGACGTGATCGGGATTGACGAAACCACCGGCGACCAGGTGGGCGATGCGGTGGGTGATGGTGCGGGTCTTACCGGTACCGGCACCGGCGATGATCGCCACGGGGCCACGCGGTGCGGTCGCCGCACGCAGTTGTTCGGGATCCAGGGCGTCCAGGTTGAGCTGGCCGAGCCGGGAGTTGGCGCCGTGCACTCCACTCACTTCCGCTCGATGTCGGCGTCGTCGGTGATCCGACGGATGTAGAGGATGCGGTCGCCCGGTTCGACGGTTTCCGCCTCCACCGAGTCGATGCGGTAGAGCTCACCGGAGCGCACCACACCCAGCACGATGTCCTCGAGGTTACGGGGGCTGCCGCCGACCTCGTCCTCGGCGACGAGACGCTCGGCGATGGAGAAGCCCTCGTCCGGGCTGAGCAGGTCCTCCATCATCCCGGTGACCGACGGGCTGACCGTCGCCAGGCCGAGCATCCGGCCGGCGGTCTCCGAGGAGATCACCACGGAATCCGCGCCGGACTGCCGGACGAGGTGGGAGTTCTCGGACTCGCGCACACTGGCGACGATCGTCGCCGAGGGGGCGATCTCCCGGACCGACAGGGTGATCAGCACGGCCGTGTCGTCGAGGTTCGGGGCGACGACGACCGCCCGGGCACGGGTCACACCGGCGAGTTTGAGCACATCGGATTTCGTCGCCGAGCCCTGCACGGTCACCAGACCGCGGGAGGACGCGTGGGCCAGGGCCTCCGGGTCCGAGTCCACCACCACGATGCGGTCGGAGGGGACGCCGTCGGCGAGCAGCGCGGTGGTCGCCGCGCGGCCCTTCGTGCCGTAGCCGATGACGACAGTGTGGTTACGCATTTTTCTCCTCCAGCGGCGGATCTTCAGGGCCTTCCGGGACTCCTCGGTGAGCACCGACAGTGTCGTGCCGACGAGGAGGACCAGGAAGATGACGCGCATCGGGGTGATGAGCAGCACGTTGAGCAGGCGGGCCTCCTGCGTCACCGGGGTGATGTCCCCGTAGCCCGTGGTCGACAGCGACACCGCCGAGTAGTAGACAGCGTCCAGGAACGTCTGGACGCCCTTGTACCCGTCCCGGTCGAGGTAGACCACAGTCGAGGACAGGACGATGAGGATCAGGGCGTACGCCATCCGGCGCACGATCAGCCACCAGGGACTGGCCTGCTCCGGCTCCGGGATACTGATGACCTTCGTCAGCGCATGCGGCGGGAGGGCGTCCACGTCCTCGTCCGCGCCGAGGCGGTCACGCAACCTGTCACGCATCCTCGCGCCCTCCGTCCGGTCCGGCCAGCCATCCGGCCAGGTCTTCTGCAGACGGAAGTGTACCCGGTTCCCAGGTCTCGTTCGAGACCACGTAGTGGAAGGCCGCCCGCACGTCGGCCGGATCCACCGGACGCCCGTAGCGGGCACTGAGCAGCTTCGCCCAGGCGAGCCGGTAGACGGCCAACTGCAGGGACGCATCGGTCAGGTCACGGCCGGTCGGTTTGCGCCCGGTCTTCCAGTCCACGACCGTCCACCCGGTGAGCGGATCGTCGCTGTCATGGAAGACGGCGTCGATGCGTCCCTCGAAGAGGTGCCCGGCCAGGATCACCGAATAGGAGCCTTCGACACTTACCGGGACACGGTCTGCCCACACACTGTCGAGGAACTTCTGCTTCAGGGTGGCGAGGACCGGGTCGGCGAGGGTGGCGTCCGCCGCACCGGGCAGCTCGTCCTCGTCGAACAGGCCGACCGAACCGTAGTGCTGCTCGACCCAGTTGTGGAAGGCCGTGCCGCGCTTGGTGTACGGCCGCGGTTCCAGCGGCACCGGGCGGCGCCGCCGACGGGCGAATTCCTCCGGGTCACGGGACAGGGCCACCGCCTCGGTCGCGGTGAGCCGGGAGCCCAACGGCACGACGACCTCGGGCACGGTCTGCTCCCGGTGTTCGCGGGCCAGCAGTGCGGTCTCACGCGCCCACTCTTCGGCCAGGGTCCCGGTGTCCGGGGTCGTGGCGTCACGTGCCGTCATCGCCGCGCGCACCAGGTCCGCCCCGTCGGCCACACCGGGCAGCCGCTCGGTGAGGGTGGGACGCGGCCACTGCGCCGCCGGTGTCTTCGGCAGTTCACGGACGTAGGCCTCGACCAGGTCGTTGCGGGCCGCCGGGTTCTCCGGCACCATCACCGCGTCCTCCCGGTGCTGCATCGAGCCGTCCTCACGGGCCTTCTCCAACCGCTTCAGTGCGTCCTTGGAGTAGACCATGCCCAGGTCCGACCAGGTCACCAGGCATTCCGGGGCGGACGCGGCGAGCCGGTCGCGGATGAGGGTGAGCGCGACCGAGGGGTCCACCGGCTTCTTCGCGTCTTTGTTGAACGCCGCCCCGGAGACCAGCAGGGTCTCCTCGGCGCGGGTCACGGCGACATAGAACAGCCGGTCGTCCTCCTTGGCATCGTGGACGCCGAGGGCGACCTTGAAGGCGTCCTCCGCCTCGACGACGCCCTTGCGGTCGACGACGTCGGACAGGTCGAGCACCGGCATTCCGGTGATGTCGGTCGGGTCGTCGGTGGCGTCGCCGCGCAGTCCCGAGGGCAGGATACGGGCGTTGGTGGTCCAGGATTCGACCGTGGGACGCTTCACGGCGTCCGCGTAGGTCTTGCGCGTGGCGTGCGGCACCGCGACGATCTCCCACTCCAGGCCCTTGGCCTTGTGCACGGTGAGCAGCTGGACACAGTCGCTGCGCTTCTCCACCTCACCGGCGTCGAGGCCTTTCTCGCGGGCCTCGGCGGCACGCAGGTAGTCCACCAGCGCCCCGGGGGACGCACCGGAGAGGTCGGCGAAGGAGCGGACGACCTCGGCGAAGCGGTCGAGGTGGCTGGCACCGATGGACCGACGCCGGTCGCGGTGGTAGCGGGTGAGCACCTCGGTGCGCACCCCGCACATCTGCTCGATGTCGGCGACGAGGTCGTTGAGCGGCTTACCGAGTGACTGCAGGCGCAGGAAGCGCAGTTCCCGGCCCAGGTCACCGAGCCGTTGCAGGCCCTCCTCCGACATGCCGAACTCCTCCATGCCACGCAGGTCGGCCAGGGCCTCCGCCAGTCCGACGGGGACGCGGGAGGAATCGCGGTCGATGTCGGCGAGCCGCTCACGGACCGTGGCCATCGCCGGGGAATCGCCGGGCTGCGGGGTGACGAGAGCGGTGAGCCCGGTGGGTTCGTCGGCGTCGCCGTCGGAGTTCTCCGTGTCCTCACTGTCGACCCGCCGGTCCCGCAGCGACAGCTGGTCGACCCGTCGTGCCAGGGCCTGCAGGTCGGCGGCACCGATGTTCCACCGCACGCCGGTGAGCAGCCGGAGCAGCGCGATGTCGTCGGAGGGGTCCACGAGGACGCGCAGCGTGGCGTACACGTCGGCGACCTCCGGCACCTCCAGCAGACCGGGACCGGCGGACATCTCCACCGGCACCTCCCGCTCGATGAGGAGGTCGTGGATCGGTGTCGCTTCGGCGTTCTTGCGCAGCAGTACCGCCGCGGAGAACGGCCGGGAGGTGTCCCGTCCGTGGTAGCGGGCGGCGAGTTCGTCGGCCAGCCAGACAAGTTCCTCCTCGCGGGTGTCGAACCAGGCGGCTTTCACGTCCCCGGTACCGGCGCCGGGCCGGGAGACCAGGGGGGACACCGAGGCCGGTGACCCGGTGCCGGCGGCGTCCAGTGACCAACGGGAAACGGTGTTCGCCAGGTCGAGGACGCGTGCCGGGTTGCGCCACGAGGTGGTCAGTTCCCGCTTCCTGGCGGGGGTGGCGTCCTTACCGGTCCCGGTCGGGAAATCGGTGCGGAAGTGGGTGAGGTTCGCCGCCGTCGCGCCGCGGAAACCGTAGATGGACTGCATCGGATCACCGACCGCGGTGACCGTGAGATCCGGGTCGACTCCGCCGCCGAACAGTCCGCGCAGCAGGACGCGCTGGGCATGGCCGGTGTCCTGGTACTCGTCGAGCATGACGACGCGGAACCGGCGGCGCTGGGCCGCTCCGACCTCGGGATGCGCGGCGACGAGCTGGGCGGCCTTCGACATCTGCGCACCGAAGGTCATGAGGTTCCGGTCGGCGAGCCGGGCCCGGTAGTCGGCGACGACCTCGAGGAGTTCACGCCGGTAGACCAGGGCGTCCCCGATCTTCCGCAGGGTGGTGTCCACACCCTTGAGCGCCTTGCCGTCGCGGTCGGGCAGTCCGTCGATCTCTGCGGCGGTGGCCCGGCACTCGTCGTCGACGTCGGTGAAGGTGGCGAGGTGGTTGTCCATGCCGTCGTTGAGTTCCAGCATGTCGTCGATGATCGTGGGCACCGAGCGGTGGGTGGTGAACCCGGTGGAGCGTTCGAGTACCACGTCGCGGGCGATCATCCAGCGCTCCGTGTCCGTGATGACGCGGCCGGTGGGTTCGGTGGGCAGCAGCAGTCCGTATTCGCGGACGATGTCTCCGGCGAAGGAGTCGTAGGTGGAGACCGTCGGGGTGATGGCCGGCATCGACTCCACCAGCCCGGAGGACGCCAGGGACTGCAGGCGGGCACGGATGCGCACCCCGAGTTCGCGGGCGGCCTTGCGGGTGAAGGTGAGGCCGAGGACCTGTTCGGGCAGCACCAGGCCGTTGGCGACGAGCCAGACCACGCGGGCGGCCATCGTCTCGGTCTTTCCAGCACCGGCGCCGGCGACGACGAGCATGGGGCCGGCGGGCGCACCGATGACGGCGGCCTGCTGGTCGGTGGGCGGGAAAGCCTGGCGCAGCCACTGCTGCGACAGCTCGACGGGATCGACAGGGGTTCTCTTCTCTGCCATCTAGATCACCTGCTCCCCGGCGCGGCAGGCGGGGCACAGACACGCGTACTCCGTGTCGCCGCAGGCGTCGGTGGCGCTGAACCCCGGCCCTGCCACGCGTGCCGCGGTGGCCAGGGCGAGGGCGCGGAACTCCGCCAGGTCGTCCTCGCTGAGCTGGCCCTGCTGCAGGACCTTGACCTTGGCGTTCTCCACACGCGGGTAGACGAGCATGGCGCCGTCGGCACGGCGCCCGTCCTCGAGGGAGACCAGGAGCTGGTAGGCCGAGAGCTGCGGGCTCCCGGCGGCCTCCTTGACGGTCTTCGCGTTCTTCCCGGTCTTGAAGTCGATGACGGTGGACGCCCCGTCCGCGGTGGTCTCCAGCCGGTCGGTGCGGCCGGCGAGGATGACCGGCAGGCCGGTGTCGGTGTGTCCGATCATGTGCTCCAGTTTCTTCTCGACCTCGACGGTGCGGCCGTTCCCGGCGCGCTGGGTGAGCCAGCCGTGGAGCCGGTCGACGGCGTCGAGGCAGCCCTCGGTCAGCGGCCGGGCGGTCCAGGCGGGACCGTCGACGAGCCAGGGCACGACCTCGCGGACGATGTCGGCGGCGTCCTCCGGGGTGAGTCCGTCGGCGAAGCCCTCGGCGAGAGCGTGGATGAGGGTACCGACCTTCATCGGTTCGGTGGTCGGGGTGCTGCGCAGACTGTCGAGGAAGGACGCGAGGTCGCAGGCCGGACCGGTGGTCCTCCCGAGGTTCTCCAGGGTGGTGGGGCTGATCCGCAGGGTCGGTTCACTGTCCCCGCGGCGGTGGGCGACGGCGGGGCCGGTGGAGGAGGGCCCGGCGGTCCCCCACCATTCCGCGGGATCGGCGCCGTAGACGCCGGCCTCGGCGAGAGTGGCGAGATTTTCAGCGGCGGCACGGCGCTCATGGCCGGGCCGGTCGGGGTCGCAGACGGCATCCCGGAGTTCGGCGACGAGAGGTTCCATCGCCAGGACCCGCGGCAGGGAGTCTGCGACGGTATCGACCGGGTGTGGCCGGGGTTCGCTCTCCGGGTCCGCATTCTCCACAGCCGTCGCCCCTTCACCACCCGTGATGTCGTCGAGGAACCGTGAGGGGACCGAGGCCTCATCTCCGGCGGATTCCACGGCGGTGACCAGGGTGTACCGGCTGGCCCGGGACACGGCGAGGAGGAAGAGCCGACGCTCCTCGGCCAGGGCGCTGCTGGCCCGGGAGACGATGGTGGTCGGTTCGATGCCCCGGTCCAGCAGATCGACCAGTTCCTGCTGCCCGAACAGTCCACCGACGGTCGGACCGGCCGGCCAGCTGTCCTCCTGCACCCCGGAGACGATGACGACCTCCCATTCCCGGCCGGCGGCGGCGTGGGCGGGCAGGATCTCCACGGCATCAGGACGCACCCCGCGCCGGTCGCGGGCACCGGTGGGCAGCTCCTGGGCACGGACACCGTCGAGGAAGGTCTCGAGCGTGATCGCCGGAGTCCGTTCGACGAGGTCGCCGGCCAGGTCGAAGAGGCTCATGACCGCATCGAGGTCGCGGTCAGCCTGGGAGCCGAGGGTGCCGCCACGCAGTGCACGGGTCTGCAGCCGGGTCGACAGACCGGTGGCCTGCCACACCGCCCACAGCACGGCCTCGACGGACCCGCCGTCCTCCGCGACAACCTGACCGGCTTCGATGACGGCGCGGACCTGGTCGAGCAGGCCGAGTTCACGGGGCCCGAACCGACGTCGCCATGCCTCGGTCTCCTGCTCGTCGGCGCGACCGGTGACCATGAGCCCGACGGCCTCCATGGCACGCAGCCCCGTCCCGACCAGGACCGGGGCGAGGGAGCGCTCCATCCGTCGCAGCATCACCGGGTCCGCCCCACCGACCGGGCTTTCGACGAGCTGCTGCAGCTCGGCGACGGTCAGGGGTCGCACGAGGGCATCGAGTGCGAGCAGCAGGGAGGAGACGAGGGGCTGTTCGGCCAGCACCACGCTCGTCGGGTCGACCTTCACCGGCACGCCGTGGCTGAGGAGGGTGCGGCGCAACGGGTGGATCTCCCCGGCGGTGCGCACGACCACGGCGATCCGGTCCCAGTCCACGCCGTCGGTGACGTGGGCACGCCGCACCGCATCGGCCACACTGAGCCGCTCGGAGGTGACCGACGGCGCGCGCCGGATCACGAGGTCGGGGGCCGGCCCGGCGACATCTTCAGTGCCAGCTTCAGTGGCCGCTTCGGTGGCCGCTTCGGTGGCACGTACCGGCACCCTCGTCCGCGACGGCGGCAGCAGCCGGCCCAACCGGTTCACCGCGGTGACTGCGGCAGCGCCCAACCGGTACGACCGGGACAGGACGATGCGGTGGTCGGCGTCCTCCGCCAGGCCGGTGAGGTAGTCCTCGTCGGCACCACGGAAATGGAAGACGCACTGGTCGGCGTCCCCGGCGACGAGGACGCGGGCCCCTGGCGTGGTGAGCATCTCGAGGAAACGGGCGGACGCGGGGTCGAGGTTGTGGGCGTCATCGACGAGCAGCAGTTTCACGGTGTCTCGCTGCCGGTCGAGGATGCGGCGGCCTTCCGGGGTGTTCTCCAGTTCATCGAGGACACGGTGAAGCAGCTCGGAGACGTTGAGTGCGTGGGAGCCGGAGAGCTTCACGACGCGGCGGCTCTCACGCAGGAAGTCCCCGGCGCCGACCCACATGTCCAGGTCGTGTTCGCGTCCCAGATCGGCGAGTGCGTCGGGTCCGATACCCCGCTCCTCGGCACGCAGCAGCAGGTCACGGAGCTGGCGGGCGAAGCCGACGAGTGGAAGGGCCGGACGGATGCGCTCGGGCCAGGACCCGGTGCCGTCCACGGCGTTGCCCTGCAGCAGCGAGCGGATGAGCAGGTCGTGGTCGGCACCGGTCATCAGCCGGGGCAGGGGTTCCTCGCGCAGCTGTGCGACGGCGCGCAGCAGGGCGAAAGCCCACGAGTGCACGGAACGGACCGGGGTCCCGGTAGCCGCGTAGCCGGTCGCGTCGGCGGCAGCTGTGCCGTCGACGTCGCCGGCGAGGTCGCACAGCAGGTCGGTGAGCCGGCCACGCAGGTCGGTCGCCGCCTCCTTCGAGGGAGTGACCACCATGACCCCGGCCGGGTCTCCCCCGTTGCCCAGGTAGGTCACCAGGGCATCGAGCAGCAGCGAAGTCTTTCCGGTTCCCGGTCCTCCGAGCACGGCGTAGGGCCTGTCACGCGGAGCCCGGTCGTCGTCGGTGACCAGGGCGTCGGCCAGACCGCTCCACTGCCGCGACGGCGTGCGCTCCGCAGCGACCGGTGCGGCACCGGCGTCAGCACCATGTCCGGTGTCGAGGCGTACCCGGACGCTGTCGGCCGAGCCGATCCGTCGGCGTAGCCGGGCGTCGGCGCGGGCGTTCTCGCGGGCCTTTGCAGTACGCTCCTGCTCCGCGTCGGAGTCAGTCCTGTCCGTCCTGCCTGTCCTGTCCACCACAGGTGTTCTCCGTCCCCTGCTCGCCTGTCCCGTCGCCCGAGAGATCGTCACTGATCATGTCATCCCGACCGGACCGTCCGGTGATCCGCACCGCCACAATATCGCTCACACGTTCGAGTCCGGGCCAGGCTTCGGGCTGACTGTCCGGCAGGACCGCATGAACGAACATCCGGTAGATCACCGCCCGGAGCAGCAGCTGGTTGAAGTCCGGCAGATGCGACCACCGGTCGATGAGATCGTCTTCCGCGCTCGCCCACGCCACGGCGTCCACCACCAGCAGCGCCACCGACCACACCGCCGGACGCCACGCCGGCACCAGATCGACCACCGCCGGATCGGTATGCCCGTCGAAGACGGTGCATCCCAGCATGTCGCCGTGTACCAGCTGGTCAGGGGCGGTGACCTCGGCGCGCAGCGGCAGCAGCTTCGCCGCCTTCGCCATCGCCGCGGCCACGTCCTCACGCGGCACGGCCCCGGGATCCATCACCGGCGCCAGCAGGTCGGTCGGATCATCTGCCCAGGCTGCGGCCTCCGCCGCCGCGAACAGGTCGACATCCCCGACCCCGTCCCGGGAGGACGCGGAACTCCGGTTCGTGCTGCCACCTGTGAGGAAGGAGGGACGCCGCTCCTCTGCCAGTGCCTTGTTGAGACTCACTGCGGCGGCAGCCACCTCGTCGAACCGCGGAGCCCGGTGCCCGGAGACGAAGGCGCGCGCCGTCCACCCGCCCACCGAGTAGCGGCCGTCGGTGGAACGCAGCGGCCGTGGCACCGTCACTCCCGCAGGTCGGATCCGGTCCATGACCTGGGCGACCCAGGTGCCGCGTGCCGGGTCGGAGACCGGGACGAGAACCACGTGGTCGCACCGCCACCCGTCGCCCCAGGCGTCCCCCAGCAGGGCCGGGGTGACGTAGCCGACCTGGAAGGCGCCGCGGACACCCTCCGTCGGGGCGGTATTGCGGTTCGAGTCAGACATGGCCACCACTCTATCGACTCAGTCCCCCTCAGGATGCGGCCAGGCGTTCGCACGGCACACCGCATCCCGGCTGTCCCTGTCATCGTCCATGTACTCCGTACCGGCGTCGAGTTCGATGAGGTCCTTGTTCGCCAGGCTGAGGGTCTGCTGCATCATGATCGGCGCCAGCGCCCCGTCCTCCTGGCAGGGCTGGTGCGCGGCATGTCCGATCCCGTGCCCGATCTCGTGGTTGAGGACGTACTGACGGTAGGAGCCGAGGTCACCGGCGAACGGCAGGGCGCCACGGGCCCAGCGGGCCAGGTTGATGATGACGCGGCCGTCCCCGGCGGCGCCGTCGGTAGTGCCGCTGCTGTCCCCGCCACTGACGAAGCAGCTGGTCTCCAGCTCGATCTCGCCGCCACACAGCTGCCTGGTCGTCTCCGGACTGGTCAGCCGGATCCGCAGGTCGGGGGTATCGGAGCTGGAGACGCTGATGTGACGGAACGCGATCGCGTCATCCCTGTTCCCGATCCAGGACCGTGGATCGGCCAGCGTGGCGTCCACCATCGCGGCGAAGCTGTCCCCGCCGCCGAAGGACGCCGTGTCGATCCCCTGCTCGGTCTCGACGACATAGGTGAGCGTGCGGGTGTCTGCGCCGTGCGGGTCACCGGCGACTGCACCGGCGGAACCGACGCCGCGCCAGGTGCCGCGCCCCTTGTCGGTCACCTTTCCCCCGGGTGGCAGGCTGCCGACGTCGTCGGAGGTCGGGACACCGGGTATCGGGCCGGGGGTGGCCTCCCCGGTCCCGGTGACCGAGGCCATCGCTGCGGCGTCATTGTCCGGGGTCGCGGCAGAATCCCCTGAGTTCCCGGCATCCCCGGTGCCACCCGCCACGGCGCGGACCAGCACCACGAGGGTCACCAGGACCACCACGAGTACGCCGACGGTGGCCCAGCGGCGACGCCGGTAAACCGCGGGCACAGGCTGTCGGCCGAAGCTGCCCTCCCCGCCACCGACCGGGCGGTCCCGTCGAAGGTCAGGGACGTCGTCGAAGGGGTCCTGGGATCTGTGGGTCACAGTCTACGAGACTGTCACACCCGCTGCCCTGGGCAGGAGCCGGGTGTGGCAACCGGATCAGCGGCGGATCAGATGAATCCGACGGTACGGGCGGAAGAGACGCCGACCTCGATGAAGGCGACCTGGTCGCGGACCAGGAGTGTGACAGCCCCCTTGGTGTCCTCGAGCTTGAGGGTGCCGGAGTCGGTGGCGAGGAACTCCTCGACACGGGCGAGGAGCGCGTCCCGGTCCTCCTTGGAGTTGATGACGATGTCACGGGGGGAGGCGACGAAGCCGACCTTGATATCCATGTGGGTGATCCACACACCTTTCAGACGAAAAGACTGCTCAGTGGTTGGGCAACGGCTGAGCACTGTAACCTTGACCATCATAGCGACTTGAAGACGACATCAACGGACACACCGATGAGGATGGTGGCAGTGGAGAGCAGTCGACCGACGTTCCGGAGCCTCGGCGTCGCCGCCGAGATCGTGGATGCCCTGACCGACCAGGGGATCGACCGGGCGTTCGCGATCCAGGAACGCACCCTCCCACTGGCACTGACGGGCAAGGACCTCATCGGACAGGCCCGCACCGGCATGGGCAAGACCCTCGGCTTCGGCGTCCCGATGCTCGACCGTCTCTTCGATGACGCCGACATCACCGAACTCGACGGGACCGTCCGCGGTCTCGTCGTCGTCCCGACCCGTGAACTGTGTCTCCAGGTCGCCGAGGACCTCACCGGGGCGTCCACCCGGTTGACCGCGCCGGTCGGCCCGGGGAAGGACGCCACTCGACCGTTCCGCGTCACCGCGATCTACGGCGGTGTGCCCTTCGACAAGCAGACCGCCGCGTTGGACGCCGGCACCGACGTCGTCGTGGGGACGCCGGGGCGCCTGCTCGACCTGTCACGCCAGAACCTGCTGGACCTGACCCATGTCGAGGTCCTCGTCCTCGACGAGGCCGACGAGATGCTCGACCAGGGCTTCCTCGACGACGTCAAGGCGATCATGGCCCAGACCTCCCCGAACCGGCAGACCATGCTCTTCTCCGCGACGATGCCCGGGCCGATCGTCGCACTGACCCGTAGTTTCATGCACCGTCCGGTGCGCGTGCGGGCGGACAACTCCTCGGCCCAGGCCACCCACGCCACCACCACACAGATCGTCTTCCAGTCCCACCGTCTGGACCGCGTCAGCGTCCTCGCCAGGATCCTGCAGACCCCCGGCCGCGGCCGCACCATCGTCTTCGCCCGCACCAAGCGCTCCGCCGCGATGGTCGCCGAGGACCTCGCCGGGCTCGGATTCCGGGTCGGTGCCGTGCACGGTGACATGCGGCAGAATGACCGCGAACGGTCGCTCGACGCCTTCCGCGACGGCTCCGTGGACATCATGGTCGCCACCGACGTCGCGGCCCGCGGCATCGACGTCGAGGACGTCACCCACGTCATCAACTACCAGGTGCCGGAGGACGACAAGACCTACGTCCACCGCATCGGGCGCACCGGCCGGGCCGGTCACTCCGGAGTCGCGGTCACCCTCGTCGACTGGGACGACCTGACCCGCTGGCAGGCCATCGACGACACCCTCAACCTCGGCCACCCCACTCCGCCGCGCTGGTTCTCGACCTCCCCGGAGTTCCTCGCCGAATTCGACCTGCCCGAGGATGTCACCGACCGGGTGGGACGCGCCGTGCGGGTCCAGGGATCCGCCGCCGCCACCGCCCCGGCACGCAGGGACCGCGACAGGGACCGCGACAGGGACCGGAACAGGGACCGGAACAACCACGGTGGCCGGAGGGACCGGAAGGCTGCCCGCCGTTGACCCGACGGACCACCCCTCCCCCGCCGGAACGCCGCACCCGCACCGATCTGGCGTTCACCGCCGCACTCACCGTCGCCGCCCTGGCCGTCGTCGGCGGCAGCTGGCTGGTCTCCGACACCCGCGGCACCGACCACACCACCGCCGCCCCGGGGGACGCCATCGCCCCCTCCACCGCCGACGATGTACCGGTGCCGGGCTCCGTCCACGAGACCTGGCGCACCACCACCGATCCGCAGACCGCCCCTGATCCGTTGACCATGGACGGAGCCGTCGTCCGCACCGACAGGTCCACGGTCTCCGTGCTCGACGCGTCTGACGGCCACGAGGTGTGGTCCTACTCGCGTGACCGCGACCTGTGCGGGGTCACCGGCGGCTGGTCACGCCTCGTCACCGTCTACCGCGGACCGAAGGGCTGCGGGGAGGCCACGAGCTTCAATGTCGCGACCGGACAGTACGTCGACACCCGCTCCGCCCTCGCACCCGACGAGGTGAGCACCTTCCGTTCCCTGGACCATGTCGGCATCCTGGGTGGGGACCGGGTGGAACTGTGGCGTTCCGACCTGGTCCGCACCGTCGAGGTGGGCCACCAGGAAGTCACCGTGAACGCAGGGTCCCAACCGACCGACGGGTGCAGGTTCACCTCGGCACTGACCCGGAAGAAGGTCCTTGCCGTCGCCATGGACTGCCCCGGAGACACCGACGGCGACCGCACCGTCAGCCTGCTCAACGCCGACCCGGAGGAGTCCGGAACCCCGGAGATCACCCACGACTTCACGGTGCCGGAAGGTTCGGAACTCGTCGCCGTCGGCCAGGAGGCCGCACTGATCTACGTGCCCGGCAACGGGGTCCGGGCGAAGGACGCCGACGACGAGGAGGGATCCCGCTTCCAGGTGCTGCGCACCGACGGGAGCTTCGGTCAGTACCCGGCGGACCCGGCAGATCCGGCGTTCGCCACCGCGGCGCAGACCGCCGACCTCCCCCACCACATGACCTGGTTCGACGGCCGGCGTCTGATAGCCTTCGGCCCGACGGACCTGGATCCGCGGTTCTCGATGCCCGCCCTGGGGACCGGAGCGGCGATGGGAGGACGCCTCCTGCTGCCGGTCACCGACGGGATCGCGGTCGTCGACTGGGCGGACGGGAAGACGGAGAAGGTCATCCCCGTCGACCGTGGTGACTGGGACGGACCGGTGACCCTGCGGGTGCAGGGCAGCACCGTCCTCGAGCAGCGTGGCGGGACACTCGTCGGACTGGCTGCGTCCTGACGGCGTCCTGACGGCGTCCTGACTGCGTCCCTACCCCTAGCTGTCGTAGCGGCGCGCGGCCCAGTCCACGGCGTCCGCATTGAACAGCATCGCCAGCCCGGCGACACCGACCAACGCGGTGGGCAGTCCGAGGTCGATGCGTCCCGACGAGAACATGTAGACCGAGACGAGCACCAGGATCATGTTGGTCATCGCCACCGGGCCGCGTCCCCAACGGCGACCGTCCTTGAGGAACCAGCCGGCGAGGGCGACGATGCCGCCGAAGATGATGAACCAGGCGGCGGTGCCGTAGCCACTCACGGCGTCATTGTGGACGCCGTTGGCCTCCCGGACGATGAGGACGACCGCGATGATCAGCCCGATCCCACCCTCGACCAGTCCGAGCCAGCCGGCGAACCGGACGCTCCGGGGAAGGACGAGGGACGGGTCACTGCTGTCGGGGCGGGGGCTGGCACTCATGGCCACCGATCCTAGCGGCGTCCGGGAGGGCAGTGAAACCGGTGGCCACCCCGGACCCAGGGAAGACCGCACAGTCTGTTACCCACCCTTACCAATTCGGCCAAATCAAAGTACTGTGATATGGCACACTCTTTTCCGTTCATCCCTAGCGAAGGTCGACGATCCGTGCCATGATCTAACACGTAACAGCGAGAGGGCCTGCAGGTTACACACCGGTTAACCGGACAATCTGCCCCCCCCCTTCTCCACACGGCGACACACCCCGGCACACGCCCACCGCTGCCGGTGACGTCACACCACTGTTCACATCCCCCGACGACCCGGATTCGGTCACTGACGCCCGGACGCGCTCCACGCGCCCGACACACGACCACGTCCGCACCACATCCGCACTGCACCGTTTGACACTGACTTAGCATCCCCAAGGAGAAGATCATCATGGACTGGCGCCACGAAGCAATCTGCCGCAGCGAAGACCCCGAGCTGTTCTTCCCAGTCGGCAACTCCGGCCCTGCCCTGGCCCAGATCGCCAAGGCGAAGCTCGTCTGCAACAAGTGCCCCGTCACCCACGACTGCCTCGCCTGGGCCATCTCCTCCGGTCAGGACGCCGGCGTCTGGGGCGGCATGAGCGAAGACGAGCGCCGTGCCCTCAAGCGCCGCAACAACCGCGGTCGCACCCGCACCCGCGCCACCGTCTAAAACCGGTTCCGGTTTAGGCTCTCGCAGGGTCCACCGTTAGACTGGTGCAGTTGTACACCCCGGGAGTGTTCTTTCGGGGACACCCCGTCAGAACACATAAGGAGTGACCATGAGCAAGCGTGGCCGTAAGCGTAAGGACCGTCGCAAGAAGGGCGCGAACCACGGTAAGCGCCCGAACGCCTGATACGCGTCCGAACATGACAGAGGCCCGGTCCGGAGAGTTTCTCCGGACCGGGCCTCTGTCTTTCGACGGTAACTATGTCGTCTGTGCACCGGGCGCGTACACGGTCGTGACAGATCCGGTGCTGCCGTTGTCCCGACAGGCCGGATCCGTCATGATCGTGTACGGACTCAGCGTCGGTTGATGCGCACCTGCGTCGACGAGACCTCGGTGACGGAACCGTCGGCGGCCCGTCGCACGGACGAGGTGTGCAGTGCGGTGACGATGCGTCCTCGCAGGTCCGTCGGGGCAGAGTCACAGCACCGCACCCGGAGAAGCTCCCGGACCTGCTGCTCGATGCCCAGCTGCTCGAGGCATGAGGGACAGTTCTCGGCGTGCTCGGCCAGTCTGCCCCGGAGGTTCTCGTCACAGCCGCCGTCGACGTACTCATAGAGAACGTCCACGAGATCATCGCAGCCGGACGGGTGGTTCGTCTGCTTGTCAGTCATCGTCATCACGCTTTCGTCTTTGGTGCGGTCGCCGAAGATTTCGCCGAGGATTTCGCAGTCTTCGCCGCCGCCGTGGCATCGAGCCCGATCCCACGCTCAGCGGCGACATCCTTGAGTTTCGTGCGCAGCTGCTTGCGTCCGCGGTGCAGCCGGCTCATCACCGTGCCGATCGGCGTCCCCATGATCTCGGCGATCTCCTTGTACGGGAGATCCTCGACGTCCGCGTAGTACACGACCATGCGGTAGTCGTCGGAGAGCTCCATGAGGGCGTCGCGGATCCGGGAGTCCGGTATCCGCTGCAGCGCCTCGATCTCGGCGGAACGCAGCCCCGTCGAGTCATGCGACGCCACATCCGCCAGCTGCCAGTCGGTGACGGCCTCGTCGGAGGTCTCCTTCGGCCGGCGCTGCTTCTTCCGGTACTGGTTGATGTAGGTGTTGGTGAGGATGCGGTACATCCAGGCCTTCAGGTTCGTGCCCGGCTTGTATGAGCCGAACGCCTGATAGGCCTTCATGTAGGCGTCCTGGACCAGGTCCTGGGCGTCCGTCGGATTACGGGTCATCCCGAGGGCGGCGCCGTAGAGCTGGTCCAGCAGGGGCAGCGCGTCCGACTCGAAGCGGGCGAGCAGTTGCTCGTCGCTGTCGCTGGTGCGCTTCACGGTGTTGGTCATGGCTCCTCTGCGTGGGTCAGCACTCTGCCACTCCACCCGAATCAACAGTCCGGACGTGCGGCACTATTCCCCCATCGTATCCCGTAACTCCCCTGTTCCCCCGATGAGTTCGGGTCCGTTGACCGCGACATTGCCGACCCGACGGTCAACCGCACGGGTGGTGAGCACCTGCCGGACCGCCTCACCGGGGACGCGGGACGCCGCCTCGCGCAGCACCTCTCCCCCCTCTCCACCGTCCAGCCACGCCTGCGCCTCGTCGTCGGAGAGCACCCGCGGCATCCGGTCGTGCAGCCACTCCACCGGGTCGGCCGAAGCCGTGGTCACCACAGTCGCCCGCAGCTCGCCCTCGCCGTCACCCTTGACCAGTCCCGCGACGATGAGCGGGCCGTCCCCGGTCACCAGGTACGGCGTCTTCGTGCCCGAGTCGGCGTTCCACTCGTACCAGCCGTCCATGAGGACCAGCGCGGGTTCCGCGTCCCGGAACGACGCCTTGTCGAAGGCCGTCTCGCCACGGGCGTTGAACAGCACGGTCCCCGGTTTCCACGGGGCGGGGAACCCCCAGGCCGCCGGGCCGAGCACCAGACGTCCCTCGAAGCGACGCACCACGGCGATGCGATGGGTCGGCGCGATGTTCCAGCTGGGTCGCAACCAGTCCCCGGGCAGCGCTGTGACCTGTTCACCGAGCCGGTCCGACAGGCCGGTGAGCAGGGTTTCCGTGGCAGTGAACAGGATGTAGCGACCGCACATGGTATCCAGCCTAGGCCAAACTACACTGGAGCCCATGACCCCAACTCCATGGGCCGCGCCGGTCGCCCCGTTCCCCGTCACCGCCACTGTCTCTGTCCCGGGATCGAAGTCGATCACCAACCGGGCACTGCTGCTGTCCGCGCTCGCCGACGGCCCCTCCGAGATCACCGGAGCGCTGCAGAGCCGCGACACGCAGCTGATGGCGGACGCCCTGCGGACCATGGGGACGACCGTCGTCACCGACGGAGACAACATCACCGTCACCCCTGGTGACCTGCACGGCGGCGAGGTCCAGTGTGGCCTCGCCGGCACCGTGCTGCGCTTCCTTCCCGCCGCCGCCGCCCTCGCCGACGGCGACGTCTGGTTCCACGGCGACCGTGAGGCCCAGGCCCGCCCGATGGGCACCACCCTCGAATCCCTGGAGGCTCTGGGGGCGACCGTCAAAACCTCGGACGACCCGGGGAACCCGCTGCCTTTCGCCGTCACCGGCCACGGCGGGATCCGTGGTGGCGAGGTGCACATCGACGCCTCGGCATCCTCCCAGTTCGTCTCCGGCCTGCTGCTCGCCGGTGCGCGCTTCGACGAGGGAGTCACCGTCGTCCATGTCGGGGACGCCGTGCCCAGCCAGCCGCACATCGAGATGACCGTGGAGATGCTGCGCGCCGCCGGTGTGACCGTGGACGTCAGCTTCAACCGGTGGACGGTCCACCCCGGTCCGGTCCGGGGACGCCACTGGGCGGTCGAACCCGACCTGTCGAACGCGACCCCGTTCCTCTCCGCCGCCGCGGTCACCGGCGGTGAGGTGCGGGTGCGCGACTGGCCGGCGCAGACCACCCAGCCCGGCGACCAGTTCCGTGCGGTGCTGGAGGACATGGGTGCGACAGTCGACCTCGCCACGCACACCGGCGAGCTCATCGTGCGCGGCGCTGCAGGTGGGGCGCTCACGGGCATCACCTGGGACATGCACGACATCGGCGAGCTGACCCCGACCGTCGCCGCGCTGTGCGCCCTGGCGAAGGGTCGCAGTCACCTCTACGGCATCGCCCACCTGCGCGGCCACGAGACCGATCGGCTCGCCGCGCTGGAGGCTGAGCTGACCGGGCTGGGCTGCGGCGTCTCCCAGACCGCCGACGGCCTGGTCATCGACCCGGCCCCGTTGCACGGTGGGCTGTGGCACACCTACGCCGACCACCGGATGGCGACCGCCGGGGCGATCCTCGGCCTGGTCACCGAGGGCGTGCAGGTCGAGGACATCACCACCACGACGAAGACCCTGCCCGGGTTCGAGACGCGCTGGGCGCAGATGGTGGGGGCCTGACGGATATGGGCCGGCGCAGTTACGACGAATCCGATGTCAAGGTCCGCCCGGGGAAGGGGTCCCGGCCACGGACAAAGGACCGACCGTCCCACAAGGACGCCGAGACCGGCATGGTCGTGACGAAGGACCGGGGACGCTGGGGCGTGGTCATCGACGGCGCCGACCCGGATGCTTCCCCGGCGATCTGCATGCGCGCCCGGGAGATGGGACGCACCGCCGTCGTCGTCGGTGACCGGGTCGCCGTGGTCGGCGACACCTCCGGTCTCGACGGGACCCTGGCCCGCATCGTGCGGTTGGAGGACCGGAAGACCGTCCTGCGCCGAACCGCCGATGACACGGACTCCTATGAGCGTGTCGTGGTCGCCAATGCCGACCAGCTGCTCATCGTCACCGCGGTCGCTGATCCGCCGCCGCGCTCCGGGTTCGTCGAGCGTGCGCTGATCGCCGCGTTCGCCGGGGGTCTGACCCCGGTGATCTGCCTGACGAAGTCTGATCTGGCGGATCCGTCGGAGTTCGCCGCCGAGTTCGCCGACCTGGACGTGCAGGTCGTGGTCTGTGGCCGGGACGATCCGCTGACCCCGGTCACCGATCTGGTGCACGGTCACCTCACCGCGCTGATCGGACACTCCGGTGTGGGAAAGTCCACCCTGGTCAACCGGCTGGTGCCGGATGCCGACCGGGCGACCGGCGTGGTGTCCGGCGTCGGCAAGGGTCGTCACACCTCGACGCAGTCTGTCGCGTTGCGGCTGCCCGGTGGCGAGAACGCCGGCTGGATCGTCGACACCCCCGGTATCCGGAGTTTCGGCCTGGCCCATGTGGATCCGGAGACGGTCATCGGTGTCTTCGAGGATCTGCGGGACGTCGTGGAGGACTGCCCCCGCGGCTGTACCCACGCCGGCCCGCCGGCCGATCCGGAATGTGCCCTCGACCGGCTCACCGGCGCCAGTGCGCGGCGTGTCGCCGCGGTCCGTGTCCTGTTGGAGGCGCTGCGGTCCAACAACGAGTGGGAGCTGTAGCCCCTTCCCGGTAGTGATCCGGATCCCGCCGAGGATCCGCCGGTCTGCCTGCATCTCTCCTTATTTTATTAGTTCAATATTGCGGGATTTCAAAAGTAGGTGCATACTGGGTCCCATGCGCACAGAACCGGCCGACACCTGGGTAGAACGCGTGCGGGATGCGGGACTTCGAGCGACCCCCGGACGCCTCGCCGCCCTGCGGTACATCAACACCCACCCGCACAGCTCCGCCGCCGAGGTGCACGCCGGTATCCGCACGGAACTCCCGTCGATCTCCATGCAGTCCGTCCACAATGTCGTGAACGATCTGAGCGCACACGGCGTCCTGCGCCGTATCGACCTGCCCGGTGCCACCGGCGCACGCTACGAGACAGACAACGACGACAACCACCACCACATCCAGTGCGTGGTCTGCGGTCGTCTCGAGGATGTCGAGTGCGTCATCGGCGAAGCCCCGTGCCTCACCCCCAGTGACACGCACGGCATGAGCACCATTCTCTCCGCAGAAATCACGTTCCGGGCCGTCTGCGACGACTGCGCCGCCCGCGAAGGACTCCCACCGCCGGCCGACCACCGGCACGCAGTACACCACACAGCACCCACGTTCCGTTGAACCACTCTGCGACAACAGATCCAGGAGATACACACCATGACTGACACGACCAGCGGCTGCCCCGTCATCCACGGGGGCTCCGGCGAGCCCACCCCGGGCTCCGACAACGACCGCCTCGTATTCCCCACCGAGGGCAACCCGAACCAGCAGTGGTGGCCGAAGCGCCTCAACCTCCACCTGCTCGCCCACAACCCGCAGGAGATCCGGCCCACCGATCCGGACTTCGACTACGTCGCCGCCTTCGAGGCACTTGATCTCCCCGAGGTCAAGAAGGACATCGAAGAGGTCCTCACCACGTCGAAGTCCTGGTGGCCCGCCGACTTCGGCAACTACGGTCCGCTGATCATCCGTATGGCCTGGCACGCCGCCGGTACCTACCGCGCCTCCGACGGCCGCGGTGGCGCCGGCACCGGCCAGCAGCGCTTCGCCCCGCTCAACAGCTGGCCCGACAACGGCGGCCTCGACAAGGCCCGCCGCGTCCTCTGGCCCGTCAAGAAGAAGTACGGCAAGTCCCTGTCCTGGGGTGATCTCATGGTGCTCGCCGGCAACGTCGCGCTGGAGACCATGGGCTTCGAGACTCTGGGCTACAGCGGTGGCCGCGAGGACGTCTGGGAGCCGGAGAACGTGTTCTGGGGTGCGGAGTCCGACTGGCTCGGCACGGACGCCCGCTACAACGGCACCAATGAGACCACCCGTGAGCTGCAGAAGCCCTTCGGTGCGACCACCATGGGCCTGATCTACGTCAACCCGGAGGGCCCGGAGGGCAACCCGGACCCGGCCGCCGCCGCCCCCGACATCCGCGAGACCTTCCACCGGATGAACATGGACGACGAGGAGACCATTGCCCTGATCGCCGGTGGGCACACCTTCGGCAAGACCCACGGTGCCGCCCCGGACACCGAGGAGAATGTCGGCCCCGCTCCCGAGGGCGCTCCGCTGCACCGCCAGGGACTCGGCTGGGAGAACCACAACGGTTCCGGCAAGGGTGATGACCAGATCACCTCCGGTCTGGAGGTCACCTGGACCTACCACCCGACCCGCTGGGACAACGAGTTCTTCCACATCCTCTTCGCCTACGAGTGGGAGCCGGTCCGCGGCGAGGGCGGCCACTGGCACTGGCGTCCGAAGGACAACGGGGGCGCCGACATGGTGCCGATGGCGCACTCCGCAGGACGCCGTGAGCCGCGCATGCTCACCACCGACATCTCGCTGCGCGTCGACCCGACCTACGAGAAGATCGCCCGGAAGTTCAAGGACGACCAGGCCGCCTTCAGCGCCGCCTTCGCCCGCGCCTGGTTCAAGCTGACCCACCGCGACATGGGCCCGGTCTCCCGCTACGTCGGCCCCGAGGTCCCCTCGGAGACCTTCATCTGGCAGGACCCGCTGCCCGAGGCCACCGGTGAGCAGATCACCGCCGCGGACGTCGCCGAGCTCAAGCAGGCCGTCCTGGATTCCGGCCTGTCGACCGCCCGGCTGGTGGCCACCGCGTGGTCTTCGGCCTCGAGCTTCCGTTCCACCGACAAGCGCGGTGGCGCCAACGGTGCGCGTATCCGTCTGGAGCCCCAGCGCAGCTGGGAGGCCAATGAGCCTGCCGAACTGGCCACGGCGCTCCACGCCCTCGAATCCGTGCGTGCCGGGTTCAACGAGACCCACGCCCCGCGCGAGGTGTCGCTGGCCGACCTCATCGTCATCGCCGGCAACGCCGCGGTCGAGAAGGCGGCCGCCGAGGCCGGACACCCGGTCGAGGTGCCGTTCACCCCGGGCCGCGTCGACGCCACCCAGGAGCAGACCGACGTGGACTCCTTCGCCTTCCTCGAACCCGAGTCCGACGGCTTCCGCAACTGGCAGAGCGCGTCCCTGGACTACCCGGCCGAGCACCTGCTGGTCGACAAGGCCGCACTGCTGGGCCTCACCGCCCCGCAGATGACCGTCCTGGTCGGTGGCCTGCGTGTCCTCGGCGCGAACCACGGCGGCTCGACCGACGGTGTCCTCACCGACCGCCCCGGTGTGCTGAGCAACGACTTCTTCGTCAACCTGCTCACCCTGGGCAACGAGTGGACCCCGCAGGACGCCGCCCCGGGCCACTACACCTGCACCGACGGCGAGACCGGCGAAGAGCTCTGGACCGGTACCCGCGCTGACCTGGTGTTCTCCTCGAACTCCGAGCTGCGTGCGCTGGCCGAGGTCTACGCCTCCGACGACGCCGCCGACAAGTTCATCGACGACTTCGTCGCCGCCTGGGCCAAGATCGCCGAGGCTGACCGCTTCGACCTGCACCACTAGTTAGGCTGACCGGAACTGACCACCCGGACACAGCAGAACCCCTGCCGACAGGATCACCTCCCGTCCCCGGCAGGGGTTCTGCTGGATCGACGGTTCCCCCGGGACCGCAGAGCCTAGAGCAGGTCCACCAGGACGCCGAGCTCCTTGGCGTCGTACCAGCTCATGAGATTGTCCTCGCAGTCACCGAGAGTGATCTCGGCGTCCTCGTCCCCCAGGTCGGCCGCGTCGACGACCTCGATGGCCGCCGCCGTCGCCGGCTCGTTGCCCTCGTCGTCGACGTGGATCGCCACGAGCTGTGACGTCTCCAGCAGAGCCGGGAACACGTCCACGACCGCTTCGCCCTTGTCCGCGTTCGCCAACACCGACGTCTCGGGTAGGTCAGCGGAGATCACCACACGACGGTGCGGAAACTTCTCCTCCCCGCCGGCGGTCAGCAGGCGCAGGGACGCCCGCGAGGCCTCCAGGAACGCCTGGTACTCGATCTCCTCGTCGTCCCCGGAGGTGAAGAACTCACGCAGCGCCGGGGTCAGTGAGAAGCCGACACCCGAGCGCACCGGCATCTGGCCGTCCTTGGCGAGGGTGCCGAGCATGTCGAAGGTGGCGGGAAGGTAGACGCGCACACTCATGGTCAGAAGGTCCCTTCAAGACCGAGCAGGCCGGTGATCTCGACGATCGCCCGGTCGAACTGCTGGTAATACACGCCGATGAGACCGGACTCGACCGCGCCCTTGATGTTGAGGATCGAGTCGTCGACGAGGATGCAGTCGTTGACCGGCACATCCAGTCGCTCGGCGGTGATCCGGAAGATCCGCGGCTCCGGCTTGTCCACCCCGACCTCGCCGGACAGGACGACCGTGTCCACGTAACCGGCCTCCTGCCAGCTGCGGATCGGGTCGGCGGCGGGGCCGCCCGGATCGTTGGAGAGGATGGCAGTGCCGTATCCGGCGTCCTTGGCGGCGGTGAGGACCTTGCGCCAGCGTCGGCGGTCCTCCTCCGCCCCGTCGAGGACGCCACAGTAGTCCACAATCAGTGCTCGCATACCCGTCATTGTGCCACGTCCCCTCCCCTTCCCGCCCGACACGGTCTAGGATGTGGCCATGGGGACCTCGGGGAAGACATCCACGGAATCGACCGCCGCGCACACGGCGGTGCACTCGGCGGCACACACCGTACCGCTGCCCGGCCTGGTGTATCTGCGTCGGCCGACCGGTGCAACGGCTATGGAGGACACCCCACCGACCGCCGACGTCGCCGCACCGCACCGGGACCCCCGGCGGACCGGAGCTGACGGAGCTGGCGGCGTCCTCACGGGGACGGACAGGACCACTCCGGCGCGGGACGCGGCCACCGCGGAGATTTCCCGGCTGCTCCGCCTGTGGTTGGAGGCCTTCGACGGTCGGCGTCCGGTGACGGCCCTGCGGCGTGGCCCCTTCTCCCCCGCCGTCCTTGACGACCTGCGGTCCCTGATCAGGGAGTCACTGGACACCGTCGGGACAGCAGGTGCCGCCAGGACCGGACCAGCACCGGGATCCACCCCGTCCCGGCTGCTGCGTGTGCACCTTCCCCCGTCACACCACCGCCGACTGTCCTTCACCGCGAGTGTGGCGGTCAGTGGGCGGGTGCGGGCCCTCGTCGGTCACCTGGGCCGCCACGACACGCGCTGGCGCGTCGAGAGCGTCACCCTGGTGTGACCGGAAGAGCCGGCAGTGCCGGAGGCGGGGCCAGGGCAGGCTCTACGCCCCGGCCTCGGCCTGCTTCTTGGCGGCAGACTCCTGGAACTGCTTACGGACCAGGAAGAGCTGACGGATCGTCTCCTCCTTGATGCCGTCGTTCATGCGGCGGAACATGTCGCCACCCTCGCGCTGGTACTCGACCAGCGGATCGCGCTGGGCCATCGCGCGCAGGCCGATGCCCTCCTTGAGGTAGTCCATCTCGTAGAGGTGCTCGCGCCACTTCTGGTCGACGACGTTGAGCAGGACGCCACGCTCCATCTGACGGATCTGCTGCTCACCACCGACAGCGGTGACGGCCTCCTCGAGCTCGTCGTACTGGGCGTGGGCGTCCTCCTGCAGTGCCTTGAGCAGCTGCGAGGCGGAGAGCTCACCGGCGCGACCGAACTCGTCACCGTCGATGAGGTCCCGGGCCTTCACACCGGGGCCGTAGAGCGCGTCGAGGGCGTTCCACAGTTCCTCGAGATCCCAGTCCTCCACGTAGCCCTCGGCAGTGGCACCGTCGACGTAGGCGGCGATGGTGTCGTCCATCATCGCGCGGACCTGGTCGCGGACGTCCTCGCCCTCGAGGATCTGACGGCGCTCACCGTAAATGACCTTGCGCTGCTCGTTGAGGACCTCGTCGTACTTCAGGACGTTCTTACGCATCTCGAAGTTGGAGTTCTCGACCTGCGACTGGGCGCCCTTGATGGCGTTGGAGACCATCTTCGAGTCGATCGGCATGTCATCGGGGACGTTGAGGCGGGTCATGAGCGCCTCCATCGTCTGACCGACGAAGCGGGTCATCAGGTCGTCGCGCATCGACAGGTAGAAGCGGGTCTCACCCGGGTCACCCTGACGTGCAGAGCGTCCACGCAGCTGGTTGTCGATACGACGGGACTCGTGTCGCTCGGTACCGAGGACGTAGAGGCCACCGACCTCGCGGACCTTCTCCGCCTCCTCCTCGGACTTGGCACGGGCCTTGACGATCTCGTCGTCCCAGGCCGTCTCGTAGGCCTCCGGGTTCTCGACCGGGTCGAAGCCACGCTCACGCAGGGTGATGTCGCAGATGATGTCGGGGTTGCCGCCGAGCACGATATCGGTACCACGGCCGGCCATGTTCGTCGCGACGGTGACGGCCTTGAGGCGTCCTGCCTGGGCGATGATCTCCGCCTCCTGCGAGTGGTACTTCGCATTAAGGACGCTGTGCCTGATGTGCTGCGCCTGCAGTAGCTTCGACAGGTACTCGGACCGCTCGACGGACGTGGTACCGACGAGGACCGGCTGGCCCTTCTCCACACGCTCGGCGATGTCCTCGGCCACGGCCGCGAACTTCGCCTCCTGGGTCTTGTACACCAGGTCAATGTCGTCGGTGCGCTGGTTGGCCTTGTTCGTCGGGATCTGGGCGACGTCGAGCTTGTAGATGGACTTCAGCTCCGCGGCTTCGGTCTCGGCGGTACCGGTCATACCCGCGAGCTTGTCGTAGAGGCGGAAGTAGTTCTGCAGCGTGACCGTGGCGAGAGTCTGGTTCTCGTTCTTGATCTCGACGTTCTCCTTGGCCTCAATGGCCTGGTGCATGCCCTCGTTGTAGCGGCGGCCCTGGAGGATACGACCGGTGAACTCGTCGACGATCATGACTTCACCGTTGCGGACGATGTAGTCCTTGTCCTTGGTGAACAGCTCCTTGGCCTTGATGGCGTTGTTGAGGTAGCTGACGAGCTGGGAGTGCTCCGGGGAGTAGAGGTTGTCGATGCCGAGCTGGTCCTCGACGAACTCCACGCCCTCCTCACGCACACCGATGGTCTTCTTGCGACGGTCGACCTCGTAGTCGATGTCCAGGGTCATCTTCGGGACGATGCGCGAGAAGGCGGTGAACCACTGGGAGGAGCCGCCGACCGGACCGGAGATGATCAGCGGGGTACGGGCCTCGTCGATGAGGATCGAGTCGACCTCGTCGACGATGGCGAAGTTGTGGCTGTGGTCCTTCCGCTGCACCAGGTCGTCGAGGGAGTGCGCCATGTTGTCGCGCAGGTAGTCGAAGCCGAACTCGTTGTTCGTGCCGTAGGTGATGTCGGCGTTGTACGCGTCCCGGCGCTCCGCCGGCTTCTTGCCGGAGAGGATCACGTCGGTGCCCAGGCCGAGGAAGCGGTGGACGCGGCCCATCCACTCCGAGTCACGCTTGGCGAGGTAGTCGTTGACGGTGACGACGTGGACGCCCTTACCCGACAGGGCGTTGAGGTAGGCGGGGAGCACACAGGTCAGGGTCTTGCCCTCACCGGTCTTCATCTCGGCGACATAACCCCAGTGCAGGGCGGCACCGCCCATGATCTGCACCTTGTAGTGCTTCTGACCGAGGACGCGCCAGGACGCCTCACGGGCGGTGGCGAAGGCATCGAGGAGAATGTCGTCGAGGGTCTCCCCCGCCTCGAGCCGCTCCTTGAGTTCCTCCGTCTTCGCCTGCAGCTCAGCGTCGCTGAGAGCGGTGTACTCGTCATCCTTGGCGATGACCTGGTCCGCGACGGCGGACAGCCGCTTGACGGCCCGTCCCTCGCCGAGTCGGAGAATCTTCGAAAGTCCTAGCACGTGCTGCCTGTCCTTCTGTTGCCGGTTGAGCGGGATGAAGCGCTGTAGAGCGTAGTCAAACCGTCAGTATAGCGGTCACGGGCGCTCCTGTGCCCGTACCGCTGCGTTTCACCCCGTCGCATCCCCCTGGCACACGACAGTCCCGGCCGACGCTCAGAGGCGTCGACCGGGACTGTCGGTCAGTCAGCTACTCGCCGGGGGTGGCGACCGGCGCCTTCAGGGCGATCAGACCGTAGTCGTAGCCGTGGCGACGGTAGACCACGGAGGGCTTCCCGGTCTCCTCGTTGACGAAGAGGAAGAAGTCGTGACCGACGAGCTCCATCTCGCTGAGCGCCTCGTCGACGCTGATCGGGGTGGCGGGGTGCTCCTTCTTACGGACGATCTGGCCGGGGAGGAACTGGTCGGCGTAGGGATCGACGTCGAAGGGACCCGGGGTCGCCTCGGGCTTCTCCGCTTCCTGGACGAGCTCCGCGGTGGCTTCGCCGACAGACACCGGTGCGCGGTGCCCGGACAGCGAGATCTTGCGACGGGCCTTGACCTTGCGCAGGGAGCGCTCCATCTTCGCGACAGCGGCCTCGAGGGCGGCGTAGAAGGAATCCTCCTTCGCCTCGGCGCGGGCGATGTGTCCCTTGCCGCTGGCGGTGATCTGGATGCGGTCGGACTCGTCGGCACGACGCGGGTTGCGCTCGTGCTGGAGCTCGACGTGGAAGTAGGTGAGGGTCGGGTCGAGGCGCTCCACCTTGGCGAGCTTCTGGTTCACCCGTTCGGCGAAGTGCTCGGGGATCTCGACGTTCCGACCCGTGATCTCAACCTGGGTTTCCGGGGCGACAACGCCCTCAGCTGCGGTGGTCTGCTCGTTGACAGCCATGCTCAACCTCCCGAATCCTGGCCACCCGGAGCCGGAACCTGGTGTTCCGCTTCCCGTGTACCGGTGACCTGTTCTGTGCCACCCACAGTACCTGTGGAACGGACCGCGTGGGGGTCTCCACTACCCCTTTTCATCACCCCGAAACACCCCGGAGCAGACACCACATGCCCGATCTCCCACATCAGGCACCCGCCGCCACCACCCCCGCTGCTGGAATCACACCCCTCGCGGCCAGTGCCGTGGTGAATCCTCCCAGCGTCGCCCCGGTCGTGCACACGTCATCGACCACGCAGGCCACCGCCCCCGGTGACCGCAACAGGCGCCGCACCCGGCGCAGTTCCGACCGGTCCAGCTCGAGCCCCTGCGACAGGTTCACCGTCCGGGCGGCGCGTGACAGCCCCACCGAATCGGGTGTCCCCTCGGCCAGCGACGCCACCGCCGCCGCGTCCGCGTATCCATCCAGACTGCGCGCCGCCACCACCGCCGCCCGGGCCACGACACAGCCGCCCCTTTCCCGTGCCGCGGACGGACGCGTCGGCGCGGCGAGCAGCACCACCGGGGCCAACCTGGGGTCCGGCAGCTCCCCGGTGGTCACCAGTTGGCGCACCACCCCGGCGATGACCTCCCCCAGCACGGTCACCGCGTCCGGCCGGTGATGGTCCTTGGCTGCCAGGATGATCGCCCGGTGCACCCCACCGTAGGGTCCGGCACTGTACACGCGGGGTGAGAATGAGCCGTCGACCGGCGACGGAGGACGCCGCAGCGCCACGGCACAGTCGCGGCACACCCCAATCCCACGGCCCGCCGGCACCGGTTCCACACGTGCACAGCCTGGACAGTCCCGCCGCCAGACCAGGTCGGCGGCGTCCGCGATGCCGGTGACGATCCCCATCTCCTGACCCCCCTTGTGGCCCCGTCAGTGCCCCGTCAGCGGACCGTCACCGGCACGGCACGCGCACCCTGCAGCGCCGGCACCTCACGCCAGAAGTCACTGGTGGTGTCGGTGCTGCCGACCTCACCGGCACCGTAGCCGATCTGCAGCAGGGCGCGGCCGTCGAGGATGTACTCCGTGGTTCCCGTGGATGCCACGGCGACGACCGGCGCGGTGACGTTCCGCGAGGTCAACTGGGTCTGCATGGAACCGTCGACCGCGACCATCCACACCGGGGTGTCATTGGCGCGGGTGCCGACGAGCAGTTCCCCGTCCGGACGCCAGCCCACAGACACCGCGGTATCGCCGAGGTTCGTGGCCACCGGGACCGGGGTCCCCAGCCGCGCCCCGGCGGAATCCTGGGACTCATCGGAGCCGGAGGAATTCTCCAGGACGCTGACGAACAGTCGGCCGTTGATGATCATCGCCGCCCGTGTCCCGTCACGGGACACCGTGAACTCACTGATCGTGGGGTTGTCGAGTCCGAGACTGTTCAGCATCGCGAAGTCCACCGTGGCCTCCGACATCCGGCCAGACGCCGTCATGGACCACCGTCGCACCTGCTCGCCGTCGGTGACCGCGTACAGCCACTGACCGTCGGCGGTCCAGGAGGGACGCGAGATCTGGTCCGAGGTGTTCACGGTCACCGGGCTCCCCTCCGGGGCGCCGACCAGGAGGCTACGTGGCTCGTCCCCGTGGCCGGAGACCGCGGCGACGGTGCCGTCGGAAGAGTACGCCGCAGACTCCAGCTCCCCGGACGCGGTCCAGCCGCCGACGGAGGAGGCGCCGTCGTCCGAGACATCGACGAGAGCACCGTCGCGCAGAGCCCGCAACGGCTCGTCCGGCACCGCATGGGGGTCGAGATCACGGGCATCGTCGATGCTCCACGTGTCCCCCGGCTCCGACTGTCCGCTCCCCACGGGGACTCCGTCGGCGAGGATCCGGTAGGGCCCACGGACATCGGAGTCCGCGAGTGTCCAGATGATCTGCGCGGCCAGCGTCCGGACACCCTCGGCGTCCATCGCCGACAGGCCCTGCAGGTCCACGGTGAATCCGCCGGACTCCCCGTCCCGCGCCTTCACGACGACGTCGGAGGACAGGGACGAGACGACACCGTCCGCGAGACTGTCCCGCGGACCGGCGGCGAGCAGGGAGATCAGCGACGAGCCGACGTTCTCCTGCCGCGAATAGGTCCAGCGGCGGTCCGGGACAAGGAACCGGCGCGTCGGATCGAGGAAGTAGATGTCCCTGGCCTGGTAGGCGGAGGTGAAGTCATTGCGGTCCATGATCACACCCGACGGCAGCCGGTCGATCCGCCAGTCACCGTCGACGAGCACCATGTCGATGGTGTCCTCGTAGGAGCGGTAGCCGGCCTGGAACGCTCCCCCGGTGCCCAGCGAGCCGGTCACCGTGCCGCGGACCGTGTAACTCAGACCGTTTCCCGACGCCGCACCGTCGGCGTTGAGGTCAATGCGGGACAGGATGAGAGTGCCCGTGGCGTCCTGCCAACTGTCGGCGGCGTCGGAGGTGAGGAACTCACGGGCGGCCTGGTGGTTGTTCAGCGGGTGGGCGGAGGCCGAGAAGAACGACCGCAGCAGGAGGTCGGGCGCCTGTCCCGGCTGCGGGACCGGCACATTGTCCAGGCTGGGGGACGCCGCGTAGGAGCTGATGACCTCCGGGGACGAGCTGCCCGGGATCGTGGCACAGCCGACGACAGAGCCCAGCGCGGCCACCGTGAGCAGGGCACCGGCGGTCCGGATCTGACGGTCACTCATGGCGGTCCTCCCTGTCCTCACGGTCCTCGCCGTTGTCGCCGTTGTCGCCGTTGTCGCCGTTGTCGGCGTTGTCGGCGTTGTCGGCGTTGTCGGCGTTGTCGTCATGCTCGTCGTACTCGTCATACTCGTCCATGTCCGCCGCCTCTTCGAGGGCCTTGCGGACCTCCTCCTCGGTGAAGCCCTCGAATCCGCCGTAGGCGTCCACCACGTTCATGGTGTCCATCGCCTCGAAGGCTTCCGCTGCTTCTGCGGCATCCACGTGTGCGGACACGTCGACAGCGTCGGCGTCGGCGGGTGCCGGGTACTCCGGCAGCTCCGGCACCACCGGGGCGTCCTCCACGGCGGGCACCGCCGACTCGGGATGGACCTCCAGCGGCAGCGGCGAGGAACGGACCTCCTCACCGGGCTCCAACGGCAGCGTCAGCCGGAAGCAGGCACCCACCCCGGGCTCACCGGTGGCTTCCAGTCGACCACCGTGGAGCAGGGCGTCCTCCTTGGCGATGGCCAGGCCAAGTCCGGTACCGCCGGTGCGGCGCTCACGGGAGGGGTCGGTGCGCCAGAAACGGTTGAACACCAGATCCGCCTCACCCGGGGTCAGCCCCACCCCGTGGTCCACCACCGTGACCGCCAGCGAACCGTCCCCCGTGCGCATCGTGACGTCGACCGGGCGTCCCTCACTGTGGTCGATCGCATTGGCCAGCAGGTTGCGCAGCACGCGCTCGACGCGCCGGGAATCGACCTGGACGCTCACCGGTTCGTCCGGCAGATCCAGGATGATCGGGCAGCCGACCTCCTCAGCGATCGCGCGGACCTGTTCGAGCGTCGACTTCACCACGCCGCGCACGTCGATCATCTCCAGCGACAGGTTGGCCACACCGGCGTCGTGCCGCGAGATCTCCAGCAGGTCGCCGAGCAGCATCTCGAAACGGTCGAGCTCGGAGAGCATCAGCTCCGAGGCGCGGCGCGTCATCGGGTCGAGGTCCTCGGCATTGTCGTGGATGAGGTCGGCGGCCATGCGGACGGTGGTCAGTGGCGTGCGCAGCTCGTGGGAGACATCCGAGGTGAACTGCTGCTGCAGCGAGCCGAAATCCTCCAGCTGACGGATCTGGTGGGACAGGTTCTCCGCGAGATCGTTGAAACTCATCGCCAGACGGGCGACCTCGTCCTGACCGTCGACGGCCATCCGCTCGCGCAGATGCCCGGCGGCGAAACGTTCCGCGATACGGGACGCCGTGCGCACCGGCACCGTGAGCTGCTGGGAGAACACCCAGGCGATGACGACCAGGAGCACCAGCAACGTCACGGCACCGGCGAGGAGCAGACCGCGCATCAGGCCGAGAGTCGATTCCTCATTGTCCAGCGGAAGCACCAGATAGAGCTCGAGACCCTGGATGTCCGACGCCACCGGCGTGCCGATGATCAGGGCCTTGTATTTCCCGGAGGCACGGTCCACCGTCGCGTACTGGTCGGCGACCCTGCCCTGGCGGACGAAGGTACGGAGGCTCTCCGGGATCTGCTGCTGTTCCGGACTCGAGACGTCCCGGCCGTTGATGTCCGGGGCGATGACCACCGGTTCGAAGACCGTACTGGATCCGCCGGAGGACTCGGCGGCGCCGCTGCTACGTTCGGTCAACGACGCACGGGCGGCGTTGATCCGCAGCTGCAGGGAATTCGAGTTGTCCGAGGATCTGAGCTGTTCCTCGACGGTGACGCGGGCCCGGTCGACCGCGGAGGTCGCGACATCGTGCTTCTCGTCGAGCAGCTGCTGACTGACGAAGCTGGTGAGCACGAAACCGAGCGCCATGATCACGACGAGGGAGGACAGGAAGACACTGCCGATGACGCGGGTCTGGATCGAGGTCCGCCAGCGCTGGGAGAGTACGACCCGGGCACGGCGCAGGAACGTCCGGGGCCGGCTCATAAACAACCTCAGGGCGTCGCGGAAGCCGACGTCCTTGAGTTCACCCCGGGGTGCCCTCCGGGGGTCCTCGGCCTGGTGACCGCTACCCTGGCCGTTCCCGGGCCGGTGACCGCGGCCCCGGGAGAACGGTAGGATCGACCGGCCGAGAGCGCCTCGCACGTGGTGCGTGGCGGACGGCGGGTCGACGACAGGATCCGCGGACGCAGCGGCGTCCGTGGAACCGGTGGGGGCGGCGGTGGATCCGGGGGTACCGGACAGGGCGGCGTCATCCCCCTGCTCAGGGTCGGACGCCGCGGATGCGGATGTCTCGCTGCTCACGGGGGAGACGCCCTTCACTCGCCCGTCTTGTAGCCCACGCCGCGCACGGTCTGGATGATCACCGGGTTGTCCGGATCCTTCTCCACCTTGGAACGCAGGCGCTGGATGTGCACGTTGACCAGCCGGGTGTCGGAGTTCTTGCGGTATCCCCATACACGCTCCAGCAGTTCCTCGCGGGAGAAGACCTGGCGGGGACGGGAGGCGAGGGTGGCCAGCAGTTCGAACTCGATGGGGGTGAGCTGGATGACGGCACCGTCACGGGTGACCTGGTGACCACCGAAGTCGATGGTGACATCGCCGACAGTGGCGGTGTCCGGGGTCTCCTCCGGGATACGGCGGAGCCGGGCGCGGACGCGTGCGACCAGCTCCTTGGGCTTGAAAGGCTTCGGCACGTAGTCGTCCGCACCTGACTCCAGACCGAGGACGACGTCGACGGTGTCGGTCTTCGCGGTGAGCATGACGATCGGGACCGCGGAGAAATCGCGGACGGCCCGGCACACGTCGACGCCGTTCATCCCCGGGAGCATCAGGTCCAGGAGGATGAGGTCCGGGTGCTGGGTCCTGGCGGCCTCGACGGCCTCGGCACCGTCGCCGACGGTGACCGTACTGAACCCCTCTCCCTGCAGGACCATGGTCAGCATCTCGGAGATAGCGGGGTCGTCGTCGACGACGAGAATCTTGGCAGCCATGGTGAACAGTCTGTCACATTGGAGGTGACTCGGGGATCGCCAGGCCTCAGTCCTCGTCGGGGACCTCGGCCTCTGCAGCCTCGGCAGCGACGGTGTCCGCCACGGCATCGGCGAGCTCGACGAGCTGCGCATCGAGGGCCGACCTGTCACCGCTGTTGTCCAGCACGAGCCAGGGAGAGTTCCACCGCGCGTCGGCCAGGGCACGGTAGGCCGCCAGCGTCCGGGCCTGGAGCCCGCCGTCTGCCTCATAGGCGTCCACTCCGCGCCCGGCGTCCTCCTCAGCACGGGCCGCGACCCGACCGGCCGTCACCGAATCCGGGACGTTGACGAGGACCTGCAGGTCGGGCACCGGAATGCCGAGCTGCGTGAACTCCAGGTCATCGACCCAGGCCACGACCTCGGAGGATTCACCGCCTGCTGAGGCGTCCTGCGACAGCCGTGCCGCGGAATACGCCGCGTTCGAGGCGACCCAGCGGTCCAGCAGGACCACGTAGCCGTCCTCGTCGAAGCCGGTCAGTTCCGTGGCGACCTCCGCCCGGTCCAGGGCGAACAGGGTCGCCATGCCGTAGGCGGAATCAACCAGGTCGCCCATGCCACCGTGCAGCGCCGCGGAGGCGAGTTGCGCGTGGACCGAGGTCTCGTAGCGGGGGAAGGCCAGCCGGGCGACCGGGATCTCCCGGGCGATGAGCTCGGCTTCCAGGGCGGTGACGACGGTGTTCTTGCCGGCACCGTCGATGCCTTCGAACGCGATGATCACGTCGGCGAACCCCTAGTAGCGGTAGTGCTCGGGCTTGAACGGGCCCTCGACGTCGACGCCGATGTACTCGGCCTGCTCCTTGGTCAGCCTGGTGAGCTTACCGCCGAGCGCCTCGACGTGGATCCGGGCGACCTTCTCGTCGAGGATCTTCGGCAGGCGGTAGACCTCGTTGTCATACTTGTCACCGTTGGTGAACAGCTCGATCTGCGCGATGGTCTGGTCGGCGAAGGAGTTCGACATGACGAAGCTCGGGTGGCCGGTGGCGTTGCCCAGGTTGAGCAGACGGCCCTCGGAGAGCACGACGATGCTCAGCGGGTCACCGTTGGCGTCCGGGAAGGTGAACTCGTCGACCTGCGGCTTGATGTTCACGCGGGTGACGTCGGTGCGGTGGTTCAGCGAGGCCATGTCGATCTCGTTGTCGAAGTGGCCGATGTTGCCCAGCACGGCGTGGTTCTTCATCTGCTGCATCTGCTCGAAGGAGATGATGCCCAGGTTGCCGGTGGAGGTGATGACGATGTCGGCCTCACCGATGGCATCGTCGACGGTGACGACCGGGAAGCCGTCCATGAGCGCCTGGAGCGCGTTGATCGGGTCAGCCTCGGTGACCTTGACCCGGGCACCCTGACCCTTGAGCGCCTCAGCGACTCCCTTGCCCACGTCACCGTAACCGGCGACCAGGGCGGCCTTGCCGCCGATGAGCATGTCGGTACCGCGGTTGATGCCGTCGATGACGGAGTGACGGGTGCCGTAGCGGTTGTCGAACTTGGACTTGGTGACGGCGTCGTTGACGTTCATCGCCGGGAACGGCAGGGTGCCCTGCTCGGCGAAGTGGTACAGGCGGTGGACGCCGGTGGTGGTCTCCTCGGTGACACCCTTGATGGCCTTGCCGGCCTCGGTCCACCGGGTGGCGTCCTTGCCGTAGGCGCGGGCGAGCATCCGCAGGAAGGCCTGGTACTCGTCGGAATCCTCGGTGGAGGGCTCGGGGACGAGGCCGTTGCCCTCGAAGATGGTGCCCTCGATGACGGCGTTGGTGGCGTCGCCACCGTCGTCGAGGATCATGTTCGGCTTGTCGTCGCCCCAGTCGAAGACCTGCTCCAGGCACCACCAGTACTCGTCGAGGGTCTCACCCTTCCAGGCGAAGACCGGGACGCCCGTCGGGGCCTCAGGGGTACCGGAGCCGACGACGACGGACGCGGCGGCCTCGTCCTGGGTGGAGAAGATGTTGCAGGACGCCCAGCGGACCTCGGCGCCGAGGGCGGTGAGGGTCTCGATGAGGACCGCGGTCTGGACGGTCATGTGGATCGAGCCGGCGATCTTCGCGCCGGCCAGCGGCTGCTCGTCGGCGTACTCGCGACGCAGCTCCATCAGACCGGGCATCTCGTACTCCGCCAGGCGGATCTGGTGACGGCCGGACCCCGCGAGGGAAAGGTCCCGGACCTTGTACTGGAGGTCGCCGGCCGTATCGACGGTGAGGTCGGCCAGCGGATCGAAGGTGAGGTCGGCGGAAGATCCTGCGGAATCAGCCATGGGTGGGGTGCTCCTTCATAGGGCGGGGTTAATCAGACAACTCCATCCACCCTAGCGCGGCCCTACCGCGGCGCAGCCAGCCGAGGCCGGATCACGGTCAACTCAGTGCTTCGACGCTGGTCTCCAGGCCGTCCGGGGCGTCCTCCCCCAGTCGCTCCAGCTGGCCGTCGAGAACCGGGAGGGCGACCTCCTGCAGTTCGTCCGGGCAGTCGCCGATCCGGGAGCGGATCAAGGGGTGCTCGTCGACGACATCGGATGCGGTGAAGGGGGCACCGGCCCACACGGCAGCCACGGTCGCCGCGCAGAGCCCGGTGGTGTGGTCGGCGTCCCCCGGGGACGCGTGATTGAGGGCGACGGTGCAGGCGTCCTGCAGCGCAAGTACCAGCTCGCGATCGTCGTCAGCCACGTCGTCGCACTCGGTGAGGAAATCGGTACTGCTGTCGTCAGCGAAGATGGTCTCGTCCCAGCTGCTCATCGACGGTGCCTTTCTCTGGGGGGGT
>NZ_BJNT01000004.1 GCF_006539825.1 Corynebacterium variabile
GACAGAGGTCGCTCGAGCAGGGACTTCCTGCCTTCGTGAAGGGCGGTGTTGTACCGGAGGGCTTCCTTGGATTCCGGAGTGGGAGTGCTGTCGATGCCTTGGCTGGCCCGGAAGAGCTCATCGTTGGTCGTGACGATGTTCTCGATCTCGGTGGAGGCCTTCGCTTCCCGCAGCGGAATCGTGGTCGTGACGATCTCCGGATTCGGAATCAGGCGGCAGGAGGTGTTGAGGACGGCGAGTTGCTCGCGGGCCCGGATCGCGGCCTTGAGGATCTGCCGGTTCTCCACATCCACGCTGGGAGGGAGGCCGGGAAGATTATTGAAGGGGAGATTCGGGTCGAAGGATCCGGACATGTCGACAGCTTAGGCATGTTCGGCCGGATATGTCGATGAATCATCTTTTAATCGACATGTTATAGAGAGGAAACTACACCGGCATCCCGGTCAGCGACACCGGAGCCCAGGCCTCGCGCAGCTCAGGGGAGGGGTCGGCGACGGTCTTCTCGCCGCCGTCGAAGAGCTGCGTGGCGTAGTCACCCGGGTAGGGCTCCCACCCCGGATCGCCGTCGTGGATGAACCGCTTCCACCGCGGCTGCATCACGGCCGTCGTCGCCGCCATCCGGTCACGCCCACCGAGCAGCAGAGCCCCGGGCCCGCGTCCGGAATCGTAGCGTCCGAAGAGAACCGGCAGGTCCAGGGCATGCGTCGCGCCGATGCCGGAGACATTGAGCGACGGAGTGGACATGTCCAGCCGGTACATCCACGCCCGGCCCGACGGGTGCTGTGCAGCCATCCGCATCGAGGGGGCGGTGAACAGGGCGTCGCCGATGAAGCGTCCGGCGTCCGCCCGTCGCTTCCCGCTGCCGTACAACCCTGAGAGGACGCCGGGCCCGTGTGCCGGGTCGACATCCTCGGCGAACTTCTGCGCCTCCGCGGTGAAGATGCGCGCCCGCGGGTACGCCCACCGCATCAGCACGTACTCGTCGAGGTTCGTGCCGATGAGCATCGGGATATCGGACTGCGCGCCGGGGGTCAGCGGGTGGGCGGGCAGCAGGTCGTCGATGACAGGGGCGAACCCGCCGGCGATGCCGGACTGACCCCAGGAGGCTTCGTTGACCCGCTCGGTGAGCCACGCCAGCCCGTCGGCGGACGCCGTGAGCAGGTCCCGGCCGGCGCCTTCAGGACGCGGATTCTTCTCATCGTCCGGGCCGCGCAGGACCTCCAGTGCCGTGTCCGAGATGCGGGCGGCGTCCGCCGGAGTGTGCACCATCGCCGCGGCCGGGGACTGGGCGATGAACCCGTGGACCAGGTCCTTCACTGCCGGGACCGCGGACAGGGCGGTGACCATCGCGCCGCCACTGGACTCACCCATCACGGTGATCCGTGACGGGTCGCCGCCGAACTGTCCGGCATTCTCGTGGACCCATTCGATTGCGGTGATGATGTCGGAGAGGCCGGTGTTCGAGTCGAAGCGGTGCTCGTCGAGATCGTCGGCGAGGCCGAGCGCGAGCTGGCCGAAGATGCCGACCCGGTAGTTCACGGCGACGTAGACGGCGTCCGTCGCGGCGGCGAAGTACTCGCCGGAGAGCAGTGGTTCGGCCGCGGAGCCGTGGATGTTCGACCCGCCGTGCAGGTACACCACCACCGGGCGCCTGGCGCCGGTGTCGATCACCGGCCCACGGGAGTCCGGCCGCGGCACCACCACATTGAGCCAGAGGCAGTTCTCGCTGCCGATCCAGCCGATGGACTTGTTGCGCCACTGTGCGCAGTAGTCGCCGGGACGGGTCGCGATGAGGACGCCGCGCCACGGGGTGCGCGGGGCCGCCCGACGGAACCGCAGGTCACCGGTGGGTTGTTCGGCGTAGGGGACGCCGCGGAAGGCGACGGCGCCGTTGACCTGGTGGCCACGGACGGCGCCGGTGGAGGTCTCGACGGTCCAGGGGTCATGGCCGGAGACACTGGTGGAGATGTGGTTCGGGGGCACGTCACGCATCACTCAAGAGTAACTCTGGATATGTGATCATCAACACGGACCGTAAATGGGTGAACCTGTGTTGTCCTTCGGCAAGGCTATACTACAATGCTCTGCGACAGAGGAGTCTGCGGCGCATCGAGCCCGCACATCAAGGAGAACTGAATGGCCGAGAACACCGGGTACGACAGCGTCGACAGTGCCGACGACGACGACGCCAACGACGAGCAGCAGGAGAAGTCCGGCAGGTCGGTGGCATGGCCGACCGTCGCGCTGTCCGTCGGCCTGTCGGCACTGGCCTCGGCCGTGGTCATCGGCGTGGGGGCGGCCGTGATGGTCGCCAACAACAACGACCCGCAGGTCACCCTGGTCCAGGGCGACGGCACCACGAACACCGGCGTGACCTCCAAGAAGGACGACAACACCACCGTCGCCCAGCGGGCCACCACCAGTGCGAAGCCGACCTCCACCAGCGCTGCGGGCTCGGGCTCCACCGGATCCGGTAACGGTTCGGTCCGGCTCAACGGCGGTGGCGGTGCCCTGATCGACGATCCGTCCGAGGACGCGGGTTCCGACAACTCTGACGGGTCCGGGGACTCGCAGGGCAACGGTGGCAACGGGGGCGGCATCTCCGCCCAGTCCGTCGACGCGGACATCCCGGCCCAGCCTTCCAATGCCGAGCTGAAGAACCAGATGCAGACCATCCTCGCGCAGGGTGCCTCGGACGACACGATCGCCTCCAACCTGGCCAACCCGAACGGTGTGCAGACGATCAAGGACGCCGGTGCCGCGATGCGTGCGGTCCCGATCTTCCGCTACGAGATGGTCGACCCGGTGGCTGTCGAAGGTGACCAGATGACCGCCACCATCCAGATGTCGATGGTGGGCCTGGGCAGCAAGCCGCCGGCCGACCTTTACTACGTGGCCAAGGACGGCAAGTGGGTCCTCACCGACGAGTCGGTCTGCCTCATCGCCTCCCAGGCCCGCGTGTCCTGCACGGTCTAGTCTGCGTAGCGCCGCCTGACGAGAAATACTCACCTGCTCAGGTACACGATCACGTCGGATCCTGTACCTGATCAGGTGAGTATTTCCATTTCTGTAGGGGACTTACGCGGTCAGCACCGTACCCAGCGCACTCTTCGCCGAGCGGACCTCGGGGCTGCGTCCCACCGTGGTGACGCCGACGACCGTTCCGGCATCCACGGTGAAGACCACCAGCTCTTCGGGCGAATCGAGCACGACCTGCTCGGTGAGCCCGTCACGGGCACCGGTGGCTCCGAGGATGTTGAGCATGTGACCGTACTGCTTCGTCCAACCCTTCTGCGGGGTGTCGAAGAAGGACGCGGCGTCCTGACCTGCAAGCTGGGCGGCGACGATGCCGGCCAGGGTACGGGCGGAGCCGTCATCCTCCGGGCGCAGGACGCGTCCGTCGCCGGTGTGGATCTCCGAGCAGTCGCCGGCGGCGAAGATACCGGGCACGCCGGTCCGGCCCTGCTCGTCGACGATGATGCCGCCGCCGACACCCTCGCCGACGGCCAGCCCTGCGTCCTCGGCGAGCATGGTGTCGCGGACCGCGCCGATCGAGACGATGACCACCGACGGGGCGAGGTCGTCGACGGTGCCGGCCAGGTCATCGGGGGAGACGCCGCAGGTCAAGGTCACGTTGTGCTCGCTGTGCCGGTCACGCAGCCACCGTGAGGCGGTCGGCGGGAGGATGCGGGAGCAGACCTCGTCGGCCAGTTCGAGGACGTGGACGTGTGCCTCACTGAGGGTGGACGCCGCGGATGCGGCCTCCAGCCCGAGGACGCCACCGCCGATGACCACGACGGTCTCCTCGGCGGTGAGCCCGAGCAGCCGGTCCCGCAGGGCCGTGGAGTGCTCCGGGGTGCGCACGTAGTGCACGTCGCGCCCGTCGAGCCACTCGACCTCCAGCAGGCGGGGGCCGGCGCCGGTGGCGAAGACCAGCTGGTCGAAGAGGTGGGTGGTGTTTCCGGCGGTGAGGGTGTGCGCCGCGGCGTCCACCGCGGTGACCCGGGTGTTGAGGTGGAGGGTGACTCCGGGGGTCTCGAAGCTTCCGCCGGGCAGTGCGATATCGGCGGCGGACTTCCCGTCGAGGAGGATTCCCTTGTTCACTTCCGGACGCCGGTACGGCGGGTGTTCCTCGGTGGTGAAGACGTCGATGGTGAGGGCGTCCGGTGAGCCCGCGGCGTCCTTCGGATGTGCGGTGAGCAGGGACTTGACGAGGGTGTGGGCGGCGACGCCGCCGCCGATGATCGCGATGCGTGTCATGGGGTCCTTCCCGGTCAGCCGATCTGGACCATGTCGAAGTCGGCCTTGGCGGCGCCGCAGTCAGGGCACTCCCAGTCGTCGGGGATGTCCTCCCAGCGGGTGCCGGGCGGGAAGCCCTCCTCGGGGTCACCCTTGGACTCGTCGTAGATGTAGCCGCACTGGGCGCATTCCCAGATCTTGTAGTCGGTGATGGTGGAGGTGTTCATGATGGGTTCCTTTCTCGTGGAGGTGCCGGTCTCGCTGGTCCGGCCGGTCTAGCTGATCTGGTCGAAGTCGACCTTGTCGCGGACGCCGCAGTCGGGGCAGAACCAGTCTTCGGGGACCTCGGAGTCCCAGTCGAAGCCGGGGGCGAAGCCTTCGGAGCTGTCGCCGACGGCGGTGTCGATGCGGTAGTCGCAGCCGGGGCACTGGTAGACGGCCATGGTGTTCTCTTCTCTGTAGTCGGGGGTGCGGATCTTGGTCGTGGATGCCGGTCAGGGCTTCGGCGCCGGTCCGGCCGCGCCACCGGCACCGGCGGTCGGGTCGATCGGCTTGCGGTTCTTCGGCCGCGGGATGACGTGGGTGGAGGGCTCGCCCGGGCCGCGGTACAGGCCCACGATCCCCGGGAGCAGGAGGAACAGGGAGATCTGGAGCGACCAGGGGTAGAACTCCTCTAGGTACGCCACTCCCATGATGCCGAGGACGCCGAGCACGATGACGGCCACGCCGAGCACGCTCAGCCCGATGCACATCGAGTAGTGCACCTTCGGGTCGGTCTTCTTCTGCGGCGGTGCGGCGGTGACGGGGATGTTGCCGCCACCGGCGGCGCGCAGGGCGTCGAGGTCCGGGGTGGATTTCTGGCTGGATTTCGCGGTGGTGGTCATGGTGCTATCCCGCCTTCACGGTCTGCTGCTGCTTGGCGGCGACGCGGTTCCACTTCTTGCGGAGCTTCGCGGCCTTCGAGGGGTGCAGGTTCGCCCGCTCGATGTCGTAGTTGTAGTACTGCATGAGCCGACGGTCCATGATCGCGAACCACACGGGGGGCATGGCGGCGGCGGCGATCATCGTCGCGTAGCCGGCGGGCAGCTCCGGGGCGAAGACGTCCGAGCGCAGGGACTGGTACCGGCGGGTCGGGTTCGCGTGGTGGTCGGAGTGACGCTGCAACTGGTACAGGAAGATGTTGGTGGTGAGGTTGTCGGAGTTCCAGGAGTGCTCGGGGGAGCAGCGCTCGTAGCGTCCGTCCTCGAGCTTCTGACGCAGCAGGCCGTAGTGCTCCAGGTAGTTCACGAACTCCAGCAGGGCGATGCCGATGACGGCCTGGATGACCATGTAGGGCAGGATGCCGATGCCGAAGCCGATGACCAGGGCGACCCAGAGGACGATGGTGATCAGCCAGGCGTTCCAGACGTCGTTGTCGAGGTTGAACTGGCCCTTCTTGGACCGTGCCAGGCGGGTCTTCTCGACGTTCCAGGCGCGCGGGATCTGACGCGGGATGGAGCGGAGCAGGTAGGTGTAGGCGTTCTCGCCCATCCGGGAGCTCACCGGATCCTCCGGGGTGGCGACCTTCACGTGGTGGCCCTTGTTGTGCTCGACGTAGAAGTGGCCGTAGGCCGGGACGGCGAGGACGATCTTGGCGAGCCAGCGCTCGAAACCGGTCTTCTTGTGGCCGAGCTCGTGGGCGGCGACGATGCCGATGCCGGAGGTCATGCCCATGGACCAGGCCAGTCCGAGCTTGTCGTACCACTCCATGCCGCCGTACTTCCACTGCCAGCAGCAGAGGATGAGGCTGGCGAGCATCACCGGGAAGTAGAGGTAGGAGACGATGCGGTAGTACTTCGTCTCCTCGAGCTGAGGGACGAACTCCTCGGGGGCGTTCTCACCGTCACGGCCGAGGACGAAGTCACCGATGGGGATGAGGATGAACACGGCGATGGGGCCGAGGAACCAGGAGGCGTGGGCGAAGAACACCGGGGCGTCGATGGCCTTCATCCACTCGGCGACACCCCAGATGACCAGGGGGATCGCGGCGGGGACGATGGAGAAGATCCAGGCGTACTTCTTCTTGTCGATCCACTTCTGCTCGTCGGCGGTGAGGTGGTGCTCGTAGGTGGCGTCGGCGTCGTCGGCGGAACCGGAACTTCCGGTCGGCCGGGGTTTGGTCGTGGTCATGGGGTTTCCCTCCGGGGCTACTGCGTAGCGGGGCAGTGTCGGTCGTCGTCGGTCGTCTCGTGGTGGTCGGGGTACGGCTGTGATTCCGCTCCCGTGGTGCCACTGACTGTGATCTGTAGCACCCGTTCCAGATTATGCAGTCGACGATACGATATAAGTTTGTAGACAACAACCGGTTCCGTAAAACTCCCTCCAGAAAACTTTCGCCGACGCGATGATCTGCTGAAACGCGTCCGTGTACTTCAGCTGGAGGCAGGTCGGTGGGGTGCCGGCGGGGCCGGGACGGAGCCGTTTCACCTGGGTCGGGCGCCGTGGGTTGGTCTGGTGGCGTCATTCCACCCTGAGGCGCCCGACCCGGCACTCGACCTGGCGCCCGCCCAGGTACGGAAGAACCTACGAACACTTCACAACTAGTTCAGAATTGGTGCTACGCTGACACCATGACCACCGCAGAGTACCGGGCACATGAACAGGCCGTTCCCTGGTCCGATGTATCCCGTGATTCGAGAAATGTCGCGGACAAGGCATCCCACGGGCCGGTGCGCCTCGTCCGCCGGGGAGCGGACACCGATCTGATCCTCATCAGCGCAGACCAGTACCGGCGCCCTGACGAGGGACTCTTCACGGCACTGCGCCTGCTGGACGCCTATGCTGAACTCGGCAGTCGTGAGAAGGCCGCCCGCCGGGTGTTCCCGTGGATGGACTTCCTCTCGGATGCCGGCCAGGCGGAGTTCGTCCGGGAGCTGTTCGCCAAGCTGGAAGCTGCGGCGAGTGTCTCCAACTACGCGGCATTCCAGGTCGCAGTCGGCTCCTGGCGGGGCACCGCCGAGAACCGTGCGGCCGGAATCGTGCCGGCTGATGATGAGGCGCTCGAGTGGATCGCCGAGCCGGAACCGGTCGATCGGCCGGAGTAACTCTAGTGGGGAAGAAAACGCGGGTTGAACGCCCGCTGCGCAGGTCGGACTATGAGATCATCCTTCTCACCACCCAGGCCAGGTCCGGTTGGCAGGATTTAGGGGCATCGATCCCGGGGCCGCTGGTTGATGCCTGGGAGTTTCTGACGGCCACGCCTACGGCTGCGGACGGGCGGCGGTGCTATCCGCTCCGGGACGACCTGGGAACAGTGACGTACCAGGGGAAGGAACATGCCCTCTGGCAGTACAAACCGACGGTCCAGGGGGGCGCACGGATCTGGTACATCGTGGTGGAACCGGCGAAGGGGCGGCGAGGTCAGGTGCTGATCCGCGAGGTGCATACGCATCACCCCAATGAGACGAAGTAGGACCACCCTGGGAAACTCGCGGAAGTGTGGTCGGCGTGACGGTGATGTTTTCCGGTGGCATATCCCCGGGCCACGTGCCCCATGCACACGTGCACCGCGGTAGTCCTGCGGTGGTCTGAACGAGTGGCCGGAGCCCGTCCCGTCGGTATGCCGCCGGTAGGGTGGCGCTCATGATGCACTGGTCACAGCTCCGGACCCTCATCCAGCGCGGGATGGACGTCCCCGTCACCGCCACTCTCACCCTCCACGGTGACTTCGACGGTTCACAGTTCGGTTGGGTCATGGGTGGCGAACGCGTGGCCACCGTGGTCCTGGCCACCGGGGAGTACCGGGTTTTCCGTGACGGGCGGAAACTCCTGGTCACCGAAGCGGACTCGCAGCACGACGTGCCCCGCCTGCTCATCGACGGGAAACGCACCGTCGTCATGACCGACGGGGATCCGCTGGACGCGGCGTCCTCCCCGAACGTGGTCAGTTCCGCGACCTGGATGGTCGACCGCGAACTGCTGGCGAGGTCCCTCGCGTCCACCCTGCCCGCAGGGCCGGTCACGGATGTCACCCATGAAGGACGTCCCGCCCACCGCGTCCCCGCGCTCGCCACCCGCTTCCCCGATGGTTCGGAGGTGCCGCGTGCGCTCACGGTGGACGCCGACACCGGCGTCCTTCTGTCGGTGGAGATCGGCGACGGCGGCGGACATCTCTCTGAACTGCAGTTTCCGTCCGCCCTGCCCGCCGGCACCTTCACCTGGGACGAGGGCAGGTACGGGACGCCACGGCGTCCGGAACCGGTGGGGCGGCAGCACCGGACGCTCACGGAGAGTGACGAAGTTCAAGAGGCCACCCCACTGAACCGCGACAGCCTGGCTACGGAGGTCGTGCAGTGGGAGGCGGCGGCCCCGGATCCGCTCCCGGAGAGCCACCGGGGCCTGGAGGTCGTCGTGGTCCTCGACGAGGACGGCGGCATTGAGCGGGGCGGAACCTGTGATCTCCGCCTGCACTTCTCCGAGGACGGGGACAGCGACCGGCTCATGACGCACGAGCGTCCGCGGTGGGCCGGTGTGGAGCCGCATACGGTGACCGCCTGGGCGGAACCGTTGGTGGACGCCGCGCCCGTCGACCAGTCCGACCAGGGGCGGGGCTACCGTTGGCAGACGGTCCTGCGCGGCGACGGTTGGTCCGCCCAGTGGGACGCGAACCGGCCGGTGAAAGGATACGTCCAGGTCACAGGGGTGCTCTACACGGACCCCTACGACCGGGTGAGGGTGCCGCCGACGCGGGGACGCGTCCACCGGATCGAACTGGGGTACACGGTCGAACATCACCCGCCGGCGGAAGGCACCGACGCTACGCGAGGACGCTTCGAGTCCGCCGGTGGCCGTGACCGCTTCTGGTGGAACGACGGGCCGTGGGTCGCTAACGAGCAGTTCCTGCAGGTCACCCTTGATCTGGATGCGGCGGAACCGCCGCAGGTCGGACCGGTGCCGAGCGGGTGCGCCCCGCAGGCCGTCCGTGAGTTCGTGATCACCGGTGACGGGGGTGCGCGGGTGCTGTGGCGTCCGGATCCCGACGGTCTGCCCGCGGTGTGGCGGACGGACCTGGCGACCGGTGAGTCGCGCCGGGTGCTGCTGCCTTTGGTGGTGCGCCAGAGATTCTCGCTGACTGGTGGGGGCGCGCTGCTGGTCCGCGCCGGCGACGAGGAGTTCCGCATCGAGGACGCCGACCACGGGGACGTCGTGGTCAGGTCGCCGGGGAAGGTCGCCCGGCCACCGGCGGCTCCGGCGGAGGTCGACCAGTGGCAGACCTGCGCGGACCCGTACGGCGGGTGGATCGTCTTCGGTCAGAACTGGGTCGACGGGGAGGCCTGGCCGGTGCGTCCCCGGCTGGGGAGGGTCGATGGGGACGGCACGCTGAGGTGGCTCGTCGATCCGGCGGATTCGGTCTATGAGCTGTGGATCTTCGACGGGCGCGTCGTCACCGGGTGGGGGGATGTGCTGACCCTGCGGGACGCCGACCTGGAGGTCATCCGGCGAATCCGGATGCCCTGGCACGCTCGAAATACGGTGCAGGTCGGACCGTGGTTGGGCGGGGAGATCAGGGGCCCGGCCGCCAGGAACGCGGACGGATCGCCGCGGCGGACCTGGCAGTTCATCGACCCGTTCACCGGCGAGGTGCAGTTGAGTGTCCCGGTGGCGGGTTACGAGGTTCATGTCTCGTGGTGCGGTGAGGAACTGTGGATCGCTGACGGGCGACTGCGCGTCTTCACGCAGGACGCTGCGGGGGAGTGGTCGGGCCGCGAGGTGGAGGTCTGAGGTGGGGCGCCGGATGCGACTCGACCGGATGGTCCTGAACTGTCTGAAACCACCCCCTCGGGTCGCACCCGGGTCCGGTCGTGCCCGGGTCGGGTGCCGCGGGTTGGTCTGGCGGCGCCATTCCGCCCTGGGGTGCCCGACCCGGCGAGGAATGCTGGCGAGGGATGCGGGAAGATATCGAACAGTGGGACAATGATGCCCGTTAGGTGGGAAATAGCGTGCGGAGTAACGTGCCCTGCCATGACCGAGAGCACCACCAGCGCAAGCACCACGCCGAACACCAACGCCATCGTCATCGACGACGTCACGATCCGCCGCGGACCGAACACCCTCGTCGAGAACTTCAGCGTCACCATCCCCACCGGGACGCACTGGGCGGTGCTCGGCCCCAACGGCGCCGGCAAGTCCACCATGCTCAAGATGGCCGGCGGACGCCTCTACCCGACGACCGGCACGGTGCAGATCCTCGGCGAGGAACTCGGCCGCACCGCTGTCCAGGAGCTGCAGAAGCGCATCGGTTACGTCGACCCGAAGCAGCGGCTCGACGACCTCACCGCCGAGGAGCTGGTGCTCTCCGGTGTCTCGGGCTCCAACGGGTACATTCAGCGCTTCGAGTACACCGACGCCCACCGCGCACGCACCGCCGAACTGCTCACCCTCGTCGGCATGGACCACCGCGCCGACCGCACCTGGCGTCAGATGAGCCAGGGCGAGAAAGCCCGCACCCTCATCGCCCGCGCCCTGGTCACCGAGCCGGAGATGCTGCTGCTCGACGAGCCTTCCACCGGCCTCGACCTGCCGGGACGCGAGACCCTGCTGCGCGTCGTCGACGATCTCCGCGCCGCGATGCCCGGGCTGACCACTGTGCTGATCACCCACCATGTGGAGGAGGTCGCGGCGTCCACCACCGACGTGCTCATGGTCAAGGACGGTGGCGTGCTCGCCTCCGGGCCGATGGAGCAGGTCATGACCGCGGAGAACCTCGGCGTCCTCTATGACATGGACGTGCAGCTCGAGCGCGTCCGCGGACGCTGGTTCGCGTTCAGCGACGTCCCGGCCACGGCCACCGACTAGGGTGGCACGGGTGAGTGACGACAACGACGACAAGACCGTGACGGACACCGACGCTGCCGTGACGGACAGGTCAGCGACGACCGCGAAGAAGAAGCGCCCCGCCTGGGTCGAGTACACCGTCACCATCGTGGTGGCGCTGGCGATCCTCGGCCTGGTCAACACCTTTGTGGGACGCCTGTACCAGATTCCCTCGGAGTCGATGGAACCCACGCTCGTCGGCTGTGAGGGGTGCACGGGTGACCGCATCGTCGTCGACAAGGTCTCCTACCGCTTCAGCGATCCGTCGCAGGGCGATGTCGTCGTCTTCGCCGCCCCCGAGGGCTGGGAGGACGGCTGGAGCTCGTCCCGCTCCGACAATGCGGTGATCAAGGCGGGGCAGAACGCGCTCTCCGCCGTCGGTCTCCTCGCCCCCGACGAGTACACGCTGGTCAAGCGGGTCGTCGCCACGGGTGGGCAGACCGTGCAGTGCCTCGAGGGAGATGAGGGCGTGATGGTCGACGGCCAGCAGGTCGACGACTCCTACATCCTCGATCCCCCCGCGTACAACGTCGATCCGCGTTCCGGTTCCGAGGCCTGCGGCGGTCCCTACTTCGGGCCGGTCACCGTCCCGGATGACGCCGTGTGGGTCATGGGCGACAACCGCACCAACTCCAAGGACTCCCGCTACCACCAGGATACCGCGGACGGCGGTTCGGTCCCGGTCGACGACATCGTCGGCAAGGCGCGGTTCAAGGTCTGGCCGCTGAGCCGTATCGGCGGAGTCAGCTAGATCAGCTTCCTGACCTGCGCCTCGGTCACCGCGGCGGTGCGGTTGTCCACCCCGAGTTTCCGGTAGATGTGTATCAGGTGGGTCTTCACCGTCGCCGGGGAGATGAACAGGGAGGACGCCACCTCCCGGTTCGACGCACCTGTCGCCAACGCCCGGAGGATCTCGGTCTCCCGACGCGACAGTGCCAGGTCCGGATGGCCGACACGTCGGGCCAGGGCTGCACCGACTTCGGGGGAGAAGGTCGGGTCACCTCGGGCCGTGGACATCACCGCACGGTGGAGGTCAGTTTCCGGGGCGTCCTTGAGCAGGTAGCCGCGGGCCCCGGCGGCGAGTGACGCGACGATGTCCGCCTCACTGTCATAGGTCGTGAGGATGAGCACAGGGGGACCGCCGGCGGCGACGAGTGCCTTTGTCGCGGTGATGCCGTCCATCCCCGCCATCTGGATGTCCATGACGATGACATCCACGGTCGTGGCATCGGCGTCCACCGCAGCGGCACCGTCCGCTCCCTCGGCGACCACGGCGATGTCGCCGAAGCTGTCGAGGATCGCCCGCAGACCGGCGCGGACCACAGGATGGTCGTCGACGAGCATCACCCGCACAGGACCGCTCACGGCTGCATCACCCCGGTCGGCACGCGCACGGCGACGACTGTGCCGGCCACTGTGCCTGCCACCGTGCCGGAGACTGTGGAGTCCACGGTGAACTCGCCGCCCAGGGCGGTCACCCGGTCCCGCATCCCGGCGATGCCGTAGCCGCCCAGCTCGGTACGCTGCACGGATGCCGGATCGAAGCCGCAGCCGTCATCGAAGACGTCGAGGGTCGCCTCAGTGTCCCACACCCCGAGCGTCACCCGGATGCGGGACGCCCCGGCATGGTCCACTGCATTCGTCACCGCCTCCTGCGCCACCCGCAGCAGTGCCTCGGCGACCGGGGCAGGCAGCGCCGTCGCCTCCTCCTCCCCGGCGTCGAGGTCGACCGTGGTGGACGCCCCCAGCGCGCGGGCACGCCGGGCCGCGTCCCCGGTGAGCCGGCGTAAGGACGCAGCCAGGGGTGTCGCAGTCACAGCGGCAGTGCTCTCAGTGCCCTCGGCGCCCTCGGCGCCCTCGGCGACCAGCACCCGGGTCTGGAGGAGGTTGTCGTGGGCGGTGGCGGTGATGATGCTGAGCTGGTCGGTGGCGTCCCCGGTCCGCCCCTGGTCAATGGCGGTCCGGGCGGCGCGGGAGAGCAGCAGGACAGAGTTGAAACCCTGGGCGAGGGTGTCGTGGATCTCGCGGGAGAGCCGCTCACGCTCGGCGAGGCGTCCTGCCTGGTTCTCCGCGGCGAGCAGCCGGTCGCGGGTGGCGACGAGCTGCTCGGCGACCTGCCGGTGGTGCTCGACCTCGCGGGTGAGCCGCAGGTAGGTCCAGTAGGCCAGTCCGGCGAAGAGCACGCCGATCGCCGGGCCGAGGACGCCGCCCACACCACTGCGCTGCCCGGTGATCAGCGGAACACCGGCGGCCACCACCCAGCATCCGACGACGGCCAGCGCCCCGGCGACCGACCCGGTGAGCGACAGGACGACGAAGACGAGGGGGAAGAGCAGCCACACGGCGTCTGCCGAGAGAACGACGAGCACCAGCCACAGACCCAGCACCACCGTGAGCCAGGGCAGGGCGAACCGTCGTAGGCCGTGGGTGGTCTGTCCGGCCACCGTCCCCGCGAGATACACGACAGCCAGCAGGGCAGTGAGGATGATGACCGCGATCCGGCGGGCGGGGGAGGCGTCGGCGGCGTCGGAGGCGAAGAACTGCACCAGGGAGACGACGAGCAGGGCGGCGAAGACAAGGTGCAGGGCGAGCCGGAGGGTCTCCAGCAGTCGGGCAAGCGGGGTGGTCACGACCTCCAGCGTAGGGCGGGCGACGGGGCCGGGGGATCGACCGATCGGTTGAGAAACAGACCACCCGCCGGGGCGATGTGCCGCAGCGTCCCGGGGCGAAGCATGGGACTCAGCAACAGAAAGGAGAATGCCGTGTACCTGGCATTCCGGGACATCCGCGCCGCCACCGGCCGATTCATCCTCATCGGGTCCGTCGTCGGACTCGTCACCCTGCTCATCGTCATGCTCACCGGACTCACCGCGGGCCTGGGGAAGCAGAACACCTCCGCCCTCGAGGCTCTCCACCCCGACCGATTCATCGGTACCACCGGTGAAGACGGCTCCTTCTCCTTCACCGGATCCTCAGTCGGACAGGACGCCGCGACCACCTGGGCAGGGACCACCGGGGTGGACGCCGTGACGCCGCTGGGCATCACCCAGACCAGGATGACCGCCAGTGACGGCGGGACACGCTCCACCGGAACCGTCGCCGTCTTCGGTCTGCCCGCCGGGACCACGGTGGACGGGGCGACGGTGCCCGCCGACGCCGTGCTGCTGCCCGCGGATCTCAGTGACATCACCGGGGACGCCACCTCCGTCGACCTGGGTGGTGTCGACGTCCCGGTTGCCTCCTCCACCGCCCCGGACCTGCAGTACAGTCACCTTCCGGTGGCGCTGGTGGACCTCGGAACCTGGCAGGCCGTCGCCCACACCGATGACCCGACCGTGCTCATGGCTGACGGTTCCCCCGCCGACTGGGACGCCACCGCAGCCTCCACCGGCACCACCGCCCTCACGGTGAAGGACTCCTTCTCCGGGCTGAGCGCCTACACCTCGGAGCGTGGTTCCCTGGTCGCGATCCAGGGACTGCTCTACGGCATCTCTGCGCTGGTCATCGTGGCCTTCCTGTCTGTCTGGACGATCCAGCGGACCCGCGACATCGCCGTGCTGCGGGCACTGGGGGCGACGAAGGCCTATGTCTTCCGTGACGCCCTCGGCCAGGCTGTGGTGGTCGTCGCCGCCGGGGTGGCGGTCGGCGCACTCGCCGGGCTGGGGCTCGGCACCGTCGCCGGGTCCATGGTGCCCTTCAGTCTGTCCGCCTCGACTGTCGTCGTCCCCGGCCTCGGCGTCCTCATCCTCGGTGTGGTCGGCGCACTCATCGCCACCCGCCGCGTCCTGTCCACTGATCCCCGTATCGCCATGGAGGCGACATCCTGATGACGAACACACTCACCCTGACCGACGTCAGCGTCCGCTACCCCGACGGTGACCGCACCGTCACCGCCCTCGACCATGTCTCGCTCACCGCCGCGCCGGGCACCGTCACGGCGGTGGTCGGTGAGTCCGGCTGCGGCAAGTCCACACTGCTCTCCGTCGCCGCCGGACTCACCGTCCCGGACGGCGGGCAGGTGCACCGCGACCGCACCGGCATGGTCTTCCAGTCCGCGAATCTCTTCAGTTCGCTACGGGTCCGCGAACAGCTGCTCATCGTCGACCACATCCAGGGCAGGCGTCCCGGTGCCACAGAGAAGAGAAAGGCCGATGCGCTGCTGGAGCGCGTCGGCCTGGGCGGTTACGGCGACCGCCGCGTCCACCAGCTCTCCGGTGGTCAGCGCCAGCGGGTGAACATCGCCCGCGCGCTCACCGGATCCCCCCGGGTGCTGCTCGCCGACGAACCGACCTCGGCACTGGACGCCGCGCTCTCCCGCACGATCGTCGGGCTGCTGCGAGGACTCACCGACGAACTCGGACTGGCGACCGTCCTCGTCACCCACGACCGTAGCCAGCTCGATCTGGCGGATGCCGTGGTGACGCTGCGTGACGGGGCGGTCGTGGCGTCCTGATCAGTTCAGAGTCAGTTTCCGATCAGTTCCGGCTGTCCGTGATGGACTCGGCGGCGGCCTCGGTGATCTCCGCCTCGCGGGAATCCATGCCGAGCTGCCCGCCGGAGATCTTGTTGACGATCAGGGCGATCGCGCCGTCGCCGGTGACGTTGGCCGCGGTGCCGAAGGAGTCGATGGCGATGTAGGCGGCGATCATGATGGCGATCTGCTCCTGGTCGAAGCCGAGCTGGTCACCGAGAGCGCCGACGGCGGCCATGATCGCACCACCGGGCACACCCGGGGCGGCGATCATCATGATGCCGAGCAGCAGCAGGAAGCCGATGAACTTCCCGGCGGAGACGTCCATGTCGAACATGTGGATCACGGCCAGGGCGAAGAGGCTGATCTTCATCATCGATCCGGCGAGGTGGATCGTCGCACACAGCGGGACGGTGAAACCGGCGACGTTCGGGGAGACACCGTTCTTCTTCGTGGCCTCCAGGGTGACCGGGATGGTCGCGGCGGAGGAGGAGGTGCCCAGCGCGGTGGCGTAGGCGGGCATCATGGTCCAGAGGGCCTTGAAGGGGTTGGTCTTCGTGATCGCGCCGGTGACCAGGTATTGGGCGATGACCAGCAGGATCGTCATGACGACGGCGAGGACGAGGACCTTGATGAAGGCGCCGATGACGTCCAGCAGGGTGCCGTTCATGCCCATGCCGAGGAAGGTGCCGAAGACGAACAGCGGCAGCAGCGGGATGACGAAGACCTTGATGACCTTCATGACGATGCCCTCGAGCTCGTTGACACCGGCACGGAGGACCTCGGAGCGCACCGCGGTCATCGCCAGGCCGATGCAGAAGGCGAGGATGAGGGCGGTCATCACCTCGAAGGGTGCGGGCATCTCGATGTCGAAGTAGGTGGTCAGGGCACCTTCGTCGATGTCGTCGAGGGTGTCGAGTGACTTGTCGCCGAGTAGCCAGTTGTAGGACGCCGAGGCGACACCGAAGGCGATGAGACCCGAGATGATGGTGGACGCGTAGGCGATGCCGGCGGTGAGGCCCAGCCACTTGCCTGCGCCGCGGCCGATGTTGGCGATCGCCGGGGTGATCAGCGAGAAGATGAGGACCGGGATGAACAGTCCGAGGAAGTTGCTGAACAGTCCGTTGAAGGTCACGAACACGCGGCCCAGCCAGTCCGGGAAGAACAGGCTGCAGAGGATGCCGAGCACGATGGCGGCCACAATGCGGAAGAGCAGCATGCCGCTGAGTTTCTTGAACGTCATGGGGTGACTGTAGGACGCTGCCACCATGTGAAACAAGATGTTCACATGATGGCAGGGGTAGAGTGTGGCGGTCGGTGTGGGTCGGTGACCGCGTCCGGGGGAACTACAACTAGTCCTCGAGCCCCAGTGCGTCCGCGATGGTGAAGTGCAGGTCGGTCTGGTCGGTCAGGCCGGTGGCGTTTGCCGCGCCCGGGCCGTAGGCCGCGAGGCGCAGCTGGGAGCCGGTATGACCCTGGTTGGTGGTGTCCTGGTTGTCGGAGGTGGCGTAGGCGACGGTCATCTCCGAGCCGTCCTTCGTGGTGAGGTTGCGGGACAGGCCCGGGTAGACGGAGGCGCGGGCCTCTTCGACGGAGACGCCGGCGTCCTCGGCGATACCCTCGATGTCCTCCTCCGACACCGGGGCGACGATCTGGCTGGTGTGCGCGTGATCGGCGGTGACGAGGACGAGGGTCTCGCCGTCGGCCTCCGCGAACTCGAGGGTCTTCTGCACCGCCTCGTCGAGGTCGACGGTCTCACCGATCTGTCCGCAGGGGTTCGCCGCGTGGTCCTCCTTGTCGATCGAGGCGCCCTCGACCTGCAGGAAGAAGCCGTTCTCCTTGCCGTTGTCGTTCTCGGAGAGCAGGTCGATGGCCTTGGAGGTCATGTCGGCGAGCAGCGGCACCTCGGCGGTGCGCTCCGGGTTGTCGGTGCAGGTCTCCGCGGGCTGCAGGTAGCCCTCCTTCACTGCCTTCTCACCTTCCCAACGTACCGGCATATTGCCGTCGCTGAACAGGCCGAGGACCGGGGCGTCCTGGTCGGCGGCGGTGATCTCGTCGAGCTCGGCGGCGGTCGTCGGCAGCTGATAGCCACGTTCGGTGGCCTGCTCGATGAGGGTCTTCCCCTCCCAGTCGCCGGCTTTGGCGGTCTGTCCGAAGCTTTCGGCGCCACCACCGAGGGTGACATCGGCGCGGGTGCCGAGGATCTGCTCGGAAATGGAGCCGGAGCCCCCGTTCTCCAGCAGGTCATCGCCGCATTTCTCGGTGTCCTCCGGGCCGTAGCACTTGCGCTGTCCGACATGTGCGGCCTGGACGGCGGGGGTGGCGTCCTGGATCTCGGCGGTGGAGACATTTCCGGTGGCCAGGCCGGCGTCCTTCGCCTTCTCGATGAGGTTCTGCTGCGCCTCGCCGTGGATGTCGACGCCGATCGCGCCGTTGTAGCTCTTCGTCCCGGTGGCCCAGGCGGTGCCGGACGCGGCGGAGTCGGTGACGTAGTTCGGCGAGCCGTCCTTGTTCAGTGAATAGTGGGTGTACTGGCCGGAGACGGGGAGGGCGTCGATGCCGGCGAACTGGCCGGCGGCGCCTTCGGCGTAGTTACGTGCGGCGGTGATCTCGGAATCGCCCATGCCGTCGCCGATGAGGAGGATGACGTTCTTCGCGCCGGCGTCGCGCATGGCGTCCCGGATGTAGTCGGTCTGGTCGCCGTCGAGGCGTCGGGCACCACCGTTGGTGGTGATGTCGCCGTCGGCGGAGCGCTCGGCGAGGGTGCCGGCTTCGGAGGACGCCGCAGTGGCAGTGCTGTCGGTGCTGTCGTCATCCCCACTGCTGCAGGCGGCGGTGACGAGGAGGGTGGAGGCGCCGAGGGCGGCGAGAACTGTTCGTGAAACGGTCATGCTGCAGGAAGCTACGGGCGACCGGTGAATCGGTTATGAGCGTAGAAGTACGAGGTTCTTAACATGAGATGAACAGCCGTATAATCTACTCTTCCCCATGACGTTCACCTCATCAATCAAACACGTCCTCTCCCGTGGCGCCGTCGCCGCCGCCGGGACGCCGGACATCGACGACTGCTTCTCGGTCGAAGGTGCTCTCGCCGACAGGCAGCCGACGAAGATGCTCAGTTACTCCGCCGAGGCAGCGTCGACGGAGGATGCGACGTCCGGCGGCCTTGACTACTCCGGTCGTGAAGTGGCGGGGCAGGGCTACCCGGCGCTCGACGGTGACGAGGTCACCGGCGTGTGCCACACCTTCTCCAAGGACTGCGACGAGACCACCGGGAAGCCGGTGAAGGACGAGAAGTAGTTCTCTAACATCTGTGCAGGTACACGTGTCGGTACCAGTGCAGCTACCGGTACCGGTAGCGACACTGCAGCACGCTCGGTTCTGGTGCCGACAAGGGGGAGTGACTAGGAGGTGGCCTCAGTGTCCGCAGTGTCCGCAGTGTCCGCAGTGTCCGCAGCGTCCGCAGCGGGATCGTCGACCGGCTCGCCGCTGGTGGCACCGGATTCGTCAGTCGGCTCGTCATCCTGGGTGGGGGACGCGGCGGTCGACCCGGGAGAGGGGTCGGTGGCACCGCCCGATTCCGCAGGTGCCGTAGTCCCGGCGGACGGACGGGTCACGGTCGTGTCGGTGGGTTCACCGGAGCGCCGGCTGGTGGCGTCGTCCTCGTCCAGGCCCTGGCCCGCCGGCGTGGTGGACGTGGAAGACCCGTCGGAAGCGGAACCTGAGCCGTCAGCCGATCGGCCGGCTGCTTCCTCTCCGCAGTCCTTATTGTCCCCGGACTCCCCGGACTCGTCTGTACCGTCAGCGGTGTCGCAGGTGCCGGTGCCGTCCTCTGCATCGTCGGCGGATTCATCATCCTTGCCGAGACCCAGCAGATCGCCGATCCACTTCAGATCGGACGGCAGGGTGATGCTCTTGGCCCAGTTCGTGAAGATCCGGTCCGGACGGGTGAGATCGTCCAGGGTGACCGTGCCCAGGCCGAAGGCGTTGTCCCAGGTCACGAGACTGACCTTGGGGAGCAGGCCGGTGTCGGCATCGTCGGCGATCTTCTCGATCTGCGGCAGACTGAGCAGGTTCGGACGGGTCGAACCGTTGACGTCGACACCCGGGAAGAAGACCACGCGGTGGCCGAACCACTCCACGGTCACCGGCTCGCGCAGACCGTAGTCCGAGGTCAACCAGGCTGCCGTGGTCTGCCGCGTGGTTTTCTCGGTGACTGCGTCACCGTCCTCGTCGAGGAGTGGGTTGCCCTCGTCATCGAGCACCGGAACCTCGACCTCCTCGGTCGTGACGTTCCTGGTCAGACGGACAAAGTCCTTGGCGAACTTCAGGCGTCCTTCCTCGCTGGTGATGTTGGTCATCAGGTCGTCGAGGAACGGGGTGGATCCAGCGTCCCCGGTGAGCTGCTTGACCAGGGCATCATTACCGAGGACGAGGGAGGACAGGTCGGTCAGGCCCCACTGGGTCTGGCGGGATTCGCCGACGACCGGGTCGCGCAGGTCCTCGTAGCGGTCGAAGGTGCCCAGGATGTTTGTGCAGGAGCCGAGGCCTTCAGCGGTGGCGGACGCGGAGATGCCGAAGCAGGAGACCTCCTTGAGCTTGGGGATGTCGAGGTTCTCGGCGGTGTCAAGGAGATCCATGACGTCCTCGCCGGCGTACTTCTCGACGCCCAGATGGCGGAGCCTGGTGAGGTCGAGTGCCTGGCCGAACCAGGTCAGACCGATCTCGTTGGTGTCCATGTTCAGCGCGGTGGAGACGCCGAGGGTGGCGTGCGCGACGGAGCTGCGACCGTTGTCGGCACCCGCGAGTGCAGCGGCCGGCAGGCCGAAGAGCTTCTTGGCCTCGGCCAGGGCATTGCCGTCGCGCATGGCGGCGGCGACACTGATGCCGTCACCGGCGATCGTCGCGGAACCGCGGGGGCCGTTGTTGTCCATGTCGGGGAGTTCGACCGGCTTGGACGCGTCGTACTTCTTGCCGGTGAGGTACTCGGCGATCTTCAGGGCGTTGGTGCGCTTCTCGAGGTTGCCGTCGTACTCGACCTTGACGGTCTCCCAGCCGATGCAGACCTTCCACAACCATTTGTTGCACTCCCCGCGCTCATCCCTGTAGGCCGCCTTGAACGGCAGCGCCGCGTCCGCCTGGACCTGCTCGTAGGTGCTGTACTTACCGAGCTGCGTCGGGTCGATCCGCGGCAGGCCGAGCCCACCGACGATGCTCTTGATGGTGTCGCTGCCGAGAGCGGCGGCGCTGAGGATCTCGAAGAGATTCCGCTCGCCGAGCTCGTACTTCAGTCCCAGGAGGTTGATGTCCTTGCCCAGGTCGATCGTGGTGTCCTCCGCGGCGGACCCCAGCTCGATCCTGTCCGGCAGGACGACGGCGATGCCGTCACCGGTGGCCTGGGAACAGTCGGCGACGGCCACCGGGCGTGCGTCCTCCGAATCCTCCTCAGGCACCGGGGTGGAGCCGTCGGCGTTGCGGCAGACCTCGAGGTAGTCGAGGATCATGTCGTTGTTCAGCAGCTCATCGAGCTGGTCCATGCTGAAGTCGCCGGTGTAGGAGTTCGTCGCGGACGCAGACGGGCCGACGGCCACACCGGCGCCGAGAGCGGCGACCGCCCCGAGGCTGAGGATGCCGGTGCGCCACCTCTTCCGCTGTGCCGCAGTCGTCGCGGTGGTGGCGAGTCCGGTGCTGGCGGAACGGACGGAACGGGAGGAGGCGCGGTGGCGGGCGGATCTCATGCGGTGGGCCCTTCGGTGGTGAACAGAAACGTCACACGCACCAACTGGCTGGACACTGATCCCGTTACCCTGCTCAGCGTCGGTAGTTCATGACTTCCCCTGAAGTTTTCCGCCGTTCCGCCCTCAGCATCCCCGCGTCCTACAACTCCCGGACCACCCGCGCCGGCGTTCCCATAGCCAGCACACCGGACGGCAGGTCGCGCGTCACCACGGACCCCGCGCCGACGACCACGTTGTCGCCGATGGTCACACCCGCGCAGACCGTGACATTCCCACCGAACCAGCAGTTCTCACCGATGGTGATCGGCGCACCGTACTCCCAGCCCGTCGCCCGCAGCGCATGGTCGGTCAACGGGTGCAGCGGGGTGAGGATCTGCACGGCGGGTCCGATCCGCGTGTCCTTACCTATATGGACGGGGCAGACGTCGAGGATCGTGGCGTCCACGTTGAGGAACACGCGATCACCCAGGTGGATGTTCTGCCCGTAGTCCACCCGGAGCCCGGGCCAGATCACGGCGTCCTTCCCGACGGAACCGAGCAGGTCACGCAGCTGTTCCTCGTAGGACGCCACGTCCGCTGGATCCGTCTGCCCCAGCTTCCAGCACGCCGAGCGGGCGGCCAGGCCCGCAGCGGCGATCTCCGGGTCGTCGGCGTGGTACAGCTCCCCGGCGACCATGCGGTCCCACATGGAGCGCGGATCGGCGTCCACCTCGGCACGGACGGCGGCGTCAACGGCGTCGGCGGGATCAGATTCAACCATGCCAGACAGTATGCCGGACGCCGTGCCAGACAGCTCTGTCCGATAGGATGGCCTGCGCATGCACTGTCCCGGAACGTCGACCCGGGGCAACGACGAGAAGCACCCAGGAGAACACCCGATGACCAGCGCCAATCAGGCACAGCACGCCGAGCACGAGAACCGGGCGGACGCCGGTACCGCCGCGCGACGCGAGGCAGCACTCACGGCCGCTGCCCGCCTGACCGACGCCACCGGCCGTCCCTTCGGCTTCAACACCAACGCCATCCACTCCGGCTACGAGCCGGACGGCCAGACCGGCGCGGTCAACGTGCCCGTCTACACCTCCACCACCTACGCCCAGGACGGGGTGGCACAGCTCCGCGGCGGTTTCGAGTACTCCCGCTGCGGCAACCCGACCGTCACCGCCGTCGAGCAGGCCGTCGCCGCCCTGGAAGGTGCCCGCTTCGGCCGCGCCTTCGGCTCCGGCATGGCCGCCACCGACACCCTGCTGCGCGCCCTGCTGCGTCCCGGAGACCACCTGATCCTCGGATCCGACGCCTACGGCGGAACCTTCCGCCTCATCGACACCACCTACAGGGAATGGGGCGTCACCTGCTCCATCGTCGACACCGCCGATACCGCCCAGATCGCCGGCGCACTGCAGGAGAACACGAAGCTGGTCTGGCTGGAGACGCCGACCAACCCGATGCTCGGCATCACCGACATCGCCGCCACCGCCGCCGCGATCAAGGACGCCGGCCACGCCGCGAAGCTCGTCGTCGACAACACCTTCGCCAGCCCCTACCTGCAGAATCCGCTGGCTCTCGGTGCGGACGTGGTGATGCACTCCACCACGAAGTACCTCGGCGGACACTCCGACGTCGTCGGTGGCGTGGTCGTCACCAACGACGAGGATCTCGACGGTGAGCTGCTGTTCCTGCAGGGTGGCGTGGGCGCGGTGCCCGGGCCCTTCGACGCCTACCTCACCTACCGCGGTATCAAGACCCTCGGTGTACGCATGGACCGCCACTGCGCGAATGCCCAGGCCGTCGCCGAGTTCCTGCAGTCCCGCCCCGAGATCCACACCGTCCTCTACCCGGGCCTGCCGGACCACCCCGGCCACGACATCGCCGCGGAGCAGATGAAGGGCTTCGGCGCGATGGTGTCGGTCCGCTTCGCCGGTGGCGAGGACGCCGCCCTGAAGTTCTGCGAGTCGACCCGGCTGATCTGCCTGGCGGAGTCGCTCGGTGGCGTGGAGTCGCTGCTGGAGCACCCTGCGAAGATGACTCACCAGTCCGCCGCCGGCTCCGCTCTCGAGGTGCCCGACGACCTGGTGCGCATCTCCATCGGCATCGAGGACATCGACGACCTGATCGCCGACCTCACCCAGGCGCTCGACGCTCTGTGACTGACGCCGCTCTTGACTCCGCCGACTGCAGGATCGGTGTCCGCGCAGGTCACAGCATCATCCATGTGACGGTGTGGCACCCGCAGTGGGGCTCGGCGAAGACCGCGGCGCTGCGTGCGGGACTGTTCGGTGCGGCTGTTTCTCCAGATGCCGCGTCCTCCGACGGGGACGCCACCCCGGGCGTCGCCGTGGCCCGCCAACTGCTGGAGGACGCCCTGGGCGTCCCGACCGTCGCGACGTGGATCGGCTCGATCGAGGTCACCGACCACAGTCCGGAACATGCCGTGAGCATGGCTGACCTGGGGATTCGCGTGGACCGCATGGCGTCCTCCGCGAAGGACCCGGACGGCAACCCGACGCATACCGAGCTACGCATGGAGGTCGACGGGGCGGATGCGACGGTGCGCACCATCGTGCCGCTCGCGCCGACGGTCGCCCCGGGGCATGACCGTCATGTCGCGGTGACGTTGCACATCGACCCCTTCCGCTCGACGGACCTCACCGGCGCGCAGGTCCGCTCCACCGTCCTCGCACTGGAGGACGCCCTGTCGGCCACGGTCCGGGAGAATCACGCCGGGCTGCTCGTCGCGGTGGTGCATCAGGAGGGCGCCGGGACCGGTCAACCCGGCGCCGGACTGGATGGCGTGGGTCGGCAGGACGCGGTGACCCTGCACTACTACCTGGGTGTCGGCGCTGGTGACGGTGTCGTCGACCTGGACCATCTCCTCAACTCCCTGCGTGCCACGGTCTCCACCTGGGAGATCGGCGAGGCGTCCCTCGATGACGAGGTGGACCCGACCTGGTCCGCGGTGCAGCGCTACCGGGTGTAGGCGCCCGCGGTCACCGCCGGATACTGTTCATCTGAAAAGTAGATGACGCTCCACGGGAGGGCAGTGGCCATGGGTGCAGGTATGCGGGTGGAGATTGCGACGGATGTCAGGCGCGCCGGGCGGGTGGGTGCGTCCCTCGGCGCGGTTGTCCTGGGCCTGGGACTCGCCGCCTGTGGGGATGATGACAGCGACGGGAGTGGCGGGGGCCCGGATAACGAGGCGTCCGGCACGGAGAACTGTGCGGCGCTGGATGACACCCTCGCTGAAGGCACGGAACTCTTCCCCGGCGGGGCGGTGATGGTCCCGGAGGGGTGGGAGATCCCCGACTGCCGCGGGGACGGCGACGGTCATTCTCAGCGGTGGCGACACGAAGTTCCTCTACGGGTGGAACGGGACGCAGTGGGAGCAGGTCCCGCAGTACAGCGAGGCGCACAGCGCGTACTGCTATGCGGAGGATGACCTGCGGGAACGCGGCGTGCCCGAGGACTTCTTCGAGGACGCCGAGCTCTGCTGACGGGGCGATGGTCGGCGAGGGTGACGACGGCGGCCCGGCGTATCCGTTCCGCTGTGTCGGCAACGCGCAGCGTGAGGCTGCTCTGACCCGGGTCAGAACAGCCTCACGCTGCGCACTGCGGACATCCCTGAGGATGTCGGCGAAGGGGAAGATCAGTACCGGATCGCCATGCGTCCGTCGATCTTGCCCTTCTCCATGTTGGTGAAGACCTCGTTGACGTCGTCGAGGCGGCACTCGGTCACCGTCGGGTGGATGAGGCCGCGGGCGTAGAAGTCCAGCGCCTCGACCTGGTCCTGGCGGTCGCCGACGAGCGAGCCGCGGATCGTCAGACCCTTGAGCACGATGTCGAAGATCGGGGCGGGGAACTCTCCCGGGGGCAGACCGTTGAAGACGATGGTGCCGGCGCGGCGGGCCATGTTGATCGCCTGGCCGAACGCCTGCGGGTGCACTGCGGTGACGAGGACGCCGTGCGCACCGCCGTCGGTGTACTCCTCGACGGCTTCGGCCGGGTCGACCTCGGCGGCGTTGACGGTGAATTCCGCACCGTGCTTCTTCGCCAGTTCCAGCTTCTCGTCGGCGATGTCGACGGCGATGACGCGCATACCCATCGCCTTGGCGTACTGGACGGCGAGGTGGCCGAGACCACCGACACCGGAGATGACCATGAACTGGCCGGGCTTCGTCTCGGAGACCTTGAGGCCCTTGTAGACGGTGACGCCGGCGCAGAGGATCGGGGCGACCTCCAGCGGGTCGGAGCCCTCCGGGATGCGCGGGGCGAAGCGGGTGTCGACGAGCATGTAGGTGCCGAAGGAGCCGTTGACGGTGTATCCGCCGTACTCCGCGTTGGGGCAGAGCGTCTCCCAGCCCTTCAGGCACTGGTCACAGTTTCCGCAGGCGGACCAGAGCCAGGCGTTGCCGACCAGGTCGCCGACCTTCACGGTGTGGTCGCCTGGGCCGAGCTCGACCACCTCACCGACACCTTCGTGGCCGGGAACGAACGGGGGCTCAGGCTTGACCGGCCAGTCGCCGTGGGCGGCGTGGAGGTCGGTGTGGCAGATGCCCGAGGCGATGAGCTTGACGAGGGCCTGGTTGTGTCCGGGAGTGGGCAGGTCGACGTCCTTGATGACGACAGGGGCGCCGAACTCCTCGACGACAGCTCCGGTGAACGTATCGGTCATGGGGCAGATCCTTCCGGTTGGGGAAAAGGTGTGACCGAGACGCTAACAAGACCCCCGTTGTGACCACCAGCCTTCTCTCGGCCGGAATTCCGCGCCGGACACCGGATTTTTCCTGTGAAGCTGCATGTCGGAGGCACCTTTGTCGTCGGATGTGACCCAATCCACAATTGTGGACTCCGGGGGGGGGTACAGGGGTGATTTTGCTGACAATATGGCCGTCCGGTTCTGCCGAACGGTCAGTAGTTATGACGGGACAGTTGTTTTTCAATCCTTCCCGTTGAGGACGAGCAGGGTGACCGTCGCAGGTCCGGACGCGGAGAGACTGTGGACGCGGTCCGCGGCGATGCTCAGTGCCTGCCCCGGACTGAGGCGTACCGTCGTGGCACTGTCACCGTCGGACGCGGTGTTTCCGCCGTCGGCGACGGTGACCTCCACCTCGCCGACCTGGCCCATGATGAGGATCGGGGCAGCGGCCGAATGGTCGGCCATCACGTCACCTGCCCGGAAAGACAGGCGGACCACTGTCGCCCCGTCGAGCCGGGCGAGTCTTTTCGCCGAGGGGATCGCCCGCTCGGTGCGGTGATGGGGGGCGTCGCCGGCCAGGGGCACCGTGCCCGGGTAGGCGTCCTGAAGTCCGTCGACGAGCATCCAGCCGTCGCCGGAGCTGGTCCTGCGCAGGGCGTCGGTCGGTGCGGGCTGGTGCGGGATGGACGGGCGGGTTCCGTTGTCGCTGCTCATACCTCCATTCCTACGCCTGTCGGCGGCGTTGCGACTGCCCCCGGTCCCGCGTCACCCCTCACACACCTTTCGGACGCCCCCGCGGCGTGGTCACGGTCCGGTCGCCGGGGATCCAGAACCGTAGCGGTGCCTCGACGTTCTTCGAGATGCCGATCCGCGGACCATGGACATGCTCCACCGGGGATGCCGGGGGAGTGAGGGTGAAGGCGGCGTCCGTGTCTTCGGCGGCACGACCACCGGCACGACCTCCATCACCGCCGACCACGTGCAGCGTCGACCCGTCGAGGTCCAGGTCGAGTCCCAGCACCGCGCCGAGATTCCCGGGCCCGCGTCCCAGTGCCTCATCGGCGGGCACCACGGCCACCCCGTCGCGCAGGCGCGTCCGCCGGCGTCGTGCGACATCCAGGCCTTCGACCACGCGTCCGGCCCGCATGAGCACCCCGGCCCCGGTCCCCGCCGGCCGACACACGATATTGCCGGCCCGGTGGATCCCGTAACTCGCGTAGACGTAGATGTGCCCGGGCGGGCCGAACATCGTCGCGCACCGCGACGTCCACCCCTTGGCCGTGTGCGACGCCGGATCGCCGACACCCGGATACGCCTCCACTTCAGTGAGCTGCACGGCCACCGTCTCAGTGCCGTCAGTGCCGTCAGTGCCGTCAGGAGTCACCCGACGCAGCACCGCGCCGAGCAGCTGCGGCGCCACGACCTCGGGGGACGCGGTGAGGTCGAGCATTCTCAGTCCCGTGAACCCTGCGCGATCCGCAGTGCGGAGACTGCCGCCCCGTCGGTCTCCTGCAGCATCAGCGGATCGGTCCGCGGCATCGGCGAGATCGTCATGTCCGCCCGGTAGTCCAGCAGCGGAATGCCCAGCATGTGGACCCGCGGGTCAACTGCCCCGTCCGGGTGCACCAGCCGGCCCGTGGCCAGATCCACCTCCGGCGCGGTCGTCACCGAGCCGTCGGCCAGGGTGAAGGGACGCAGTCGCCCGGCCAGCCGCAGCTGTCGGGTCAGCGGATCGGCCGAGGTCCGGGCGTCCGGCTTGTGCAGCCAGGCGTCCACCAGCGTGGTGGAGAACACCGCCTCGTCACCGGTGGTCGGCGAACTCATGGCGAAGGCCGGCTGCTCCGGGTCGACGACCAGGGTCGGGTGCGCGCCCAGGAAGCGCACGTAGCCGGCGTCCACCAGGCAGAGCAGTTCGGCGGTGCGGAACGCCGGCGGGCCGGAACCGACCATCTGGCCGACGCGCCGCAGCTCGGCGTACTCCGCACGCCGCGACCGGGTGGTGAACCGGCCAGGCTCGTCGGCGACCTGGGCGGGCTTACGTGCCGAGCCGATGACCTGCAGTCCCGCCTTCACCGCGGAATCCTGGCCGAGGTTCGCCTCGTGGAGGTCGGCGGCGAGCCGGTCACCGAGGAACTCCGTCAGCTCCGCGATGGTCTTCCCCTCGAAGGTCGCCACCGGATCGGCGTAGAAGCCCAGGTCGAAGCGGTCATCCTCGGGGACCAGGTCCTGCAGCTCCGGGTAGGTGTGCAGTCGCCACGGGTTCAGTGCAGGGTCGTCGATCACGGTCAGTACCGCGGCCAGCCGGTCGGCCTCCGCGGCATGTCCCGGGCACCGGCCGCTGAGCAGGACCGTGTAATAGGCGGCCTGGGCGTCCCGCAGGATCGCCGGCCACAGGGTCTCGCCGAAGTCGACGGAGCCCGCCGGGGCGTCCTCCGGAAGTCCGGCCAGCGCAGCCCGGAACCGCGGCATCGGGGCCGGCGACGGCAGCGCGTGGAGCACCGGCTTCGGCTGGTAGGGGTAGCCGTGGTGGGAGGCGACGACCAGTTTCGGCTCACGTCCGGACGGGCGGTAGGCCAGGCCGGAGCGGGACGTGGTGTCCGTGACGAACCTGCCGCCACGGTCGATGGTCACCATCGCCATGAGGTCGAAGAAGCCCATGCCCAGACCGCGGACCACGATCTCCTCACCGGCGCCGACGGCGTCCACCGCCTGGTCGGCAGGGTTGCCGGGGCGGACCCAGTGCAGCGTGGGGTGCATCTGCACGCTGGTGGCGGTGAACCCCTCCAGCGCGTCCGGCTCATTGCCGGTCCAGCCGAGGGCCAGAACGGTCGCGTCCGCCACCACCGTGACAGGGGAGGACGCCAGGTGTGCGGCGTCCCCGCTGGTGTGGTGCTCCAGGGTGATCTCGTCGCGGACGATCCCGTCATCCCCGGTGACCTGGGTGATCTCCGTGGCGCGTGCCTGGTGGACCTCGACCTTCAGGTTCCCGGGGATCCGTGCCAGTACCACCGACAGCACCCAGCGAAGGTACTCGCCGTAGAGGGCGCGGGAGGGGTGGGACTCCGGCTGCGTCGCGGCGATCTCACTGTGGAACTCGCCGCGGACCATCGCCGGGTGGCCGCGGAACAGGGCGGTCTTCGCACCGTGCGGATCGGCGGTCTCCGACAGGTCATCGCCGCGGATCAGCTCGATCCACTCGAACATCGTCGGACCTTCGACGACCGGCGCGGTGACCGTGGAGCCGGGCTCGGTGAACAGGGTCACCGCGTCCGCCAGGGTGTTCATGCACAGCGTGCGGGTCTGGTTGGTGCGCCAGACGCGGCCGGCACCGGGTTCGGTGTCGTCGACGAGGTGGACGGTGACAGTGTCGGCGCTGCCCCCGCCGGTGTCTCCGGTCTCCGCTGCCAGCTGTGCGGCGAGACGTTCCAGGACGGAGATGCCGCGGGGGCCTCCCCCGATGATCGCGATAGTGCCCGATGAGCTCATAGCCACACATCGTAGTAGGTCAGGGCCGGTGCTACGATAATGCCCTGAACCAAAAACAGACAGGTCTGTATATGTCACTATTTCCCCACCGTAACGGCCGGGGGCGCCGACGTTTCGCAGTGACGACCCTCGCGGCCGTCACCGCCCTCGCCACCGTCACCGGCCTGGCGTCCTGCAGCAACGGCGACGGCCCCACCCCGCATGAGCTCACCTACCTCGAGTCCCTGCCCTTCCAGACCCTCTACCCGCCGACCGCGGGCTACTACCCGAACGGCGGCGTGGTGAACAACATCACCGACCGCCTCCTCTGGCAGGACCCGGACACCCTCGAGCTCTACCCGTGGATCGCCACCGACCTGCCCGAGATCAACAGGGACGCCACCGAATTCACCTTCCACCTGCGCGACGGTGTCACCTACTCCGACGGCACCCCGCTCACCGCCGAGAACGTCGTCCGTAATTTCGACCTCTTCGGCAAGGGTGACAAGGAGCGGAAGCTGACCTCCTCGGAGCAGATCAGCACCTACGACCACGGCGAGGTCCTCGACGACCACACCGTCCGCTTCCACTTCACCGACCCCGAGCCCGGCTTCCCGCAGGCCACCAGCTCCTTCAACGCCGGACTTCTGGCGGACGCCTCCCTCGACATGACCGACGAAGGCTTCGCCCCCGGCAACGCCCGCCGCGTCATCGGCTCCGGCCCCTTCGTCATCACCGACGAGGAGCGCAACACCGAGCTCACACTGTCTGCCCGGGAGGACTACGACTGGGCCCCGCCGGAGCTCGGTAAGCGAGGCGAGAACACGGGGCGTCCTGACCTGGACACGATCCACGTCGTCGTCGCCAAGGAGGACAGCGTCCGCGTCGGCGGCATCAAGTCCGGCCAGGGTGATGTCGCCCGCCAGATCGAGGCCCCCGAAGAGAAGCACCTCACCGACGCCGGGGTGAACATCCTCTCCGCCCCGACCTCCGGCGTCAACAACCAGATCGCGCTGCGCTTCCGCCACCCGCTGCTCTCCGACATCCGCGTCCGCCGTGCGATCATCGCCGGTGTCGACAGGGAACGCATCCTGAGCTCGCTGTTCTCCGGGTCCTACCCGCTGGCGACCTCGGCCCTGGCGTCCACGGCCATGGGCTACCGCGAGCAGAAGGACGCCTACACCTTCGACCCGGAGCATGCGAAGGAGCTTCTCGACGAGGCGGGCTGGGTGCCCGGCTCCGACGGCATCCGCGTCAAGGACGGGAAGCGGCTCAGCCTCACCGCCAATGACGCCGAACAGCAGCCCCGCACCCGTGAGGTCGTCACCATGGTCCAGGAGCAGCTGAAGAAGATCGGCATCGACGTGCAGCTCTACCCCGGCGATGTCGCCGCGCAGAAAGCCGCGCAGATCGACATCGATAAGATCCAGCTCAACGTCACCATGGTCGGACGCGCCGACTACGACGTCATCAAGTCGCAGTACTACTCCGGCAACCGCAACCAGCTGCTCAACATGACCGGTGACGAATCGATCGGCGACGAACACCTCGAGGAGTTGCTGCGGAAGGTGTCCTCCTCGGCCACATCCGAGGACCGTGCGGACGCCTCCGGCGATGTCCAGGACTACCTGTCCGAGCAGGCCTACGTCCTGCCCATGTTCGAGGAACCGCAGGTCTACGGCGTGCAGTCCTATGTCCACGGGTTCCGCGCCGAGTCGATCGGCCGACCCTGGTTCTACCTCACCAGTGTGGAAGGGGAGGAGTAGATGACCACCATGACAGTCCTCCGCCGCATCGGCGCGGCGGTCCTGGTCCTCTGGGCCAGCTTCACCCTCGCCTTCATCCTGCTCACCGCCCTTCCCGGGGACGCCGTCTCCACCCGCTACGCCGACCCCGAACTCGGTCTTTCAGCCTCCGAGATCGCCGACATGCAGCAGGCCTACGGTTCCGATGAACCCGTCCTGACCCGCTACTGGAACTCACTGACCGGCGTCCTGCACCTCGACTTCGGCAACTCCCTGCAGACCGGTGCCGATGTCATGGACTCCCTGACCGACGCCCTGCCCGGCACCCTCGCCCTGGCGCTCACCGGTTTCCTGGTCGCCCTGGTCATCGCGGTTCTCGTCGCGGTGACCGCCACCTCGCTACCGGACAACCGGGTCTGCCGCTGGATCTCGACGACGCTGCGCGCGCTTCCGCCGCTGTTCGTCTCCCTGCCGGCGTTCTGGCTCGGCATCATCCTCATCCAGCTGTTCAGCTTCACCCTGGAGTGGATCCCGGTGATCCACGCGTCCAGTGTCCAGGACCTCATCCTGCCGTCGGTCGCACTGGCGGTGCCGCTGTCCGCGCCGCTGGCCCAGGTGCTGATCCGCAGCATCGACGATGTCACCGACATGCCCTTCATCACCGTGGTCAAGGCCCGTGGCGCCGGCGCCCAGTGGGTGCTGTGGCGCAATGTGCTGCGTAATGCGGTGCTGCCGGCGATCACCATCGCCGGGCTCACCTTCGGCGAACTCGTCGGCGGTGCGGTCATCACCGAGGCCGTGTTCTCCCGTGCCGGGGTCGGCGCGATGACGGTGGACGCTGTCGCCAACCGCGACACACCCGTCCTCATGGCCGTGGTGGTGCTCGCCGCGGCGGTCTACGTCATCATCAACCTCCTCGTCGACCTGCTCTACCCGGTGCTGGACGCCCGGCTGCGCACCGGTGAGAAGACCGGCCAGAAGACCGGCAAGAGCGGGAAGAAGGTGCAGGCATGACGACCCTGACACGTATCCGACCCGGCGTCTGGATCGCCGGCCTCATCGTCCTGCTCGCCGTGGCCTGGGCCCTGGTGCCCGGCCTGTTCGCCTCCGGTGACCCCACCGAGTCCGGCACCACCGAGCCGCTGCTCGCCCCGTCGGGTGACCACTGGTTCGGCACCGACGCCGTCGGCCGTGACCTCTACACGCGCGTGGTCTGGGGTGCCCGGCACTCCCTGTCCGGCGCCCTGGTCGCCGTGCTCGTCGGCATGGTCGTCGGCACCCTGCTCGGCCTGGTCGCCGGCTCGGTCCGGGGAGGACGCAACGGCTGGCTCGACACGCTGATCATGCGCATCGTCGACGTCCTGCTCTCCATCCCGGCCCTGCTGCTGAGCCTGTCGGTGATCATCCTGCTGGGCTACGGCACGATGAATGCCGCGATCGCCGTCGGTGTCACCAATGTCGCCATGTTCGCCCGGCTGGCCCGCTCCGAGGTGCTCGGTGTGGCCGCCGCCGACTTCGTCGAGGCCGCCTACGGTTCCGGCGGTACGGCCTGGTCGGTGCTGTGGCGCCACATCCTGCCGAACTCGCTGACCCCGGTGCTGGCCCTGGCCGCCCTGCAGTTCGGCAGCGCGATCCTGCAGCTGTCGACCCTCGGCTTCCTCGGCTACGGTGCCCCGCCGCCCACCCCGGAGTGGGGCCTGATCATCTCCGAGGGACGCGACTTCATCGCCACCTCCTGGTGGCTGTCCGTCCTGCCAGGCCTGGCGATCGTGCTCGTCGTCCTGGCCACCAACTATCTCAGCCAGGCGCTCCAGCGCTCCGGCGGGAAGGAGATCCGATGACTGAGAAGCCCGACATGAACTGGGACGACGGCTCCTGGCGTCCGGACACCCACGAGGCCTCCGGCACTGCTGCGGCGTCTGGGGCCGACCATGCTGCCTCGCTGCTCGAGATCCGCGATCTCGCGGTGACCTACCGCACCCGCCGTGGTGGCGTCCCCGCGGTGAAGAACGTCAGCGTCACCGTCGAGCGTGGCAAGGTCACCGCCATTGTCGGCGAGTCCGGCTCCGGCAAGTCGACCTCCGCCATGGCCACCCTCGGCCTGCTGCCCGGCAACGCCGAGGTCAGCGGCACGATCAAGCTCGACGGCCGGTTGATCACCAACCTCTCCGAGCGCGAGTGGCGCAGCATCCGCGGCACCCGTGTCGGCCTGATCCCGCAGGACCCGAACAACTCACTGAACCCGGTGAAGACCATCGGCGCGTCCGTGGGGGAGGGGCTGCGCATCGCGCCGAAGGCGGTGCGTCTGTCCGCGTCCGCGCGCAAGAAGAAGGTCCTTGACCTGCTCGAACAGGTCGGGATCGACAACCCGGAGGTGCGCTACGACCAGTATCCGCACCAGCTCTCGGGCGGTATGAAGCAGCGCGCACTCATCGCCGCGGCCGTCGCGACCGAGCCGGAGCTCATCATCGCCGATGAACCGACGAGTGCCCTGGACGTCACCGTGCAGCGCACGATCCTGGATCTGCTGGACCGGATGCGGACCGAACTCGACCTCGGCATCCTCTTCATCACCCATGACCTCGCCGTCGCCGGTGACCGCGCCGACCAGCTCGTCGTCATGCAGGGTGGTGAGGTCAGGGAGACCGGCCCGACCGACCGGATCCTCACCGACCCGAGGGACGCCTACACGAAACGCCTCCTGGCGGACGCCCCCTCGCTGGTCAGTGCGGTGGAGCAGTCGACCTACCGGCCGGTGCCCACCGGGACGGATGCCCCGCTGCTCACCGTCGACGCGCTGCGCTGCGAGTTTCCCGGACGCGGCGAGCCGTTCGTCGCCGTCGACGACGTCTCCTTCACCGTGGCCCGGGGCACGACCCACGCGATCGTGGGGGAGTCCGGGTCGGGCAAGTCCACGCTCGGCCGGATGATCACCGCCTTCCAGGCGCCGACCGCCGGGGCGGTGACGCTCGCCGGTGCCGTCCCCGGTGCCGCGTCCGCGGCATCCGCCGCAGCATCGGCCGCGTCGGCCCCCGCGCGAATCGACACCCTCGACCGGTCCGGACGCCGTGACCTGCGCCGACGCGTCCAGATGGTCTACCAGAACCCCTACAGCTCCCTGGATCCCCGGCAGAGCATCGGGAAGATCCTCGCCGAACCGCTGCGCAACCTCACCGACCTGCCGAAGGCACAGATCACCGCGAAGGTCCGGGAGATCCTCGACCGGGTGGCCCTCGGTGCCGGGTCCGGGTCGGTGAGCGGGGACATCGCGGCCCGGCGTCCCGCGGAACTGTCCGGCGGGCAGCGCCAACGTGTCGCCATCGCCCGTGCCCTGATCCTCGACCCGGAACTCGTCGTGTTCGACGAGGCGGTCTCCGCCCTCGACGTCACGGTGCAGGCGCAGATCCTCGACCTGCTCGACGAACTACAGCGTGAACTGGGGCTGACGTACCTGTTCATCTCCCACGACCTGTCGGTGGTCCGCGAGATCAGTGTCACGGTCTCGGTGATGAGCCACGGGCGGCAGATGGAGTACGGGCCGACCTCGGAGATCTTCGAACACCCGGAGACGGACTTCACGAAGAAGCTGCTGGACGCCATCCCCGGCCGCCGCTACCGCTCCGGCGGGCTGAACCTGGGGTTGTGACCGGGCAACCCGGCGTCCCGGACGAGCAGGGCGATCTGCAACCTGCTGTCGGTGGAGAGCTTGCGGAAGATCGTGCTGACGTGCGTCTTCACCGTCGGCACCGAGATGAACAACCGGCCGGCGATCTCCGCGTTGGACAGGCCCTCACCGATGCACCGGGCGATCGCCAGCTCACGGTCGGTGAGCGGGGATAGCCGTTGCTGCGCCTCCCCGGACCGGCGGGCACTGTCGGCGACCATCTCGACCAGTTGCCGGGTAACGGCAGGGGCCAGGACGGTCTGGCCTGCTGCTGCCCGACGGACGGCACCCACCACGGACTGAGGGGGATCCCCCTTGAGGAGGTAGCCGACCGCACCTGCTCGGAGTGACTGCGCGACCTCCGAGTCAAGGTCAAAGGTGGTCAGCATGAGGACGCGGGGAGGATTGTCGCGGGACGTGAGGACCTCTGTTGCGGCGATACCGCCGATACCGGGCATCCGGACGTCCATGAGAACGACGTCCCCGAGGGAGGACGCGGCGACGGCGTCCTCCCCGCTGGAGTACCCGGCGGTGACGGTCACGTCATCGACGGCGGCGAAGAGCGCTTCCAGTGCCGCACGGACATAAGGGTCGTCGTCGACGATGGTGACGGTGACAGGTGCTGTTCCGGGGGAGGTCATGGTGTCCACGGTGCCTCAATGCGGGCGGTGAAGATACCGTCCGTCGTGATGGTCCGGAGTCTTCCGCCGTACAGCCGTACGCGCTCCGAGATACCGATCAGGCCGGTGCCGGTGGGGTCTCCGGACGAGGTGCCGGTTGACTGGTTCGTACAGGTCACAACGACACCGCCCTCCGTGCTGGCCGTGACGTCCAGGGTGACCGGAACGCCCGGGGCATGTCGACGGGCGTTGGTGAGCAGTTCCCGGACAGCGCGGAACACCACCTCGGACAGGCGGGTGTTGAGACCGGGGAATATGCGGGAACACAGCGCGACGTCCTGCCCGGCGTCCCGGACCTCCCGGACCAGCAGCTCCAGGGAGCGCCCCAGATCACCGGTGAATCCGGCGTCCGTCGTTTCCTGGGCGCCGCGGAGCTGCCGGAGATCCCGGAGCGCGTCGCGCAGTTCGCTGAGCGCTTCCGTGGACTGCCGTTGGACCGTTCCGGCCACGGAAGCCAGGTCATCGGGGATGTCGTCCGCACAGTAGCTGAGGGAACCGGCACTCATGCTGATCAGGGTGAGGTGATGGGCCAGGGAGTCATGGAGCTGGTCGGCGATCATCTCCCGTTCATCACGGCGGGCCTGTTCCGCCGCGTGGTCACGTTCACGGAGCAGGTGGCGTGCCCGTTCCTGCAGTGAGGCGACGAGTTCCCGCCTGGACCGGAGGACGAGAGCCCAGGTCACGGACAGGAGGACAAGGCAGCACAACAGGACCATGCCGGGCAGGACAGCATCCCCGCGGAGGGGTGAGCCGAGTACCAGCTGAACAGGCACTGTGGCCAGGGCGAGACCGGTGACTGTGACAGTGGTCCGCAGTGGCCGGTACCCGGCGACCGTGAAGAGGGCGATCAGGCTCGGACCGGCGGTGACACCGAAGACGGTCGAGAGGAGGATCAGTGTGACGGCGACGGCCGTGGCGCGGGATCTGCGCCACCGGAGGGCGATGACGGACGCGGCGCCGAGGATGACGCTGACAACGGTGAACCAGGTGCCGGCGTACCGCGGCAGCGGATCCGGGTCCAGGAACCACACGGTGACCATGAGCACAGCGAGGACGACAGCAGCGATGTCGCGGCCCACCGGGCTGTGGAGGCCGGTGGGCCCAGGCGGTACAGACGGCCAAGATACTGCAGACGCTACAGACACAGCGGGTTCCCCGGTTCTCGTCAGGCGGACATCCACCGTAGCAGGTCAGCCTCCCAGTTCCGGTTGTCCGTCTTCTCCAGGAAAGTGCGGTGGTCGAAAAGGACGTAGACGGCGGTCCCGTCCGTGAACTCGATGATGACCGGGGCTCCCCAGGCGCTGGACGCACCACCGACGAAGGCCCCGTAGTAGTCGTCGAACTGTCGGGTGATCCGGGAGACGGCGTCCTTCGTGATCCTGAGGTCCGCTCCGTCGTTCCAGGTGCCGAGGGTGAGGACCGTGGGGTCGAGTGTCGCCTGGCCGCGATGCGGGAAGAGGACCTTCTGGTTGAGCAGTGCGGTCATGCGGCGACCGGTGCCAGCGTCACCGAGCTCGGATCGCAGTGCAGCGACATAGGAGGAGGCGTGGATGTATTCGGGTGTTCCTGATGCGGACATGGTTCCAGTTTCTGCCCGTGTCGGTGGCGGCACCATCATCCACAGGTCCCGGACTGTCCTACCGAAGTATGAGTCAGATCCGGCGGGGACGGGGGGAGTGGTGACAGGCCTACTCTGGGGGCCATGACCGACAGCCCCGCCAACGCCACAGACACCTCCTCCGCCGACATCATCGACTTCCTCGCGGACCTCGACCCCGTCTCCGAGATCTCCGGCCCGGTCGCCCGCCTGCGGCACAACCGCACCCAGGCCCGCGACAACGCCCAGCGGTCCTTCCACGCCCTGTTCGAGCCGGAGACCCCGGGCGACTTCACCCTCGCCGAGCGCTACGCCGTCGCCGCCTTCGTCGCAGGCCTGCACGGTGGGGCGACCGCCGCGGCCCGGGCGACAAGCCTCTACACCGACCTGCTCGTCGACGAACTCGACGGCAATGCCACCGAGACTGAGACGAATGCGCTGATCACCACCCTCGCCGCCGTCGTCTCGGACGCCCGCGCCCACGTCAACGCCGCTGGGGTGCCGACCCCCTACGGCGTCTACCGGGAGCCGGACCTCGCCGACGAGTCCGTGCCCGGCCCGGAGTTCCACCTGCTCGAGGCGCAGAAGAAGGTCCTCGGGTCCCGCCTCGCCGCAGCCCTCGAGTTCACCCATCTGTTGGTACTTCACCCGCGCGACTCGCGCGCCGAACGACTCCAGCCACTGGCCGACGCCGGGTGGTCGCCGACCGAGGTCGTCCGCCTCGGCCAGCTCGTCTCCTTCCTCACCTTCCAGATCCGCACCGCCCACGGTCTTGGCGTCCTCGCGACGAAGTTCGTGCCGCAGGGGGATGTCCGCCGGCCCGGTAAGCATGCCGGAGCCCGGCAGGCGGACGCCCCGCAGCGCCCGGTCCATGCCGATGCGGCGCCCGGCACCGGGGTGAACGCCGGGTTCGACGTCATCACCTACCCTGACCTGGTGCGTCCCAGGGGTTTCGTGAGCCACTCGCTCGGCTGGGTGCCGTGGGTGCCGCCGGTCGAGGAGTCTGATCTCACCGAGCGGCAGAAGGTGGCGCTCGTCGATCCGCTGCGGGCGAAGTCGGAGTACTTCCGCCTGCTCGCCCGGGATCCCGAGGCACTGGAGGCCCGTACGCTGACGGACAAGGACATCTTCTACAACGTCACCGACGGGGCAGGACGCGCCGAACGCGAGCTCTCCGCCGCCGTGACCAGCAGGTTCAACGGCTGCGTGTACTGTGCCTCGGTGCACACCGGCCGCGCGATCGCGGAGTCCGCCGACGATGAGGATGCAGCCGCCAAGGCCGACGCCATCCAGCGGCTCTGCGATGAAGGCGTCTCCGCTGACCTGGGCTCCGCCCTGTGGAACGCCATCCGCGACGCCTCGGTTGCGCTGGCGACGGTGCCGGTGCGCTTCGGTGCTCCGCACGTCACCGCGCTGCGGGATGCCGGCCTGTCGGGCGGGGAGATCATCGACGTCATCAATGCGGCGGCCTTCTTCAACTGGGCGAACCGGCTGATGCTGTCGCTGGGCGAGCCGGAACTGCCGAAACGGTTCCGCTGATAGTCGGTGCGGTCCGGCCGGAACGACTACGGGGAGAAGTCATGTACCTGGGTGGGGAATGACTTCTCCCCGCTCGTAGTTCCACGTCGTTGCTCTTCACATGACGGGGCTCTTCACATGACGGGTATGTAAGTTTTGGAAAACATGCCTTTTCGATGGTGACAGGAGTGACTGGACGGCTGCGCGTGATAAGTGGGAACCGTTGGACGGCTGGAATGTACCGGTCCTGTTGCGTGGAAAGGTCGAACTGGTCACCGACGGGCAATTGTCCTCTGGTGACGGTGGCCTGGTGAGGGGCTGCGGGCAACTGATGGGCAGGATCACTCCGGAGGAGGAAACAACGTCAAGGAGGCGGATTTCCTGGCGGCGGCAGCTGGCATTCAGCTCTTGGAGCGCGGACTGCATGAATACAATACTGCCGGCTTGTGGGATCATTATTACGGCAATACCGGCGAACTCTTCGTGTTATCGAGTGCAGTTGCTGACCAGTGGATGGTATAGATGAATACGGACTACGACAGGGGTGGTCCCGGAGAATTCGTGGATTCACCGGGACCACTGGTTTTCCCCGGTATTCTTGTGGCGTTGTTCCCCGGCGTACTTCTGTCGTCCATCGGAGAGTGGCTGCTCATTGATGCGTGAGGATTTCACGGGAATCTTGGACGTCGGAATCGCGGCACGTGTCCTGGTCTGCGCGACAGTGCAGCGGTAACGCCAGCGGCTGTGGATTGGGTGGGCGTACCGTGGTCCGCATGACTGACACACCCGATCTATTCACTGACGCCCTGCCTGTCGTTCTCGGTGGCAACACTTTCGGCTGGACCTCGGACACCGAGGAGTCACATGCCGTGCTGGATGCCTTCGTGTCCGGCGGCGGGTCGCTCATCGACACCGCCGACATGTACTCCCAGTGGGCGGACGGGCTGTCCGGCGGGGAATCGGAGAGCGTGCTCGGTGAGTGGTTCGCGGCGTCCGGAAAGCGCTCTGACGTAGTGCTCGCCACCAAGGTCGGTGCGATTCAGTCGGCGCCCGGCCTGGAGCGCGGCGTGGTTGACCGGAACCTCGACGACTCCCTGGAGCGGCTCCGGACCGACGTCGTGGACCTGTACTACTACCACTACGACGACAAGTCCGTGGGCATCGAGGACCAGGTCGCCACCGCTGCCGCGCTCATCGAGTCCGGCCGGGTGAAGCGCATCGGGCTGTCGAACTACCCGCCGGAGCGAATGCGTGAGTTTCTCACTCTCGCCGCCGGTTCCGCTGCTGTCCCGGCCGCGATCCAGCCGCAGTACAGCCTGCTGGCCCGTGCCGGCTACGAGAACGACTACCGGCGGCTCGCCGAGGTCGCCGGCGCTGCGGTGTTCTCCTACTTCTCCCTGGCCTCGGGCCTGCTCACCGGCAAGTACCGTTCGGCCCACGACATCGCCGGCACCGCCCGCGAATCCATGGTCTCCGGCTACCTCTCCGAGCACGCCGACCCCTTCGCGGTGGTGGAGACCCTCACCACCGTCGCCGAAGGTCGCAGCGTGGAGCCCTCCTCTGTCGCCCTGGCCTGGCTGCGGGCCAAGGGTGTGACCGCGCCGATCGCCTCGGCGCGCACCGTGGAGCAGGTCGCACCGCTGCTCACCAGCGCAACCGTGGACCTCGACGAGGACGAGGTCGAGGCGCTCGACGAGGTGTCCGCCGCCTTCTGACCTGCGTTGATCCGCGAGTTTTTCCGGTGCGCCAGAGCCTACGCGTCCTCCATCGCGGCTCGGAGCCGTGTGTGCCATCCGGCTGTGACGGTTTCTCGTGGGAATCGACACAGCCGGATGGCGCCAGGATCTGCCGGATGGCGTAGTCCGAGCCCGGACCAGGGCAGGGGCTCATTCCAGTGCGCCAACCACGCGTTCCCGGAGCTTCTCAATCTCCGCCATGGACGCCAGGTTCCCCGCGGTGACCCGGATGACGCGTCCACCACCGTGCTGTAGGGCGGCCAGCACCTCCGAATCATGGTCGCGCTGCTCCCTCTGCCGGTGATGGACCCCGTCGTACATCAGGTGCAGCCCCCGCTCCCCCCACCCCAGGTCACTGACCGTGAGAAGCTTCCCGTCCTCCTTGAACACCGGAATCTGACTCCGCAGCCCCGGCGCCAGATCATTGACGGCCAACCGCAGCAGCGTCTCCTGTGGGGACTCCGCCCCGACGTCGGTACTCCCGAGAACAGACGCCGCGAACATGACATCCACCCCGCCAGGGACTCTGAGCTTTCGGGGGTCTGCAGGTGACACATTTCCGATGCTCTGATGACAAGCATCACTGACCTGGACACACCGTATGAAGTCCGGGGTGAGATGCGATCGTATCCTGCTGAGGTCGGGAACATTCCACCGTTGCTCCCGCAAGGCGTCCGGGACGCTGACGGACTCCAGCATGTGCGGGAGGGTCGTGTGTGCATCGGCGCACTTCAGCTTCCGGTGATCCTCGTGCACGGGTACTGCTGTCGACCGGTGCAGGTCAAGAAGCCGGGTCGGGTGCAGCAGCACATGATCCGGCGCGCCGGTACGTCGGGTCCCCGTCGACGTGAGAAAGGCGAGCAACTCCTCGTCGACGAAATAACGCATCCCGTAGAAGGATGCTGCGGCGAACCCTGTGGCGATCCGCCCTGGATGACGGATGAGGGCAAGAGCGAGGGTGGCGGGGTGCACGCGTCGTGCCCGTGGGAAATCTGAGTCGGTTGTCGCCGGGAGAAGGTGGTTCACGTGGACGTACATGCCGTAGTCCACCTTCACCCAGTTGTCGCGGAGACCGACCCTGGTAACACCTGCCTTCTTCAGTTCCGCACTTGTCCGTGGCCGGTAGTTCGGTAGCGTCGCGGATCTGTTGCGGTGACGCCATGGAATCCGGCCGATGTACCAGTCGCTCGGCCGACATTCGTACTCCAGTGGCAGGAATGATCCTCCGATGGACGATCCTGTGCGGGTTGATGGTGCATGCCTTGATGGTGTGTGATCGCGGGCCCCTGCCCCCGACTCTCCCCCGATAGTCATGGTGACAGTCAACGACACCGTGACGCGTTCGTCTTCAGAACGTCAGACTTGAGGCGCTCCGCGCGTGTGACGCCATCCGGCTGTGTCCAGCGCCATCCGGCGCCACGGTCGCCGCCTTGGTCGCGGTGCAGGTCGCCATGCCCGGCATGCTCACCAGCCCTGCGGCGGAGACGGTAAACACCAGCTGTCCACCGACGGTGATGCCGGCACGGCGGGCGCATCGTCGAGACCGGTGAGGAGGACAGAGGCCCGGCGTCGGGGGAAGGGGTCGCCAGTCCCAGGCCCGGCCCGGAGGCCGCTCCCGTGACGAGCACGTGTTGACCGTCGTTGCGCCGTGGACATCGTCATTTCAGTGATTACAGCATGTCCGGAGTGTATCGGGACAGGGGTGGGTCGGTACGGTGGTTCCCGATATGACTACGTCCAGTTCCGGTGGCCGCGCCAGCGCCAGCGCCACTGCCCGTGCCACTGCGGGTGCTTCAACCACTGCCGGCGCCACGCGTCGTCCCTACCGTCGGGACATCGACGGGCTGCGCGGTCTCGCCATCGCACTCGTGGTGGTCTTCCACGTGTTCGTCGGGCGGGTGTCCTCCGGCGTCGACGTGTTCCTGCTGGTCGGTGGTGTCTTCTTCTTCGGCCCGCAGATCCGCAACGCCCTGAACCCCACCGGTCAGACGCTGGTCCAGTCGGTCATCCGCCTACTCCGGCGTCTGTATCCCGCACTGCTCGTCGTCGTCACGGTGACCCTGGCCGCCGGCTTCGTCGTCTATGCGCGGGCCCGTTGGGCGCAGACCGCGGAGGACGCCGCGGCGTCCCTGACCTACCGGCAGAACCTCCACCTCGCCGACCAGGGGCAGGACTATGCCGCGGTGGGACGCGACGTCAGCCTCTACCAGCACATCTGGTCGATGTCGGCGCAGCTGCAGATCTACCTGGGCAGCCTGCTCGTCATCGTGATGCTGGCGTGGTTGCTGAAGAAGCTGCCGGTGCGGTTCCCGGCCCTGTCACTGCACTGGCTGCTCGTCCTCGCGACAGCCGCGAGCTTCGCCTACGCGGTCCACCTGCACGGCACTGACCAGGGCTGGAACTACTACTCCCCGCTGAGCCGCTTCTGGGAGATCGGCCTCGGTGGCCTGCTGGGTATCTGGCTGGTCCACAAGGAAACCCCGACCCGCCTGGCCTGGGCGCGCTGGCCTGCGGGCGTGGTCGGTGTCGCGCTGATCATCGGCACCGGCTTCTTCCTCGACGGTGCCGACCAGTTCCCCGGTCCCTGGACGCTCGTCCCGCTCGCCGGTGCGACGCTGGTCGTCCTGGCGGGTAACCCGGTCGCCGACGGTCGCGGCGCAGAGGGTGTCTCCGCCCTGCTGGACACCGCCCCGTTCCAGACGCTCGGCCGGATCTCCTACAGCCTCTACCTGTGGCACTGGCCGCTACTGGCATTGGCGACGTTCCAGTTCTCGGACGTCCTCGGCAACCGCTCGACCGGTGTCCAGGGCATCACCGCGACCCTGGGGACGAAGAAGGGCCTGGTCATCGGCGCCGCGGTCATCCTCATCTCGCTGGTGCTCGCGTGGGCGACGGAGAAGTACATCGAGACGCCGCTGCGTCAGACCCGTAAGCCCGCCCGTGCGTGGCTGCCGTCGCGTACCGCCGTGAAGGACGCCGTGGGTCACCGTGCCGCGGTCGCTGTCGCCGCGGTGACTGTGGTGGCGACGGTGGGCGTCCTCGCCGCGGGTCCGGTGATCCAGAACCGTGACGACGCGCGGCTGGCGGCCCAGGACGACGAGAATCTTGACCCGGCGCAGTACCCGGGTCCGCGGGCGTTCCTGGAGGACGCGCCGGTGCCCGGGGACGTGGAGGTGCGCCCGGATCCGACGAATGAGGAACATATGCTCCCGCGTACCCAGCCCGACGGCTGCTACGCCCGTTTCGAGGACACGGACCTCATCCGGACCCACGACTTCAACGGCTCTGACGAGCTCTGTGCCTACGGCGACGTGAATTCCGCGCGCACCATGTACCTCGCCGGCGGGTCGCATTCCGAGCACTTCCTGCCTGCCCTGGACGTCGTCGGACGTCAGCAGGGCATCAAGATCGTCCCGGTGCTGAAGATGGGCTGTGTGCTGGGGATGAGTCTGCCGAAGCTCGACGGTGAGGACTACCCGGAGTGCGACGAGTGGGACGGTAAGGCCCAGCAGTTCATCTTCGACAACCCACCCACCGACGGCGTGTTCATGACCGTCACCCGACCGACGACGATCGAGGGTGACGGCCCGGACCAGACCCCGACGGAGTACGTCGACCAGGTGAAGAAGTTCTCGGACGCCGGGATCCACACCTGGGGTGTCCGCGACACCCCGTGGGCGATGCAGGCCCCGGGCGTGCAGGGCAACGGCCGTCTCTGTGTCGCGGAGGATCTCGGCAGTGGCCAGACGGCGGACTGCGGCACCGATGAGCACTCTTCGATGGCTGAAGTGAACCCCGCCCTGGTGGCGCTGTCGGGCCTCGACGTCTCCGAGCTCGACGTCACCGCCGCCCTGTGCCGGGACGGACGCTGCCCGGCGGTCATCGGCAATGTGCTGGTCTACCGCGACGGTCAGCACTTCAGCGATGTCTTCTCCCGGATGCTCGCCCCGGAACTGGAGCGGCAGATGTTCGACCCGGCGGCGGTCGCCGAGATGGAGGCGGCACAGGTCGCGGCGGTCGAGGAGGCCGGGACGACCGGTGCCGCTGCGGCCGGGCCGACCGCCAAGGACGTCTTCCGCTTCCCCAAGTCCTGGGAAGCGGAGGACCTCCCGGAGGACGACGGAGAGCACGGGGAATCTTCTGAGGACGACCCGGGGGACGACCCGGGGGACGACCCGGGGGACTATCCGGGGGACGACCCGGGGGACTATCCGGGGGACGACTCCGGGGAGTACCCGGACGGGTATCCCGGGGAGGCCCCGGATACCGGGGAGTCCCAGGAGGTACCGCCCGGCCTCCTCCCGTACTAGCGGTCGGATCAGCGGCCAGGCCTCTGTCGGGAGGTCCCTCGGTTCCCGTGTAACGGCGCGCCGCATTGCGGCGATAGGCACCGGACCCGGTAGGCTGTCTATCCGCCATGAAAGAACCCTCTGATCTGCCGGTGCCTCCACGCCGCACGCTGACGCACCGCCACGACATCGACGGTCTCCGGGGGCTCGCTATCGCCCTCGTGGTGATCTTCCATGTGTTCGTCGGCCGGGTGTCCTCCGGTGTGGACGTGTTCCTGCTCATCGGCGGTATCTTCTTCTTCGGCCCGCAGATCCGCAATGCGCTGAACCCGCGCGGTCTGACGGTCGTGCAGTCGTTCCTCCGGATCTTCCGGCGCCTCTATCCGGCCCTGGTGGTGGTTGTCGCCGTCACCCTTGCGGCTGCGGTCGCGGTGTACGCGCAGGTCCGCTGGGCGCATGCCGGGCAGGACGCCGTGGCGTCCCTCCTGTACTTCCAGAACCTCAACCTGGCGTCCGAGGGGCAGGACTATTCGGCGATCGGCACGGATGTCAGCCTCTACCAGCACATCTGGTCGATGTCGGCGCAGCTGCAGGTCTACCTCGGCTCACTGCTGGTCATCACTCTCGTTGTCGGTGCCATCAGCCTGGTCTTCCGCAAGCCCACCGGCAGTCGTGTCACGCGGACGCTGGTCATGGTCGCCACCGTGGCGTCCTTCGTCTACGCGGTCCACCTGCACGGCACCGACCAGGGCCTGAACTACTACTCGCCGCTGAGCCGCTTCTGGGAGATCGGCCTCGGTGGCATTTTCGGGTTCTACCTGCTGCGTCGTCCGGTGCCCCGGTGGGTGCGCTGGCCGGCCGGCTTGATCGGCCTGGCGCTGATCATCGGCACCGGTCTTTTCCTCGACGGCGCGGCGCAGTTCCCCGGCCCGCTGACGCTCATCCCGCTCGCCGGTGCCGCGTTGGTGATCCTCGCGGGCAACCCCGTCAAGGGCGACACGGACGGGGAGGTCGGCCTGGTGGGTGTCACGGCACTGCTGTCGACCCGTCCGTTCCAGAGCCTGGGCCGGATGTCCTACAGCCTGTACCTGTGGCACTGGCCGCTGCTGACGCTGGGGACCTTCTACTTCGCCACCGGCACGGTCACCAACGCCGGTGGCCTCAGCGGTATCACCGCCACCCTCGGCAACCGTCGTGGACTGGCCGTCGGCCTCGGCGTCATCCTGGTCTCCCTGGTGCTGGCCTGGCTGACGAACCGCTACATCGAGAAGCCGCTGCAGCAGGGCCGCAAGCCCGTCCGCTCCTGGATCATCGGCGACCGCGGTTACCTCTACCCGTCGCTCGGTACGGGCTCAGGCAAGGTCAAGGCCGGCGCCGCGGTACTCCTCACCGTGCTGACCGCGGCGGTCCTCGCGTTCCAGCCGTGGATCGAGGCACGCAATGACGAACGTGCCCAGGCACTGTCGGTCGACGATGTCGACCCGGAGCAGTATCCCGGCCCGGCCGCGCTGCTCGACGGTGCACCGGTGCCGGAGGTCGACCAGATCCTGCCCGACCCGATCGACGACGGGCCGATGATGGCGGACACGCTCAAGGACGGCTGCGTCGCCCACTTCGAGCACTCCGACCTGATCTTCACGAAGTGGTTCAACGAGGACGACGAGCCCTGCGAGTACGGCGATGTCGAGTCCGACCGCACCATGTACCTCGTCGGTGGTTCCCACTCCGAGCACTACCTGCCAGCCCTCGACCTCATCGCCAAGCAGCGTCACATCAAGATCATTCCGATCATCAAGCTGGGCTGCGTCCTCGGCATGGGCGATCTGCCGAAGTGGGACGGCAGTGACTACCCGGAGTGTGCGGAATGGGACCAGAAGGCCCAGGACTACATCTTCGACAACCTGCCGACCGACGGTGTCTTCATGACCGTCACCCGGCCGACGACGATCCAGGGCGACGGTCCGGACCAGGTGCCCGCGGAGTACCACGACATGGTCAAACGCCTGTCGGACGCCGGGATCCACACCTGGGGTGTCCGTGACACCCCCTGGATCCTCGACCGCCCGGGCGCCCAGGGCAACGCCCGCGTCTGTGTCGCCGACGGGAACTACGAGCGGGACAACCCGGAGAAGGACTGCGGTGTCGACCGCGCGGAGGCGATGAGCCCGGTGAACCCGGCGCTCGAGGCCTACGCGGGTCTGGACGTCACCGAGATCGACATCACCGACGCAGTGTGCACCGACACCCGCTGCCCGGGTGTGGTCGGCAATGTCCTGCTCTACCGCGATGCGCAGCACTTCACGAACCTCTACGCGGCGATGCTCGCCCCGGAGATCTACCGGCAGATGTACGACGGCGGGTCCATCAGCGGCTCCGCCGTGCCGCCGGCCGAGGGTACCGAGGGTGCGCCCGGTGCTGAGCCGGCTCCTCCGGCGCCGAAGGACGTGACCCGGATGGCGAAGCCGCTGGAGAACGGCTACGTCGAGTCCGATCCTTCCCTGTTGGAGGAGCGGGACGCCACCTCCTCGGAAGCACCGACGGAGGAGCCTGCCCCCGAGGCCCCCGCACCGGAACCGGCGCCCGCACCTGAGCCGGTGACGCCGCCGTTCGTCGACATGGACGGCGACGGCTACGACGACAACATCTTCGGCCTCGGCTACGGCTTCAACTACAACCCCTACGGTTACGGCGGGGGTTACGGGTACTGACGGTTGTTGACCGGCATTAACCGGCACTGACCGGCATACACGTGAACCGGCGGGTACCTGGAGGTACCCGCCGGTTCAGTGCTCTTCTCAGTGCTCTTCGTGCAGCGTCCTACTCGCCGGGTTGCGGGAGCTGCTCGCCGAGGGTCGAGGAGAGCGGCAGGCCTTCCCAGGAGCCCGCGGCGAGGCTCCCGGTGCCCACCGAACCGACGGTGGCGACGAGGGAGCCGATGACGTCGGTCTTGGGGATGGAGCCGACGACCATGTTCAGCAGTCCGTCGACCATGGCGTTGCCGGTGGAGTTTGCGGAGGTCACGGCGCCGCCTTCGCCCTCCGTAAGGGAACCGGCCGACACACTGGCGGCCGTGGCGGCGTCCGCGGACGCGGCACCTGCGGCATCGGACCCGGAACCGGAGGACGCGAAGACATTGGGCAGATCAGCAGCGGAGGCGACACCGGTCAGACCGGCGGCGGCCAGCCCGGAGGCGGCGGCGACAGCGGCGAGACGACGACGCATCGGGGAGTGGGCCGGGCGTGCACGGTGACGACCGGAGACAGGGGCGACAGTGGTGCGCGAGGAGGAAGTCATGAACACAGTATTGCCGTCCGCACCCCCGTGATCAAGCGCACCATCAGTCACACGGCGCCGGTGCCCTCGACATTCACGCTCCGTCAGCGTCTCAGTTGTCCCCGTCGTCGCTGACGGACATGAGATCCTGCACCGTCGCGAACTCGTCGAGCCCCATGAGCTCGAGCATCCCCGGGCCCTCGGTGGGCCACACTTCATCACCGTGGACCGGCAGGAAGCTGAGGGACTCCCCGTCCGGCAGGCAGAACACGACCGTGTCCTGCACGGTGAGGTTGAGCAGGGCGTCCCCCAGCAGATCATCGGGGTACAGGGTCACGAGGATGACGTCCGCCGGGCCCTCCGCCCCGTCGGCGGTGTCCTCACCGACGAGCTCCGGCAGGGAGGTGCGGATCTCCGGGGTGGCACGGATGCCCTCGAGGTAGGCCTGGGCGAGATTCTGCCGGTGGAGCCGCTGATTCGTGTCGTCGTCCTGCAGGGTGCGCACGAACATCGGGGCGCCGGGGGTCAGCATCGCCTCGGGTTCGGTCTCCTGCTCGACCGCCCATTCTGCGTAGCTGCGCATCTCGGGTTTCGTCTCGCCCGAGAGGAACTGCAGGTCCTGGGTGGCGGCGAACTTCGCCTCCGAGAGTTTCGCGGCGGTCCCGGCCAGCGGGGCGTTGATCCCGTAGTAGGACCACTGGGGACTGCTGGTCGGGTCGTGGCGGAACACGACCTGGGCGACAGAGCTGCTCGCGCTGTCGGCGTTGATGCCGCTGTCGGGCTCATTCATGGGGCACCTCCGGTTCAAGGATCGCGACGAGGAATCCGGCGTCCGGCGCCGAGTCGGTGCGGGGACGCAGATCCCAGGAACTGTACTCCTGGGTGATCTGCAGCCCGGCCGCCGCGGCGTCCTCACTGAAGGCGGTGAGGCCGCGACCGCGGTCGAGGCCGAAACCGATGACGAGGCGTCCGCCCGGGGCAAGGCGTTCCGCCAGGACGCTGAGGGCGGCGCGGTGTGCCGGATCCGGGATGAAGGCCAGCACGTTGCCGGCAGAGACGATGAGGTCGAAGGGACCGGCCGGGACCTCGGCGTCGACCGAGAGATCCCCGGTGCGCCAGTCGACGCCGGGGTAGCGGCCGCGGGCGTAGTCGACGAGGACGGGGTCGATGTCCACCCCGGTGAGCTGCAGGTTCCACCCCGTATCCCCGGTGGCGGCGTTCCTGGCGGCGAGATAGCCGGCGAGGCGCCCCGTCCCTGCGCCGGCGTCGAGGATACGGTCCCCGTCGGACGCCAGGGCGTCGATGAGACGCGCTTCCCCGTCGATGTCCCGGCCCTGTGCCTCGAAGGACTCCCACCGCTCGATGTAGTTATGCGAATGGTCCGGATTCCGGTCAGTGACCTCGGTCCAGCTGGTGATCATGGGGTCCAGTATGCCGCAGGATGGCCGGGTCGTTCAGACCAGCGTCGGCAGGACCTCGTCGAGGATCTCCCGCGCGGTCTGCTCCGCCGCGGCCCGGTCGCCGTCCACCAGGCCGATCCGGGTGCGCCGGTCCAGCAGGTCGTCGACGGTCAGTGCCCCCTCATGGGTGACGTGGAACTCGAACTCGGCGCGGGTCACGTCGATGTCGCGGGTGCTGCCGGTGGTTCCCACGGTCGCCAGGGGACGTCCGACGGTGGCGCCGCGGACCACGGCGGGAGCCTCGAACCCGAACCGGTCGACCAGTGAGGTGGGCAGTCCGGCGAAGTCCGCCGTGGAGACGCCCACGGCCGCATCGGACCCGGGGGCACCGATCAGCGGGGTGTTCTCGGTGACGCACGGCCCGGCGTGGATGCCCGAGTCCCCGAGGATGGACGCCACGACGTCGACGGTCTGCTCCGCCATCAGGCGGTACTCGGTGAGCTTGCCGCCGGTGACGGTGACGACGTCGGTGTCCGCGCCGGTGGCGTCCTTCCCGCGCAGGATGATGTGCTCGCGGGAGAGGTCGGCGGTCGAGGAGTCCGCGTCCTCGGTGAACTGCACCAGCGGACGCAGCCCGGCGAAGGCGCCGAGGACGTCATCGGGGGTCAGGTCGACGGCGAGGGCCTGGTTGACGACATCGAGGATGAAACGGACATCGGAGTCCGGCACCTCGGGCACGTCGGGGATCTCGTCGGTGCCGTAGTCCTCGTCGGTGATGCCGACGTAGCAGCGGCCGAGCTGCTCGGGGAGGATGAAGCAGAACCGGGTGCCGTGGCCGGGGACTGGGACGGTCAGCGCGCCGGTCGGGTTGCCGACCTCGTCGGCGTCGATGACCAGGTGGGTGCCGCGCGAGGGGCGGATCTTCACCTGGGGTTCCATCCCGCCGGCCCAGACACCCGTCGCGTTGACGATGACGCCTGCCTCGACCTGGAACGAGGTCGGATCACCGCCGGTGGAGTCGGCGAGCGTGTCGGTGAGGGTGACGCGTCCGCCGGCACCGTCCGTGGCGATCTCCTCGGCGCGGGTGTAGGTGAGGACGCGGGCGCCGTAGCCGGCGGCGGTGCGGGCCAGGGCAGTGACCAGGCGGGCGTCGTCGACGAGTTGGCCGTCATTGTTGACGTAGCCGAAGCGCAGATCGGAGGTCTCCACCGCCGGGCAGAGCTCCCGGACCCGCTTCTTCGAGATCGTGCGGGAGCGGGGGAGGGTCTTGCCGGAGGTGCCGGCGAGGACGCGCAGGAAATCCCCGCCGAGGAAGCCCAGGCGGGACAGCACGTTCACCGGCAGCGGGTAGCGGTCCTGGACCGGGGTGACCTGCGAAAGCGTGCGGGTGAGGTGCGGAGCGGTGGACTCCATGAGGATGCCCCGCTCCCGCGCCGAGCGCTTCGCGATGCCGACGTGCCCGCTGGCGAGGTAGCGCAGTCCGCCGTGGGCGAGCTTCGAGGACCAGCGTGAGGTGCCGAAGGCCAGGTCATGGGCGTCGACGAGGAGGACGTCGAGACCGCGGGTCGCGGCGTCCAACGCGATACCGGCACCGGTGACGCCGCCTCCGATGACGAGGACGTCCACCCGCTCCGGACCCTGGGCGGCATTGGCGGAACGGGCCTGCAGCTCAGCGAGTTCATGGGCCCGGCGGGCGGCGTGCAGACGGGCGGCGGTGGCGTCGAAATGCGGCATGTCACTGAGCATATGCGGCCAGGCGGACGTGGGGGAGAGGTTGTGTTCACCAGTTCCGCCTGTTTCGCCTCTGCAACCTGTCCGCCGCCGGTACCCTCCACAACCATGGACACAGACACCGGCGTCGCACTGCCACCGATGGCGTTCAATCTCTGGGGGACCGTGGAGGAGGCGAAACCGCTGGGCGACTCCACCCGGAAGCTCCTGGCGAAACTCATGGGGGTCACCGGGGATGACGGCACCGCCGCCCGGGACGTCCCGGTCGGACAGATCAGCCTGAGCCCGGTCGGTCTGGCAGAGGGGCACCTCACCGCCCTCGCCGGCATCGTCGGCGCGTCCCATCTCACGACAGAGGACGCCCAGCGTGCCCCGCGGTCGCGCGGTAAATCCTCCCTCGACCTGCTGGAGTGGCGGGCCGGGGCGGCAGGCCAGGAGATCTCCGCACCGGACGCCGTCCTCGCTCCCGGCACCGAGGACGAGGTCCTCAAGGTCCTGCAGTACTGCACGGAGCACAGCATCGCCGTGGTGCCCTTCGGCGGCGGCACCTCGGTCGTCGGTGGCCTGACCCCGTTCCGCGAGGACGGCGGCCGCGACTACGCGGGTGTGGTCAGCCTCGACCTCGCTCGCTTCGACACCGTCAGTGACGTGGATGCCGTCTCGGGTCTCGCCACCCTCGGCGCCGGACTCTCGGGTCCCGCCGCGGAGCTGGCCCTGGCCGACCACGGCCTGCAGATCGGCCACTACCCGCAGTCCTTCCCCTACGCCACGATCGGCGGCTACGCGGTCACCCGCTCCTCGGGGCAGAACTCCGCAGGGTACGGCCGCTTCGACGACATGGTCCGCGAGCTCACCCTGGTCACTCCGTCGGGGATCATGACGGTCGGCCAGGCGTCCCCGGCGTCCGCCGCCGGTCCTGACCTGCGCGAACTCGTCATGGGTTCGGAGGGGGCCTTCGGTGTCGTCACCTCGGTGAGGCTGCGCGTCCATCCGGTCCCGCAGGTCAAGCGCTTCGAGGCCTTCACCTTCCCGGACTTCGCCACCGGCGCGGACGCCCTGCGCGCCGTGAAGCAGACCGGCACCGGGCCGACCGTCATCCGGCTGTCCGACGAGATCGAGTCCTCGGTGAACCTCTCCTCCGGCGACAAGGTCGGCGAGACCCAGTCACCGCCCGGCTGCATGTGCATCACCCTGTTCGAGGGGACGCCGGAGCATGCGTCCTCCCGCCACGAGGAGACCCGGAACCTGCTGCTCGCGCACGGTGCGACGAGCGTCGGCGAGGATCCTGCACGCCACTGGGAGCAGGGCCGGTTCAACGCGCCCGTGCTCCGCGACTCCCTGCTGGACGCCGGTGCGCTGTGCGAGACCCTCGAGACCGCCACCGACTGGGCGAATGTGCCGCGGCTGAAGAAGGCGGTGGGGGACGCGCTCGCGTCCTCCCTGAACAAGTCGGGGACGATGGCGCTGATCATGTGCCACATCTCCCACGTCTACGCCGAGGGCTGCTCACTGTACTTCACCATCGTCGCCGCTCAGCAGGGTGATCCGGTGGCGCAGTGGCGGGCCGCGAAGACCGCGGTCACCCGCGCGCTGACAGAGAACGGCGGCACGGTCACGCACCACCACGCCGTCGGCAACGACCACCGTCCGTTCATGGACGCCGAGATCGGCGAGCTGGGCGTGGCCGTCCTGCAGGCAGTGAAGGCGAAGCTGGACCCGGCGGGGATCATGAATCCCGGCACCCTGGTCGAGGCGGCTGGAGCTGGTGGAGCTTCTGGTGCGGCTGGAGTCTCCTCATGAGCGGGCGGAACGCCGCCTACGAGGTCGGCCACGTCGACCTGCAGCGCGTGGCGCTGCTGACCAACCCCCACGCCGGGAAAGGACGCGCCGGGCTGTCCGCCGAGATCGCCCGGTCACGGTTCCTGCACCACGGCATCGACGTGGTCACCATCCAGGGCGCGGACCCCGAAGGCGCCCGTGACCTGGCACGGCAGATGATCGAGGACCCGGAGATCGACGCGCTCGTCGTCTGCGGCGGCGACGGGCTGATCAACCTCGCGCTGCAGGAGCAGGCCGGATCCAGGGTGCCGCTGGGCATCATCCCGGCGGGCACCGGCAACGACCACGCCCGCGAGTACGGGATCCCTACGCACCCGCGCCGGGTGGCGGACATCATCGCCCGCGGCTTCTACACCACCACTGACCTGGGACGGATGCGCGCGCTCGAGGGGGAGGACGCCGGCCGCGAGCACTGGTTCGGCACCATCGCCTGCGCCGGGTTCGATTCACTGGTCTCCGACCGGACGAACCGGATCTCCTGGCCGAAGGGCCAGATGCGCTACAACATCTCCATCGTCGTGGAGTTCCTCAACTTCCACTCCATCCCGACCCGCCTCGTGCTCGACCCGGACACCCCGGAGGAGCGCGTCATCGAGGAGAACATGACGCTGGTCGCGATGGGTAACACGAAGAGCTACGGCGGCGGCATGCTCATCTGCCCGGACGCCGATCACCACGACGGCATCCTCGACATCACCGTGCTGGAGCGGATGGGTCGGACTCGGGCGGCGTTCAAGTTCATCAAGATCTTCGACGGCAGCTTCGTCGAGGAGGAGGGCGTGAACACCTACCGGGCGAAGAAGGTCCGCATCGAGATGACGGACCGCGGCGGCAAGCGCATCAACGGCTACGCCGACGGTGACTGCTTCGCGCCGCTGCCGATGGAGGTCGAGCTGGTCCCGGGCGCCGGACGCTACCTCGTGCCCCGGCCCTAGGTCCTGTCCTTGTCGAGTTCGCACCCTCACCGGCAGCTTTTCCGACGGTTTCGCTGCCGGTGAGGGTGCAAAGTCGACATCGTGGGGTGTGGGGTGCGGGGTGCGGGGTGCGGGGTGTGGGGTGTGGGAGTGCGGGGTCGTGGGTCGCCGGGCGTATCCGTGTCCCTGTGAGGTCAGTGAGTGGCCGGGACCCCTGCGGCGCGCTTCGCGGCCTCGATGCCGTTGGTCCTGATGGGGGCATCCGTGTGAGGTGTCTCCGGCACACCGGCGGCGGCCTTCGCCGCGGCGACTCCGCTGATGTTCGTCGCGTGCTCCGGCGCTGCGGAGGTGGCGTCCTTCCCGGAGTTCTTCTTCCCGCCGGAGCTGGTCAGCTTGCGGATCACGGTGCCCGCCAGCACCGGACGGTCAATCTGTGCGCGGGTCAGGGCGACGTTCTTCGCGTGCGCGGTGCGGGTCTTCAGGCTGCTCAGGGCGCTCATGGCACTGAGCCTAGCGGGTGGCGGTGGGGCGGGCGGTACGATCGCCTACATGACTGCTGCTGACAACAACACTTCTTCCGCCCACCGTCGTCTCGCCGTCGTCACCGGAGCCTCCGCCGGTATCGGGGAGGCCACCGCCGTCTCCCTCGCCGTCGACGGCTGGGACGTGGTCCTCGCCGCGCGGCGTCCGGAGAAGCTCGAGGCCGTGGCGTCCCGCATCAACGAGGAGGCGCCGGACGCCACCACGCACGTCGTGAAGGTGGACGTCACCGACAAGGAGTCGGTCGCTGAGCTGGCGGCGCGCGTCTCGGAGCTCGGCGGGGTGGATCTGCTGGTCAACAATGCCGGCGGTGCCCGTGGGCTGGACAGCGTCGTCGACGGGGATGTCGAGGACTGGCGCTGGATGTACGAGGCGAATGTCATCGGCACGCTGCAGGTCACGCAGGCGCTGTTCGGCGAACTGACGAGGACGCCTGCCCCGCAGGTCATCAACATCGTCTCCATCGCGGGACGCTGGGGCTACCGCGGCGGCGCCGGTTACAACGCCGCGAAGTTCGGCGAGACCGCGCTGAGCGACGTCATGCGCATCGAGTTCGCCGAGAAGGGCGTGCGCGTCTGTCAGATCGACCCGGGCCGGGTGGAGACCGAGTTCAGCCTGAACCGCTTCAAGGGGGACGCCGCGAAGGCGGACGCGGTGTACGAGGACGTCATCAACCTGCAGGCCGCGGACATTGCCGAGACCGTGCGGTGGGTCGCGGACCGGCCGGCGCACATGGACGTCGACACCGTGATGATCCGGCCGGTGGATCAGAACCTCAAGGCGTAGGGGCGCCGGTCGGGCAGGGGCATTCCTGTCCGCAGGCGCTCGCCGGAGAGGTTGCGCCGACAAATCGGGGATTCCGTGCCACGGAACGGGCAGAATGTCGGCGCACACTCTCGGCGGACCGGGGCGGACCGGGACGGTTGGTCCCGGCAAGCCCTGAGGCAGGAGGGGGATGACGCCCCGACTACCCCTTCAACTCGGTGGCCAGGGCGTGGAAGGCCGGGGCCGGGTTGCCGAAACGGTGCAGGGTCATGGCGAAGGCCTGCTCCTTGAGCCACAGACGCAGCTCCACCCGACCGGAGGCGGTCACCTCGTCATTCAGGAGAGCAACCTCGGGGCGTCCGGCCAGGGTCTCCCGCGTTGCGGAAGGCACCGCACCGACGAAGCGGACGCGCGCGGAGGCGTCATCGTCCAGGGCACCGAGGTGCAGCTGGGCGGTGAAGGTGTCATCGTCCAGCACACTGAAGCTGAATCCCAGCTGGCCCGCGGCGGTCAGCACCGACGTCACGTCCGCGGACACCGCCGGATCGGCGATGATCTGCACCGTCGCACCTGCGCGGGACGCCGCGACCAGGGCACGCGCCACCTCGACCGCCCTGGCGTCCGCGCTGACCCGCAGCACGACCTCCGCCGGACGGTAGCGGAAGATATTCGCCTCAGACTGCAGGCCCGAGAGGTCACGCGGGGTGCCGAACTCCTCCGACCAGGCCGCCGCGTCATCCACAGCAGCAGTGGTCAGCCAGGCCAGGTCATCGGCGGACAGTGCGTGCTCGCCGTGGGACACGGCACCGAGGAAGGCGTCCACCGCGCCGGAACCGGTGGCCACGCCGACCTCGACGGGCCTGGTGACCGCGTCCGACCACTTGCCCATGAGCATGACGTAGTTCGGGCCGCCGGCCTTCGACCCCAGACCCACCGAGGACTTCTTCCAGCCGCCGAAGGACTGCCGCTGCACGATCGCGCCGGTGATCCCGCGGTTGACGTAGGCGTTGCCGACGCGCACCTGGTCAGCCCACTGACGCACCTCCGCGACATCGAGGGAGTGGATGCCACCGGTCAGGCCGAAGTCGGTGGCGTTCTGCAGCTCGATGGCCTCCTCCAGAGTGTCGGCGCGCATGAGGCCGAGCACCGGGCCGAAGACCTCGGTGAGGTGGAAGAAGGACTCCGGCTTCACGTCCGCCCGGATGCCCGGGGACCACAGCCGACCGGTGTCGTCGAGCTGACGCGGCTCGACCAGCCACTTCTCGCCCTTCTCCAGGGTGGTCAGGGCGCGCTCCAGCTTGTCCGAGGGCAGCTCGGTCAGCGGCCCCATCGTCGCCCGCAGGTTCGTCGGCCAGTCGACGATCATCGACTTCGCGGCGTCCACCAGCTGGCGCAGGAACCGCTCCGACTCGTAGACCGTGCCGACGAGAATGCCGAGGGACGCCGCGGAGCACTTCTGCCCCGCATGCCCGAACGCGGACTGGATCAGGTCGGCGACGGCCAGGTCACGGTCGGCCGAGGGGGTGACGATGATGGCGTTCTTGCCCGAGGTCTCGCCGTTGATCTGCAGGCCGGGACGCCAGGAGCTGAACATCGCGGCGGTTTCCGAGGAACCGGTGAGGATCACCCGGTCGATGCCCTCGTGGGAGACGAGGGTCCGGCCGACGGACCGCTCGGCGGGGTACACACCGCGCAGCAGCTCACGGGGCACACCGGCGTCCCACAGTGCCTCGAGGATCTCCATGGAGCAGTGCGGGGTCGGCTTCGACGGCTTGTGGATCACACCGGCACCGGCGGCGAGCGCGGCGAAGGTACCGCCGGCCGGGATCGCCAGCGGGAAGTTCCACGGCGGGGTCACCAGCACGACGCGGTCCGGGGTGAAGGTCGCGTTGCGGACCTCGGACAGGGCCTCGGCGCAGTGCGCGTAGTAGCGGGCGAAGTCGATCGCCTCGGAGATCTCCACATCGGCCTGCTGGACCGACTTGCCGACCTCGGCAGCGGCGACCGAGATCAGGTGGCCACGGCGGTCCGCGAGGATGTCAGCGGTGCGGTACAGGATCGCGGCGCGCTCACGCACCGGACGCCCGGCCCACTCCTCGGCCGCGGCGGCGACCGAGGTCACCAGCGGGTCGATGTCGGCGTCCTGCACGGATTCCGGGGTGGTGAGGGCGTCGAGGAAACCGTCGGAGGTGGCGTCCGCGATGGCGGACGCCGCCCACGCCTGGTTGGCGGGCAGCGACGGGTTCGTGTCCGGCTCATTGGCGAAAGCGGGCAGCGGGGCGTCGGCGTAGGACGCGGCGGTGGCGTCCTCCAGCACCTCGGCGCCACGGTCCTGCAGGTGGTTCGGGTCCGGGGCGGTTCGGCCGTAGTGGGTGAGCAGGACCTCCAGGTCTGCCAGCGAGGCGCGGAACCGCTTCTCCTCGCGGCGGAAGGTCGCGTTGCCCGGGGCGATGTCGAAGACGCCGGACATGAAGTTCACGTTCGCGGAGTTCTCCTCCAGGCGCCTGACCAGGTAGGACACCGCAACGTCGAACTCCTGGGGACGCACCGCCGGGACGTAGAGCAGCAGCTGGCCGACATCCTTGCTCACGGCCTCGGCCTGGTCGTTGGCCATGCCCTGCAGCATCTCGAACTCGACCCGGTCGGCCACGCCGCGCTCGACGGAGAGGGTGTGGGCGAAGGCGATGTCGAAGAGGTTGTGGCCGGCGACGCCGAGGCGCAGGCCGCTGAGGTTCTCGCGACGCAGCGCCCAGTGCAGGACGCGCTTGTAGTTGGCGTCCGTGGCCTGCTTCGAGGCGCAGGTGACGTTCGGCCAGCCCTGCATCTCGGCGTGGACGGTCTCCATGGCGAGGTTCGCACCCTTGACCAGGCGGACCTTGATCCCGGCGCCACCGTCGGCGACGCGCTCCGCGCCGAAAGCGGAGAGCTCCTGGAGCGCGCCGAGGGCGTCCGGCAGGTAGGCCTGCAGCACGATGCCGGCCTCGAGGTCCTTTGTCTCCGGGAGGCTGAGCAGGCGCTTGAAGACGTCGATGGTCAGGCGGAGGTCGTGGTACTCCTCCATGTCGAGGTTGATGAACTTCGAGCCCTTCGGCGCCTTCGCCGCCTCGATGTACAGCGGGGTGAGGCGCTCGACGACGTAGTCGACGGACTCCTCGTAGCCCCAGAGGTTGATCTGGGACGCCACGGAGGACGCCTTGATGGAGACGTAGTCCACGTCGGGGCGGGAGACGAGACGTCGGGTCTCGGCGAGGTGGTGGTCGGCCTCCTCCTCACCGAGCACCGCCTCGCCGAGGAGGTTGATGTTCAGGCGCTGTCCGCCGGCGGTGAGCTCGGCGACGGCCTTGCCGAGCGGCCTGTCATTGGCGTCCACGATCATGTGGCCGACCATCTGGCGGATGCGGGACTTCGCCGTGGGGATGACGATCTGTGGAATGGTCGTCGCGAGTGCTGAACCTGCCCTGATCTGGGCCTGGTCAAGCCAGGAGAGGGTCTTCGGGGTGAGATCCCCGAGGTCGGCGAGGGCCTTGGCGGCGGCGTCCCGGTCCTCGGTGCGGATGACGCGGTCGACGAAGCCGACGGTGAAGTCGAGGCCGTTCGGGTCGGAGAGGACGGCGGCGAGGCGCTTGGCGGCGCCGGTGTTCTTCCCGCGGGTCGTATCGGACCGGGCGGCGGTGAGCCAGGTGACGACCTTCGCGGTGGCCTTGTCGGCGAGGTCCGCGAGACCGGCGATCTCCGTCGGGTCGACCGCGGTGTTGACGGCGGTGGCGGTGTGGGCGGCGTTCCGGGCGTTCTGGGCGTTCGGGGAGTTATTGGTGTTCATGGGGGCAGTCTGCAGCTGGATCCGGTGGGGTGAAAGTGGGGCGGGCAATGAACCGTGGTTTATGAGTCAGAAATCTGTGGAAGACTGTTCTGCATGGATAAAGGTCGGCAGGATCCGCATCGGGGGCGCCCCCGGATCCAGGAGCAGGCGGACGCCATCGTCGCCGGTGTGCTCGCCGGTGCGGGGCCGCGCGTCGGCAGTCGGGAGTACTCCACCCGCCGGATCTCGATGATGACCGGTATCAGTCAGCCTCTGGTGAGCCGGTCGATGCGTCGGATCCGTGGGGTCCGCGACGGGGAGGGTGGTCCCGGCGCCCCCACTGTGCCCGATCTGTCCGGTCTTTCCGGGCGCCGGACGTTGCGGCTGGCGGCCTTCGTCGTCGACTTCCCCCGGATCCGTATCGACTTCACTGACGGTGGCGAGGACGTCGTCGGTGAGGTCAGGGCCTTCGAGCGCCGGGCCACCGCGGTCATGGCTGCACTCCGGATCTCCGGGGCGGACACCTGGCCGACCACCTGGCGTGCGCCGGGGGCCGAGGAACTGGAGCGGGCCTGGGACGCTGACCGCCCGGCCGAACAGCCCTCGGCGGACCCGGATCCGGAGCTGGGCCCGGGGTCGGTCCGGGTGTACTGGGAGCCGGGCCGCCAGTCGTGGGAGGTGTTCCTCGCGCGGATCGCCGGATTGTTCGGTGCCTGCGGACGCTCGGTGGACGCGGTGCCCGGCGCCCTGTTGACCGCCCTGTCGGTCCGCGTGGGACAGGGTCTCCACGGGGTCCGGTGGAGCCGGCGGGGCGTCGTCAAAGGTTACGGTGATGTTTCGCCGACCGTAGGAAATGACCCTCATTCTGACTCAGAAAGATCGGCCTCTCCGCCCTACCCGACACCGGTCCTGGGCGAACTCTCGATGGCCGAGCAGGTCGCCATCGCCCTACGTAAGGAGATCACCGACGCCGGCTACTCCGCCGGCGACCGGGTCACCAGCGTGGTCCTGGCCTCCCATATGGGCCTGCGTCAGTCGGCGGTGCTCGCGGCGATGCGACGGCTTGTCGACGACGGCCTGCTGGTCTCCCGCAACGGCGTGTTCTCCCTGCCACTGGTCACCGGCGCGGACATCATCGACCTCTATGCTGCCCGGCTGCAGGTCGGCATCGTGCTGCTGCGGGCCTGCGCGAGCCGGCCACGGTACCGGCTGCTGGCCCCGCAGACCGCCCTGCGGACCCTGGAGGCCGCGGTCGCCCGGGGGGACGCCGAACGGGTCGACCAGGCTGACCTGTACTTCCAGCAGGAACTCGCCGAGGCGTCCGGTCTGACGCAGTCCGCCCGGACCTTTCATTCGCTCACGCTGCGGCTGCAGATGTTCATCTCGGTGCTGCAGCTCAACTACGGCCAGGCGGTGCCCCGCATCCTCGCCGACGACCGGCGGATCATGTCTGCCCTGGTCACCGGGGACGCCGAGGTCGCGGTGTGGACCTGGCGCTCGAAGTTGGACAATGCGGTGCGGCACATGAGTGCGGCATCCCAGGTGGGAGGCGGTGGTGCCCGGAGCGGTTCAGGTGGGGGTTCAAGCCGTGCCGGTCGCACCGGGATGCGCTTCGACGTGTCCCTGTGGGAGCGGCTGACTGAAGGGTGAGCCGGCGGCGCCCCGCCCGGCCAAACGCCCGTCCGCTCAAACATTATGCATGCCGTGACGGGGGCTATGGAACTCGGAAAACTCTTTGGCCGGTACGTTTCATGTTGGTTGGCAGTGTTGAGAGTGCACAATGTTGCCGCGCCTGCTTCGGACGCCTGTCTCTACCGCGGGTGCCGCACCACGACGAGCGTCCGCACCGGCCGAGTCCCCGGCAGCCGGTCGGACGCCAACAGGGCCTCCAGATCAGCGGTCCCCGCCGCGTCAAGGTGTTCGAAAGGCTCGTCGAGCAGCAGTACCGGTGCATCGGTGAGCAGCATCCGCGCCAGCAGCAGTCGCCGACGCTGCCCACCCGACAGACTCTCCGCCCCGTCGGTGAGGACCGTGGAAAGACCCTCGGGAAGCTCCTCCACCCACTCGTCGAGACCGACGGCGTCCAGCACCGTCAGCATCAGTCCGTCCGTGGCGTCCGGTGCACCGACCGCCAGGTTGTCGCGCACGGTCGTGGCGAAGACATGGGCGTCCTCGGGCAGGTAGGCGACCGTACGGTGCAGCAGTTCCGGGTCGATGCTGGCCAGCGGCACCCCGTCCAGTGTGATCCGTCCTGCCAGTGGCGGCAGGAGTCCGGCGAGGGTGAGCAGCAGAGTGGTCTTCCCCGTGCCGGACGCCGCGGTCACCGTGTACCGTGCCCCGGCGGGCAGGTCCAGGTCCACGGTGCCCAGCACCCGGTCCCGACCGTAGGACAGGCGGGTCGCGCGCAGTCGGGGAACACCGCTGAACGGTACAGACCGTACGGCGGCGGCGGGTGCGGCAGCGGTCCCGCCGGCCGGCACGGCGTCCTCACCGGTAAGGGCTGCGAGGCGGCTGGCAGCACCGGAGGCACGCGTGGCGGCCTCGGCGGCCTCGGGCAGTGCGGAGGTCGCCTCGAACGCGGCGGTGGCCAGCAGCACCAGCACCCCGAACCACTGCGGTGAACGGACCGCGGCACCGGCATCGAGGTAGCCGACCGTCGCCACGAGGAGGACGCCGACCACCGTCGCGGCGGAGGCGAACACGGACAGCGCGGTCCCGGCGGCACGGGCGGGGGCGCCGGCCTCGGCGGCTGCGGTGAGCCCGCGGGCGGCGTCACCGGCACCGGCGAGCGCATCGGTCAGCGTGCCCCGCACCCGCAGTGCGGCGGAGTCGGTGAGCACCCGGTCGACGGCGGTGGCGTAGCGTCCGGCGGCGGTGGCCCGTCGCGACTCGGCGATGCGTACCGACCGCGCCACCGCCCAGGGGGCACCGGTACCGGCGATGAGCAGCCCGACGGCCAGCACGATCGCCGCGGGTGCCGACAGTGCCGCGGTGAAGCCCACGGCGAGCACCCCGGTGACCAGGGCGACCAGGGCGGGGACCACGGCACGGACGATGACGTCGGCGACGGCGTCGATGTCGTCGGTGAAGCGGGTGACGAGTTCACCGCGGCCCAGTGCGGCGGTCCGCGACGTCGGTGCTGCGGCCAGCCGACGGTAGGCGGTGACCCGTGCGGTCCCGGCGCACCGCAGTGCCAGCCGGTGGGACGCCAACCGGTCGGTGTAGCGGAACGCCGCCCGGGAGATGCCGAGGGCGCGCACCGCGGTCACCGCGACGGTGAGGTCCATCACCGGTGGCATCTCCCATGCCCGGGTGATCAGCCAGGCGGAGACGACCGTCAGGGTGAGGGACGCCAGCAGCGTCATCGTCCCGGTGGCGACCGGTCCGACGAGGTCCCGGAGGCGCAGCCCGGTCATCGGCCGGGCGGTCCGCAGTGTGCGCAGTGTGGTCATGACCGCACCTCGATCCGGTGGTCGGCGGCGGCAGTGACCACCGGGTCGTGGGTGGCGACGAGGACCGTCGCCCCGTCGGCGGCGCGCCGGGCCAGGGTGTCGAGCATGGCCCTTGCACTGTCGGTGTCCAGGTGTGCGGTCGGTTCGTCGAGGAGGACCAGGTCGCGTCCGGTGGCACGTCCCCGGTCAAGTTCGGCGGACACGGCGACACGCTGACGTTGTCCGAGGGAGAGCCCGGAGGTGTCGCCGACAGCGGTGGCGTCGACGGCGTCCAGCACGGGGCGTTGGGGCAGGTAGGAGGTCCGTTCCCATAGTGCGGGTCCGGTGAGCACCGTAGCGGGGTCGCCGTCCACGGTGCTGTCGGTGACGACCGCGGTGCCGGACACGCCGTCGGTGGCGATGCCGAGCAGGGCGAGCAGGGCGGTGGACTTGCCAGCCCCGTTCGGGCCGGTGAGCACGGTGAGCTGTCCCGGTGCGGCGGTTCCGGTGACGTCGCGGGGGCGTGGGCCGTCGCGTCCGGTGGCCGACAGGTGGTCGAAGGTGACGGTGAGGCCGTTTGCGGCGGGAACCGGAGCCACCGCCGGTCCGGATGCCCCGGATGCCCCGGTGTGCCCGGCCGCCCCGGCGTCCTCCTGAGTGCCGCCGAGCAGTGTGAGGATCCGGTCGACGGCGACGATCCCGTCCCGGGCGTCGTGGAACCGGGCGCCGACCTGGCGGACCGGGTTGTAGACCTCCGGGATGATGATGAGCACCGTCAGCCCGGCCGCCAGCGTCATCGACCCGTCGAGCAGGCGGAACCCGATGCCGACGGCGACCAGGGCGATCGACAGTGTGGCGAGGAACTCCAGCACCATCGAGGACAGGAAGGCGATGCGCAGCACCTCCATGGTGGACCGGCGGTGCCGGTCGGACAGGCGCCGCACCTCGGTGACCGGTGCGTGCAGCCGCCCGAGGGCGCGCAGGGTCGGTAGTCCGGTGACGAGGTCGAGCAGCTGGTCGGACAGGACACCGAGGGTGGCGAGCTTCCTCTCGGTGCGTCCGGCGGTGAGCGTGCCGACGAGCCACATGAACACCGGGATCAGGGGCAGGGTGACTATCGCGATGACCGCGGAGCCGACGTCGAGGAACCACACCACGACGAGGATCGCCGGGGTGGCCAGTGCGGTGGAGAGCAGAGCCGGCAGGTAGCCGGTGAGGTAGGGGCCGAGGCCGTCGACACCCTCGGTGAGCAGGGTGCGCCAGGCGGCCCGGTCGACACTGCGCGGGTCCCGGTGGGCCAGGGCGTCGAGGGCACGGACCCGCAGGTCCTCGGTCGCCCTCGCCGCCGCCCGGTGGCTGTACCGCTTCTCCGCCCAGGCCAGCCCGGCCTGCACGGGCACCAGGATGCCGAGCCATATCAGGGCGGTGCGGTGGTCGGGGACACCGGTGTGGTCGGTGACGACGGCGGCACCGACGTGCCCGAGCAGGACGCCGGATGCGACGAGTGCGACGGTGCGCAGGGCCGTCACGGCCGCGAGGACTGCGGTCCACCGTCGCGTCGGGGTGGACAGCCGCAGCAGCCGCGGGTCGACAGGCCCGGTGCTCACCTCGGTGGCTCCGTGCGCTCCGGTTCCACCACCGGTGCTGCGGTGCCGGGGGCTGCGGTGCCGGGCCCCGTGCGCTGCGGTTCCACCACCGGTGCTGCGGTGATCCGCTTCCGGAACACCCAGTAGGTCCACGCCTGGTACGCCAGGACGAACGGTACGAGGAACAGTGCCGCCCAGGTCATGACGGTGAGGGTGTAGTCGGCGGAGGAGGCGTTCCGGATGTCCAGTCCCACCCCGTCTGCCAGGGTGGTGGGCATCAGCCACGGGTACAGCGAACCGAAGAGCAGCACCACAGCGCTGATCACGGTGACTGCGGTGGCGAGGAACGCGGTGGCGTCGCGGTGTCGCAGCATCGCCGCCACCGCCACGAGGACGCCGCCCACCGCAGTGGCGGTGACGATCCAGGTCCAGCCTTTACCGTGGGCGAGCTGTGTCCAGATGACGAAGGTCGCACCGGTCACCGCGGCGGCGACCGCGACCGGGATGACGAGGCGGTCGGTGGCGTCCCGCAGGTGACCGGCGGTGCGCAGCCGTAGGAAGCTCAGTCCGTGCAGCAGGAAGACACAGGCGAATGTCGCCGCGCCGAGCAGGGCGTAGGGGTTGAGCAGGCCGATGAGGGTGGACAGGCCGCTGTCCATGTTCTGGTCGGCATCGAGCGGAACACCGCGGACGAGGTTGGCGAAGGCCACGCCCCACAGCACCGGTGGCATCCAGGAGGTCACGGTGACGGTGAGGTCGCAGCGGCGTCGCCAGGTCAGCGTGTCCACCTTGCCGCGCCATTCCAACGCGACGGCGCGGAGGATGAGTGCGACGAGGATGAGGAACAGGGGCAGGTAGAAGCCGGAGAACAGGGCGGCGTACCAGCCGGGGAAGGCGGCGAAGAGGGCACCTCCGGCGGTGATGAGCCACACCTCGTTGCCGTCCCACACCGGGCCGATGGTGCGGACCAGGCCGGTGCGGGCGGCGTCGGATGCTGCGGCGGGGTCGTCGGCGTCATCTCTGCGCCCGGCGGAGGGCAGCAGCATGCCGACGCCGAAGTCGAAGCCCTCCAGCAGGAAGTATCCGGCGAAGAGCACGGTGAGGAGGATGAACCAGACGACGGGGAGGTCGAGGGCGGACATGTCAGAACTCCTTTCCGGATGCTGTGGCGGTGCTGAAGTGCACGGGGTCGGGGGAGTCGGGGTCGGCGTCCTTCCCGGTGAGACCGAAGGAGGCGCCGACGGTGGCGGCGGGGTTCGGTCCGGTCTCCTGTGGCGGTCCGGCGAGGATCACGCGCCTGATCAGCCAGAACCAGATCACCGCCAGGACGGCGTAGAGAAGGGTGAAACCGACGAGGGTGACGATGACGGTCCACGGTGCGTGGTCGGAGACGCCCATGTCCACGGTCATCCGGATCATCTCGGTGCGGGAGTCACCGACGGAGTCCGGGTTGGGGTGGACGACCCACGGCTGGCGGCCCATCTCGGTGAAGATCCAGCCCGCAGAGTTCGCCAGGAACGGCGTGGGGATCGCGATGAGGCAGATCCAGCTGAAGACCGTGCCGGCCTTACCGGCGGGGACCCGGCCCTTGCGGGTGAACCACCAGCTGGCGGCGAGGAGGATGCCGGAACCGGCGAGCAGGCCGATCATCGCGCGGAATGCCCAGTAGGTGACGAAGAGGTTGGGGGAGTAGTTGCCCGCGCCGTACAGCATCTCGGACTGCTGCTGCAGGTCCTCGACACCCTGCAGGGTCACGCCGTTGAATTTCCCCTCGGCGAGGAAAGGCAGTACCCACGGCAGTTCGATGAGGTGGGTGACGTTCTCGCAGTTGTTGTGCGTGCCGATGGTGAGGACGGAGAACATCGGGTCGGTCGCGGTGCTGCACAGGGACTCGGCGGACGCCATCTTCATCGGCTGCTGGATGAACATGAGCTTCGCCTGGGTGTCGCCGGTGATGAACAGTCCGATCGCCGAGAGCAGGGTGGTCCACCAGGCGAGACGGTGGGCGGGCCGATGTGCGTCATGCCGGTTGTCTGTGTCGGAGCCGGCGTCAGTGCCGGCGTCAGTGCCGGCGGTGGCCGTCCTGGCGGGCAGTTCACCGGTCTTCTGCAGGGCGAGGCGGGCGCGGTGGTCACGGACCATCCACCAGCCGGTGATGCCGAGGACGAAAGTGCCCGCGGTGAGCAGGGAGCCGGCGACGGCGTGCGGGAAGGCTGCCAGGGCGGTCGGGTTGGTCAGCAGTGCGACGATGTCGGTGAGCTCGGCGCGGCCGGTGTCCGGGTTGTACTCCGCGCCGACCGGGTGCTGCATGAAGGAGTTCGCCACGATGATGAAGTAGGCGGACAGGTTCACCGCTACCGCGACGATCCAGATGGACGCGGTGTGCAGCCAGGCGGGGATCTTCCCTGCCCCGAAGATCCACAGGCCGAGGAAAGTGGACTCCAGGAAGAACGCGACAAGCCCCTCGAGTGCCAGAGGTCCGCCGAAGACGTCGCCGACCATGCGGGAGTAGTCCGACCAGTTCATGCCGAACTGGAATTCCTGGACGATGCCGGTCGCCACACCCATGGCGAAGTTGATGAGCAGGACAGTGCCGAAGAACCGGGTCGCGCGGTACCACGCCGGTTTCTTCGTGACGTGCCAGAAGGTCTGCATGGCGGCGACCATGGGGGCCAGGCCGATGGTGAGTGGGACGAAGATGAAATGATAGACGGTGGTGATACCGAACTGCCACCGTGAGATGTCGACGACATCCATTGTGTGCCTCCGGGGGGAGTGAGTCGAGGGGGCGTTTGGTGGGGCGCCCGGCGAACTCAGGCGGAAATGCCTGCACAACAATAGTCGGATCGTTCGCCGGCAAAGTTCCTGTCGGGGGTGGGGTGGGGATTATGGGAACCCGAGTTCCACTTATACCCCCGTTTATAGCCCCGTTCACCTTTCCGCGTCCGGTCGCGGTCCGGGCGGCCGGGGTTGCCGGGGCGGCCGGGGCGGCGGCGGTGGCCTGTCACGACAGTGACAGGAACATCTTCTCCAGTTGTTCCTCGGACAGTTCCGGACTCTCGCCACGTTCGGCGGAGCGGATGCACTCGCGCATGCCGCCGGAGATGATCTTGACGCCTGCACGGTCGAGCGCCCGGGAGACGGCGGCGAGCTGGGTGACCACGTCCTGGCAGTCGCGGCCGGCCTCGAGCATGTCGATGACGCCGTTGAGCTGACCACGGGCCCTCTTCAGTCGGGCGAGTGCGGTGGTGGTGGTGTCATCGTTGAGCCTCATGGTTGCGATCCTATACCCCCGTAGGTATCTTTAACTCTCACCGATACCCCCCGGGGTATATTGACGATGAAGGGAACCTCGATGACTACACGCGCTGGCCGGGACGAACACGTGCCCACGACAGCAGTTGCAGCACCACCGGCAGTACCACCGGCAGCACAGACACCACCGCACGGCGTCCTGGCCCGGTGGGCCGCCTGGTCCGCCATGCACATGAAGGCCGTCCTCGGCGTCTGGCTGCTCGTCCTTGTCGGACTCGGCGCCGCAGCCCCTTCGGTGTTCAGCTCGCTGGCGGGCGCCGGCTGGCAGGCGAACGGCTCCGAGTCCGTCGCCGTGCGTGACCTGGCGACCGAGCACTTCGGCGGCAATGCGTCCTCGGCGATCCAGGTCGTCATCCATACCGACGACGGCACCATCGGAGACGCCGCAACCACCACCGTCATCGACAGGGCCACCGACCTGCTGTCCGCCGACGACCGGATCGCCGACATCATGCCGCCGACCCCCGGCGTCACCGTCAGTGAGGACGGGCGGACCGGCATCCTCATCGCCGGTGCCGCCGCCGACACCGACGACATGGTCCGTCTCGCCGACGACCTCTCCGACCGCATCACCGCCCTGGGGACGGACACCATCGACGTCCTCCCCACCGGCCAGTCCATGCTGTGGAGCGACTTCAACCACGCGAACCACGACGCGATGATGAAGGCCGAGATGATGTCCTGGCCGGTCACGCTGCTCATCCTCGTACTGGCCTTCGGCAGTCTCGTCGCCGCCGGCCTGCCGCTGATGCTGACTCTCGCCGGCCTCGTCGCGTCCGCCGGCGCCCTGGTGCTGCTCAACATGGTCACCCCGATCTCCGTGTGGGCGATGAACTTCGCGCTGATGTTCGCCCTCGCCCTCGGCATCGACTACGCCCTCTTCCTCGTTGCCCGGTTCCGCGACGCGCTGCGTCCCCACGGTGGCTCCCATGGCGGAACAACACCCTCCGCCAGCGTCGCCGTCGCCGCCACCTACGGCACCGCCGGCAAGGCCGTGCTGCTGTCCGGCATCACGGTGCTGATCAGCCTGTCCGCCGTGCTGCTCGTGCCCGCCCCGGCGGTGCGCACCATGGCCGTCGGCATCATGCTCGCCGTGGTGTTCGTGCTCGCCGCGTCCTTCACCCTCCTGCCGGCCGTCCTCGGCGCGCTGGGGGAGAAGGTCAACGCCGTCTCGCTGCCCTTCGCGAAGAAGCAGGAGCACCGCTCACCGCTGTTCGCCCGCTGGGCCGGTGTGCTGCAGCGCCGGCCGCTGGTCGCCGTCCTCGGATCTGCGGCCCTGCTCGTGCTGCTCGCGCTGCCGGTCCTCGGGCTGAAGGTTGCCATGCCGTCGATCGCGGTCGTCCCGGAGGACGCCCCGGTCCGCCAGGGTTACCACCTCGTGCAGGACGCCATGGGCGACGGTGCCCCGGGCATGCTGCAGATCATCACCGATGCGGAGGACGCCGAGGCAGCCACCGGACGCGCCGCGTCCACCGACGGCATCGCCGCGGTCACCCCGGCCATGCCCGCCGGTGACGACTCCGGCCTCGTCATGTTCCAGGCCGTACCCGAGGTCGACCCCTCTGACGAGGCGATGACCGGGATCCTCGCGGACCTGCGGGCCGATCTGCCGGAGTCCGCCCTGGTCGGCGGCGCCCCGGCGGAGAACATCGACCTGCAGGACGCACTGGACACCTGGCTTCCGGTGATCATCGGCGTCATCCTCGTGCTCGGATTCCTGCTGCTGCTCGTCGCCCTGCGCGCCCCGCTGACCGCACTGGTCGGCACCCTGGTCAGCCTGCTGTCCACCGGCGCGGCCTTCGGTGTGGCCCGGCTGATCTTCCAGGAAGGGCACCTGTCCGGCCTGTTCAGCTTCGAGCCGCAGGGCTTCCTCGACGGCTGGGGCCCGGTGTTCTTCTTCGCGATGATCTTCGCCGTGGCGATGGACTACACCGTGTTCCTGCTGGCCACGGTGAAGGAGCACCACGAGAAGACCGGGGACGCCCGCCTCTCCGTGACCGAGGGGATGGCCCACTCCGGGCGCATCATCTTCGCTGCGGCGGCGGTGATGGTGGCCGTGTTCTTCACCTTCGCCCTGGCTGAGCCGCTGCCGCCGAAGGAGATGGGCATCATCCTCGGCACCGCCGTGCTGCTGGACGCCCTGCTGGTCCGTCTGGTCCTGCTGCCTGCGGTGATGCTGCTCGCAGGACGCGCCGCCTGGTGGTGCCCGGCGTGGCTGCGGCGGATCCTGCCGGACTTGTCCTTCTCGCACTGACCACAACCCCTGAACCCTCCCCCCTCCGAAAGGACCCCGTCATGTCTGAATCCTCCGTTTCCCCGCTCTCCTTCTCCGCCGCCCTCACCGTCTCCTTCGACGAGGCCGTCGCCCGCACCCGGGAGGCCTTCGCCGCACAGGGCTTCGGCGTCCTCACCGAGATCGATGTCACGGCCACGCTGCGCACGAAGATCGGCGCGGAGATCGAGGACATCCTCATCCTCGGCGCCTGTAATCCGACGTTCGCCCACCGGGCACTGCAGTCCACCCGGGCTGTCGCACTGATGATGCCCTGCAATGTCGTGGTCCGACGTGATCCTGAGGATGAGGGGCACGTCCTCGTGGAGGCGCTGAATCCTGCGATGATGGTCGACTTTGCCGGGGACGGCGATGACGCCGGTCTCGCGGAGGTCGCAGCGGACGCCGCATCCCGGGTCGCCGCCGCCGTCGCCGCGCTGGCCGGGGCCTGAGTCCGGCGCTTATGTCATATCACCGGGGTTTATATCAGACCTCGCCAACACCCAGGCCACAGTCATAGGATAGAAGCATCATGAATGGCCGCCTGTCCCTTGAATCGCTGCGCTACGCCGATGCCGTCGCCGACGCCGGCTCCTTCAGTTCCGCCGCCCGCCGCTTCAACGTCACCCAGCCCGCCCTGTCCTCCTCGATCGCCAAGCTCGAGGAGTACCTCGGTGGACGCCTCTTCCTGCGCAACCCGCGCGGCACCTCGCCCACCGCCTTCGGCAACGCCGTCCTGCCGCGGATCCACCAGGTCATCGTCGACCTGGAGCGCGTCGAGTCCGAGGCGGAGGCCTTCGCCAGCGCCGGACACGGCACCATCCGCGTCGGCACGGCACCCCAGATCGAGAAGGCACTGGTGGCCAGACTGCGCGGCATCATCTACGGCCCCGACGCCTACGACGCCGGCCAGGGCGACACTCTCGACCACCCCGGTCATCCCCGCCACCCCGGCCACCCCAACCAGCACGGCCGCGACGCCTCCCTCCTCGAGTCCGAGAACGACCAGCTGGAGGAGTACCTGCAGGTCGGCATGCTCGACATGATCATCGTCCCGGCGCTCGGCATGCTGCCCTCCTACAGTCACCGGCTGATCAACTCCGACTACCTCGTCCTCGTCGACGAGGACGCCGACCCGGCACTCCCGCCCGCCGACCAGCCGCCGGTCACCGTCCGCGACCTCGCCGACCGAGAGCTCATCCTCTCCCGCAACGGCTGCGGCATCACCCGCACCATGCAGGCGCTGATGGACGAGGCCGGGCTGCCGCTGAACCAGGCGGAGATCGAGGTCGCGAACTGTTCCACCCTGTTCAGCTGGGTCGGTCGCGGCATGGGAGCGGTAGTGCTGCCGGAGCGCAATGTCGCCCCGGGCACCCCGGTCCGTCGCATCGTCCGCGACGACGGCACCTTCGCCGAGATGTTCAACGAGATGATCTGGGACCCGGGGTCGCAGGACGCCGTCTACCTCGACGGCCTCGCGCGGGCCCTTGCCGAATCGTCAGCGTCCCCGGCATCGTGACCCCATAAGTACCGCTGCTAACCCCATTAATATCAGCGCTCTACCTGCGGTGATCGGACAACCATAGCGTTGTCGGAAGACACTTGCGGTGAACTGTCCCCGTTCCACTTCTCGGGGACGCCAGGTCCACCGCGCGCACCAGGAGGTAGACCAATGACAGCGGTAGCTCCGCGGGAGGACGCCGGTTCGCCGGTCGCCACCGCACGGCCCGCACCCCAGGGCGGGAAGTCCCTCAAGGGCTTCCACGCGTGGGACATGCTGACCACCACCGACCACAAGAAGCTCGGGATCATGTACATCGTGATGTCCTTCTGCTTCTTCTTCGCCGGCGGACTCATGGCACTGCTCATCCGGCTGGAACTGTTCCACCCGGGCATGCAGTACCTCTCCAACGAGCAGTTCAACCAGCTGTTCACCATGCACGGCACCGTCATGCTGCTGCTCTACGGCACCCCGGTCGTCTGGGGCTTCGCGAACTTCATCATGCCGCTGCAGATCGGCGCCCCCGATGTCGCCTTCCCACGCCTCAACGCCTTCGGCTTCTGGATCACCACCTTCGGCGGCATCGTCATGCTCTCCGGGTTCCTCACCCCCGGCGGCGCCGGTGACTTCGGCTGGACGATGTACATGCCGCTGGCGGACGCCATCCACAGCCCCGGTGTCGGCACCAACCTCTGGATCGTCGGCGTGGGCCTGACCGGTGTCGGTACCATCGCCTCGGCGGTCAACATGATCACCACCATCCTCTGCCTGCGCGCGCCGGGCATGACCATGTTCCGGATGTCCATCTTCACCTGGAACGTCCTGGTCACCTCACTGCTGGCCCTGCTCATCTTCCCGATGCTCACCGCGGCCGCTCTCGGCGTCCTCTACGACCGTCTCTTCGGCGGCCACATCTACGACCCCGCCAACGGCGGCGGCATCCTCTGGCAGCACCTGTTCTGGTTCTTCGGTCACCCCGAGGTCTATGTGCTGGCACTGCCGTTCTTCGGCATCGTCTCCGAGATCTTCCCGGTGTTCAGCCGTAAGCCGATGTTCGGCTACGTCGGCCTGGTCTTCGCCACACTGTCCATCGCCGCCCTGTCGCTCTCGGTGTGGGCGCACCACATGTTCGTCACCGGCGCGGTCCTGCTGCCGTTCTTCTCCTTCATGACCTTCCTCATCGCCGTGCCGACCGGCCTGAAGTTCTTCAACTGGCTGGGCACGATGTGGAAGGGGCGGATCACCTTCGAGACGCCGATGATCTTCGCGATCGGTTTCTTCGCCACCTTCCTGTTCGGTGGTCTCACCGGCATCATGCTGGCCTCCCCCGCCCTGGACTTCCACATCTCGGACACCTACTTCGTCGTCGCACACTTCCACTACACGCTCTTCGGCACGGTGGTGTTCTCCTCCTACGCCGGCGTGTACTACTGGTTCCCGAAGATGACCGGCCGGATGCTCAACGAGAAGCTGGGCAAGATTCACTTCTGGCTGACCTTCATCGGCTTCCACACCACCTTCCTGGTGCAGCACTGGCTGGGCAACATGGGTATGCCGCGTCGCTACGCCGACTACCTGGAGTCCGACGGTTTCACCACACTGAACCAGGTCTCGACGATCGGCACGCTGATCCTCGGTATCTCGGTGATCCCGTTCATCTGGAACGTCTTCAGCTCCTGGCGTTACGGCGAGATCGTCACGGTCGACGACCCGTGGGGTTACGGCAACTCGCTGGAGTGGGCGACCAGCTGCCCGCCGCCGCGCCACAACTTCGACTCGCTGCCGAAGATCCGTTCCGAGCGGCCTGCCTTCGAGCTGCACTACCCGCACATGGTGAAGACGCTGCGCGAGGAGGCACACGTGGGACGACACTTCTAGGTTCCAGGTGTCGGTAACCGATCTGACATTCGGTCCACGTCCGGACCTCGTGCCGGGTTTCCCGACTTGCCCCCGCCCCGACGCAAAACCTCCGGGTACGGGACAGAACCCCGGACGCCACCTCCGGGCACGTCTCACCGGCAGCGGATCACCCCGTCGGCGCCCCGGCGGTGACGGGCCCCGGCTGTCTCCGTGTTTCTCGGGCCCGTGGTCATGGCGCTGCCGAACCCGGCCTATGCGCGACTGGGGAAGAACTGACTACAGTTCGTTGCCCTGCGGCACGGTGGCGCAGTTGTTGGTGGTCGGAGTTCCGCGGATCCTGCCCTCCAGCCAGAGGTAGCCTTCTACCGCCCACGGAACAGCCGCGATGACGTGGCCGGCGAACGGATACTCGCGGTACTCGACCTGTGTTCCCGCCTCGCAGTACTGCCGCACCAACGTGCGCACGTCTTTCGCCACCATGATTCCGTCGCCCGGGCCCACGGACGGGGAGGCGGGGGTTCCCTCGATCCAGCCTGCCGCACCCTGGAAGACGAACATGGGGATCCGCGGCGAGCCCCAGTTGCCCATGTTGATGTCGTCGATGACCGCCTTGACCTCCGGGGCGTCCTGCGGGGTGGGGTACTCCGGCTTCGCCAGGTCGGACCAGTGCAGGCCGGGGTACCGGGCCACGGAGTCGACGATCGACAGGTCACGGACATCGTTGGCGACAGCCATGCCATCGTCGTTGAAGTACTGGGAGAAGTCGATGTCGTAGGCGTCACCGAGGGCTGTCAGCGCCAGTCCGACCACACCGGACCAGAGGAGACCGTCGCCGGCGTAGGAGAGGTTCTTCTGGGGTCCACGAGCACACCACCTTGTGCGACACCGACGATCCGCTGCTCGATCTCCGGGGCGTATTCCTCGGCCCGGATCGCGGCCCAGTTGCTGGCGATTGCGCCGCCCGAGTAGCCGAACAGGCCGATCTGGTCGGTGGGGGTGATCGGGGAGGTCTCCGCTGCCGTGGCGGCGCGAAGGGAGTCCAGCGTGGCGGTACCGTAGGCGGGCCCGGCGGCGAAGTTGGCGTCTTTGCCCTGGGTGTCTGCGACGACCACCGGGTGGCCCAGCGCCGGTGCCGGGACCAGGAAGCTGGTTTCGAAGGCCGGTATCAGGCCACCGAGGCTGAGGTTTCCGGCGATCATGCGAGAGGGGTTGTCGAGAGGGTTCGCCGAGTCGTAGAAGGTCTTGTCGTCGGCGGGGTTCTGCACGTCGAGCAGGGGGCGGACTCCGTCCCAGAAGCCGCCGATGATCTGTGTCTGCAGCGGCAGGTCGGAACGGTCTGCCGGGGCGGCTGAGGCCGGTGCGGCGTCGGCGGCGGCGAGCGAGACGGTGAGGACGGACGCCGCGACGGTGGCGGCGGTACGGTATGCGCGTCGAGGGCGCCGGGAGAACGTCATGGGCGGATAGTATTACGGCAGTAATTATGTCCGCAGCGTTGTAATTAGTTTTGTAGTTTCACTGTTCCAGCTTGATGCCCGGCCGGTCCGTGACCGGGAAAGTGTCCTCGGTGGGGAACCACGGACGGTCGGCGGCACTGAGGACCACGGAGCCGTCGATGTCCCCGTAGGCGGCGATGATCCGCCGGTCCGGGTCGCCGAACCCGTGGGGGAGCCGGTCGCCGTAGTGCTCGGCCAGCGCCTCGCCGGACGCCCGGACGTCCGGGACGCCCAGCCCGACCTCGACGACGCCGAGCAGCGGCGCCGGGTCGCCGGTGGTGTCAGGGGTGTCGCCGGCGGGACGGTGCTCATGCTCGACGAGCTCGATCACGGCGTCCTCCGGGCCGGTGAGGTAGACCGAGCGCATGGCGAAGGGCCCGTTGGGCCGGTCGACGGTGTCGGTGTCGAACTGCGTGGCGTAGTCGTCGATGGTGCCGGTGGGCACGGCGAAGGCCAGGTGGTGGGCCCGTTTCTGCGGGGTGCCGTTGTCCGCGTCCGGACCGGTCCGGACCGTGACGTCCGCCTGGGGAAGGTAGCGGAAGGACAGCGTGCTCCAGCCGACGGTGACGGCGTCGGGCATGACAGGGTGGGGAGGCACGTCCAGTTTCCGGGTCATCCACGCGGACCACCCGGACGGGTCGTGCACCGGAAGATCGATCTGTCGGAACCTCATGGCGGCCGAGGGTAGTTGAAGGGACCGGGCGGTGCCGGGGCGCTGTTCGGTTCTGTGGTTCATGAGGCGCGCTGTCAATAAATGAGGTTCCTGAGTCGAACGCGGGCTGTGAATACTGTCCCGCGACTCTGTTTTACGAAGTGTCACCAACTACGCTCGCCCCCGGAGGTTACTGACACATGACACACTCACGTTCCTATGTCGGACGGCACCGCCGTCCTGATCCGCGCCGCACCCGCGCTGCCGGACTCGCCGCCGCCACCGCCGTCGCGGCGTCCCTCACCGTCGTGCCGACGGTCATCCCGGCCGCTGCCGCGGACCCGGCCGGCTGCTCGGCAATCGACAACGGTGCCTTCCAGTGCACCGTGCATTCGGCGTCGATGAACCGGGACTTCCCGGTCATCGTCCGCCCGGCGCTCACCCCCGACAACAACAGGGTCGCCCAGTTCATCGACGGTGCAGACTCCGGCAACGTCAACGGCTGGGTGTCCGCCGGCGGCGCCCTGCAGGCTCTCGCGAACGAGGACGCCACCCTCGTCTTCCCCGCGATGGACCCCTTCACCTGGGTCCAGGACTGGGACGGCGACCAGGGTAAACAGTTCGACACCTTCATGTCCCAGGAGCTGCCCCAGTACCTGCAGGACAACTGGGGTGTGCCCAACGGCGGACGCGGCACCACCGGTGTCACCGGCCTGAGCTCCGGCGGATACGGGGCGATGAACCTCGCCGCGAACCACCCGGACATCTACAGTTCCGTCTACGCCCTGTCCGGTATCTACGATCCGGGCATGCCGCTGCAGCGTGCCGTCGTCGACGGCACCGCCATGTTCAACAACAACTTCGAGGGCATCCCCTGGGCCAACGAAGGCGGACGCGTGGCCAACAACCCCACACTGAACATCGACCGGCTGACGATGCCGGTCATCGTCTCGGCGTCCTCCGGTGTGCCGAACCTCCTGGGGGACATGGGGCCGGACCCGATCGCCACCGTCGTCAAGGGCGGACCCTACGAGACAGGGTCGATGATCTTCACCGCCGAGTTCCAGGCACGCGCCGCACTCGCCGGACGGACGAACATCGAGTTCAAGTACGACCTCATCGGTGCGCACGCCTGGGACACCTGGCGCCGGGCGTCCTTCGACCAGGGCAACATGCACCAGTTCATCGCGAACATCTGACCGCGGTGACCGCAGTGACCGGTTGGTGAATGCGCCGGTCAGGGGCCTAGCGTAGGAGCACGTGAGTCCCGTAACGCCGTCGCCCGTCCCCGACCAGCCACTGCAACCGCCCCGGGAGAACATCCCCTCCCCGATCACGCTGGCCCTCGGCACCGGCATCATGCTCCAGGCGCTGAACTCCTCAATGATCGCCGTGGCGATGGTCTCCATCGGCAGCCATTTCGGAGCCGGGGCGGAGGTCTCCTGGGTCCTCTCCGCGTTCTACATCGCCACCGCCATCGTCTCACCGATGGCCGGGGTGCTCGGCGTGGTCTTCGGTGCGCGCCGGGTGTACCTCGCCGGTCTGGTCCTCGTGCTCATCGGCTCTGTGCTCGGGGCGCTGGCGCCGAGCCTCGGCGTCCTCGTGGCGGGACGCCTCATCATCGGTGTCGGCGTGGCGACGCAGATGCCGAACGCCATGACGGTCGTCCGCGTGCTGGCGCAACGGCACCGGTGGAAGACCGGGTCGGCGATCAGCGTGTTCACCGTGTGCGGCCAGGCGATGAGTGCGGTGGGTCCCTCCCTCGGCGGACTGCTCGTCGGTGTGGCCGGGTGGCAGTCCACACTGTGGATCAATGTGCTGCTCGTGGCCGTGTCCGGGGCGTGGGTCATGCTCAAGGTGCCGCGGATACCCGGGGAAGGACGCCCCGGGACGGGCCTCGGACGCCGCCTCGACATTGTCGGTGCACTGCTGTTCGGCGTGACCGTGACCATGCTCATGCTCTTCCTCATCTCCCTGACCGACGAGATCTCCTGGTGGACACTCCCGCTGCTCGTCCTCTTCGGTGGCGTGTGGGTGTGGTGGGAGCTGCAGCGAGCGTCCGTGCCGTTCATCGACCTGCGGGCCGTGGCGGCGAACCGGCAGCTGGCGAACACCCTGGGGCGGACCATGGTGACCTATGCGGCGTTCTACTGCCTGTACTACGGGCTGCCGCAGTGGTTCGAGCAGGGTGCCGGCATGTCGGTCTCGCAGGCCGGCGCGATGATGTTCCCCATGGCGGTGGTGTCCGTGGGCTCGACCTTCGTCGCCGCGCGGGTGATCGCCGTGCGGGGGCCACGGGTGGTGCTGGGCATCGGAGGAATCTTCCTGCTGCTCACCGGCCTGGCGCTCGCGCTGGTCGAGGACAGCTCCACGCCGGTGTGGATGATGGTCATCGTCGCGCTCATCGCCGGGGTGCCCAACGGGTTCAACAACATCGGCAACCAGGGGCTGATCAACACCGTGACCTCGGTGGAGAAGGTCGGCACGGCGACGGGCATCTACAAGACCAGCCAGTATGTGGCGGCGAACCTGTCCGCGGTGATCGTGGCGCTGTGCATGAGCGTGGGCGCCGGCGACGGTTCAGCGGGTGCGACAGACGCCGGGCTGCACTTCACCGGCTGGGCGATCGCCGCACTGGGTGCGGTGATGACACTGGGGATCGTGTTCGCGCGGAAGATGCCGGTGAAGGTGCGGGTGTAGGTTCCGCCCGGTCCACGGAGGCGGTCTACACTGGGCTGGGGAGGACGACGGTGCCGCCGAGGATCCTGGCGATGTCCTTGCACTGGTCGATGCTGATGGCGGTGTTCGGACCGCAGTCGAAGAGCCAGTTGTTGCCGACGATCACGGCGGGGGACTCGCCCTGGAAGATGACGGACGCCGTCTCCGCGGGGTGGTCGTTGAGGTAGATGGCGTGGATGCTCGGCTGGTCACGGTTCTCGCCACCGCCGATCGCGGTGAGGCAGGAGGACGCCGTGCCGTCGACCTCGCCGGTGTCCGCGCTGTCGTTCCAGACCTGGCACTCCCAGTCCGTGCCGGCGAGCTTGTCGCGGATCTCCGCGGTGGACTCGAAGCGGGGCAGATCCCCGGTGACGGCGTCAGAGGATTCCACGGTGGTGGGGGCGGCATCCCCATCATCTCCGCCGCAGGCGGTGAGAGCGAGGACGCCACAGGTCACGGCGGAGAGGGCGAGAGTGCTGGAGTTCAGGCGGCGCACAGCGTCCCTCAGAAGCGCACGGCGGTGCCGGCGGCGGTGACCATGACCATCCCACCCTGGCCGAGGGATTCGTAGTCGATCTTCACACCGACGACCCCCTCTGCGCCGAGGTCGATGGCGCGCTGCACCATCTCACCGAGGGCCTGCTCACGGGCACCGTTGATCTCACCCTCGTAGCCGGCGGAGCGTCCGCCGACGAGATTGCGGAAGCCCGCGCCGATGTCCTTGAACATGTTGATGCCGACGACGGTCTCGCCCGCGACGACGCGGATGTACTCGGTGACCGGCTTACCTTCGACGGTGCCGGTGGTGGTGACGATCATGGCGCGCTCCTCGGGGTTTCTGGCAGCGTGTGGCTGCCTGTGTCTGTCTGTGTCTGGCTGCCGTCGAGTCTACGGCGGCGGGGTGGTGGCGAGCGGAGGATTGGGGGAGACGGCGCGGCGGGGGTGGTCAGTCTGTTCTGAATGCAGAACGGTAGAAGCGTCCTGTTCAGTAGGTGTTTTTCGGAAGGGGGTGGAGCAAATGCTGTGCCACGAAAATTATTTCTTCCCACAATGCTCCGGGAGCTGCAAGGGAGTACTATCAGTAGCGCAGGTCACAATTCGTGGCCGTCACTACCCACCGGGACCCGTCCCACATCCCCAAGGAGTACCCCCGTGATCGAATTCCTCAATCTTCTGCTCACTCTCGTGCAGGTCGGCACCCAGATCATCACCGGCGGTCTGGTTGACCTCAGCGTCGGTTAGTAGCAGTACCCGCCGGGGCCGTCACTGTCTGCGTCACTGCAGGCGGTGGCGGCCTCGGTGTGTTGTTCGGCGGATGGTGCGTCTGAGGGGCGGGACTCAGTCCTCCTGCGGTGCAGAGCCGGCCGACCCCGCTCTGCGCCGGCCGACCTGTCCGCCTGTCCCCGTAGAGCGAGTCGAGTAGCTTCAGGCCGCGCCGGGGCGGAGGCCGGAAAGTTCAGATCCTGGCACACTCGACGTCATGTCCACCGTTTGGCTTCTGCGCAATGACACACTCGATGATGACCTCGAAAACCTGGGGGTTGTCACCATTGGATGGGACGGAACGCCGGATCTCACGGGAGTCACTAAGGATGAACTGAAAGCAATTCTCCGGAAGCTGGAACCAGGAAAGGCGCCAGCTAGCTATGCGGCGGATGCTGGCGTCCTCCTGCGTTTTTGTGAGGAGATCGCGATTGGCGACATCGTCGTGGCACCGCGTCAGGACGGGAAGCACCTGCGTATCGGCACCGTCACCGGGGAATACGAGTTCGACGAGAACGCGGCAACGCATCCGCATCGGCGCGCCGTGAACTGGAACCGGACGGGGGAGTCTCGATACGACCTGCCCTGGGAGATGCGGCGCGGGCTGAAGAACGTCCGGACATTGTCACTGGTAAACCATGGTGCCGAAGAGTTCCGGAAGATGGCGACAGATCCGCGTTATATGCCGCATGTCGGTGTAGAACCCGAAGACACGGTTCCCGCTGGCGACAGTCAGCAGTGGGCTGATCGGAAGCGCGCCTGGGTGACCGGCCACATCCAGCATCGGGAGGTACCGGCGACATTCCGGAACCCGCTTCCTTCAACCCAGCCTGTGTATGCGGCTGCGGACGCCTGGCGGCAGGCGCTGATTGATGGAACCTCCCTGTTCAGCGGTGAGCCACTAGACTACGTGGAAGCAGCAGCGGCCTTGACAAGGGACTTCATCGACAGCCCGGACACCGGCAAGGACGACTTCCTCACGAAGTGGCAGCGACAGCTCGAGAACTCGTCGGATGATGCCGTGCAGCTCGCCGCAGAGCTGTTCTTCGTCTACTTCCTCCCCATGAGTACATCGGCGACCTCGGGACCGGTGAAGGCATCTCGGGTCGCGACGGTCGTGAACTGGCGGGAAGGTGTTCGCCCGGTGCCGGCGGAGTGCAGTGAGGCTCTTCGCGCCGGGATCGCCCGTCCCGGTACCGCGTATATGACACACCGGGACCGGGTGATTGCCTACCTGGTGCGGGTCGTCGCAAGATTCTTCACCCTGGGTAGTGCTGATCGACGTACCGCGCTGACCGACTGGGACGCCTTCCAGAAGACTCTCGCCGAGGTTGATGACCAGGGCGTCTGGGCGATGCGGCTGCTGTTGGAGCACCTGTTGTTCCCCGGCATCGCTACGGACACTTCGAGCAGGGACGACAAACCTGAGATGACGACTGGCCTCGGCGCTGGAACTGTAGATGTCGCCGATGCCAACGACCTGCGGTTCTGGCTGGAACCGAACTTGCGGTACGGCGACCACCGCTCGCTGTCGCCGTACCGGTCGCCGTACCGGAATGCGTGGAAGGAACCGACAGAGAGGGCCGTACGGTGGGCTCGGTGGGCCACGCTCGCCTTCGATGACTTGGCTTCGGGTGTCCCGGATGGTCGGGATGGCACTGCCGATGCGGTCCATGACGTACTAGCTACCACACCGGAGAATCTTCCTCGTCAGCTCGCGGATCTCCTTGGTGAGGACACCACGCTGACCCGGTGCGCCCGAGACAATGCTGCCGGGCTGAGCAACGTGTTGCACCGGGTTGATGAGTTGGGCGTCGCATTGTTCATCGACCAGCTGGCGGAGTTGAGTGGCGTCCTTGATCTGTCGCGGATGCCTGCGACAGACCGGGATTCCTTCCTGGAAGAGGTCTCGACTCTGCTGCCGGGAGCGGGGCAGGATCTGCCGTTCCGGACTGCGGCCACGGTGGGTGCGCTGGAGAGGCTGACGACTTGGGACAGTCCGTCGGAATCGGCGACCCCGGGTGAGCATTATCTCGCCTACCTCGACCGGATCGACACGCTTCGGGCTGCGACGGAGATGGTCTCGGGAGCATTGCCGTCGCGTGGTGAGGTGGCCGATGCCGCTGACCAGTTGCTGGCCATGGATGACGCGGCGATGACCGCTCTCGGCTGGAACGAGGAGACGCAGAAAGGCTTCCTCGCCTGGCGGTCGAATCGGAAGGTTGACCCACCGACGGAGAAGGACGCGCTGGAAGAGCCGGTTGAGGAGCCTGCCGACGATGTAGTCGAGCCGGTTGCCATGCTTCCGGACGAGTCAGCGACCGTGAGTTTCGAGACGCTCGCTAAACGTCTCACCATCGATAGTGACCAGGGCAAAGAATGGCTCGATGAACTGCTGGAGATGCTGCAAGACAAGAAGCAGATGATCCTCCAGGGGCCGCCCGGTACCGGGAAGACCTTCATTGCCCAGGCACTGGCGGAACACCTCGCCACGCCGGATCGGGTGGAGCTGGTGCAGTTCCACCCGGGGACGGCGTATGAGGACTTCGTTCAGGGGTTGCGTCCTGACCCGGAGAATCCGCAGGCCTTCCACCTCAGCGACGGGCCACTTGTGCGGCTGGCGAACCGGGCTCGTGAAGATGACCCGGACATGCTCTACGTTCTCATCATCGATGAGATCAACCGGGCGAATCTCCCGGCCGTTTTCGGGGAGCTGTACTTCCTCCTGGAGTACCGCGGCCAGGAGGTCACCATGACATACGGCAGTCGGTTCTCTTTGCCGGAGAATGTGCTGATTATCGGCACGATGAACACTGCGGACCGGTCAATTACCGCCGTGGACGCAGCGCTGCGTCGGCGGTTCTATGTCGTTGACGTGCGGCCAGAACAGTCCCCGCTGGATGAGATTCTGCCGGCGTGGCTGGCGGTGAATGCTCCGGACCTCGGGTGGCTGACAGATCTGCTGATCCGGGCGAACGACCTGATCGGTGACCCGGACCGGGCGATCGGCCCCAGCCACTTCATGCAGCGCGACATGACGGAGGAGAAAGCGGAGCGAGCCTGGAGGTTCTCGGTACTGCCGACCTTGGGCGAGCTGTTCTACGGACAGCCGGAGCGTCTAGAGGATCTGAAGTTCGGCGAGCTGAAGGCTGTGGTGACGAAGACAGAGACCGATGTCGACGCTGACTGAGCACCGGAAAAGCGAGCCGTTGCGATTCACCCTTGAGCAGCAGGCGAAGCTCAAGGAGCTGTTTCACGCGGAGATCACGCCAGCGGAGAACGGCCTGGTCCGGGTGACACCGGGATCCCGGGCCGGTGCCGTGGTGCTCGACGGTGATCACGTCGTGGTGGAGCCGAAGGTTCCGCTGCCGCGCATCGTCCACATGCTCACTGTTGCTGTCTGTCCCCTGGACTGGCGGACCGCCGAGGTGAAGGGACTGCAGGCTGTCTCTATCGAGGATGCTGTGGTGCAGCTTTTCACTCGGTCTTGCCAGCAGGCTTTTGCTGGCGGTGTGTACCGCTCCTACCGCACTGAGGAACAGCGGTTGGCTTTCGTCCGGGGACGAATCAGGATTGGCGAGTATCTCCGGGATCCGCGGCCCCTCCCGGTTCCAGTGACGGCAACAGTGCATGACGAGGATGTTGCGGAGAACCAGGTGCTTGCTGCGGCTGTGCAGAAGATTCGCCTGTTACCGGGACTTCCCGACGGCACTCGCGCGGAGCTCGCGCGAGTGTGGCAGGTCGTCGGTGAGGTGACACCGCTGGCCGGAGACGTGGCGTTAGACGAGTGTCGACGCATCGTGTGGAGTAGACACAACTCGCACTATCAGGCGCCGGTACGCCTGGCGGAACTGATCCTGGACTCCTCGTCGCTGAAAGTCACGGCCGGGAAGGTGCAAGTCCCGGGGTTCATCCTGGACATGCCTCGAATCGTGGAGCAGTACGTGCGGGTGCTGGTACGGGACGCACTGGGAGCCTCCGAGCACGACATGCGGGATTCGTGGACGGGCGCGCTATGGCTTGATGAGGGACGCCGCGTGCAGCTGATCCCAGATCTGGGGATGCGCCGTGCCGGTCGATGGTGCTTCGTCGGGGACGTGAAGTACAAGGTGAATGCCGGGCCAGACGATCAGGCAGGTGCTGGACGCCGCGAAGACCTCTACCAACTACTCGCCTATGTGACAGAGACGGGGCTGGACGAAGGCACGTTGATCTATGCCAGCGATCGTGCCGGTGAGGTGGCGCACACCGTGCGAGGCACCGGGGAGCGGTTGCGTGTGATCTCGGTCAATCTGGGAGCTGAGGACTGTGACCGCCAGGTGATGTCAGCGGTGCTGGCGGGGCGGCAGCGTCCGCCCAGTTGTTAGGCTGAACCTCATGGCAAAGCGGATCAACGTCGTCGGAGCTGTCCTCACACAGGGCACGAAAGTTCTCGCAGCGCAGCGGGGTGAGGGTATGTCGCTCGCAGGCATGTGGGAGTTCCCCGGCGGCAAGATCGAGCAGGGGGAGACGCCACAAGAGGCACTGCGCCGTGAGCTCCAGGAGGAGCTGCTCTGCACGGCAGAGATCGGCGACAAGGTCACCACCACTGAGCACGATTACGACTTCGGCACCGTGATCCTCACAACGTTCTTCGGAACCATCGTTGACCAGGCGCCCACTCTCACCGAGCATGCTGAGGTCCGCTGGGTGGAGGCGGCTGATCTCGGTGGACTTCCGTGGGCACCGGCTGATGTTCCCGCTGTGGAACTCGTGACCGCTCATTTTGCCGCATGATCTTCGACAGCCCTGTGGGGCAGGGCGCCGCGCACGGGTTCCTTGACCATTCGGTGACGTCCGACCAGCTGTATCACCCGAAGCTGATCATCAATGACGAAGACAACACCATGGTCAGAGCGATCAAGGAAGAGCTGGGACGCTCCGATCGCTTCGACTTCTCCGTCGCTTTCATCAGCGCGAGTGCGCTTGGCTTGTTGAAGCAGGCCCTGGTCGATTTCACGGGCCAGGCGACGATCATCACGTCGACCTATCTCGACTTCAACGAGCCCAATATGTTCCGTGAGCTGCTCACCATGGACAACGTGGAGGTGCGCATTCACCCGGGGACGCACGGCGGTTTCCATGCCAAGGGGTACGTCTTTACCCAGGGCGACAGCCTGTCGGCGATTGTTGGCAGTTCGAACTTCACTCTCCAGGCGCTGACGACGAACAAGGAGTGGAACCTCCGGTTCTCGGCGCTGCCTGAAGGCGACATCACCTACCAGCTGCAGGACGCTATCAACCAGCAGCGCTCTGAGAGCTTCCCTCTCACCGAGGAGTGGATTGATGAGTACGAGCGGACGCGTCAGCCGCGAGTCTCGCCAGCTACGATCATTGCGCTTGAGGAGGAGGAAGCTCCGGTAGGGCGCATTGAGCCAAACTCAATGCAGCAAGAGGCGCTGGAAGAGATCTGGAAGGTACGGACCTCCGGTGAGAAGCGTGCTCTGGTGGTCTCCGCGACGGGAACAGGTAAAACGATTCTTGCCGCGCTGGCGGCCCGCGAGATTGATCCGGGACGATTGCTGTTCATCGTCCACCGTGAGCAGATCCTGAACAAGGCAATGTCCGAGTTCAAGATGGTGCTTGATGGTGACGATGAGGATTTCGGGCGCATGGTGGGGGCGGTCCAGCAGCCAGACCGGAAGTATGTGTTCGCCATGGAACGGACGCTGTCTCGGCCGGAGACGTTGGCTTCGATTCCCTCGGATTCCTTTGACCTCATCATCATTGACGAGGTCCATCGGGCAGGTGCGGCTGGGTACAACCGCATCATCGATCACTTTGGACCGTCGTTCTTGTTGGGGCTAACGGCGACTCCTGAGCGTACCGATGACTTCAACATCTTCGAGCTCTTCGACTACAACGTGCCCTACGAGATCCGTCTCCAGGCTGCGTTAGAAGCGGACATGCTCGCCCCGTTTAACTACTACGGTGTCACTGAGTACGTCACGGAGACCGGAGAAAAGAAGGACGACCCGGCTGACCTGTCGAAGTTGGTTGCTCCCGAGCGAGTGCACTACATCCTTGAGATGCTGCGGAAGTACGGGTTCCCACGGGATGTAAAGGGGCTGATGCTCTGCTCGGGCAAGGAGGAGGCTCATGAGCTATCCCGACTGCTCAACGAGCAGGAGTTCAATGGTCAATTGCTGCGGACGGTCGCGCTGACAGGAGAGTCGTCGGTTGAGGAACGGGAGACCGCGATGCGGGAGCTCGAACTGGGAAACCTGGACTACATCCTGACTCGGGACATCTTCAACGAAGGTATCGACATCCCAGCGGTCAATCAGGTGGTCATGCTGCGCAACACGCAGTCCAGCATCATCTTCACCCAACAGCTCGGCCGCGGGCTGCGAAAGGCTCGGGGGAAGGATCACCTGCGGGTGATCGACTTCATCGGTAACTACCAGAACAACTTCCTTATCCCTATCGCCCTGTTTGGGGACAGTAGTCTCAACCCGGACATAATCAAAGAAAAGATGATCAAGGCGCAGACCACTGGTGTGATCGCTGGTGTATCGAGTGTGAGCTTCGACGAGGTCTCTCGCCGGCGCGTCCTCGAGTCATTGCAGACTGCGAAGCTTGACTCGATGCACAACCTCAAGAAGGCCGTTCGCGACCTGGAGTATCGGCTTGGCCGCCTACCGATGCTCATCGACTCGCCCGGTTCCACACCGTGGATCCGGTCGTGATCGCATCGAACAAGAAGAGCTACTGGAACTTCCTAGTGCACACAAAGATGGAGACGGCGGCTCCTACCGCGGAGGAAGCGGCGTATGTTTCTCTGTTGGATAGTGAGTTGCTTAATGGTAAGCGGCCACAGGAGATGCTGCTCATCCGATCGCTGCTTGAGCGTGGCTCTCTGACCAAGACGGAGTTTGTCTCACTGTTGGATGCGTACCGATGCGCGTCGGATGACGCGACTGTCACGTCGGTCGAGCGAATCCTTACCCTTGAGTTCTTCGTGGAGTCTGAGCTGAAGAAGTACGGACCGAACGCTGTGATGCGAGTCGTGGGGGAGAATTATCTGGTGGATCCTGTGTTCTCACGGCTGTACAGCTCCGGCGGCCAGTTCGCTGCGCATGTGGACGATGCTATTGAGACTGCTCTGTATCTTGCTCGCCATGATGAATCGTGGAGTGGAAAGCTCGTGGTTGGGCATCAGTACACTCGCAAGGACGTGTGTCGCCTGCTCAATTTCGAGTCGAACCAGTACAGCACCTTGTACGGCTATAAGACGGACGCTTACTCCGGGACGTGCCCGATCTTCATCACTCATGACAAGGCTGAGGACATCTCGGCGACGACGCAGTACGAGGATGGTTTCGACAGTGAGGCCACCATCAACTGGTTCACGAAGAGCAACCGGAGCCTTGATCGAAGCAAAGGCGAGATTGACATCGCCAACAACCTCTATGCCCTGCACGTTTTCGTGAAGAAGAGTGACGTGGACGGTGGTGACTTCTTCTACCTCGGTGAGGCGAAGGCCCGCGATGCTCACGACACAACGATGTCTAGTGGGGCGTCGGTCGTGAACATGAAGCTGGACCTGGAGCATGCCGTGGAGCCGGGACTGTTCGGGTACTTGGCCGATACGGCGGAGTAGTCTGCGTCTGGGCTACTACTTGTCGGAGTCGACAAGCATTCGTCCGTAGGCCTCTCGGAGGATCTCGCTCGATGGTTCGTCTCGCCACACTCGTTCTTTGGAAAGCGCAGCGTATGCCTCAGGCAGACTGCAGATGCGTAGGAGCTTACGGCCGAGGATCGCTTCCTTGGCGTCCTTGATCCATTCTTCCCGTTCTTCGTCGGTCAGCTGGGTCATGGCATCCTCTCGATAGGGATTGATGGGGTGCGCTGGATATTAGCCACCACAACGGACGCCTGAGTCCGCAGTCGAACACTGCACCCATTTCTCTGCATTTGCGATCAACCACTCCAGCATCGGCTGCCGCATCGTCGTCTCGGCGACGCTCGGCAAGTACGTGGTGGATGAGATAGTCCGCGTCAACCTTGCTGCCACGCGCATGCCGCTGCACGAGACCTTCGCCCGTAAGACCCGGATCAGGGAGGAGCTCGGTCGGTTGCTGGCCGGTGCCACTCCACTGATCACACCCGTGACCACGAAGGACGCCTTCCCCGCTGAAGCACCGCAGGCCTCGGTGGATGGTCATGGCCGACACTACTGGGTGGACCTCATGGCGGTGCCCTTCAATATCTGCAACCGTCATCCCGCGCTGGCGGTGCCGACAGGTGTGGGACCCCGCGGCGTCCTCACCGGACTGCAAATCGTCGGCAACGCCTACGACCAGGCATCCGTCTTCCGCGTCGGCTTCGCCCTGGAGGACGCCGGCGTCGGGGTGTAGGTCTGAACCTCACCACACCCCGGTGATGGACACGTTGTAGGTCACGTTCGGCAGGTCCACGCCGATGACCGTGACCGTCGCGGGGAAGAGGGCGCCGTGATCGCCCACCGAGCATTCCACCGCCGCTCCGAGCTCCACATCCAGGGCATCCGGGCAGGTCACGTACTCGGGGATGTGGCCCCGGTCGTTGAGGTAGTCGCCGCGGATCGTCGTCTCCATCTCGTAGACCGAGATCTTCGGGGTGGTGTCCCCGGGTTCCTCACCGGTTCCGCCGGCGTCCTCGGCAGGTACGGCAGTGCTGACCGCGGACTCGGACTCCGCCGGCTGATCCTCAGACACCTCGGCAGGAGTTTCCGAGACCGCCGGTGTGGCCGGTGCCGGGTCCGGGGAATCGGATCCGGACCGGCCCACCAGCATGACCACGGCCGCGACGACGACCAGGGTCACCACAGCGACAATCACGACGATCAGCCCGGTCGCCGGATTCTGCGACGGGATCAGCGGGTTGGCCTTCTTCTCCGGTGCCGAGAACTCCGGACGCTCCACCTGCAGGTCCTTGATCAGCTCCAGCAGGTCACCACGGGTGGCGGCCGTCATCGCCGCAGACACGCGCTCGTCATGCTCCAGGGAGTTGAGCTGGCCCTCCGCATAGGCCCGGTCGATCACGGACGCGACCTTGGTGCGGTCCAGATCCGTGGCGCGCAGATGGGCGGCGTACGGGTTGTCCATGGCGTCCTCCCGGGGCGGCGCGGTGGTTTCGCGGGGGTGGATGTCCAGTCTAACCGCGTACCCTTGACCTGTATGCGTCCCACCACCGCTCTCACCGCCCGCACCACCACCCACGAGTTCGAGACCCAGCTGCCGCACCCCGCAGTCGACGTCTGGGACTGGCACACCCGCCCCGGCGCCGTCGTCCGCCTGACCCCGGGATTTGCGCGCATGCGGGTCCGCTCCGAGGCCTCCGACCTTCGCGACGGCACCACCACCTTCTCCCTCCCCGGTCGGCTGACCTGGGAAGCGCGCCATGATCCGGAGGGTTTCGCCGAAGGGCGAAGCTTCGTCGACGACTGCGTGAACCGGCCTTTCCGCTTCACGGGGTGGCACCACGAGCATCTCATCACCGACAGTGGCGACGGCACCTCCACCGTCACCGACCGGATCACCTCCCGTGTCCCGACCATCCTGCTCAGCCGCATCGCCGCCTACCGCCGCCGCCAGCTCACCGACGACCTCGCCCACCTCGCGGAGTTCCGGGAGCTCGACACTCCGCCGCTGACCATCGCGGTCTCCGGGGCATCCGGACTCGTCGGCACGCAACTCGTTGCGCTGCTCCGGACCGCCGGGCACACGGTGATTCCGCTGGTCCGTAACCATTCCGGAGAAGGACGCCACTGGGATCCCGCCTCACCTGCCCCCGACCTTCTCAACGGCGTGGACGCCGTGATCCACCTCGCCGGTGCCCCGATCTTCGGACGCTTCACCGACTCCCACAAGGCCGCGATCCGCGACTCGCGGGTGGGGCCGACCCGACGCTTGGCCGAGGTCGCGGCGTCCTGCGGGGTGAAGGTCCTCGTGAGCGCTTCCGCCGTCGGGTTCTACGGGGCGTCGCGTCCGGAACCGGTGGGGGAGGACGCCTCGCGGGGCGAGGGATTCCTCGCCGACGTCGTGGCGGACTGGGAGCACGACTGTGCCGTCGCCGCTGAGTCCGGGGTGCGGGTGGTGAACATCCGGACCGGGCTGGTGCTCGGTGGGGGAGCGCCGCTGCTGTCGCTGTTGGGCGCGTCGTCCCGGGTCGGGGGAGGACGCCTCGGGTCGGGCGAGCAGCATTTTCCCTGGATCGGCGTGGATGACCTGGCCGACATCTACCACCGTGCCGTGGTGGATTCTTCCCTGGTCGGGCCGGTGAATGCGGTCGCCCCGGAGGACATCACCGAGGGCGAGTTCGCCGCCACGCTGGCCGAGGCACAGAAGGTGCGGGTACCGCTGCGTGTGCCCGTGCCGGCGGTGGGCCCTGCGGTGCTGCTGGGCAGGGACGGTGCCGCGGAGCTGGCCCTGGCCGACCAGCATGCGCGGCCGGTGGTGCTGTCGAACCTTGGGCACCGGTTCCGCTTCACCACCGCGCGGGACCTGCTGGCCCACGAGCTGGGGTAAGGGGCTCACTTCTCACGCCGCGCCGCACCCCATGTCCGCATCGCGCAGCGTGAGGCTGCTCAGACACCCTCGCCAACGACCTCAGCCTGCGTGATGCCGACATCGTGTTCACAGCGCGCGGTCTCCGGTGTTGTCGTATCTGACGACGTCGGCCAACACGTCCCGTGCGGCATTGATGAAGGACTGTGCCCGCCGCGTGAGGCGGGACGCCGTCGGGACAAGCGCCACGACATCCAACGGGACGTGCCGGTCAGCCAGCTCGGCTGCGACATACCCGGTGCCTTCGTAACTCACCGAGTGCCGGGTCCGCTGGGTCAGCAGGGAATACCCCAGCCCGCGGGACACGAGCCCACGGATGACCTCGAAGTCGCCGGTCCGGTACCGCACGTCCGGGGTGACGCCCTCTTCCCGGAGGATCGACAGGAAGTACTGGTCGGCAGGCTCGAGGTCGAAGAGGACGAGTGGTTCCTCGGCGAGGTCGGACAGTGCCACATCCCCGGTTCCCACCAACTGATGGTCGGGTGGCAGGAGCACGTACGGCGGGAAGGTGCCGAGTGGCAGCGGCGTCCCCCGTGCAGGGAGGTCGTCCTTGAACGGGTAGTCGTACACGACCAGCAGGTCGAACTTCCCGGTGGCGAATCCCTCCAGCAGCTCACCCCGGGACCCCTCCGCGAAATCCACGGTGAGGTCGGGGTACCGTTCGGCGAAGTCGGCGATGACCTGCGGCAGCAGCAACGGGGCGATCGTGGAGTAGCAGCCGACCGACAGGGTCCCGCTGAGGTCACCGGCGAGGGACCCGGCACTGGACTCCAGGTCGCCGGCGTCACGCAGGAGCGTCCGGGCGCGGCCCAGGACGGTGCGTCCTTCCCCGGTGAGTGACAGTCCGCGCGCATGACGGGTGAAGAGCTTCACGCCGAGCACCCCCTCCAGCTCACCGACCGAGGTCGAGACGGCTGAAGGGGAGAGGTAGAGGAGCTGCGCTGCCGCGGTGATGCTCCCGGCATCGGCGACGGCGGCGAAGTACTCCAACTGGCGCAGGGTGATGTTCACGGACCTACGCTACTGCGGACGACGTCGTGGAGGTTGTGATGGAGGCGGCTTCTTTGTCACCCGGTGCGTGACCGTCGCTGAAGTCGAGGCCCTTCGTCTCCGGGATGGTGGAGACGGTGACCAGGCCGACCAGGGCCACCACCATGAGGGTGAAGGCGGGGACCATGATGTTGTCGGTGACGTCGATGAGCCAGGTATTCACATAGGGCAGGGTGCCGGCGAAGAACGCGCCGGCGACGCTGTACGCCATCGACAGACCGGACTGACGGGTGCGCGTCGGGAACAGCTCGGAGACGGTCGAAGTGTGCGTGCCGAGGATCAACGCCAGGACCGCCGAGAGGATGAAGGTGGAGACGAAGCCGGCCGTCATGGTGCCCTGGTTCATGTACTTGAACATCGGCCAGGACAGGACGAGCAGCAGGACGCCGGCGGTGAGCAGGACCGGCTTGCGTCCCCAACGGTCGGCGGCGAGTCCGGACAGTGGGATGATCACGGCGGCGGTGAGCGAGGCGACCACCGACAGGGTAGCGGCGGTGCCGCCGGACAGCCCGACCGTGTCCTCCTGGTAGGTCAGCAGGTAGGTGAGTACCACGTAGAAGGTGCAGTTCATGAAGATCTCGATGCCGATGGTCTGGAGGAACTGCTTCGGGTTGTTCTTGAAGACCTCCTTGATCGGTGCGGTCGGCAGGTCGTCGGCGGCCTCGAGCTTCTGGTACTCGGGGGTGTCCTCGATCTTCGTCCGGATGATGAAGCCGACGGCGGCGAGCGGGAGGGTCAGCAGGAACGGGATGCGCCAGGCCCAGGAGGTGACGGTGTCGTCGTCGAAGATCCCGAAGAGGACCGCCACTACGCCGGACGCCAGCAGGAACCCGAGCACGGAACCGAACTCGATCCACGAGCAGTTGAACCCGCGGCGGGACGGCCGGGAGTATTCGGCGAGGTACGCGGTGGCGGAACCGAACTCGCCTCCGGCGGCGATGCCCTGGATGATCCGGCCGATGATGAGGAGGACCGGTGCCCAGATGCCGATGGACTCGTAGGACGGGGTAATGCCGAGCATCAGGGTGCCGACCGCCATCATGATGATGACGAGAGACAGGGTCTTCTTGCGGCCGAGGGTGTCTCCGAGGTGACCGAAGATCAGCGAACCGACCGGGCGGAAGAAGAAGGCGATGGCGAAGACACCGAACACCGCCAGCAGGCCGGTGGCACCCTCCTGGTTCGGGAAGAAGACGTCGGAGATGGTGGTCGCCAGGTAGGCGTACACCGCCCAGTCGAACCAGTGGACGAGGACGCCGACCGAGCCGGCGACGATGCTGCGCCGCAGGGTCGTGGAATCCACCGCGTCGGGATCGGTGGTGGGTTTTCTGAGGGTGGGGCCGGGGCTTGCCATGAGGTTCTCCTTGGGGTCTGCCGGGGGTCTGCCAGGGGTCGGCATCTACCGTGACTGCCGCCACAATGACGGGGCAGTGGGAGCAATGCTAAGTTGCTGCACCGCAGGTGAACCATCGCAAATAACAGACGGCCCCTTCGGAGAAATTGACGTCACATGTCCGAAACGGAGGGGCCGTCCTCCGGTAACAGGACCGCCCGGCAGGCGTCCGCGAAGGCCTGCGCCTTGCGGTTGAGTTTCTCGCCGGACCGGTGGGCGACGCCCATGAGCAGGTGCGAGCGGACGCCGGTGACGGGCAACGCCACCAGGCTCAGACCGTCGTTGGTGAGATCGTGGGCGGGGCTCTGGTTGAGGATCGTGTACCCGTGACCACGGGCGACCATGGACCGCACCACCTCGACGCTCCCGAACCGCTGGTGGATCCGCGGACGCAGCCCGGCGTCCCGGAACAGGGAGAGGAAGTAGTTCGTCGACTTGTCCATGTCCAGCAGGATCAGCGGTTGGTCCGCCAGCTCGGCGAGGGTCACCGCGGACCGGGCGGCCAGGGGGGAGTTCTCGGCGACGGCGGCGTAGACCGGCGCCTCGGCCAGGACGTCCACGTCGATGCCGCGGCCGTAATCGAAGGCGTAGGTGAACACGGCGTCCAGTTCCCGCTGGTTGAGGCGGGTCTCGATCTCCGTGGCCGTGACCTCGTGGATCGTGCACTCCACGTCCGGACAGGTGCGCTGAATCTCCTCGAGGATGCCCGGCAGCCAGAACGGGGCGAGGGTGGTGAAGCACCCGACATCCAGAGGGCCGCTGAGATGGTCCGGTCGCAGACAACTCACCGCGTCGTCGGCACTGGCGAGGACCTGCAGTGCGGCGGTGAGGAATGCACCGCCCTGCTCGGTGAGGTGCACGCCCCTGGAACGCTGCCGGATGAACAACGTGGCACCCAGGGAATTCTCCAGCTGGTGGACCGCGCTGGAGACGGCGGACTGTGCGACGTAGAGATCCTCCGAGGCCGCGGTCATCGACCCGAGTTCGGCGACCCGGACGAAGTACCGGAGCTGGGTGAGGGTGAAGGGGGGTGCTGCTGACGGCACGGTGGACCTCCGGCGTCGGTCGGACCGACGCATCAAATGTTTCGGTGATGTGTAGGTGGATCTTACATCGTTTTTTCAGATCCAGATCTTCGGGAGAAGATGTTTGAACCGGCGCACCAGTGGTCTGAGACTTGCACCATGACTCCCACCAACATCCCCACCTCCACCGAGGTCCTCGTCATCGGTGCCGGCCAGTCCGGCGTCGCGACCAGCGAACACCTCACCGCGGCAGGTATCGACCACCTGGTCCTGGAACGTGACCGTATCGCCGAGAAATGGCGCACCGGTCGCTGGGACTCCCTCTGCGCCAACGGCCCTGCATGGCATGATCGCTTCCCGGGCCTCACCTTCGACGCCCCTACCGCCTCCGGCGCCACCGCAGAAGACGGCGAGTCCTTCGTCCACCATGACCGCGTCGCGCAGTACTTCGAGGACTACGCCGCCCTCCACAACGCCCCGGTGCAGACCGGTGTGGAGGTCGTCGAGCTGGTGAAGAACCCGGGCGCGCCGGGCTACCTCGCCACCGTGCGTCCCACCGGCTCCACCGACCCGGCAGAGCAGCAGACCATCGCCGCGACCTACGTGGTCTCCGCGACCGGCCCGTTCCAGACCCCGGTCATTCCGCCGGTCATCCCCGCGGCCGTGGCGGAGGAGAAGGGCATCACCCAGATCCACTCCGCGGACTACGACAACCCGGAACAGCTGGCAGAGGGTGGTGTCCTCGTCATCGGTGCCGGATCCTCCGGTCTGCAGATCGCCGTCGAACTCAACAGGGCCGGACGCGACGTGACCCTTGCCGTCGGTGCCCACGACCGCCCACCGCGGCGCTACCGCGGACGCGACAACGTGTGGTGGCTCGGCGTCCTCGGCAAGTGGGACATGGCCGCACCACCGGTCGGTGCCGAGCACGTCACCATCGCCGTGACCGGCGCCGACGGCGGCTTCACCGTCGACTTCCGTGACCTCGCCGCCGATGGTATCCACCTCACCGGTCGTGCGGAGACCTGCGACGCAGACGGCGTCCTGCACTTCCGCGGTGACCTCGCCGACAACATCCACGCCGGTGACCGCAACCTGCTGGAACTCTTCGCCGAGGCGGACGCCTACATCGAGGCCAACGGCCTGGACCTGCCCGAGGAGCCGGAGGCGTGGGTGCTCGGCCCCGATCCGGCCGACGCCACCGACCCGACCCTGGAGATGGACCTCGCTGCGGCCGGCATCACGACCGTCATCTGGGCGACCGGTTACGGAGTCGACTACTCGTGGCTGCACATCGACGGTGCCCTCGATACGGCCGGACGCCCCGCCCACCAGCGTGGCGTCACCGCTGCCCCGGGCTTCTACTACGTCGGCCTGCCGTGGCTGTCGCGCCGCGGCTCCAGTTTCATCTGGGGTTGCTGGCATGACGCGAAGTACGTCGTCGACGAGATCCAGATCCAGCGCGGCTACGCCGCCTACACGCCCGCTACCGCTATCCAGGAGAACTGACATGAAGCACACCCGTATCCGCCCCTTCAACACCGCCGACACCTACCCCGAGCAGAACCTCGACAACGACCTCTGCCAGGCCGTCGTCGCCAACGGCGTCGTCTACCTGCGCGGGCAGATCGGCCAGGACCTCGACACCCGTGAGAACGTCGGCGTCGGTGACGTCGAGGCACAGGCGGAGAAGGCGATGGCGAACATCGCCATGCTCATGGACGAGGCAGGCGGCACTCTCGAAGACATCGTCAAGGTCACCGTCTACCTCACCGACATCCGCTTCCGCGAGCCCGTCTACCGCGTCATGGGGCGCTGGCTCAAGGGCGTCCACCCGGTCTCCACCGGCATCGTCATCTCCGCCCTGGCCCGCCCGGAATGGCTCGTCGAGATCGACGCGACGGCGGTGCTGTAGATGACCTTCTCCATCATCGCCCGCGAGACGGCTGCAGACGGCACGGTGGCCTTCGGCATGGCCGTGAGCTCCTCCTCGCCGGCCGTCGCCGCCCGCTGCCTGCACCTGCGCTGCGGGGTCGGTGTGGTCGCGTCCCAGAACATCACCGACCCGCGCTTCGGGCCGTTCCTGCTGGACGCGCTGGCCTCCGGCGCGTCCGCCGACGAGGCTCTGGCCACCCTCGCCGACCGGGACGCCACCCTCGACTACCGCCAGCTCAGCCTCCTCGGGGCCACGGGGCCGGGCGTGGCCCGCTCCGGCCCGCACACCCTCGGCACCTACGCTTCGGCGGTGGGGGAGGACGCCGTGTGCGCCGGCAACATGCTCGCCTCCACCGAGGTGCCGTCCGTGATGCTCGCAGCCTTCGACGCGGCTGCGTCCTCCGGCGTCGACCTGGAGAACCGCCTGCTCGCCGCGATGCAGGCCGGTCTCGCAGCCGGCGGTGAGGCAGGGCCGGTGCACTCCGCGGGGCTGGCCGTCGTCCGCTCCGCCGGATGGGTCGAGACCGACCTGCGCGTCGACTGGTCGGAGACTCCGCTGGAGGACCTTGCGGACCTGCTGGAGGTCTGGTTGCCACAGCGTGACGACTACGTCACCCGCGGCATCGACCCGGCGTCCTCCCCGTCCTACGGGGTGCCCGGCGATGAGTGACGCCGTCGATCTCAAGCCTGTGCTGCAGGCGCGCATCAGCGAGCTGCACCCGTCGCTGGTGGAACTGTCGGAGTGGCTGCACGCCCATCCGGAAACCGCGTGGAAGGAACACGAATCCGCTGCGAAGTGTGCGTCCTCCCTGCGTGAGCATGGTTTCGCCGTGGAGGAGAACTTCGTCGGTCTGGACACCGCCTTCCACGCCGTGGCGGGGAACGGTCCGCTGCGCATTGGGCTGATGGCCGAGTACGACGCCCTGCCGAACATCGGCCACGCCTGCGGGCACAACCTCATCGCCACGATGTCGCTGGGTGCCGCGGTCGCACTGGCGTCGGTCGCTGACGAGCTCGGCATCACCGTCGAGGTCTTCGGGACTCCCGCCGAGGAAGGTGGCGGCGGCAAGATCGAGATGCTTGACCGTGGGGCCTTCGACGGCCTGGACTTCGCGATGATGGTGCACCCCGCGCCGGTGGACGTCGTCCGTGCCCGGCCGTTCGCGGTGGAGCACTGGGAGATCACCTTCACCGGCCGTGCCTCCCACGCAGGGTCGTACCCGACGCAGGGTGTGAATGCTGCGGATGCCTTCACGGTCTCCGAGGTGGCGATCGGTCTGCTGCGTCAGCAGTTGCCGTCGACCGTGCGGGTGCACGGCATCGTCACCCACGCCGGCGACGCCCCGAATGCGATCCCCGGTCACACCCGGGGACGCTGGTACGTCCGCGCCGGGACGATGGCGGAACTCGAGGAGACCGCAGCCAAGGTCAAGCGGTGTTTCGAGGCCGGGGCCCTGGCGACCGGATGCTCCGTGGGGATCATCGACGAGTCGAAGCCCTACTCCGACATGCGCACCAACGAGGACGCCCTGGCGTTCTACCGCGCCAATGCGCTCGCACTGGGCCGCGAGTTGCATGTCGAGGGTGGTGAGCACGGTGAGGGTGACCCTGCCGCGGACATGTGCCGCGCCTCGACCGATTTCGCGAATGTCTCCTGGGCGGTGCCGGCGATCCACCCGTACATCGGGGTGGACTCGTTCCCGGTGCTCAACCATCAGGCGGAGTTTGCGGACGCCTGCGTCGGTCCCGTGGCGGAGAAGTCACTGCTGGACGGTGCGACGGCGATGGCCTGGACCGCGGTGGACATGGCGCGGTCGCTGGCTTCTGCGTCCTGACCGGCGTCCTGACCGGCACCGCGCCTTCGCTGCGATGTCCGCATCGCGCAGCGTGAGGCTGCTCCGACCCCCTCGCCAACGACCTCAGCCTGCGTGATGCGGACATGGTGGCCGGGGTCCTCCCCAGGGCAGCGTCCTGAAGGTATTGTCGGGAAACGCACTGCCCCGGGGGGCGGGGCGGGCGCCGCGGGGAGGCCGCGGGGGATCACAGGGAGGGACAACACTATGGCGCATGTTGTCCGGCAATTGCCGGCGCACATCATCGAGGCACAGGAGAACGGCCTGCACACAGCAGGAAGAGGTCCCTGGTACTGCACCAGAATCCTGCCCGATCACCTACCGGTCCGCAGGCAGGACCTGCTCGCTTCGGGCACGACAAGGTGGGTTGTCGACCGTGACTGGACCCAGGTCGCGGACGGGATGATGGTGGAGAATACGTGTCTGCCCGGTCTTGCCGACGCCCGCGACCTCGGAGCATTCCCCGCGTGCATGGTCACCCGGGTCCGCGCGCTGCATCAGCTGCACCCGACCTTCATCGTCTCCGGCTGGGCGGCAGCCCCGTTCCACGGTCTCCTCTACTGGGCGGATTCGGCGGCCGTGCTTCTCCTGGCGGAAGGTCGGTCCAACGGCTCCGACCGCACGGAGACTGCGAAGGGGAGTCCGCTGAGTCCGGCGATCAGACCGCTGCCGCCGGGCTTCGACCTGGAGCGGGACACCATTGCCCCTGATCCGCTCTGCCCGCAGATGCGCGTGGTCACGGCGCCGGTGGCGCTCGCCCAGTGCCTGCGGTCGGTCCTGTCCGGTAAGCACGGGTGGCCGGTGGTGGAGGTTGACGGTCTCACCGACCGGCAGGTTCGCGCCGTGCAGCTGATCGACGCCTTCGCCCAGTGTTCGACCGTGACCTGGAACCAGTTGGAGGACGCCGCGACCGGTCTGATCTCCCGCAGGGAACTACGGCGGCTCAGTCGCCTCGTGGCGGCGGGAGCGGAGTCGCCGAGGGAGACCGAGCTCCGACTGATGGTCCGGGATCTGCTCCCGGCCGGGCACCGGTGGGAGACACAGGTGGAGGTGGGCTACCGGGAGGAGACGTCGTGGGGCGGGACGCGTGACCGGACGACCTTCTTCGACATCGGCTGCCGCAGTCTGCGGATCGGGCTCTACTACGACGGGAAGCACCATGATGAGGAGGGGCAGGTGGAGAAGGATTTCGAGCAGCTGCAGGATCTCACTGACGGGGAGTGGATCGTGGTGCGGGTGAACCGGACGCTGATGAAGAACCGTCCGAAGCTGATGCGGCAGCTGCACAATGCGATCGCCCGGGCCGTCGCCGCGCGGCAGGCTGCGGCGGCTGCGCAGACTGCGGCGCAGGCTTCGAAGTGATGTCCGCATCGCGCAGTGTGAGGCTGCTCTGACCCCCTCGCCGACGACCTCAGCCTGCGTGATGCCGACATCGCAAGGCGGGACTGCTGAGGTAGGCCACAGAGAAGGATCTGTCCCTCCGGCCCGCGAACCCACGTCCTTCGCGATACGCTGAATCCATGACCTCGCCACGCAACGCCCGACGTTCGGCCCTCACCTTCGGCATCCTCGGTGCCCTCGGCGCGTCCACCGTTGTCGCTCTCGCGCCGACCGCAGCCGCCGCACCTGTTCCGCGTCAGGACGGCAGTGGGCACGTCGTCGCCCCCGCGCGGACCCAGGTCACCGTCGCACACTCGGCGACCGGTTTCCGTGCCGGCACGGCCAACCAGCATGAGTCCCGTCCGGCACTGTCGATCGTCAAGCTCTACATCGCGGACTACGTCTTCGCCCACGGCTCCGCGGCCGACAAGGCGGACGCCACCCGCATGCTCCAGGTCTCCGACGACAACATCGCGTCCCGGCTCTATGCGAAGTACCCGCAGTCGATCTCCACGACCGCGAACGCCTACGGCCTCAATGACACCCACGATCCCGGCTTCTGGGGAAACTCCACCACCTCCACCGCCGATTCGGTGACCTACCTGGAGGCGAAGAAGCGTCAGGATCCGGGCTCCCCGGTGCTCGCCGCCCTGGCCAGTGCCTCCCCGGTCGCAGCCGACGGGATGCGCCAGGACTACGGCACCGCCGTGCTGCCGGGCGTCATCGGCACGAAGTGGGGCTGGTCGGACGACCGGACCTCGTTCACCGCCTCGGCGTCCTACGGTGTGGACTTCTCGGTGGCCGCCCAGACGAACGGGCCTGCCGCTCAGCTGACCGGCGATGTGGTGGACGCTTTCAGGCCGTCCGCGCCCTCACCGGCACCGGCGCCCACGCCGAGCATCCCCGGCATCCCGGGGCTGCCTGATCTGCAGCTCCCGGACCTGCCCGCACTCCCGGCCCTGCCGGAGATGCCGCCGATGCCGGCGCTGCCGGCGCTGCCGTTCCCCTGACGGTGACGCGCTGACCCCCATGTCGGCATCACGCAGCGTGAGGCCGTTCTGACCCCTCGTCAGCGACCTCAGGCTGCGCGTTGCGGACATCCTTCCCGCAGTGGGGACGCAGCGGGGGACGCAGCGGCGACGAACGCAGGACGCCGCCCCACTGAACCCCTACAGCAGCTCCTGCGCCTGGGTCAGCACCGAGCGCAGGATCGCCTCCATCTCCTCGAACTCCGCCGGGCCACAGGTCAGGGGAGGGGAGAGCTGGATCACTGGATCACCGCGGTCGTCGGCGCGGCAGTACAGGCCCTCCTCCCACAGCTTGTTGGTGACGAAGCCCTTGAGGATCCGCTCCGATTCCTCATCAGTGAACGACTCCTTCGTGGCCTTGTCCTTCACCAGCTCGATGCCGTAGAAGTAGCCCTCGCCGCGCACATCGCCGACGATGTCCAGGGCGAGAAGCTTCTCCAGGGTGGAACGGAACGCCGGCGCATTCTCCTGCACCCGGTCATTGAGTCCTTCACGCTCGAAGATGTCGAGGTTGGTCATCGCCACCGCACAGGCCACAGGATGCCCGCCGAAGGTGTAGCCGTGGCCGAAGGTCTCGCCGCCGCGTCCGAAAGGCTCGAAGAGGCGGTCGGACGCGATCATCGCGCCCAGCGGCGCGTAACCACTGGTCAGGCCCTTGGCGCAGGTGATGATGTCCGGCACGTAGCCGAAGTCGTTGCAGGCGAACATCGAGCCGACGCGTCCGAAGGCGCAGATGGTCTCATCGGAGACGAGCAGCACGTCGTACTCATCACAGATCTCCCGGACCCGCTCGAAGTAGCCGGGCGGCGGCGGGAAACAGCCACCGGCGTTCTGCACCGGCTCGAGGAAGACGGCGGCGACGGAGTCCGCGCCCTCGAAGAGGATCTGTTCCTCGATACGGTCGGCGGCCCAGCGTCCGAAGGCCTTCTCGTCGCCGTCGAAGCGCGCGTCCGCCCGGTAGAAGTTGGTGTTCGGTACCTTCAGCGCGCCGGGCACCAGCGGTTCGAACTGGTTGCGCAGGCCGGGCAGGCTGGTGATGGTCAGCGCGCCGTGCGGGGTGCCGTGGTAGGCGACGGCACGGGAGATGACCTTGTGCTTGCCGGGCTTTCCCTGCAGCTTGAAGAAGTTCTTCGCCAGCTTGAAGGCGGACTCCACCGAGTCGCCGCCACCTGAGGTGAAGAAGACGCGGTTGAGGTCGCCGGGAGCGTAGCCGGCCAGGCGTTCCGCGAGCTGCACGGCGGGCTCGTGGGCGTAGGACCACAGCGGCATGAAGCCGAGTTTCTTCGACTGCTCGTAGGCGGTCTGCGCGATCTCCTCGCGTCCGTGACCGACCTGGACGACGAACAGTCCTGCGAGGCCGTCGATGTACCCGCGGCCGGCGTCGTCGTAGATGTGGTGTCCCTCGCCGCGGGTGATGACGGGTGTGGTCCCGCCTTCGAAGAGGTGCTTGTGGTTGGCCATGTGCATCCACAGATGGTCGCGGATGCCGTCCTGTGTGGTGGCGGGCGTGGTGGTCGGTGATGTCATCGTGTTCCCCAGTTGTAGGTTTCGTTCCTGATGTCGAGGTAGGTCATGGTCTCGGTCTCGCGGACGCCGGGCGTGGCGCGGATCGTGTCGACCAGGTTGAGCAGTTCGTGGTCGTCGGCGCAGACGACCTCCACGAGGAGGTCGTAGACGCCGGCGGTCACCACGACGTAGGACGCCGCGGACAGCTCGGCGAGGGCGTCTGCGACCGGGCTGACGGGTCCGGTGGTGCGGACGCCGATCATCGCCTGCCGCAGGAACCCGAGCTGTCCGGGGTCGGTGACGGCGACGATCTGCATCGCCCCGGAGTCGATGAGCCGGGAGACGCGTTGCCGTGCGGCGCCCTCGGACAGGCCGACGGAGCGGGCGATGTCGGCGTACGAGCGGCGTCCGTCGTGCTGCAGCAGCTCGATGATCTGCTTGGATGTGGGGTCCAGTTCGGTCATGGGTGTCCTCCTCGGCTCACTTGCCGACTCTACTGATTCCGTCGTCGGGGGTGTGTCTGGGTGTGGTTTCAGTTGTTAACTGCCCGTTAATTGACGGTTTCAGGTATTCCGTTCCATGGCGGAACAACGTACGGTGTCTTAAAACGAACGTCATTCGTGACGTGCGCCACTATCCATGGCCCACCGCCCCCGACCGACGAGGAGATCCCGTGAACGTCCCCGGCGACAGCTTCACCATCGTCAACGCCACCATCTTCGACGGACATGAGGTGCTGGACGCCGACACCCTCACCGTCACCGACGGCGTCCTCACCGCTGTGGGTGCCGGTGTAGGCACCGAGCCCCACCGCATCATCGACGCGGCCGGCGGTCTCGTCACCCCCGGCTTCGTCGACGCCCACGCCCATCCGGTCTTCGCCGGGGTCGAGGCGCTCGCCCTCGACCTCACCGGCGCCGCGGACGCGGACGAGACCCTCGCGCTCATCAGTGCTGCACTGGAGGACGGTGGACAGACCGACACCTGGCTCACCGGCGGCGGCTGGTCCATGTCCGACTTCCCGGGCGGCGCCCCCACCGCCGCCCAGCTCGACGCCCTGTGCGCCGAGGTCGGCGTCGACCGTCCGATCCAGCTCGCCAGCGCCGACCACCACTCCACCTGGGTCAACACCCGCGCCCTGAAGATCGCCGGGATCGCCGGTGCGGACGGGGCGGCCACGGAGTCCCCCGCCGGCGGCGTCATCGACCGGGACGCCGACGGCCACCCCACCGGCACCCTCCACGAGTCCGCCGTCGACCTCGTCGGCGTCCATGTCCCCACCGAGACCCCGGAGCAGCTGCGCGCCGGGATCCTGGAGGGTCAGCGCCGGATGCACGAGGTCGGCGTCACCGGCTGGATCGACGCCATCGTCGGCGAGTACCTCGGCCACGGCGACAACTTCCACGCCTATCTCGACGCCGAGGCCGAGGGCGTGCTCACCGCCGAGGTCACCGGGTCACTGTGGTGGGGACGCGACATCGCCGACCCCGTCGCCGAAGCAGCGCGCCTCAAGGATCTGAAGGCGCAGGCCGGGGACGGACCCCGCTTCCGGGCGACGAACGTGAAGTTCATGCTCGACGGCATCGTCGAGTCCCTCACCGCCGCCGTCACCGAGCCCTACCTCGAGCCCGGCGCAGAGCCCGCACACCACTGCACCTGCGAGGCCTACGTCGACGGTCCCGGCCACAACCACGGCCACAACCACGGCCACAACCACGGCACCAGCTACTTCACCGCCGACCACCTCGCGGCGTCCGTCGCTGCGGTGCAGGACGCCGGTTTCGACGCACACTTCCACGCCATCGGGGACGCCGCGGTCCACGGTGCCCTCGGCGCTCTTGCCGCGGCACAGGATGACGCAGCGAACACAGACACCCGCCGCCACATCGCCCACCTGCAGCTCGTCGACCCCACCGACATCCCCCGCTTCGCCGACCTCGGCGTCACCGCGAACCTGCAGGCCCTCTGGGCGCACTACGACGAGCAGCTCGTCGACCTCAACCTCCCGGTCCTCGGCGCCGGACGCGAGGGGTGGCTCTACCCCTTCGGGGATCTGGCCCGCGCCGGGGCATCTTTCGCGATGGGGTCGGACTGGCCGGTGAGCAGCCCGGACCCGTGGGAGGCGATCCACGTCGCCGTGAACCGCACCCACCCCGACGGGGCCCGCGACGTGCCACTCGGCACGGGCCAGAACCTCGACGTCCTCACCTGCCTGCGGGCGTACACCAGCGGGTCGGCGCACCTCGCCCGGACCCGCACCGCAGGACGCATGGTCGTCGGCGCACCCGCCGACCTGGCCCTGGCGTCCTCGGACCCCTTCGAGCTGGAGCGCACCGATCCCGGTGCGCTGCACACCGTCACCACCACATTCACCGTGGCCGCCGGCCGCATCGTCCATGACCGGACCGAATCCGCCCGACCCGAATCCGCCCAGGAGGCACTGTGACCACTCCGACCACTCCGACCGCCGTGACCAGCCACCGGACCGGCACCGACGCCGGCGGCGGCATCACCCTGCGTGGACTCAGGAAGTCCTACGGTGCCCACGAGGCCATCAAACGCCTCGACCTGGACGTCCGTCCCGGGGAGTTCCTCTCCCTGCTCGGCCCCTCCGGCTGCGGTAAGACCACCCTGCTGCGCATGATCGCCGGCTTCGAGGAGCCCACCGACGGGGAGATCCTCCTCGACGGGGCGGACCTCACCGTCCTGCCGCCGTACAAGCGCCCGGTGAACACCGTCTTCCAGTCCTACGCCCTGTTCCCTCACATGACCGTCGCCGAGAACGTCGCCTACGGACTCAAGCGGGCGAAGGTGCCCAAGAAGGAGATCGGGGCGCGCGTCCTCGAGGCCCTGCAGATGGTGCGGATGGACGGCTTCGCCGACCGCCGCCCCGACATGCTCTCCGGCGGTCAGCAGCAGCGCGTCGCCCTGGCCCGCGCCCTGGTCAACCGCCCCCGCGTCCTCCTGCTCGACGAACCGATGAGTGCCCTGGACCGCAAGCTGCGCGAGGAAATGCAGCTGGAGCTCATCCGGCTGCACACCGAACTCGGCCTGACCTTCATCTTCGTCACCCACGACCAGGAGGAGGCGCTGGCGATGAGTGACCGGATCGTCGTCCTCAACGACGGCGTCGTCCAGCAGCTCGGCGAGGCCGAGGAGATCTACGGCAGCCCCGCCAACACCTTCGTCGCCGGGTTCATCGGCAAGCAGAACTTCTACGAGGTGTCCCTCGACGGCCGGACCGGCGAGAACGGTGACCCGTGGCTGTCCAACGAGAGTTTCGTCGTCGAGGCCCCCGCCGCGGAGGCCGAGGGCTACACCAGCGACGACACGCTCCTCGCCGCCATCCGTCCGGAGTCGATGAGCATCGCCCCCGTGCCGCCGGGCACCGAGATCGGCAGCGCCGAGCCGCCGAACCGCTCCGTGGCCCGGGTCGTCGGCGAGTCCTTCCTCGGCGATGTCGTCCAGTACCTGCTCCACTCCTACATCGGTCGTGAGCTCATCGCCCGCGTCCCCAGTGTCAACGCCCCGGACGTGCACGAAGGCGACCTCGCGGAGATCAGCTGGCCGACCGAGGCCGTCCAGCTCTTCCCGGCCGACGGTATCAACGGGAGGGTCTGACATGCCCGGCCAGTCCGTCAAGATGCTCGGGACGCCACAGTCCCTCAACAACCTCTCGCGCCGCAGCATGCTCATCGGCATGGCGGTCTCCGGCGTCGCCCTGCTCGCGTCCTGCGGTCAGGGGTCCGGCAAGGTCGCCGCGAACATCGCCCCCGACGGCAAGCTCGAGGACCGGGTGAACATCTACTCCTGGGGAGACTACGACGACCCCGAGCTGCTCAGCGACTTCAAGAAGAAGTTCGGCACCATCGTCCAGGCCGACGCCTACGGCTCCAACGAGGAGATGATCGCCAAACTCGCCGCCTCCCGCGGCACCTCGGGATACGACCTCATCGTCCCCACCGGCCTGATGATCCCGCAGATGGTCGAGCACCGGCTCATCCAGGAGCTCGACCACTCGCTCATCCCCAACCTCGACACCCTCGACGGCAACTTCACCGACCAGTACTTCGACCCGGGTAACCGGTACTCCGTGTGCAAGGCATGGGGCACCACCGGCTTCGTCTACGACAAGGTCAGGCACACCGGCAGCTACACCAGCTGGTCGGACTTCCTCGACCTTGCCGCGACCGAGGCGTCCGGCCGCACCGCCGTGCTGGAGGACGCCTGGGAGGTCACCTCCATCGCCCTCGGTCACCTCGGCGAGAACATGAACACCGAGGACGCTGCGGTCCTCCGCGACGCCCGGAACCTCATCGTCAACGACCTGGCCCCGCACATCCGGGCCTATGTCGGCAATGCGGCCACCGCCATGAGCCAGGGCTCGTTCAGCCTGATGCAGGCCTTCCACGGGGACGCCCGGCAGGGCATCCTCGACGCCGACGACCCCGACCGCTGGGAGTTCGTCTTCCCGACCCCTTCGGCGAACCTGTGGATGGACAACTGGTGCATCGCCACCGGCGCCCAGCACCCGGACGCCGCCCACAAGTTCATCGACTGGATCATCGCTGAGGACCAGGCGCTCGTCGAGTGCGACTACATCGGCTACCCCACCGGCTCGAAGGTCTTCCTCGACACCTCGGTGGAGGAGGAGTTCGACCTGCCGGAACTGATCTTCCCGACCCAGGAGGTCCTCGACCGCCTCACCGCCTCCGAGTTCAAGGGCATGGAGGCCCGCACGAACATCCTCACCGACGCCCAGGCCCGCAGTGGCGTCTAGAGCGAGTTCCCAGGAGACACATCCCATGAAAAAACTCGCCGCCAAGATCCTCGGCCCCGGCGCCCTGTCGTTCCCGACCTGGGCCTACGCCGTCTTCTTCTTCGTCATCCCCGTCGTCATGGTGCTGGCCTACAGTTTCGGCTCGAAGCCGGATGAGTTCACCACCGTCACCATGGGCGACCCGTCCTTCGACCGCTTCGGTGAGGCCCTCTCCGGGACCTTCCTCACCACCTTCGGCGCCACGCTGCGCATCTCGGTCCTCGGTACGATCCTCTGCCTGCTCATCTCCGTGCCCTTCGCCTACTGGTTGGCGGTGAAGGTCTCCGCGAAGTGGCGGGGCATCCTGCTGGCCCTGGTGATGGTGCCGTTCTGGACCAACTTCCTGGTCCGCACCCTGGGCTGGCAGATCATCCTCTCCCCGGACGGGTTCATGTCCGACCTGCTCATGGACCTCGGGCTGACGGGTTCGCCGCTGGACATCCTCTACACCCGCACCGCCGTCCAGATCGGTGTGGTCTACAACTACCTGCCGCTGATGATCATGCCGCTGTTCGTGGCGATCGACACCGCCGGTGAGAAGCTCCGTGAGGCGTCCCGCGACCTCGGCGCCGGCCGCTTCACCACCTTTTTCACGGTGACGCTGCCACTGGCCATGCCGGGTATCGTCTCCGGCTGCCTGCTCGTCTTCGTGCCGCTGACCGGCGACTACGTCACGGCGTCCGTCCTGGGCGGGGCGTCCGGCTCGATGATCGGCCAGCTCATCGCCAGCCAGTTCAACACCGCCCAGAACTGGGCGCTCGGCTCTGCGATGGCGGTCGTGCTGATCCTCGCCACGCTGCTCGTCGTGGCGGTCACCGCCCTGGTGCTGTGGGGCGTCCGGAAGATCACCGCGCACTACGCCCGCATCGAGCTCCCCGTTCCCGCCACCGTGAAGGAGGCCTGAGCCATGGCCACCGGACGCAAACGATCCCGCCTGAGCAATGCCCTGTTCCACCTCTGGGGAGTGCTCGTCTTCCTCTTCCTCTTCACGCCGATCCTCGTGATCGTCGTCTACTCCTTCAACACCGGCCGCATCCTCTCGAACTGGAAGGGCTTCGGCTTCGAGGCCTACACCAGCGCGATCAACAACGAGATCATCGTGAACTCGGTGATCACCAGCCTCAAGGCCGCGTTCCTCTCCGCGCTGCTCGCCACGGTCCTCGGCACGCTCGGCGGTATCGCCCTGGCACGTGCCCGCAAGGGTGCCTGGTGGGCGATAGGGCTGACCGGCCTGCTGGCGCTGACGCTGACCACCCCGGAACTCGTCGACGGTATCTCCTTCCTCCCGTGGTTCGTCACCCTCGGTGTGGACTGGGGCTTCTCCCCGGTGAACAACGGTATGGTCCGCCTGGTCATCAGCCACGCGATGTTCTCGCTGGCCGTGGTGACCTTCATCATCCGCGCCCGGATGGGCACCGTCGACAAGTCGCTGGAGGAGGCCGCTGCGGACCTCGGGGCGAACGCCTGGCACCGGTTCAAGGACATCACCCTGCCGATCGCCGCCCCCGGCGTGATGGCGGGCGCGCTGATGGCCTTCACCCTCAGCCTCGACAACACCATCCTCTCCAGTTTCGTCCAGCAGCCCGGCTACACGCCGTGGCCGGTGTACATCTTCGCCGCGGTGCGCGTGGCGCTGCGTCCGGAGGTCGCCGCAATGTCGACGATTATGCTGGTCCTGACGCTCGTCGCCCTGGGGCTGGTCGGACTGGTACTCAAGAAGACCGGCGAATCCGCATCCGGCATCGTCAAGACAATGGCAGGAAGCCAGAGGTACACGGACCCATGGGATCCCTCAACATCACCGGCGCCCTGAAGGACGCCTCGACCACCCCGTTCTGGCTGGACACCACCGACCGGCCTGCTCCAGAGCCCGCGCTGCGCGGCCATGAGGACGCCGACCTCGTCATCGTCGGCGGCGGGTTCACCGGACTGTGGACCGCGCTGCAGACCATTGAAGACGCCCCTACCAGCCGCATCGTGCTCCTCGAGGGCACCGAGATCGGCTGGGCGGCGTCCGGACGCAACGGCGGATTCTGCTCCGCCAGCCTCACCCACGGTGAGGAGAACGGCGACCACCACCTGCCCGCCGAGAATGGACGACTCACCGAGCTCGGCCTGGAGAACCTTGACGCCATCGAGGCGACCGTGGAGCGGCTCGGCCTGCACTGCGAGTTCGAGCGCACCGGTGAACTCTCGCTGGCCTTCGAGCCCTGGCAGGTCGAGCACCTCAAGGCCGCCCACGACCCGGAGAACGGTTTCCGCTGGCTGGACGCCGGGGAGATCCGGGATCACGTGCACGCTGCGGGCGTCCTCGGTGGACTGCTCGATGAGCGGAACAACGCGATGATCCACCCCGCAAAGCTGTGCTGGGAGCTCAAGCGGGTTCTGCTGGAGAAAGGCGTGGTCATCCACGAACACTCCATGGTGAGTGACCTGCGCGAAGAACTCGCCGGCATGGTCGTGGACACCGACCAGGGCTCGGTCACCACACCGAAGGTGGCGCTGGCGACGAACGTCTTCCCGACGCTGCTGAAGAAGACCGTGCTGCACACCGTGCCGGTGTACGACTACGCCCTGATGACCGAGCCGCTGACGGAGGCGCAGCCGGACGCGGTGGGCTGGCGTCACCGTGAAGGCCTGGATGACGTGACCAACCGGTTCCACTACTTCCGGCTCACCGACGACAACCGCATCCTCTGGGGCGGGTGGGACGCCGTCTACCACTTCGGCAAGAAGGTGCTCCCGAAGTACGACCAGCGTCCGGCCACGTTCGAGACCCTGGCGGGGCAGTTCTACGCCATGTTCCCGCAGCTCGACGGCGATGCGCCGGAAGGCGTCGACGGGGGAGTGGTCTTCAGCCACAAGTGGGGCGGTGTGATCGACACCTGCTCGCGTTTCTTCCCCTTCTTCACCACCGGCTACGGCGGGAAGGTGGCGTACACCGCCGGGTTCACCGGGCTGGGTGTGGGCGCCTCACGCTTCGCCGGGCGGGTGATGCTGGACCTGCTCAGTGGTGGGAAGACCGAGCTCACGGAGCTGGAGATGGTGCGGAAGATGCCGAAGCCCTTCCCGCCGGAGCCGGCCACGTGGCTGGGTGTCCAGATGATGACGAAGGCCCTGATCAAGGCCGACGAGAATGAGGGACGCCGGGGGCCCTTCCTCAAGGTGATGGATGCCCTGAAGATGGGCTTCGACAGCTAGGCGGCGTCCTACCCCGCATCCTGCCGGGCTATGTCCGCATCACGCAGTCTGAGGTTGTTCTGCAAGGGGTCAGAACAGCCTCAGGCTGCGTGTTGCGGACACCTGCTTCTAGCGTCCTCTAGCGTGCTGCGCGGAGCTGGCTGTGCAACTGGCGACGGGCGCGGCGCAGCCCCCAGGACGCCTGCTCGGTCTGCCAGTGGAGTTCGGAGGCGAGCTGGGCGAATGCCTCGTCGACGTCGATGAACCGACGGGTCATCCGTGCCTTCAGTGCCTCGACGGCAGCGGTGATGTGCTGGGCGCGTTCGGATTCGGAGAGGTTGTGCATGAAGGGCAGCCTAGCAAAGGCAAGGCTCTCCAGTGCAGAAACGGTATGTGTGGCGTAATCACTACCTCCGGACAGGGGGTGTGCCGGGGGTCCGCGTCCTGCTAGTGTCTCCACCCATGTACACCGGCACCGCTTTCCTGAAGCTCCGCACCCTCCGCTGACAGCGGAGAACGGTCGAGTCCACTCCCGTTCCCTCCGCTGTCCGACGGCCCACCGCACATCTGCGGGTCGTCGGGTAGCTCTTGACCCTGCCCTCAGCGCTGGCCTGCCCCCGCACTCCACCGGAGAGCAGAATGCCCCGTACAACCCAGCGCGCACAACCCCTGGTCACGATATGCGTACCTTCGTCCACATCCTCGTCAACACCGCCGTGGCCAACCTCGCCACGAGCTTCCTCTGGTTCGGCCTGACCTTCTGGATCTACGCCGAGACCCGCAATGTCATCGCCTCAGGTGCCGTCGGTGCCGCCTACATGCTGTTCGTCTCGGTGTGCAGCATGCTCTTCGGTACGCTCGTCGACCGGTTCGACAAGAAGGCCGTGATGGTCTGGGCGACGGTCTTCGCTCTCGGCATGTTCCTCATTGACCTGGCGTTCTTCGCCGTCGCCGGGGCCGACCGCCTGTCCGACATCACCCAGCTGTGGTTCTGGTTGTTCACGGCGATCATGCTCGCCGGCGCGGTCGTCGAGCAGCTCCGCGGCATCGCGCTGTCCACCACGGTCACCCTTCTTGTCCCGGAGGAACGACGCGCCAACGCCAACGGCATGGTCGGCACCGTCCAGGGACTGTCGATGCTGGTCACCAGTATCTTCAGTGGCCTGTCCGTCGGCTATCTCGGCATGGGCTGGACCATGGTCATCGGTACCGGGATCCTCGTCCCGGTGCTGCTCCACCTGGCGTCCCTCACGATCCGGGAGGACGCCACTGAGGACGCCACCGGGGACGCCGCTGAGGACGCCACCAGGGACGCCGCTGATTCCGCAGACGCCGAGAGCGCCGCGTCCCCCACCGGACTCGTCGACCTGCGCGGCGGCTGGGCCGCCGTTCTCGCCGTGCCCGGGCTGCTGGCCCTCATCCTCTTCACCACCCTGAACAACCTTTTCGGTGGGCTGACGATGACGCTGATGGACCCTTACGGCATCGAGCTGTTCGGGGTGCAGGGCTGGGGCATCGGCTTCGCCCTGGCCGCCACCGGGCTCTTCGTCGGTGGCGGCCTGGTCGCCGCGAAGGGGCTGGGACGCAATCCGGTGCGCACCATGCTGTTGTGCGCCGCGGCGGTCGGTGTGGTCGGTGCACTGTTCACGATCCGAGACGCCGGCTGGCTCTTCCTGCTCGGCTCGTGGCTGATGATGGGACTGATCCCCGCGGTCGAGGCGGCCGAACAGACTGTCATCCAGCAGGTCGTCCCGTACCGGAAGCAGGGGCGCGTCTTCGGCTTCGCGAACACCTTCGAGGCGGCGACGGCACCGGTGACCGGTCTGCTCGCCGCGCCGCTCGCGGAACTGTGGGTGATCCCGTACATGGAGACCGACGCCGGGCGGGACGCCTGGTCCTGGCTGGTCGGCACCGGTGAATCGCGCGGTATCGCCCTGGTCTTCGTCGCCGGTGGCGTGCTGTGTGTGCTGCTGTCACTGGCGGCACTGTGCACCCCGCAGTACCGGTTGCTGCGCACCGAGGTCACGGGCGGGGTCACGGGCGGGGATCACGCGGACGCCACACACAAACCCGGCACAGATCCACTGAACTGACGGGTTCAGCCGATCCGTGCCGGGTTGTGGTGGGTCGGGTGCCTGTTACTGCGTGGGTCCTGCGTCATCCGCAGATGCGTCAGCACCGTCATCACCTTCAGGAACGTGCGGCCACTCCGACGAGGGCTTCCGTGGATCGGCCTCGTACTCGGTCCACTTCCGACCGGAGGAGCCGATGGACTCGTCCTCGGACTCAGCGTCCGACAGTCCTGCCTCATCGAGTTCGGCCGCCGCGGTCGGTGCGGTGGCATAGCCGGGTTGACCGGCCAGGGCCGGGACCGTCCACCCGCGGGCCAGCAGGTCCTTCTGCCGCACCACCCGGGCGTAGTCGAGGTCGTGGTCCTCACGCAACGACTTCACCAGACTGACCGCCAGCAACGCGATGATGAACGCGAAGGGGAAGGCGGACAGCATCGACGCCTGCTGCAGGGCATCGAGACCACCGACCAGCAGCAGCACCGCCGCACTCAGGCCGGTGACCGCACCCCAGATCACGAGCACCGGTCGGGTCGGTTCCAGCGTCCCCCGGGAGGTCAGCATGGACAGGACGTAGGTGTTGGCGTCCGCACCGGAGACGAAGAACAGCACCACGAGCACGATCGTGATGAACGAGGTGATGGTGGCGATCGGCATGTTCTCGAGGGTGTCGAAGAAGGCGTTGTTCACGTTCTCCAACGCGGCCTTGCCGATCGCGCCATCGCCGTTGTCCATGTCGAACTTGATGGCGGTGCCGCCGAAGATGGTGAACCAGCCGAAGAAGATCAGTGACGGAACGCCCATGACACCGGCGACGAACTGCCGGATGGTGCGGCCCCGGGAGATCTTCGCCAGGAACACACCGACGAAGGCTCCCCAGCTCAGCCACCAGGCCATCATGAAGTAGGTCCACCACTGGTACCACTGGCCGTCCTCGGCGTTGAGCGGGGTGCGCAGTGACATGGCGAAGAAATCGGAGGCGTACTGGCCGACCGAACGGAAGAAGACATTGCCCAGGAAGCCGGTCGGACCGAAGACGAAGACGAAGATCACCAGGAAGATCGACAGGATCGAGGTGGTCTGGCTGAGGAACTTGATGCCCTTGTTCACGCCGGTCAGCGCCGAGAGGGTGAACATCACGGTCACACCGGCGATGATGACGACCTCGACGAAGGTGGAGTCGGAGACATGGAACAGGCGTCCCGCGCCTTCGGCGATGGTGGACGCGCCGAGGCCCAGGGAGGTGCAGGTGCCGAACAGGGTCGCGATGACGGCGAAGATGTCGATGACCTTGCCCTGCCAGCGGTTCATCGCCTCACCGAACAATGGCTTGAGGATGGGGGAGACCAGGCCGGTGTTGCCCCGGACGTGGGTCGAATAGGCCACTCCAAGCCCGAAGACCCCGAAGATCGCCCAGGCGTGGGGACCCCAGTCGAGGAAGGAGTACTGCAGGGCGCGGACTGCGGCGTCCTCCGTACCTGCTTCGGCGAGGCCGTGCGGCGGGGAGGCGAAGTGGCTGATCGGCTCGGCCACGCCGTAACTGATCAGGCCGATGCCCATGACCGCCGAGATGATCATGGCGAGCCAGGACAGCGTGCTGAACTCGGGCTTCTCGTCGGGCCGGCCAAGGACGACCGTGCCGAAGCGGCTGAAGGCGAGCCAGACCATCAGGCAGATACAGCCGAGGGCGACGGCGAGGTAGGTCCAGCCGAAGCTCTCGGCGATCCAGTTCATCGAGTTCGTCAGGGCGCTGTTCAGCCCGTCCGGGGTGATCGCCGCCCAGATGACGAGTGCGGCGACGATGGCCAGGGACACCCAGAAGACGGCTCCGGGGCGGTGGCGTCGGGCGTAGGCGTCCTCCAGGGCGGGGGAACTGCCCTGGACCGGGTCGAGACCGCGGCCCGGCAGGCCCTCTTTCCGGGGGTGGGACGCATTGTGCGTGGTGGGATCCGTGGGTGTGCTCACGGGGTTCTCCGGTTTCTGTGCGGGGAGAGGGGGAAGCGGGTCAGTCGAGCGGGGTCAGCTCATGGCTCTCGAAGAACTGGCCGGCCTTGTAGATGATCGGGTCATTGTCGGTGGACTCCGAAGCGCGGACGCGACCCACGAAGATGGTGTGGGTCAGTGCCTGGAACCGCTCCTTGATCTCGACCTCGACAGAGGCGGAGGAGCCGTCGAGCAGCGGCGAGCCGTTCGGGCCCTGGTGCCACTCGAGGTCGGCGAACTTGTCGGCGCCCTTGGACGCAAAGGTACGCAGGGTGTCCCGCTGGTTACAGCCGAGAATGTTGATGCCCATGTGGGAGGCACCGAACAGGGAGGCGTAGGTCGAGGACGTCTTCTGGACGCAGACCATCACCAGCGGCGGCTCCAGGGAGACCGAGTTGTAGGAGTTCACGGCCAGGCCACGGGGCTTGCCCTCGTCGTCCATGGTGGTGACGACGGTGACGCCGGTGATGAACTGCCGGTTGAAGGCCTTGAGCGCTTCCTTGGTCGGCGCGCCGTCGAGGTTGTCCCAGACGGCTTCGGTGTCCTGGTCGAAGGCGGAACTGAGCGACTTCAGGCCGAGGTCGGCGAGCAGTGCGGAGGTGTCCCAGGTGGCTTCCTCGAGGGCGATCCGACCGGCGTCGAAGGTGAGCAGGTTGGAACCGTGGGTGACGACCTTCGTCCCGGTCGGCGGCACGTCGCCGAAGGGTTCGGTGAAAGTGCCGGTGGAGTGCCAGTAGACCGCGGCCTTGCAGTCGCGCTCGTCGCCGTCGATGACGATGTGGTCGACGGTGGTGGTGAGGTCCGGGAAGGCGTCGCGGATGGCGAGGATGTCGCGCTTGATGGCGTCGAGTCCGGTGGTGGTCGTGGAGCGGGTGCTGCGACGCTGGTAGTTCTGCGCGGTGAGCTGGTCGAAGACGGTGACGTCGCCCTTGTTCCAGGCGGCGTCCCAGGCGTTCGTGATGGACGTCTTCAGGTTGTTGGTCATATGCACCTCTTTCGGTTGGCTGCCTGTTGACGTTGCATGCAACAGGCCGTCGGCTCTTGTATTCAAGACACGGTAGACAGTGAGCATGGTCACGTCAATGGGGAGGACAAAACTTTTTCCGAAGGACGCCACCTCCCGGTCGCGGACCATGGACGGAGCACTTCCGCGTACCGGTGAAAGTCTCCTGAATACGGTAATTCTGCATGTAGATGTAACAATTCATGTCATCTCCCGGAAACAGGGAGGGGGTCGAGAGATGGTTACCCCCGGTGAAAAACATGCGTCCGACCCCTTGCGTGCGTCGGTATTCCGTGGCACAGTCGCTTGCATGCAACAGACAGCCACTGAGAACACTCCGGGCACTCCTCTGATCGAACAGATCAGGTCCCGCATCATCTCCGGTGAGCTCGCCCCCGGGGAGCTCATCCCCGAGACCGCGCTGGCCGAGGAGTTCAACGTCAGCCGCACCCCGGTCCGCGAGGCCTTCAAGGTCCTGCAGATGGAGGGCCTGGTCCACATCCGCCCCCGCGTCGGCACTTTCGTCCACGAGCCCTCACGCCGGGAGATCGTCGAGATGTTCCAGATCAAGGAGAGCCTGGAGGGGCTCGCGGCATCCCTCATGGCCCGCCGCGGGGATATCCCGGAGCTGGAGGCGCTGCAGCGCAACGTCGAGGATTCAGACGCCGCCGCGTCCGCCGGGGATTCGGCCCGGTACGCCGAACTGGTCGGCGAGTTCCACTGGACGCTCGTGCGTGGTGCGGACAACTCGAAACTCACCGAGACCTACAGCTGGTTGATGAACCAGCTGGCCTATGAACGTCTCGTGAGCAGCACCGTCGCCGATCCGAAGCGGCTCACCGAGTCGGACCGGGAGCACCACAAGGTGCTGGAGGCGATCCGGCAGAAGGACCCCTTCGGGGCAGAGATGGCGATGCGGGACCACGTCCACGCGTCCAGCCGGGCGGCACTGCACCGGACCTTCGGGAATACCGACACAACAGACACAGCACACACAGCAGACACAGAGGAGCAGCAGTGAGCACACCCACCACCTTCGAGGAACTCGGTGCCGCCCTCGGCGTCCGCCGGGTCACCCTCGTGACCGAGGAGGTCATCGCCGAGGCCGGCGCGACCCTGGAGACCCCGGTCCACAAGGCCGCGGCGATCGCCGTGGTGAAGAACCCGTGGATCGTCGACGGGGTCTCCACCGGCACCGACGCCGACCTCAATGACGCGACCCAGGAGATCGCCCCGGTGATCGCCAAGCTGCTCGCCGACCGACTCGTCGAGACTCTCGGCGGCGCCGGCAACATCGAGGCCTTCGGCAAGGCGGCGCTGGTCGGCACGGACGGCGAGCTGGAGCACGCCGGCGCGCTGATCCACACCCCGTACTTCGGCAACCTCCTCCGCGAGATGCTCGAGGGCACCTCGATCATCTGCTTCACCGACGGCCGTACCGAACCCGGCACGGACGTCCACGTCCCGATGTGGCACAAGACCCACGCTGCCAACCGGGACCACTACCAGACCATCGACGTCTCCCTGGCGGACGCCCCGCACGCCGACGAGATCTGCGTCATCGCCGCGGCATCCACTGGACCGCGTCCCTTCCCCCGCATCGGGGACCGCACGACCGACATCCCCGTCACCACCGACATCCTGAAAGGCAGAATCTAGAATGACTCTCGGACACCTTGAACTCCGCAAGCTCACCACCACCGTCGACGAGATCTTCACCGAGGGCGGACGCGAGGTCAGCCCCGCCAAGCGCGTGGTCGTCGTCGCCGCGGTCATCAGGAACCCGTGGGCCGGGCAGGGCTTCGTCGAGGACCTCGCCCCCGGCATCGACGCCACCGCCTCTGACCTGGGCGCCCTGCTCGCCCCGCGCGTCATGGAGGCCCTCGGCGGCCCGCTGGAGGCCTTCGGCAAGGCCGCCATCGTCGGCACCGACGGCGAGATCGAGCACGGTTCCGCGCTCATCCACACCCTGAAGTTCGGCAACCACTTCCGGGACGCCGCGAACGCCTCGACCCTGCTGCCCGCCGTCGAGAAGCGCGGCGTCTCCGGCGCCCCCTTCGACATGCCGCTGAAGCACTTCACGGACGCCACCGTCCGCTCCCACCACCAGACCGTCGAGTGCCGGGTGTCGGACGCCCCGCACGCCGACGAGATCGTCATCGCCCTCGGCGGCACGGCGTCCGGTCGCCCGCAGGAACGCCTCGCGTCCTTCAACGCGGCGGAGAAGTAGAGGCCATGTCATGACCGGCGCACCGATCGTCCTGCTGCACGGGGTGGGACTCGACCGCACGATCTGGGACGCCGTGTCCGCCGAACTCGGCCGCGTCCTCCCGGACTCTGAGGTCATCGCGCTCGACCTGCCCGGCCACGGCGCACAGCCGCCGCTGACCCACGAGGTCAGCCTCGGTGACCTGGCGGCCGACGTGCTCGACCGGATGCCGGCCGGGCCGGTGCACCTTGTCGGATTCTCGGTCGGCGCCCTCATCGCGCAGCACATCGCCGTGCACCACCCGGACCGCGTTCTCACCCTGACCTGCGTGAACTCGGTCTGCGACCGGAATGGGCAGGAGGCCGCTGCCGTCGCCGGACGCCTGGAGACCGCCGGGGTCGACTTCGCCCTCGGGGCCGAACGCGCCGTGGACCGCTGGTTCCCGGACGGCGCCGGCATCCCCGGCGCACCGGCCCTGCGGGACCGCACCCGGCGCATCCTGCTGGCCAATGACGTGCCCTCCTACCTGCACGTCTACCGGGTCTTCGCCACCGGGGACGCCGAACTCGCCCCCGAACTGCACCGCATCACCGTGCCGGTGCTCGCCGTCACCGGATCGGAGGACCCGGGGTCGACCCCGGAGATGTCGTACCGGATCGCCGAGCGCATCCCCGGCACTCACGTCCACATCATCCAGGGCGCCCGGCACATGGTGCCGGACACCCACCCAGAGCTGCTCAGCGCACTGATCGCTGAACTCGTGAGCACCACCCGTTAAAACCACCGGAAGGAGTGGGAACTGTGTCTTCCACCACCACTGACCGTCTCGACCATTTCATCAACGGAGAGCGACGCGCCCCTGCGTCCGGCGAATACTTCGCCTCCACCAACCCGGCCACCTGCGAGACCCTCTACCAGGTCGCACGCGGCACCGACGAGGATGTCGCCGCCGCCGTCGACGCCGCAGCCACGGCCTTCCGCAGCCCCGCGTGGGCCGGCCTGACCGCCACGAAGCGTGGTCACCTGCTCCGCCGGTTCGGCGACCTCATCGGGGAGTACGGCGACGAACTCGCCCTCTACGAGAGCCTCGACAACGGCAAGCTGCTGCGCGAGATGCGCGGCCAGCTCAAGAGCGTGCCGGAGTACCTCTACTACTACGGTGGCCTGGCCGACAAGATCCAGGGCTCGCAGATCCCGGCGACGAGCCTGGACATCATCAACTTCACCATGCGTGAACCGCTGGGCGTGGTCGGTGCGATCACCCCGTGGAACTCGCCGATCACGCTGACCATCTCGAAGCTCGCCCCGGCCCTGGCCGCAGGAAACACCCTGGTCATCAAGCCCTCGGAGTACACCTCGCGCACTATCATCCGGCTCGCCGAGATCGCCTCCGAGGCAGGCTTCCCCGACGGCGTCGTCAATGTCGTCACCGGCTACGGTTCAGAAGCCGGTGCCGCCCTGGTCGATGACCTGCGCCTGGCGAAGATCTCCTTCACCGGCTCCACCGCCACCGGCTCCGGCATCGCGAAGTCCGCCGCCGGACGCTTCATCGGCTGCACCCTCGAGCTCGGCGGCAAGTCCCCGAACATCGTCTTCGGGGACGCGGATGTCGACAACGCCGCCATGGGAGTCGTCGCCGGTGTCTTCGCCGCCGCCGGCCAGACCTGCATCGCCGGGTCCCGCGTCTTCGCCCACCGCTCCGTCTACGACGAGCTGCTGGAGAAGGTCAGCCGGCGGGCGTCCACCATCAAGATCGGCAACCCGCTCGACGATGACACCGAGCTCGGGCCGCTGGCCTTCGAGGATCAGCTCAACAAGGTGAAGTCCTATATCGAGCTGGGGAAGTCCGAGGGCGCGACCGTGCACTACGGCGGTGAGCGTCCGGACGTCGACCTGCCCGGCTACTTCCTGCAGCCGACCGTCCTCACCGACGCCACCAACGACATGCGCGTCTGCCGTGAGGAGATCTTCGGCCCGGTCACCGCTGTCATCCCCTTCGAGACGGAGGAGGAGGTGCTCCGCCAGGCGAACGACACCGAGTACGGCCTCGCCGCCGGTGTGTGGACCTCGAACCTGCAGCGGGCGATGCGCATGTCGCGTGGCCTGGAGGCAGGCACGGTGTGGATCAACACCTACCGGGCGATGTCGCCGATGTCGCCGCGGCAGGGATTCAAGAAGTCCGGTGTCGGCATCGAGCACGGCATCGAGTCCATGAACGAGTACACCCGCCTGAAGTCCGTCTGGATCAACACCGACGAGGGCCCGGTCGCCGACCCCTTCGTCATGCGCGGCTAGTTGAGGAGGACCCACATGCCATTCATCGACATCTCCATCGCCGCAGGACGCAGCCCCGAGCAGCTCCGGGCGCTGATCGACGGCGTCCACAAGGTCGCGGAACAGACCGTGGACGCCGCCCCCGAGAACATCACCGTCATCGTCCGCGAGGTACCGCACGACCTGTGGGCCCGCACAAACGTCACTATCGCCGAAAGGAACTCATAATGCGTTTCTCACTGTTCATCCACATGGAGCGCTGGGATAACTCCATCTCCCACGAAGAGCACTGGAACAACCTCGTCGAGCTCGTGCAGCTGGCCGAGACCGGTGGATTCGGCACCGTCTGGACCGGCGAGCACCACTCGATGGAGTACACCGTCGCCCCGAACCCGATGGTCTCCCTGGCGGCCCTGGCCGGCAAGACCAGCACCATCCGGCTCGGTGCGGGCACCATCATCGCCCCGTTCTGGAACCCGGTGCGCGCCGCCGGTGAGACCGCGCTGCTCGACGTCATCTCGGGAGGACGCGCCGAGATCGGCGTGGCCCGCGGTGCCTACCAGTTCGAGTTCGACCGCCTGGCCGGTGGCCTGTCCGCCAAGGACGGCGGCACCTACCTGCGTGAACTCATCCCGGCGATGAAGAAGCTGTGGGAGGGCGACTACGCCCACGACGGTGAGCACTGGTCCTTCCCGACCTCCACCTCGGTGCCGAAGCCGGTCCAGGGTGACGGCCCGACGGTGTGGGTCGCGGCCCGCACCGCCGAGACCCACGACTTCGCCGTCGCCGAGGGCTGCAATGTCCAGGTCACCCCGCTGATGAAGGACGACGCCGAGGTCAAGGACCTCAAGGACAAGTTCGACGGTGCCGTCGCCAATCACCCGGAGATCGAGCGGAAGCCCGAGATCATGGTCCTGCGCCACACCTTCGTCCACTCCCCGGACGAGCCTGAAGCATGGCGTCCTGCCGCCGAGGCCGTGAGCCGCTACTACCGCACCTTCAGCTCCTGGGCCTTCGGCAAGAAGACCCCGGAAAACGGCTTCCTTGACCCGCAGCCGCTGGAGACCGTTGCCGAGCGTCCCGAGTTCGACGTCGATTCCCTCCACAAGTCCGCGATGATCGGTACTCCGGAGGAGGTCACCGCCCGTCTGAAGAACTACGAGGACATGGGTTACGACGAGTACTCCTACTGGATCGACAACTCGATGGCCCATGAGGAGAAGAAGGCCTCGCTGCAGCTCTTCATCGACCAGGTCGTCCCCAACTTCCGGTAGGACGCCCGACTCATCCGTATCCACCCTGACCAACCTCAGGAGGTCACCATGCACATCGTCACAGGCACCGTCGAGCACGGTGATAAGCGGGGACGCGAACTCGGGTTCCCGACCGCGAACATCGCGGTCACCGGGCTGAGCCCGGAGCAGGAGGCGGACCTCACCGGCGTGTGGGCCGGTGTCGCCGAGGACCTCGGAGATGGTCCTGACGGGGCTGGTACCGACCCTGTCGGCGGTGAGACCCTCACGGTAACCGTGTCCATCGGGCGGCGTCCCACGTTCTACGGCCCGGAAGGCATGTTCCTACTGGAAGCCTTCGTCCTGGACTTCCCGGCGGGCCACTCGAAGAACCTCTACGGGCGGACCCTGGCGGTGCACCTGTGCGAGCGGCTGCGCGGCCAGCTGGCCTTCGACTCCGTCGACGCGCTGATCGAGTGCATGGACTCCGATGTGGCCCGCACGCGGGAGTGGGCGGCGACGCACGCGAGCGTCGCCAACTGACCCGAATCGGTACTTTCGGCCGGGCTCAATCGACAGAATCGGGTCGGTTCCTGACAGCGTCCCCGACCGGGCACGTTCCACGTTCTCCTGCAACACCGGCGTCACCTGGCGGTAACACGGCCCGCGGACACTGACGGGCATGAATGTTTCCGTTCCTGAGACCGCCGGGACTGACGAGGCAACCCCCGTCCACCCGGTCGACCAGCGTCCGCCCCTGCCCAGGCTGATCATCCTCGGGCTGCAGCACGTCCTGGCGATGTACGCCGGTGCCGTCGCCGTGCCGCTCATCGTCGGTGGCGCACTGATCAACGCCGGCCAGTTCGACGCCGCCGACCTGCACCACCTGGTCGTCGCGGACCTGTTCGTCGCCGGTATCGCCTCGGTGATCCAGTCGATCGGACTGTGGCGGTTCGGCGCGAAACTGCCGCTGATGCAGGGTGTCTCCTTCGTCGCCGTCGCCCCGATGATCTCCATCGGCTCCGAGCACGGCGTCACCGCGATCTACGGGTCGGTGATCGTCACCGGTGTGGTGATGATCCTCGTCGCCCCGCTGTTCGCGAAGATCGTCCGCTACTTCCCGCCACTGGTCACCGGCACGATCATCACCGTGGTCGGACTGTCCCTGCTGTCCGTCGCCGCCGGCTGGGTCTTCAACGGTTCCGCCGCCGACGAGGCCGACCAGGGGACCGCAGCGGGCTTCGTCCTGGCGCTCGTCACGCTGGTCATCGTCATCGCCATCCACCGGTTCGCCCCCGCGTCGATGAAGTCACTGGCCGTGCTCGGCGGCATCATCGTCGGCACCGTCATCGGCCAGTTCATGGGCAAGACCGACTGGTCCGAGGTCGGGCCCGCCGACTGGGTAGGCGTGCCGACACCGTTCCAGTTCGGCGCCCCCACCTTCGATGCGGCGTCCATCTTCACCATGGTCATCGTCGGCCTTGTCATCATGACCGAGACCACCGGCGACATCATCGCCATCGGTGACGTGGTGAAGAAGCCGGTCGACGGCCGCACCCTGTCCGACGGTCTGCGCGCCGACGGCCTGTCCACCGTCCTCGGTGGTGTCTTCAACACCTTCCCCTACACGGCCTTCGCCCAGAACGTCGGCCTGGTCTCCCTGTCGCGCATCGCGTCCCGCTTCGTCGTCACCGCCGCCGGCGTCATCCTCGTCCTGCTGGGCCTGCTGCCCAAGATGGGTGCGGTCGTCACCGGTATTCCGTCCGAGGTGCTCGGCGGTGCCGGTGTCGCCCTGTTCGGCATGGTCACCGCATCCGGCATCAGGACGCTGTCCACCGTCGCCTGGACGGAGACCCGCGCCCTGATCGTCGGCGTGTCCATCGCCGTGGCGATGCTGCCGAGCGTGCAGCCGGGCATGTACGAGAAGCTGCCGGACGAGCTCGGCATGATCGTCGACTCCGGTATCTCCGCCGGCGCGATCGTCGTCATCCTGCTGAACCTGCTGCTCAACCGGGAAAACGGCGGGCACCTCGCCCCGGCGCTGGCGGGGAAGCAGGAGACCGCCGGTGGCCCGACCGGAGACTCCGAATCCACCTCGGTTGTGCTCAACAACTCCGAGCGTGCGGCCGCCTGGGCGGTACGGAAGGCGGAGGACGCCCGCACCGCCGTCGCCGAGGCCCGCGCTGCGGCGGCGAAGGCGGAGGAGATCCGTGCCGCCGAGGAGCGGAAGCAGGAGTAGCCCGGCTGCTGCGCGATGCGCCGATGTGACACGGCCGAAACACGGCTCCGGCATACTCGTGCCCATGAGACACGGGACAGGACACCTCCGGGCGTGGACCAGGGGACAGATCGCCCACGGGGCGTGAGCGGGCATCACACCGCCCAGCCCCTCTGCGACCCCATTCCCCAGGAGAATCCCCCGTGGACATCCACCTCGGTCACGTCGTCACCCCGCAGGACGCGACCTCCACCAACACCTCGCCCAGCACCCCCGAACTGCTCGACATCCCGAACGGCGCCGTCGTCGTCGACGGCTCCACCATCGTGGCGGTGGGGGAGGCGTCCGACATCCTGGACGCCTACCCTGACACTGCCTTCCTCGACCACGGCGACGCACTGATCATCCCCGGCCTCGTGGACTGCCACGTCCACTATCCGCAGATCGGGATGATCGCCTCGCCCGGCGAGCAGCTGCTCGACTGGCTCGACCGCTACACCTTCCCCGCCGAAGCCCGCTTCGCCGAGAAGGCCCATGCCGAGGCCACCGCGGAGTTCTTCACCGACCAGCTGCTCCGCAACGGTGTCACCACCGCCCTGGTGTTCTCCACGGTCCACGCGCACAGCGTGGACGCCCTGTTCACGGCCGCGCAGCGTAAGGACCTGCGGATCATCACGGGCAAGATATGCATGGACCGCAACGCCCCGGCCGACCTGCTCGACACCCCCGAGTCCGCCGTCGCGGACAGTAAGGCACTCATCGATCGCTGGCACGGGACCGGACGCCTGGAGTACGCCATCACCCCGCGTTTCGCACCGACCTCCTCGGACGCCCAGCTCCGGGCCCTCGGTGAGCTCGCCGCCGACTACCCGGACGTCGTCATCCAGACCCACCTCGCGGAGAACACCGCCGAGTGTGACTGGGTGGCAGAACTGTTCCCGCAGGCAACCGACTACACCGATGTCTACGACCGCGCCGGTCTGGTCCGGGAACGCGGCGTCTTCGGCCATGCGGTCCACCTCAGTGACCGCGAACTCACCCGTCTCGACGAGGCCCGGGCCTCGCTGGCACACTGCCCGACCTCGAACAATTTCCTCGGCTCCGGACTCTTCCCGCTCAAGGACATCCGCAGCAAGGTCCCGGACCTGCGCATCGGTTTCGGCTCGGATGTCGGCGCCGGCACCTCGCTGTCCCCGCTGGCCACGGCGGGGGAGGCGTACAAGGTCTCCCGTCTCCTCGCCAGTTCCACCGGCTCCGCCCCGCTGACCGCCGCCGACCTGCTGCACCACGCCACCCTCGACGGTGCCCGTGCCCTCGGGGTGGACGCACACGTCGGCAGCCTCACACCGGGGAAGGACGCCGACCTCGTCATCCTCGACCCGGCAGCCGGCACTGCCGCGTCCGGGACACCCGCCGATCCCGTCCTCGCCCACCGTGCCGCACAGTGCACCACCACCGAGGAGCTCCTCTTCGCCTGCCTCATGCTCGGCGACGACCGGACGGTCGCGGGGGTGGTGGTCAACGGCACGCTGGTGGGGACGCCGGGTGCGGGGATGGCTACGATGGCGCCATGACCACGTTCACCCTCGCCGACTTCAACGACGCCCCGGCCGCCGACGTCACCCCGGAACTGGAGGCCGTCTTCGGTTCCGCTCCTCTGGCCGTCTCGGTGGCCGACGCCCGCCCGTTCACCTCGGTCGACGCACTCGTCGACGCGGCGTCCTCCCTGCTTGCGGCCCAGCCGGAGTCTGAGGTCCTGGCGGCGGTCAACGCCCACCCCCCGATCGGCGGCAGCGTCTCCACCGGCTCCCGGTCCGCCTCCGAGCAGGCGGGTGCGACGGAGTCCGCCGACCTGGACGCCGTGCGTGAGCTCCAGCCGACCTACCGGGAGCACTTCGGCTGGAATTTTCTCATCAAGGCCGCCGGTCGGTCGAGTGCGGAGATCCGGGCCGAGCTGGAGCGACGGCTCACAGTCGACCCGGCCGAGGAGTGGCTGTTCAGCATCAGCCAGCTCGACGCCATCAACGGACTGCGCCTGCGCGGCACCGTCAACGACTAAGGAGCACCATCATGAGTCTGTCCACGCACTGCCTCAACACCACCACCGGTCTGCCCGCCCAGGGCCTGCAGGTCGAACTCGTCAAGCTCGAGGTCACCGACCACGGCCCGGACGTCACCGCCGATCCGACTGTCCTGGAGTCCGCCACGACCGACGCCGACGGCCGGTACCGTTTCACCGTCGACCCGGCCCCGGGCACCTACCGCCTGCGCTTCCACACCGGTGACTTCCTCGCCGCCGCCGACACCGCCACCCTTTACCCGTGGGTGGACATCACGTTCACTGTCGAGGACCCCGAGGTGGACCCGGCGACCCCTTCCCACCTGCATATTCCGCTGCTGCTCAACCCCTTCGGCTACTCCACCTACCGCGGATCCTGAGGGGGAGGACGCGTCGATGAACGACACCACCACTGACGCCGCCGTCACAGCGGTCCGCGATCTGGCCCACACCCTGCACACCTCCCTGGCGCAGGTCCTCAAGGGCAAGACCGCGGCGATCGACGCCGTCATCACCACCGTGCTGGCCGGCGGGCACGTCCTGCTGGAGGACGTCCCCGGCGTCGGTAAGACGACCCTGGCCACAGCCCTCGCCGGATCGGTGAACGCCGAGGTCCGGCGCATCCAGTTCACCTCGGACATGCTGCCCACCGACGTCACCGGCGTGACCGTCTACGACGACGAGGCCCGGCGCTTCCAGTTCCACCCCGGCCCCGTCTTCACCAATTTCGCCGTGGGTGACGAGGTCAACCGGGCCTCGCCGAGGACGCAGTCCGCCCTGCTGGAGGCGATGGCCGAACGTCGCGTCACCGTCGACGGCACCACCCATGACCTGCCGGACCTGTTCATGGTCATCGCGACCCAGAACCCGCAGGACATGGCCGGGACCTTCCCGCTGCCCGAGGCGCAGCGTGACCGTTTCATGACCCGGATTTCGCTGGGCTACCCGGAGCCGCAGGCGGAGATCGACATGGTGCTCTCCCAGGGTGCGCGGCGTCCTGAGGAGCTGGTGCGCAGCGTCGTCAGTGTCGACGACGTCCTCGCCGCCCAGCATGCGGTCCGGGACATCGCCGTCGGTGAGCCGGTCGCCCGCTACCTGGTGGACATTGTCTCGGCGACGCGGCGTCACCCCGACATCGCCCTCGGCGCCAGCCCACGTGCCACCCTGCACCTGATCCGCGCGGCCCGGGCACGTGCGGCGATGCAGGGCCGTGGCTTCGTCATCCCCGACGATGTCGCCCACCTGGCGGCCATGGTGCTGCCGCACCGCCTGTCGATGCGGGGACGCTTCGCCACGGTCGGCGACGCCCACTCCACGGCGGTGACTGTCGTCTCCCGGATCGTCGCCTCGACCGGGCTGCGCTGACGGGGCTGCGATGAGGGCGAAGCGAAAGACCCTGCCGGTCGCACTCACCGGGCGTGGCTGGGGGTTCCTCATCTGCGCCGTGATTCTCGTGGTCCTGTGGCGCGTCCTCGAACTCCAGGACCTGCGCTACCTCATGGTGCTTCCCGCGGTGATGCTGCTGCTCTCCCTGCTGTTCGTGCTGGTGGTACCGCCTCTGGCGCGGATGCGCACCGAGGTCGACGTGCCGGACGCCACCCCGACGGTCGGTGGCGGCATCGCCTGCTCCGCGACGGTCGTCCAACGCCTCCCGCTCACGCTGCACACCCGGGTGCTGTGGCTCTTCGGTGACCGCGCCGTCCGGCAGGACGCCACTGTCGCACGCGCCCCGGTCGAGTCCCGGGTGGCCTTCCGCGCCCGGCAGCGTGGTGTGCAGTGGACCGGTATCACCGGGCTCGTCCTGCCGGACCCGTTGGGCCTGGTCGTCCGCCGGATCCGGGTGGACGCCGGCCGTGACCTCCTGGTCCTGCCCCGCCCGCTCGACGGATTGCCCGAGGAGATCCCAGGCCCGCTGCCGGCCCGCTCCGACGACGGTGACGGCGCCGCCGTGGACTACTCGGCGGTGTCCGGCGTCCCGGCCGGTGTGCTGCGCGAGTTCCGTACCGGGGACGCCGTGCGCCAGGTCCACTGGAAACAGAGCGCCCGCCTGGGCAAGCTGCTGGTCAACCAGTACGACGCCCCCGATCTGAAGGACGCGACGGTGCACCTCGTCGCCGATGCCACCTGCTACAGCTCTGAGGCGTCCTTCGAGACGGCGGTCTCGACGACGGTCACGCTCGCCGACCGGCTGCTGGAGGAGGGCTACCGCGTCCTTCTCACCTGCGGTGACCGGCCGGTCGAGGCCTGCGGTCACGGCGACGAGGTGCGCCGCGTCCTGGCGCTCGTCAGCACCACGAACACAGCCGGGGACACTGCCGGGGACACACCCGGGGACGCCCCGGTGCTCCCCGCCGACGTGATCGTCACCGGCACCGTCACCCGCGGTCTCAGTGACCGGATGCGGGACGCCGGAGACAATGGAGCCACCGGTGAACTCGTCGCCGTGGAGAAGCTTGCCGTGGAACTCCCCGCGGATACTCCGGAGGTGGCGTCCCGGTGAGCGCCCCGACTTCCGCCTCCACCCGTAGCTTCCGACCCCGACTGCTGATGGCGGGCGTCCTCATCACCCTGCTGTGCGCCGTGGTCCTGCAGTCGATGGACCTCATCTTCCACGTCGGCGCGTGGCAGAGGCAGATCCTCCTCATCTTCGGCGTGACCGTCCTGCCCGCGACGGCCGTGGCCGCGGTCCTCCCGCCACGTCGGGAGACACTCGCCCTGGTCAGTGGTGCCCTGGCCGGTGCGGGGACATGGCTCGCCCTGTTCCTCGGCACCGGCCGTGCAGGGGAGTGGTTACGCCGCCCGGTCGACATGTTCGACCGGGCGGCGCAGATCGTCAACACCGCGGCGACCCCCTTCGACCCCACCGGCCCGGTCAGCGACCTGCTGCTGCTCATGGGCCTGATGCTGGGCATCGCGGCGGCGTCCCTGCTGGTCGGGGTGGGTGCGCCCTTCGCCACCGGCGGGTTCCTGTCACTGCTGCTGCTCGCCCCGGTCGCGGCGACGGGTGTGGTCGTCGACCGGCCGCTGATCATCGCGGCCGGCGTCCTGCTGGTGCTGCTGGCCTGGACCGCCGCGCCCCGGATCTCGGTGCCGGGACTGACGATGGCGGCGCTGGCCGGCGTCATCGCGGTGGGCGTCGTCGCCGCGATGCCGGACGCGACCGACCGCGTCTGGAACCCGGCGGTGGTGAAGTCCCCGGTGAACAGCACCGTGCCGGACGTCACCGTCTCCCTGGCCGAGGACCTGCAGAAGCGCAGCGGATCCAGGGTCTTCAGCTTCGAGACGGAGACTCCGGGCGCCCACTACTTCACGCTGGCCACTCTCGCCGACTTCGACGGCGGACGCTGGACCCCGAGGGAGGACGCTGCGGATATCAGCCTCGATGAACCCCGGTCGGCACAGGTGCCGCCGGGCCTGGAGTCGACGACGGTGACGATGGACGGGTTGCGCAGTGAGTGGCTGCCGCTGCCGCAGTCGGCGTACCGGGTGGTGCCGCTGGACGAGCACCGCAATGACTTCGACCCGGGAAAGTGGACCTGGATGACAGACTCCGCGACCGCAAAGGCGTCGACGGCCGTGACCCGCGACGGTGACCTGTACACCGTCGAGTCGGTGCCGCTGGTCTCCAGCCGGCTCGGCGACGTGGACCTGAGTGCCCTGGCGGCGTCGGGTGTGGACACCGGGGCGATCGACCAGGCGTCCTACCTGGAACTTCCGGGAGAGGTGCCGGCGTCACTGCGCGATGCGGCGACCGAGGCGGCCGGGGGAGCGACGGACCGGATCCAGGCCGGGTACGCGCTGGAGAACTGGTTCCGCACCGGCGGTTTCCGCTACGACGACTCGGTCCCCTACGACCCCGGGGCGGATCCGGACTCGCCGTACTCGGTCATGGAGTCCCTGCTGACCCAGCGGGCCGGGTTCTGCGTGCACTACGCCTCGACCTTCACCGTCATGGCCCGTGAGCTGGGGATCCCCACCCGCATGGCGGTGGGCTACGCGGCCCGGTCCAATGCTGACGGGCCGACGAACGTGAAGGCCCGCGAGCTGCACGCCTGGCCGGAGATCCTCGTCGACGGCGTCGGCTGGGTCGCCTTCGAGCCGACACCCGGTGGTCCCGGTGGCATGGACGTCCCCGCGGAGGGGCAGCCTGCCGGGGAGTCCCCTGCCCAGGAGACCCCGGAACCGCCGGAGCCCTCGGAGCAGCCGCCGGCTGAATCCGAAACGCCGACGGAAACTCCGGAACCCACGGAGCCGTCGGAATCCTCGGAGATCCCGCAGTCGGAGGAAATGCCGGAGGATCCGGAGTCCTCTGAGGTTGATGAGGACGACGCCGCGGATTCAAGGTTCACAGTTCCGCTCCCGGTGCTGGTCGCGGCGGGTGTGATCCTGCTGCTCCTGGTCCCGGCGCTGGTGCGGTGGCTGGTGGGCCGGTGGCGCCGCCGGGGGATCACCTCCGGTGACCACCCCGCGCAGGACGCCTGGTCCGAGACCACCGCGAAGGCCACGGACCTGGGGCTGAGCCCGGCGGTGGAGGACCTCCGCGCCCGCACCCCCGAGGCCTGGGCCGAACAGCTCGGCGGTGAGCAGGTGCAGGCGCTGGCGTCCGCCGCCTCGGCGGAGCGCTTCGGCGGCCGGGACTACTCGGACTCGCGTGAGGAGCTGCGTGGGCTGCTGGACGGTGCGGTCGAGGACCTTGCCGGGCGCGGCGGTCGCGCCGCCCGGGTGCTGGCCGTGCTGGTGCCCCGGTCGTTGTTCCGGTCGTTTTTCCGGCGGCATCGATGATCCGGCGGTGAACGGCCGGGGAGTCGGGTATGTTGGGTCGGGTAATGTAATGAATCACAATTCAGAGCAACCGATCCGCCCGTACCGAGGAGCCCCATGGACACCAGAGAATCGCTGATCCTCGACGCTGCCGACCTCAACTTCTGTCTCTACGACTGGCTCGACGTCGAATCCCTCACCGACCTCGAGCGCTACGCCGAGCACAGCCGGGAGACCTTCGACGGACTGCTGGACGTCTCCCGGCAGCTCAGCGAAGACCTCTTCGCGCCGCACAACCGCACCGGCGACCTCAATGAACCGACGCTCGTCGACGGCAAGGTGCAGACCATCGACGAGGTGAAGCCCGCCCTCAAGGCTTTCGCGGACGCCGGCTTCCTCACCGCGACGATGGACGAGGAGTTCGGCGGCTTCAGCCTCCCGGCCACGATCTACCGGGCGGCGTTCCTCTGGTTCCAGGCCGCGAACGTCGGCACCGTCTCCTACGCCCTGCTCACCACCGGTGCGGCAAACCTCATCCGCACCCACGCCACCGAGGAACTGCAGAAGAAGTTCCTCCCCCCGATGCTCGACGGTCGTTGGTTCGGCACGATGAACCTGTCCGAGCCCGGCACCGGCTCCGCCCTCGGAGACCTCACCACCGCCGCGACGAAGCAGGAGGACGGCACGTACCGCCTCCGCGGTGACAAGATGTGGATCTCCGGCGGCGACCAGGAGATCTCCGAGAACATCGTCCACCTCGTCCTCGCCCGCACCGGCGGCCCCGGGGTGAAGGGACTGTCGCTGTTCATCGTCCCCAAGTGGCTGGGCGAGCCCGGCAACCTCACGGAACGCAACGGCGTCACCCTCGTCGGCGTCAACCACAAGATGGGCTACCGCGGCACGGTGAACACCGCGCTGAACTACGACGACGCCACCGGATACCTCATCGGGGAGGAAGGCCGCGGCCTGTTCTACATGTTCCACATGATGAACGAGGCACGGATCGGCGTCGGTGCCGGCGCGACCGCCCTCGGCGTCACCGGGTTCCTGCACTCCCGGGACTACGCCCGCGGTCGCATCCAGGGCCGTCCGCTGGACGCCAAGGACCCGAAGACCCCGGCCGTCCCGATCATCCGCCACGCCGACGTGCGCCGGATGCTGCTGGAGCAGAAGGCCTACGCCGAGGGCGCGGTCGCGGTGATCCTCTATGCCGCGAAGGTGCTCGATGAGTCGGTGGCGGCGTCCTCCCCGGAGGAGCGCACTGCGGCCCACCAGCTGCTGGAGGTGCTCACGCCGGTCGCGAAGTCCTGGCCGTCGCAGTGGTGCCTGGAGGGCAACAGCCTGGCGATCCAGGTGCTCGGCGGATCCGGCTACACCCGCGACTACCCGGTCGAGCAGTTCTACCGCGACAACCGGCTCAACCCGATCCACGAGGGAACCCACGGCATCCAGGGCCTTGACCTGCTCGGACGCAAGGTCCTGCTCGACGGCGGCTCCGGTTTCCGCGACCTGCTCGGCCGGATCACCACGACCTGCGACGGGCTGGCGGACAGCCACCCGGAGCTCGCTGACCCGCTGCGCTCCCGCACCACGCGCCTCGCCGAGGTCACGGCCATCGCCTGGGAGGACAAGGACGCCGGTACCGCACTGTCCAACGCGACCATGTACCTCGAGGCCGCGGGCGACATCGTCATCGCCTGGCTGCTCGCCGACCAGGTCCGCGCCCTGGGGGAGAAGACCGGCTCCGAGGACTTCGCCAAGTCGAAGCTGCTCACCGCGTCCTTCTTCATCGACCACCTGCTGCCGCGGGTGGACGCCCAGCTCGACCTCGTTGCCAGCAAGGACCGGCGGCTCCACGACCTCGACGATGCCCTCATCTGACCCCGGATCCGACCTCTGTTCCGATCCTTTTCCACCTACCCAGGAGATTCCATGCGCACCTTCACCACCACCGAGGAACTGACCGACGCCAAGGGCGAGGACCTCGGCGTCACCGACTGGACCACCATGACCCAGGAGCGGGTCAACACCATGGCGGACGCCATCGACGACCACCAGTGGATCCACGTCGACAAGGAGCGGGCGGACGCCGGCCCCTTCGGCGGCCCCATCGCCCACGGCTTCCTCAGTCTCTCGTACCTGCCCACCCTCGCCGGCCAGACCTTCGACTTCTCCGCCTGGCCCGCACTGATCAACTACGGCCTGAACAAGGCACGCTTCCCCGTCCCGGTGCACGTCGGCGACCGGATCCGCGCCCACGCCGTTCTCGCCGACGTGGTCCCCAAAGGTTCCGGCACGCTGGTCACCCTCGACCTCACCCTCGAGATCGATGGTGGGGACGGCACCGTGAAACCCGGTTGCCTGTGCGAGTTCCTCGTGCTGCTGCTCGGCGAGCCGTCCTAGAGCTGCTCCACCATCTCGGCGACGCGCTCGGCCGTGCCCCAGCTCAGGGTCACGCCCGCCCCGCCGTGCCCGTAGGCGGCGATGACCGGGATGCTGACCTCGTCCGTGTCCACCTGCTCGATGCGCAGTGATGACCGGGAAGGACGCAGCCCCGCGCCGTGACCGAGGATCGGCAGCTCCTTCAGCGCCGGGACCAGGGCCTCGGCCCGGGCGAGGATCGCTTCGGCGGTCTCCGCGTCCGGATCCTCATTCCCGTTGCCGACCTCGGCGATTCCACCGACGACAATGTCGTCCACCCGGGGGAAGACGTAGGTCATGTTCTCCGGATCGTCGTCATCGACGTACCAGTCGGTGAGGACGGGGCCACCGTCCTCTCCGCCGTCCCCGTCCTCGTCGTCGGAGCCGTTGGCGAAGACGATGACCTGGCCGCGAACCGGGGTGACCTCGTCGTCTCCGCCGAGCAGTTCGCCGCCGCGGAGTCCCCCGCAGATGATGACCGCTTCCGGGGGAGCGGTGTTGTAGGCGCCCTTGACCAGCAGGTCGAGGGACTCCACCGTCTTCCACCGGAACGCCACCCCGGCGATCCGGCAGGAGTCCATGAGCCAGGCGAGGTAGGTCGGGGTCATGATCAGCGGCAGTGTCGTCTCGACACCGCGCTCGGCTCCCTGGGCGCCCTCGCGCTCGACCTCGGTCACGGCGTCCTCCCCGAGAACCTCGGTGACAGTCGGGACCCAGGAGCGGTCCGGCGGGTCGAGGCGCTCGCGGAGGAAGCCGCGGCGCATCTCGACCGGTGCGATGTCGTCGGTGACATCGTCGGCGCCCTCGGACTGTGCGGCCTCGGCCTGCCCCGCCAGCTCGACGAACCTGATCAGCGAGCGCTTCTCCAGGTCAGGAGCATTCTCGACGGTGACGTCGTAGGGGAACCAGAGGGCGCCGGCGCGGGCGGAGACGGTGTCCCCGGGGCCGTGGTCGGCGACGACGGTCACCTCATGACCGGCTCCGGCGAGTTCGAGGGCACAGGACAGGCCGGTGACGCCGGCCCCGATGACGGTGATGCGCATGGTTCACAGCGTAGGCGTTCCATCCGGGACGGCTGGCAGGGCATGTCGGCAACGCGCAGCGTGAGGTCGCTCACGAGGGGTCCCAGACAGCCTCAGACTGCGCGATGCGGACATCCCCCGTTACGACACCCGACCGGGCCCGACGTCCCTGCCCCTCAGTACGCCGGGGTGAACCCGCCGGCGACCGCGGAGCGGACCATGCCCTCGTCGGCGGCCCGGTTGACCTCGTTGTAGGTCACGCCGTCGGCACCGGTCACGCCACCGGGCAGGTCCGCGTCGAAGGCGACCTTCCCGCCGACGTAGACCTTGCGCATGTGGCGCAGTCCGCAGGCCAGCACATAGGTCGCCACCGGATCCCACACCGGCCCGGTCGCCGGATGCCGAGGATCGACGACGACCAGGTCGGCGTACTTGCCGACCGTCAGCGAACCCACCTTGTCCGACACCCCGATGGAGGACGCCGAGCCGAGGGTGTGCAGGTGAAGCACCCGGTCCACCGACATGATCGAGGCGTCCGAATGGACCGCACGCTGGGTGAACAGTCCGGTGCGCATGTTTTCGAAGGGGTCGGAGGTGTCCGTGCAGGACTGGTCGTCGACACCCATGCCCACGGTCACGTCCTTGGTGAGCAACCCGGTGATGTCGGCGATGCCGGAGCCGAGGCGGCCGTTGGACATCGCCTGCCACACCACCGACGTACCGGACTCCACCACCCGTTCGACCATCCGCTCGGTCGGGTGGACGAAGTGCCCGAAGGCGAAGTCGGTGCCGAGGACACCGGCGTCGTCGTACCAGTCGAACTTCGCCTGCTGGATCTCGATCTGTTCGGCGGTCTCCACGAAGTGCGCCTGGTTGGTGATCGACCACTTCTCCATCAGCTCTTTCTCCAGCTCGGCGGTCCGCCGGCCGGACGCCCACTGCACCGCGCCGTAGACCGAGCCGCCGAGGTTCAGTGCCGGGGTCTTGGCGTCGATGGTGGTCAGGTGGGACATCGCGGCGTCGAATCCGGCGACGGCGTCCGCCTCGGGAAGCTGCTCGTCGTCGACGCGTACCGAGGTGACGAACCGGATACCGGCGTCCGCCACGCCGTCGATCTGGCGGGTGACGAAGTCCGGGTCGTGGACCTTCACCGCCTTCAGCGTGGAGGACGCGTAGTCGAACCGGCACACCACGCGCGACTGGGTGAAGTTGTAGACGCTGGTCACACCCGCGGCGAGGTGGTCGAGTCCACCGGCGCGGGAGAGCCAGTACATGATCTCCGGGTCTGCCTCGGCGAGCATCGCGGAGTTCTGCGTGACCCAGGTGTACAGCGGTTCGGTGTGGGCGATGCCGCGCATGCCGCCGGTGTAGATGTGGCTGTGCGCGGAGATGAATCCGGGCGCGAGGAAGGCGCCGTTGAGGTCGACGACCTCGGAGAACGCCGCGGTGGTCGCAGGGTCCGGTGTCCCTTCGCCGAGACCTGTGATGCGTCCGTCGTCGTCGACGGAGAGCCAGCCGCGGAACCAGCGGGGCTGGGCGGGGTCGACGGGGATGATGACGGCGTCGATGAAGAGCGTGCTCATGGCAGATGGAACCTCCTGGGTCCGGCTGGGGTCAGTGACATGTCAGATGACGGTCAGACGGCGGTGTGCAGGAATGCTCTCTTGTGCCCTGCGTGAGGCAGGGCAGCGGTCGTGCACCGCGTTACCGTTCTGAATCTACGGTGCCGGTGTTTCTGTCCGGTTTCCTGGCAGTCAACGGGCGCTCCAGGGGCAGTTCAGCCGGGGAGAACCTCGGTCGTCCAGGCATCCGCGGAACCCTCAGCGCGCACATAGTGCACCCGCTGCGAGGGACCGTCACTGTCGGCGGTCCAGAACAGGTACTCCCGCGGAACGACGGCGAAGCCCGCCCAGGTCTCCGGCGGGGTCAGTCCGGGGTTCTCCGCATTGAACTGCGCCCACACCCGGTGGCGTTCCTCCGCCGGCTTCTCCGCCAGATCCTTGTCGCTGAGCCAGGCGAGCAGCTGCAGGTAGCGGGACCGGTCGGCGAAGGCGTCCGCCTCCTCGTCCGGTGTCGAGCGGACAGCATCACCCACCACGGTGACCTGCTTCGACCGGTCCGCGGCGAGAACGGTGAGCGAGACCTTCGAGTTCGGCCCGATGTGCCGCACCTTCTCCGAGCGAGAGTCGGTGTGGAAGAAGATGCGTCCCTCCTCCGTGCGGCTCACCATGACATTCCTGGTCCGCGGATAACCGTCGGGGCCGACCGTGGCGAGCGTCATGAGCACCGGCGGCACCTCGGAGAGGTCCGCGGATGTCGGCGGCCAGGTCAGCCCGGCGTCCTCGGCGATAAGGACGCGGAAGTCCACCATCCAGGCGTCGAACAGGGCGGCGGGGTCAGCGGTCTGGTCCATGATGTCCACGCTACTTCTCATGACAGATTCCCCGGATTGAACGTCAGGACCTCGGGCAGCGCATCCAGCACGGAGGTGACGTAGTCCTCGAACAACCGCTCACCGGCCGACGCCGAAGCACCCGTCGGATCACCGACCACACCGGACGCATCGAAGTCCGTGGACAGCCAGCCGAACTTCACCGTCTTGCCGAAACCGACATGGTCGCAGGCTGCGACCGAGGAAGCCACCTTAGGCCCCAGCTCAGCAGCGGCGTCCATATCCACCAGCTCCGGTGCGACATGCAGCATCATCGAGGTCTCCGACCAGCCGGCGTGGATGCCCATGCCGCATTCCGTCTCGCCCGGGGTCGGTGGCGAAGAGACCAGGAAGGTCCGCAGGTCGAAGCGTCGACGCAGCTCCCGCAGGGCGACCTCCAGCAGTGCGGAGTTGCCGCCGTGCCCGTTGACGAAAAGCACCCGGCGCACCCCGGCAGCGGCCAATGACCGACCGAGGTCCACCAGCGTCGCGAACAACGTCGAGGCCTTCAGCCACAGCGTCCCGGGCAGTGCAGCATGCTCATCGGACTTGGTCACCGACAGTGCCGGCAGCAGCCACAGGTCATGCCCGGCGTCCACGGCACGGGACACCACCGCGGACGCCACGGCCTCGGCCATCACCAGGTCAGTGGACATCGGCAGGTGCGGACCGTGGGGCTCCACGGCGCCGACCGGCACCACGGCCAACGACCCGGCGGTAATCACCCGGCCGACCTCAGCCGTCGTCAGATCCGCCCAGCGGCGGGACGCGGTACTCACATCCACCTCCCGGGGTTGAGCAGTCCGTGCGGGTCGAAGTCCGCGGCCAGTCGCCGCACCCGGTCAGGCTCCAGGTCGATGTACCACTGGTGCGGGGAGTGCACGGAGACACCGAGCGCCTCCAGCTGCGGTACCCCGGCGGCGATCCGGTCACGCACCGTGTCGATGGACTCACCGGGCAGGACCGGCCCGTTGAGCATGCCGAACATCATGTCGTTGCCGACCTCCAGGTGGAAGTTCGCGCGCAACTCATTCCCGCCACCGTCAGGCACCGAGTACACGTCCAGCACCTCCTCGAACCGGTCGACGACGGCTGTACCCTGGCACTCCATGTGGAACCAGCGGCCCGGCTCCTTCTTCTGCAGCCACCACGTCGGGTGGTTGTAGGACAGGGTCGAGAGCTTCACCGAGGCGTTGATCCCGGTACGGGACGCCTCCATGCGTCCACCGTGGTCGGCGACGATCGTCTCGAACTCCGTCAGACGCGAGGCGTCGAGGATGCCGCGGACACTGCCGCGTCCCGGCACCAGTGCCTCGTCGTCCGGTAGCGCGGCGACGATGTCGGGACCGTCGGCGGACATCAGCCGGGGCTGCAGCCGGGCCCGCATCACCGCGGTCGCCGCGGCGAACGCCGAGGACCGGTCGGGGAAGGACGCGTAGACGTTCCGCCAGTCACCCAGCGGTTCGACCTTCACCGTCGCCCGGACGATGACGCCCGCCACCCCGTAGGTGTGCACGTAGGGTTGGGCGTCCTCACCCTCGAGGTGGATGATGCGGGCATCGGCGGTCGCGGGGACGATGTCGACGGCGGTGACGAAACCCTCGTGGTTGCGGCCGTGGACGATGGTGCCGGTGCCGGCGGAGCCGCCACCGAGGAAACCGCCGAGCGTGGACTGCACCGTCGAGGGGTACATCCACAGCTGCTGGCCGTGCTCCTGGGCGTAGCTTTCCAGCGAGAGCATCTTCGCCCCGGCGTCCGCGGTGATCGTGCCGGCGTCCGGATCCACACCGTGGATGGTGGTCAGCGAGGTCATGTCCAGCACGAGACCACCGAACCGGGGCAGCACCTGCCCGTAGTTGCCGGTGCCCTTGCCGCGGGTGGTCACCGGGACGCCGTGACGCACCGCGGCACGCATGATCTCCGGGACCTCGTCGACGGAGCGCGGATAGCAGACCACGTCGGGGACGCTGAGTTCCCCGGCGTCCAGCTGCGCGGTGATCACCGGGGACATGCCCGATCCGTCGCGGGACGCCCGGTCGACCGACCGCGGCAGTTGGGAGACCCCACGGGGCCCGAGGACCGCGATGAGGTCGTCGACCAGGGCGTCGACGTCCGCGGGCGAGAAGTCGGGGCGTCCGTCATCGCCGGCGACGGCGAAGAGATGGCCGACGTCGGTGCTGACCTTCACGCCCTCGCGTATTGCCTGGCTCACAGCGACACTTCCGGGTCGAGGAACTCGTTGGTGGCGATCTCGTCCAGGGCGATGCCGTCCTTCACCGGGGTGTTCTGCTCGGCGAAGATCGGGGTGACGATGTCGGTGACCTCCTGCAACCGGTCGGCGTCGAAGGACCCGAGGGTGCCGTCGGAGCCGTTGGCGACGAGCCCCTCGTCGCGCATGGTCTCGTGACCGTAGACGGCGTTGTCGGCGTCATAGATCCAGCCGGCGTTGAAGTCGGAGACCGCCTGGACAATGAGGTCGTTGGCGGCGTCCGGGTTCTCCATGTAGGACTTCGTGCCGCGCTGCAGGACCGGGATCAGTTCCTTGAGGCAGCCGGCGTTGTCGTCCTTCGCGTCCGAGCGGACCGCGAGGGTGGACTTGTACGTCGGGAATCCGGCGTCATGCACCAGCTGGTAGTCGACGGGCTTCTTCCAGCCGTCGATGGTGTTCTCGTAGTTGTACGGCTCCGCGGAGGAGAAGCCCTGCTGGGCCTTCGCCCCGCCGGCGGCGACGAAGTTCGCCGGGGCGCCGTCGAAGCTCTCGTCGATCTGGGACTCGTCGAGGATGCCCGCACCCGTGAGGTAGCGGACGTAGGGGCGGTCAGGGAAGACGAGGACGGTGGCGTCCTTCTCCTTGAGGTCCTTGATCTCCTTGACATCCGGGTAGGTCTCCGGGTCCCACATGATCATCTGAGGGGATTTCTCCATCGTCGCCATGACACCCACGGTCGGCATCGAGTCCGACTGCTGGAGCGACTCGTCGGTGTCGACGTAGCCCAGCATGATGTCCTGGTCCTGGTACATCTGCGAGGTCACCGTCTGGTTGCCGATTGCCGGACCACCGGAGCGGATCTCCAGGTCCACGCCGGTGAACCCGTTGTCGCCGTCGAACAGTGGGCCGGAGACGACCTTGTTGTCCGCGTTGATGTCCAGGGCGTCCTTCCCGTCCCCGGCAGGGTCGAGCAGGTCGTACAACGGGCCGTGCTCGGCCTCGGGGAACCAGTCGGTCTGGACGGTGACGGTCGAAGGGCACACGGCCGACAGGTCGGTGGCGCCGATGTCGCCGTCATAGGAGGACGCGGCGGAGGTGCTGTCGCCGCCACCACAGGCGGCGAGGACGCTGACGACGGCGGTGGTCAGGACGCCGGCGGCGACGGTGCGGGTTCTGTTTTTCACGGTGTCACCCCAGGGAGATCGACGGGTCGAGGAACTCGTTGGTGGCGATCTCGTCCATGGCGATGCCGTCCTTCACCGGGGTGTTCTGCTTGGCGAAGATGGGGCTCAGGATGTCGACGAGCTTGTCCAGGCGACCGTCCTCGAAGGAACCGAGGGTGCCGTCGGCGCCGTCGGCGACCAGGCCCTCGTCACGCATCTTGGACACGCCGTAGTCGGCGTTCGCCTGGTCGTAGACCCAGCCGGAGTTGAAGTCGGCGACGGACTTGACGATGAGGTCGTTGGCCGCCGTCGGATCCTCCATGTAGGACTTCGTGCCGCGCTGCAGGACCGGGATGAGCTCCTTGAGGCAGTCGGCGTTGTCGTCCTTGGCATCCGAGCGCACGGCCAGCGAGGACTTGTAGGTCGGGAAGCCGGCATCGTGGATGAGCTGGTAGTCGACCGGCTTCTTCCAGCCGTCGATGGTGTTCTCGTAGTTGTACGGCTCCGAGGAGGAGTAGCCCTGCTGGGCCTTCCCGCCACCGGCGGCGACGAAGGTGGCCGGGGCGCCGTCGTAGGATTCGTCGATCTGCGACTCGTCGAGGATCCCGGCGCCGGTGAGGTACTTGATGTAGGACATGTCGGCGAAGGTCAGCACGGTCGCGCCGGTGTCCTTGAGGTCGGCGATGGAGTGCACGTCCGGGTAGGTCTCCGGGTCCCACATGATCATCTGCGGCGACTTCTCCAGCGTGGTCATGACGCCGACGGTGGGCATGGCGTCCGACTGCTGGATGGACTGGTCGGTGTCGACGTAACCGAGGAGGATGTCCTGGTCCTGGTACATCTGCGAGGTGACGGACTGGTTGCCGATCGCCGGGCCGCCGGAACGGATCTCCAGGTCGACACCGGTGTAGCCGTTGTCGCCGTCGAACAGCGGGCCGGACACGGTCTTCTTGTCCGCGTCGATGGTGACGGCGTCCTTGCCCTCGCCGCCGTAGTTGAGCTGCTGGTAGAGGTGGCCGTGCTCGGCTTCGGGGAACCAGTCGGTCTGGACGGTGACGGTGGACGGGCAGACGGCCGACAGGTCGGTCGATCCGATCTCGCCGTCGTAGGAGGACGCGGCGGAGGTGCTGTCGTCGCCACCACAGGCGGCGAGGGAGACGGCGGTGCCGGCGGCGAGGGTGGCCGCGGCGAGGGTACGGACGGTGTACTTCATGGGGAGCTCCTGAGAGGTCAGAGGGGGTGGGACAGGGTCTACTTGCCGTACCAGCGGCCGACGACGCGGTTGCCGATCAGGCCGAAGACGAGGAAGACGACGACGCCGAGGAGGGACGCCAGGATGATCGCGGCGAACAGGTCCGGGGACTGCAGCCGGGAGCGGTAGTTGTCCAGCAGGACGCCGATGCCCGGCGTCCCCTGCTTGAAGAAGAAGTCACCGACGATCGCGCCGACGACCGCGAGGCCACCGGAGGTACGCAGGCCGACGAAGATCGAGGGCATCGCCGCGGGCATCTCGAGCTTGCGCAGGACGGTCAGCCGGGAGGGCTTGTGCAGTGCGAAGAGGTCGCGCATGCCCGGGTCGACGGACTGCAGGCCGAAGAGCGTGTTCGAGACCATGGGGAACAGGGCGATGAGGACGCAGACGAAGACGCGGGCGGAGAAGCCGAAGCCGAACCAGAAACCGATGAGCGGGACGAGGGCCAGCACCGGGATGCACTGGAGGAAGACGGCGTAGGGGAACAGGGCGGTCTCGGCGCGTTTCGACTGGGCCATGACGATCGCCCAGACGATGCCGATGACCGCGGCGATGAGCAGGCCGGTCATCGCGATCTTCGTGGTCTGCCACAGGGCCTGCCACATCTCGCCGGCGTTCGGACCGAACAGTCCCTCGGTGACGACCTGGTCGGGCGGCGGCATGAGGAAGCGGCGGGATTCGTCGAGGAAGACGTAGCTGACCAGGTACCAGACGGCGACGACGACGGCGAGGACGGCCAGCGGCAGCAGGACCGAGGCGTAGGGGATGTTGACCTTCCGCGTCGGCCGGCCGGTAGCGGGTGTGGAGCCGACCGGTGCGGCGGTCGCGGCGGCGGCGGTGGGGACGGACACGGCGTCCTCCTTGGACGTGGTCTGTGCGGTGGAGGTGGGTGCGGTGGTCGTCATGAGTGGGCCGCCATCAGGGAGGTGGAGACCCGTTCGGCGATCGCGGTGAACTCCGGGGTGAAGCGCAGCTCGGGGCTGCGGGGGAAGTCGAAGGGTACGTCGACGACGTCGACGATGGTGCCGGGGCGGCCGGACATCACCGCGACCTGCGTGGAGATGAATACCGCCTCGCTCACCGAGTGGGTGATGAACAGCCCGCCGAAGCCCTTCTCCGCGAAGAGCTGGGTGAGTTCCACACCGAGGCGTTCACGGGTGATCTCGTCGAGCGCGGCGAAGGGCTCGTCGAAGAGGAACAGTTCCGGCTCGATGGTCAGGGCGCGCGCCAGGGAGACGCGCATCTTCATGCCGCCGGAGAGCTGGTGGGGCAGGTGGTCCTCGAAACCGGTGAGCCCGACGGTCTCCAGTGCCTCGGTGCAGCGCTTCTCCTGCTCGGCCTTGGGCAGGTGGTCGAGTTCGCCGAGGAGCAGGACATTGTCCTTCACCGAGCGCCAGGGCAGGAGGGTGGCATCCTGGAAGACGTAGGCGATCCGGTCGGTGGAGGTGGTCATCACGCCGTCGGTGGCGGTCTCCAGGCCGGAGGCCAGGCGCAACAGGGTGGACTTGCCGCAGCCCGACGGGCCGACGACGCTGATGAACTCACCGGGGCGCACGTCGACGGACACGCCGGTCAGGGCGGTCGTGCCGCCGTCGAAGGTCATGCCGGTGTCGGCGAAGCTGACGAGTGGGGTACTCGGGGTACTCACGGGTGTTCTCCTTTTTTCGCGGTGGATGCGGGGTCGGAGGCCGGGCTGCTCTGAGGAACGGGAAGCTCAGCCGACCGGCCGGAGGTCGGGGAGATGGGTGGTCAGGGTGGTCTGTGCGGCGAGGCGTCCGCCCGAGATGACGGTGCGGTCGGCCGGTGCCGCGGCGAGGAACGTGGCTGCGGTGGGGTGCCCCGGGGTGTCCGGGGCGCGGATGCACAGCAGGTCGGCGGTCTGTCCGGGCACGGGGCCTGCCGGTGGCAGCCCCAGGGCGGTGCGCGCGTCGACCGTGACCAGGTCGATGGCCTGCTCCGGGGTCTGGTGTGCGGCGGTGACCAGCAGGGACGCGGTCTCGAGTGGATCACCGCGACCGGTCGGGTTGAAGGGGTCACGGATGTTGTCACCACCGGCGGCGACGGCGACTCCGTGGTCGCGCAGCGCGGTGAGCGGGGCGATGCCACGCTCATGCAGCCCCTGCGTTCCGTCGCCGCCCTGGAGGTACAGGTTCGTCGCCGGCAGGGCGATGACGTGGATCCCGGCGTCCTTCAGGGAGGACGCAGTGTCCGCCAGTTCCGACGCGTCCATCTGGGACAGTCGGCAGCAGTGGCCGGCGCCGCGGATCCGGTCGGCGGGCCAGCCGATGACACGCCCGGCATAGCGGTGGACGGTCAGTGCGCGGTCACCGGAAGAACCGGCGAGGAACTCGTCGGTGTGCAGGTCACAGCCCACGCCACGGGCCTCGGCGACATCCAGCAGGGCATCGGTCTGGGCCAGCGGGTCCCCGGCAAGGTGCGGGGCACCGCCGACGAGGTCCGCTCCGGCGTCCAGTGCACCACCGGTCAGGGCGGTGACCTGGTCGTCCGGGGTGTGGGCGGGCACCAGGGCGACGATCTGGAGGGTCATCAGGCCCGCCAGTTCCTCCTGGAGCCGGGTCAGGGCCCGGATGCCGCGGAAGGCGGCGGAGGAGAGGGAGGAGTCATCGGACGGGTAGACATCCACGTGGGTGCGCACCGCGGTGGTGCCCTGGGCGAGCATCAGCCAGGCGGCGCGCCGGGCCCGGTCGAGGATGTCCTCCTCGGTGAATCCGTCGGCGGCCTTCACCCAGGAGGCGATGGCACCGTCGAGGTCGCCGGCGGGCGGGTTCACGAGGTCATGGCTCAGTGCCTTGTCCAGGTGGGCGTGCGGGTCGGCGGCGGCCGGGAACACGGTGTACCCGTGCAGGTCCAGCCAGTTCTCGTCGGACGTTGCCGCGGGTACACGGGCGGGATCGTGGGGGAGGACCCCGGCGACGGTCGTGCCGTCGACGGTGATGTCCACCAGTCGTCCGGCCGGGGCACCGTACAGGTGCACGCCGGCGATGCCGTGGAGCTGTGCTCCGGGAATGACACTCATCGGACCCTCCTCTACCGGGTCTTGGGGGTGACCGGTGCAGCCGTCGGCGGTGCGCGTCCCGTGGTCAACGGAAGCGTCACATCGCCGGTTGCACTGGTCGCTGGTACCGGACGCCGGACGGCGACCGGGAGAAGATCGACCATGACAGTCGGCGGTGTGCAGGAGTGCTCTCTTGTGTCCGTCGTCTGCGCCGGGCTGGGGCGGAGACGTTCAGGAACCGGACAACGGTCGTGCACCGCGTGGTTCGTCATGCAGGAGGTGAATCTACGGAGACCGTGTTTCCCGTCTGTTTCGGGTTCTGTTCACTGCGGTGACACTTCGGGTGTGTCGGAGTATAAGGGTGCGGTCGTGTTTCTCCCGTGTTGCATATCCTCTGACCTGCAGTGATGTGGTGCCATGTCGGCGGGACAGTGCTACGGTGTGACGTGTACGCGCCGGGCTGGGGTGGCACCGATCTCTGCGAAGGTGAATCCATGTCCGCTCCTGTGTCCGCTGTGTCCGCTCCGTCAACCGTCACAGTCACCGTGACCGCCCGACGCCCGCTCACAGCCCGCGTCGACGAGTTCCGTCTCGAACCAGCCGCCCCCGGCGTCCTCCCCGGATGGACGCCCGGCGCCCACCTGGACGTCACCGTCCCCGGCGGTGGAGCAGGGGAAGCGCTGGTGCGCCAGTACTCGCTGTGCTCCGACCCCGCCGACCGCTCCGGCTACACCATCGCCGTGGACCGCGCCGCGGACTCACGCGGCGGTTCGACAGCACTCCACGAGCTCGCCACCGTCGGTACACCACTGCAGGTCGGGGAGCCGCGCAACCACTTCCCGCTGACCCGCGCACTGAACTACGTCTTCGTCGCCGGCGGCATCGGCGTCACTCCGATGATCGCGCTGGCCGCGCAGGTCGCCCGCTCCGACCGCCCCTGGCGCATGCTCTGCCTCGCCCGCACCACCGACGCCATGCCCTACCTGCCGGAACTGCGCTCCACCTTCGGGGGCGCGGTGAGCTTCCACGGCTCCTCCGGAGGACGCGTCGACCTCGCCGCCGAGCTGGCTGACCTGCCCCGCGGCACCGCCGTCTACGTCTGCGGGCCCGGCACCCTGGCCGACGACGTCGCCGCCGTGGTCGCCGACCAACCGGCGGTGGACGTCTTCACCGAACAGTTCACCGCCCCGGACACCTCGGGGGAGACCACCTCGTTCGACGTCTCCCTGGCGTCCTCCGGGGAGACCTTCACCGTGCCCTCGGACGCCTCGGTGCTGTCCGTTCTCGAGGACCACGGCCGGCTCGTGGCGTCCTCCTGCCGGGAGGGGATGTGCGGGACCTGCGAGGTCGAGGTCGTCTCCGGGGAGGTCGACCACCGCGACGCGGTGCTGACCCCCGAGGAGCGCGCCGAGAACGAGTCGATGATGGTGTGCGTCTCCCGGTGCTTCTCCGGACGGCTGGTGCTGGACCTGTGAGCACCGTCCTGCGCGGCGCCCTGACCTCGGTGGGGACGTCATCCGATGTCGCCGTCGTCGACGGGACGATCACCACCGTCCTGCCCACGGACGCCGAGATCGTCGACGTCTCCGGCTGCATCGTCACCCCGGGCCTGGTCAACGCCCACCACCACCTGCTGCAGTCCGCGTTCCGGACGCTGCCCGGCACCCGCGGTGTGCGGATGGCCGGGTGGCTGTCGGTGATGGGGCAGGCCTACCGCGACTACGCCGTCGCCCCGGAACTCGGTGCCGCGGCGGCCTCCGTCGGCGTGGCGGAGTCTCTGCTGTGCGGGGTGACGACCGTCGCCGACCACCATCTGACCTGGCCGGACGGGGTTCCACCGGTGGATCTCGCCGTGGCTACGGCAGGTGCAGCCGACGCTCTCGGTGCCAGGCTCTGCTTCGTGCGCGGCACCACCGGGGAGGACGCCGACGCCGTCGTCGACTCGGTCCGTGCCATCCACTCCGCCTTCGCCGGGATGGACGGGGACCCGGTGGGACGCGGCATGCTGCAGCTCGCCGTCGGCCCCTCCGGCGCCCACACCGACGGGCCCGAGACCTTCGCCGCCCTGCGCGACGTGGCCAGGGAACTGGGGCTGCTGCGCCGCACGCAGTCCAATGAACAGGTCGACGTCGAACGTGCCGCAGAGAAGTACGGGTGCCGGCCGCTGGACCTGCTGGCAGACTGGGGCTGGCTGGAGCCCGGCGTGACCCTGGCCCACCTGTGCGGGATCTCGGAGGCCGAGCTCGAGGTCGTGGCGTCCTCCGGGGTGACCGTGACCCACGCGCCGGGCTGCGATGTGCCGATGGGCTGGGGCATCTCCCCGGTCGGTGACCTGCTGGACCGCGGGGTGACCGTCGGTCTGGGCACCTCCGGCGGCGGCTCGAACGACGGCGGGCACCTGCTCGCCGACGCCCGGCTGGCGGTGCAGGTCTCCGGACTGACCGGGCGCGTCCTCACCGCCGAGGAGGCGCTGGGCATGGCGACCGCCGGGTCCGCCGCGGGTCTGGGGCGTCCGGAACTGGGCGTCCTCGATGCCGGAACCCCTGCCGACCTGTGCGTCTGGGACTGCTCCGGGGTCGCCGACGCCGGCGTCCACGACTGGCCCGCGGGCCTGCTGTGGGCCAGCCCGGGACGCAGACCGCGCGACGTGATGGTCGCCGGGGAATGGGTGGTGCGCGACGGTGAACTGCTCACCGCGGATGCCCACGGACTCGCCGCCGAGCTGAACTCTCTTCTCGCTCAACGATCCTGAAAGGACCTGACATGACTGACTTCCACGTCCCCGTCATCGACATCACCGCCTACGCCACCGGCGGCACCGACGCCGAGAAGGCCGAGGTCGCCGCCGCGGTGGACGCCGCCGCCCGCGAGGTCGGCTTCATCCAGCTCACCGGGCACGGCATCGACCCGCAGGTGTGGGACGGCCTGGCCTCGGCGCTGGACGCCTTCTTCCTGCGAGACCTCGAGGTGAAGAAGGAGGTCACCACGCCGCCGAGCGTGAACCGCGGGTACTCGGCCCCGAAGTCCGAGCGGCTGTCGTTGTCGCTGGGCGTGGAGTCCGCGACCGGGATGAACGACTTCTTCGAGGCCTTCAACATCGGTGTGCAGGCGTCCGACTTCCCGGAACTCGACCTGCCGGCCGCGGACTACCCGGAGAACGTGTGGCCCGCCGAGACCGGTGCCGGTGCCGAGGGGATGGCCGGCTTCCGGTCGCAACTGGAGGCGTGGTTCGGCGCTGCCCAGGGAGTGGCCGAGACTCTCGTCGACATCTTCGAGGACGCCCTGGGCCAGCCCCGCGGCACCATCGGATCCCTGTCCGACCACTCCATCGACGTGCTGCGCACCATCAACTACGCCCTGGAGCCAGGGGTGACCGTGGAGCTCGACGGTGAGCTCAACGGGATGGGCGAGCACACCGACTACGGCATCGTCACCGTGCTCTGGGCCGACCGGGTCGCCGGGCTGCAGGTGCTGGGCTCGGACGGGTCGTGGAACGATGTGCTGCCCGAGCCGGGTGCGCTGCTGGTCAACCTGGGTGATGTCACCGCCCGGCTGACCAATGACCAGTGGAAGTCGACGCTGCACAGGGTGAAGCCGCCGGTGGTGGACGGCACGATCCTGCGCCGTCGGTCGGCGGCGTTCTTCCACGACGGGAACGTGGACGCCGTCGTCGGTCCGCTGCCGGGCATGGTCGACGACTCGCACCCCGCCCGCTACGAGCCGTTGACCGTGGGCGAGCATGTGGCCCGCAAGCTCGCCGGGTCGCGGTCCCTGGAGCTCAACGCCTCGGACACGGCGCGTGAGTCGGAGCGGGTGCTGTCCTCGCGGCGGTAGGCGGGTCTTCCTTGCACGCATGTCCGCATCACGCAGTCTGAGGTCGTTGGAGCAGGGGGCTGACCAGCTTCAGGCTGCGTGATGCCGACATCGGGACGTCAGATGCCCTCGCAGCGTGTCCGCCGTGTACTCCCGGCGGAACAGGCCGCGCTCCTGCAGGACCGGGACGACCAGGTCCACCACATCATCGAGCCCGCCGGGCAGGGTGGGCGGCATGAGGTTGAATCCGTCGGCCGCACCATTGACGACCCACCGCTCCATCTCGTCGGCGATCTGCTCCGGAGTGCCGACGAAGGTCGCGTGGCCGCCACCGGCGGCGAGGTAACCCAGCAGGTCACGGACGGTCGGACGACCGTCCGGGGAGGACGCGAGAATCCGCAGGATCGTGGCGTAGCGTCCCGCCGGACCGGTGAACTCCGCCAACGGCGGAAGGTCAGGCACCGGTTCATCGAGTGCCCATCCGGAGGTGTCCCGGCCGACGAAGAAGGACAGCTGACGGAGGGAGTCCGCCACCGGCAGCAGTTCGTTGAGCTCCCGCTGCTTCGCCCTGGCCTCCTCCTCGGTGGCCCCGACGAAGGTCACCAGACCCGGCATGATCACCAGGTTATCCGGGTCGCGACCGTACTCGGCGGCGCGCCGTCGCAGGTCCATGCGGTAGTCGCGGGCGGATCCGAGGTCCCACGCCACGGCGTAGACACCTTCGGCGTACCGGGCGGCAAGGTCACGACCCGGCTCGGACGCCCCGGCCTGAAAGAGCACCGGGTGGCCCTGGGGGGTGGCGGGGATGTTCAGCGGCCCGTCGACGTCGAAGAAATGTCCGTGATGGTCCACCGGGACAGCCGCGGTCGGCGGTGACCCGGCCGGCCAGGACTCCCACAGGGCGGTCACGGCACCGATGAACTCGGCGGCGCGGGCATAGCGTTCCTCGTGGTCGGGCAGCCGGTCCATCCCGTGGTTGCGGGCCTCGGCGTCCGTCATGGAGGTCACCACGTTGATTCCGGCGCGGCCACCGGAGATATGGTCCAGGCTCGCGCTGAGCCGGGCGGTGTGGAAGGGATCCCAGAATGTCGAGGAGATGGTGCTGACCAGGCCGATTCTCGTGGTCGCCCGGGCCAGGGCGGTCAGCGCGGTGACGGGTTCGAGGAACCAGGACGGTCCCGGGGTCGGGCTCAACGACTGGCCGTCGGCGAGGAAGACGGCGTCGAAGCGCCCCCGTTCCGCGGTCCGGGCCAGGTCCTCCCACCAGGTCACGTCGCCGAGCCGGTCGACGGCGGAGCCCGGTGCCCGCCAGGCGGCGGAATGGTGCCCGCAGCCGTGGGCGAAGAGATTGAGGTGCATCAGTTCTTCACCAGGCCACCGTCGACGACGAGGTTCTGGCCGGTGACCGCGCGGGCCCACGGGGACGCGAAGAACAGGGCCGTGTCCGCGAACTGCTCCGGAGTGGTGACCTCACGCAACGGGGTTCCGGCGGCGATGCCGTCGAAGACGACCTCCGGCGTGGCGGCGGAGGCGTCCGTGGTGCGCAGCAGGCCACCGGAGATCATGTTCACGGTGATGTTCTCCGGTCCGAGATCATCGGCGAAGGTCCTGGTCAGCGACAGAAGCGCGGCCTTGGCGGCGGTGTAGTCGTGGTAGGGGACGACGGGGTTCTGGAAGAGGTTCGTGCCGATGTTCACCACGCGTCCGCTGCCGATCTCCCGGAAGTTGGGCAGCGCGGCCTGGATGACGTTCACCGCACCGCCCACCGCCCCCTCGAACTGCTGCTGGAAGCTGCTCCAGGCGATGTCGGAAGCCTTGGGACGGGCGTCCCCATTGAAGGAGAAGTCGACCAGCGCATTGTTGACGACCGTGGTGACGGGTCCGAGGCCGGCGTCCCCGACCGCGGCGAACAGGGCGTCGACCTGCTCCCGGTCGCGGACGTCCGCCTGCACGGCGAGGAGGCGTCCGGGGTTCTCCGTCATGAGGGACGCCGCGGTATCCCCGCTGGAGTGGTAGTTGACGATCACTGTCGCGCCTTCGCGGAGGAAGGCGTCGGTGAGTGCCCGGCCGAGGCCGCGGGCGCCCCCGGTGACGAGGACGGTCTGATCGGTGAGGTTCATGCTCATGCCTTTCGGTCACAAGCGGTAAGGACCTTCGGGCATGCGTGCCTGAACGTGCACAGACGCGCGTAAACCCTGACAATCCCTCCGCCAGTACGAACTGGTTCAGGTTCAACGGGTGTGATCTCAGCCGCCCGGATCGGACGGCACCCCGTGTCAGGGAGCGAGCGTAGCAGGATCGCCGGTTACGCCGTCGCCGGCGACTGGACCGTGAGCTTCCCGGCGTCCAGCTGCTTGCGCAGGTCCAGCTTGCTGATCTTGCCGGTGGCGGTCAGGGGGATCGCGTCGGTGACGGCGACCGCGTCCGGGATCCACCACTTGGCGACCTGGCCGTTGAAGAAGCCGAGCAGCTCCGCGGCGTCGATCGTCGCTCCCTCTTCGGGCACCACGACCAGCAGCGGCCGCTCCTGCCACTTCTCGTCCGGCATGGCGATGACCGCAGCCTGCTTGACCGTGGGATGGCCCACGGCGGTGTTCTCCAGTTCGATGGAGCTGATCCACTCACCACCGGATTTGATGAGGTCCTTCGCCCGGTCCTCGATGTGCATGTAGCCCAGCGGGGAGATGGACGCCACGTCACCGGTGTCGAACCAGCCGTCGGCGGTGAAGGCGTCCGCACCGACCGTGCCCGGGCCGTCGGCGCTGAAGTAGGACGACGCGATCCAGGGACCACGGATCTGCAGGGCGCCGACCGCCTCGCCGTCCTGGGGGAGGACGCCGCCCTCGTCGTCGACGATGCGCAGCTCCACACCGAAGGGCGGGGCACCCTGGCTGGCGCGTGCCTTCTGCCGCTCCTCCTCGGGCAGCTTCTCCAGGGCGGGCGAGGTGTGGAACATCGAGCCCAGCGGGCTGGTCTCGCTCATGCCCCAGGCGTGGACGAGGTCGACACCGTAGCGCTCCTCATAGGCCACCATGAGGGAGTAGGGCACCGCCGAACCGCCGCCGACGAGGGTCTTCACGGAGTCGATGCGCTTTCCGGTGGCGTCCAGGTAGGCGATGAGGCCCTGCCAGACGGTCGGCACGCCGGCGGAGCTGGTGACGCCCTCCTCCTCGATGAGCTCCTGCAGGACGGCAGGATCGCCCATCTTCGGTCCGGGGAAGACCAGCTTCGTGCCGGTCAGCGCGGTGGCGTAGGGGATGCCCCAGGCGTTGACGTGGAACATCGGGACGATCGGCATGGCGACCTCCTTGGCGGAGAGGTCGAAGACGTCCGGGAGGGAGACACCGAAGCTGTGCAGCACCGTGGAACGGTGGCTGTAGAGGACGCCCTTGGGGTTGCCGGTGGTACCGGAGGTGTAGCACAGGGCGGATGCCGTGTTCTCGTCGAACAGCGGCCAGTCGTAGTCGTCGGACTCGTCGGCGATGAAGGCTTCGTAGCTCACGGCATCGAAGGAAGTCTCCGGCATGTGCCCGTCATCGGTGAGGATGACGAGCTGCGGTGCATTGTCCAGGCGGGGGAGCAGTGCCTCGACGGTGCCGACGAACATCGGGTCGAGGAAGAGGAACTTGTCTGAGGCATCGTTGATAATGAAGACGAGCTGGTCCTCGAACAGGCGCGGGTTGATGGTGTGGCACACCAGACCCGAGCCGGAGACACCGTAGTAGAGCTCGAAGTGGCGGTAGTCGTTCCAGGCCATGGTGCCGATACGGTCACCCTGCTCCACACCGTGACGTGCCAGGGCGTTAGCCAGCTTCCGGGCGCGTGAGAAGGCGTCCCGGTAGGTGTAGCGGTGGCGCGGGTTGTCGACCGTGAAGGAGACGATCTCCTGGTCGGCGAACCGCCGGTCCGCGTGGCGCGCGATGCTGCTGATGAGCAGCGGCTGGTCCATCATCTGTCCGAGCATTGTGATGTGTTCCCGTCTGTGGGTAGGAGGTGCTGTGAGTCACTGTTCACTTCTTGCTACCGGTGATACTAAGGGTTTGAGTCTGAAATGTCAGGCGAACAGGTCGGTGACTGTCGAAGTGGATCCGATGTGGCTTCTGCGGCTGCCCTCGTCGTGAAATTCCAGACATGTCACCCCCGGTACCGGCGTCCTACTGCCCCCGCTGGTCCCCACATCCGGGGGAGGGGAGGGTGGCGGGGTGGGACAATGGGGGCATGACCGACAACCACTCTCCCGTCACCCACCTCACCGACGAGCAGTCCCTGGACCTCCTGGCGACCAAGACCTTCGGCCGTCTCGTCGTCCACCGGAAGAACGACATCGATCTCTTCCCGCTGAACTACATCGTGCATGACGGAAAGATCCTCTTCCGCACCGCCGAGGGCACCAAACTGTTCAGCCTCAACCTCAACGATGATGTCCTGTTCGAGGTCGACAATGTCGAGCAGACCTCCGAGGACACCGGCGAAGCCTGGTCCGTCATCGTCAAGGGCACCGCACGCATCCTCAAGGACACGACCGAGATCCACGCGGCCGATGAAGCGCCGCTGAAGCCCTGGCTGCCGACGCTGAAGTACAACTACGTGGTGATCACCCCGAACGAGGACGGCCTCTCCGGCCGGAAGTTCAACCTCGGCGAAGAGCCCGAGCGGTACTGACGCGGTGCTGACGCGGTACTGACGCGGTACTGACCGGGGCCGGGTTGGACGCGTCGGGGGCGATGGTGGCCGTCGGGTAGTCAGGCCCCCGCCCTGGCAGCTGCCAGCAGGGCGGGGTCATGGGCGTTGACGATGAGAAGGTCCGGATCCTGTTGCGCCCACAGCTCCCGGAGCCGGGCGTGGTTGTCCCGGACTTGTGGCCAGTCGTAGGCCATCAGCCGTTCCATCGCGGTCAGGCTCAGCGGGGCGCCACCACCACCGTCGATCTGACCGCGGTGGTAGAAGGAATCGCCGCTGTGCAGGACCCATCGGTCGCCGGCGTCGACCGCCACGGCCGCGTGACCGCGGCTGTGTCCGGGCAGTGCGACCAGGACGATCCCGTCGGCGATGTCGCTCAGCTCGGTGGCGGAGGTGAATCCGCGCCACCTGTCTCCCGAGCGCGGGTCGTGGCGCACCAGGTCAGGTTGCCGGTCGCGTGGGGCGGGGAGGTAGCGCGCCCGCTCGACCAGCGTCCGTGGTGCGAGAGCGGCATGTGCCTCGTCCCCGGTCAGATGGATCCGTGCCCACGGAAAATCCGAGATTCCGCCGACGTGGTCGGCATCGACATGTGTGAGCACGATGTCATGGACATCCCGGGGGTCGAAACCCAGGGCGCGGACCTGCCGGATCGCGGCCTCGGATTCGGTGAAGACCGGTCGCACGTAGAAGCGTGACGGCCCGAACATCCGGCCGGGTTCTGTGCCGTAGCGCAGTCCGAGTCCGGTGTCGACGAGAACGAGTCCGGCGGGGGCCTCGATGAGCAGGACATGGCAGACCAGGCCGTCCGACACGCCCCAGGGACGCATGCTGCCGCAGTTGAGGTGGTGGATCTTCACCGGATCACCCGACATCCGCGAGCAGGACCGGGAAGGTGCCAGTCGGGGGTCGGCCACGCCGCGGTGCCCGAGATCCGGACGGAGAATCGCTCATGGGGCAATACTAGTGACCGGTGCAGGACGGGGCAGGGAACTGCGGCGACCGTGATGAGGGTCACCGTCAGCGCGGGGTCACGCCACCCGGTACGTTGAACCCATGTCCAGTTCCCCGGTCGCGTCCCAGGTGACCCCCTTCGCGAAGCCGCAGTACACCGCCGCGAAGAACAGCCGTCCCCCCGCTCCGGTGCGCGTCGCCGGAGGCCCGGGCAACGGTGGCCACGGCACCGAGACCTGGGTGCGTCCGGTGGCGATGCCGGGTTCCGGCGTCATGGCGGCCGTCTTCTCCACCATTCACCTGGGGGAGGGCGGCGTCACCGTCATCGACCCGGGCTGGACCGGCAGGAAACAGGAGGGCGAGTTCCTCCGCGACCTCGACAGTTTTCTCCGTGACCGGGGACGCCGCCTCGAACAGATCTCCCAGGTGATCGTCACCCACGCTCACCCGGACCACGTCGCCGCGGCGTCCTGCCTGCTGGACGCCACCCGTGCCAGGTTCATCGTCGGCGAGCAGGAGTGGCGCAGTGTGGAGAAGTCCCGCACCGGCGACGCCGACGACCCCTACGCCCCCTGGCCCGACGCATTCGGGGCACCGGCCGGCGTCCTCGACGCCGCCGTGGAGCACATGAACAATCCCCGCGTCCCGGGCTTCATCCCCCGACGCCACCCGGACATCCGGCTCGCCGACGGCGACCTCCTCGCCGACCACGGCCTCGACGACGACCTCGGGGCCCGGGCGGTCATCACCCCCGGTCATACCCCAGGTCACATGTGCCTGGTCAACGCGGACGCCGGGATCTTCCTCGCCGCTGACATGATCCTCCCGGAGATCCACCCGGGGATCGGACTGGGCGTCGGCCAGCTCGGCGGCAACCCGGTGGTGCAGTACCTGGAGTCCCTCGACCGGATCTCCGAGTTCGATGATCTGCTGGTCATCCCCGGTCACGGATACGTCTTCTCCGGGCTGGCGGCGCGACGTCGGGAGACCGCCGAGCATGTCCTCAGACGCGCGTGGGAGGTGCGGCGCATCCTCGACTGGAACCCGGAGATCAGCGTGTGGCGGCTGGCCTCCGCGCTGACATGGTCCGCGGGCTGGGACGGGCTGCGCGAATCACCGATGCTGGTGTCGGGGTTGCGGCAGACGATGATGTACCGTGACCTGTTAGTTTCCCGCGACCATCTCCGGACTGGAGACGGGGAAGACCCACTGACCCGATGGGAGCAGACCTTTGGCCTCGACGAACGGTACAGGGCCCTCTGAGGTACCCGCCGGGACACCGGCAGCGGAACCTGCCGAGACCGGCGCGGAGACTGGCGCGGACACTCGCACCGAGACCCCGGAAACCCCGGAAACCAGGCTCGGTCGGATGACGACCTACCGCCTGCGACTGAGCTACACGGGGGCAGTTGTCGCCGTGGTGCTGCTCATGCTGTCGATGACCCCCTCCCTGCTGCCCCGCGGGCCGCTGTTCCAGGGGGCGGTGAGCGGTGCGTCGGCGGCGTGCGGCTACATGATCGGCGTCTTCCTGTCCTGGGCGGTCCGCTACATGTTCTCCCGCGACTTCTCCGAATGGCGGGGCCGTACCCTCTCCTGGCGGTGGTGGGCACCGCTGGGCGTGGTCGCCCTGGTCGGGTTCGTCGCCGGGTTGTGGAAGTTCCGCGAGTGGCAGAACGAGGTCCGTGATCTCGTCGGTGAATCCCCTCTGGCCTGGACCGTCTTCCCGGTGACCGTGGTCGTGGCCGCACTGGTCTTCCTGGTGCTGGTGCTGCTCGGCCAGGGCTGGGGCACGTTGGTCCGGACCCTCTACACATGGCTGGGCCTGCTGGTCCCGCCGCGGATCGCCCGGGTCGCCTCGATCGCCGTGGTGATCGCGCTCACGGTGTTCCTCGCCAACGGTGTGGTCGCGAAATACTCGATGCAGTTCCTCAACGCGTCCTTCGCCGCGGCCAACGACCAGACCAGCGAGACGTCCGTGCAACCCACCTCCGAATGGCGCTCCGGCGGTCCGGAATCCCTGGTGAGCTGGGAGTCCCTGGGTCGGGAAGGACGCACATTCGTCTCCCACGGGCCGTCCACCGAGCAGCTGGAGGAGGTCAACGGCTCCCGTGCTGTCGAACCGATCCGCTCCTTCGTCGGACTCGGTTCCGGGGACGACCTGCGGGCCAATGCCGCACTCGCCGCCGAGGAACTGGTCCGCGCCGGTGGACTGGGACGTGAGATCATCGCCGTCGGTTCGGCCACCGGCTCCGGCTGGATCAACCAGGCCACGGTCGATTCGCTGGAGTACATGTACAACGGCAATATCGCCACCGTGTCGATGCAGTACTCCTACCTGCCCAGCTGGCTGTCCTTCCTGGTGGACAGTGAGCGTGCCCGGCAGGCCGGGGTGTACCTCTTCGAGGCGGTGGACGCGAAGATCCGGGAGCTGCCGGAGAACCGGCGTCCGAAGATCGTGGTCTTCGGGGAGTCCCTGGGGTCCTTCGGTGCGGAGGCGGCGTTCGGGACGATCCCGACGCTCACCGCCCGGACCGACGGGGCACTGTTCGTCGGGCCGACGTTCAACAACGACCTGTGGCGGGAAGCCACCGACCAGCGGGACGCCGGTTCCCCCGAGCGGCTCCCGGTGTACGACAACGGTGAGCATCTGCGGTTCGCGGCCGAGGCCTCCGACCTGGAAGAGCTGGACTCGGAGTGGAACGAACCCCGGGTGGTGTACCTGCAGCACGCGTCCGACCCGATCACCTGGTGGTCGCCGGACCTGATCTTCAACCGGCCGGACTGGCTCAGCGAATCACGGGGACCCGATGTGCTCGATTCGACGCAGTGGATTCCGCTGATCACGTTCCTGCAGGTCAGTGCGGATATGGCCGTGTCGACGGATGTGCCGGACGGGCACGGGCACACCTATATCTCGGAGATTCCCCGGGCCTGGGCGAAGATCCTCGAACCTGTCGGCTGGACCGGTGACGAGGGCGAGGAGAAGCTGGAGCAGATCATCCCGCTGCTGTCACGCAGCGGGAGTCTGTGACCGCTTCCTGAGCACCGCGGCGATGATGAGGGTCGTGGCGGCGGTGAGGGCCCACATGAGGACGGTGGCGACTACCCAGGTGCCGGCACCGTGGATCACGAGACCACCGGACGGCAGTGTGGCGATCCACAGGGCCAGAAGGGTGGAGACCAGGCCGGCGCCGCCGACGAATCCTTCGGCGTAGCGGCCGACCAGCTTCGTGACCACAGGTGCGAGCACCAGTTGGGCGACCGTGAAGACGATCACCGCGACAACGATGCCACCGAACGACAGCGTGAACCTGTCGATGAACAGCGCGCAGAGCAGGATCGCCACGGCGGAGGACGCCAGAGAGACCGCGAACCGGGTGAGGAACTTCATGACGTCCACCATGTACCTTGCCTGGGAGTGATATGTACTGGTCAGAGTACAGGGACGGCGCGGTCAGAGGAACAGGGATCCAGGGGTGGGCCGGGTCTCGTTGCGGGCGGTCCGGGCCTTCTCCGCGATACCTGTGTGGTTGAACAGCAGGTTGAGGAAGAAGGCGGCGAGGGCGGCGAGGACCACTCCGTCGGACAGCAGCGTCTGCGTCCAGGAGGGGAAGTTCGACCAGATCCCGGTGGAGAGCTTCGACAGCAGGCCCAGTGCCACCGCCAGGGCGATGCTCCTGAGCGGGTCAACGCTTGAGCGGGTGGGAAGGCATGTCGGCATCACGCACTGTGAGGTCGGTTCAGGGTGGGGTGAACCGACCTCACAGTGCGTGATGCGGACGTGGGGTGGGGAACGGGCGGATGCCCTACGTCGTGGACTCGGCCTTGCCGAAGTTCGCCTGGATGCGCATGTCGAGGTACTCGCCGGCGGTCATGGGCTCGTACTTGCCTTCGGGACCGGCGATGACGGCGTCGCGGTCGGCCTGGGCGAAGTAGGGCATGGAGTAGCGCTCGGGGATGTCGACGCCGATGTCGGCGGCCTTCACCCGGTGGAAGTTCGACTTCAGCCGGTCATCGGACCAGCGCATGAGCATGTCGCCGATGTTGCAGGTCAGCACGTCGGTGAAGGCGGGGACCGGGGTCCAGGCCTGGACGTCCTGACCGGCGTCCGCACCCGGCATGACCTGGAGGCCGGACTGGCCGTCGGTCTGGAACAGCAGGGTGAGCAGGTTGAAGTCGGTGTGCGCTCCGGCCCGCCAGACCGGGTTTCCGTTCGGGTCGGCGACGTTGTCCTTGGCGTCCATCGCCATGTAGTGGATCATCCGCAGGGTGCACTGGTGCAGGTCGGAGGCAGGGTTGTGGACCTTGCGGAAGTAGTCCTTCTCGAAGCCGAGCTTCACGGCGAAGAACTCCAGGACGCGCATGGCGACCTCGTGACACTTCGCCTCGAAGGCGAGGGAGTCTTCCTGGAAACCGGCGATGGAGGGGTTGGCGTCCTCGTCGATCCACAGGCCGTCCATGAGCGGGCGGGTGATCTGGTAGCTCTCCTTCTCGTCCGGGGTGCCGGTCGAGGGGCGGATCTGGGACTTGTACTCGAAGCCGACGTTCCTGCCCTTCGGCTTGGCGACGGTCTCCAGGGTATCCTTCGGCAGGGCGAAGAAGCGCGCGGAGGTCGCGAAGGCGTCCTCGATCTCGGTCCTGGTGATGCCGAAGTTCTTCAGCTGGAAGAAGCCGATGGTGGTCGCGGCGTGCCAGAACTCCTCGGCCTTGGCGTCCCACTGCTCAGGCGTGAGGTCCCAGTTGTCGAGGTCGATAACCGGGACGGAACGGTCGGTGGTCTCGGTGCCGATGCCGCCCATGCGGGTCTCGAGTCCGAGCTCTGCGTTGGTGAAGTTGTCGGTGGCGATGGTGGTGGCGATGTCGGTGGGCGTGGTGGTCTGAACCATGGTGGTCCTTCCATATCACGCGGTTTCCCCTACGATCTTTCGCTCCGTCATCCCGACGCCATGCAGATCCGGCTGAGCCGCTGTCTTGTATCTGACACCACTGAATCTACGGAGCGGTCTTTGCGGGTCTGTGCCGTGAAAGTGAAAGCGTCGTTACCCGTGTTTCCTGCCGGTAGAGGGGTCGTGTTCGCGCTGGAGGGGTTATGTTCCGCGCCGAAGGCAGCGATGGTCGGAGTGTCATAGGTAACATCACTCACTTCCACCACAGGAGTGACGCCATGTCCCCCGTTCCCATGACCCACCGCCTCTGGGCCGAGTTCCTCGGCACCTTCTGGCTCGTCTTCGGCGGCTGCGGTTCCGCAGTCCTCGCCGCCAAGGTCGTCTCCGACGGCACCATCAACATGGGCATCGGCTTCGTCGGTGTCGCGCTGGCCTTCGGCCTCACCGTCGTCACCGGCGCCTACGCGGTCGGCCACATCTCCGGCGGACACTTCAACCCCGCCGTCAAACTCGGCTGTGCTGTCGCGAAGCGCGTCGAGTGGGCAGCGGTCGTCCCCTACTGGATCGCCCAGGTCGTCGGCGGTGCAGTCGCTGGTGGCGTCCTCTTCGTCATCGCCAACGGCAAGGACGGCTTCAGTGCGAGCGAGTCCGGTTTCGCCACCAACGGCTACGGCGAGCACTCCCCGGACAGCTACTCCCTGGCTGAGGTGATCGTCGCCGAGGTCGTGCTCACCGCGGTCTTCCTCTGGGTGATCCTCGGGGTGACCTCGAAGAAGGCCCCCGCCGGGTTCGCGCCGCTGGCCATCGGCCTGACGCTGACCCTGATCCACCTCATCTCGATCCCGGTCTCCAACACCTCGGTGAACCCCGCCCGCTCACTCGGCGTGGCCTGGTACGCCGGTGGGGACGCACTGTCGCAGGTGTGGGTGTTCATCCTCGCCCCGCTGGTCGGTGCGGCGATCGCCGGCATCAGTTACGCCTTTCTCACCGGCGACGAAGATGACGCCCCGGCCGAGGCGGAGGCCCGCGTCGGCGCAGAGGGGTAGTGCGACAGGCCCGATCAGTACCGCGGGCCGTCCGGGAGTGTCGGCATTACGCAGGCTGAGGTCGTTCCAGACCTCTCGCGAACGACCTCAGGCTGCGTGCTGCGGACAGAGGGGAAAGGGGGCACCGAGGTTCAGTAACGCGGGCCGTCCGGGTACCAGGCCTCGCCCTCGCGGTGCGGGCCGGCCTCTGTGATCTCGATGTGCTCGAAGGCCCGGAACTCACGGAAGAACGTCGGCCAGTTCTCCTTGGTGATGTCGGTGGCGATCCGCTGAGCGACACGGGTCAGACCGGCGAAGATGCCGGAGAGCTGGTTACCGGCCACACCGTGGGAGGCACGGGCACCGGTGGACAGGTGCACCAGGCGGGGGATGTACTCCTTCGCCTCGGCGGATGCTGCGTCCTTCGCCTGGAACTGGAAACCGTCGCCCAGGTAGGGGCAGCCGCCCATCGGGTGCCCCTCGGCCGGGCCGAATTCGTCGGACCACAGGGCGATGTCGTCGAGGAACTCCTCCAGCTCCGGACGCAGACCCAGGTCCACGGCGTACCCGGTGGCGGAGATGACCACGTCGCCGACGTGCTCGACACCCTTGTCGTCGGTGACGACGACCTCCTCGACACCGTCGGTGGTGCGCACGGTCGCGTCCGCCCAGCGGGTGTCGGTGAGCATGGAGAAGTTGCCGTGGCAGAAGGCACGCCACACGGACGCCTGCGTCGGCGGCTGCGGCAGACCACCGTTGAACAGGGAGAATTCCCACTTCTGCTCGTCGGTCAGATCGTAGAAGTGCTCCTGCATGCCGGGGAATTCCATCCAGCGCAGCGAGTTCTGGCGCGGGATGTCGGAACGGCGCACGTGCATCTCCACCGACGCGGCACCGGCCTCCAGCGCCGTGGAGGCGTTGTCGAAGCCGGAGGCACCGCCGCCGAGCACGAGGACGCGCTTACCGGCCAGGGCATTGAAGTCGATGTCGTCCTCGGTGTGGAAGCGCAGATGCTCCGGCAGGTTCTCGACCAGCGGCGGCAGGAAGGTTCCGCCACCACCCTTGAGCCCGAGGGAGAAGATGACGCGCCGGGCCCGGTACTCGACCCGCTCACCGTCGCGGGTGGCGACGACGGTGAAGTAGCCTGACGCGTCCGGCTTGTGGACGGCGGTGACGGTGGTGTTGAAGTCCACGTCCGCACCGGTGACGTCGCGGTACCAGGTGAGGTACTCGTTCCAGTCCTCACGGGGGACCAGGTCGGTGGCATCCCACGCCTCCTTGCCGTACTTCGCCTCGAACCAGCGCTCGGTGTGCAGCGACGGGATGTCGAGCTCGATACCCTTCATGTTCTTCGGGCTGCGCAGCGTGTGCATGCGGGCGTAGCGGGTCCAGCAGCCGACCTCGTGGGCCGGGCCACCCTCGATGACCTTCACCGCACCGATGCGGTGGCGCGACAGGGCGAAGGCGGAGCCCAGACCGGCCTGGCCGGCACCGAGGACGAGGACGTTGTACGCCCCCTCGGCCGGGGCGGGGACCCAGTCGTGGTTGTGGCCGATGAGCGCCATGTCGGCGCGGGCCTGGTCCGCCAGCGCCGCGAGGCGGGCGGACGCCTCGGCATCCGGCAGGGGAGCGGGGCGGTTGCGCTCCGGCTTGGTCGGGTCATAGATGACGGTCATGGGGGCCATCATATTCTGAGGGTCAGGCCGCCCTGATACGGAGGGGTTACAGGCATGTGTCCCTCGGTGAGGGTGACTACCAGCGCGCCTCGACAGTGGCGCGTCCCTCCTCGGTGAGGTCCCCCCACACACGCAGGCGGGCGATGCCACCGTCGGGGTAGACATCGGCGCGCACCGCGACGACCGGGGTCGGGCCGGTCTCGCCCTCGGCCGGGTCGGAGACGAGGAAGCGGTGACGGGTGTCCGGCAGCGCGCGAGTCTTCGTGACCAGCTCGATCTCCTCTCCGGAGTCGGTGATACCGGTGAGGCTCACATCGCCGGGGGAGTTGAAGACGAAGTAGGAGGTGTCGATCTCGACCCAGCGCACCCGCCCCTCACCGGCGAGCTGCACGGTGACGGAATCGTTGCCCTCGGTGCGACGACGCGCATTCTCCCAGCCCTCACCCATGTTGCGGGTCCGACCGAGGGAGATGACGTTGTTCGGGCTGGAGTAGAACATGTTCGTGCAGTCGGTGACGCGGCCACCGTTCTCCACCGCGGCGAGGTCGATGGTGCAGCCCAGGAAGCGGGGGTCCGGCACCGGCTGGCCGTGGACGCGAAGGCGGGCGATGCCGCCGTCGGGGATCATGTCGAGGCGGATGTGGGTGAAGCGCTGCTCGGCGGCGGCGGGGAAGACCTCGAAGTAGTGCTTGTGGTCGCCCTTCGCGTCACTCGCGGGCACCAGGGTGGTCCAGGCGCTCTCCGGCAGGGCGGCGATCTTCTCGGCCGGAAGGTATTCGTCGCAGGTCAGACCGTGGACGGCGATCTGGGTGGGGTAGTTGCCCTTGAACCAGGCGGTGTCCACGACAATGCCCTTGATCTGCCCGGGGACGCCGAGGCGCACGATGGCGGAGTCGTACCCGCCGATCTCGTCGTGGCGGCGACGGCGGGTCTCCCAGCCGTCGTAGACCTTGCCCTTGTTGCCGAACTCGTCGGGGTCGAAACCGGGCTCGTGGGCGGCGATGAGGTTCTCGCGCTCGGCGAAGGCCTCGTCGGAGGCCCAGATCACGGAGCCGGCGAGGGCGCGGCTGGCGAGGTCCGGCCAGATGGTGAACCCGGGCTGTTCGGTGGGGGTGGCACTCATGATGTCTTCCTCAGTTCTACTGGGCGTCCGACGAGGGGCGCAGGGTGAAGGGCCGGACGTCGGCGGGGAATACCGCCAGATCGCCGGGTTCACCGGCGGCGGCAGGGGTCTGGGGGGTGGCAGGGCGGACGTACACCGTCTCGCCGCCAATGTAGCTGCGGGTCACCACGCCGGCCAGCGCGCGCTGGGCGTAGGCGGTGACCTTGTTGCGCTGGTTGAGGTTCTCGGGCAGGACGACGAAGGCGTCGTCCGCGCTGACCTGTGCCAGGTCTGCGCGGCGTCCGACCTGGATCGCGCCACGGTCGGTCAGGCCGGCCCACTCGGCGGGGTTCTGGCACATCCAGCGGACCACGTCGGTGATCCCGAGGCCGCGCAGCCGGGCCTGCGACCAGACGACGGGCAGGCCGAGCTCGACGGCGCCGATGCCGCCCCAGGCGGTCCCGAAGGAGCCGCCGGAGCCGCGGTGGTCGGCGCCACCGGCACCGAGGTCATTGCCCTTGGCGGCCAGCGCGGCAAAGGCGGTGAGCTCGTTGTTCTCGTGGGCGGACGCCTGTGCCTCGGCAACCTCGGCGAAGCGCTTCAGCTCGGCGGTGCAGGGGGAGTGGTCGGAGACGACGGTGCCGATGACGCCGTCGACGAGGCCCTTCCACAGTCGCTCACGGTTGCCGGCCGTCCGGATCGGCGGGCAGCACTTGTACTGCGTCGCACCGTTCTGGATCTCCTCGCTGAACAGGGAGAGGTAGTGCGGGCAGGTCTCCGCGGTGATGCGCACGCCGCGTTCCTGGGCGGCGGCGATCTGGTCGATCGAGCCGGAGTCCGACAGGTGAAGGATGTGGGTCCGGCAGCCGGTCTCCTCGGCGGCGGCGATGACGGTGGCGATGGCCTTCGCCTCCGAGGCCGAGGGGCGGGACGCCAGGAAGCTGTCGAAGGTCTCGTCGACCCCACCGGCCGCATCCACATGTGAGGTGGCTTCGTCGATGATGTCGCCGTCCTCGGCGTGGACGATGAGCAGGCCGTCGAACTCGGCGATCTCGGTCATGGCCTGGTGCAGCTGCTCTGTGGACAGCGGCGCGAACTCGTCGACACCGGAGTGCAGCAGGAAGCACTTGAAGCCGAAGACGCCACGGTCCCACAGGGCCTTCAGGTCACCGGTACCGAGGTTCTCCGGCACGGCCCCGCCCCAGAAACCGACGTTGACCTTCACCTTCTCCTTCGCCACAGCCTGCTTCTCGTCGAGGGCGGCGACGGTGACGGTGGAGGGGATGGAGTTCAGGGGCATGTCGAGCAGGGTGGTGACACCGCCGGACGCCGCGGCGCGGGTGACAGAGGTGAAGCCCTCCCAATCGGTGCGTCCCGGCTCGTTGACGTGGACGTGGGTGTCCACCAGGCCGGGGATGAGGACCTGGTCGACGGGGACGTCGATGATCTCGGCGTCGTGCCCGGCGTGGATGTCGGAGGTCAGTCCCGGGGTGACGGAGACGATGGTCTCGCCGTCGATGACGACCGTGACGGGGCCGAGGACGGGTCGGGTGCCGGTTTCGGCGTCCTCCGGGAGGTAGACGGCCTGTTCAGCGCGGAAGATTCGGGTGCTCATGATGCCTTTCTACTGTGTTTACGGTCGCCTACAGCCGTCCGGTGACCAGCAGGGTGCGCAGGTCCCCGGAAGAGACGCCGGTGGTGGCCAGTTCCTCGTCGGTGACCGCGCCGCACGCGTGGGCGCGCAGCAGGTAACCGGACATCGCTTTGGCGGTGGCGGGTTCGTCCATCCAGCGGGTCTCGTCGCCGGCGACGTAGTCGCGCAGTCGCTCGGCACTGACCTCCCAGGATGCCCGGAAGTAGGCGATCGTCGCCAGGTGGCGGGTGACGAGTTGGTGGGCGTGCAGGTCCCAGCCCTGGCGGACCGCACGGCGTAGGTGACGGGTGACCAGGCGGTGATGGATCCGCCAGCCGTCGAGGATCTGCTCCGGGGAACCGACCGGGATGCGGTTGGTGGAGCCGTCGGACAGTTCCACGCCCACCGCGGTGGTCGCGACCTGGAGGACGTCCTTGGCGTGGTCGGCGACCGGGTGCTCCATGGACTGCTCGGCGGCGTCCACCCCGAGGGAGGCGGAGTAGTCGTAGGTGCCGTAGTGCAGCGACAGGATGCGGCCCTGACCGGCGGCGAGGATGCGGGCCGGTTCGGCCTCACCCTTGATGCCGACGATGGCCTGTGGGGTCTCCACCTGCACCTCGAAGGGGATCCGGGTCGACTCGGGGACGCCGAAGGATTCCTCCAGCTGCTCCAGGATCTCGACGAAGGTCTCGACCTGGCTGTGGTGCTGGACCTTCGGCAGGGTCAGGCGCAGGGCGCGGGGGTCGTTCGCCAGCACCTTCGTCAGGACGCCGCGTCCGGCCAGCCCTGACAGGACGATCACCAGGGTCCGCAGGCCACGGTCGCGGACGGCCGGGTCGAAGGACTTGAAGCGGATCCCGGCGAAGGCGGGGGCGTATCCGGGGCGCTCGCCGGTTGTGCCACTGCCATCGGCGTCGAGCCAGTCGGCGAGGATGTCCGCGGCCTCGGCTGCCCGGGCGTCCTCGTCGGCGTCCCTGTCCTCGAGCGGGACGCCACGCTGGGTGAAGCCGTCCTCGAAGTCGATCCGGAGATCCTCGACCGGTTCGCGCTGCAGCTTGGCGACGGTGAGTGCACCGACGGTGGCGGCGTCCTGCTCCGGAACGCCGAGTGCCAGGGCGAGACCGGTGGCGGAACCGTAGGATTCCAGGGCCGCGAGGGCGGCGTCGCCCCAGGTCCGGGCGATCTGCGGATCGCGGGTGGCGCCGGTCATGAGGTGGGCGGGGACGTACACGGTGTGCACGGGCTGGCGCCAGGTCACCGGGTTCGCCCACGGGCCGCGCACCAGGTCATCGGTGGTAGTCAGGCGCGCGTCGGCGTGGCGTCCCAGTGCGGCGCACAGGGCGCCGGGATCAGGAGCAGAGTTTGCAGAGGTCACGCAGACAGTTTAGTCCAGGATGCGGACCGAGTTTACGGAGACCTCGGCGGCGGTGGTGACCGGTCACCGGGGCAGGCTATCCGCCGATGGGCGCGGCACCGTACGTGTCGCGCCAGACGACGACGGTGGACGGCCGGGCGAGGGAGTGCCCGCCGTCGGGCCAGTGCGAGGTGGTGTTCTCGGTGGTGGCCTCCTCGTCTTCACCCGGGTGCTGCACGTTGACAATCACCCGGTCCTCGGTGACCACCGGGCCACAGGTCTCCGCCCCCGCGGGCACGGTGAGGAACTGCTTCGTGAGCCCACGGGTCGCACCCTCGAGGGAGACGGCGAACAGACCGTCGTTGGATTCCAGGGCGTTGCCGTCGGTGGAGACCCACAGGTTGCCGTAGGAGTCGAAGGCGAGATTGTCCGGGCACGAGATCGGAGAGACGCTGTCTTTGTCGAAGCCGCCGAAGTAGGTCTCCGCCGCCGCCGGGTCGCCGCAGACCAGCAGGAGGTTCCAGGTGAACTTTTCGCCGGCGTGCTGGTCGTCCAGCTCCAGGACGTATCCGTTCTTGTTCTCGGTGACCGGGGCGTACTCCCTCGGTTCCTCGTCGTTCTTCCCTGGCCGGGCCGCACCCCGGTACTCGTTGTTCGTCAGCGCGGCGTAGACCTTGCCCGTGGTGGGGTGGGGCTGGACGTCCTCGGGTCGGTCCATCTTCGTCGCCCCGACCTTGTCCGCGGCGAGGCGGGTGAAGATCAGGACCTCTTCGCCGCTCATCCCGTCGACATGGGACTCCACCGCGCCGTCGGAGCCACAGGTGGCGAGCTTCACCCAGTGGCCGGAGCCGTCGAAGGCTCCGTCGTCGGGCAGGGTGTCGGCGGTGAAATCGTCGGAGTTCCCCTCGAAGACGGCCACGTACAGGACGCCCTCGTCGAGAGCCTTCATGTTCTCCGCCCGGGCGTCGGCGGCGGTGCCCTCCCCGCCTTCGACGAGCTTTTTCGAGGAGACGAACTTGTAGATGTACTCGAAGCGGGAGTCGTCGCCGGAGTAGGAGACGATCGTGCCGTCGTCGGTGACGTGGACGGCGGCGGCCTCGTGCTTGAACCGGCCCAGGGCGGTGTGCTTCACCGGAGTCGAGGTGGGGTCCCACGGGTCGATCTCGACGACCCAGTTGAACCGGTGGGCCTCGTGGGGCTCCTTGCGGATGTCGAAGCGACGGTCGAAACGTTCCCACTTCCGGGCGGTCTCGGCGTCCTCCATGCCGTAGCGGGCGAAGCGCTCCTGTGCGTCCTTCCCCTTCGCCTCCGCGCCACCGGCGAAGTACTGGTCGACATTCTCCTCGCCGGACAGGATCGTGCCCCAGGGGGTTACACTGCCGGCGCAGTTGTTGAAGGTGCCGTGGACCTCGGTCCCCGACCGGTCGGCGGAGGTCTTTAGCAGGTCATGGCCGGCGGCCGGGCCGGTGACCTGGAACACCGTCTCGCCGTGGATCCGGCGGTTGTAGCGGCCCATGACCGGGACCAGCCGACCGTCTGTGTCATTGGACTGCAGTTCGATGATCGAGAGGCCGTGGTTGGCGATCTCGATGCGGACCTGCTCCTCGGTGGGGTTGTCGGCGTCGTAGCCGGGGAACATCTGCTGCGGGGTGGTGTACTCGTGGTTGGAGACCAGGAGGAACCGGCGGTCCTGGCCGGGGACGGGCAGGAGAGCCGCGAAGTCGCAGTTGTAGCCGTACTGCTTCTCGGCATTCGTCCGGGTCTGGTTGTCCACCGACCAGTCGGCGGCGCCGGGGACGACCGGGTCTCCCCAGCGGATGACGACATCGCTGCTGTAGCCGTGGGGGACCGTCACGGCGTCCTTCGTGTTCGGTGCGACGGGGTCGAACCGGAGACCTGCCGGTGCCTCCGGGGCTCCACCACCGGTCGGGGTGCCGCTGGCTGATGCGGGGGCGTCGTCACCACCACAGGCGGCGAGCAGGCTGCCTCCGCCGAGGACCACGGCGGCCGTACCTGCACCACGCAGGACGCTCCGACGGCCGACCTCGCGGCGCAGGATGTCCCGGAAGTAGGGGTTGTCGGAGGTGTTCGGCACCGCTTTGGCGCAGGCGTCACCGCACTTGTAGACGCAGGTGCGGTGGGAACGGCTGGAAGTGAAATTGAGTTTGGCGAGCAGGTCTCGGCCCAGGAGTGGCACGGTTCTCTTCTCCGTCACAGTCAGTTGGTGATTCGTCGGTGATCAGTCGGGATCACCGGCGGACTGTACGGAGGCGGACTGGCGCTGCGATGGCCTCCCGGTGGCGGTGCGGTGGCGCTGAGGTGAACACCTGACAACGCCACCGGAGGTGATGGTCAGTCCAGGATGCGTGCCGTGTCTGCCTGGGCCTTCGCGGCGGTCGTGGCGTCACGCATGATCACCGACGGTCGGATGTTCTCCAGCAGGATGACGAGCACACCGGCGAGGATCGCCCCGATGAACCAGGTGTAGGTGGCGGCGTCCTCGAAGGCAGGGACGACCACGATGACGATGCCCACGACCGCGGCCACGCAGATGGCGATGACCGAGTTCACGTTGAAGCCCTTCGAGTACCAGTAGGCGCCGGAGGGGGAGGAGTCGAACAGGGCGGGGATGTTCAGGTCGCCACGGTTGATGACGTAGAAATACGCGATGAGGACGCCGAACACCGGTCCGATGAACGCGGCGAGCGTGTCCAGTGTGTAGTGGATGGTGTCCGGAGAGTTGTAGAGGTTCCACGGCGTGAGGAAGATCGAGCCGGCCGCGGCGATCATGCCGCCCATGCGCCAGGAGATCATTTTCGGGGCGACGGTCGAGAAGTCGAAGGCCGGGGCAATGAAGTTCGCCACGATATTGATACCGACGGTGGCGATGAGCAGGGTCAGTGCACCGAAAGCGATGGCGTAGGTGTTGTCCAGCTCGGCGATGGTGTCCACCGGGTCGGTGATCATCCGGCCGTAGACCGGGACAGTCGCGGAGGCGGTGAGCACCACCATGATCGAAAAGACCAGGAAGTTCAGCGGAAGACCGAGGAAGTTGCCGATCTTCACCGCCTTCTGCGACTTCCCGTACCGGGAGATGTCGCCGAAGTTCAGCATCGGACCGGAGAAGTAGCTCACTGTGGTGGCGACGGCGGCGCAGAAGGTGGAGAAGACGGCGAAGCCGGTGAGCCGGTGGTCGGAGAGGTTGAGGTTGACGTTGTCCCAACCGGCCTCGCTGACCAGGTAGATCGCCAGGACCGCCATGACGATGTAGACGGCGGGACCACAGAAGTCGATGAACTTTCGGATGGACTCCATGCCGCGCCAGAAGACCAGCGCCTGGACGACCCAGAGAATCGCGAAGGCGATGTAGCCGAGGACGGACAGCCCGAGGAAGCCGTGGAGATCCTTGTCCGCCCACTCCGCCCAGTCCGGCTGCAGCTTCACCATGAGGATCACCAGCGCGTGGGACGCCAGGTAGGTCTGGATGCCGTACCAGGCCACCGCGATACAGCCACGGATCAGAGCGGGGATCTTCGCGCCCTGGATACCGAAAGCGGCACGGCAGACCACGGCAAAGGGGGTGCCGGAGCGCTGCGAGGGCAGGGAGACGAGGTTACAGGCGAAGTAGACGATGAAAATGCCGACCAGGAGGGCGAGGAGGACCTGCCAGGAGGTCAGTCCCATGGCGAACAGGGCGCCGGCGGTGGTGTACCCGCCGACGGAGTGCACGTCTGACATCCAGAAGGCGAAGATGTTGTAGGCGCCCCACTTCTGTTCCTTCAGCGGGGCGATGTCGTCGTTGATCAGCTGAGGATCGGCACCCTCCGGGTACACGACCTCGTCTTTCATGCCGCTCATGGAAGCTCCGTTTCTGGGATCTCGAGTTCCTCGAAGCCGGACAGCCTCTTGGGGGATCGGGCGGCGTAGGTGCCGACCCGGGAGGTGGTGAGGCCCTGCCGGACCAGTGACTCGGCGATACCGACCGCCGCGGTGACGCCGTCCACGACCGGTGCACCGAGCTCGACGCTGAGTTCACGGGCGCGGCCGGCCATGCCGCCGCAGCCGAGGCAGACAACCTCGGCACCTGCCGCCAGGGCCTCGCCGGCGAGGTCGAGGATGAGTTCATCGGTGCGTTCGGCGTCCTCCTCGAGTTCGAGGACGCCGAGCCCGGTGCCCCTGACAGAGACACAACGGTCGTGGACACCGGCGAGCTCGAGGCGCCCCCGGATCATCGGGACGGTGCGGTCGAGGGTGGTGACGACCGCGTACCGGTCACCGACGGCCATCGCGGCGATGGCCGCGGCCTCGGTGATGTCCACGACCGGCACGTCGACGAGTTCCTGGAGTGCTTCGCGGCCTTGGTCGCCGTAGCCGGCGATGATCCAGGCGTCGATCGCCGGGGTGTCCAGGGTGATCGGGGCGGTGTGGCGGCGGTGGACGGCGGTGATGACGCCGACCTGTGACAGTGCGGCCTCGACGTGGGTCTCCACGGACTCGGGGCCGATGGTCGGGGTGACGCCGACGATGGTCGTGTCCGGTGCCGCGACGGCGGTCGCGGCGTCCACGATGGTCTGCGTCATGGTGGCGCTGGTGTTGACGTTGACGATGCCGAGGGTGATGCCGGTGCGTGAGGAAGTGCTCAAGATTCAGGGCTCCAGTGGTGGGTGACGGGGATGCGGTGCCTGTTTGACCGGAGTGACTCTACGCCGGCGAATGTTTCCCGGGGAAGCATCTCTGTTTCGATTCAGTAAACCGCCCGGAAGAACTCATGCCTTCGCCGTGGTGCGGTGCGGAGATGTGGCGCGGACTACTTCTCCGGTATCTGCTCTGACCTTGATAACTGCACCGAACGTGCGGTACAGTTACGGACTGTTATGAGTACGACCCTGCACACTCCGGACCACGTGACCACGACCGCATCCCTGTCGCCCGCCAGGCGATGGGGATTCCTCGTGCTGCTCAGCCTCGGCCTCTTCCTTGTCGGCGCCGACAACTCGATCCTCTACACCGCACTGCCGGAGCTGCGCGCCCAGCTGCACACCACCGACCTCGAGGGTCTGTGGATCATCAACGCCTACCCGCTGGTCCTCTGCGGCCTGCTCCTCGGCACCGGCACGCTCGGTGACCGGATCGGGCACCGCCTGATGTTCACCATCGGCGTCACCACCTTCGGCATCGGCTCCCTGCTCGCCGCCCTCGCCCCGAACGCCGAGTACCTCATCGGTGCCCGCGCCGTCCTCGGTGTCGCCGCCGCGACGATGATGCCCGCCACCCTGGCACTGATCAGCCAGATCTTCCCGGATGAACGTGAACGCAGCACCGCCATCGGCATCTGGGTGTCCGTCGCCGTCGTCGGCTCCGCCTCAGGCCCGGTGCTCGGCGGCCTGTTGCTGGAGCACTACTCCTGGCACTCCGTCTTCCTCATCAACGTCCCGGTCGCCGCGATCGCACTGATCGGCACCCTCCTCTTCGCCCCGCCGAATATGCCGAACCGCAACCGGAAGTGGGACTTCGCGTCCTCCCTGTACGCGATGTTCGCCATGGTCGGCATGGTCATGGGTATCAAGGAGCTGGCGAACCCGGACCGCAACATGATCCTCTTCGCCCTGGCGATCGTGGTCGGCTGCATCGGTGTGGCGGCGTTCCGTCACCGCCAGCGCGTCCTGGTCGCCGACGGGCGGGAACCGCTGCTGGAGTTCAGTATCTTCCGCAACCGGATGTTCACCGGCGGCACCCTCGCCGCCGTGCTGGCGATGTTCGTCATGGCCGGTGCGGAGATGGTGACCACCCAGCGCTACCAGACCTCCGGCGGATTCAGCCCGCTCGAGGCCGGACTGCTCGTCGCCTCGGCGGCTCTGCCGGCGATCCCGGCGTCCGTCCTCGGTGGGGCGTACCTGCACAAGGTCGGGTTCCGGACACTGATCAGCGGTGGCTTCCTCGTCATCGCCGCCGGTCTGGGCGTCGGCATGTGGGCTTTCGAGCAGGCCCCGCTGTGGGTCTTCGTGCTCTGTTTCGTCGCGATCGGCACGGGCGCCGGCATGGTCATGTCCGTCTCCTCGACGGCGATCATCGGGTCGGCGCCATCGTCGAAGGCGGGCATGGCGTCCTCCATCGAGGAGGTCTCCTACGAGTTCGGGACGCTGGTCTCCGTCTCGATCCTCGGTAGTCTGATGCCCATGTTCTACACGCTCATGGCGCCGGAGTCGGTCTCGCACGACGCCGAGCTGGGCGTGAACGACCCGGTGTTCGGGGCGGACGCAGCCGCCGCCTACGACTCCGCCTACCTGTACATCCTGGCCATCATCTGCGGCGTGGCCCTGCTCGCCGCGGTCCTGACCGCCCGGTGTTTCACCGGGAACCCGAAGGGCACCGTTGCGCACCAGTAAGAGGGACCTCATCCTGGACACCGCCGTCGGTCTCATCGGGGACGCCGGCCTCGACGCGGTGACCTACGAATCACTGGCGGACGCCGCGGGCTTCTCCAAGTCGGGCATCGTCTACCACTTCCCGTCGCGCCGGGACCTGCTCGTCGGGATCCACCGGTACCTCGCCGCAGAGTGGGAGAAGGACCTGGTCGCCGCGGCCGGGGCCCCGGCAGAGGAGGTGGACGCCGCGACGCGTCTGCGGGCGGTCGTGACCACGATGTCCCATTCGGCGACCCGGGCGGAGCTGATGGTGCAGCTCGACGTGGTGTCTGACCCCGAATTCGCCGAGATCTGGGACGAGGTCGACAAGCGCTGGATGCCGTCGACCGCGGAGCTCACCGCGGACGGGGAGGACGGGGAACTCGCCCGGATGGCGTACCTGGTGCAGATCGCCGCGGACGGGCTGTGGGTCCACGACCACGTGCACCGGACACTGACGAAGGCCCAGCGCGAGGCGCTGACGGCGACGCTGCTCGGGTTGATTCCCTAGATTCCAGGCCGGGGCTCAGTGTCGCCGACGGCGGCGTCCACCAGGGCGCGGGTGTGGATCGCGACCGTGTCGAGGCAGGGGACCGGCGAGACGGAATCGTTGAGCACCATCGGCAGTTCCGTGCAGCCGAGCACGACCTGGTCGACGCCCTCAGCGCGGTGGACCCGGTCGATGATCCCCACGAACCGGTCGCGGGTCTCGTCGGTGACGACGCCGAGTTCCAGTTCAGTGGCGATCCGGTGCTGGACCTCCTCGATCTCCGCAGCGTCCGGCAGGACCACCTCGACCCCGGCATCGGTAAAGGGGCGGGTGAAGAAACCGTTGGTCTCCGGGGACATGGTGAACCCGGTGCCGAGCAGCAGCACCTTGCCGGTCCCGCGGGCGACAGCCTCGTCGCGCACGGCGTCCACCGCGGAGACCAGCGGGACCGGGGAGGCCTCCACCAGCCGGTCGAAGACGATGTGCGGGGTGATCGCGGTGAGGCTGGCGACCTGTGCCCCGGCGGCGGCCAGGGAGCCGATGCCGGCGGAGAGGTAGGCGGTCAACCCGTCGAAGTCCTGCGCGGCGCAGTGCCGGAAGACCTCGAAGACGCTCAGTGACTCCACCGTGAGCTGAGGCAGGACGTCGTCGCCGAGTCTGGCCTGCACGCCCTCGCAGATCGCCCGGTAGTAGAGCAGGGTCGATTCCGGGCCGGTGCCGCCGATGATGCCGAGTTTGGTCATGCCTCCGTTGGTACCACCGGTCAGGCGTGCGTGGCGTCCTTCTGACGGACGCTCGTCGTCACCGCGGCGATCGCGGTGGTCAGCGGTACGGCGGCGACGAGGGCCAGGGAACCGGTCGCCGAACGCAGGATCTCGGTGGCCATGATGTCCGAGGTGAGTATGTGGGTCAGGCTCCGTCCGGAGACACTGAGCAGGACCAGCAGCGGCAGCGCGGCACCGGCATAGGACAGCACCAGGGTGTACACCGTCGAGGCCAGGTGGTCGCGTCCCACGCGCATGGCGGTGGTGAACAGCTTCCATCGCGATGCATCCGGGTTCGCCGTCTGCAGCTCACTGATCGTGGACGCCTGCGCCACCGTCACATCGTTGAGCACACCGAGTGTGCCGAGGATGAACCCGGCCAACAGCAGGCCCGTGACCTGCACCCCGGGCAGATACAGCAGGATCTGGAAATTGTTCTCGTCGGCGAGTCCACGCAGCTCGGAGGTGTCGATCGCCAGTGCTGCCAGACCTGTGCCGAAGAGCATGGCGACCAGCGTGCCGCCCAACGAGGACGCCGTCTTCCAGTTCATCCCGTGCACCAGGAACAGCACCAGGTAGAGCACCGCCGCGCACGCCGTGATCGCCAGCATCACCGGATTGCCGCCGCGGGCCAGCGCCGGCAGCAGGAACACCCCGATGACGCCGAGGGTGATCGCCAGGCCGAGGATCGCCCGCACCCCGCGCCACGCACCGACCAGGCAGATGGCGAGGACGGTGACGGCCAGCCAGATCCACAGCGGCGTCCCGCGCTGGAAGTCCTGGAAAGCGTAGGAACGGTTGCCGTCCGCGTCGGTGGTGGTGGCCAGCAGCACGTGATCGCCGACATTCACGTCGGCGTCCTCGTCGTTGTTCGGGGACGCCAGCAGCGTGCGGCGTCCTTCATCGGGGCCGTCGGTGATGTCGACGATGAGCTGGTCACAGGGGTCGGGGCCGACTGCCTCGGAGGTGGGGGCGGAGTCGAAGACCTTGCCGATCTGGGCTGAGGCGCACGAACCGGTGGTCTCCATGGCGACGGTGCCCTCGGCGACCTCCTGGGCCAGATTCGAGGTCTCGTGGAAACCGTCGGAGGTGACGGCCTTGCCGTGCGGCCACTGCAGCGCCACGGCGATGACCGTGGCGATAGCCCCCAGGAACAGGAAGGACGACAGGATGGCGCGCGACGGAGTCCAGGTGATCTTCCGCGGGTCGGAGAACCACGGGCCCATGTCATGGGAGTGACTGTGGCCGTGGGAGTGGAGCTCCTTCGGCGGATGCGCGTGGTCATGCGCGTGGTCATGCGCGTGGTCGTGCTCGGGGTGTTCTTCCGGAGCGGCGTGGCGTCCCACTGTGGTGGTGCCTTTCTGTCGGCGGGCGGCGTCCCGGGCAGGCGGAACGGACCTGCCCAGTCTGCCACGGCACGGCAGGGGTGACTGTGCGGCCGCCCTGTCTGGAGGGTGCCCTCAGAAGTACGGGGTGAGATAGGTAGAGTCGCGAACCGAATGACGTTTTAACCATGCTCACCACAGACACTCAAGGAGAAGGTCACGATGGCAGATCAACAACCGTGGGGCGGGGCGCCGGATCCCGGACAGCAGGCGCAGAACCAGTACGGGCAGCCGCAGGGCGGATACTCACCCCAGCATGCCGCCCCGCAGCAGAAGGGGGCCGGGCTCGCGGCGCTGCGTCCGCTGGTCACTCCGCTGAACGCGGGTATCGGGGCGGGCGTGTTGTTCCTGCTGACCGTGCTGAGCTACTGGCTGAGCTGGGAGCGTTTCAGCGAGGACGGCAACAAGGCAACCTTCAACGGCTTCGGGATCCAGAAGATCTCCGGAGACGGGGAGACGATACGGAACCTGGTGACGGGCTCCTTCTTCCTCGGCCTGTTGGTGGTCCTGCTCCTTGTCGCTGCAGCGCTGCTGGCGGTGACGACGGCGTACCAGAAGATCGCCGCACTGTGTCTGACCGTCGCCGGTGGAATCGGACTCCTGTACGCGTTTATCGGCCTGTTCTCTGACTTCGGCATGGACAAGAGCTTCTTCGGCTCATCCGCAGGGCCGGACGACGACGCCATTGACTGGGGACTGACCTTCGGCATCTTCTTCGCACTGGTCATCAGTCTGGTGACTCTCGCCCTCGGCATCCTCTACTTCCTGTCCGCGCAGGGCCCGCTGCTCTCTACTGCAGCCCCGACGGCACCGGCCAACGGTCTGGCGGCGGTGCTTCGACCGGTCTATGTCGCCGGTGCGGGCGTCGTCCTGTTCCTGCTTCTTGTGCTGAGTTACATCCTCGAGTGGCGTTCTGCCGGTGACGACACCGGTGACGTGTCCGTCAACGGACTCGGCCACCGCAGCACGGAGTACAATATCTACGGCGAAACCGGAACGATCAGCGACATCAGCCTGTTCCCGCTGTTCGCAGCGGCTTTCACCTTCGCTCTCATCCTCTTCGGTGCGCTGGTCCTCAGCGCGACGGTGTGGAAGAAGATCGGCGGTCTGCTTATCGCCGTGGGCGCCGCACTTGCCCTGCTCACCGCGTTCGTCGGATTGGTCTCTGACTTCGGCCTGTTCCGTGACACGGCCGGTGAGGGCTACGACGGCTACACTCCGTCGACCTCTGTCTCCGTCGGCGTCTTCCTCGTCCTCTTCTTCAGCCTGGTGCTGCTCGTCGTGGCGGTGCTGTACCTGCTGGTCGACTTCGGCATCCTCGGCGGCACCAAGCCGCAGCAGCAGTTCGGCCAGCAGTTCGGCCAGGCGCCGCAGGGCCAGCCGGGCCAGCCGCAGTGGAACCAGTACGGCCAGGCTCCGCAGCAGCCGCAGCAGGGTCAGCAGTACCCGCCGCAGAACCCCGGTCAGAACCCCGGTCAGAACCCCGGTCAGAACCCCGGCCAGATTCCGCCGGCCCCCGGCCGCTGGTAGATGCCGGGGTAGCTGGCATCTGCACCTGCACAGTGGCAGCTGGTCCTGGCGGCCCGGAAGGGAAAGGCGACAGGAGCAGATGCCGTCCTGCAGTAGGGGATGCCGCAGGAGACTCTGGCGTGCTGCTCCGTGGGACTGCTAAGGCGGCGCCCATGTACGCAGGCACTTACACGGGGACCGCCTCCCTGAAGCTCCGCACCCGCCGCTGACGGCGAGGAGCGTTCCAGAGCACTTCAACAGACGAACTTCTTCTCCGCCGTCTTCCGGCCCACATCACCATCGTGGAGCCGGGCGGCGGTTTCGTGCTGCCCGGCTCCGGAAGACTTCTGGAGACCACCATGTCCCGTACCCCTCATCTGTCCGCGTCCTCCCGCGGCGCCACCGTCGCCGACCTCGTCCGCGGGAACGCCGGAGACCGTGACCTGCTCCGTCGGGTCGTCGCCGGTGGTCCGGGCGGTGAGCCGGTCGCCGAACCCGCCGCCGCGGTCTTCCACTGCATCCACACCAGTTACGACGCCCGGGCCTGGGCCGCCGACCTGCCCGACCGGGAGCAGGCGGTGATGGACGTCGCCGCAGAGTACGGAGTCCCCGTCGTCTTCCCCGAATCCGTCTACGCCTTCGGCACGGCGGCGCAGGATCTTGATGACGGCCCTGATGGCGGCCCTGATGGCGGCACAGCGGAGCGCGCCGTCACAGGAGAGGTGGAGCCGGCGTCCCCGCTCGGGGAGATCCGGGCACGACTGCTCGCGGCCCGTGCGGCACATCCCGCACGCACCCTCTCCGTCGTCGCCGCCGACCTCATCGGACCGACCGCCGACCCGGCGTCCGCGGTCTTCCAGCTGCTCGTGTTCGGACCCGCCGCGGCGGGGAAGAGGGCGTGGGTGCTCGGTGACCCGGACGTGCCACGGTCGGTCACCTGGATCCCCGACCTCACCGCGGCGATGGTCTCGGCGGCGGAGCATGCCGGAGAGCTCGCTCCCCGGGGCACCGCCGTGCTCCTCGCGCCCACCACCCTGACCATGACCCAGCGGCAGATGGCCGAGGCCGTCGCCCCGGACGGGCGCGCCCGGGTCAGTCACATCCCCTGGTGGATCCTCCGGGTCGCGGGAGTGTTTTCACCGATGATGCGGGAGCTGCGACGGCAACGCTATCTGTGGGACGCCCCGGCAGTCCTGCGCCCCGGGCACCTGGAGGAAAGGTACGGACTGCGGCCCACCGCACAGAAGGATGTCCTCACCCGTTCCCACTGGTCACACAGTTAGGACAGGCGCCGCCGACGCTGCTAACTTGGATGCCATGTCCACCACCAGCCAGGTCGCCGCGAATCAGGGTGTTTCGGGAGCCACTGCCCCGTCGCCCGACACCGCTGCGTCGACCGCACAGGCTCCGTCGGCCACGCCGGCGAAGTCGCTGAGCCGCGCCGACCGGTTCATGTACCGCATGCTGCGGATCCGTCCCGAGCAGATCGACAAGATCGACATGGAGGCCATCGCCGGCGCCCACCGGGCCTTCCGCTGGGCGATCGTGGTCTCCGCCGTACGCTGCACGATCAGCTACGTGATCATCCCGATCCTGATCCCGGTGCTCAGCGTCATGGGGTCCCTGGCCGCTCCGATCACCATCGCCCTGTGCGTGGTCGCACTGGTCAACGGCTGGCTCGGCGTCCGCCGGTTCTGGGTCACCGACCACCGCGGTAAATGGGGCTACACCTGGTTCATGGCGCTGATCTACGTGATCAGCATCGTGACCATCGTCCACGAGATTGTGAAGGTCGTGTCCTGATGAAGAACGACGAAGCCACCGAGTACGAGGCCGCCCTGCAGGAGCAGCAGGACCGCGAGGCACAGCAGCCGGAGATCCCGCACTCCTCCAACGCCGACGTGGTCACGCTGGTCCTCGGCGCGATCATGATCATCGGCCTTGTCGTCTGCATGACCATTTACATGTAGCTCTCTACGGGCATCGCGCCGTCACCACGAAGTGAGGCCTGGACTCATGCCCCGGCGCCACCCCGAAACGCAGGTCCAGTTCCGCGACCTGCGGCAATGGCTTCACAATGACATCGGTGAATCCCGCGACCAGGAACACCTCGGCGAAGTCCTCCATGGACGCTGCGGTGCCCAGCGGCAGTGCCCCGAGCGTCGCCGGGTCATAGGTACGGACGAAGGCGTCCTCCCCGTCTGCGGACGGGACCTTCATCGCGGGGGCCACACCGTGCGGGAACCAGGTCGCGTCCACCGCGACGACCGTTCCACCCGGACGCAGCAGCGTCCGCCAGGCCCGGGCTGCGGCGACCGGGTCGGGGAGCGTCCACAGCACGTAACGATTGACGACGGCATCGAGAGAGGACGCCAGGATGCCGGGAGCATGGGCGTCACCGATGAGGACGCGCAGGTCAGGGTGTGCGGCCTGGGCGGCGGAGACCATACCGGGGGAGTGGTCAACACCGGTGACGCGGTGACCTGCATCCGCCAGCAGCGACGCCAGATAGCCGGACCCGGTGCCGACGTCGAGAATGTCGAGAGCTCCGGATCCCTCCCTGCCGCAGCCGTCCAGCGCGGTGGCGAACACCGACGCCCACAGTTCACGGTCGACCGCGGCACGCGCCCCGGAGACCTGGTGTGCGTGGTACTCGGCGGCGCGGCCGGACCAGTAGAAGTCCAACCTGTCCTGCAGCGCGGCGGTCTCGGTAATTGCGCTGGTCTCGGTGGTTGCGGCTGTGGTCATGAGGACACCTCTTCCTTCGTCAGGACCTCCGGGCGAACCGGCGTGGTCCGGGCGGGTCGCGGGAATACCAGGGTGATCTCTCCGTCCACGTCGAGCCGTGTCACCGGCAGGCCGTACACCGGTTCCAGCACCTCCGGGGTGAGCACCTCGTCCGGCGTCCCGGTCGCGACCACCATGCCGTGGTCCAGGACCACGAGCCGGTCACAGTACCGGGCGGCGAGGTTCAGGTCGTGGAGCACCACCACCGAGCCGGGCAGGCCGGCGACGAGTTCCAGGACATCGTGCTGGTAACGGATGTCCAGGTGGTTCGTCGGCTCGTCGAGCAGCACATGGCGGGCCTGCTGGACCAGTGCCCTGGCGATGAGCGCCCGCTGCCGTTCCCCGCCGGACAGTGCCGACAGGTCCCTGCGGGCCAGGGAAGTCATCCCAACCGCGTCCAATGAATCTTCGACGATCTCCCGGTCCCGCTCACCCGACCGGGATCCGAAGCTCTGGTGCGGCAGCCGGCCGAGCATCGCCAGTTCGGCGACTGTCATCGGCATGCCGGAGGACGCCGCGTCCCGTTCCTGGGCGACGACCGCCACGGTGCGCGCAATCTCCCGCCGCCGCACCTGCGTCAGGTCCTCCCCGTCGAGCAGGACGCGACCCGCTGTGAGGGACGCGGACCCGTACAGGGCACGCAGCAGAGTGGTCTTCCCGGAGCCGTTCGGGCCGACGAGACCGAGCGTCCCGGAATCCGGCACGGTCAGGTCCACACCGGCCACGGCACGGGCGGAATCGTAGTTGATCTGGACGTTCTCCGCGGTGATCATCGGCGGGTTCCACCGGATGCCGGGTCCGGAGCCGCCGCGCCGGAGGCGTCCGGCAGGTCGCGCAGATAGGCGTCGACCTGCTCCAGGCCGTCGACGGCCAGCGGGGTCGGTGGTTCGGCGTAGTTCAGCAGCAACGGCAGGACCTGGCCACGCTGCCCGGCGGTGGTGCGGTCCATGCCCGGCAGTCCCTTCACGGCGCCCACGATCTCGTCGGCGGAACCGTCGGAGTACAGGGCGAGGACCACGTCCGGGTTGCGGTCCACGATGTCCTCGGCCGTGACCTCGAAGACCCGGTCCGACTGGTCGGCGTAGACGTTCTCCGCACCCGCGGCCTCCACCACAGGGGCGGCCATCGAGCCGGTGCCGTAGGCGTAGGTCACCCCGCCTCCGACGGTCGGGTAGAGCACGGCGATGCGGTAGGGGGAGCCGTCAGGCTTCGTGGGGGTGGCGGCGTCCTCGATGGACGCCAGGCGGTCCTGCAGGGCCGTGACATACTCCTCCGCCTCCGCGCCCCGGTCGAAGACGGTGCCGTACAACCGGATCTGGTCCCAGGCATCGTGCCAGGTCACAGGTCTTTCCAGGGAACCGCAGAGGGCAGGCTCCTCGATCAACGGCACGTCCGAGCTGGCCAGGGTCTGCCGGTTGACGGTGTCCGTCTCGCCGAGGACGAGGTCCGGACCGGTGGCGACGACCTCCTCACGGGAGATCTGGAGATGGCCTGAGGCGTCCGTCTTGTCGGTCAGGGAAGGGATCGCCGCCAGGGCGTCGTTGGTGGCGTCATCGTAGTAGGCGGTGGGATACTTCCCGGCCCGGTTCTTCACCCGGTCGAGGACGCCCAGGTGCTGCAGCGTCGGCACCGACGCGGACTTCAGCAGTGTCACATTCTCCGGCGGACCGTCGAGGTGGACGGTGTCACCGCAGTTGTCGACCTCAATGGCGGAGGTGCTGCCCTCGGAGCCGCAGGAGGCGAGGCTCACGGTGAGGCCGGCGGCGAGAGTGAGTGCGAGGGTCATTTTCACTGGTCTGCTCCCTGGTGCATACGACGGACGAGGATGAGGAGGAACGGGGCGCCCACCAGGGCGGTGATGATGCCGATGGGAATCTCCTGCGGGGCGAGCAGGGTGCGGGAACCGATGTCCGCCCAGCACAGCAGGATCGCGCCGAGGAGGGCGGCGACCGGGAGGACCGCCCGGTGTGCCCCGCCGACCATCCGACGGGCGAGATGTGGGACGACCAGGCCGACGAAGCCGATCGACCCGGCCATCGCCACGACCGTGCCGACGAGCAGGCAGGACAGGATGAGCAGCAGGATGCGCATGCGCTCCGGGTGGACGCCCAGGGTCAGTGCGGTCTCGTCACCGGCGGTGAGCGCGTCGAGACGCGGGCCGAGAATGAGGAGGACGGCGGTGACCACCAGGACCACGACGGCGACCGCGACGAGCGGCCCGGACCAGGACGCCAGGCCCAGGGACCCGAGCAGCCAGAACATCACCGACCGGCTGGATTCGGCGGAGTCCGAGGCGAAGATCATGAAGCTGGTCAGCGCGGACAGGGCGTAGCCGACGGCGACACCGGCCATGATCAGTCGGTTCGGGGTGAGGCGTCCTCCGGAGCGGGCCACACCGAAGACCACGAAGGACGCCACGGTGGCGCCGAGGAAGGCGCTGGTCTGCAGGGCGTAGTCGCCGAACCCGGCGCCGACACCGGTGAGGATCGCGGCGGCGGCCCCGACCGAGGCGCCGGAGTTCACACCGAGGACGTAGGGGTCGGCGAGCACATTGCGGACCGTGGCCTGGAGGATGACGCCGGCGACGGCGAGCCCGGCGCCGACGAGTGCGCCGAGGACGGCCCGGGGTGCGCGGATCGTCCAGATGACGGCGTCGTGCCGGGCGAGGTCTGTGGGGGTTCCGCCGGTGTCGCCGAGATCCAGGGCGGTGCCGAAAAGGTGGTGGGCGAGGATGCGGGCGGAGTCGGCGGGGGAGACCCCCACCGGACCGAAGCCGACGCTGAACACCAGGGTGACCAGCAGTGCTGCAGTGAGGGAGAGGAGCCAGAGTCCGGTGCGCCGGCGTGCGGCGTGGACGCCGAGAACGTCCGCGCGGGCGGTGGTGCCGGTGCTCGTGGCGCCGGTGACAGCGGTTCCTGTGTTGTCGTCGCGTCGGTTGCCGAGGATGGTCACCGCACTGACGCTAGCCTCCGCGTCCGCTCAGTTTCACATTCAATCGACCGTTTGAATGAAGGTTTTACCTGGCTGTAACGAAGTGGAGGCGTCTGACTATTGTGCCTTCGTGACGTTTCAGGAACAGAACATCAGCCCCGGTAATCCGTTCACCGGAGGACGCACCAGGCGCCGCGCGACAACCGGGCAGGCCCGGCTGATCATCGCCCTGCTCGTAGTACTCATCGTGGTCGTGGCGACGGCCGGTGCCTGGTTGATCTGGGGACGTGGCGGGGACGACGATTCGGTCACCGGTCCTGTAGCTGCGTCTTCGTCTGCGGTGCCGGAAACGGAGAGCGAGGCGCAGCCGGAGATCGACTCCGTCGCGTTGCTGGAGAACGCCCAGGTTGACAGTGTGAATCCGGCGCCGGTGCCGGAGTCGGTCGAGGCTTGGGGCGACTACGTGAAGAACCGCTCCTGGACCGGGATGCTGCGTGTCTTCGAACTTGCCGAGGCCTCCCCGGTGACGGAGGAGGGCGGTTCGCAGTTCCGGAACACCATGAACCATTGCGGGGAAGTCATGTACCTCGTGACTTTCCGCTCGGTCAACGAGAACGTCCTGCTGGACGCGCAACTGCTGGATGCCGCGAAGAGCGTTCGGGCGCATGCGGAACTGCACGACGGCTGGATGCTCGGGACCAACTGCGAGCTACCGCAGTTCGTGTTCGTCAGCTCGACGGACACCAGCAACCTCGGTGATGTCGCCTACGACGTCACCGAGTACCGGCAGTCCTCGGTCGCGGCGCCTGCAGCCGGGCCCGCTGCGGAGCCGACTTTTGTTGCCTGCGATGACGGCATGCTGACGGCAAAGGGCCGCTACAGCGACGGATCCTGGCGGGATACGCCTGAGTGCGACACCGAACAACACCGCCGTGCGGTCCGTGCAGAGGCAGTGTGCGGCGGACCCTACCCGCCGGCCGGGGCCACGCAGGCCGAGTACGCGGCACTCTGCGGTGGCAGCTCCATGCCGATGCCCCTGGACACGACTCCGGCAGCACCTGTACCGTCCCCAGTTCCTTCTCCGGTTAACCCGCCGGCACCTGCTCCTGATCCTGGTCCCGGCTTCGCTGACCCCGGCTACGACCCCGAGGGGGATACAGCCCGTGGCGAGTCCGAGTAATTCGTAGGGGACGCGATACGGTTTCGGCTCATACCCGGAGCCGTTCGACGGGAAGCGTGTGCAACCTGTCCTCGACCGGATAACCTCGGCGTCCGAGGCGGAAGGCGATGCCCGCGATGAACGCGTCCCCGAGACGGTCACGGAGCTTCCGTAGTCCGGACAACTGCTTCGGATCGACATGGTCGCTGGCCTTTCATCTCGAAGGACACCACGGCACCGTCCTGCCGTTCCAGGACGAAGTCGACTCCATCGTTGTCACGGGTGCACCAGTGCCCGGCAGTCACCACATCATCCATCCACGTTGACTCCCGGATGATCTCCTGGACCACGAAAGATCCCAGCAGATGCCCGAACTCGGTGAGAGCGGAGGCGGCACCCAGCTGGAGCTTGGACCAGCGAACAGCCGTCGGTCCACAATGGAGACCATGAAGTACTCCCTCGTCGAACTCGCACCCGTCACACCCGGACACACCAAGCACGAGGCCCTGACCCGCGCACTGGACGCCGCCGTCGAGGCCGAGCAGCTCGGCTACCACCGTATCTGGTTCGCCGAACACCACAACGCCACCGGTTACGCGTCCCAGGTCCCCGAGCAGCTCATCGCCCTAGCCGCCGAACGTACCGACCACATCCGCGTCGGCTCCGGCGCGGTGCTGCTCAACCACTACAGCCCGTACTCCGTCGCCGAGCGGTTCCTCCAGCTCGAGGCGCTCTTCCCCGGGCGCGTCGACCTCGGCCTGGGCCGCGCGACCGGTGGGCCGGTGGTGGACGCCGCGCTCCAGCGCGACCGGAGTGCGCAGCGGCGCGACGACTACGGCGACCAGGTCCAGGAAATCCTCGCCTACTACCACCGCGCCTTCGGCGAGAAGCACCCCTTCGCAACGCTCGACCTGACCCACGGCATCGACTCCGTCCCCGAGGTGTTCACCCTCGGGTCCTCCGGGAACAGTGCGGGCTTCGCGGGTCAGCTCGGCATCGGCTACGCCTTCGCCGGCTTCATCAACCCGCGCGCGGCGAAGGCGGCGCTGCGCTCCTACCGGGAGAGCTTCACCGCCACGCCCTTCGGTCCGGGGACGCCGCAGATCATCCTCGCCCTCAACATCGTCGCCGCGCCGACCGAGGAGGAGGCACTCACCCTGACCTGGCCGAACCGGGCGATGTGGGCGGACCTGCGCGCCGGGAAGCCGGGTCCGGTGCCGCTGCTGGCGGATGCGGCGTCCTCCCTCAGCCAGGAACAGAAGGACATCCCGGCCCACGTCGAGGGCCTGATGCTGCCGCAGTGCCTCGCCGGGACGCCTGACTCGCTGCGTGGCCAGCTGCGTCCGTTCGCCGAGAAGTTTGGCGTCACCGAAATCATGGTGCAGGACGCCCTGAACGACCCGGAGCTGCGCAGTCGCTCGCGAGCGCTCATCGCCGAAGCACTGGCGGGGCTGTGACCGACCGCCCGCGTACACGATCATGACGGATCGGGCCGTTGCGTTGTACGGAGGACACGGATCCGTCACGATTGTGTACAGCGCTGTCCCCGACCACAGGTCGGGCTACACTACAGACCCATGACCGGCGGCGACGGACACAATCACGCGCAGGACGCACAGAGCGACGAACTCACCCACCTGTGCATACTGTCCGACGACTGGGCGGACACGTTCCGACTGCTCGGCGACCCCACCCGCCTGCGACTGCTCACCCTGCTGCACTACGAGGGCCCGGGGACGCTGAGCATGTCCGAGCTCGCTGACCGTGCAGGAGTGAAGACCGCCACCGCGTCCGCCGCGCTCAGGCTCCTGACCACGGCGGGTATCGTCACGGCGACCCGGGACGGCCGGATGATGCGCTACGCGCTGACGGATGAACGCGTCCACCGGCTGCTCCATCACCTCGGCGGCACGCACGCGCACTGACCGGTCAGCCTGACCGGCGTCAGTGATCGGCGTGGTCCATGCCGTCCATGCCGTCCATGCCGTCCATGTCTCCCATGTCCGTACCGTCGTAGTCCTCGTGCCCGGACTGCTGGACGCGGACCGGGATGTCCGTCAGCTCGTAGGTGCTCCCGTCCTCGGCAGTGAGGGTGAGGGTGAGCACGTCACCTGCGGCGATGTCCTCATGGTTGTCCATCACCATGATGTGGTGTCCACCCGGGGCCATCTCCACCGTTCCGTTCGCCGGGATCGTCATGCCGTCCTCCATTTCACGCATGACGCCGTCGACGACCTCGTGGTACTGGTAGATGCCCGGCATCGACCCGGCGACCTTCGTGAGGTGGATGTCCGTGTCGGTGTGGTTCGTGAGGCTTCCGAAGACCGCGGTCATGGCCGTGTCAGAGTCCTTCGCGCCGACATAGCCGTCTTCGAGGGTGACAGCACCCTGCTCCGCCTCCTCACCTGAGGCACCTGCGGCTCCTGTGCCTTCCGCGGAACCGGTGGAGCTGTCGGTCGAGGCCGACGATGCGGTGCTCTGTGCCGCGTCCTCGGAATCCTCGTCGCTGCAGGCGGCGAGACCCAGGGCCAGGGTGGTGGCCAATGCTCCGGTGGTCAGCAGGCGGGGGAGACGGAAAGAAGAGGGGGTCATCGGTGTCCTCACAGTAACGGGATATCAGTACACGCGCTGCCGGGACAGTCCGACAGTCCAACTCAGGTAGTCGCGCGGGAACCCCGGAAAGTTCCCCGGAACTTTCGCCGCAGAATCGCCGACTACTTCGTCTGTGACGACGACAACACAGCACCCCTCATCCGGTGCCGGTTCCTCCGGCCCCGCCAGGTCAACCGCCTCCGGACCACCCCGCCCTTCCCGCCAGACCTCGCGGTTGTTGACCCGCCTGCACTTCTTCGCAGGAATCCTCTGCGCCCGTTCATCCTGGTCGCCGCGGTCAGCGGACTGCTGTACGCGGTGGCCCCGACGGTCGAGCAGGTCGTCTACCACGACATGCTCACCGACACAGCGACGGACGAACACCCCACCGCCGAAGCGGTGAGCGCGCAGGTGGAGACCGCCCGGGAGAAGCACCCGGACCTCGCCCTGGCCGGTATCCGCCTCGGCGACGCCGGCGAGACAACCCGCGTCCTGTTCACTGACCCGGAACTGCCGGAATCCACCCTGCGTGCGGTCTTCATCGACCCCTACAGCGGTGATGTCAAGGGCGACAGCACCCAGTACGGCAGTTCCGCGTCGCTGCCGCTGCGGCAGTGGATCTCGGACGGGCACAGGAATCTCTGGCTCGGGGAGAACGGACGCCTGTACTCCGAACTCGCGGCGAGCTGGCTCGGCGTCCTCGCCGTCGGCGGAGTCATCGTCCTGTGGCGACGTCAGCGGAAGGGCAGCGGTACCGGATCCCGGGCCCGGGGGATGCTGCGCCGCGACGGGAAGGGCCGCACCCGCGTGATGCGGCGTCACGGTGCCACCGGGACGATCATCGCGGTCGGCCTGGTCTTCCTCACTGTCACCGGTCTGACCTGGTCATCTGTCGCCGGGACAAACATCACGCAGGTCCGGGAGAACCTGAACTGGGGCACCCCCTCGGTCTCCACCGACCTGCCCGGGATGCAGGGCTCCGCTCCGACGGTATCCGCAGAGCATGCCGGCCACGCAGGCCACGCCGGTCATGACATGGCGTCGATGTCACCGACGACCGTCAGCGGACTCAACGCCGGCTCCATCGACCGGGTGGTCGACGGTGCGCAGCGGGAACTGCGCACCCCGATGACGCTCACCCCGCCCACCGCCGACGGCGCGGCCTGGTCCGTCGCCGAGAACCGCGACTCCTGGCGGCTGACAACGGATGCCGTCGCCGTCGACTGGGCCACCGGCAAGGTCACCGACCGGCTCGACTCCGCCGACTGGCCGTTGGCGGCACAGGCCACCGCGTGGCTGATCCAGCTGCACATGGGCACCCTGTTCGGCCTGCCGAACCAGATCGTGCTCGCCCTGCTCGCCGCGGCGATCATCGCCATGGTGGTGCGGGGGTACGCCATGTGGTGGATGCGCAGGGGACGCAGCGTGCTCGCGGCCCCGCCGCGGCACGCCGGGTGGGGACGCCCCACCGTCGGGACGCTCGTCCTCGGCGCGGCCCTGGTGGTCTACGGTGTCATCGCCCCGGTCTTCGGGGCGACCTGCCTGGTGTTCCTGGCACTGAGCCTGGCGTGGGACATCTCCCGTCGCCTGATCCGGCGACGTGGAGGCGAGGTCACGCCTGGGGATCGCCTTCCTGGGTGACGCCGGCGACCTGCACCTCGCCGTCGAGCTTGAAGAAGAGCAGGCTCATGACGTCGTCGCCGTTCTCGTCGGTGATGTAGACGAGGCGGGAGGCACGCAGGGTGTCCTCGTCGATGTCGGTGCGCTCCAGCATCTCGTTCATGCCGTCGATGTCTTCGTCGGCGAGATCCTCGAACTCGGACTCGGCGGGCTTCTCGGTCCGGCCGACATCGACGCCGCGGGCGAAGTACTCCTCGACCTCGGCGATCCCGTCTTCGCTGAAGGACCCGAGGTCGTCCTTCTCCTGCTGGTAGACGGCGTCCACCAGGTTGTCGCTGCCCCAGTCGAGGTAGTCGTCGACGGTCTCGACCTCGGTGAAGGACTCCGCGATGTCGTGCATGCGGTCCTCATCGCTGTCATCGTCACCGCCGATGAGGAAATAGGCGGCGACAGCTGCGGAGATGACGACGATCACGGCGATGACACCACCGATGATCAGGCCCGTCTTCTTCGTCGGCGACTGCCCGGCGGGCGGCTGCTGGCCCCAGTGGGAGGGGTCGAGGCCCTGTCCCTGCTGCCACGCCTGGCCGGGATGGTCTGACTGAGCCTGCCACAGCTGCTGCGGATCCTGTGGCGGCTGCTGCTGCTGAGGGTTCTGCCCGTACGGGTTCTGTGGATTCTTCGGTTCGCCCCAGGAGTTTCCGGACTGATCAGACATGTCTTCTTCCTCTGTTGTCGACTCTGTTTCCACTGTAGAACTTTACGGAGGTGATTTTCAGGCCCGAATGTGGGGAAAGGGACACCCGGGAACCGGTGGAGGACGCCGCCCGCCGAGTGTTTCCGCGGAGTTAAACCCCACAATCGGCGGCACACGGCGTCCCGCCCCGGCAGTACCGTAGGGGCAGAACCGACCGGAAGGACGCCATGGATCTCACTCCCCGGGAGCAGGAGAAACTCCTCCTGTTCACCGCCGCTGAAGTCTCCCGCCGCCGCCTCGCCCGCGGCCTGGCACTCAACGTCCCGGAGGCGACCGCGCTGATCAGCGAGGCCGTCGTCGAGGCCGCCCGGGACGGGCGCACCGTCGCCGAGGCGATGGAGATCGGCACACAGGTCCTCGGCCCCGACCAGGTGCAGGAGGGCGTGCGTGACCTGCTCAGCCTCATCCAGGTCGAGGCGACCTTCCCCGACGGGACGAAGCTGGTCAGCGTCCACGACCCGATCGGGCAGTAGGAGGAGCGGCATGAGCATCACCGTCCTCTACGCCGGCGCCGAGGCGTCCACCCCGGATGCGCTCGCCAACGCCACCGGCGTCCCCGTCGTCACCGGCCCCCGCGCGCTCGCCCCCTACCTGGAGCAGGCACGTCAGCAGGAGGAACCGCTGGTCGTCATCCCCGCCGGGACCGACCGTGACCTCACCTCGGTCACCCAGGCCGCGCAGGCCCTGCAGTGGGCACAGCGTTCCGGTACCGAGGTCATTCTCGGCCCGTCGCTGGTGGACGCCACCCGCGCCATCGCCGAGATGCGTCGTCATCTGCGCGCCGCGAAAGGGAAGGACGCCGTCCTGATTCTCGCGAAGACGGTGGATCCTTTCGCGGACGCCGAGCTGCTGCGCAGGGTGCGCCTGGCCCGGCAGTTCTCCGAGGACCTCGAGGTCGAGGTCGCTTTCGAGGGATCCTGGCCGACCCTGGAGAAGGCCCGCGAGCGGCTGCGTCTGCTGGGTGCCCACGACGTCGTCGAGTTCCGCGCGGACCTAGCGCTGGGGGAGGACAGGGAGGATGCAGGCACGGCTGAACCACTGTTCCGGGCGTCCGCCCTGGCCACGGCGGTGGAGCGGGCGGCGCACACGGCAGTCCACCTGGCCCGTGACCACCATGACGACGGCATCGCCGTCGGCCTGCTCGCCGACCACGCCGCCGGGTTCGCCCACTCCCACGGCGACGAAGACCATTCGCCTTCGCACCCCCGTTCCCACGGCCATTCGCACAGCCACCACCACTAGGCAGGAGAACCACCATGTCCGGATCCGCCGCCGGCTACGGCACCGCACCGGGTGCCGCGCCGACCATCGAGCTCAACCCGGGGCGTCGTACCACCACGCTGCGGGTCGCCAACACCGGTGACCGCGCCGTCCAGGTCGGTTCGCACTACCACTTCTTCGAGGTCAACCCCGCGCTCTCCTTCGACCGGGAGGCCGCCTGGGGCATGCACCTGTCCATCCCCTCCGGGCTGGCCGTGCGCTTCGAACCCGGAGACACCCGTGAGGTGGAGCTCGTGGACTTCGGTGGACGCCGCGTCCTGTTCGGTTTCGCGGGGCTGACCGAAGGAGCCCTCGATGACCCGGCCGTGAAGGCCGCCGCGCTGGAGAACCTTCCTGTCTTCCTGGCCAGCAATGACACACTCCCGGAGGAACTGAACTGATGAGCTCGATCGACCGACACCGCTACCAGGAGATCTACGGCCCCACCACCGGGGACACCGTCCGGCTGGCGGACACCGACCTCACCGTACGCATCACCCGTGACTTCCTGGCGGACGCCTACGGCGACGAGTCCGTCTACGGCGGCGGCAAGGCTGTGCGCGACGGCATGGCCCAGGACCCCACCGCCACCGCGGCGACCGGCGCGCTCGACACCGTCATCACCGGCGTCATCGTGCTCGACGCCGTCGCGGGCGTGGTCAAGGGTGATGTCGGCATTCGCGACGGCCGCATCGTGAAGATCGGCAAGGCCGGCAACCCGAACACCCAGGACGGCGTGGACCCGGAGCTGGTCATGGGGCCAGGTACCGAGGTCATCGCCGGTGAACACCGCGTCCTCACCGCGGGTGGGGTGGACTCCCACATCCACTACATCACCCCGCAGCAGGCAGAACACGGCCTCGCCGGCGGCATCACCACCTTCTTCGGCGGCGGGACCGGACCGGCCGAGGGGACGCTCGGCACGACCTGCACCCCGGGCCCGAACGGCGTGCAGTTCATGCTGCGCGCCGCCGAGGGCATGCCGGTGAACACCGGCTTCCTCGGCAAGGGCTCCGGAGCCCTGCCCGAGGCGCTGGCCGAGCAGATCGTCGGCGGTGCCGCGGGCCTGAAGATCCACGAGGACTGGGGTGCGACCCCGGCGAACATCCGCAACGCCATGGACGTCTGCGACGAGTACGACGTGCAGCTCGCCATCCACACCGACACCCTCAACGAGGGCGGCTTCTTCGAGTCCACGGCCCGGGCCTTCGGCGGACGCACCGTCCACACCTTCCACTCCGAGGGCGCCGGCGGTGGTCACGCCCCGGACATCCTCCGGGTCTCCGGCATGCCGAATGTGCTGCCCGCCTCCACCAACCCGACGCTGCCGTACACCGTGAACTCGGTGGAGGAACTGCTGGACATGGTGATGGTCTGCCACCACCTGTCCCACGACATCCCCGAGGACGTCGCCTTCGCCGACTCACGCGTGCGCGCCGAGACCATCGCGGCGGAGACGGTCTTCCACGATCTGGGCCTGATCAGCATCTTCAGTTCCGACTCACAGGCGATGGGACGCGTCGGCGAGTCCTGGCAGCGCGCCTTCCAGACCGCCCACCACTGCAAGGTGGAGCTCGGTGAGCTGGAGGAGGACAAGGGCCACGGTGACGACAACGAGCGCGTCCTACGCTACGTCGCGAAGATCACGGTCAATCCGGCGATCGCCCAGGGAATCGGTGAGCACGTCGGCAGTATCGAGCCCGGAAAGCTCGCCGACCTGGTGCTCTGGCCGGTGGAGACCTTCGGCGCGAAGCCCCGGCTGGTGCTGCGCCAGGGACGCATCGCCTACGCCCAGATGGGTGACCCGAACGCCTCGCTGGCCACCCCGCAGCCGGTCTACTACCGCGACATGTTCGCCAACTACGGCACCGCACTGCAGGCCACCCGTGTGACCTTCATGAGCCAGGCCGCGATCGAGGCCGGCGTCCCGGAGCAGCTGGGCCTGACCTCGACCGTTCTGCCGGTGAAGAACACCCGCACCATCGGCAAGAAGGACATGGTGCGCAACAACCGTACCGCCGACATCCGCGTCGACCCGGACACCTACGAGGTCTCCGTCGACGGCGTCCACGCGACCATCGCCCCGGCGGAGTCCCTGCCGCTGGCGCAGAAGTTCTTCCTGTTCTGAGTGCTGTGACGTCGCCGATGCTCCCGTTCCTGCAGGCCATGACCTACGCTGATTCGGCGTATCCGTCGGGCCGCTACACCCTGTCCCACGGGCTCGAGGGCCTGGTGCAGGCGCACCGTGTGACCGGGGCGGACGCGGTGCAGCGCGTCCTCCTCGACCATCTGCGGCACACCGCGGCACCCGGCGACGGGGTGGCGACTGCGGCGGCAGCGACCGCTGATGCAGTGGATCCGGACACACTGGTCACCATCGACCACGAGCTCTCGGCGACGAAGGTCACCCATGAGCTGCGGCGGGCGTCCACCCGTGTCGGACGCCAGATGCTGCAGGTCACGACAGATGTCGAGGCCCGGTTGGGACAGGAACAACTGGAGCCGTTGCCGTCGTATGCGGCGGCGGTGGCAGCGAAGCAGACCCCCGGCAACCAGGCTGTCGTCGCCGGGCTGATCCACGCCTCCCACGGCCTCACCCCGGCCGAGGCGGTCGCCACGGAACTCACCGGGTTGGCTGTCGGTTGGGCCGGTGCCGCGCTGCGCCTGCGCCAGTGCGACCACATCGACGCCCAGGTCATCATCACCGCCGCCCACCCGGTCATCGCCGAACTCGCCGAGGAGTGCGTCGCCGTAGCGTCCGACCTGCTGCAGTCCGGGCAGTGGCGGCTGCTCGGCCGCGCCAGCCCCGGCAGTGACCTCGGCTCCGCCTCCCACGAGACCGCCCCCGCCCGCCTGTTCATGTCGTAGAAAGGACACCATGACAACCTCCCCCGAGACCTCCCCTCTGGCCTCCTCCGATCCCGTGACCGGTTCCGGATCCCCGCTGCGCATCGGCATCGGCGGCCCCGTCGGCTCCGGCAAGACCGCCCTTATCGAGGCGCTCGTGCCGCTGTTCGTCGACGCAGGACGCCAGGTCGGCGTCATCACCAACGACATCTACACCCAGGAGGACGCCCTCCACGTCCGCCGTGAACTCGACGGCATCATCGACCCGGAGCGCATCGTCGGCGTGGAGACCGGGTCCTGCCCGCACACCGCCGTGCGCGATGACCCGACGATGAACCTCATGGCCGCCGCCGACCTCATCGACGAGCACCCCGAGATCGACACCGTCTTCTTCGAGTCCGGCGGCGACAACCTCACCCTCACGTTCTCCCCGGCGCTGGTCGACGTCTTCGTCTTCGTCCTGGACACCGCCGAGGGGCAGAAGATGCCGAAGAAGCGCGGGCCGGGCATCACCGAGTCCGACATCCTCGTCATCAACAAGACCGACATCGCCCAGTACGTGCGCTGTGACCTTGACATCATGAACACGGATGCCATCGCGGTGCGCGACGGCAAGCCGGTGATCCTCACCGACTGCCTGGCGAACAAGGGCATTGCGGAGCTCGCGGCGGCCCTGGAGGAGTACCGGGCGTGACGTCAGCCGTGCCGGTCGGGCGGCCTCCTGCCCCGCGACTCGACCCGGTGGCGCTGACGCCGCCGGTGCCGTGGGAGTTCGCGTCCTTCCTTGAGGATGCTGAGGACGCCGCCTCCGACGGCGTGCAGCCGGTAGGACGCCCCGGCAAGGTCGGCGTCCTCGATCTGTCCCTGGGTGTGGACGCCGCGTCATCAGTGCAGAAGACCGGCGTGACCTCCCGGTACGTCAAGGCGCCAATGCAGTTCACCCGGCCGCTGTACATTGATCCGGCCGATCCCGGGGAGGCCTTCGTCTATGTCCGGTCGACCGGTGGCGGGCTGGCACAGAACGACCGGATCCGGCAGCGGGTGACTCTCGGCGACGGGGCGCGGGCGACGGTCACCACCCCGGCGGGCACGCCGGTGCACCGGATGAATGCCGGGCTCGCCACGCAGTGGATCAGTCTGACGGTGGGGGAGGACGCGGTGTGCGAGTACCTGCCCGGACAGAACACCCTCTTCGCTGGCTCGCGGTTACTGCAGGTCACGGATGTTGATCTGGCCGACTCGGCGACGCTGCTCGCTGCGGACGTCATCCTCACCGGACGTCTGGCCCGTGGTGAACGCGACCTCTTCGACGCCCTGGGCCAGTGCTGGCGGGTCGAGCGGGGTGGACGGCCGTTGCTCTCGGACATGATGTGCGTGGTCGGTGCCGGCCAGGGGCGCTCCGAGATGCTGCTGTCGCGCTGGCCGGTGTGGGGCACCGTGCTCATCGTGCCGCCGGCCGGTTCACCAGTGAAGGAACTGCTGGCGTCTGTCCGTGATCTGCTGGTGGAGCGGTGTGCAGGTGTCGCCGCCGAAGACCTGACCGCCGCAGCGTCCACCATGGTCAACGATGCGGGGATCACCGTGCGGGTGGCGGGGGAGGACCCGGTCACCGTGCGCGCGATCGTGGATGCCGTGCACGATCACGCCCGTCGAGCCCTGCTGGGCCGGCCCGCCGTGGACCTGCGCCGCATGTGAGCTGCCCCGGGATTCGGGGCTGTCGGCATCTTGGGACCGCAGGATGGAAAACCGCCGCGAAACCATCCTGCGATCCCAAGATGCCGACATGCCCTCTTTCTGAGAAGACCTCCCCGTCACTCTTTCTGGCTATGATGTAAAGAATACTGTACATTGTGACGTGTGAACGATACATCGAAGGATGCGGCCGAGACGACCAACATGGTCCGTCGCTGGCGACGCTGGGAGGAACTCTCGCAGGCGGAGCTGGCGGAACGGGTCGGTGTGTCCCGGCAGACGATCGCGAACATCGAGAAAGGCAACTACTCGCCCTCGGTCCATCTCGCACTGGCTATCTGCCGCGAGCTGGGCCGCACCGTGGAACAGATCTTCGGTGACGAGCAGGAACAGGAACAGTGACATGAGCTACGCAGATACGTTCGTCGAGCGGGTCGGGAAAACGGTCGACGACGAATACCAGGAGCGCATCGTCCATCAGGCGTACACGGTCACCTGGCGGTACAGCTACTTCGCGACATTGATCGCGGCGGTGGTCCTCGCTTGGGCACTTCCCGGCAAGCTCTCGCTGTGGAGCGCTATGGTGCTGCTGCCGTTGGCTGTTTCCGGTGTGGCCGGTGACCGGTGGATGAAGCGGTACAGTCCGCGCCCCCGGGCATTGAACATGACGCGAGTGGAAGGCGTCGTCGTGGGAGTCCTGATGCTGGCCTGGATTGTCGGTGTCTTCCTGAGTGTGCAGGGTGGTGACAGCAGTATGGCCTGGGGTGTGGTGACTGGTGGGATTGTCGGTGCGATCATCGGTTTTCCGGTCGCGGCCTGGTGGTTGAAGCGTGCGCGGGGTGCGGATGAACAGCGCCTGGACGCCGAGCTGGAGGACTGAGGGGCAAGACGCCGACACGTTCGGGGTGCCGCTGACTGAGCGCATCTCACTACCCTCGGGGCCATGACTTCTGTCGCGATCCCCACCGACCTGCAGGACGCCGCGCGCTCCGCCCGCCGCGTCGAAGTCTTCACCGGCGCCGGCATGAGCGCGGACTCCGGCCTCGACACTTTCCGGGACGCCACCACCGGTCTGTGGAGCAACGTCGACGCCCAGGCCATGGCCACCCTCGACTCCTGGCGTCGCGACCCCGACCCCATGTGGGCCTGGTACCTGTGGCGCGCCGCCCGCGCCAGGGACGCAGCCCCCAACCCCGGTCACCTCGCCATCGCCCGCTGGCAGGACGCCCTGACCGGTGGCAGCGACAGCGACGGACACCTCCACGTCACCACCCAGAACATCGACGACCTGCATGAACGCGGCGGCGCGACGGATGTCTCCCACCTCCACGGCAGCCTGCTGGCCTTCCGCTGCTCCGAGTGTGGCCGTTCCGCACCGGAGCCCGACCTGCTGACCGAGGCGGTGGAACGGCTGACTCCGCAGGCCTGTGCAGAGTGCGGCGGGCCGGTGCGTCCCGGCGTGGTGTGGTTCGGCGAGGCACTGCCGGAGAAGGACTTCGCTGACGCCGAGGCCTCGATGCTCAGCTGCGACCTCGTCGTCATCGTCGGCACCAGCGGCGTCGTCTTCCCGGCCGCTGGCCTGCCGGAACTGGCGGTCCGCCGGGGCGTCCCCGTGGTCGAGATCAGTCCGGCGGCGACCGACCTCACGCAGCTGTCCACCTGGTCACTGCGGACCACCGCGGCGTCCGGCCTACCGGAACTGGTGGACGCTGCGCTGGCCTGAATCAAAATATCCGAGCAGGAATCCGCCGAAGCGGAGATGAACCTTCGTTCATACTCGGATATTTTGACGCTCCGGGCTCTGACGGACTCTGACGGTCCCTGACCAGCGGCGTCCCACGCCATCTCACGCGCCCGTAACCTGGGACGTCAGGTGAACGTCGCTTACACCCACGACGGAAACATCTACGGTCATGTGCATGTAATACGGCGTCCATAGCGTTGCCCGACATGACACCTCCAGTGGACACGCTCCAGCAGACCGCCACCCCGGCACCGGCCGTCCAGGCCGGTACATCGGGGTCCGGTACCTCACCTGCCTCCGCCGTCGACAACGTCGCCCCCGTCGGCACCGAAGACTTCTCCCTGCGCTTCGCCCCACGGCACTACCGGAAGTGGACGCCCGCCGCTGTCGCCGCGAGCGCCCTCGGCGGTATCGCCTACCTCGCCGACTTCTCCATCGGCGCGACCATCGGTGTCGAGCACGGCACCGTCAACGCTATCGGTGGCGTCCTCATCGCCGCACTCCTCATCTTCGTCTCCAGCTTCCCGTTGGCGTACTACGCCGCCCGCTACAACGTCGATCTCGACCTCATCACCCGCGGCTCCGGCTTCGGCTACAAGGGCTCGATCATCACGAACCTCATCTTCGTGTCTTTCACCTTCATCCTCTTCGCCACCGAAGGCGCGATCATGGCCCAGGGCCTGAAGGTCGGCCTGAACATACCGCTGTGGATCGGCTACGCGGTGAGCTCGCTGATGATCATCCCGCTGGTCATCTTCGGTATGAAGCTGCTGTCGAAGCTGCACTCCTGGACCAACCCGTTGTGGCTGGTCATGATGTTCGTTCCCCTGGTCGTGCTCATCATCCAGGAGCCGGACTCGGTCGGTACCTTCCTCGACTACACCGGCGAGGACGACAAGTCCGTCTCCTTCGCCGCGATGATGCTCGCCGCCGGCGTCTGCCTCTCGCTGACCGCCCAGATCGCCGAGAACATCGACTACCTGCGCTTCATGCCCCCGAAGACCGCCGCCAACCGGAAGTCCTGGTGGGCCGCGGTGATCTGCGGTGGCCCGGGCTGGGTCGTCCTCGGCGCGGTCAAGCAGATCATCGGCATCTTTCTCGCCGTCTACATGATCTCGGTCCTCGGCCAGGGCACGGACATCGCCGTCGAGCCGGTCAACCAGTTCATGAGTGAGTACAAGGAGATGATGCCCTCCTGGCTCGCCGTCACGCTCGCGGTGATCCTCGTGGTCATCTCCCAGATCAAGATCAACACCACCAACGCCTACTGCGGTTCCCTGGCCTGGACGAACATCTACTCCCGTTCGTTCAAGAAGTACCCGGGTCGGGTCTGGTTCGTGGTCTTCAACGTCGGCATCTCGCTGGCGCTGATGGAGTTCAACATGTTCAGCGTCCTGAGCTTCGTGCTGAGCTTCTACTCCAACCTCGCTATCGCCTGGATCTTCACTGTCGCCGCGGACATCGTCATCAACAAGTACATCCTGGGCCTGTCGCCGAAGGTCCCGGAGTTCCGCCGTGGCATGCTCTACGACTGGAACCCGGTCGGCATCACCTCGGTCATCCTGTCCGGCGGCATCTCCGTGGCCATGTTCTTCGGCGCCTTCGGTGACGGCATCTCCGCCTTCTCGCCGCTGTTCGCCGCGGTCATCGCGGTCGTCGTCACCCCGCTGGCCGCGGTGGTGACCAAGGGACGCTACTACCTGCGCCGCGCGCACGACGGCATCGACCTGCCGATGTTCGACGCCGACGGCAACCCGGTCGATGACCGGCTGACCTGCGCGATCACCGGCGAATCCTGCGAGCGACCGGACATGGTCGCCTCGGCGATCCCCGATGACAACGGGGGGACGCAGTACGTGTCATCACTGGCGCTCACGCTGGACGCCACAGGTCAGCACGTGCTCCCGGCCGACCCGCCGGACGACAAGCGGTAGGTCTCAGCCGAACCGGACCTCGTCCAGGCTCAGTGCGTCTTCCGGTGCGGACTGGCCCTTCGCCAGATCGACATACCCGGCGGCGTGGGTGATGAGGTGCTCCCGCTCCTCGGCGGACAGCTCCCGGCGCACCTTGGCCGGCAGCCCGGCGGCCAGAGAACCCGCCGGGATCTCCTGGCCCTCCAGGACGACGGCACCGCCGCCGATGATGCAGCCGGCGCCGATGACGGAGCGACTCAGCAGCGAGGACTGCATGCCGACCAGGGTGCCGTCGCCGACGGTACAGGCGTGGACGAGGGCCTGGTGACCGACGGTGACGTCCTCACCGATGACGGTCGGACTGTCCTCCTCGGTGTGGATGACGGAGTTGTCCTGGATATTCGACCGCGCGCCGATCCGGATCGACCCGACATCGGCGCGGATCACCACTCCGTAGAAGACGGAGGCGTCCTCGGCGATCTCCACATCGCCGACGATCACCGCGTTCGGTGCGACATAGGCGGAGGAATGGATGCGTGGGGCCTTCCCGTTGAACGGGAGGATCAGGGGACCGTTGGTGCGGGGCGACGGGAATCTACTCATATTCCCAGGCTAACGACATTCCGGGCCCGACGTGCGGGATGACGGGCATGATGGGGGTATGCCCTATCTACTCGTCGTCCACCACAGCCCCACCGACAAGCTCCGCGGCATCACCGACACCATTCTCCACGCCGCCGAGGGAGCTGCCGCCGAGGTCAACAGCACCCTGCCCGGGGAGCTCCACCTGGAGATCCGGGAGCGCAACGCCCTGGAACCGGACACCGCCGAACTGCTCGGCGCGTCCGCCCTGCTCTTCGGGACCACCGCCAATTTCGGGTACATCTCGGGCGCACTGAAGCACTACTTCGACTCGACCTTCATGGAGGTCACGAACGAGGACACCTACACCGCGCACAGCGTCCTCGCCGGGTACTGGATCCGTGGCGGCTATGACACCACCGGCGCAGAAAAGGCGATGACCGCCATCACCACCGGCTACGGGTGGAATACGGCGGTCGACCCGGTGTGCTTCACGGGGGACCCGGAACCGCACACCACGGAGCTGCGGGAGCTGGCGGAGAACACCGTCGGCGCCTGGTACGCCGCGGTGGCCTGATATCGGCCGGACTACTTCTTCTTGGCGTCCGACAGGAAGTGCGCCGCACCGGCGGCGACGGCGGTGACGGTGATGACCGACGGCCAGGCACCCATCTTCTTGGCCAGCGGGTGGGACACACCGAACGCGCCGAGGAACATGCCGGTCAGGCCGACGGCCAGCGGGGCGCCACCCTTGGCGGTCCAGGTGCGGTTCGCCCAACCCAGCGCGGCGATCATGGGGACGGTGCCCAGCGGGCGGATGCCGGTCTCCCGGGCGGTCACCCAGCCGCCGACGAGGCCCAGAGCCACGAGGGGAGCGGTGCTGACGTCTTTCGCGTTCTTCACGGTCATGTCCATGGGAACATACAGTACGCGGTGAACCGGCCTCTGTAGACTGCGGGACACACGACCGAAAACTGACGACAGTTTCCGAACGAGAACTCCGGAAGGGGAGACCACCTGTGGTCTACCGCGACGGCTACCAGCAGCCCGACCAGCACACGAACGCGAGCACGACCGCCGCACTCGGCGGACGCCTGACCAGAATCTGGGGAATCGACCTCCCCCTGGTCGGCGCACCCATGGCAGGCAGGGCGGGAGGACGCCTCGCCGCCGCGGTCAGTGCCGCCGGCGGGCTCGGCATGATCGGCGTCGGCGCACGCGCCACCCCGGAGTGGATCACCGCTGAAGCGGAGACCGCCGGGGCGGCCGGGAACTTCGGCATCGGCCTGATGGTCTGGGCCATCGAGGCGGAGGCGGCGGCGAACACGACGACCCCCGGTGTCTCCGCCCAGTTCGAGACGGCCCTGGCGACCAACCCGACCGTGCTCTCCCTCGCCTTCGGTGACCCCGCCCCCTGGGTCCCGGCCGCCCACGCCGCCGGGATCAGCGTCGTCGCCCCGGTCAACGACATGCTGCAGGTCCGTCAGGCGCTGGCCGCCGAGGTCGATGTCCTCTGCGTCCAGGGCACCGACGGGGGCGGGCACACCGGACGCCTCGGCACCATGCCACTGATGCAGGAAGTTCTCGACTACGTCGCCGTCCAGGCCCCCGGCGTCCCCGTGGTCGTCGCCGGCGGTATCGCCACCGGACGCGGCGTCGCCGCCGTCCTCGCCGCCGGGGCGGACGGGGCATGGATCGGCACCGCGCTGCTGGCGTCCCCCGAATCCCAGGGATCCGAGGAACTCAAGGCCGCCGCCGTGAAGGCGGGCAGCGGTACGACCGTGCTCACCGGGATCTACGACCGTGCCGAGCAGCAGAACTGGGACATCGCCCGGTGGCCCACCCGCACCGTGCGCAACGCCTTCGTCGACCGGTACAACAGTGACCCCTGCGTCACCGACGAGGAACTGGTCGCCGCACGCGCGTCCGGCGGGGAGTACGCCGAGGAGCTGAAACTGCATGCCGGACAGTCCGTCGGCCTGGTCCGTCAGCAGGCCCCGGCAGGTGACGTGGTGCGTGTCATCGCCGAGGAGACCGCACGGCTGCTCGGGCGATTCCGGTCCGCGTAACTCCGGGTGAACACAGAGTGACCGTGGCTCACCCCCGGGTGGAGGCGTAACGTCGGGGACATCATGTCTTCACCACGCGAGTCCTGCATGGGTGTCGACCTCACGGTCACCCCATGGCTCTATCCGGGACGCTGGCCCACCCGGTCCGGCACCCTGACCTCGGAAGGCTGGTTCCCCGGGGACCTCGCTCTCGCCGAAGTCGGCCTCGATGGCGGACGGCGCCCTGTCGTCGCCGTCGGATCGAACGCCTCCCCCGGGGTGATGCAGATCAAGCTGCGCCAACACGGCGTCTCCGAGACGGTCCCGTTCGTCCGGGCCTGCGTCCCCGATGTCGGGACGGCGTTCACCGCCCATGTCAGCCCGCGCGGCTACATCGCCGCCGCCCCGGTCCGCCGGGCCGGCGCCGAGGCCTCGATGTGGGTGAGCTTCCTCGACGACGACCAGCTCGCCGTCATCGACGAGACCGAAGTGCCGAACTACACCCGCGAGCACGTCCCGGACCCGTTGACCCTGTTCACCGGCGAAGTCCTCCACGGTTACGACGTCTACCGCAGCGCCTGGGGTCTCATCCCGGAACTCCCGTTCGCCCGCCGTCAGCACGCGGTGCTGACCCACCTGCGCTCCCGGTGCGTGGTGCCCTCCCTGCCCGAGGGGGACGCCGAGACCGTCGTCCGCGCGATGTGGACCGACCGTGACCTGGCCGACCGGGTCTCCGGTGAACTGCACGCGCTGGCCGTGGTCGACGGGTACTGAGCCGAACAGGGCGTAGCCTCAGAAGGTATGGGAACGCAGGAAAAGCAGGGAAAACTCGGTATCGCCCGCGCCTACGACGTGAGGGACGACGGCGCCGGAGACGCCGCGACCTTCCTCGTCGACCGTCTGTGGCCGCGGGGAGTGAAGAAGACCGACCTGCCGTTGACCGGCTGGCCGAAGGAACTCACCCCCTCGGCAGAGCTGCGCAAGGAGTTCCATGCCGACGCCCTGACCTGGGAACAGTTCGGGGACGCCTACCGGGCCGAACTCGATGAGCGGTACAGGGACGGGGAACTGGACGACGTTGTCGCCCAGCTCAAGGATGCTCTGGCTGAGGGCGACGTCCTCCTGCTCTTCGCTGGCAAAGACACCGACCACACCCACGCGAGAGTGCTGGAGGGCTGGCTTGAGCAGCAGCTGTAAGCCGGCTGCAGGCCGGCTTCAGCCCCGGTCGCGCGTACACGATCATCACGTTTTCGGGCCCGGCGTTGTACCGGTTCCCCGGATCCGTGATGATTGTGTACACGAGGTACGGCGGCGTCCCACGGAACAACGGCGTAGAACGCGCAGTGCACTGACAGCTGCGGCTACCACCGCTGGAGCAGCTGGGCCGAGACACTCACCGCGATCGTCGCGGGATGGCGTCCGCCCAGGTCAGGAAGACCGATCGGGCAGGTGATCCGGGCGATCTCCTCCGCGCTGAACCCGGCGTCCGCCAGCTTTGTCCGGAACCGCGCCCATTTCGCCGAGGACCCGATGAGCCCCACCGACCCGAGGTCGTCGGTCTCACGCAGGCGCGTCAGCAGCGCCTCGCACAGGTGCAGATCCTCGCCGTGATCGTGGGTCATCACCAGCACATGCGTCCCCGCCGGCAGGTCCGCGACCACGGATTCGGGGAGCATCGAGTGCACCGTATGCACCATCGCCGGGCAGTCGGCGACCTCGGCGGCGACCGCGGCGACCTGGTCGGGCCGGGAATCACAGAACCAGAGCTCGGCGTCCTGCCTTGAGAGGATGCGGGCCAGCTCCAGACCGACATGGCCGGAACCGAACACGGCGACGGCCGGCACCACCGGCAGATGCTCAAGCAGCACGGTCACCTGTCCGCCGCAGCACTGGCGGCCGTGGTCGTAGGGCACGCGGTCATTGAGCGCGAAGTCGAGGAACTCCGGCGCCACCGTCTCACCGGCCGATGCGTCGGCGAGGATCTCGCGGGCACGGTCGACCGCCCCGGCCTCCAGGTTGCCGCCGCCGACGGACCCGAGGACCTCAGATGCGGTGACCAGCATCTTCGCCCCGGCCTCCCGGGGTGCGTGACCGCGCCGGGCGACCAGCGTCACCAGGATCGAGGGGACGCGGCGGGCGCGCAGGTCCGCGGCGTCCGCGACCCAGCTCATGAGCCCACAGGTGCGGTGCTCCGCACCCGCTCCACCGCCCAGTACACCGCCTCGGGAGTGGCAGGCGACGGCAGATCGACAACGGCGTGACCGTCACCGGACGCGAACGCCGCCACGGCCTGCCGCAGTGCCTCGCGCACCGAGAACGCCAGCATGAACGGCGGCTCGCCGACGGCCTTCGAGCCGTACACCGCACCCTCCTCGTGTGCCTTGTCCAGCAGCTCCACGTGGAACTCCGGGGGCAGCTCGGACAATGAGGGGATCTTGTAGGTGGACGCCCCGGCCGTGGTCAGGCGTCCGGACCCGCGGTCGCCGTCATGGTTGCCGTCGTCCCAGCGCAGGTCTTCCAAGGTCAGCCAGCCGGCACCCTGGACGAACCCGCCCTCGATCTGGCCGAGGTCGATCAGCGGAGACAGGGAGTCGCCGACGTCGTGGACGATGTCCACCCGGCGCAGTTCATAGGAGCCGTCGAACCGGCTGACCTCGACCTCTGCGGCGGCGACACCGTAGGCGAAGTACTTGAACGGCTCGCCCTGCATCACCGACGCGTCCCAGTGCAGGCCCTCGGTGCGGTAGAAGCCGGACGCCGAGAGCTGCACCCGCTGCATGTACGCCGTACCGACCAGGTCCTCCCAGGTCAACGATCCGTCCGTGCCGAGTGCGGTGACCAGACCGCGGGAGAACCGCACATCCGCAGGTGGCACACCCAGGCGGGACGCGGCGACGACCCGCAACCGGTCGATGATCTGCTCGCAGGCGTCCTTCACCGCCCCGCCGTTGAGGTCGGAGCCGGAACTCGCCGCGGTCGCCGAGGTGTTCGGCACCTTGTCGGTCCGGGTCGGGGCCAGACGCACCGTCGACAGCGGTACGCCGAGGGTCGTGGCCGCGACCTGCAGCATCTTGGTGTGCAGGCCCTGGCCCATCTCGGTGCCGCCGTGGTTGATGAGCACCGATCCGTCCTTGTAGACCAGCACCAGCGCGCCACCCTGGTTGAAGGCGGTGAGGTTGAAGGAGATGCCGAACTTCACCGGCGTCATCGCCAGGGCGCGTCGCCGGTCCGGGTGCGTGGCGTTGAACCGGGCGATCTCCGCCTCGCGACGCTCCACCGCGGCATGGTCGATCACCTGGGACCAGGCGGCGTCCAACCGCTCCGGGTGACGCACCGGCATGTCGTAGGGGGTGTGGTCGCCGGGACAATAGAAGTTGCGTCGCCGGATCTCCCGGGCGGGGATGTCCAGAGTCTGGGCGATGCGTCCGAGGATGTCCTCGATGACGATCATGCCCTGCGGTCCGCCGAAGCCCCGGAAGGCGGTCTGCGAGGTGCGGTGGCACCGGGCGATCCGCCCGTGCACCGCGATGTCCGGGATCCGGTAGGCGTTGTCGACATGGCACATCGCCCGCGCCAGGACGGGTTCGGACAGGTCCAGTGACCAGCCGCCGTCGGCGGTGAGCGTGACATCCAGGGCCGTGAGGACGCCTTCGTCGGTGAACCCGACGGTCCAGGTGGAGTGGAAGCCGTGACGCTTACCGGTCATCGTCATGTCCTGGGTGCGGGTCAGCCGCACCCGCACCGGGCGTCCGGTGAGCGTGGCACCGATCGCGGCGACGGCCGCGTACCCGTGCGGCTGCATCTCCTTGCCGCCGAAGCCGCCGCCCATCCGCAGCGACTGCACGGTGACCTCGTGGGCGGGGACGCCGAGGACGTGGCTGACGATGTCCTGGGTCTCACTCGGGTGCTGGGTGGAGCACTGGATGAACACCTGCCCGGCCTCGTCGATCTGCGCGATCGACGCCTGGGTCTCCAGGTAGAAGTGCTCCTGGCCGGAGAACTCGAAGGTGCCGGACATGGTGTACTGCCCGGGGTCGGTCGCCGCGGTCGCCAGGGCGGAGGCGGCGTCCCCGCGCAGCATGGTCGGCTGTGCGCCGTGGAAACTCTCCTGCAGGATCGCGTCGGTGAGGGTCAGTACGGCGGGCAGTTCCTCGTAGTCGACCTCGACCGCGGCGGCACCCAGCCGGGCGACCTCGAGGGTCTCGCCGAGGACCCAGCACACGGCATGGCCGACGAACATGACCTCTCCGCCGTCCGCGTCAGGGAACAGCGGTTCATCGTGCTTCGTCCCGGCGTCATTCACCCCGGGCACATCGGCCGAGGTGAGGACGCGGACCACACCGAGGATGTCGTAGGCGGCGTCCACCTGCAGGTCGAGGATGCGGGCATGGGCGTGCGGCGACTGCACCGGGTAGGCGTGGAGGATGCCGGGATGGCGGTTGACCAGGTCATCGGTGTACAGGGCGGTACCGGTGACGTGCCCGGCGGCGGACTCGTGGGCGTGGGACTCGCCGACCACCGGGTCGGCGGGACGCTGCGAGAGCCGGCTCATCGGACTGCCTCCTGCGACTCCTGCGTCTCTACGAAGAAGCGTTCCAGCGATGTGCCGAGCATCGCCGTCCGGTAGGCGGAACTGGCGCGGTGATCGGACATCGGGGTGCCCTCGGCGCGCAGCACGGCGGCGGCTTCGGCGACGGTCTCCGCGGTCCACGGGTTGCCTTCCAGCAGCTCCTCGGTGGCGTAGGCGCGCAGCGGCGTCGCGGCGACACCGCCCAACCCGATCCGGGCCTTGACCACCACACCGTCGGTGACGGTGACGGCGTAGCCCACGGCGACCGAGGAGATGTCGTCGAAACGACGCTTCGCGATCTTGTGGAACGCGGTCAGCGGGGCCGGCCCCGAGGTGGGCGTCGGGATCCGGATTGCGGCGATGAGTTCGTCGGCACGGCGCACCGACTGCCGGTACCCGGTGAAGTAGTCCTCGAGCGGCACTTCGCGCTCGCCGTCGGCGGAGACGAGCACCAGCGACGCCTCCAGGGCGAGCAACGCCGGGGGAGTGTCGCCGATGGGGGAGCCGGTGCCGAGATTGCCGCCGAGTGTGGCGCTGTTGCGGATCAGGCGGGACGCGAACTGCGGCAGCAGCTGCCCGAGCAGTGGAACAGTACGGCTCAGCGACCGCTCGATCTCGGTGAGGGTCTGCGCCGCGCCGATCTCGACGTGGTCATCGGCCCAGGTGATGCCGCGCAGCTCCGGGATGCGGTCCACGGCCAGCACGTTCTCCGGGCGGTCACCACGGATGTTCACGAGGACGCCGTGGTCGGTCGATCCGGCGACAACCGTCGCACCCGGTTCATCCCGGAGGATCCGGACCGCCTCGTCCAGGGAGGTCGGACGCCGGAAGCGGGCGGTGGTGCCGGTCGGGGTGACCGAGGTCAGGTCGGTGTGGACCGGTGCCGGGGCCGGTCGGTCGCGCCGGGCGGCGAGGGGGTCGGTGGTCGCGGCATCCTCAGTCTGAGCCGTGCCGTCGAGGACCGCGGTGGCGCGGCGCGCGGCGTCCATGTCCGGTGTGGTGTCCGGTGCGGCGTCCGGGGTACCGAGCGCGAGGGCGGCGTCCCGGATCGGGCGGTAGCCGGTGCAACGGCACAGGTTGCCGGACAGGGAATGCAGGTCGAATGGCCGGTCAGACTCCGGGCGGTAGTATTCGGCGGCCATCGAACAGATGAAACCGGGTGTGCAGTAGCCGCACTGGGAACCGCCGGTGCGGGCCATCTCCTCCTGCACGGGGTGCAGGTCGGTGGTGGTTCCCAGTCCTTCGGCGGTGATGATCTCCTGGCCGTCGAGGGCGGCGGCGGGGATCAGGCAGGCATTGACCGGTACCCAGCGCGTGCGCTCGCCGGTGAGGGAGCCGGGGCGACCGTCGGGCCGGGCGACCATGATGGCGCAGGCACCGCACTCGCCTTCGGCGCAGCCCTCCTTGCAGCCGGTGAGTCCGTGGTCGCGCAGGGCGTCCAGCGCACTGGTGTGGACGGTGCTGCCGGTGGTGCCTGTGCCGGAGACGTCTGTCCGGAGAGTCACTCCGTTGACGGTCAGCTGTGCGGTGGGTGCTGTGGGTGAAATCTGTGCAGTTGTGTGTGCGGTAGTCACGGGTGGATCTCCTGGTGACTCGTGGTGGCCCGGACGCCTGGGTCCGGGCGCCCGGGCGGGATGTCTGTCCCGTCCGGGCCGTATAGCGTCCGACTGGCCACCTCTGACCGGTCAGAGTATTGCACCGCCGCGTTTCACGCAGGTTTCGGCACATGTTCATATCCGTGCCCGACTGTTCCTTCCGGTTCCTCACGAAACCCACGGCGGACACGGCCGATCTCGACTACTAATGAGGTCATGGAAACAACAGTGCTCGCACTAGGTTCTGCCCCACCCCTCAGTTTCGTCGCCTGGGTTCTCATCGGTCTCACCGTCGGAGTGCTCGTGGTGATGCTCGTCGCGGGCTCCCGCAGGGAGACGCCGGAGGACCAGACGCGGAGGGCCTACGTGACCGCGGCGATCGCCGGGCTGGTCGGGGCGGTCATCGGGGGCTGGATCACCACGCTGTTCGGGGTGGACGCCGTGGGTGGCGGGATGTACCTCAGCATGCTCACCGCCATCATCGGGGCAGCGGTCCTCTCGGGAGGGTCGACTCTGGTGGGGAAGAACCGGAAGGGTGCCGGTCAGGTCCGGTCGTAGCCTGCCCGACAACTGCAGCCCTTTCATTTCCGGGAGGGGCTTCCGCACAGGTCAGAACCGATGTAAGAATGGGGCATGGACACTTCAACGATCATCCTCGCCGCCGGCTCCACCCCCGCCCTCAGCTTCGTCGGCTGGGTCATCATCGGCGGCCTCGCAGGCTGGATCGGTTCCAAGATCATGGGCCGCGACAGCGAGATGGGCCTGGTGCTCAACATCATCGTCGGCGTCATCGGCGGTTTCCTCGGTGGCTGGCTGCTCACCCTCTTCGGCGTGGACGTCGCCGGTGCTGGCTGGATCTTCAGCTTCCTCACCTGCCTGCTCGGTGCGGTGATCTTCCTCTGGATCGTCGGCAAGCTCACCGGCAGCAGGAAATAGACCGGACCCAGGTCAGGAGAGGGTCATGGAACCCCGCGAATGGTTCGTCGCCGCATCGACAGCCTTCCGCGGGGTTCTTCCGTTGATCGGGGACGCTGACCTCAACCGACCCGGCCTGGGGGGACTGGGACATCCGGGCCCTGCTGGGGCACACCTGCCGGGCATTCCTCACCGTGGAGAACTACCTCGCGGCCGCCACAGCGGCGACGCCGACCGGAGAACTCCCCACCCCGGAGGACTACTTCCGGGCGACACGTGCCCGACTCGCCGATCCGACCGCCGTCATGCTGCGCGGCAGGGATGCGGGGCAGGCCCTCGGCCAGCACCCGCAGCAGACCGCCGCAGAGATCGCGGACCGGGTGACGCGGCTGGTCACCGTCACCCCGGCCGATGCCCCGGTCTCCACCCCGGTCGGCCGTATGACGCTGCGGGCCTACCTGCCCACCCGCGCCTTCGAACTGACCGTCCACGGCCTGGTCCGGGCCCTCGGTCTCCCGGACGATCCCGCCGGGGACAGTGCCGGGGCAGCCTTCGTCGACTGTCTCGGCCCGGCGGTCGACCTGTGCACGCGGATCGCCGCTCCCGCGGACCGGTTCGCGGGGCTCCGTGCCCTCATCGGCCGGGGGCAGCTCCCGCCCGGCTTCTCTGTGCTGTGACGGTACCGGCGGTCGGTCACGGATTCTCCGGCCAGGGGTGCTTCGGATACCGCCCGCGCATCTCCGAGCGGACCTGCAGGTAGGGCCCGGCCCAGAAACTCGCCAGGTCATCGGTGACGGCGAGGGGACGCTGCGCCGGGGAGAGCAGCTGGAACTGGATCCGTCGCCCGGCGACCTCGGGGGACGCCTGCAGTCCGAAACAGTCCTGCAGCTTCGTCGCCACCACCACCGGACCGCCGGTGCCGACCTCCGGATACCGCAGGTGCACGGTGCGTCCCGCCGGAAGCTCGAGGGACGTCGGCGCGGCATCGTCGATCGGGTGGTTCCACGGGATAAGTCCGCGCAGCAGCCCCGCCAGATCAGGACGCTTCCCGGCCACCAGGTCAGGCACGACGAACTCCAGCAGCCGGTCGGCGTGCCCCGCGTCAGCGACATCCGGGTAACCCTCCTCACCCTGCTCGTGCAGGTACTGGATGCGTCGTCGCAGCTCGTCGGCGTTCTTCGACCATTCGAGGACGCCCAGTCCGTGGGACGTCAGTCCGGCGCGCACCGCGTCCTCACGATCTGGCGCGCTGACGTCCTTCACCGATACCGGGGAGGACGCCAGCTCCACCGCGCCGAGACCCCGCACCCGGCGCGCACTGAGCTTCCCGGCCGGGCCACCTGGTGTCCAGGTGCAGGTCACGCCGTCGCGTAGCAGTGGGGCGGCGGCGTCGAAGGCCAGGTCCCCGGACAGGGGCACCGCAGCACGGATCACCGCGCCGGTGCCGTCGGTGGACCGGGTGGATGCCCCGGCGATGTCCGCCACGGCGATCCATTCCGAGCTCGCGGCACTGTCCCGCCACACTGCACCTGTCCCGGAGACCGTGAGATACCGGTTGCCGGAGGACGCGACCCGGTGGGCGATCAGCCCGGGGAAGGCGCAGGCCAGGGTGTAGGCCACCGCGTCGGAGCCGCGGAGATCGGGGTGGCTTTTTCCTGAGGTGGATGAGGTCGCGTCCTGAAGGATCCGCCGGAAGCGGGACACCACCGGATCCTTCGCCGACGGCAGGTTACGGGGCAGGTCGTCGGGTGAGCCGACACCGCCGTCGAGGACGGCGAGGACTTTGGCGACCGTGGCGGCGTCCACCCGTTGTGTCGCCTCCAGCCCGCCGCGCGCCAGCCGGGGGTCGGTGGGGATACGTGCGAGGCGGCGTCCTTCCCCGGTGGCCTCGCCGGAGGCGTCCACCGCACCGATGCCGCGCAGGGCGTCTTCGGCGGCATCGGCGGCAGGGGTGGGGAAGGGGTCGGGCAGCGGCAGGTCGGTGCCACGGGGTGAACCCCAGCACGCCACATCGAGCAGCGCGGCGGTGAGGTCACTGGTCAGCACCGCCGGCGGGGATGCGGCCGGAGCCTTGGCGTACTGCTCGGCGGTGAGGCAGCGGTACACGGTACCCGGGCCTTCGCGCCCGGCGCGACCGGCACGCTGGGTCATCGAGGCCTGGGACGCGGTCTCGGTGACCAGCACGGACATGCCGCGGGTGGTGTCGCGCCGGGAGACCCGGGACAGGCAGGCGTCCACCACCACGCGCACCCCGGGCACGGTCAAAGAGGACTCGGCGACGTCGGTGGCGACGATGACGCGGCGGGTTGCGTCACTGTGTCCGGTGACAATCCCCGCCTGTTCAGCGGTGCTCAGCCGACCGTGCAGGGCCTGGGCAGGTACCCCGTCCCTGGACAGCACTGCGGCGACCATCTCGGTGCCGCGGATGGTCGGTACGAAGGCGAGCACGTCACCGGAGCCCGTCTCCGCCAGTGCGCGGCGCACGGTGGCGGTGACCAGGTCCTCCACGGCTGAACGGTTCCGGCGGTCGCGGTTGACCATGGACTCCGACGAGGAGGCGTACCGGATATCCAGTGGATGGATGGGCGAGGGGACATCCACCAATGGTGCCGGGCCTTCTTCCCCGCCGAGCAGCGTGGCGAAGCGGGCGGCGTCGAGGGTGGCGGACATGGCCACGAGAATGAGATCGTCATGCAGCTCCCGCAGCTGGGCGAGCATGCCGAAGACCAGGTCGGATTCGAGATGCCGCTCATGGATCTCATCGATGACCACGGCGGCGACCCCGTCCAGATCCGGGTCATTGAGCAGGCGCCGCAGCAGTACACCCGGCGTCACCATCTCGATGGCGGTATGTGCGGAGACCTTCCGGTCGCCGCGGACGGTGTAACCGATCTCGTCGCCGAGCCGGGTTCCCCGCAGCTCGGCGATGCGTGAGGCCGAGGACCGGGCGGCGACGCGCCGGGGCTGGGTGACGATGACCTTCCCGTCCAGCCCGGCACCGCGCACATGGTCCAGCACATACTGCGGGGCCAGCGTCGTCTTACCGGTACCGGGTGGGGCCTGGACCACCGCACAGCCGCGGGACGCCAGGGCGTCGGTGAGGTCGCGGCGTCCGGCGGCGAAGGGGAGGTCAACCATGCCCACCAGGGTAGGTGGATCAGTCGCGGACGCTGACGGGTGCCTCGTCTTCGGCCCGGGACTTTCCGGCGGCGTCGTCCGGGCTGGAGAGGTAACGCTCGCGGGAGTCATCGAGCTCCGCCAGCCAGGGGGTGTGGTGGACGGTCGCCATCGTGCCGGTCATCACCGAACGGTGCGGCTGGTCACGGTAGGTGAGGATGTCGGTCTTCTTGTCCTTCTTCCAGGCGAGGAAGATCCGCACGACCTCGTCCAGGTCGAACATCGCGTAGTCCGTGGCCTCGATGAGGTCGCGGATGTAGTCGGCCTGGAACTGCACCGCGGCGGGGTCACCGTCGACGGCGTTGAAGCGCCCGAGCCGGGTGTCGATGCTCTCCTGGCGGGCGGCGGCGTCCGGCAGTGCGGCACGGCCGAGGATGAGGTCACGGACGTACCAGTCCTGGGCGTCGAACATGGTGAAGGTGAACCACTGGTCCCGGGCGCCGAGGTAGAACAGCTGCGGGTTCTTCTGCCACACCGTGCCGCGGTAGAGACCGGCCGGGTAGAGGTTGTTGCCCGAGTCGATGCTCAGCTCGTCCGGCAGGAACGGGTAGTGGTGCAGGTAACCGGTGCAGAGGATGACCGCGTCGAACTCGCGGACCGAACCGTCGGAGAAGTGCACCACGGAACCCTCGAACCGGTCGATGACGGGGAGCTCCTCCATACCCTCGGGCCAGCCGAAGCCCTGGGGCTTCGACCGGTAGCTCATGGTGACGGACGTCGCGCCCATCTTGTGGGCCTGCACCCCGATGTCCTCGACGGTGAGGGTGAAGGTGGCGTCCTCCTCGTTCCACTCGACCCAGAGCACGGCATGGGCGAACTTCACCTGATCCTTGACACCCGACTGGGACGCGCGTCCGTCGATGTAGTCCCACAGCACCTCACGGGGCGGGTAGGAGGAGATCGGTCGGCCGAAGTGCCCGTCGAAGGTGTACTCGGCGAACTCCAGGGCCTCCTTGGGGCCGTTGGACCAGAGGTTCCGCTACATCGAGGAGGGGACCGGTTCGCCGTAGTGGTCGGTGCCGGTACGCCAGGAGTAGTTCCACTGACCGCCCCAGTCGTCCTGCTTCTCGTAACAGACGATCTCCGGGACGATCTCCCCCTCGTTCCCCTGACGCTTCGCCGCGTCGAATGCCTGCAGGGCCGCCATACCACTGGGGCCCGCTCCGATAACTGCTGTCCGCTGCTGTCCGCGCACGTAATCCTTTTCGCCCGGAGGAGTCTCCCCAGGGTGCACATGAGGTCATTTGTGCATCCGGGGGATGGTCGACGGGTTGTCCGATCGGGGACACTGTCGGCGCAGATAACCCGTATACGCAGATAATAATAGCTGCTGCTTATCTGCCAGGGTCAGTCCAGGTAACACTTCTAATCTGTTTCCCGTGTATCTCTCTGCTGTCTCCGTCCTCCCCGGGCAGACGACGGAGGGCGGGGTTCACCGACGGCTCACCCGCCGGAGGGCTACAGTGGTTCTCCATGAGCCTGAAAGACGCCGCAGTCAGCATCGCCGGTAGATTGACCGATCGCATCCACATCGGAAATGGTCTTGACCAGCGGGAACTTTCCCCGGTCGGATGGTTCGAGCACGGACAGGCCGTCCAGCGTCTCACCGACAGCTTCGCCGCCGTGCCCGCCGATAAGCGCGTCCGCCTGGCGAAGAAGACCTCCAACCTCTTCCGCGGCCGCTCCGGCGACATGGCCGGCCTCGACGTCTCCGGCCTGCATTCCGTCATCGCCGTCGACCCGGTGGACAACACCGCCGACGTCCAGGGCATGTGCACCTACGAGGATCTGGTGGACACGCTCCTGCCGTTCGGCCTGGTGCCCACCGTCGTCCCGCAGCTGAAGACCATCACCCTCGGCGGGGCGGTCACCGGCATGGGCGTGGAGTCCACCAGTTTCCGCAACGGCCTGCCGCACGAGGCCGTCCTGGAGATGGACGTGCTCACCGGCACCGGCGAGATCGTCACCTGCTCGCCGACGCAGAACGCCGACCTCTACCGCGGTTTCCCGAACTCCTACGGCTCGCTGGGCTACTCGGTCCGGCTGAAGATCACCTGCGAGAAGGTGCCCGCCTACGTCGAACTGCGCCACGTCCGCTTCGACGACGTGGAGTCCGTCTCCGCCGCGCTCGCCGAGATCAGCGAGTCCAAGGAGTATGACGGCCAGCAGGTCGACTACCTCGACGGCGTGGTCTTCTCCCTCGACGAGGCCTACCTGACCCTCGGCCGGCAGACCGACGAGCCCGGCCCGGTGAGCGACTACACCCGCGGTGGCATCTACTACCGCTCACTGCAGCACCCGACGGGCGTCTCCTACGACCGCCTGACGATCCGCGACTACCTCTGGCGCTGGGACATCGACTGGTTCTGGTGCAACCGCGCCTTCGGCACCCAGAACCCCACGATCCGCACCCTGTGGCCCCGTGACCTGCTGCGCTCGAGTTTCTACTGGAAGATCATCGGCTGGGACCGCAGGTACGACCTCGCCGACCGGATCGAGGCACACAACGGCCGCCCGCCGCGTGAGCGCGTCGTCCAGGACATCGAGGTCACCCCGGCGAACCTGCCGGAGTACCTCACCTGGTTCTTCACCCACTGCGAGATCGAGCCGGTGTGGCTGTGCCCCATCCGGCTGGCCGACGGCGTCGAATCTCTGGCAGGACGCACCGAGGTGCTCGACACCGACGGTGCGGCGACGAGCCCCTGGCCGCTGTACCCGCTGACTCCGGGCGACACCTGGGTCAACGTCGGCTTCTGGTCCTCGGTCCCCGCCGACCTCATGGGTGCGGACGCCGCCCCCGGTGCCTTCAACCGGGAGATCGAGCGCGTCGTCGCCGGTCTCGGCGGGCACAAGTCGCTGTACTCCGAGGCGTACTACTCCCAGGAGGAGTTCGCCGCCCTGTACGGCGGGGATCTGCCGCAGAAGCTCAAGGCCGTGTACGACCCGGACGGACGCTTCCCCGGGCTGTACGAGAAGACCGTCACCAGCATCTAGAAAAAACAGAAGACACACCAGAAAACACCGGAAGACAAGGAGCCGTAGATGAGCAGCAGCCGCGCCGCTTTCACCCCACTGACCGTGGGTCAGATCGTCGAGAAGGTCATCGCCCCGCCGATGCCTTTCCATGTCACCGCCTTCGACGGTTCCACCGCCGGGCCGGAGGACGCCGAGCTGCGCCTGGAGATCACCTCCCCGGACGCCCTGGCCTATGTCGTCACCGCCCCCGGTGACCTCGGCCTGGCCCGCGCCTACATCACCGGTGGCCTGAAGATCTCCGGCGAGCACCCCGGTCACCCGGTCGCGGTCTTCGACCACCTGCAGCATCTCTACGACCAGTTCCACAGGCCCTCGGCGTCCGAGATGGTCGAGATCCTGCGCACCCTGAAGCATCTCAAGGTCTTCCGGTTCCAGCCGGCCCCGGTCCAGGAGACGCTGCCGGGCTGGAAGCGCGCCCTGCTCGAGGGCCTGTCCCGGCACTCCAAGGAGCGGGACAAGGAGGTCGTCAGCCGTCACTACGATGTCGGCAACGATTTCTACGAGCTCTTCCTCGGCGATTCGATGGCCTACACCTGCGCCTACTACCCCGAGGACGAGGGACTGGACAATATCCCCGGCCCGGCCGGTGACTGGAACCCGGAGAACTGGGCCAAGGGAGTGGATGCCAACGCCCCACTCACCGCCGCCCAGGACAACAAGCACCGCCTGGTCTTCGACAAGCTGGGCCTCAGGCCCGGCGAGCGGCTGCTCGACGTCGGCTGCGGTTGGGGAGGCATGGTCCGCTACGCCGCCCGCCACGGGGTGAAGGCCGTCGGCGTGACCCTGTCCCAGGAGCAGTACGAGTGGGGTAAGGCGAAGATCGAGGAGGAGGGTCTCCAGGATCTCGCGGAGGTGCGCTGCATCGACTACCGGGACGTCAAGGAGACCCACTTCGACGCGGTCAGCGCCATCGGCATCCTCGAGCACATCGGCGTGTCGAACTACGAGGCATACTTCGAGTTCCTCTTCTCGAAGCTGCGTCCCGGCGGACGCATGCTCAACCACTGCATCACCCGTCCCAACAACGTGAAGACGAAGACCGGCCAATTCATCGACCGGTACATCTTCCCCGACGGTGAGCTCACCGGCTCCGGCAAGATCATCACGATCATGCAGGACACCGGCTTCGACGTGGTCCACGAGGAGGACCTGCGCCCGAACTACCAGCGCACCCTCCACGACTGGTGCGAGCTGCTCGCCGCGAACTGGGAGGACGCCGTCGAGCTCGTCGGCGAACAGACCGCGCGGCTGTTCGGTCTGTACATGGCCGGTTCCGAGTGGCACTTCGAGCACAACAAGATCCAGCTGCACCAGGTGCTCGGCGTGAAGCCGGACGACGGCGGCTACATCGGCGTCCCCACCCGTCAGTGGTGGAAGCCCTGAGGGTCGGTACTATCACCTTCATGCGAAAGACCACCTCAGGCGCCCGGGCGCTGCTGTCCGCCACAGCTGTGGTGGCGACGGCCGGCCTGGCGCTGACTGCCTGCACCTCCGACGACAGTTCCACCCCGGAGGGCGGAGACACCTCCGCTCCTGCCCCGGAGACGGACGTCGACCCGGCGACCCTGGGCCTGGCGGTGGGCGACTGCGTCGCCGATCTCGGCGCGGCCGCCGGGGAGGTGGCTCCTGAGGACTCCGACGCGGACGCTGAGGACGCCGCGGACGCCGGGGACGCCGGGGGCGCCGAAGAGGCGACCACCGAAGACACTGAGGCCGCTGACGAGACGGCCACCGACGTGCCCGAGGGCATCGACGGGACGGTACCGACGTCCACCGCCGGTGTGGTCAAGGCGGACTGCGACGACCCCCATGTCGGCGAGGTCTACGCGCAGCAGGACCTGGACAACCAGGTGCTCTTCCCCGGCGCCCGGATGTCGCAGTTCACCGCCGCGGTGTGCACCGGTGAAACCTTCGAGGATTACATCGGGTACCCCTTCGACCTCTCGATCTTCGACGTCATCACCTACGCCCCCTCCAAGGAGAGCTGGGCGGCCGGCGACCGCACGGTGACCTGCGTGGTCACCGACCCGTCGGCAGGCTACATCCCCGGCACCCTCGAGGGCGCCGGGTACTGATCCGGGGTGACCGGGTACAGGCTCCGGTCAGTCCCCCGTGCCGAGCAGGGTCACCAGCTTCAGTCGGTTGGACTCCTCCAGGTGGTCCACGGTGATCTCCCAGGCCTTCGCCGGTGGCAGCACCGTCCTGGCCTCCACGTCGGCGAGCATCTGCCCGTAGACCTCCGTGACCGGCCGCGCGGCGTCCGGAGCGGTCTCCGGGATCATCGCCACAGCCTCCGCCGAGCCCCACACCGCCGGGTCGGCGATGTAGAGGTGTCCCTGCACCGCCGCATAACCCAGCGCGGCCTCACGCAGGTCACTGACCTGTTCCTCGGTGAGCGTGCCGGCCGAGGCGGCGTCCTCGATCAGCGGGACGCGGTCGACCGGGCGGTGGACGTCGACGATCCCCTTGATCAGGGGCGTCGGCAGCGTGCGCAGGGAGCGGGACGCCGCCGTGAAGACGTCACCGGTGCGGAGGTAGGGGCGTCCCACCACGATGGTGCGGGCGAGTTCCTGACAGGCGGTCATGAACGTCAGCAGCGTGGTCAGCTGGTCGGCGGGGGCGGTGTTGAAACCGTCGAGATCGTGGACTGCCGGGGTGGCGGCGGGGCGGGTCGCGAACAGGGGGGAGAAGGGTGAGGAGTTCAGCGTGTTCATGTCCGCAGTCTTCGCCCCGCGGATTACGCGGGTGTTTCTACTGTGCGAAGTCGTCGATACCCACGACATCGAGGGCGGTGAGCAGGGAATCTGTCTCCGCCTCGTCGGTGATCGTGATGCGTACCCCGTCACCGTCGAAGCAGCGCACGACGATGTGGCGTTCGGCCATCGCGTCGGCGAACTCGCGGGCACGGTCGCCCAGCGGCAGCCACACGAAGTTCGCCTCCGCCTGGCCCTGCAGCGACTCCGGCAGCCGGTCGAGGACGCGACCCCGCTGGACCACGGTCTCGTCGGTACGGGCCAGCAGTTCACGGCGGGCGTCGATGCTGGCGATCGCGGCGGCCTGGGCGACGGCGTTGTTGCTGAACGGGATGCAGACCTTGTTCAGGGCGTCGATGAACTCCGGGCGTCCGATGACGTAGCCGACGCGCAGCCCCGCCAGCCCGTAGGCCTTGGAGAACGTCCGGGCCACGGCCAGGTTCGGGTACGCGGCCAGCAGTGACAGGCCGTCCGGGGACTTCTCGTTGCGGACGTACTCGAAGTACGCCTCGTCGAGCAGCACCTGGACGTCCTGCGGCACCGAGTCGAGGAAGGTCTCGAGTTCGTTGCGGGTCACGGTCGTGGCGGTCGGGTTGTTCGGGTTGCAGACGATGATGAGCCGGGTGCGTTCGGTGATCGCCGCGGCGATGGCGGGCAGATCGTTGCGCAGCTCGGGGGTCAGCGGGACCTCCACGGCGGTCGCTCCGGCGACCTGGGCGAAGATCGGGTAGGCCTCGAAGCTGCGCCAGGGGTAGATGACCTCTTCGGGTGCGCTGCCGTCGATCCCGTCGCCCCCGCGGCAGCACGCGAGGACGGCCTGCTGGATCAGGGCGGAGGAGCCGGCGCCGACGGCCACGTTCTCGGCGGTGATGGGGAGGGAGGAGTCGATACCGTGCCACTGGGCGATGGCGGTGCGCAGGCCGGTGGCCGCCATGTCCGGGTAGCGGTTGGCCTTCGCGAGGGCGTGGGCCGCGGCCTCGACGACACCGGGCAGCGGGCCCTGGGTGATCTCATTGCTCGAGAGCTTCAGGCCCTGGGGGTCATCGGAACCCTGAGCATAGGACGGGAGGGCGGAAAGTGCAGGCCTGATCATGGGGAACAGCCTAGTCTCGGTGCAGGTTTGTCGTGCCGCGGGGGCTGATGTACTGTGACGGGAGCCGTTGCGCGAGCAACGGTGTGGAGACGTGCCAGAGCGGCCGAATGGGACTCACTGCTAATGAGTTGTCTTCCTAACAGAGGACCGGAGGTTCAAATCCTCTCGTCTCCGCCACTTCAGCTTCCCACGGCTTTCGTGAGGATGCGTCAGAAGCCGTCCGGATCTTGTGGTGAGTTCCGGGCAACATGGACTCGGTCCCGTTATACGGGGTGTGTGGTGTACCCTGGGACCGTGTGACGTACTCCGTCTGGTGGTGTGTCGGGGAAACTGAAGTCGCTGGAAACAGCGGGCGCCCGTAGCTCAACGGATAGAGCATCTGACTACGGATCAGAAGGTTGGGGGTTCGAATCCCTCCGGGCGCACGCTTTTCTTGAATCCCGTTCCGGGGTCGCGCAAACGACCACCGGGACGGGATTCTTTTGTTAGGTTCGCTGCTGTGACTAACACTGCTACCTTCACCACCCTGATCACCGGCGCGAGCTCCGGCCTCGGCGCCGAACTCGCCCGACAGTCCGCCGCCCTCGGCCACGACCTGGCACTCTGTGCCAGACGTACCGACCGACTGGATGAGCTGGCGACCGAGATCACCGCGTCCAACCCCTCCGTCACCGTGCGCACCTACGCCCTGGACGTCACCGACGGGGACACCGTGCGCGAGGTGTTCCGTACCGCGGACGCCGACGCCGGCGGACTCGACCGGATCGTCGCCAACGCCGGGCTGGGTAAGGGCCGCAAGATCGGTTCCGGGCAGCCGGACGCCAACCGGGAGACCGCGCAGACCAATGTCCTCGGCGCGCTGGCACAGGCCGAGGCGGCGATGGAGATCTTCCGTGAGCGCAACGCCGGTCACCTGGTACTCGTCTCCTCGGTGTCGGCGATCCGCGGCAACCGGAAGGCGATGGCGACCTACGGGGCGACGAAGGCTTTCGTGGCGAACCTGGGGGAGGGGTTGCAGAGTGAACTCCTGCAGTCGAAGACGCCGATCGACGTCACCGTGATTTTGCCCGGCTACATCGAGTCCGAGATGACCGCGCGTAAGGAGGGTGACGACGGGAAGGCGAAGCGTCCCCCGCTGATGACCTCCACGGAGAAGGGCGTGCAGTCCATGCTCACGGCGATCGAGGAGCGGAAGCGGAAGGCGTACGTCCCGGGGTGGCCCTGGCGGGTCATCGGGGCACTGTTGCGGGTCGCTCCGTTGACACTGGTCGGGAAGATCAACTGACGGTCGGTATGATCCTGGGTTTATGTGTTGTGGCCTGGTCTTTTGTGGAATCTTCCGCAGCTGTGTAGGCTATCTCTTCGTTGCCGGGAGATCGGCAGCGAAGGTAAGCGCCCGTAGCTCAACGGATAGAGCATCTGACTACGGATCAGAAGGTTGGGGGTTCGAATCCCTCCGGGCGCACCACAGTGGCCCCGCCGCCGGACAGAGTCCGGTCGCGGGGCCTCTTTCGTATGTCCATGTGACATGGGTGATCGGACCGACGGACCCCTGACCCTTCCATGTCCGGACACAGTGTCGGAAGGTCGTCCGGCTCGAAATTTTCCGATTCCTCGGCACCACTTCCGGACAGGGCGGGGGCAAGGGGAGGGTGGCATCTCTTCCTTCGTGGCGGCATCTGTCTATGTCGTCATGAACGGCCGAGGCGACAGGAAGGGATGCCGCTGAGCTGAGTCAGATGCCACCCGGGTAGGCACAGATTCCGGGAACGACCCGACAGGGTGGTCAGGAGCATCGGAACCACCCGGCCGGGTCGGATCCGGGTCGCTGACGAGCTCCTATCCGGGTTACTCCTCACCGCCATCCGCACCTCACACGTGCGTGCGGATGAACTCCCCGATCCGGTCCGGCCACGCCGCCACGTCCTCCGGCGTGTGCGCGATGGTCGTCTGCGCGGTCGGCAGCAGCTCCGCCAGCTCATGGAGCACTTCCAACGGATGCCCCTTGTCCTCCACCCAGCCGAGGATGAACACCGGGATCCCGGTCTTCCCCAGCTCGGCGATCTTCTCCCGGGGCGGCAGGTCATTACCGGCCGCACCCCGGTACACCGACGGCAGCAGTGACTGGTCGATGTCCGGCCAGGTGAAGGGCACATCGGCACCACGGGTCGGCGGCACCGGTTCAGCCCGGGTCGTCTCGGCGAAGGCGGCCAGTCCGTGCTCCTCGACGAAGTGCGCATTCGCCTCGTAGATCCCCGCCCGGTTGCCGCGCAGCTCCCAGGCCGTCGGCGGGATACCGAGCACCAGGCACGAGAACCGCTCACGGGCGGTCGCCGGATCCGAGGCCGCGGCAGTGAGGATCGTCGCCGCGCCCATCGACTGCCCCACAGCCGCGACCGGCGGGGTGACCGTGGCACCGTCCTCGGTCTCGTCGAAGAAGTGCACCATCCGCCCCAGGTCACGGGCCAGGGAGGTCCAGTGGTAGAGCGCGGGGATCCGGGCGCCGAGTGAGTGGCCGTGGCCCCTGGCGTCGTAGCGCAGTACCCGCAGGTCGTCCTGACCGGCGGTGAGGTCGAGGTGGAGGACCACGTCGCGGGCGCGGCTGGAGGTCAGCCCGTGCAGCTGCACCACCGGGATGCCGGAGGCGGGCCCCCAGGCGTCGTAGGCGAGGCCGTCGATGTATCCCGCTGTCGCATCGGTGGGGGCCGCCTCGACTGTGCCTGTCGAGCCTGTCGGACCGCCCGTGGTGCCGCTCATGGTTTGTCCCTTTCCGGAAATACCGCTGTAATCCCCCGTGCCTAGATTCCGGGGTATGAGACTCACAACTGTAGCCCGTATGGACATTTCTGCAGGACAGGTTCACGTGTTCGAGACCACAGTGGCCCCCGCACCCGGCGCGCACCCGGACGGGCACGCGGCATCCTTCGACCAGGCGAGGCACGCCGGCGCCGGTTCACGGCCCGGCTCGTGGCTGGCGGTGGCCTTCGCCGTCCCACCGGTCGGGCTCGGGAGGATCGGGGACGCCTGGCGCAAGGTCATCGACCGGCACGGGACACTACGCACGGTCCTCCGGGAGGACGCCGCCACCCGGACAACCCCACCCGGGTCACCACGGTTGATCAGGACACATGACATCGTCGTCACCGGGGGCCAGTGGCGCCGGGTCGGTGACGGCAGCGCCGACCCGCGTGGCGTCCTGCGGGAGCTCTTCGACGTCGCCTGTGACCCCTTCGGTACCCCGTCGTACCGGCTGACCGTCACCACGCACGAGGACGGCACCCGCACCGCGGTCATCGGTCTCGACCACAGCCACGGGGACGCCTGGTCCCTGCTGGTCCTGGCCCGTGACATGCTCGCCGTTCTCGGGGTCGGGGAGCATGAGGGGGTGGACCTCGTCGACGGTGGCGTCCCGGAGATGCCGGCGTCGGTGCCGTCCTTCGCCGACCACACCCGTGACCTGGAACGGCGTCCGACCGCCCCGACGGAGGTCCGCAACCGCTGGGCCCGGATCATGGCGGACGGGGACGGGGTGATGCTCCGCTTCCCGCTGTCGCTCGGTGACGTCTCCAGCCCCCGTGACGAGGTGGTGGAGGTCGTCGACGTGCTGGACACCGACGGTGTCGCAGCCCTCGAGCGGGCAGCACAGGACGCCGGCGTCCGGCTGCTGCCCCTGGCCGTCAGTGTGCTGGTGGGGGTGAACCACCGGATGGACGCCGGGGCACTGCGCGCGGTGTTCCCGGTGCACTCCCGGCGTGGTCCGGACGGTGACCGGCGGAGGTGGGCGGATTCGGTCGGCTGGTTCATCACCAACTCGGTCCTCGAGTGCGATTCGGCCGATCCGCTGGAGTGTGACGCCGCGGTCTCCGACGCCATCGGTCTGGGCGCGTACCCCCTGGAACCGCTGCTGCGTCCCTGGGGCGGTATGCCGCAGACCCCGGGCATGTTCGCCCTGTCATGGCTGGACAACCGCCGGCTCCCGGTGCAGCTTCCGGCGGAGGCACAGCCCCAGCACGTGTCCGCGTGGATCCGCACCGACGGGGTGATGGCCTGGTTCGTGCTCAACAACGACGGGATGCGGCTGCGGGTGCGCTACCCGCAGACCCCGGAGGCCTGCCAGACCGTCGGCACCTGGTCGCAGCTGGTGACCGAGGGGCTGCGGGAGATCGCCGGGGTGCAGGACGCGGAGCCCGTCGACATGGTCAGCTGACACATCCGGCCGGTGGGAGGACGCCACCGTAACTGTGCTCCGAACCGACCGGGGACTGGTCAGAGCCGGGGAGGTCGGCCAGGACCTTCACCGCCTCGACCGGGTCGGCGAGCAGTGACAGGGACAGCTTCCCCACCGGGTCGTCGTCGTTGAGCTCGGAGACGGTGCACCGGTCGGCCGGTGCGGGGTCGTCGTCGCCACCGGGCAGGCCCTGCCACAGGGCGACGGAGACGGCGTCCGCCAGGGCTGGGTCGGCGTCCAGGATGTCGGATCCGACGGCGGCGCCCAGGCTCTGACCGTGGACGATGATCTCCGGGCGGTCGTCGTCGGGGTAGGTGGCGACCCGGTCCGCGACCTCCCGGATCAGCGCTTCGGCGGAGTCCTCGGCGAGGTCACGCTGCAGCAGCAGGACCGCGGCGGAGGGGGCGGAGGAGTAACGCACGGACACCGAGGCGATGTCGCCGTCGGCCCAGTCCTCCATCGCCTCGACCTGGTCCGGGTCGATCCACCCGTAGCCGGTCGGCAGGTCGATGCTGACGTAACTCCGGTCGAGACCACCGGCGTCTTCCAGGGCGTCGACGGTGTCGCGGGCGGCGGTGGTGGCGTCGGTTCCGGGGTAGTCGCCGAAGACACGGACCGCGCCGACCGGGGACGCCTCGGAGAGCACGTCGCGCGGGGACAGGGCGAACGGGCCGGAGTCCAGCGACCACCAGACCGCCGAGCCGGCGAGCCCGTGGGGTAATCCGGCGAACAGGACGAGGAGCAGCAACGACAGTCCGGCGACGGTGCGGTGGGCCCGGGACAGGCGCGGCGGGTGGGAGATGGGCGTCGCGGTGCCGGATGCGGTGCCGGTCGCGGGGGTTGTCGCAGTGTTTGTCGTAGTGCGGGGGACTGTCGGTGTGGCCATGACCCGCAACGTACGGAGCGCAGGTCACCGCCCGGATCCCCGTGACGGGGGATTCCCGGCTCACTCTTCAGAGGGAGGCGCCGGAGGGGTCTCAGGCCACACCGTTCTCGTAGGCGAAGACCACGGCCTGCACCCGGTCACGCAGGGACAGCTTCTGCAGCACCTTGCGCACGTGCGTCTTCACCGTCTCCTCGGAGATGAACAGGGTCCCGGCGATCTCCTGGTTCGAGCGGCCGGTGGCGATCTGTTCCAGGATCTCGTGCTCGCGGGGCGTCAGTGACCTCAGCGCCTTCAGCGCCGCCTGCTCACCGGCGCTCTCACCACCCCGGATTCGTCCGGCGGGACGCTTCGCCACGGCGTCCTCGATGAGGCGCTTCGTCACCGACGGGGCGAGCAGCGCCTCCCCGGTCACCGCCAGACGGACCGCGCGGACTAGTTCCCCGGCCGGGGCGTCCTTCAGCAGGAACCCGGAGCAGCCCATCTGCAGGGCCTCGAAGACATAGTCGTCCAGGTCGAAGGTGGTGAGCATGACGATCTTCGGCGCCGGATCCAGCCCGGCGGACAGGATGCGGCGGGCGGCCTCCAGGCCGTCCATCACCGGCATCCGGACATCCATGAACACCACGTCCGGGTGCAGCCGGGTGACCTGTTCGACCGCCTGGGCGCCGTCGGCGGCGTCCCCCACGACGGTGATGTCCGGCTGTGCGCCGAGCAGGGCGGCGAAGCCCTGCCGGACCATGGCCTGGTCGTCGACGACGGTGACGGTGATATCTCCCATGGCCCGTGAACTTACCGGGCGACCGGCACAACGGCACGGACGCTGAACCCGCCGTCGGCGGCGGGCAGGGCGGTGAAGGACCCGCCGACGGCCTGCACCCGGGCGGCCATCCCCGGGATCCCCGCCCCGCCACTGTGCTCCGGGGGAACGATTTCCCCGGGCGCGGCCGGACCGTTGTCGACGCTCAGCTCGGCGTCGCGGCGGCCGTCCTTCTCCGTGACCGTGAGGTTGACCAGGACCCTCCCGCCCGGCGCGTGGCGCGAGGCGTTCGACAGGGACTCCTGGAGGACGCGCTGCAGCACCACCCCGACCGTGTCGTCGAGGGAGTTGACGGAGCTGTCCAGGGTCCAGGTGAGGTCCATTCCCGCGCGCCGGGCGGTGGTGAGCACCGGTTCGATCTGGTCGGCGCCGACCGGGGTGGTGGCTCCGGACTCGGCGTCCGAGCGCAGCACACCGAGCAGTTCACGGACCTGGTTGAGGGCCTCGCGGGCGGTGCCGGCGATGGAGTCGAACTCGGCGTGGACGGCGGGGGTGACGCCCTGGAGCCGGTAGGGGGCGGACTGGGACTGCACCACGATCATCGACATCTGGTGGGCGACCACGTCATGCAGGTCACGGACCAGCCGGTTGCGCTCCTCGGCCATCACCCGCAGCTGGGACTGCTCGGTCGCACGCGTGGTCTCGGTCTTCACCTGGCGGCGCGAGGCCAGCAGCCAGCGCAGCAGCAGGAAGAACGCCGACCAGACGAGGGCACCGACGATCCAGCCGACGACGACCTCGGGCGGGTTGAGCGCCATGAGCAGGGCGGTCGATGTGACGGCGAAGCTGACCTCACGGACCGGGCCGCGAAGCACGACCACCGCGAGGGTGAAGGCGAGTGCGAGGTGGAAGGCCACCGGCCAGCCGAGGGCGTAGTCGGGGTTGCCGTGGAACGGCAGGCTGACCAGACAGGACGCCGCGACGACCAGCCAGGACACCACCGGCCAGCGCACGGCGGTGATCACGGGCAGAGTTCCGGCGGCGGCGAGCAGCGGGACGATCGCGGCGTGCAGGGAATGGGTGAGGTGGAAGGTGGGCCAGGCGACGGCGAAGAGGATGCCTGCGAACAGGACCACCAGCGCCGGGGCGCCGTACTGCCGCACCTGCGGGTTCGTCCGGAGGGCCCACAGCCGTCGGATGGGGCGCTGTCGGGTGGGGCGGGGACGTCGCAGGGTGGGGCTCATGCTCTCCGACACTAGAGCGCGCCGCAGGGCAGGACATCCCTCTCCAGGGTGATTCGGAGGACGGGGAAGATCACTGCCGTGAGGGATCCGGGCGGTGGTCGGCGCTCCATAGCGTTCACGGTCATGACACGCCTCTCTGCACGTACCCTGTTGACCCGTCCCCGCTACCTCCTCACCTCCCGCGTCGCTGTCGCGCTGGTGTTCGCCCTCGGCGGGTCGACCGCGGCGGCCTCGCCGGTGGACGCGGCACCGGGTGAGAACACCGCCGACGTTGTGGACGCGGCTCCGGCACTGCCCGGGGCCGCCGTCGCCGCCGCGCGGGACCTCGCCGCTGTGGGCGTCGACGGTGATGAGGACGCGGAGTCTGACGCGGAGGCATGGATCACGTCCCTGCCCGGGGAGATCACCGGGGCTCTGGGGTATCAGCCGGTGGTCGTCGACGGCGTCCCCTCGGATCCGGCGGGAGACTGCTCCTCCCCGGTCCCGCTGCCGGCGTCCTTCACCCCGGCGTGCCTCACCCATGATCTGGGCTATGACCTGCTGCGTGTCGCCGACGCCACCGGTGAGGCCATTCCGACCGGGGTGCGCCCCGCGTTGGACCGGCAGCTGGCGTCCCGGATGGCCGGGTCCTGCACGGAGGCCGGGCTGCGTGGGGTGGGATGCCGGGCGATGGCCGGTGTCGCCGATGCCGCGGTGACCGCCAACAGCTGGCGGCAGAACGACGGTGCGCCGGTGAAGGAAACCTGGCCGTGGTCCTGACTCCCTGACTCCGGGGCCGTCCGGTCCGTGATCTACAGTCACATCCATGACCGATACCCGACCCGCTCCGACGCGTCGACGCCTCGGCCGGTGGATCGTCGGCACGGTGCTGCTCGTGATCCTCGCCGTGGTTGTCGCCGTTCTCATCGTCACCGGCGGGGACGGTGACGCGGCAGCGGGGGACGGGGACTCCCGGGCGGGCAGTGCAGACGGACCCGACCCTGACCGGATCCCTGCCGAGATCGACCGGATCGTCGGGAAGGTCTCCCGGGACTACGACGCATCCCTGGGCGTCAGCCTGAAGTCCGACGGTGAGGTGCTGCACGCCGGTGACCTGCAGGAGCTCCACGCCTGGTCGACGACGAAGGTCCCGGTGGCGATTGCGGCACAGCAGCACGCCGAGAAGAACGGCACTACCCGGTACATCGCCGACGACATCGCCGCCGCGATGACCATGTCCGACAATGACGCCGCGATGCGCCTTTTCGCCAGCCTCGGCAGCTGGCAGCGGGGGTCGGCCGCGCTGACAGCGGTGCTCAAGGAGAGCGGTGACCCCACGGATGCTCTCGCCGCGGAGAGCGAGCCGGACTACACCGGCTTCGGTGACATCCACTGGAGCCTCGACAACCAGGTGACCTTCGCCGACCGGATGGCCTGCCTCGACGGGTCGGAGCCCGTCCTCGACGAGATGGGACAGGTCATCCCCGTCCACCGGATGGGGCTCGGCGTGCTGCCCGGTGCCCGTTTCAAGGGCGGGTGGGGTCCGGAGAATGACGGAACCTATGTGCTGCGTGAATTCGGGTTGGTGGGGGAGAAGGACCGTCAGGTCCCCGTGGCGATCGCCGTGGTCCCCGATGACGGCCTGGACTCCGCCGCCCGGGAGGCTGCCCAGGCCCTGGCTGAGGCACTGGAGCCGGTGCTCGACGCGGCGGCGGACAACGGTGGCACCGCTGAATGTCAGGTTCCGGCGGGTGTGCCGGACGCCTCAGACGAGGAGCCGATGTCTGTCGAGGAGTTCATGGCGCAGTGACTTACACTGAAGCCTGACTCAGGAAAATGTGCGGAAGGAAACACAATGACCCAGAGCTGGGGCTACACTCCCCCGGAAGGTTCCGGGAGCGGCAGGCCGGGCGGTTCGGGTGCCGGCGAGGATGACGCCACCCGCGTCTTCCCTCCGGTGACCCCGGGCCAGGCCGGAGCTGCGGGCGCTGCGGGCACAGCCGGTGCCGGCGGTTTCCAGCACAATCCCTTCCAGTCCGGGCAGTGGGGCCAGCAGGGCCAGTACCAGCCTCAGGGGTACCCGCAGGGGCAGCCGGGTCAGCAGCGTCAGCAGGGTGACGGCGGTGGCAACGGCACGAAGATCGCCCTGATCATCGTGGTGATCCTGCTGGTCATCGCCCTCGGCGTCCTGCTCGCCACCCAGTGGAACAACCTCTTCGGCTCCGATGACTCCGACAACGGCGCGTCCTCCCCGGCCACCACCACCGTCGTCGTGCCGCCAGATGCCGGGGGCAGCGGAGACACGGAAGACTCCACCCCGTCCACCACCGCCTCCCAGGCGCGGCCCACCACCGCCGACCTGCCCGGTGGCGTCACCCCGGTGAACGCCGCGGCGTCCAACGGTGAGCCCACCGGAAACTTCAACTCCATATGGTTGTCCGGCCCGACCACGCCGGGCTTCGCCGAGAACGTGCGCAATGCCTACGTCGAGGCCTACCGCGTCGACCGGAACACCGACCAGACCGTCATCGCCTCGAGCCCGACCACCGGCCAGGCCTACACGATGAGCTGCTCGGACCAGGGGAGCTACATCCACTGCACCGGAGGCAACGACGCCCATGTCTACATCGCCTGACCGGCGTCTCGCGCGGCTCGTCCCCACGGTCGCCACCGCACTTCTCACGGCCGTCACGCTCAGCGGCTGCGTCATCGGCACCGTCGACGATGACGACGCCGACGGTGACGCAGGACAGGCCGTCGTCACCGTCACCGACGACGGAGCGCCGGATCCCACCGGTCCTGCCACATCCACCTCCGCTGCACCGGCCGCCGGTCCCGCCGAGGGTGCGGAGGTGAACGTCGACGTCCTCTATGCGCTGGCCTACCTCGACAACGGCAGCGTCGTCACCGCCGGTGACCTGGAAACCACCGTCGCCTGGTCGACAAGCAAGGTCCCGGTCGCTGTCGCCGCCCTGCGCGCCGTCGACGACGGCACCTCCCTGTCGGACGCGGCGACCGTCCAGGGCAACGTCACCTCCGCGATCACCGCCTCCGACAACGGTGCGGCCCAGGCCCTGTGGGACTCCCTCGGGGATCCCGCGACCGCCGGGGCGAAGGTCGAGGACGTACTGCGCGAGGGCGGGGACGCATCGACCACCGTGCAGACCCAGGTCGTCCGTGACGGATTCACGTCCTTCGGCCAGACCCTGTGGTCCACCGCCGACCAGGTGCGGTTCGCCGGCGGACTCTCCTGCCTCGCCGGGGCACAGCCCGTGCTCACCGCCATGGGGCAGATCTCCGCCGGGCAGGACTACGGTCTCGGCCGGATTCCGGAGGCGCGCTACAAGGGTGGCTGGGGTCCCGACACCTCCGGCAGCTACCAGGTCCGCCAGTTCGGACTGGTGCCCGGCGCCGACGGCACCCTGGTCCCGGTCGCTGTCGCCGTGACTTCCCCCGACGGCAGTTACGAGTCCGGATCCGCCGCCCTCAGTGAGATCGTCGACCAGCTCAGCGGCACCCTCAGTGGCGTCCACGGTGTGAAAACCACCTGCTGACCAGTGTTTTCCGTCTCCTGTGAGCGTCCACAGGTTGATGCTCTATGGTCGTGGGGTGGCAAGTTGGAACGAAGACGGAACAGACGGAACTGACGGGCAGGGCCGGGGCGGCACCGGGGGTCTGTGGACCCTCGGTGCCATTCTGCTGCTGATCCTCAGTGTCACTGTCTTCGTCACGGCCCTGAACTCGGGTTCCTCCTCCGAGAGCTCGGCGGACCGTGAACAGTCCGCGCTGGAGAGCGCTGCCGCCGAGGCGTCCCGTCCGACCGCACAGGAACAGGCCGAGGACGCGACCCGTCGTATCGAGGCCGTCGTCAACGACATCAGCGGGCGTTTCGATGCCCGGGTGGGCATCAGTCTGCGGGCCGGAGGCGGTGTGGTCCACGCCGGCGAGTCCGGCGATCTGCACGCCTGGTCCACGGCCAAGGTCCCCATCGCCTATGCCGCCGTCCAGAACATGCTGGACGCAGGGGAGGACCCTGCCGTTCTCGCCGATGACCTCACCTTCGCGCTGACGAAGTCGGACAATGACGCCGCCCTGCGGCTCTGGGAATCCCTCGGTACCGACGAGCAGTCCTCGGCCGCAGTCGACGGTGTCTTCCGGCAGGCCGGTGACCCCACCGACGCCGAAGGGGACCGCAACCGCGAGGACTACGAGGGTTTCGGTGACATCCACTGGACCCTCGACAACCAGGTCATCTTCGCCAACCGCATGGCCTGCCTGCCCGGTGCCGAGCAGGTCCTCGACCAGATGGGCCATGTCGTCGACGAGCACCGCGACGGTCTCGGCCAGCTGCCCGGCGCCCGGTTCAAGGGCGGGTGGGGTGACGAGAACGACGGCACCTACCTGTTCCGCGAGTTCGGACTCGTCGGTGAGGCCGACCACCAGGTCCCCGTCGCCTTCACGATCGTGCCCGGTGACGCCACCGACGGCACCGCCCGGGAGGCCTCCGCCGCCCTGGCAGAGGCCCTCGCCCCGGTGATCACCGACCTCGGCGCCGAGGGGGGCGTGGCGGAGTGCCAGGTCCCCGCCTCCGTTCCGCCGTCGGTGTAGCGTCAGGCCTCCGGCAGTTCTAGACCTCCAGCAGTCCGATCTGTGCACCGATGCTCTCGGCGTAGTGCAGCTGGTCCAGCCAACCGGTCGTGCCGGGCCGCAGCTGGATGTACGGACGGTTCGTCGGCCCACCCTTGACCCGCCCGGCCCTCGCCTCGTACCGCAGCCGGGCACCATGACCGGCGTCGACGAGCCCGGAGATGTCCCGGTGCGGGTCCGCCAGATTCTCCCGCGCTTCAGCCAGCAGGTCCATCGTCTCGTCGAGCGCGGTGACCAGGGCCTCCCGGTTGTTCTCGCACATCGCCCGGACCAGGCCCGGTTCGGTACCTGCGACGCGGGTGGCGTCCCGGAAACTCGATGCGGCCAGGGACAGTGCCAGCGCCCCACCCTGGTCCGCGGTCACCGCGAGGGCTTCGGCGAGGACGTGGGTGAGGTGGGAGATGCGGGCGACGGCCCCGTCATGCTTCCGGGCACGCGCCGGTACGACCACCGCACCGACCTGCACGGCCATGTCCACGACCCGGCACCAGATCTGCAGCCAGTCGGCATCCTCGGGAGCGCCGTCCTCCGGTGCGCCGTCGGTCGTCACGACCCACACCGCCCCCTGGAACAGGCCCTCCAGCGTCGCGTCCCAGCCGGAATCCGCGGTGCCGGCCATCGGGTGGCCGCCGACGAAACGACCGGACAGGCCGTGGGCTTCGACCAGCTGCAGCACCTCACCCTTCACCGAGGTCACGTCGGTGAGCCCGCAGGACGGGGCATGGGTGGCCACCGCCTCGAGCATCGCGGGCAGGGCGGGGACCGGCACGCCGAGCACGATGAGGGCGTCCTCCCGCTCGGCGCGGGACAGCGTGGCGACGAGGTCGCCGGAGACGTCGAACCCGTCGGAGGACGCCGCCTCCACCGTCGCGGTCGACCGGTTCCATCCGAAGGCCGGGGTTCCCGCGGCCGTCAGATCACGCAGCAGGCTGCCGCCGATCAGACCCAGTCCGAGCACGCACACCGGACCGGACCTGCCGGGGGAACGGGGGTGGACAGCGGGCTGTCCGTCGGCATGTGCGGTGGTCAGGTCGGCATTCGGAGAAGTCACCTACCAAGTGTGGCACAAAGCCGACTACCGTAGCGCCCATGAGTGGTTTCGTCGTCGCAGCACACCTCACCGACGGGGTCTGGAATCTGCGCGTGGTGCAACGGTCCGTCCCCGACGGCCTGGCCCCGCTGGTCCGTCGGCTGCGGGATATGCGGGCGGAGGGCGTCCTGCTGGGACTGGTCTCCGTCGACGACGACTGGGCGGCCCTGGTGCGCCCCGCACCGGGCGGTGCCCGTCTGCTGCTCGGTGACTCGACCGTCGCCCTGGAGGACGAGGACGATCCCGAGGTCGACGGGGTGCGGCTCGCCGCGGACATTCTCGACGAACTCGGCCTCGATGCGCCCACCGACGAGGAGATCGAGGACGCCGACGACCCCGACGCCCCCTGGCCCGAAGGCGATTTCGGCATCCTCACCGACCTCGGTGTCGGCGAACAGTCCCTCTCCGTCCTCTTCGACGACGCCGAGATCTACGCCTCCGACCAACTGCTCTCCATCGCCGGGGACCTGGGCTTCGGCGACGAGCTCGCGGACCTCTTCGACGAGGAGCTCGCTGACCTTGTCGGCGACGAATAGCCCCCTGATCGGCGACGGACTGCCGGAACCCGCGGCCGCGGTGCGTGACCGCGCACGGATGGCCCGGGCACTGGAGGTCGCGGCATCCACCCCGGACGGTGATGTGCCGGTCGGCGCGGTCGTCTACGCCCCCGACGGCACCGAACTCGCCGCGGCGACAAACCGCCGGGAGGCGGACGCCGACCCCACCGCCCATGCCGAGGTCCTGGCACTGCGCGCCGCGGCGGCGGCCCACGGGGACGCCTGGCGCCTGACGGACTGCGCCCTCGTGGTGACCCTCGAACCCTGCGCCATGTGCGCCGGGGCGATGGTCGGTGCCCGGGTGCGCACCGTGGTCTTCGGGGCATGGGAACCGCGCACCGGGGCCTGTGGATCGGTCTTCGACGTGGCCCGTGAATCCCCGCTGCATGCGGTGGAGGTCCGGGGCGGGGTACTGCTCGACGAGTGCGAGGATCTGGTCCGGGAGTTCTTCAGTTCCCGGCGGTGACGTTCCCGGGATGTGTATTGTCGGCCACACCGACCGGGCTTCCGTCCCGGACCACCGAACCCCCGGAAGGGAAACACCATGGGCATCGACGACCTGAAGAAGTACGCGGACAAGGCCAAGGACGCCGTCTCCGACAACCGCGACAAGATCGAGGGCGCCGCCGACAGCGCCATCGACAAGGTCGCCAAGGGTGACAAGGGCGAGAAGGTCAAGGGCGCCGTCCGCAGCGGCCTCGACAAGCTGACCGGAGAGTAATTTCCGTTACCGTCACCGGTGCGTTACCCTGTTCCACGGTGGCGTGTCCGAGCGGCCGAAGGTGCTCGCCTCGAAAGCGAGTGTTGTGTAATAACAACCGGGGGTTCAAATCCCTCCGCCACCGCCAGAGAAGAACCCCGGTACCGGATCTCCGGTGCCGGGGTTCTGCCATGTCCATGGTTCCCTCATGCAGGTTCACGTCCCGGGAGGCCGAATCGGAGGGCTCCGGACGGACTCCCGGGACGTGAAAACCTGCACGGGGTGGGAGAGAGGTGCTCAGAAACGGGTGTCCCACGAGGTGTACGACTCTCACCTCGCCGAGGATGCGGAGTTGTCCGGTCCCGTTGCTACGGTTGTCTCCGGCGAAACAAGGGTGGACCAGAGCAGAAAGAAGGTCAGGGCACAGTGCCGAAACCGGTGGACAAGGGGACGACGTATGTCCCGGGGTTGGACGGACTGCGCACACTCGCGGTCACTGTGGTGATTCTCTTCCACCTGGGGGTCGGCGGCGTCCCCGGTGGACTGCTCGGCGTGGGTGTCTTCTTCACACTCTCCGGCTACCTCATCACCTCGAACCTCATGCGGTCCTGGGACCGGCGCGGCAACCTCGGCCTGAAGACCTTCTGGCTACGCCGGTTCCGGCGTCTGGCCCCGGCGATGATCGTCACGGTCATCGCCGTCCTCCTGCTCACCGTCGCCCTCGACCGCGGCGCGCTGACCGACCGGGCCGGTGAAGGACTCTCGACGTTCTTCTACGTCAACAACTGGCACACGATCTTCTCCGAGGCCTCCTACTTCGACAACTTCGGTGGCCCCGGTCCCCTGGACCACATGTGGTCCCTGTCGGTGGAGGAGCAGTTCTACCTGGTCTGGCCGCTGCTCCTGCTCGGACTGCTGCTCCTGCTGCGCAGGCGCCGGACGCTGGTGGCCTGGGCGACGGTGGTCCTCGCCGTGGCGTCCTTCGGACTGATGTGGTGGCTCGCGAGCGCCGGTGCGGACAACACCCGCGCCTACGAGGGCACCGACACCCGTGCCGGTGGACTGCTGCTCGGCGCCGCGCTGGCCGTCTGGCTGTCCTCCCGCCGTGCCGCCGGGAAGTCGACACAGCCCAACGGGCCCGCCGCCGCGGTCCTCGGACTCGTCGGCGTCGCCGGCATCCTCGCGATGGTCATCCTCGTCGACCAGGACGACATGTTCCTCTACCAGGGCGGCATCGCCCTGCTCAGTGTCGCCGCGGTGTGCGCTATCCTCGCGGTGCTGCGCCCCACCGGCGTGTGGTCGGCGGTCTTCGGTTGCCTGCCGATGCGCTGGCTCGGCGAGCGGTCCTACGGCATCTACCTCTGGCACATGCCCGTCATCGCCTTCCTCCCGGCCGGCTGGGTCGAGGACAGGCTGCTGCTCTCCCTCGTACTCACCGCCGGCATCTCCGTGGTGCTCTCCGCGGTGAGCTGGAAGTACTTCGAGGACCCGGTCCGCCGCCACGGCGTGGTCGGTCCGGTGAAGGACTGGTGGGCCGAGTGGAAGCTCGACAGGGCCGTCCCGGTGAAGCGTCGTGGTCGGATCCAGCGCTACGCCGGGGCCGGCTCCGGTGTGGTGCTCTCCGCCGTCATCGTCATCGGTGCGCCCGCCGTCCTCGCCGACCCGGACGGTGGTGCATCCGGCGGGTCCGCTGACGGCACCGGCGGTCAGGCCATGGAGGTGGAGAACGACGGCCCCGTCACCGCCGACGAGTCCGAGGCGGCCGAGGCCGCGGCCAACGGCGTCAGCCAGATGGCGTGCACCAAGGTCATCCACGTCGGTGACTCGACCTCGCTGGGCATCTTCAACCCGGACATGCTGCCCGACCCCGCCGACGTCGGCGAGAACCAGTACATCGAGCACGGCGGCCCCGAGGTCGAGACCAGTGTCTTCGGTGGACGCAACACCACCGAGGGCTTCGAGGACTACCCCTCGGCGGTCGATTCCGTCGCCGAGCTGCTCACCTACGACCAGCCCGAGGGCACCTGCTGGGTCATCGGCACCGGTGTGAACGACGCCGCGAATGTCGCCGCCGGCGCGAACTACGACGAAGAGACCCGCGTCCGCATGATGATGGACCAGCTCGACGGTCAGCGCGTCATGTGGTCCACCGCGAAGACCCGCATCGACGACGGCTACTACGCCGACGCCAACATGCAGAAGTTCAACGAGATCCTCGAGAACACCATGAAGGACTACCCCAACGCGGTCGTGTGGGACTGGGCTTCCGAGGTCGCCGACCACATGGACTGGTTCCTCGACGGTGACGACGTGCACTACAACGCCGAGGGCAATGCCGCCCGCGGCCGGATGTTCGCCGCCGCCCTCGCCAACGCCTTCCCGGCCGGTGGACCCGATGAGGTGGCAGGCGGAACGGTCGTGACCTCCGGGACGGAGTAGTCTTTCCCGACCTTTCCAGCCGTGTCGCCTAGGATGGTCGGCCATGGCAACTTTCCTCTTCCGCCTCGGTCGCTGGTCCTTCCTCCACCGCAAGTTCATCCTTGTGGTGTGGCTCGGCGTCCTCGTGGTGGTCGGTGGCCTCTCCACGGCGTTCCAGAAGGGGTACAACGACCTCTTCGCCATCGACGGTGTGCCCTCCCAGCACGCCACCGAGATGCTGATGGACAAGTTCCCCGGCACCAAGAACCCCATGGAGGACGCCGGGGTCACCCTGGTCTACCAGGCACCGGAGGGGAAGACGCTCACCGACCCGGACGTCGCCGCCGCCGTGGACGAGTCGATCGCCGCGGTGAAGGACAATGTCGCTGCGATGACCGACGAGGCCCGCGAAGCCCTCACCGGCCCGGTCGCCGCGAACGACGCCCAGACCGACCTGCTCATCGGGCAGGAGACGGAGATGGGCCTGCCGAAGGAGGTCGCCGAGGCGGATGCCGCGAACGTCGCCCTCGTCAGTCCTGACGGGACGACCGGCACCACCAGTTTCTCCTTTGACGTCGAGCTGCCGGCCGACGTCACCCCCGCCGACAAGGACGCGGTGACCGACGCCCTGCAGATCGCCCGCGACGCCGGGCTGCAGGCCGAGGCCGGTGGCGCGGGCTTCGGCGACCCCATCGAGATCGAGCCGATCAGTGAGGTCATCGGCGTCATCGTCGCCTTCATCGTCCTGATCTTCACCTTCGGGTCGATGCTTGCCGCCGGGCTGCCGCTGATCACCGCCGTCATCGGCGTGGGCCTGGGTGCACTGGGTATCACCGGGGCGACCGCCCTCGTCCCGCTGAACAACATCACCCCGGTGCTCGGCATCATGATCGGCCTGGCCGTCGGCATCGACTACGCCCTGTTCATCATGAGCCGGTTCCGGGACGAACTGCGCCACGGCAGATCGAGACCCGACGCAGTCGGACTGGCGGTCGGCACCGCCGGATCCGCGGTGGTCTTCGCCGGACTGACGGTCATCGTCGCACTCGTCGGTCTGGCCCTGGCGAACATCGAGTTCCTCACCTACATGGGCTTCGCGGCCGCGGCCATCGTGCTCATCGCCGTGCTCGTCGCGCTGACACTGCTGCCCGCACTGCTGGGCTTCGCCGGGGACCGTGTCTTCCGGAAGGACGCCGCCTCCGGTCGGCTCAGGCAGAGTGACATCCCGGACAGCACCGGGGCGAGGGGACGCCACGGTAAGCCTCGGAAGCCGGGACTTCTCGCCCGACTGTCCGGCCGGTTCGGTGGGGCCTCGCGTGACGCGCGCACGGCCCGTAATCCCTACGCTCCGACTCTGGGTACCCGCTGGGTGACGCTGATCCACCGTGCCCCGGGAGTGTTCGTGGTCATCGTCATCGCGGTGCTGGTGCTGCTGACCCTGCCGGCGAAGAACCTGCAGCTCTCGCTGCCCTCGGACATGACCTCGCCGGAGTCGACGACACAGCGCAAGTCTGCCGAGCTCATCGAGGAAGGTTTCGGGGCGGGACGGAACTCGCCGCTGCTGGTCATCGTGGACGCGGAGAACGTCGACCCGGAGGCTGAGTCGTTGAAGCCGCTGGTGGCCGGGGGTATCGAGCCGGCCCAGGCGTCCTTCGTGATGATCAAGGACCAGCTCGGCAACAATGTCGGCGTGAAGCACGCGCAGCTCATCGGGGCGTCCGAGGACGGCTCGACCGCGCAGATCCTGGTGACACCCACGACCGGGCCGATCGACGAGAAGACGGTGCAGCTCATCGGCCAGTTGCGCGGTGAGAAGTCCCGGATCGAGGCGGAGACCGGCGTGGACATGGGTATCACCGGGTTCACGCCGATCCAGCAGGACGTGACCGACCGGCTGGAAGGTGCGATGCCGGTCTACCTGGGACTCGTCGTGGGTCTCGCGCTGGTGCTGCTGCTCATGGTGTTCCGCTCGCTGATGGTGCCGCTGGTCGCCGCGACCGGATTCCTGCTGTCCATCGGTGCCGCATTCGGCGTGACTGTGCTGTTCTGGCAGGAGGGATTGTGGGGCCTCATCGACTCGCCGGGCCCGCTGATCAGCTTCATGCCGATCTTCCTCATCGGCGTGACCTTCGGGCTGGCGATGGACTACGAAGTGTTCATCCTCTCCCGGATGAGGGAGAGGTGGACGAAGCACTCGCACCGGGCGGTGGCCGACGGATCGGCCGGGAAGTTCAACGCCGTCGAGGACTCCGTGGTCCGGGGCTTCGGCATGGGCGCGCGGGTGGTGACGGCGGCGGCGCTGATCATGATCGCCGTGTTCGCCTCCTTCATCGCCCAGCCGCTGCCGTTCATCAAGGTCTTCGGCTTCGCCCTCGGTGCCGGTGTGCTCTTCGACGCCTTCTTCATCCGCATGACGCTGGTGCCTGCGCTGATGTTCATCACCGGGCGCGCCACCTGGTACATGCCGCGGTGGCTGGACAAGGTGCTGCCGACCTTCGACGTGGAGGGCGAGAAGCTGGAGGAGGCCTACGCCTCCGGTGCGATCGAGACGATGGACGATGAGCCGGCGAAGGAGCGGAAGTTCCGGAAGGCACGGAGGTCACGGCAGGCGACACAGTAGTTCCGGTTGCCCCGGTTGACGTGCGCACCCGCGAGACGATTTGACTGTGTTTCAGGCGTCGGCCATTATAAAGGTGGAAAGAGGGTACCCCGCACCGAAGAACAGTTCCGAGGAACTGAACGGTGCGGGGTTTTGCGTTGCCGGAAATTCCCGGTCCATCGCACACCGTTTCGGCCGTGAAGGCTGGAAGGTCGCCCTGGTCGGACGCAACCCCGACCGCCTCGCCGCCGGTGTCACCGAGCTCGGGGACGCCGGCACCGAGGCCAGGCTTTCATCGGGGACGCCTCCGACCCGGCGTCCATCAGGGACACGGTCCGTGAGGTGCAGGCCCGGCACGGACCGGTGTCCGCGGTCGTGTTCTCCGCCTACCGCTCCGTCATCGTCGGGGACGTGCTCTCCGATGACCCGGACACCGTCGGCCGGGTCTTCGACAACGGCGTGTCCGGCCTGTTCAGCACTGTGCAGGCCACACTGGACGACCTGACATCACAGCGCGGGGCGGTGCGTGTCCTCAACGGTGCGCTCGGCCTCCAGGATGACCGGAAGGACGCCTACGCGGTGTCCTTCGGCGCCGACGGCGTGGCCCTGGAGTGCGCCGCCAAGACGAAGCTCGTCGGGCTGCTCGCCGCGCGGTTGCGTGGTCAGGGCGTGTACGCCGGCGAGATCGTCATCGACGGATCGGTCAAGGGTGCCCCGGGAGCGGGGCCGGACGCCATCGACCCGGACGACGTCGCCGAGCAGGTCTGGGCGATGTACTCGTCGCGGACGGAGGTGCACACCCGGATCGGCGGGGCGCAGGGACAACGGCGACCTGCTCGACGTCCTGTTCTGTGCCCTGCGTTACCGCCCGCGCAGCTCCGGGGCCTTGTTCGCGTAGTAGCGGCCGAGGAACTCGTCCCGGTATTCCGTGAAACGGCCCTCCTCGATGGAGGTCCGGATGTTCCGCGTCAGCGTCATCATGAAGTTGATGTTGTGCAGGGTGCACAGCGTCCCCGCGAGGAATTCTTTCGCCTTGAGCAGGTGGTGGATGTACGCGCGGGTGTAGTGCTCGTTGACGTAGCCGCCGGTCTCCGCGTCGATCGGGATGAAATCGCGCTTGTGTCGCGACGCCATGAGGTTCAGTCGCCCGTCCAGGGTGTAGACACCGCCACGGCGGGCAAGCCGGGTCGGGGCGACACAGTCGAAGGTGTCTGCACCGGCGGCGATGCAGGTGAACAGGTCATCCGGCTCGGAGATCCCCAGCATGTGGCGGGGCTTGTCGTCGGGCAGCTCATCGCAGACCCAGCCGGTGATGGTGCCGAGGTTCTCCTTCTCCAGGGCGCCACCGATGCCGAAGCCGCCGAAGCCGCGGCGTCCGTCCTTCTCCGCCTCGGCGGACAGCTCCACCAGTCCGCGGGCAGCCTGACGACGCAGGTCCTCGTATTGCGCGCCCTGCACCACGCCCCACAGTGACTGCAGCGGGCGGTGCGTCCGCTCGGTCGTGAGCCGGTCGTGCTCGACGAGACACCGACGCGCCCAGCGGTGCGTCCGCTCGACGGACTCCTCCTGGTAGCGGCGGGTGTCGACCAGCGTGGTCAGCTCATCGAAGGCGAACATGATGTCCGCGCCGAGGCCGTGCTGGATCTGCATCGACTTCTCCGGGGTGAAACGGTGCATCGAGCCGTCGATGACGGACTTGAAGTCCACGCCGTCCTCGTCGACCTGCGCCATCCGCTCCTTCTTCGCCGCGCGGATGTCAGCATCCGTGAGATTGGCGACGTCCATCGCCAGCACCTTCTTGAAACCCACACCCAGGCTCATGACCTGGAATCCGCCGGAGTCGGTGTAGGTCGGGCCGTGCCAGTTCTCGAATTCGGCGAGGCCGCCGGCGGTGTCGACGATGTCCTCGCCGGGCTGCAGGTAGAGGTGGTACGCGTTCGACAGGATCGCCTCGGCGCCGGTGGAGCGGACCTGCTCCGGGGTCAGTGTCTTGACCGTGGCCTTCGTGGCGACGGGAATGAAGGCAGGGGTGTGGATGCCGCCGTGCGGGGTGTGGATCACGCCGGTGCGTCCATGTGCGTTGTGCCCGTCGATCTCGCCGACCCGGGTGCCGAGGGTGAAGGTGGTGTCGGACGCCGTGCCGGACGCAGTGTCAGTCATGGTTGAACAGTCTATCCGGTGGTGCTGCGTGACCTGTCTGCACCAGGTGTGCGTCGGCAGGGTGGTTCCGGGGCGCTGGGCCACCCTGTCGGCGCACACCCGGGCCTGCGGGCGTCGTTACCCTGGCACGTATGTCGAACGAGTCCGGAACACCTCCCGAGGTCAGTGCCCTGGCGAACAACGTCGCCGTCCCCGAAGAGCTCCAGTGGACGGACTCCCGTCGTGACGTCGAATACCGCCTGCAGACTCTGAACATCCGGCTCCTACAGGACGGCTCCCTTGCCGCGAAAGCGTACGGACGCCCGGTGGCGGGTGGTCAGGGAGGGTACACGTCGTTCCGGGTGCCGGAGTCCCCGGAACTGGCGGCGCTCATTTCCCGGGCGGCGGACGAATCTGGTCGTCTGTGGTCCGGGCACGCAGGTCTGTAGTCGGCTTGGTTGACCTGTCGGCATCTTGGTACCAGGGGTCGGTTTCGGAGGGTCAGAACTCACCTGGGATCCCAAGATGCCGACGCCCCATTGCACCCGACCCGCGTCACCGTCCGTGGTTACCCTCGGGGAGGACAGTCATCCCCTCGTCAAGGAGCACCAGAGTCGTATGAGCACCCGCACCGCACGTCAGATCGTCCTCGCGTCCCGCCCGGAGGCCACGCCCGGCCCCGAGCACTTCCGCACCGAGACCGTCGACCTCCCGGAGCTCACCGACGGCGACATCGAGGTCAAGGTCCACTACCTCTCCCTCGATCCGTACATGCGCGGCCGGATGAGCGACGCGAAGTCCTACGCCGATCCGGTCCCCGTTGGTGGTGTCATGGAGGGCGAGACGGTCAGTGAGGTCGTCGCCTCGAAGAACCCGGACTTCGCCGAAGGTGACCTTGTGCTCTGGCGTACCGGCTGGGTGGACGCCGCCGTCATCCCCGCCGCCAAGGTCCACACCGTCCGGAAGCTGCGGACCTTCGGCGCATCGGAGACCACAGCACTCGGCGTCCTCGGTATGCCCGGATTCACGGCATGGGCGGGCATGAAGTTCATCGGTAAGCCGCAGGCAGGGGAGACCGTGGCGGTCGCTGCGGCGTCCGGCCCGGTCGGTTCGATGGTCGGCCAGCTCGCGCAGCTCGCCGGGGCCCGTGCCGTCGGCATCGCCGGTGGTGAGAAGAAGTGCGCCTGGGTCAGTGACGGGATCGGCTTCGACGCCGCCGTCGACCACCGTGACCCGGACTTCTACAACAACCTCAAAGCCGCCTGCCCGGACGGCGTGGACGTCTACTACGAGAACGTCAGCGGTCCGGTGTGGGACGCGGTGCGCCCGCGGCTCAACCTGTACTCGCGGGTACCGGTGTGCGGCCTCGTCGCCAACTACAACACCGGTGGCCTGGGCGATCATGACCGCCTGCCTGCGACGATGAACACGATCCTCACCCAGAGTGTGCTGGTCCGCGGGTTCATCCAGACCGAGTTCGCCGAGCACTACGACGAGTTCCTCGACGAGATCGGCCCGAAGGTCGCCGACGGCACCATCGTCCACAAGGAGGACATCGTCGAGGGACTGGAGAACGCCCCGGAGGCCTTCATCGGTCTGCTCGAGGGGAAGAACTTCGGCAAGCTGCTGGTCAAGGTAAATTAACCGGCATGTCCCAGGATTCCCAGGTCAGTAAGGTCACAGCCCTCTACCGCTACCCCGTCAAGGGGTTCACCCCGCAGCCGTGCGAGTCGCTGACGGTCCAGCCGGACGGCCGGATTGCCGGGGACCGCGTCCTCGCTGTCCGTTTCGCGGATTCCGCCACGCCGGAGGACAAGGACGGCCTGGACTACTGGCCGAAGGCGAAGGGCCTGTGCCTGCAGGACTTCCCGACGCTCGCCCGGCTGCGCGTCGACTTCGACGGGAGGACGCTGACCTTCCGTGACCGCACGGACAATGACGCGGTCCTGGTCTCTGCCGGCCTTGACCAGGCAGGACGCCGCGAGATCTGTGACGCCTTGGCCGACTGGATCCTCGCCGGCCCGGACGCGAAAAGGCTGGGACGGCCGGGCAGGCTGCCCCTGGAGCTCGTCGGTGACGGAGAAAGCGCCCGGTTCCAGGACCGGCCGCGCGGCTTCGTCTCCCTGCACTCGGAGGAGTCGGTGAGGGAGGTGGAGCAGGCGAACGGTGCAGTGCCCCTCGACGACCGCCGGTTCCGGTCCAACGTCGTCATCGACGGGGTGCCTGCCCGGACCGAACTGGACTGGGCGGTGGACAATACCGACCTCACCGTGGGGGCGGTCCGGTTCACCGCGCAGAAGACCATCGTGCGTTGCATGGCGGTCACCGCGAACCCGGACACCGGCGTCCGCGACGCGAACCTGCTCAAGGTCCTGACCGCAGAGGTGGGCCTGGCGGAGCCGGCACTCGGCGTCCTTCTGTTGCCTACCGATGCCACGGGCCCCGGCGAGGTGGGCAGCGACTCGGGCACCGGGGGCGTCCTCCGGATCGGCGACCGGGTCAGCGTGGGCTGAACCAGGTGTGCGACGAGAGGGTGGTTCCGGTGTTCGAAACCACCCTCTCGACGCGCACCCGGGGGCAGGTCAGGAGCCCGAGCCGGTCACACCCGGCGTCCACCGAAGACCGCGTAGAGCAGCGGCGGCACCGACAGCCCCATCATCACGATGCCGACCACATTCGCCGCGGTACTCCACGAGTCGCCGGCCCCCGCCGAGCCCCGCAGCACAGCCCCGCCGATCACCAGACCGACGAAGATGACCGCGGCGACCACCCGCACCGCCGCCCGCTCCAGCCGCTTGAGCTGGTGCTCTACCTGCGGCGTCTTCACTGACAGATCGCCGCTCTCGACCACGCCGATCACATGGTCGAGGCGCCTCGGCAGCGCGACCACGGTCTTCGCCGTCGCGGCCGCAGAGGAGACGGCACGTTGCGCGATCTCGGTCGCCGACGCCCCGGCCTGCTCCCGGATCAGCCGGGTCGCGAACGGGGTCACCGACTCCCAGATGTTGAACTCGGGGTCGAGTGTGGAGCACAGCCCCGACAGCATCGACACCGCACGCATGATGAGAAGGAAGTTCTCCGGCAGCTGGAAGGGCATCGACCGGATCACGTCGCGGAACCGGTGCGCGAACTCCTCGAACTCCTTCGGGTCCACATGCTGCAGATCGGTCACGGCCATCCCGCCGAAGCGGTCGAAGAGCTCGGTCATCGCCTCGGTGAGGGTGTCGGTGTCCGCACCGTCGAGCAGCACACCCAGTGACTGCATCGCGTTGACCATCCCGGCTCCGTCGCGCAGGCCCACGGCGATGACCAGTGACCGCAGCCCGTTGCGCAGCCCATCGTCGATGTGCCCGGTCATCCCGAAGTCGATGAAGGTCAGCGTGAACTCCCCACGCCGCAGCCCAGGGGTGACGAAGAGGTTCCCCGGGTGGGGGTCGGCGTGGAAATGCCCGGTCGTGAACAGCTGCGTGAACATCTCCTCGGCCAGCCGGACGGCCACGTCAGAAGGGTCGATACCGAGCCCGCGCAAAGTGGCGACATCACTGATCTTGATCGCGGTGACGTCCTGCAGCGTCAGGATGCGCCGGGTACTGCGCTCCCAGACGACCTGCGGCGCGCGGGTGTGCGGCCCGTCGCCGGGGGCGTCCCCGAAGTCCTTCCGGAAGGACGCCGCCTCCGAGGCTTCGTGCAGGTAGTCGATCTCTTCGTGGCTGGTGTCCGCGAACTCCTCGATCAGTGCGGGCACATCGGCGCGTCCGGCGATGAACGGGATTTTCGCCAGCCAGCCGGCGATCTTCCGCAGTGCGGCGAGGTCCACCTCCACGACATCGGCGATGCCGGGGCGCTGCACCTTGACGACCACATCGGAGAACCCCGCTTCAGCGGCGAGGGTGGGGGTGAGCCGCGCCCGGTAGGCCTGTCCCAGCGACGCTGCGGCGATCGGTTCAGAGGTGAAGGACGCGAAGGCGCGCGACAGTGGCATCCCCAGGTCGGCCTCGGCCTGCGCCCGGACCGTGTCGAACTCCACGGCGGGGACATTGTCCTGCAGCGTGGCGAGTTCCTCGGTGACCTGCGGCGGGAGCATGTCGATGCGGGTGGACATGAACTGGCCGACCTTGATCATCAGCCCGCCGAGGTCGGTCGCCAGCCGTCGGAACCGCAGGGCGGTGCGGGTCAGGCGCTTCGTCTGGCCTCGCCGGCTCCAGGCACGCAGGCCGAGCCGGGGCAGCACCAGGTCGAACCACCAGACCTGCAGCATCACGGACAGCCCGAAGGCCATGATGCGCCGGTAGCGGGCGCGGAGCCGGTGGCCGCCGGGGCGGGATGTGCTCACTCCCCGGTGTTCTCGGGCGTCTCTTCGGCAGTTTCCTCGGCGAGGATGCCGTAGATCTTCCGGCGGGTCTCGTCGAGCAGGGCGGTGACCTTCTCCATCTGTGCCTCGTCGCCGGACAGCAGGACCTGGTGGGCGGCTTGGACGAGCTTCGCCCCGGCCTTCGGCAGCTCGCCGCGGGCTCCCGCGAAGCCCCCGGCGAACGGGGTGTGCCCGGCGAAACGGCTGAACGGTGCGAAGAACCCGGCCCAGTCGTCGGCGTCCTCGTCGTCGTCACCGGAGGCGGAGGCTTCGTCCTCGCCGGCCTCGGTGAGGGTGAAGGTGCGGCGTCCCTCCTCCTCGGCGACAGTGGCCAGGCCCTCGTCGACGAGCAGCTGGAGGGTGGGGTAGACCTCGGCGGCGGCCGGCTCCCAGTCATCGGTGGACCGCTCGGTGATCGCCCGGATCACCCCGGCCCCGGTGGCAGGTGTGGTGGCGAGGACGCTGAGCACGGCGGCGCGGATGTCCCGGGTGCTCCGGTCCGCGGCGTCCTTCGAGATCTCGAGGCGGGGACGCCTGGCGGCGAAGTCCTCGCGCAGTCCGCGGATCATGTCGAACAGTCCGTTGAAGTCCTGCGGCTCTTCGGACGGCTTTCTGTCGGTCATGTCTGTACCTTCCCGTGTGACGGTCGTGGTGAAAGTGGTGGGGGACACCGCCCAGGCTACGCCGGAGACCCTGCGGTTACCCTGTGAGTTATGACCCACGGCAACGGCCGCTACGCGCCCAGTCCCAGCGGAGACCTGCACCTCGGAAACCTGCGGACGGCGGTTCTCGCCGAGGCGTGGGCACGCGCCACCGGACGGGGATTCCGGCTGCGCATCGACGACATAGACGCCGCACGGTCCTCGGAGATCTCCGCCGACCGGCAGCTTGAGGACCTGGAGGCGGTGTGCCTGACCTGGGACGGGTCGGTCGCCAGGCAGTCGGACACCCTGGAGCGTTACGAGGTAGCCCTCGACCGACTCGTCGAGGACGGCCTGGTCTACGAGTGTTACTGCTCGCGCAAGGACATTGCCGAGGCGGCCCGCGCACCCCACGCCGTGCCCGGACGCTACCCCGGCACCTGCCGGGATCTCACCGATGCTCAGCGTGAACAGAAGCTCGAGGAACTGGCGGCGGTGGGACGTGTCCCGGCCCTGCGGCTGCGCGCGCAGGTCACCGAATGGTCGGTGCGTGAGGTGTTCTCCGACGAGGCCACTGACGGCCGGTACACCGGGGACGTCGACGACATGGTGCTGCGCCGCGGTGGTGCGCAGGACACCGGCTTCGCCTACAACCTCGCCGTCGTCGTCGACGACACCCTGGCCGGGATCGACCAGGTCGTCCGTGGTGACGACCTGCTCAGTTCCGCACCGCGGCAGGCCTATCTCGCCCATCTGCTGGAGCTGCCCGAGGTGGAGTACGTGCACGTCCCGCTGGTGCTCGGACCGACGGGGCAACGGTTGGCGAAGCGGGACGGTGCGGTGACGCTGCGTCAGCTGCCGGGGGAGACCTACGCGGAGAAGGCGGCCGCGGCACGGGCCTGGATCGACGCGTCCATCGGGGATGCCGCGCTCGCCGATCCGTCGCTGCTCTCCCACGAGCCGGTGACCTGGGAGTAGTTACCTCACGTTGCGGCGGGCGAAGACCGGGGCGACCTTCTTCGCCGCGGCCTTCTGGGCGACCTTCGTGTTGGACGCCACGAGCAGGCGGAACTGACGGATCCGCTCGAGAGCGAAGGTGGCGCGTGCCCCGCGCGCCCACGTCTCGTCGACGAGCTTCTTGCCGTAGGCGGTGGCATCGGGGGAGCGGGTGGCGATCTGTGCGGCGAGCTCCACCGCGGCGTCCACCGGATCGGTGCCTTCCGCGGTGACCTCGCTGGCCAGGCCGAACTCCACGGCCCTCGTCCCGTCGACTGTCTCGCCGGTCATGGTCAGCCGCTTGAGAACGTCCGCCCGCAGCTGCTGGGACAGGGACTGCAGACCGGACATGTCCGGGATCAGGCCCCACTTCGACTCGAGGATGCTCCACTGCGCGTCGGCGGTGGTGAACCGCCAGTCCGCGGCCATCGCCAGCTGCAGTCCACCGCCGAAGCAGTGGCCGTGGACCGCGGCGATGACCGGCACCGGCAGGCGGCGGAACGCCCAGCAGGCCTCCTGGAACTGGTTGGTGCCCCGCCACGGCCGCGGCACGAAACTCGCGGCGAGTGCCTGCGGCTTCTTCATCGCGGAAGCGAAGTCCAGTCCGGCACAGAAGGAGCGTCCTTCCCCGGCGATGACCACGGCGCGGACGCTGCGGTCGGCGCGGATCGTCCCGGCGATCGCGATGAGTTCATCGAGCACGTCCAGGGTCAGGGAGTTCAGTTTCTCCGGGCGGTTCAGACGGACATGCGCGATGCGCACCGGCTCGTCGGTGAAGGTCAGCGTGGGCAGCTCAGAAGCGGATGCAGCGGAGGACGCAGGGGAAGTGGTGGCCATGGCGTTCACGCTAACGGATCGACCAGCTCACCGGGCCGTTTTCCCGTCGTGGTCCAGGACATCGCTCCAGTCGCCGTCGATGTGCGGCAGGTTCCCGGCATCGATCTGCTGCTCCATACCCAGCATCACGGAGTGACGCAGCCAGGTCCCGGCGTCCTGCAGATCGGGGAAGGACGCCGTGGTCAGTGAACTCATGAACGTCCGGGATGCCACGAAGTACGCCGCATTGGCGTCCAGCTCCGGTCGTCGGCGCATGACCTCGGCCACCATGGTGGAGTAGATGCGCCGTGTCTCCGGGCCGAAGGGACCGTAGAAGAGGTATTCGGTGAATCCGGGATGGGTGGCGGCGAGCGGTACGACGCGCGCACTGACGGCATCCATGTAGTCCATCCAGCTGCCGGTGTCCGTGGCCGGGTCCGGTGTGAGGTCCACTCCGGCGGACAGCCGGTCACAGGCTCCGCGGTACAGCTCGTCGCGACTGTGGACGTAGTTGTAGACCGTCGCTTCGGCGACACCGACCTCCTTCGCCACAGCGGCGAGGGTGAAACTGTCGAGGCCGAGGGTGAGGGCGGCGTCCTGCAGGGCGTCCAGTGAGGTTCGGGAGGGGCGGCCCACCGACCGGCGTCTGGAGATCATGGGACAGATCCTACCGGCGGTGGAACAGGGGTGGTCGGCGGCTACCGGGCGGCTACTCGGCGGCGTCGTCGAGTGCGGTGAAAGTGTCCTCCAGCTGCTCCAGTTCCCAGACCACCGACAGGATGGTCGGGTTGCTGATGGCCATCGCGGCGTCCGTGTCGGCGAGGAAGGCGGTGCCGTTCTTCACCGGGGTGAGCTGGTCCCAGCCCTTCACCGTGGTGGGAACGTCCTTAGCCTCGACGCAGACCGGCCACATGTACAGCAGGTCGGTGTTGAGCAGGTCGGTGTTCTCCTCGGAGATGAAGGCGCGGCTCCCGTTCAGGCTGGTGGCCTTGATCTCCTCCGGGATCACGATGCCGAGATCGGTGGGGAAGACATTGGCCGGGTCGGCGTCGCCGGTGACCATGGCCAGACCCTGCTCGCTGATCTGGCCGAAGGCGCCGGTCGCACCGTCAAGGGCAGGGTGGTTCTCCTTAGCATCGGTGAAAGCCTGCTCGGCGTCCTCGATGAGGCTCTTCGCATCGTCGCTCCTGTCGAGAATGTCGCCGGCGACGGTGGTGGCCTCGCGCCAGTCATCGGACATCGGGGAGGAGCCGACGGTGGCGATGGTCGGGGCGATCTGGTTGAAGCGGTCGTAGGTGGCCTGGTCCGGCAGATACCCGGCGAAGATGACGTCCGGGTCGGCTTCGGCGACCTTCTCGACATCCGGGGTGCCGGTCATCGGGTAGGTGAGGGTCTCTCCGGAATCGCCGTTCTCCCATGGGCCGGGTTCGCCGTAGAAGTCGGTGCGGTACTCCACATCCACCGGCCGTCCCAGTGCGGAGAAGACGTCGGTGAAGCTGGGGGAGAAGGTGATGATCTTCCCCGGATCTTCCGGAACTTCAGTGGTGCCCATGGTGTGGGTCACCTCGACCGTGCCGGACTGGGCTGCGGTCGCAGAGGAGTCCGACGGGTCTGAACCATCATCGTCGGAGCAGGCGGCGAGGGAACCCGACAGTGCAGTGGTGATGGTCAGGGCGAGGGCGGTGGTCCGGAAGCGGCGTCCGGCGGCGACAGTGGGGATACGCATGAGGACGCATATTAGTGAGCCTCCACCGTCAAGAGCAATGGTTACCCTTTCCTCATTCTCCGGCGCTGTCCGGCCGGAGCCGGAACGGTGATTCCGATAGGGTGGACGCCGTGACTTCCGTGGACACCAGGCACCTGCCCATGTGCCCGGCCGGTGCGCTCCACTTCCCCGTCCGGGCCTTCGGCAACGAGGAGGGCCATGTCCGGGAGACGCGGTGGGGTGAGCATTCCCACCCCACCCACGAACTGATCTGGAACGAGTGCGGGGTGGGGCACGCGGTCATCGGTCACCGGGTCTGGACCGTGACCCGCACCGTCGGGCTGTGGATTCCCGCGGGGACGCCGCACTCCGGCAGTACCCCGGCCGGCTCGCGGCAGCGTGCCGTGCACTTCGGTGCGGACACCACGCCGTTGGCGTCCCACCCGGTGGCGGTGGATCTCACGGATCTGCTGCGGCTGCTGCTGGAACGGCTCGTCACCGAGGATCTGGACGGTGAGGCCCACCGGACGACCGAGCAGATGATCTTCGACGTGCTCCGGCCCAGTGACAACGGGCTGGTGCTCCGGGTGCCGACCGCGCCACTCGTCGCACCGATCGTGGACTCGGTGCAGAAGAACCCCGCGGACACCCGCACCCTCAAGGCCTGGGCGCGCGAGCTCGGGGTCAGTACCCGCACGGTGACGCGTGCGTTCGAGTCGGAGACCGGGATGGGGTTCACCCGGTGGATCACTGCGGCGAGGGTGCATTACGCGGCGACGTTGCTGGGCCAGGATCTGGGTATCGCCGAGGTCGCTGCGGCGGTCGGATACGGTTCCGCGAGCTCATTCACCACGGCGTTCCGGCGGGTGACTGGGACGACGCCCGGCCAGTTCCACGGAGGGGAGTACTAGGCGGCCACTACCCCGGTACGCTCGCGGCCATGGACCGCAGGGCTCGCACCACGTTCACCGACCTCACGCACCCGTTGACCGCTGACATGCCGGTCTATCCGGGTGATCCTGAGGGGCAGATTGATGAGGTTCTGACGATCCCCGCCGACGGCTGTTCGGTACGCTCCCTGCACCTCGGTTCCCATTCGGGGACGCATGTGGACGCCCCGGCGCACGTCATCGCCGGTGGACGCACCATCGATCAGGTGGCGCCGGAGGAACTCATGGGGGACGCCGTCGTCGTCCAGCTCCCGGACCTCGCGCCGGAACAGCTGATCGACGAGGAGATGCTGGGTGAGGCACTGCGGTCGGGGCCGGAGAACCTGCCGTCGATCCTTCTGCTGGCCACCGGATGGGACCGGCCCTGGGGTGGTGACGACTACCTGCGTCATCCGGTGTTGACCGAGGACGCGGCATCCTTCCTCGTGGCGGGAGGGGTGCAGGTCCTCGGGGTGGACATGGCGTCCCCGGATGGAGCTGACAGTCTCGTGGCGCACGAGGTCCTGCTCGGGGCGGACCGGCTGATCATCGAGAACTTGCGGGGGCTTACCGATCTGCCGCGGCACGTGGAGTTCACCGCCCTGCCGTTGAACATCACCGGCGGTGACGGTGCGCCGGTGAGGGCGGTGGCTCGGTACTGAGCCTGGTCAGTCCGGCAGCTCGGCGGCGGCCAGGGCGTCCCGCAGCTCCTCGTCGGTGGCGGGGCGGCCGGAGCCCATCGACAGGATGTCGGTGGGGTTGGCGTCCGGCGTGAGGTACGGGCGGCCGTAGGCGGGCTGACCGTTGTCGAAGCGGCGACCCTCGGACAGGGGACCGGCGTCGAGCGTGTTGTAGCCGAGGGAGTCGAGGAAGGACGTGACCTGGGCCTTGGCGTCCTTGTCGTCGCCGGCGATGATCAGCGAGGTGCGCTCCGGATCCCCGGCCGGGCGGGCGAGGAGGCCGAGGTGGGCGAAGTTGATGTTGTTGAAGGCCTTGACGACGGCTGAGTCCGGCAGCCGGTCCTGGAGGTACTTCGAGGTCGTGACCTCGCGGTTGTCGAGCTCGTCGATGTGGCCGTCACGCTGCCAGTAGTAGTTGGAGGTGTCGATGACCGTTTTGCCCGCCAGCGGTTCGGTGGGGATGTCGGCCAGTGCGCCGAGCGGGACGCTGACGACCACGATGTCGCCGGCCTCTGCGGCCTCGGCCGGGGTGGCGGCGCGGGAGTCGGGTCCGAGTGCCGCGACCAGCGGCAGCAGGGTGCGGGGTTCCCGCGAGTTGGACAGGACAACCTGGTGGCCACCCTGGACGGCGAGACGTGCGACAGTTGCTCCGATAAGGCCGGAGCCGATGATTCCGATTGTGCTCATTTCAGACGTAACTCGTGTGGGTGGTCGGGTATTCCCGGGAGCCCTGATGCCGCTGATGTCGGCATCGCGCACCGTCAGGTCGGTGAGAGAGGTGGCTGAGCGACCTCAGGCTGCGTGATGCGGACATGGGGCCGGGGTGGTGATGGGCGCGGCGGAACCATCCGGAGCACGGCGGAGTCAAACAGGTGCATGGAGACAGCACCAACTGGCCAGATAAATCGCTATAGAGCGACTAGAGCTATCGCACTGAGGGGACTAGTCTCATGACCACACGGCGCGACATCATGCGGAGAATCAGAAGACAGGCGAAGGCTCGAGGTGAGGACCTGCACATCGAAGAAGGCCGCAACCACACGAAGGTCTGGATCGGTGAACGCTACACGACTGTCCCGCGACGTCGGGAGATTCCGGACAGGTTCGCCACCGAGATCCTGCGACAGATCGGAGCATGACCATGGACAACACGTTTACCGCCCGCGCCTCCCGTGACGAAGGGTGGTGGACCGTCACCGTAGATGAGGTTCCGGGACTGTTCACCCAGACCCGTCGGCTCGACCAGATTCCGGGCATGGTCCGGGATGCGCTCACCCTGTTCCCCGACATCACCGAGGACGCCAAGGGTGCGGAAGTGACCGTTGTCCCGCAGGGACCAGCGGCGGATGCCGCCCATGAGGCGGCTGAACTGCGGAATCTTGCGCGCGAGGCACAGGAACAGGCCACTGCCTCGATGCAGGCGGCGGCCCGGGAACTCTCTGCCGGCGGGCTCACGTTCCGTGACATCGGGAGCCTGCTTGGGGTCAGCTATCAGCAGGCCCAGAAGCTCGCCGTCCAGTAGGGCCTGAGCCGGAAGTCCCTGACGTTGGCATGCGCGCCGGGAACGGGGTGGGCGCGGCGGATGGCAGAGTCACGCCGACTACATCCGGGTCGGACTACGGAAAGTTGAAGCCACGGTGATCCGGATCTGCGCCGCCGTCTGTTCTGCCTCTCTCATCAGTGCGATGATGCGCTGGTGATTCATCCAGTGTTCGGCCCCGAGCTCGGCGCCCACCAGTTCTTCAAAGTTCACCTGTGTGGGTGAGCCCCAGCGTTCGAAAGCTTCGAGACGACTGGCGCGCTCCTCGATATCCGAGATCCCGCGGGTGAGTGGTGAGAGCCTCGCGGAGCTGAACATCCAGGTGCGCCAGGGTTTGTTTCCTTTGCTCTGATTGCATTTCCCGCAACTGGGGACCAGATTGTGGATCTCTGAGATGTATCCGGTCGGCCGCTGCTTGATGACAAGCGGTCGTAGGTGATCCCATTCTGTAGACGTGTCGCCGCAGTAGGAGCACACAGGGAAATCCATGCCGAGAACACCCAAAGTCTCCTTTATCTCATCCTCCGTCGGGACGATGACAGGGATGATCCCGTTGACGAACGAGTTGGTGATGCTCGATGACCGGCCCGTGGTACGGACGGGTTTCGGCATGGCGAATCCGGATGGCGAGGTCATGGAGATGAGGCTACGGGCACCAGGACCGTGGGTGGGAGGCACCTCGTCTCAACACCGTCAGGTCAGTTCGTCCATTCGGCCCATGATCGCGGAGTTGATACGCCGCAGCACGGCGACGGTGGTGGGATCTGCCAGGCTGTCCTGGAGCAGAGCGCGATGTGCGGCAAGGTCGCGGGCGAATGTGGAGTCGGTCAATGTACGACCTCGGTCAGTCACCTCCCCCACCGACCTGACGGTGCGAGATGCGGACATGGTGTCCAGAGGCACGGGACCGGCCACCTACCGCACCTCACCGCGACCCGCCTGGCACACTGGTGAGCATGTCCGATCAGCCTGATCAGCCCACCGCAGGGGCCTACGCCCACGGCTTCGCCCGCGTCGCCGCCGTCACCGTCCCGGTCGCCGTCGCCGACCCGGCGACCAATGCACAGAGCATTCTCGACGCCGCCCGCGAACTGCATGACGACCATGTCGGCGTCGCCGTGTTCCCCGAGCTCAGCCTCACCGGCTATGCCATCGATGACCTCGTCCTCCAGGACGTACTGCTCGACGCCGTCACCGACGCCGTCGAAACGCTCGTCGCTGCGAGTATCGACCTCATGCCCGTCCTCGTCGTCGGCGCACCCCTGGCCCACGGCAACCGGCTCTACAACTGCGCGGTCGTCATCCACCGCGGTGAGATCCTCGGCGTCGTCCCGAAGTCCAACCTGCCGACCTACCGCGAGTTCTACGAACGCCGCTGGTACGCCCCCGGCGACGACATTCAGGACGCCACCATCCGCATCGGTGACAACCGGGCGCTCTTCGGCACCGACCTGCTGTTCGAGGCCGCGGACGTGAAGGGACTGACCTTCCACGCCGAGATCTGCGAGGACATGTGGGTCCCCGTCCCGCCGAGTGCCCGCGCGGCACTCAACGGGGCGACAGTCCTGCTCAACCTCTCCGGCAGCCCCATCACCCAGCGCCGCGCCGACGACCGGCACCTGCTGGCGTCAAGTGCATCGCTGCGTTGCCAGGCCGCCTACGTCTACGCCGCCGCCGGGCACGGCGAATCCACCAACGACGTCGCCTGGGACGGGCTGACCATGGTGCACGAACGTGGCGTCCTCCTGCGTGAGACCGAGCGTTTCCCGGACGGGACGCGCTACTCCGTCGCCGATGTCGACCTCGACAGCATCCGTCAGGCGCGGCTGCACCAGGGCACCTTCGACGACAACCGACGCACCCTCGATGACCTGGGTGAACGGGAATACCGCACCGTCGATTTCACCCTCGACCCGCCGCGCGGGGAGATCGGCCTGCGCCGCGACCTCGCCCGCTTCCCCTTCGTCCCCGGTGATCCCGCGCGCCTCGCCCAGGACTGCTACGAGGCCTTCAACATCCAGGTTGCCGGCCTGGCCCAGCGACTCTCCGCGATCGGGAACCCGAAGCCGGTCATCGGCGTCTCCGGCGGTCTGGACTCCACCCACGCGCTGCTGGTCATCGCCCGTGCGATGGACCGCGCCGGGCGTCCGCGCTCGGACATCCTCGCGTACACCATGCCTGGTTTCGCCACGAGTGAGCACACGAAGTCCAATGCCGTGAAGCTCGCCGAAGCGATCGGCGCGTCCATCGAGACCATCGACATCGTGCCCGCCGCCACCGAACTGCTCAAGAAGATGCACCATCCCTTCGGCGACGGCGAACCGGTCTATGACGTCACCTTCGAGAACGTCCAGGCAGGCCTGCGCACCGACTACCTCTTCCGCCTGGCCAACCACCACGGCGGCATCGTCGTCGGCACCGGCGACCTCTCCGAGATCGCCCTGGGCTGGTGCACCTACGGCGTCGGTGACCAGATGAGCCACTACGGCGTGAACTGCGGCGTCCCGAAGACGCTCATGCAGCACCTCATCCGCTGGGTCATCGCCGAACGCGAGGGGGTGGACGCCGCCACCGTGGAGGTCCTGCAGTCCGTCCTCGACACCGAGATCAGCCCCGAGCTCGTGCCGCCGGGCGCCGACGGCAAGGTGCAGTCCACCGAGTCCACCATCGGCCCCTACGCCCTGCACGACTTCACCCTCTGGCACATCCTCGCGGGGCTGCGTCCCTCCAAGATCGCCTTCCTCGCCTGGCACGCCTGGAAGGACGCCGAGGTCGGCGAGTGGCCCGCCGGTTTCCCCGATGAGGACCGCTACACCTACGACCTGGCCACGATCGTGGAATGGGAGCGCTCGTTCCTGCAGCGGTTCTTCGGGTTCGCGCAGTTCAAGCGCACTGCGATCCCCAACGGTCCGAAAGTCTCCCCGGCCGGGTCCCTCTCCCCGCGTGGTGACTGGCGCGCCCCCTCGGACGGCAACGCCCGGGCCTGGCTCGCCGAGCTGGACGCCGCGTTCCCGGGGGTTTAGCCGGAACTACCGCACGATCTCCGGGATGAACAGGTCCGCCATGAACCGCGACCCGGCGGCGGTCGGGTGCCACGCCATGAGGACGTCAGGTGCACCCTCTTCGCCGGAGAGGAAGCGCTCACCGACAGGGCTGCAGGTCGAGTTGCCTGCTGCGGCGGAACGGACGTCCACGAACTCCGCGTCGTACTTCTCCGCGGCGAGCGCCATCGTCTCACTGATGTATCCCTCGACCTCGTCGAGCTGCTGGTCGTAGACCGGCAGGGAAACACCCTCGACCGGCCCGTCGGTGCGGCACACGTACGGTCCGACCGTGGCCGGCAGGTAACTGGAGAAGACGAGCTTCGCGTCCGGTGCGGCGTCCCGGATCTTCGACACGGCGGTGTCCACGTTCGTCATCACGGTTTCGCGGCGTCCGTCCAGGTCACCGATCTTCATGCCACGGACCACGCCCTGGTGGGCGAAGTCGTTGCCGCCGATGGAGAGGAAGACCGTGCCGGTCTCCGCGCCGAGGTCGCCGGAGGCCAGCGCCTCGTCGACCCGCTCGAGCATCGTCTCCGAGGTCACCCCACCACAGCTGAAGTCGTGGACGGCGACGCCGGTGTCCGCTGCGGCGAGTCGGGACCAGTTCGCGTCCGACTGGGAGCAGGTCCGGGTCAGGGCGGCTTCGTCGGGGGAGGAGTAGTAGGAGTCGCCGAAGACGACGACATTTCCCGAGGATCCGGAGGACGCCCCGGACAGCGACGCCAGCGTCAGGCCCGACACACTCGCGACACCGACACCGGCGGCCGCGAGCAGGGAACCGGTCACCATGCGCGGTGCGAGAGTCTTGCGGCGGTGCCGGGAACCCCTGGATGCGCGGGGTGCGCGGTGTCGCCGGTGCTGCCCGGATGCGCGGTGGTCCATGTACTGGCGATGTCCTTCTCTGGTGTGTCAGGGAGAAAGGGCCGGAGATTGTCCGGACTGATCTTACGTCATCCGGTTGGGGTGGGCACGCCTAACGGCAGAACCCCCGGGTCCGAGGACGCCGGGGGTTCATGTGGCGGAGGATAGGGGATTTGAACCCCTGTGGGATTTAACTCCCTCACGCGTTCCAGGCGTGTGACATAGGCCGCTAGTCGAATCCTCCGCCGTACAATGTACACCTGCCCGCGGCGTCCGCGAAGTCGGGGGTGGGTTGTGCGCATCACGCAGTGAGAGGTTGGTCGGGAGGGGGCTGCAGCGACCTCCGGGTGCGCGATGCCGACATATCGGACATGGCTGAGACCGACCCCCGGACATGACTGAACCCCCGGGTCCGAGGACGCCGGGGGTTCATGTGGCGGAGGATAGGGGATTTGAACCCCTGTGGGATTTAACTCCCTCACGCGTTCCAGGCGTGTGACATAGGCCGCTAGTCGAATCCTCCGCCGACAAATATACACAGGGCGTCCACGTGCCACAAAATGGCTGGTCGTGCCGTGGAAAGGGATCGGGAAGGCGCCGGCCGTACACAAGTCCCACCCCGTGCTTTGGCACCAGTCGAATCCTGGGTTACCATGGTCGACGGATCTCACGTGGCGTGAATCCTGCGAACTCCCCCAGGGCAGGAATGCAGCAAGGGTAAGCGGGCTCTGGCGGGTGCGTGAGGTCCGTTCTACTTTCCGGGGAGGGAACCGGGGCGGGGAAGGGCCCAGGGGAAGGGTCCAGGGGAACGGCTCAGGGGAACGGCTCAGGGGAACGGCTCAGTGGGGGACAGGGTGCCCTGACCATGTGACTTAGCCGGTACTGACACGGCGGGACGCAGAGCATTAGACTTGCCACGGAAATATGCCGACGGAACCACCCCCTGTTCCGTAACCGTCGAGGAGGTCCTGCGGGACTATGAAGCTGACCGAAGCCAACACCGACCGACTGCTCGCGCTCAAGGACGAGGTCACCGCGTCCTACGAGGAGCTCAAGGCCCGTAACCTGGGCCTGAACCTCACCCGCGGCAAGCCCTCCTCCGAGCAGCTCGACATCGGAGAGTCCCTGCTCAGCCTGCCCGGCGAGGACGACCACACCCTCGCCGACGGCACCGACGTGCGGAACTACGGTGGCGGCGACGGTATCCGAGAGATCCGTGAGCTGTGGGCCGAAGTCCTCGGCATCCCCGCCGATCTCGTCGTCGCCGGCGACGCGTCCAGTCTGAACATCATGTTCGACCTCATCTCCTGGTCGCACACCTTCGGCAACAACGACTCCGAGCGTCCCTGGGCGGCGGAGGAGACCGTCAAGTGGATCTGCCCGGTCCCCGGATACGACCGCCACTTCTCCATCACCGAGACCTTCGGCTACGAGATGGTCACCATCCCGATGAACGAGGACGGCCCCGACGTGGACGCCATCCGCGAGCTCGTCAAGGACCCCCAGGTCAAGGGCATGTGGGTTGTGCCGGTGTTCTCGAACCCGACCGGTGCCACCGTCTCCCGTGAGGTCGCCGAGGCACTGGCGTCGATGGAGACCGCCGCCCCCGATTTCCGCATCATCTGGGACAACGCCTACGCCGTCCACACCCTCACCGACGAGTTCCCGGAGATCCTGGACATCGTCGGTATCGCCGCGGAAGCGGGCAACCCGAACCGGTTCTGGGCGATGTCCTCGACCTCGAAGATCACCCTCGCAGGTGCCGGCGTCGCCTTCTTCAACTCCTCGAAGGAGAACCTCGACTGGTACCGGAAGTACGCGACCATCCGCGGCATCGGCCCGAACAAGGTCAACCAGCTCGCCCACGTCCGCTACTTCGGCAACGCCGAGGGTGTCCGCTCGGTCATGCGTAAGCACTCCGGCATCCTCGGCCCGAAGTTCCGTGCCGTCACCGAGATCCTCGAGAAGCGTCTCGGTGGCCTCGGTATCGCCGAGTGGACCCACCCGGCGGGCGGCTACTTCATCTCCGTCGACCTGCTCGACGGCACCGCGAAGCGCACCGTGGAGCTGGCCAAGGAGGCGGGCATCGCGCTGACCGGCGCGGGCTCGGCCTTCCCGCTGAAGAGCGACCCGAACAACCGCAACCTGCGTCTCGCCCCGTCCCTGCCGCCGCAGGAGGAGGTCGAGGTGGCGATGGACGGTGTCGCGACCTGCATGCTCCTCGCCGCGATCGAGGCCGCAGAAGCCGCCGGCGTCGCGGAGTAGGCGCGCGTGAATCTCAAGGAGACGACCTACTGGGCCTCTGACCTGCTCCCCGGCGAGCCGACGACGACCACCCGCCGGGTGGTGCAGGGTTTCCCTGAGTTCACCGTCGCCGAGGTGAATATCGGTGGTCCCGGTGACCCGGACGACCCGACCGCCCCCGTCGAGACCGTCGCCATGACGCTCGACGCGGCCCGCATCGAACCCGGCCTCGTCACCGAGGACGGCGCTGACCTGCGCGTCGAGTTCGTCACCGTGACCACCCGGCATTCCCGGGCCGCCGCCGACCTGGTGACTGCGGCGGCGACGATGATCGCCCAGGACCCTCACCAGCGATCCCCGCAGCCCGGCCTGCTCCTGCCGGACCTGGGCTGGCACGTCGACGAGTCGATGACGGCGAAGCACGGTCTGCTCATCCCGCCGTTCCTCTGGGAGGACGGCGTCCCGCACGTCCACGAGGTCGATTTCGGGGGACGCCACGGTGGCGGCACCTCCCAGGACTGGACCCATCCGGGGCGGATGACGGTCGTCGCCCAGCTGGTGATGCTCACGGACGGGGAGTACTCCGCGGCCACGTCGCAGGGCCTTGGGGTGGTGCAGCAGCAGTTGCTGGACGCCGGCACCGACCTCAACGACGTCTGGCGCTGACCGGTGCGGTAGCCGGTCCGGCAGGTGGCTGAGGGGCGTCCGGGGGTCGCCCGTGGGTCGTCCGTGGGTTGCCCGACGGTTGCCGGTTCACCGCGTCCGGCGTCCTTGTACTCTGGTGCCGTGGCTCTCTACAGGAAGTACCGGCCGGCGACCTTTGCCGAGGTTGTCGGGCAGGAACATGTGACCGAACCGCTGTGCACCTCGCTGGACAGCGGCAGGATCAACCACGCGTACCTGTTCTCCGGGCCGCGCGGCTGCGGCAAGACCTCCTCGGCGCGCATCCTCGCCCGCTCCCTCAACTGCGTGGAGGGGCCGACGTCGACCCCCTGCGGTGTGTGCGATTCCTGTGTCGCCCTGGCCCCCGGTGGTCCGGGCACCCTCGACGTCACCGAGCTCGACGCCGCGACGCACAATGGTGTCGACGACATGCGCGAGCTGCGCGACCGCGCGTTCTACGCCCCGGCGGAGTCCCGCTACCGCGTCTTCATCATCGATGAGGCGCACATGATCTCCTCGGCGGGATTCAACGCCCTGCTGAAGATCGTGGAGGAGCCGCCGGAGCACCTCATCTTCATCTTCGCGACGACCGAGCCGGAGAAGCTGCTCCAGACGATCCGCTCGCGGACGCACAACTACCCCTTCCGTCTGCTGACCCCGCCGGCCATGCGTGGCCTGCTGTCGAAGGTCTGTGAGGACGAAGACGTCGTCGTCGAGGACGCCGTGTACCCGCTGGTCATCCGCGCCGGCGGCGGGTCCCCGCGTGACTCGCTGTCGATCCTGGACCAGCTGCTCGCCGGTGCCGGGCCCGAGGGTGTGACCTACAAGCGGGCCGTCGCACTGCTCGGTGTCACTGATTCGACCCTCATCGACCGTGCGGTGGACGCCTTGTCCGTCGCCGACCAGGCGGGGCTCTTCTCGGTGATCAGCGACGTGATCGACGCGGGCCATGATCCGCGTCGGTTCGCCACCGACCTGCTCGACCGGTTCCGCGATCTGCTGGTCGTCCAGTCTGTGCCGGAGGCCTTCGACACCGGCCTGGTGGACGCCCCGGTCGATGAACGTGATGTGCTCACCCGCCAGGCCGGTGAGCTGGGTACCGCGACGCTGACCCGGTGCGCCGCGCTGGTCAACGAGGGTCTGATGCAGATGCGTGGGGCGACTTCGCCGCGGCTGCTGCTGGAGATCCTCTGTGCCCGGATGGCGCTGCCTGCCGCCGGGATGACGGTGGAGTCACTCGCGCAGCGGATCGAGGCCCTGGAATCCGGTCAGGTCACGCCGGGTGCCGGAGCTGCACCGGGTGTTCCGGGATCTCCGGAGGATGCCCCGGGTGTCGCCGGGACGACCCGCTACGTGCGTAAGTCGCAGCGCCAGGCCGCCGCTCCGACTGCGACCCCTGTTGCCACGACCGCTCCCGTGGCTGCACCTCGGGCGGCGGATCCGTCCCAGGTCGACGAAGCTGATGCGACAGTACAACCTGTTGAATCCGCACCTTCCACCCCTGAACCTGCCGAGGAGTCTGCCCCGGAGGACACGATGTCCGAGGCCGAGCGTGCGCGAGAGATCATGCGCCGCAACCGCCGTCGGTCCACCGAACCGGCTGCTGCAGATCCAGCACCCGAGCCTGCCCCTGAACCTGAGCCTGAAACGGCACCCGAGCCTGAGCCCCAACCAGAGTCCCAACCCGAGCCGACTCCTGAACCCGAGCCGACTCCTGAACCCGAGCCGACTCCTGAACCCGAGCCGACCCCTGAACCTGAGCAGGCGCCAGAGTCCCAGCCAGAGCCCCAGTCTCAGCCTGTGGCTCCGGCCGCCGACACCTCGGCGACACCTGACGTGGTGTCCCGCTGGGCGGAGGTCCTCGAGGCCCTCCGTGCCGTGGACCTCAGTGCATGGATTGCCGCCCGTGACGCGGTCCCGACCGCCGGTGAACCGTCCTCCGACGGCACCCCGGGTGTGGTGCTCTACCACCACACCGGCGCCTTGGCGTCCTTCATCAACAACCCGGCCCACGCCGCCGCCTATGCCTCGGCTGCAGAGCAGGTGACCGGCACACCGGTGAGTGTGCACGCAGTGGTCGGAGTGCCGCCGGGAAAAGCTGAGGCGGACGGCACCGGGACCCCGGAGCCTGCACAGCCGCCAGCTCCCGAGCCGGAACCGGCCCCCGAGCACCCCGTCGCGCCTGAACCGGCTGCCGCGTCCGATCCTGAACCTGCACCCGACCCGGAGCCTGAACCCGCTCCGGAGGGTGAGCCGGCCCCTGTTCCGACGACCGAGCCGACGAGCGAACCTTCCCCGGCAGCGGACTCTCCGACGGATCCCGTGTCGATCGCCCTTGCCCGGGCCAAGGCACAGGACCAGGAACCGTCGCCCGTTCCCGCGGTGCAGCCGGCTCCGGCCCAGACTCCCGTTCCTGCTCCCGCCCAGGATCGTGCACCTGCGACCGGCGGTGACGGCAACAATGTCGAGGAGCTCACCGGCTGGCGTGCCCGCATGGCACGCAACAACAACCGGCGGTCCGCAGCGGCGACAGCGGCGGACAACGGCTTCAACGGCGTCCCGCTGCCGGAGGAACCCGGCGAACCCTGGGACGACGGTTACGGCGGACACCAGAACGGGCCCACCGGACCCGGGACCTCGACCCCCGGCGTCCCCGGTCAGGGTGCCGCGAACCAGACGCCCTACGATCACCGCGCCGAGGCCGAGGAAGCCCTCGCCCAGCTCGACGATCCGAACTCCGGGAACCTCGACCACCGGTCCGCCCTCGAGATCGCCGGGGAGCTGCTGGAGCAGCATCTCGGGGCCGAGCGCACCCGGTAGACTCGTTTCCCGGTAACTCCCGAAACCCACGACCACACCGAACCGTCCCGAAAGGACCCACCGTGCCCCAGCCCGACATGAACCAGATCATGGCCCAGGCCCAGCAGATGCAGCAGAAGCTCCAGGAGGCGCAGGCCGAGATCGTCGCCTCCACCGTCGAGGGCACCGCCGGCAACGGACTCGTCAAGGTCAGCATCAGCGGTGCCGGCGAGGTCCAGTCCCTGAACATCGACCCGCAGGTGGTCGACCCCGACGACGTCGAGACCCTCCAGGACCTCGTCATCGGTGCCTTCCAGGCCGCCAACGACAACCTCCAGCAGCTGTCCCAGGAGAAGATGGGCCCGCTGTCGCAGGGTCTCGGCGGCTTCGGATTCTAGGGCCGGTCCGAGGAATCAGGAGCCACTGAGTTGTTCGAAGGTCCACTCCAGGACGTCATCGACGAGTTCTCCCGGCTGCCCGGGGTGGGCCCGAAAAGTGCACAGCGCATCGCCTTCCACCTGTTGCAGGCGGAGCCGACGGACGTCGAGCGCCTCGCCGGCGCGCTGACGCGTCTGCAGCAGGGTGTGCACTTCTGCCGTATCTGCCACAACATCTCGTCCGAGGACGTCTGCCGCATCTGCGCGGATTCCTCGCGGGACGCCACGCTCGTCTGCGTCGTCGAGGAGTCCAAGGACATCCAGGTCATCGAGCGCACCGGTGAGTACAAGGGGCGCTACCACGTCCTCGGCGGGGCACTCGACCCGCTCAACGGCATCGGGCCGAAGGAGCTCAACGTCACCGCACTGGTGCAGCGCATCGGTGGCCGGGTCGATGACGTCCCGGCAGCCGACGGCACGCTGCCGGACGCCCCGGACATCAGCGAGGTCATCATCGCCACGGACCCGAACACCGAGGGGGAGGCCACGGCGTCCTACCTGGGACGCCTGCTCAAGGACTTCCCCGGGCTGACTGTCTCCCGGCTGGCCTCGGGTATCCCGATGGGCGGCGACCTGGAGTTCGTCGACGAGCTGACGCTCTCCCGGGCCTTCGAGGGGCGGACGCCGCTCGGGTGATGGAGGGGGTGGTGATGGGGTGTCCCCGCCCGTCCTGCGAATCTGCCGCAACCCGGGCAGACTTGATCATGTGACCACCACCGGAACCACCACCTGGCGCACGCTGCGCCGCACCGCCGACCTGACCGCGCAGCCCTGGGCCAACGGCCGGGGCACCACGATCGAGCTCATCTCCCCGGACGAGTCCGCCGCGTACTACAGCCGTTTCTTCCCGGTCGACGGCCGGTGGCGACTGAGCGTGGCGTCCCTCAAGGAGGAGGGGCCGTTCTCCCCGCTGCCCGGCATGGACCGGATCCACACCCCGCTCGCGGACATCGAGCTCACCGTCGACGGCACACCGCACCGCATCCCCGCCCACACCCCGTTCGCCTTCGACGGCGAGGCGGACGCTGTGCTCACCGACCTCCCTCGCCCGACCCGGGCGGTGAACCTCATGGTCGACCACGACAGTCCCGCCGCAGGACGCCTGCAGGTCACCGTCGTGGACGCGCTCATTCCGGTGGACAATGCCCTGGCTGCGGTCCTGCTCGACGAGACCGCCGACCTGCTGGTCCCGCACCGGGCGGGAATGGGTGAGATCCGTGACATTTCCCCGGGAACGCCCCTGGCCGTGATCTCGTGGACGGTATGACTGACGGTATGACCGGGAACTTGAGCACAACCGAAAACTCGACCAGCCGATCCGACGTTGCACGCGCAGCCGTGTGGAGCACCGTTTTCGGCGGTGCGGGTGTCCTCCATGTCGGGGCACGGCGCTTCTACGACACACTCATTCCGGAACAGCTGCCCGGCGAGGCGAAGTACTGGACGTGGGGGAGTGGGCTGGTCGAGTTCGGTCTGGCTGCCGCGATCGCCAACCCGAAGACCCGGGCGAAGGCCGCCGGGCCTGCCGCTGCCTTCCTCGTCGGCGTCCTGCCCGGCAACGTGAAGATGGCGATGGACTGGCAGGTCGACGACCGGAAGTCCACCGCGATGAAGATCGGCGGCTGGGCCCGTGTCGCGGCACAGCTGCCGATGATCGCGTCGGTGCTCCGATTGCGGTGATGGAGCGCCCGTGAACATGGGTTCATCCGTATGTTTTTAAACATGTCACGATACAGTGACGCCAATCACAATCAGGTGGTATGACCACAGTAGTGCGGGGGTGGGTACCCCGCTTGCGTAGTGGGAATTCCGTTTTCCGGGGAAATCCGTTCTCTGCTGGAACAACGTCTCCCACCTGCGGGGATTCCGGGGTCGGGCGGCGGGGAATCACGGGGGTGGTTTTCGTTATGACAAAGGTATGACTCACCCGGTGTGCCAGACGGTAGGCATACCGTGTGTCCTCGTTCGCGCGGGAACCGGTCCCGCGCAGATGATCCATACCGATCAGACGTCTCCCCGAAAGGAGCCCGATGCCGTCCAGCATCCTCGTGGCGAACCGCGGCGAAATTGCCGCCCGTGTCGTCCGGACCGCCCGTGACCTCGGCCTGCACTCCGTGGCCGTGTACTCCGACCAGGACATCGAATCCCCGGCCGTCATCCTGGCCGACGAGGCCTACGCACTGGAGGGCACCACCCTCCAGGAGACCTACCTCGACGTCAACAAGATCATCGACATCGCCAAGCGTTCCGGTGCCGACGCGGTCCACCCCGGCTACGGCTTCCTCTCCGAGGTCCCCGAGGCAGCCCAGGCCATCGCGGACGCCGGCCTGACCTGGCTCGGCCCGGCCGCCGACACCATCAGCCAGCTCGGTGACAAGATCAGCGCCCGCCGCGTCGCCATCGCCGCCGGTGTCGAGCCGGTGCCCGGCACCGTCGACCCGGTCTCCGACATGGCCGAGGTGGACGCCTTCATCGCCGAGCACGGCTTCCCGATCGTCCTCAAGCGCTCCGACGGAGGTGGCGGACGCGGCATCGAGGTCATGCGTGACGAGCAGGACGTGAAGAACTTCGCCGCCGGACACGCCATGGCCGGCGGTGACCTCGGCAAGTTCTTCATCGAGAAGTTCATCACCTCGGGTCGCCACATCGAGACCCAGTGCATGCGTGACGTCCACGGCAACTTCGCCGTCGTCACCACCCGCGACTGCTCCGTGCAGCGCCGCAACCAGAAGGTCATCGAGGAGGCCCCGGCCCCCTTCATGCCCGAGGGTGCCGTCGAGACCCTGACTCAGTGGTCCAAGGCCCTGTTCGACCACACCGGATACGTCGGCCTCGGCACCTGTGAGTTCATGCTCACCGACGAGGGCAACCTCCACTTCCTCGAGGTCAACCCGCGCCTCCAGGTCGAGCACACCGTCTCCGAGGAGGTCACCGGACTCGACCTGGTCGAGGCCCAGTTCACCATCGCCGACGGCGGCACCATCCCCGAGGTCCCCGAGGTCCGCGGCCACTCCATCGAGCTGCGCCTGACCTCCGAGGACCCGGCCAACGACCTCGCCCCGGCCGCGGGCAAGATCAAGGAACTGACCTGGCCCGCCGGCCACGGCATCCGCATCGAGACCGGCGTCCGCCTCGGTGACAAGGTATCCCCGGAGTTCGACTCGATGATCGCCAAGCTCATCGTCACCGGCCCGACCCGCACCCGCGCGATCGAGCGCGCCCGCCGCGCCCTCGGTGAGCTGGAGATCAAGGGCATCGCCACCGTCACCCCGCTGCTGGACCTCATCATGGCCCACCCCGACTTCGACGGCGCCAACGAGCACGGTGACCTGCAGGTCCGTACCCGCTGGCTGGAGACCAAGTTCCTCCCCGAGCTCACCGACGAGGAGTGGGTGAAGCTCGGTAAGAAGGGCGGCAAGGACGACGCGAAGGACGACGCGAAGGACGGCGACGACGAGGACGGTGTGGGCCACGCCATCGCCGACGCGCTGCGCACCTTCACCGCCCAGATCGACGGCCGCCGCCACAAGATCACCCTGCCGGAGGGCCTCGCGTCCCTCGCCGGCCTCGGCTCGATGATGCAGTCCGGCCTCGGCAACATCGGCGACTCCCTCGGCGAGATCGGCAGCAACGCCCGCCGCCGCGTCCAGCCGCTGCGCGGCTCCCGCCGCCGGAAGAACAAGGAGGACGCCGCCCCGGACGCCGGTGAAGGCCTCAACGCCGACGGCGCCCTGCTCGCCCCGATGCAGGCCATCGTCGTGCGCCTCGGCGCCGAAGTCGGTGCCCAGGTCAACGAGGGTGACGTCATCATCGTCCTGGAGGCGATGAAGATGGAGAAGTACATCCACGCCCCGGCGTCCGGCGTGCTCACCTCCTTCGATGTCGAGATCGGGCAGAACGTCCCGGCCGGCACCCCGCTGCTGCACATCGACGTCGCAGAGGCCGCCGCAGAGTCCACCGAGAACACCGAGGAGGCGTAGATGACCACCGCGTCCAGCACCGAGAAAGCCGTCGTCGACTACACGGCCCTGGCTGCCGCCGCCGACGAGAAGGCGAAGAACTTCCAGCACGCCAAGGGCAAGCTGACCGCCCGCGAGCGCATCGACATGCTCTGTGACGAAGGATCCTTCGTCGAGCACGGCCGCTTCTTCGGCGGCGACCCGGCCCAGGGCTTCCTCGGCGCCGCCGTCGCCACCGGTTTCGGCACCGTCGGCGGACGCCCCGTCGCCGTCTACTCCCAGGACTTCTCCATCCGTGGCGGCACCCTCGGCAAGGTCGAGGGCCAGAAAATCACCGACCTCATCGAGCGCGCGGTCCAGCAGGGCGTCCCCTGCTTCGCCCTGCTCGACTCCGGCGGAGCCCGCATCCAGGAGGGCGTCGGTGGTCTGGCCATGTACGGTCGGATCTTCCGGGCGTCCTGCCAGGCCTCGGGATTCATCCCGCAGATCTCCGTCATCCTCGGCCCGTGCGCCGGCGGTGCGGTGTACTCCCCGGCCCTGACCGACTTCGTCATCATGACGAAGGAGAACGCCCACATGTTCGTCACCGGCCCCGACGTGGTCAAGGCCGTCACCGGTGAGGTCATCAGCCTCGACGACCTCGGTGGCGCCCAGATGCACAACTCGGTCTCCGGCGTGGCCCACTACCTCGCCGACGACGAGGAGGACGCCATCGACTACGCCCGCAGCCTGATGGACTACCTCCCGCAGAACTGCAACGACGAGCAGTCGAACTACTCCTACCAGCCGTCCCCCGAGGACATCGAGGCTGCGATGGGCGTCGGCGACATCATCCCCGACGACCCCCGCATGCCCTATGACGTCGTCGAGGTCATCGAGGCCATCGTCGACCACGGCGAATTCGTCGAGGTCCAGGAGCACTGGGCGAAGTCCATGGTCATCGGCTTCGCCTGCATCGAGGGACGCCCCGTCGGCATCGTCGCCGACCAGCCGATGCACAACGCCGGCACCCTGGACGTCGAGTCCTCCGAGAAGACCGCCCGCTTCGTGCGCTGCTGCGACGCCTTCGGCCTGCCCGTGATCACCCTCGTCGACGTGCCCGGCTACCTGCCCGGCGCCGAGCAGGAGCGCGCCGGCATCATCCGCCGTGGCGCCAAGGTCATCTACGCCTACGGCAACGCCACCGTCCCGATGATCACCATCATCACCCGCAAGGCCTACGGCGGCGCCTACATCGTCATGGGCTCCAAGGGCATCGGCGCGGACTACGCCTACGCGTGGCCCAAGGCCGAGATCGCCGTGATGGGCGCCGACGGTGCGGTCCAGATTCTCAACCGCCGCGACATCCGCGCCGTCCCGGAGAGCGAGCAGGCAGCCGTCGCCAAGCAGCTCTCCGACGAGTACACCGCGAAGAACATCAACCCGAACTTCTCCGTGGAGATGGGTGAGCTCGACGGCATCGTCCAGCCGATCGACACCCGCGACACCATCGCCGCCGCCCTGCGTGCCCTGCGCACCAAGCACCGCGACCTCAACCGGTTCAAGTACCACTCCAACGGGCCTCTGTGACGGGTCCGGTACCGGCACCACCCCCAGCGACTCTTCCCGTCACCGACTCCTACGCAAAGGACATCATGACCCACACCAGCTTCTTCTCCCGACTGAGCTCCGCCGATGCGGGCGCCGACCGGGCCACCCTGCTGTTCGGCGGACAGGCCACCGCCTGGCGCGCCGGGCTCACCGACCTCGCCGAGGACCCGTCCCTGGGTGACGCCGTCCGTGGCGTCCTCGACGATTCCGCCGCCCTCATCGCCCCGGTCGCCGCACAGGTCACCGCCGCCACCGCCGGCGCCCTGACCCTCGAGCGCCTGACCGGTGCCAAGGGTTCGGTCTCCGCCGCCCTGTCCGTACCGGGCATCACTGTCGCCCAGTTCGGCCAGCTCGCCGCGCTGAAGGCCGCCGGTTATGACGCCACCGCCGCCGTCGCCGCCGACCGTGCCTCCGTCCTGGGCCATTCCCAGGGCATCCTCGGTGCTGCACTCGTCGACGGTCGCGCCGGCGACCCCGCCCATGTCGTCGCCGTCGCCCGCCTGATCGGCGCCGCCGCGTCCCGCCTGACCCGCTCCCTCGGCGTCTCCGCCGGCGAAGCCACACCGATGCTCTCGGTCCGCGGTCTCGACCGCGCCACCCTCGACGCCGTCCTCGCCGAGGTCGCCGAGGCAGCCGGCGGCGCCGAGACCGGTGTGCAGGTCGCCATCCGCAACGGCCACCGCCGTTTCATCCTCTCCGGTGCCCCGGAGGACCTCGGCGTGGTCGAGAAGACCATCGCCGTCGTCGCCGACCGTGACGCCGCCGAGCTCGCCGCGAAGACCCGTGGCGGCGCCCCGCTCGCCCCGGTCTGCGAGTACCTCGAGGTCACCGTGCCCTTCCACCACGACATGATGGAGCCCGCCGTGGCCCAGACCGTCGCCTGGGCCGAGGCCTGCGGTCTCAACACCGACGGTGCCGCCGAGAAGCTCGCCCGCGCCGTGCTCACCGACCACGTCGACTGGGTCGACGGCATCGTCGACGCCCTGGCCTCCGGTACCACCTGGTTCCTCGACCTCGGCCCCGGCGACACCGTCTCCAAGCTCTCCGCCGACCTCGTCGAGGGCTCCGGTGCCGGCCTCGTGGCCGCCGGTACCCTCACCGCCGTCGACGAGCTCGCCGCCCCCGGTGAGGACCCCGCCCGCACCGTCGACTGGTCCGGCTTCGCCCCGCGCCTGCTCGACCTGCCGACCGGCCGCACCGTCGAGACGAAGTTCTCCCGTCTGACCGGCCGTTCCCCGATCCTGCTGGCCGGCATGACACCGACCACCGTCGACCCCGAGATCGTCGCCGCCGCCGCGAACGCCGGATACTGGGCCGAGATGGCCGGTGGCGGACAGGTCACCGCCGAGGTCTTCGACGGCAACCTCACCAAGCTCAAGGGTCTGCTCGACCCGGGCCGCGCCGTCCAGTTCAACGCCATGTTCATGGACCGCTACCTGTGGAACCTCCACTTCGGCACCCAGCGCGTGGTCTCCAAGGCCCGTGAGTCCGGCGCGCCGCTCGACGGCGTCGTCATCTCCGCCGGTATCCCCGAGCCCGACGAGGCTCCCGAGGTCATCGGCGCACTGCGTAACTCCGGGTTCTCCCACATCGCCCTGAAGCCGGGCACCGTGGCCCAGATCCGCGCCGGCCTGGGCATCGCCCGCCAGCTCGAGGAGACCGGCACCAGCATCATCCTCCAGGTCGAGGACGGCCACGCCGGTGGCCACCACTCCTGGGAGAACCTCGACGACCTGCTCACCGCCACCTACGCGGAGATCCGTCGTCAGCCGAACGTCGTCCTCTGTGTCGGCGGCGGCATCGGCACCCCGGAGCGGGCCGCCGACTACCTCACCGGTTCCTGGGCCACCGCCCTCGGCCTGCCCGCCATGCCGGTCGACGGCATCATGGTCGGTACCGCGGCGATGACCGCCAAGGAGGCCAAGACCACCCCGGAGATCAAGCAGCTCCTCGTCGACACCCCCGGTGTCGCCGACGAGACCGGCTCGGCCCTGACCGCCCCCAACGGCGGCTGGATCGCCCCGGGCCACTCCGCCGGTGGCGCGACCTCCGGCCTGTCCCACCTGCGTGCGGACATCCACGAGGTCGACAACTCAGCCGCGAAGTGCATGCGTCTGATCCAGGAGATCGGCTCCAACCTCGAGGCAGTCAACGCCCGCCGCGACGAGATCATCGCCGCGCTGAACAAGACCGCCAAGCCCTACTTCGGTGAGCTCGAGGAGATGACCTACGCCCAGGTCGTCCGCCGTTTCGCCGAGCTCTCCTTCCCGTGGGTCGACCCGTCCTGGCTGTCCCGCTTCCACCTGCTGCTGCAGCGTGTCGAGGCCCGCCTGTCCGACGCCGACCACGGCGAGGTCGTCACCCTCTTCCCGACCGAGCAGGACGCCGCGCAGCCGGATGAGGCCATCGCCCGTCTCATCGAGGCCTACCCGGCCGCCGAGAACGACACCCTGACCCCGCTCGACACCGCCTGGTTCCTGGTGATGTGCCGCAAGTTCCCGAAGCCCGTCGGCTTCGTCCCCGCCATCGACGAGGACCTCCTGGCCTGGTGGGGCAAGGACTGCCTGTGGCAGTCCCAGGACACCCGCTACTCCGCCGACCAGGTCCGCATCATCCCGGGCCCGGTGTCCGTCTCCGGTATCACCACCGTCGACGAGCCCGTCGCGTCCATCCTCGGCCGCTTCGAGGACGCCTGCCGTGAGCGCGTCGCCGGTGGCGACTCCGCCTCCGCCGGCCGCCACTCCCTGGACAGTGACGAGGCCGAGGTCACCACCGCGTGGTCCCGGACCTCCGATGCACAGGACGTCGCGTCCTTCCTCAAGGCCACCCCGTACATCTCCTGGACCGGCCACCTCATGGACAACCCGGCCCACGTCATCGACGAGGAGAAGTACGAGCTGATCGTCACCGACGACGGCAGCAACGGCGGCCCGGTGAAGGTCACCGTCGACCTGCACCTCGACACCTTCTGGGACGGCACCGCCGCCGGCGAGGGCGAGGGCAGGGTCCACGCCGTGCGCCGCCTGCCGGTCCCGCTGATCCTGTCCGACGCGGTCGCCTCCGGCGCCCTGCCCGTCGTCGACGAGGAGAAGCTCCCGGAGACCATGTACGGCCTGCTCGCCGGCACCGCCGGTGTGGGCAACACCTCCGTCACCGACGACGTCATCGACCGGATGCCCGCCAAGATCGACGGCTCCGAGACCGCCGAGACCCCGTTCGGCACGTTCACCTACACCTTCCACCTCACCGACAGCCTCGGCTCCCAGCACGCCGGCGTGACCGGTGCCGGCCTGCCCGACCTGTCCGGGACCGGTTCCGGGTCCCGCTCCGACGAGCGCGCCACCATCGTGCCGGATGCCCTGCTCGGCACCTGCTGGCCGGCCATCTACGCCGCCCTGGGATCCGCCCTGGTCGACGGCTACCCGGTCATCGAGGGTCTGCTCAACGCCGTCCACCTGGACCACTCCGTGGCCCTCGAGGTCCCGGCCGACGAGATCCCCACCGGCGAGATCACCGTCACCAGCTGGGCCGCCGGCATCGAGGAGTCCTCCTCCGGACGCGTCGTCACCGTGCACCACCACATGTTCGACGCCGCCGGTGAGCTGCTCGGCAAGCAGACCGAGCGCTTCGCCATCCGTGGCCGCGCCTTCGGCACCACCCCGCCCGCCGATCCGGCCCCCGCCGGCGGCATCGACCGGGAGATCACCGACACCCCGCGCTCCACCCTGCTGCGCACCCGGGTCAACGCCCCGGCAGAGATGACCCCGTTCGCCTGGGTCTCCGGTGACTTCAACCCGATCCACACCAGCCACGTCGCCGCCCGCGTCGCCGGTCTGCAGGCACCGCTGGTCCACGGCATGTGGCTGTCGGCCACCGCCCAGCACGCCGCCTCTGCGGCCGGTTCCGGCCACACCATCCTCGGCTGGACCTACCGCATGTTCGGCCTGGTGCAGCTGGGTGACCCGGTGGACATCCAGGTCGAGCGCGTCGGCCGCGTCGCCGGCGGCGGACTGCTGCTGGACGTCACCTGCCGCATCAACGACGAGCTGGTCTCCCAGGGCACCGCGGTCACCGCCGCCCCGACGATCGCCTACGTCTACCCCGGCCAGGGCATCCAGGCCAAGGGCATGGGCCTCGACGAGCGCGCCGCCTCCAAGGCCACCACCGAGGTCTGGGAGCGGGCCGACAGGCACACCCGTGAGGCCCTGGACTTCTCCATCCTCACCGTCGTGCGCGACAACCCGACCGAGCTCACCGCCAAGGGTGTGACCTACCACCACCCGGACGGCGTCCTGTACCTCACCCAGTTCACCCAGGTCGCCCTGGCGACCCTGGCCCTGGCACAGACCGCCCGCCTGCGCGAGGCCGACGCCCTGGTCGCCGACGCCTTCTACGCCGGCCACTCCCTCGGTGAGTACACCGCCTTGTCGGCCTACGCCGGCACCATCGACCTGGAGACCGTCCTCGAGGTCGTCTTCCACCGTGGCTCGACCATGCACCACCTCATCCCGCGTGACGAGCACGGCCGCTCCGACTACCGGATGGGTGCCCTGCGCCCGAACCAGTTCGGCGTCGACGACGAGCACGTCGTCGAGTACGTCAACGGTGTCGCCGAAGCCTCGGGCGAATTCCTCGAGATCGTGAACTTCAACCTCGCCGGTGAGCAGTACTCCATCGCCGGCACGGTCGCCGGTCTCGCCGCCCTCGAGGAGGACGCCGCCAGGCGCACCGCCGAGCATGGCGGCAAGGGCTCCTTCATGATGGTCCCGGGCATCGACGTGCCCTTCCACTCCCGCGTCCTGCACCCCGGTGTCCCGGACTTCCGGGAGAAGCTCGACGGCCTGCTCCCGCCGCGCATCAACCACGAGATCCTCGTCGGCCGCTACATCCCGAACCTCGTCGCCCGCCCGTTCGAGCTCACCGAGGACTTCGTCCGTTCCATCCTGGACGTCGTCCCCTCCGAGCCCGCCCAGGCACTGCTCGACGACTGGGCCGCCGCCACCGCCGATGACGCGGCGCAGGCGACCACCGCCCGCACCCTGTTCATCGAGCTGCTGTGCTGGCAGTTCGCCTCCCCGGTGCGCTGGATCGAGACCCAGGACCTGCTCTTCGCCCCCGACCGTCTCGACATCGACGAGGTCGTCGAGGTCGGTCTCGGCGCCTCGCCGACCCTGGCGAACCTGGCCACCAAGACCCTCAGGCTGCCGCGCTTCTCCGCCGCCGACGTCGCCGTGCGCAACGTCCAGCGCGACGAGAAGCTCGTCTACCACACCGACCAGCAGACCATCGACAGTCCCGTGTACGAGGACGAGGACGCTGTGCCCACCTCCGTGCCGGTCGGCGACCCGGTGCTCTCCCACGCCGAGGCGTCCGCCAAGGCACCGTCGGAATCCGTGCCCGAGTCCATGCCGGCTCCGGTCACCGAGTCCGCCGAGCTGCGCACCGCCCCGGCCGCCCCGGCCGGTGCCGTGGAGCGTCCCGCCGACCTGCCGTACAAGGCGTCCGACGCCATCAAGACGCTGCTGGCCTACGCCAACAAGCTGCGTCCGGAGCAGATCGGCGGCGCCGACACCACCGGTACGCTGACCAACGGTGTCTCCTCGCGCCTGAACCAGCTGCTCATGGACATCTCCGCTGAGCTGGGACTGTCCGCCGTCGAGGGCGCTGCCGAGGCCGACGTGGACACCCTGTCCGTCACCGTCGACGCCGCAGCCCACAACTACTCCGCGTTCGGGCCGGTGCTGGGTGAGGCCGTCAAGGACCGCCTGCGCAAGCTCTTCGGTGCCGCCGGTGCCAAGGCCTCGGCCATCGCCGACCGGGTCACCGGCACCTGGGAGCTCGGTCCGGGCTGGGTCGATCACACCACCGCGCAGATCCTGCTGGGGTCCCGCGAGGGTGCGTCCTCCCGTGGTGGTGACCTCGCCACCCTGGCGACCTCTGCCACCACCATGAACGACGTTAACGCGATCATCGACGAGGCCGTCGCCCAGGCCGGTGCCGCCCACGGTATCCCGGTCGCCATCCCGGCCGCCGGTGGTGCCGGCGGTGGCGGCACCGTGGACTCCGCAGCCCTCGACGCCTTCGCCGAAAGTGTCACTGGTGAGACGGGTGTGCTGGCCACCACGGCCCGCCACATCCTCGCCGCCCTGGACCTCGACGTCCCCGAGTCCGCCGCCCTGTCCGACGAGGAGGGTGCCGAGACCGCCGCCGTCCTCGAGGCAGTCTCCGCCGAGCTCGGCGCGAACTGGCCCGCCTCCGTGGCGCCGTCCTTCGACGCCCGCCGGACCCTGCTCATCGACGACCGCTGGGCCACCGCCCGTGAGGACGTCGCCCGCCTGGCCAACGGTGAGGAACTCGCCGAGTCGGTGTCCTTCCGCGGTACCGGTGAGACCGTCGCCGTGCACGCTGAGTACCGCGCCGCGGCTGCTGAGGAGGCCGGCGACACCTCGCTGGCCGCCCGCTTCCGGTCCATCGCCGAGGACGCCCGCTCCACCGAGCCGGGTGCCTTCGAGGGCCAGGTCGCCGTGGTCACCGGTGTCACCCCGGCGTCCATCGCCGGTGGCGTGGTCGGCGACCTGCTGGCCGAGGGCGCGACGGTCGTCATGACCGCGTCCCGCGTCAGCTCCGCCCGCCTGGAGTTCGCCAAGAAGCTCTACCGTGAGCACGCCTCGGCGTCCGCCCGGATCTGGCTGGTGCCGGCCAACCTCTCCTCCTACCGCGACATCGACGCGCTGGTGGAGTGGATCGGCACCGAGCAGACCGAGACCGTCGGCTCCGACCAGAAGCTCATCAAGCCCGCCCTGGTCCCCGACCTCTTCCTGCCGTTCGCCGCCCCGAGCGTCTCCGGCACCGTGGAGGACGCCGGCGGAAACGCCGAGATCCAGACCCGACTGCTGCTGTGGAGCGTCGAGCGGTCCTTCACCGCCCTGTCCCGCATCGGCCACGAGGCCGACCTGGCCCACCGCCTGCACGTCGTCCTCCCGGGGTCCCCGAACCGCGGCACCTTCGGTGGCGACGGCGCGTACGGCGAAGTCAAGGCCGCCTTCGACGCCATCGGCAACAAGTGGTCCAACGAGCCGTGGGGCGGGCGCGTCACCATCGCCCACCCGCGGATCGGCTGGGTCGCCGGTACCGGCCTCATGGGCGGCAACGACCCGCTTGTCGACGCCGCCGTCGAGGCGGGCGTCCACGTGTGGAGCCCCGCCGAAATCTCCGGTGAGCTGCTGAAGCTCTGTTCCGAGTCGGTCCGTGCCGAGGCCCTCGACGGCCCGGTCGACGCCGACCTGACCGGTGGGCTCGACAAGATCAACCTCACCGAGCTGCGCGACCAGGCTGTCGCCGACGGTGCCTTCGCCACCGCCGCCGCGGTCGAGGATGACGCCGAGGTCCCGGTCACGGTCAACGCCCTGCCCTCGCCGGTGCGCGTCGCCCAGCCGGTCGGCTCTGACTTCGGTGCCGCACCGTGGGGTGACGTCACCACCGACCTCGAGGACATGGTCGTCGTCGTGGGCCTCGGAGAGGTCAGCGCCTGGGGCTCGGGACGTACCCGTGCCGAGGCCGAGCTGGGCATCCAGGCTGACGGGTCCGTGGACCTGTCCGCCGCCGGTGTGCTGGAGCTCGCCTGGATGACCGGCCTGCTGACCTGGATGGATACCCCGGTCGCCGGCTGGTACGACGTCGACGGCAACATCGTGCCCGAGGAGGAGATCTACACGCGCTACCGCGACGAGGTCGCCGCCCGCGCCGGTGTCCGCACCTTCGTCGACGACGGTGAGAACGGGGCCCTCGAGGACCTGCACACCCCGCAGGAGGTCGAGATCTTCCTCGACCACGAGGTCACCTTCACCGTGGACTCCGCCGAGGACGCCGCGTCCTTCGTGGACTCCGACCCGACCTTCACGCGTGCCAACCACGACGAGGAGACCGGCGAGTGGTCCGTCACCCGTCTGCCGGGCGCCCGGACCCGCGTGCCGCGTCGGGCGACCCTGGCCCGTAAGGTCGGCGGCCAGTTCCCGACCGACTTCGATCCGGCACGCTGGGGCATCCCGGCGTCCATGATCGAGGCCGTGGACCGCATCGCGATCTGGAACCTCGTCACCGCGGTGGACGCCTACCTCTCCGCCGGCTTCAGCCCGGCCGAGATCCTGCAGGCCGTGCACCCGTCCGACGTCGCCATGACGCAGGGCACCGGTTTCGGTGGCATGACCTCGATGCGCAAGCTCTTCGTCGACCGCTTCCTGGAGGAGGACATCCCGTCCGACATCCTGCAGGAGACGCTGCCAAACGTCGTCGCTGCGCACACCATGCAGTCCTACGTGGGCGGCTACGGTGCGATGATCCACCCGGTCGGTGCCTGTGCGACCGCGGCGGTCTCCGTCGAAGAGGGTGCCGACAAGATCCAGCTCGGCAAGGCCGACTTCGTGGTCGCCGGTGCGACCGACGACATCTCGGTGGAGTCCATCACCGGCTTCGCGAACATGAACGCGACCGCGGACTCCGACAAGATGGCCGCCAAGGGCCTCAACGAGCGCTTCTACTCCCGGGCCAATGACCGTCGCCGCGGCGGCTTCGTCGAGGCCCAGGGTGGTGGCACGATCCTGCTGGCCCGTGGTTCCGTGGCCGCGAAGCTGGGCCTGCCGGTCCAGTCCGTGGTCGGGTTCGCGGCGTCCTACGCCGACGGTGCCCACACCTCCATCCCGGCCCCGGGCCAGGGTGCGCTGGCCGCCGGCCGTGGCGGGAAGAACTCCCGTCTGGCCCGCGACCTGGCGAAGCTGGGTGTGTCCGCCGACGACATCGCCGTCGTCTCCAAGCACGACACCTCCACCAACGCCAATGACCCGAACGAGTCGAAGCTGCACACCCGCCTGGCGTCCGTGCTGGGCCGTACCGCGGGCAACCCGCTGTACGTCGTGTCGCAGAAGACCCTGACCGGTCACGCCAAGGGCGGTGCCGCCGTCTTCCAGGCGGCCGGCCTGGGCGACATGTTCCGGACCTCGAAGATCCCGGCGAACCGCTCGCTGGACTGCGTGGACCCGGAGATGGCGTCCTCCCCGGACCTGGTGTGGCTGCGCAACCCGCTGCAGCTGCAGCGCACGGTCAAGGCCGGTCTGCTCACCTCGCTGGGCTTCGGCCACGTGTCCGCGCTGCTCGCGCTGGTGCACCCGGAGGCGTTCCGCGTCGCCGTGGCGTCCCAGATCGGTGAGGATGCTGCGGCGGCCTGGGAGGCGAAGGCCTCCGAGCGCCTGCGCGCCGGTGTCCGCCGCCGCGAGGCCGGCATGCTCGGCCACCGTGCCCTGTTCGAGGAGATCGGCCACCGTCGCTTCGCCGACGGTGTCGACATCGACGAGGCTGAGCCGGCCATGCTGCTCGACCCGGCGACCCGCGCCGGTGAGGACGGTCTGTTCCGGTGAGTGACCCGGTGAACGGCGCGGGGCCCGTATCCGCGCGAGGTCGGGTGGAGCCGGTGGATCTGGTGCCACGTGGGTTCGTGCTGGGTGTGGGTGTCGACGTGGTCGACATCCCCGCGTTCACCGAACAGCTGGACCTGCCGGGCTCGAAGTTCGCACTGTCCTTCACCGGGGCGGAGCGTCGTGAGTGCGCCCGGTTGGCGAAGACCAGTGGGAACATCGGACAGCACCTTGCCGCCCGGTGGGCGGCGAAGGAGGCCTTCTACAAGGCATGGACGCTGGCCGACGCCGGGGACGAGATTCCCGGTGCCCAGATGGACTGGTCGCAGATCGAGGTGGTCAAGGACCGCTGGGGTCGGCCGTACATCCGGCTGGCTCCTGCACTGGAGGTCCGGGTGAACGGGGCGCTGACCGCCCGGTTCGGCGGGGCAGACGGGGCAGGCCATGCGGTGTGGCAGCTGAGCCTGTCGCACGACGGGCCTGTCGCCCAGGCCTTCGTGGTCGGGGAGTGGCGGGTGTAGCGTCCGCGAGTTACAACCCACGCCCGGCTTCCCCTGACGTGCCTGTCATGAGTTGACCCTAATCTGTCTATCCGGAGGCCCCGGTCTGACAGATTCGGGTCAACTCATGACGGCTGCTCCGGTCAGGCATCCTCTGCGAAGGGCCGGGGCATCAGAGCTAGTGCGGCAGGGGGACAGCCGTGGGGTCCTTGACGGGGCGCTGCGCGCGCACCGAGAACCAGGCGCTGACCGCGGTGGCGACGACCATGAAGCACAGGAACAGGACGATGAAGCCCACGTCCCACTGCGTGACCAGTCCCATGATGAGGCAGAGCACGACCAGTGCGGTCGCCAGGCCGACGACCAGGGCGGACGCCCAGCCCTTGAGCAGCTCGGCACGCGTGGCGTCCATCCGCGTCGTTGCAGTCGGGGCGCTGGGGGAGGGGGCTGCGAGGGGGTCCTGCACCCGGACGGCGGTGCGCAACTGGTGATTACGGGACGTCCAGGTGGGGAGTACGAACGGTGAGGTGTACCGGGGTGTGACAGTGGCGGTCACCGTGCCGGCGTCGACGGTGGAGAACCGGACGGACACCGGGGTGGGTTGGGTGCTGCCGGCCGAGGAGCCGAGGAGCGCGTACCGCAGCTGGCTGCCGAGGTGGACGGTTCCGTCGTCGGTGACCCGGTATCCCTCGATGCCCCGTAGGGCCTCCCGGTAGGTGGAGACGCCCGGGGCGGCGGGCAGGCTGATGACGGTGGTGTACAGGGGTGTGAGGGGGTGGGACACGGGTCCACGGTATCGGCGGTCTCCGCATGCTGCCAGGGACAGGCAGTGGACCGGATCGGCCCACCCGGGCGGCGCCGGGCACTTACCGTCCCCCTACTCCTCATCCTTGATCAGGGAGGGCTCGGCGACCGGTGTGACCGGGGGAGTCAGCCGGGACCGGGTGTCCGTGGACGCAGACTCCGTGAGGAACGACAGGTGCATCTCGTAGCGGTCGATGACATCGTCGACGATCTGCTGTGTGGTCAGCCCGTTGAGGTCGTAGCCCCGGGTACCGGTCTGGTCGAAGACCTCGAGGCGCAGGTAGTCCTCCTGTGACTGGGCGCGGCGTCCTCCGAAGGACGGGACCGGGGTGGTGACCGGGGCGACCATGTACTGGAAACCGCGGTGGTGCTCCAGCGGCACGAGCAGCGTCCAGGTGGGAAGGGACGTCGCGGCGTCCTCCCCGCAGGTCAGCGTCGCGTCATAACCCAGCCGGGTGAACTCGGTGTGGACCTCGTCGAGGGCCGGCGCGACCGTGTCGGCGGTGAAGGACCGGATCTCGTCGGCGTCCGGGTAATGACGCAGGCCGGCGAGTCGCTGCCGCCAGGTGCGCTCCTGACTGGAGCCCCGCTGCACCTGGACAACACCGTCCATCTGCACCCGCTCCATCCGCAGGGCCTTCGAGAAAGACATCATCACCAGGTACGCGATGACCGTCACCGGCAGTGCGAAGATCAGCGTGGCGTGCTCCATCGTGGAGACGCCGCCGGCGATGAGCATCGCCACCGTCAGCACCGCGGTGACCAGCGCCCAGAAGATCCGCAGCCACTTCGGGCCGTCCTGCGCCGGATCCGGGATGGACGCCGAGAACGTACTCATCACCATCGCACCCGAGTTGGCGCTGGTCAGGTAGAACAGCAGCCCGGAGAGCGTGGCCAGGCCGATGATGAACGTCGCGCCGGGGAACATCTCCAGCAGTGAGTACCAGCCCTGCTCAGGGGACTCCATGGCCTCCTCAGCGAAGGAGGTGTTGCCGTGGAGGACCTCGTAGAGGGCGGAGTTTCCGAAGGTGGTGACGATGAGGAAGTCACAGATCACCGGCACGGTGATGGCGGCGATGATGAACTCTCGCAGCGTCCTCCCGCGGGAGATCCGGGCGAGGAAGACGCCGACGAACGGGCCCCACGCGAGCCAGAACGCCCAGAAGAACAGGGTCCAGCCGCCCATCCAGTCCGCGCCGTCGGGCTCGTAGCCCATGGTCTCCATCGTGCGTTCCGGCAGGGTGTTGATGAACCTGCCGACATTGGCGACCATTGTGTTGAGCAGGAAGGACGTCTTCCCGGTGACGATGATGTAGAGGATCATCGCGCCGGCGACCCACAGGTTCATCTCGGAGATGATGCGGATGCCCTTGTCCACGCCCGAGGTGCAGGCCGCGACGGTGATGATCACGGCGACGCCGACCAGAGCGACCTGCAGGCCCAGCCCGTCCGGCAGGCCGAAGAGCTTCGAGAATCCCACCGACAGGAGCACCACGCCGATGCCCATGGACGTGGCCACGCCCATGACCGTGCCGACGAGGGTGACGATGTCGATGGTGTGGCCGGTCTTCCCCTTTACACGCCTGCCGAGCAGCGGGTACAGGGCGGCGCGGATGGACAGTGGCATTCCCCAGCGGAACGCGAAGTAGCCCATCGCCGCGCCGAGCAGGGAGTACATCGCCCAGCCGCTGATGCCGTAGTGGAACATGGTCCAGACCACGGCGTCGCGGGTGGCTTCCGCAGATTCAGGGTCGGCGTTCGCCGGGGTCATGTACTGGGTTACCGGGCCGGTGACCGAGTAGAAGAGCATGTCGATGCCCACACCGGCGGCGAAGAGCATCGAGACCCAGGTGAACAGACTGTAGGAGGGGCGTGAGTGGTCGGGCCCCAGGCGGACCCTGCCGGTACGTGACAGTGCGACCCACAGCACGAAACCGATGACGATGGCGACGGTGAGCACGTAGTACCAGCCGAAACCTGAGGCGATGGCGTCGACGACGGACGCCATGACGCTGTCGGCGTTGTCCGGGGCGATGATGGCCCACAGAGAGAACGCGAGGATCACTGCCGCGCTGACGGTCAGGACGACCCAGTTGACCTTGTGGTCGGTGTGGCCGGCGTTGTCCGTGAACGCGCCGGCGCCGCGGGACAGTTCCTCGGGGGACGCCGGTGGGCGGTTGTCCCGTTGCCGTTGCTCCCGCGTACTGCGTGGAGTGCCGCCCAGTGCGGTCCGGTCGACTGGCTCAGTGATGTCGGAGCTCTCGTGGTCGCTCACTCATTCTCCCTGTGTAGTTGTCCATTCCGTCATGTGGTTCACCTCTTGTGAACCCTCCCACCGTAGAAAAACATTGTGCAGTTATCAATTTGCTCTTCGGTTTCCGGAGGGTGGAGACGAGGGTGTGGACGTCGCCTCCGGTAGTCGTGCCGGTCCTGCCAGTGAACCGGCAGGGGATGTGGCGGGGAGTCACGGGAATCCGCACGGCCGGTGGCAGACGTGTGTCCGATACTCGGTGGCGTCCGGCGTTGACGGTGAAGTCCCGCGTCGCCCGGAACCCGGCAGACCACACACGACCGACATCTTGAAAGGGGACCGCTACTCCCATGACCCGTCATCTCCGCGAACGATTCAGTCTTCCCTCCCGCCCCGTCGCCACCACCGTGACAGACACCGTCCCGGTACCAGAGCCGGTGAGCAGGAGCTCCTTTGTCTCGGAGACGGCGGGCACCGGCCGGTGGCGTGTCGTGCGGCGTCCTGCTTCGTAGGACGCGTAGAGACCTCGTCCCCGTCTCGTCCCCCTACATAACTGTGACGGATCCGCCCCGCTGAGACACTCAGCGGGCCGGATCCGTCATGATCGTGTACACAGCGGGCACTGTCGACGACGCCCTCGGCGCAGGCGACCGAAGCGGGCGGCCGGGGCCGACGACCGGGGTGGGGAAGGAACCTACGCCCGCATCCGCTCCGCCCGCAGCGTGGCGACCTCACCGACCAGCTGCTCGGCGAAGACCCCGGTCATCGGCGGCAGGTCAGCGAGAGCGACACCCGTCGCCTTGGCCAGCAGCAGGTCCGCCAGCTGCGGGTTGCGGGCCAGCACCGGGCCGTGCATGTACGTGGCGATGACGGAGCCCTGCACCGCCCCCTCGTGGTAGACCTCGACCTTCGCGGTCTCCGGGGTGAGTCCGGCGGTCAGCGCACCGTGGGCGTCCGTGTTGCCGGTGCCGTGGGTGACATGACCCAGCGGCCGCGCGTCCGGACCGAGGATCGTCGCACCCTGGTGGTTCGCGAACCCGGTGAGTGGCTCGGTGAGCTCCTCCATCCCCGCGGCGCGCATACCCTGCTTCGCCGGCACCGACTTCAGTTCACCGATCATGCGTGTCTGCAGCGACGAGGTTGTCGCGTCGATCAGTCCCAGCCCGTCGACCATCCGGTCGGAGGCCCGGAAACTCCGGCCGAAGACCTGCAGACCGGCACAGATCGCCAGGACAGGGCGTCCCGCGTTCACGGCGCGGGTCATGCCGCCGTCGGCGATGAGGTGCTCGGCTGCGAGGATCTGGGCGACGTCCTCACCGCCACCGACGGTGTAGACGTCGAGGCCCTCGGGCACGGCGTCCCCGAGCGTGATGCGGTGGATCTCGGCGTCGATGCCGCGCATCCGGGCCCGCTGCCGCAGGACCAGGGCGTTACCGTCGTCGCCGTAGGTGCCGAGTACGTCCGGCAGGACCAGTCCGATAGTCAGCTCAGCCATTCTGCTGCTCCTTCTTCGCGGTGTTCTGCAGGGCCTTGTTCAGGTCACGGAAGGCGGTGTAGTTCGCGAGCACCTCGACCCGGCCGGTCGGGCAGGCACGCAGGGCGTTCAGCATGTCCGGCACCGTGTCATGCTCCACCCCGGCGTATCCGAGACGCACCGCCAGGTCGGCGGAGCGCTCACCGGAGGAGACGACCTTCATCCCCTCGAAGTTCTCGAAGACCACGTCCCACAGCCAGGACAGGTCCTGACCGTCGGCGACCTGACCGTTGACCGAGATGACCAGACCGTCGGCGGTGCGGTCCACCATCGACAGGGCCTCCTGCCAACCGGCCGGGTTCTTCGCCAGCAGCAGGTGCACCTCGCGTCCCTCGAAGTTCACGGTGGCGTAGCGTCCGGCGACGTTGTCGACCCGCTCGGCGGCGGCGACGGCGTCCTGCTCGGGGACGCCGAGGGCCACGGCAGCGGTGACGGCCTGCGCCGCGTTACCGCGGTTCGCGTTGCCCGGCAGGGTGAGGTTCAGGTCGCGGTCACCCTCCGGGGTGTGCAAGCCGGACGGGTCGACCGTCACGGTCGGGGTGGGACGCCGGAACTCGGACCCGTCGGCCAGCGGCTTCACCGCGAACCAGTCGGGGGATCCGTCGGCCTTCTCGGTGCGCACGATCGCGCCACCGGTGCGCGGGCAGCTCGTCGAGTCGCCCGTGAAACCGACACCGGCGGAGACCCACACCACGTTCGGGCAGTCCCAGGCGACCGAGGTGACCTGCACGTCGTCGCAGTTCGCGACCACGGTGAGATCGGGGTTCGCACTGACGTACTCGCGCAGGACCCGTTCGATCTTGTTGATCTCGCCGACGCGGTCGAGCTGGTCACGGGACAGGTTCAGCAGCACGAGGACATCGCAGTTCAGCTTCGTGGCGATGTGCGGGACGTGCAGCTCATCGACCTCGAGGACGATGCGCTGGGCGTCGCGGCCGGCGAGGAGAGCGGAGATGACGCCGGCGTCCATGTTGTCGCCGCCGTCGTTGGTGCACACGGTGCCGATGCCGCGGACGGCCTCGGCGAGCATCCGGGTGGTCGTGGACTTGCCGTTCGTGCCGGTGACGATCGCGCAGGGACGCCCCTGCCCGAGCTGTTCCATCAGCTTCGGGTCGATGAAGTCGGCGACGAGACCGCCGATCATGCCGCCGTTGCCACGGCCGGCCTTGCGGGACGCCCAGGTCGCCAGGTCGGCGGCGCGGACGGCGAGTGAGGTGCGCAGACCCATCAGATCACCTTATCTACTTGGACTGGTTGGACTGGTTGGACTGGTTGGACTGGTTCTGTCGGCGGTTCGCCCCGGAACGACGGCGACGCCGTGCGCCGGACCGGTTCGATCCGGACCCGGAGTTCCCGCCGGAACCCTGCTTCGCCTGGCCCTGCTTCTGCTGGCCCTGCTTCTGCTGTCCGCCGGAGTTGCCGGAGGACCGACGCCGGTTGCGGTTGCGGTTCCGGTTCCCCGAGGAACCGGTGGACCCGGAGCCGGAGGACGAGGAGGATGCACCGTTCCCACCGTCAGTGCCGCCGTCCTCGCCATGCTGCTGCGGCTGGCGGATCGGGGTCCGGCGGTTCGACTGTGGTGATCCCTGGCGTCCGCCCTGTTTCGCGTCCTGCTTCGCGCCCTGGCGTCCACCCTGCTTCTTGCGCGGGCGCCCCTGCCCACCGCGCTGCGGGGCGGGGATGCGGGGTGTGGCCGGACGCGTCTCCGGTTCCCCGGTGGACGCCGTCCCGGTCTCCACGTCCTCGAGGGCGTCGAAGAACCCGGTGTCGGTGAACAGGGGGATGTTCTTGCGGTGCGCGTGCATCGCCTTGCCTCGCAGCTCATGGTTGGCGTTGCACACCACGAGGCTGGAGGTCCGGTTCAGCTTCTCGCTGTAGACCAGTCCGGCGCGCAGACCCGCGGAGATGATCTCGTCCGGGTCGGTTGCGACATCGGGGCTGACCACGAACTCCATGCCCTCGGTCAGCCGTCCGTCGTCGCCGGGGACTCCGGGGTTGGCGAAAGGACGGGGGGTCGTGGTGGCGTCCACCCGGATGGTGGAGCGCTGCAGACCGAACCGGTCGGCGGTGAGGTCGGCGGGCAGCGCGGACTGGATGATGCCGCGTCCCGCATCCGCCAGGTCCTCCTGCACCAGGTGCAGCGGGAGGAGGATGCGCGCATCGGCGAGGAGCAGTTCATCGGCACCGGTGGCGGTGCGTGCCTCGGAGGCGACGGCCCCGAGGTCGGGGAGGGTGTCGGCGGCCAGTTCCAGGCCCTCGGCGTCGCGGTAGTGGGCGGCGATGCTGCGCAGCCGCGGGTCGATGACCGGCACCGACTGGCGGCGGGCGGTGGTCATCGTGTCGACGATGCGCTCGGGGACCGGCACGGCGATCTTGCGGGGACGCCGCGTGTTGCGTCGACGGCCGCGGTTGCCGCCCTGCGGCGCCGAACGGTTGGCGGCCCGCTGGGCACGACGGTATTCCTGGATGATGAAACCCCAGGTCATGGTGGTGTCGTGGCAGATGACGGTGCGGCCGTCGAGCAGGCTGAACAGGAGCGGGGCGACGGTCGCGAAACCCGGGGCCTGGCCGAGGTCGGCCTCGGTGTAGCCGTGGAGGTGCCACGGGCCGGGGTCCTCGCCGGGGTTGATCTGCTGGACGACGCCCGTGAGCTCGGTCGGGTCGGCATCGGCGGCTGTGCTGGTGCCACCGGTGAGATCGCTGCCGTCGCTGCAGGCCGGGCGGTTGCCGGTGAAGCTGACGGGGTGGCCCTCGGCGTCGTAGAGCACGGCGGCGACGGCGACCAGACGTGAGGTCGTGGGGTGGATGCCCGATGCCGCGACGGTGAGTGCGACGAAGGGCGCGGTCTCGGCGTCGGGGATCTCCCCGTGGAAGGTCTTCGGGACGCGGGTCGGCCTGGTGGCGGCCACGGCGGTGGAGTCCGTGCCTGCGTCAGGGGAGTCTGCGGGAGGGGCGGCGTCCTGCGTGCTCCTGGTGGCGCGTCGCATGTCCGGTGACGGCGGCGCGGCGCGGCGGTGCACTTGGCGGCGACGCCGACGCCGGGAGCGTCCGCCGGTCGGGGCACCGGTCGCCCCGGAATCCCCGGTGGTCCCGGAAGTCCCGGCGCTGTCGTTGTCCGGGCCCGTGGAAGTCATGGAGCCATCGTACCGTCCGGTCTCGTCCTTCGGCGAAGTACCGCGGCCGTACGCCGAAACTAGGTGCCCGTGGTCAGCCGGGTCGTGGACAGGGCGGTGTCCAGCTCCGCCCCGGTCATTGTCCCGGCCGTGCGGACGATGTCGACCACCGTGCGCCCGGAGCGCTGGGACTCCCAGGCGACCGTGGTCGCCTGCTGGTACCCGATCCACGGGGACAGGGCCGTGGCCAGGGACGCGGAGGACCAGACGTCCTCCCGCAGCTTCGCCACACGGGTCGCGTCACAGGTGATCCCGTCGACGCACCGCAGCCGGAGGGTGTCCAGTACCCGGGTGAAATGGTCGAGCCCCTGGAAGAGCACATGGGCGATCACCGGCTCAAAGGCGTTGAGCTGCAGCTGGCCGTTGTCCGCGGCCATGGATACGGTCATGTCGAAGCCGACGATCTCGAAGGCGACCTGGTTGACGGTCTCGGGGATCACCGGGTTGACCTTCCCGGGCATGATCGAGGATCCGGCCTGTACCGCGGGCAGGACGATGTCGCCGATCCCGGACCGGGGGCCACTGGAAAGCAGTCGCAGGTCATGGCAGACCTTGGAGGTGTGCAGGGCGGCCCGTTTCAGAGCTGCGGACAGGTCGACGAATGCCCCGACGTCTGCGGTTGCCGCCACGAGGTCAGGGGCCCGGCGCAGGTCCAGTCCGGTGAGGTCGTTGAGTTCGGCGATCATCTCGGCGGTGTACCCGGCCGGGGCGTTGAGTCCGGTTCCGATGGCCGTGCCGCCGATGTTCAGCTCCCGTAACCCGTCCGCGGCGTGGTCCAGTGCCCTCGCATCCTCCTCCGCCATGGCGGCGAAGGCCGCGAACTCGCGTCCGAGGGTCATGGGGACGGCGTCCTGCAGCTGGGTGCGGCCCAGTTTGAGGACGTCGTGGACCTCCACCGCCCTGGCCCGCCAGGACCTCGCGAGGGCTCGCAGTGCCGTGACGGTGTGTGAGGTGTGCTCGAGCAGGGCGATCTTCAGTGCCGAAGGGTAGACGTCATTGGTGGACTGGGAACAGTTCACGTCATTGTGCGGGTCGACGACGTCGTACCGGCCCTTGTCCATCCCGAGGTGTTCCAGCGCGAGGTTGGCGATGACCTCGTTGGCGTTCATGTTCGTCGAGGTACCGGCACCGCCCTGGATCATGCTTAACGGGAACAGTGTGGACATCCGGTCGTCGAGGCGTCCGGAGCGGATCCTCCGGCAGGCGGCGATGATCGAGGTCTGGGCGGTGGCGTCGATGAGTGCGTGCCGGGCGTTGACGACCGCAGCGGCCTCCTTGAGGACGGCGAGTGCCTTGACCAGCGCGGGGACGCTGCCGACAGTGGTGTCTGTCAAGGGGAAGTTTGCCAGGGCGCGGGCGGTGTGGGCGCCGTAGTAGAGGTCGGTGGGGATCTCGACAGGTCCGAGCAGGTCGGACTCCGTGCGGGTGGCGTGTGTCGTGTCCGGTGCCGAGGTTGTGGTGGTGTCCATGGCGGGGTCCTTACCTGGATGGGTGTTGATGTTCACTGTCATGACGTTGCAATGAAGGAAAGTAAACTCCCTGTGGGCAGACCTCGCCACCGCTGCGGCGTCATTTAACACACCGGCAGCATTCGGGTGGAGATCAGGGGCAGTTCCACGTGCCCTCGCGCCATCCGGTTGAATGTGGCGCCATCCGGTTGTGACGATCTCATCGGAAAACCGACACAACCGGATGGCGCTGGACCTGACCCGATGGCGGTGAGGCGACGGCACGGTGCAGGTGAGTCCCAGCAGGGAGGTGCCTCAGCCAGGCATGACAACAGGCACGACAAAAAGGGATGCACGGTCCCTGGTGGGACCGTGCATCCCTGTGCACTGCGAAAGCGCTGCGACCTACACGCCGCCGGCCAGGACGGAGGCCTCGTTGGCGTAGGCGCGGTTGACCGCGGAGGTCATCGCCTTCAGCGAGGCGTAGGTGATGGAGCCGGCGATACCGACACCCCACACCTTCTGTCCGTTGACCTCTGCCAGGGTGTAGGCGGCGGCCTCGGCGTCGTCACCGGCGGTCCGGGCGTGCTGGGTGTACTCCTGCACCTCGAAGTCCACACCGAGCGACTCCAGCGCCTGGGCGTAGGCGGCCAGCGGACCGTTGCCGCGTCCCTGGATGGTCTTGTGCTCGCCGTTCCACTCGATCTCGGCGGTGACCTTGGTCTCCGAGCCCTCGGTCTGGGGGCCGTCGACGGTCACGGAGATCTGCTCCAGCGGGGAGACGCGGTCCAGGTACTCCCCGGAGAAGATGTCCCACATCGCCTTGGAGTTGACCTCGCCGCCCTCGGCGTCGGTGACCGCCTGGACGACGGCGGAGAACTCGACCTGCATCGGGCGCGGCATGTCCAGACCGTGGTCGGTCTTCATGATGTACGCGACGCCGCCCTTGCCGGACTGCGAGTTCACGCGGATGACGGCCTCGTAGCTGCGGCCGATGTCCTTCGGGTCGATGGGCAGGTAGGGGACCTCCCAGATGATCTTGGCGAACTCCTCGTCGCTGATCTCGTTGGCGTGGGCACCCGGGTGCGCCTCGTCGGCCATGTAGTCCATGCCCTTGTTGATGGCGTCCTGGTGGGAGCCGGAGAAGGCGGTGAAGACGAGGTCGCCGCCGTACGGAGCACGCTCGTGGACCTCCAGCTGGTTGCAGTACTCCACCGTGCGGCGGATCTCCTCGATGTCGGAGAAGTCGATCTGGGGGTCCACACCCTGGGTGAACATGTTCAGGCCCAGGGTGACCAGGTCGACGTTGCCGGTGCGCTCACCGTTGCCGAACAGGCAGCCCTCGATGCGGTCCGCGCCGGCCATGTAGCCCAGCTCAGCGGTGGCGACGCCGGTGCCGCGGTCGTTGTGCGGGTGCAGGGACAGCAGCACCGAGTCGCGGCGGGAGATGTTGCGGTGCATCCACTCGATGGTGTCGGCGTAGACGTTCGGGGTGATCATCTCGACCGTGGACGGCAGGTTGATGATCATGGGGTTGTCCGGGGTCGGGTCCATGATCTCGATGACCTCGTCACAGACCTCCTTGGCGTACTCGACCTCGGTGCCGGTGTAGGACTCCGGGGAGTACTCCCAGCGCCAGTTGGTGTCCGGGTAGTCGACCGCGATCTCCTTGATCAGGTGCGCGGCGTCCGTCGCCAGCTGCTTGATGGCGGCCTTGTCCTTACGGAAGACCACCTTGCGCTGCAGGATGGAGGTGGAGTTGTAGAAGTGCACGATGACGTTCTTCGCGCCCTCGCAGGCCTCGAAGGTCCGGCGGATCAGGTGCTCACGCGCCTGGACCAGGACCTGGATGGTGACGTCGTCGGGGATCATGTTCTTCTCGATGATCTCGCGGACGAAGTCGAAGTCCGTCTGGGAGGCGGAGGGGAAACCGACCTCGATCTCCTTGTAGCCCATCTTGACCAGCAGCTCGAACATCCGGCGCTTGCGCTCCGGGCTCATCGGGTCGATCAGGGCCTGGTTGCCGTCACGCAGGTCGACAGCGCACCACTGCGGTGCCTTGTCGATGACCTTGTCCGGCCAGGTGCGGTCCGGCAGCTGGAAGGTTTCGACCTCGGTGAAGTGCGGTTGGTAGCGGTGCACCGGCATCTGGGACGGGCGCTGCCTGTTCCAGGCGGGCTGCCCGGCCGGGATCTCACCTGCGGGGGTGTCGATCCGGGCGGGGGCGGAGATGAAGGAATCGCTGGGGGTCATGGTGTGCTCCTGTTGCAGGTTCGACGCTGGTGGTGCGTCTTCGGTGGAAAGTCTCTCAACACCGACCGGCACGACTCAACTCCGCGACGGGGAGCCGGTCGGTTTATGCCCTGACCCCGCCGCGGCTAAGAAGGAGAAGCTGACCGCGGAACGTGTTCACGTCGGCAAGTGTAACCGACAGTCGTCAGGAAGTGTGACCCGGCCCATAGTCCCCACCGCATCCGGGGGGAACGCGGACGCGGTGCCACACCCCCGCTAACGTCGTGGGCGATGTCCACCCAGAGTCCACCGCTCCCGCAGCGGCACCGCCGGTTCCCGGTCGTGCCGGTCGTCGCCCTGGTCACCACCGTGCTGATGCACTCCGTCCAGCTGCTGGTGATGCAGATCAGGGGCTCGCACAACGGCATGACCCTCACCGAGGTGATGATGCAGTGGGACGCCCGGTGGATGATGCTCATCTCCCGTCACGGGTACTCGGGCTTCGCCATGGGGGACGCCGGGACGCCCGGTGGTGATCCCATCGAGTGGCAGTCCGTGGCCTTCTTCCCCGGATACCCCTGGCTGGTGCGGGCTCTCGCCGCGCCGGTCCGTGCCCTGACCGGGGCCGAGATCACCGTGGCCGCCGCTGCCGTCGTGTCGGTGGTGTCGGCCGTGGTCATGGTCTGGGGGCTGGGGAGGTTGGCCGTAGACCATCTCTGGCCGCGGGGCCGCGGTGGTGACCCCGGGGTTCCCGCCTCCCCGGTGACGGCGGCGGTCCTCACCCTGGCGGTCGGTGTCCTCGCACTCGGGGCGCCGATGTCGGTGGTGTACGTGATGCCGTACTCGGAGTCCCTGTACACGGCGCTCGCGGTGTGGGCGGTGGTGATGCTGCTGCGGCGCCGCTATCTCACGGCCGGCGTCCTCGTCCTCTTCGCCGGGCTGACGCGGATCACCGCGGTGGTGCTGGTACTGACGTTGGCGGTGGCTGCGGCAGTGGAGCTGTGGCGCTGGTGGCGCACGCGGCAGGACGCCGGCCGCGTCCTGCGGGCCTGCGCCGCGCCGGTCATCGGCGTCCTCGGGATCGCCGGATACATCCTCTGGGCCAACGGCCGCACCGCGGAGATCGGGGGCTACTTCGAGGCGCAGGAACGTGGTTGGCATTCCGGCTTCGACCTCGGTCAGGCGACCTGGAACTGGATCACCTCCACGTCCCTGGACCTCACCACGACCGTCGGTGCGGGCGGGACGACGGACGGCACCATGCCCGGCTACGCGATCTCCACCTGGTCGATGATCCTCGTGGCGGTGCTGTGCGTGGCGTCCCTGTGGCCGCTGGTGACCGGCCGGATGCCCTGGCAGTTGTGGCTGCCCGCGGTGGCGGTGGCCGGTATGACGCTCGGTTCTGACGGCATCATGCACTCCCGCCCCCGGCTGCTGCTGCTCCCGGTGCTCTTCCTGCTGCTGCCGCTGGTGGTCCGGGCACTTGCCCGGCTGCGCACGTGGTTGGTGGACCGGCCGTGGCTGGCGGGGATTCCGGTGGTCGTCGGTATAGCCTGGTGTGTGGTGGGGTTCTGGGTCTCCGCCGAGATGCTGGTCGACTTCGCCTACGCGATATAGGCGCCGGCTCAGTCCACACTCTTGCGCGACAGGACGACGGTGCTGGCCACCATCACCAGCAGGGCGACGCCCATCGCGATCCAGCCGAGCCCTTGGACCTGGAACTTCTCCGCGAGCAGCGTATAGCCCAGCACGAAGGCGACGATCGGCTCACCGATGGTCATCGCGGGCAGGGAGTTCTTCAACGCCCCCGCGTTGAAACTCAGTTGCTGGACGCCGGTGCCGATCGCCGCGCACGCCAGCAGCCCGTAGCCCTCCCAGGAGGTGATCAGGCCGTGGAACCCGTCGTCGGTGAAGATCGCGACGACGGACTTCGACAGGACGGCGAGGTAGCCCATGATGATGCCGGTGACCAGACCGAGCAGCAGGGCGCGCTCGTTGGCGGGCCGGTGACCGGCGAACCAGCACATCGCGACGATGGCCACCAGACCGACGGCCAGGGCGATGATCCAGGCGTCCAGCTCGGGGATCGACCGGCCGGGCAGCGGTTTGCCCCAGATCACGAGGACGCCCACCGCAATGGTCAGCAGGCCCGCCCAGGACATCTCGGATTTCGAGACGCGGCGGCCGTCGAACTTCGCCGACAGCGGCAGGGTGAACATCAGCGACAGCACGAGGATCGGCTGGACGACCAGCAGGGTGCCGAAGCCGAGGGCGACGATCTGCAGGCCGTAGCCTGCGAGGGCACACAGAACTCCTCCCCACCACTTCGGCCGCATGACAGCGGCGAGCAGTGGGGAGCCGTGGGCGTCGTCGGGGTCGCCGGAGGTCTGCTCCGCGATCTGGTGCCTGAGGACCGTGCCCCAGGCGATGGTGAGTGCAGAGAGAAGGGCGAAGACGACAGCGAGGGCGTTGCTGTGCATCATCGTGGCATCAGGCTATCCGAGTTCACGTCGCGACGGTGAAACGGCCCGTGCCCGGGGACTACTTCGCCCGGGGACTACTTCGCGAAGTACTCCTCGATCTGGTCGAGGATCTCCATGGCGGAGAAGTAGTCGATGCGGAAGGCGGAGGCACCGAGTTCGAAGACGCGGTCGTTCTTGATCGCGTCCGCGTTGGCGAGGGTCGGGATGGCCTTGAGCTTGTCGATGACCGGCTCGGTGCCGTCGACGTTGATGCCGAGAACGGTCTTGCCGACCAGAGCCTTGTCGGCATTCTCGCCGGTGACCTGGCGGACGTCGGTGCGGCCGGCGTAGTCGCCGTCGGTGCGGGCGACGTCGTCACCGGGGACGGAGAGTTCCCAGCCCAGATCCTTGATGATCTGGCCCTGGGCGGACTCGGCGGTCATGAAGTTGAGATTGCCTTCCTTGGCAGGCAGCACGACGTTGACCGGCTGCTCGACGTCGCCGATGTTCTCCTTGACCTCGGCGACACGGTCCTCGTAGGACTGGATGGCGTCGGCGGCTTCGGACTCGTGACCGGTGATCTCGCCGACCTCGGTGGTGATCTCGCCCCAGGTCTTGTCGGAGTAGTCGAGGACGACGACCGGCACGCCGATCTTCTTCAGTTCGTCGATCTGCTCGGCGGCGGTGTCCGCGCCCTTGGCGGAGACGATGATGAGGTCTGGGTCCTCGGCGGCGACCTTCTGCAGGTCAGGCTCGAGCTGCCAGAGTGCCTTCACGCCCTGCTCGTCGGCCTCCTCGGCCCACTGGCTGAAGAATCCCTTGTCGTCCGAGGTGGGGCCGGCCTTGGCGCCGCCGGAGGCGATGACCGGGGCGTCCACGGCCAGCAGTGTGCCGGTCAGGGTGACGGAGGTCGAGACGATCTTCTCCGGCTTGGCAGGGATCTCGACCTCTTCGGTGTCGCCGGTCGGCTGGCCGTTGTCGATCACGAGCGAGTCGACGGTACGGGGCCAGGTGCCCTGGTCAGCGTCCTCGGAGTCCCCGGAATCAGAGTCGGAGTCCGATCCGTCGGCGGAGGCGGAGGCCGAGGTGCCGGTGTCCGAATCGTCGTCGTCGTCGGAGCATGCGGCGAGGCCGAGGGTGAGGGCGGTGGCGGCGGCCACAGCGGCGACGGCGCGGGACCGGCGGAACAGTGCGCGTGAGGACATGGAAGATCCTTCTCTCGAAAACTCTTGGTCAGCGGCGTCCGTGGTCCGGACACCCACCCCGACATAGTAAACCAAACCTTGCCTCAGTTCACACTGTTTAACGACGGGGTGTCACTTCACGAAGAGTTCGTCGATCCGGTTGAGCATCGCCATCGCCGAGTAGTAGTCCATCCGGAACAGCTCCGGCGGCATGGCGAAGATCCGGTCATTCTGCACCGCATAGGTGTCGGCCAGAATCGGCATGTTCTTCAGGTACTCCGCCGGATCCTCACCGATGCCCGAGTCCACGGCCAGCACAGTGTGGCCGGTGAAGGCCTTGTCCTGGTTCTCCGCGGTGACCTGCCTGACATCCGTGCGTCCGGCGAAGGGCCCGTCGGTGCGGGCGACATCGTCGCCGGGCACGGTGAGTTCCCAGCCGAGGTCCGCTGCGACCCGTCCCTGCGGCGATTCCGCCGTCATGTAGTTGGCGTTGCCCGACTTGTCGGCACTCGGCAGCACGAGGCTCACCGGCTGCTCCGGATCCTCGATACTCGCCTTCACCTCGGAGACGCGCTCGTCGTACTCCTCGATGCGGGCTGCGGCGTCCGCCTCCCGCCCGGTCATCTCACCGATCTCGGTGGTGAGGTCCTTCCAGTCCATGTTCACGTAGTCCAGCACGACGACCGGCACGCCGATGGCCTGGATCTTCTCCAGGCCGGGGACGGCCGTGTCCTGGCCGTTGGCGGCGACGAGGATGAGGTCCGGATCGGCGGTGACGATCTTCTCCAGGTCCGGGCTGAGCTGCCACAGGCTCTCCACGCCCTTGTCCCGGGCCTCATCGGCCCACTGGTTGAAGAACCCCTCGTCATTGTCGGCGGTGGAACCGGTGGTCGCACCACCGGTGGCGACGACCGGGGCGTCCACGGCCAGCAGGGAGCCGGTGAGTCCGACGGCGGTGGAGACGATGCGCTGCGGCTGCTCGGGGATCTCCACGTCTTCGGTGGCGCAGGTGGAGATGTCCATCTGGTCGGTGCAGTCCAGGTGGTGGTTCTCCACGGCGAGCGAGGAGACGGTGCGCGGCCAGGAGCCGTCACCGGAGCCGCCGCCCGTGGCGGCATCATCGGAACTGTCACCGGAACAGGCGGCGAGGCCGGCGGTCAGGGCGAGTGCTGCGGCGACGGCGGTGGCGCCGCGCAGGGCGTCGGACCTGCGGCGTCGGAAGGGAGCAAGCATGCGGAGTGTCCTCTTGGGGGTGGGGCGTCAGGGGAATAGTCACGGTAGCCGGGGAATGCAGTCCTACTACCTGGCAAGCCAATGCTAGCCTTGCCCCGAACCGTTCCGTGGAAAGGACCCCCGTGCCCCGCATCAGTCGCGACACCGACATCTACCCGATCTCCCTGCGCGAACTGGAGGTGCTGAGGGTCGAGGACATCACCCCGGCCATGCGCCGCGTCACCTTCGGCGGGGCAGGCCTGCTCGCCCACACCCGTGACGGTGAACCGGTGCCCGCCCTGGTCAGCGACGGATTCGATGACGATGTCCGGTTGATCCTCCCTGATCCGGAGACCGGGGACCGCCCGTACCCGAAGTCCCTCGGTGACGGTCGACTCGACTGGAACGAGCAGGTCAACGACCTCTTCCGCACCTACACCGTGCGTACCTGGACGCCGGACGCCGGGGAGTACGGCGAGCTCGCCATCGACTTCGCCCGTCACGGTGCAGGCCTGGCCGAGGGCTGGTCGGCGTCGGCGTCCGCCGGTGACAGGGTCTTCATCGCCGGACCGAAGAACTGCGGTGCCCACCCCTCCCACACCGACTGGCTGCTGCTCGTCGGTGACGAGGCCGCCCTGCCTGCCATCGGCCGCTGCCTCGAGAACTGCCCGGCCGGCCACCCTGTCGTCGCCGTGGTGGAGGTCCCCACCCGCGCCGACATCCAGGACATCGACTGCGCCGCCGACCTCGACATGCACTGGGTCGTCCGCGACGAGGGCGGCGACTTCACCGAGGAACTGCTCACCCACGTCCGCGGTGGCGGGAAGCTCCCGGAAGGCACACCGTTCCTCTGGGCCGCAGGTGAGGCCGGACGACTGAAGACCGTCCGCACCCTGGCCAAGAAGATGGGCGTGCCGCGCGAGCACGTCGAGATCGTCGGCTACTGGCGACGCAACAACGCCGTCGCCGAGGGCGCGGCCGCCGGTAGTGCCGGCACCTCCAGCATCTCCCCGCTCATGGAGCTCTACGAGATGGCGGAGATCGCACCGGGCCTGGCCCTGCGTTCGGCCGCGGAGCTCGGTCTCTTCGAGGCGGTGGATGCTGCGTCCACCGCGTCCACTGCGTCCACTGCGTCCGCTGCGTCCGCTGCCACCCCGACGGTCGCCGACGTCGCCCCCGCCGTCGGCGTCGAGGCCGGCGTCCTCCTGCGGTTCCTGCGATACCTCGAGTCCCTCAAGCTGGTCACCCTCACCGCCCCGGAGGGCGACGAGCTCTCCGGTGGGGACGCCGCCGCGCTCACCGGCGTGGGCTTGACCCCGCTCGGCCAGGAACTCTCGGACCCCGAGGGTCCGGTCTCCCGGCTCACCGGTCCGGACGCCCTGCGTCCGCTGTCCTGGCTGCACCTCACCGAGGGGTTGCGCTCCGCCGCGCCCGTCACCGTCGGTTCCACCGGCTCCACCTGGGAGCAGCTGCGTGCGGGGGATCCGGGCATCGTCGAGAACCTGGCGGACGCCGAAGCCACCCGCGCCCAGTGGGTCGCCCCCGCCCTGGCCCAGGGCTTCGGACAGCTCTCCGCCCGGCTGACCGGGGGAGAGGGCCTGAAGTCGGTGGCCGTGGCGGGCGCCGGGGAGGGCACCAGTTCCGCGGTCTACGCCGATGAACTGCTCCGCCACCACGATGACCTGTACGTCGTCGTCCTCGACACCGGTGCGGGTACCGACCGGCTCATCGCCGAGCTCGGCGAGGCGCGCCGGGACCGGGTGACCGTGGTGGCGTGGGACCGGGAGGCCACCCCGGACGTGCACGCCGGAGCGGTCCTCGTCGTCGACCCCTACGCACTCGTCGCGCCGGAAAAGGTGCCCGGACTGCTGGAGTCCGCGGCCGGGATCGCACCGCGGGTGGTCGTGGTGACCCGGCTGCTCGCCGAGTCCGGCGACGAGGACCACGACTACGAGGAGGACCTCACCCGCCTGCTCCTCGAGGGTCGGTCGCTGCCCACGAAGCGTGACCTGTCCAGGGCGGTTTCCGCCGCCGGGCTGACCGGGGTCGCCGACCTGCCGGTCGGCTGGGGGACGCACGCCGTGGTGGCACTGAAGGTCTAGACGGGTCCGGCCTGGGCCGTTCAGGGGCCGGCGGTCCCCCGTGTTTCCGCAGCCTTACCTGGTCAGGTACGCTGGTGAGGTCTGTAAGTTCACACCCGAAGCAGTAGACGGAGTAACCAACTGTGGCCCTGATCGTCCAGAAGTACGGTGGCTCATCCCTGGAGAGCGCCGAGCGCATCCGACGGGTCGCCCAGCGCATCGTGGAGACCAAGAAGGCGGGCAATGACGTCGTCGTCGTCTGTTCGGCGATGGGTGACACCACCGATGAGTTGCTCGACCTCGCCAACCAGGTCAACCCGGTTCCCCCGGGGCGTGAGATGGACATGCTCCTCACCGCCGGTGAGCGGATATCCAATGCGCTGGTCGCCATGGCGATCAACTCCTTCGGCGCCGAGGCACAGTCCTTCACCGGCTCCCAGGCCGGCGTCATCACCACGGAGCGGCACGGCAACGCCCGCATCGTCGACGTCACCCCGGGCAGGGTCCGTGAAGCCCTCGACGAGGGCAAGATCTGCCTCGTCGCCGGCTTCCAGGGTGTGAACCGGGAGACCAAGGACATCACCACCCTGGGACGCGGTGGGTCGGACACCACCGCCGTCGCGCTCGCCGCGGCGCTCAAGGCCGATGTCTGCGAGATCTACTCCGACGTCGACGGCGTCTACACCGCCGACCCCCGGATCGTGTCGAACGCGCAGAAGCTCGACCACATCTCCTTCGAGGAGATGCTCGAGATGGCCGCCGTCGGCGCCAAGATCCTCATGCTGCGGTGCGTCGAGTACGCCCGCGCCTTCAATGTCCCGATTCACGTCCGTTCGTCATTCAGCAATGAGACCGGCACCATCGTGTCCGGCTCTGTGGAGGATATTCCTGTGGAAGAAGCAGTCCTGACCGGTGTCGCCCACGACCGTTCCGAGGCCAAGGTCACTGTCCTCGGCATCCCCGACAAGCCGGGTGAGGCTGCGCGGGTCTTCCGCACCCTGGCGGACGCCGAGATCAACATCGACATGGTCCTGCAGAACATCTCGACCGTGAACGACAATCTCACCGACATCACCTTCACCTGCCCGCGCGAGGACGCCCCGCGTGCCGTCGAGCTGCTCAACGGTCTCCAGGGCCCGGAGGCCGACCAGAAGTTCGGCTCCATCGTCTTCGACGACCAGATCGGCAAGGTCTCCCTCGTCGGCGCCGGCATGAAGTCCCACCCGGGCGTCACCGCGGACTTCTGCGAGGCGCTGCGTGACGTCGGCATCAACATCGAGCTGATCTCGACCTCCGAGATCCGCATCTCCGTCCTCATCCGCGACACCGACCTCGACAAGGCCGTCGCCGCCCTTCACGAGCGCTTCCGGCTCGGCGGCGAGACCGAGGCTGTCGTCCACGCCGGTACCGGCCGGTAACACCCAGAAAGGCACATCACCCATGACCACTCTCGCCGTCGTCGGTGCGACCGGACAGGTCGGCCGCGTCATGCGTTCCATCCTCGTCGAGCGGAGCTTCCCCGCCGACAAGGTGCGCTTCTTCGCCTCGGCACGTTCCGCCGGTTCCGAGATCGAGTTCCGCGGCGAGAAGATCGTCGTGGAGGACGTCGCCGCGACCCCCACCGAGGAGCTCAAGGGCATCGACATCGCCTTGTTCTCCGCCGGTGGTGGCACCTCCCGTGAGCACGCCCCCCGCTTCGCCGAGGCCGGTGCGACCGTCGTCGACAACTCCAGCGCGTGGCGTAAGGACCCCGAGGTCCCGCTCATCGTCTCCGAGGTCAACCCGGAGGACGCCAAGGACGTGCCCAAGGGCATCATAGCCAACCCGAACTGCACCACGATGGCCGCCATGCCGGTCATCGGCGCGCTGCACGCCAGAGCCGGTGTGACCCGCCTGCACGTCTCCAGCTACCAGGCCGTCTCCGGGTCCGGACTGGCCGGCGTGAAGGCACTGTCCGAGCAGGTCCGCGACAACGTGGACAACCTGGAGAAGCTCGCCATCGACGGCTCCACCCTGGTCGCCGAGGACTTCGGTCCGTACGTCGCCCCGATCGCCTTCAACGCCCTGCCTTTCGCCGGCAACCTCGTCGACGACGGCTCCCTGGAGACCGACGAAGAGCAGAAGCTGCGCAATGAGTCGCGCAAGATCCTCCACATCCCTGACCTGCGCGTCGCCGGTACCTGCGTGCGTGTCCCGGTCTTCACCGGCCACACCATGACCGTCCACGCCGAGTTTGCCGAGTCGATCACCCCGGACGAAGCGAAGGCTCTCCTCGAGGGGACGCCGGGTGTGAAGGTCGTCGACGTGCCGACCCCGCTCGCCGCCGCCGGTGTGGACGATTCCCTGGTCGGACGCATCCGCCAGGACCAGTCCGTCGACGACAACAAGGGCCTGGTGCTCGTCGTCGCCGGAGACAACCTGCGCAAGGGCGCCGCGCTCAACACGATCCAGATCGCGGAGCTGCTGGTATAGGTCTGAATCTGAGTCTGATGCCCTCAGACCAACCTGGAGCACCCGACCCAGCTGCTGCTGGGAGTCTCCTGACTCAGCTGTGTCCGGGGACACGGCGTCCGGCCTTGGCCGGAGTGTACCCACCCTTGTAGTTTCGGAACTGCACATCGCCGCAGCCGGGGACCTTCACCAGGGGTCCACTGCAGTGACTTCGACGATTTCGACCACTTCGATGACGTCGACGACCTCGGACCCGAAAGGTGAACCATGACCAGGATGATCGTGACCGGAGTGGACGCGAGCGATACCGCGTTCAAGGCGGCGCAGAAGGCGGCCCAGCTCGCCGCGGATTCCGGAGCGGTGCTCCACATCTGCACCGCCTACAGCTCAGCCAGCTCCGACGCGCTCAGTGAGGCCCAGAGCGCACAGAACTCCAACCGGGTCATCTCCGCGGAGTTCCAGAAACTCATCGACGGAGTCGCTGATGCGTCCCTCCGTGTCGCGGAATCCGTGGCGGAGATCCTGCGACAGTCGCACCCGTCCCTGACGATCGAGGTCTCGTCGATGGCCGGAACCCCGTCCGATGTGCTGCTCCACAAAGCGGAGGCGCTCAACGCCGACGTCATCGTGGTGGGCAATAAGAACATCAAGGGTGTGTCCCGCATCCTGGGCAGCGTGGCACGCAAGGTCGCCTCCGGGGCGACGTGTGACCTCTACATCGCCAACACCTCCTACTAGGTGTTCTCGGCGGGGTTGTGCGCGGCACCCCTCCGTCGGTAGTTTTGTGATCACACATTACGAGGATGTGGGATGCGGGGTCATGTCCGTCAGTCGGCACAGTGGCCGGGGCACGGTGCCCCGACCGCCAGAACCGGAAGGTCGACTATGACCAGAACTGTGGTGACCGGGGTGGATGCGAGCCAGACCGCTTTCCGGGCGGCGGCGAAGGCGACGGAACTCGCCGAGAACTCCGGTGCGGTACTGCACATCTGCAGTGCCTACAGCACCAGCAGCACCGACGCGCTGAGCACCATCCGCAGCCACAGCTCCGGGCGGACGAGCAAGGCGGAGTCCAGGAAGCTCATCGACGGCGTGGCGAAGGCTTCCGAGCAGGTGGGGGCATCGGTGGCCGCGATCCTCCGCGAGTCGCACCCCGGCCTGACCATCGACGTCTCCGCTGTCCCGGGTGCACCGGCCGAGGCGCTGCTACGCAAGGCCGAGGAACTGGACGCCGACGTGATCGTGGTGGATAACAAGAACATCAGGGGCGTGTCCCGGGTACCGGGCAGCGTGGCACGCAAGGTCGCCTCCGGGGCGACGTGTGACCTCTACATCGCCAATACGACGCACTGAGGCCTACCGGCGGGTCAGGCGTCCTCGCCGGGCACGTCCGGCCAGTGCTCGTGGACGAGATCGAGGATCATCCGGGGGAACTCCGGCTCGAAGCCCGGGGTGGGTACGCGCACCAGCGGGACGCCCAGCTCAGCCGCGGTGTCTCGGGCCTCGGTGTCGAGGTCCCAGATGACCTCCATGTGGTCGGTGATGAACCCGACCGGGCACAGCAGGACCGGACGTCGGTCGCCGCCGGGTGTGGTTCCGCCGGTGAGTGTCCCGGAGAAGTCCGCCATGCCCTCGCCGGCGACCGTGGCCTGAAGGTAGTCGCAGATGTCCGGCTCCAGCCACGGGATGTGCGGCGGGCCCGAGCGGGACTGCCAGACGAGTTCCACGTCCGCGCCCTCGGCACCGTCGACGGCGAAGCCGGAGAGCTCCCGGATCTCGCGGGCGGCGGTGAGGACCTGGCCGGAGTAGCGGTGGGTGGTGTCCGCCGAGGAGGTCTCGTCGGCGCTGACCGGGATGGAGTGCGCCGTGAACAGGAGCCTGGCGTCCTTCTGCCGGTCGGCAGGCATGGATGCGCGCGTCTCGTCGACCAGCCGGGCGAAGGCCGAGACGAACAGCGGGTGGTCGTGGAAGGGGCGGATCTTCGTCATCGCCGGGGGAGTGAGGCCGGCCTCGCGGCAGGATTCCTCGGCCCGGGCGATGTCCTCCAGGTACTGCGCGTGCCCGGAGTAGCCGCCCCAGGCGGAGGTCGCGAGGACGAGGGCCTCGGTGACGCCGTCGCGCGCCATCTGGGCGACCGTGTCCTCGACGAAGGGGTACCAGTTTCGGTTACCGAAGTAGACCGGCAGGTCAATGCCCAGCGGGGCGACGCGCTCGGCGATGAGTGACTCCAGGTCGGCGATGATGTGCCGGTTCTGGTCGGTGATGGGGCTCTTGCCGTCCATCGCGAAGTAGTGCTCGCCGACCTCGGCGAGACGCCCGCGGGGGATGCCGCGGCCGCGGGTCACGTTCTCGAGGAACGGGATGACGTCCTCGTTCTTCTCGGGACCCCCGAAGGACAGGACGAGAAGTGCGCGGTGGGGAGTCTGTGACGCCGGTTCAGCCATGAAAGTCAGCCTACCCGCGGGGGTGGTGGGGATCCGAAATGCCGGGGCGCAGGGGGAGCGGGCGGGAGTAGCGTCGGAACGGTCAGCATCACCACAACCCAGGAGTACACCCATGGCTGAAGAGACCCCCACCCGCGAACTGAAGTTCATCTTCCTGTCCACCGAGGACATCGACGCCTCGGTGACCTTCTACACCGAGGTCCTCGGCTTCCCGCTGAAGTTCCGGGACGGTTCGCACTTCGCCGCGCTCGACGCCGGCCAGATCACCCTCGCGCTCTGCACCCCGATCGACCACCCGATCCCGGGCAAGGTCGTCGTCGGCATCAAGTCCGATGACCCGGACCGGGACGCCGGACTCGTGGACGCCAACGGGGGCGCGGTCGTCCAGGAGGGCCACGATGACGCCCATGAGCGTCGTGCCGTGGTCTACGACAACGAGGGCAACGGCATCGTCTTCTACCGGTCGCTGCACCGGTAGACGCGACGGCCGGTCAGGCCAGTCGCAGGTGCCCGCCCGTTGTCCCGTCACCGGGGCGGCGGGCATTCTTCTGTGCCTCTTTCTGTGCCTCGAGCAGGTCGGCACGGGCCCGGGCGACGCGGGAACGGATCGTGCCGACGCGCACGCCGCAGATGTCGGCGGCCTCGGCGTAGGAGTAGCCCAGCACCTGGGTCAGGGTCAGGGCCTCACGACGGTCGGGGGCGAGGTTGTCGAGCAGTGCCCGGGCGTCCACCAGCTCGGCCCAGGCCTGGTCGCCGGTGGTGTCGGGGGACGGGGACTGCCCGGCGGCGTCTTCCCACTCCTCCACGGACTTGCGGGGACGCGACATGTCGTGGCGGACGCTGTCCACCCACACCCGGCGGGCCAGGGAGAGGATCCAGGTACGTGCCGAGGAACGGGCGGCGAACCGGGGAAGTGCCCCGAGGACGCGGAGGTAGGTCTCCTGGGTGAGGTCGTCGGCGCGGTCGGTGTCCGCGAGATGCGCGAGCAGGCGCCACACGTCGTCGTGGGTCGCCTCGATGAACTCGGAGAGTGCCTGGCGGTCACCGGCACCGGCCTTCAGGGCCAGGTCCGTGACCGCGGCATCGGCGTCAGTCCGGTCGGACGCTGCCGCCCCGCGGCGTCGGGAAAAATGGTCTCGCACATCGGTCACTCTAGCACCTGACGGGGCAACCCGACGCGGTCCGATAAGTTACCCACTATTGTTAATAGTTTATTCATTGACCATTCGGATAGTCGGCGTATAATGGGAGGCGGAAGAGGAATCCACACAACGACAGGAGAAGTCCATGACTGACCCCACATCCGCCGAGATCGCCGCCCGCGGCGTCTGCCCCTACGCAGGCCCGTCGACGAACGTCAACGGCGCGCCGGTGCGGACCGAAGAGCACTCCGTGACGGTCGGGGAGCAGGGCCCCATCGCCCTGACCGACACGCACCTCATCGAGAAGCACGCCCACTTCAACCGGGAGCGCATCCCGGAGCGCAACGTGCACGCCAAGGGCACCGGCGCCTTCGGTGAACTGACGGTCACCGAGGACGTCACCGCCTACACGAAGGCCGACCTGTTCCAGCCGGGCCGTGTCACCCCGATGCTCGGCCGTTTCTCGACCGTCGCCGGCGAGCAGGGTTTCCCCGACACCGTCCGAGACGTCCGCGGCTTCTCGCTGAAGTTCTACACGCAGGAGGGCAACTACGACATCGTCGGCAACAACACCCCGGTGTTCTTCATGCGTGACGGCATGAAGTTCCCGGACTTCATCCGCTCCCAGAAGCGGCTCACCAACGGGCTGCGCAGTGCCGACATGCAGTGGGACTTCTGGACCCGCAGCCCGGAGTCCGCCCACCAGGTCACCTACCTCATGGGCGACCGCGGTATCCCGAAGGATCTGCGGCACATGGACGGTTTCAGCTCGCACACCTACCAGTGGATCAACGCCTCCGGTGAGCGGTTCTGGGTGAAGTACCACTTCAAGACCCGTCAGGGCTGGGAGTTCTTCACCGACGAGGAGGCCGGCAAGGTCGTCGGCTCCGGCGACTTCGACCACAGCCGCGCCGACCTGTACGAGGCGATCGAGCGCGGCGACTTCCCGACCTGGGACGTCAAGGTTCAGATCATGCCGCTCGACGAGGCCGAGGGGTACCGCTGGAACCCCTTCGACCTGACGAAGACCTGGTCGCAGAAGGACTACCCGCTGATCCCGGTCGGCCACTTCACGCTGAACCGGAACCCGGAGAACTTCTTCGCCCAGATCGAACAGGCCGCGTTCGCGCCGTCGAACATCGTGCCCGGCATCGGCTTCTCCCCGGACAAGATGCTCATGGCCCGGACGTTCGCCTACGCCGACACGCAGCGCTACCGCCTCGGTGTGAACTTCAGCCAGCTGCCGGTGAACCGTCCGGTCGTCGAGAACCGCAACTTCTACACCGCCAAGGACGGTGCGGCCGCCTACGAGTTCCCCGCGGCCGGCACCCCGACCTACTCCCCGAACCGCTATGACCGGCCCGAGGGCGTCGATGACGTGGACGACGGTTCCGGCGCCGTCGAGCAGGGCGTGGAGCAGGGACAGTCGAAGTACGGTTTCGGACGCGGTGCGGAGTCCGCCACCGGCCAGGCCGACGACCTGGGCCTGTTCGACGAGAACTACGGCGGTGACCTCACCCGTGGGGCCTACATCCGCCACCGCGACGACGATGACTTCATCCAGGCCGGTCAGCTGGTCCGCGAGGTCCTGGACGACGCCGCCCGTGAGCGCCTGGCCGGCAACATCGCCCGCGCCATGCAGGGGGTCTCCGAGCAGGTCGAGGGCCAGTGCTGGGTGTACTGGGGTCACGTGGACGAGAACCTGCGCGACCGTGTGAAGGAGATCTATACGGAGCTCAGGAACAGCTGACGCACCCCCGGGGCCGACGGGCGGGAGCGGATAGCGCTTCGTGCCCCAGGAGCCTCCTATGACGAGTTCGCACCCTCACCGGCATGTTGAAGTAGGTTTCAGATGCCTGTGAGGGTGCGAACTCGACATTGCGGAGGGGGAGGCGCGGGAGAGGGTGAGCTGCGTGCATGGGGCGGAAGAACTCAGTCCTTCTCGGGCTCCCTCTCGCCGCCGGAGAGCGGGACGGTGTGGTCCCAGTGGGTCGCATGCAGGGCGCGTCCCACCACGTAGGAGCCCACCGCCTGGACCACCAGCAGGGCACCGATCGCCCCCACCGCCTCCAGGAGTTCACCGAGGGCGAATCCCCCGGTCATCCACGAGTACGTCAGGTGCGAGATGATGAGCAGCGGCAGGCCCATGCTCATCGCCGGGCCCAGCATGTTCACCTGGCTCAGGGCGTCCGGCGCAAGGTACATCGCCACCGCCGACACCAGGATGAACAGTGCGCCGGCCAGGGCGAAGACGCCCACCACCACCGCGCCCCACCAGGTCAGGTCGTGGTACTCGCGCATCTGCCCGGCCTCGGCGGCCAGGAGTGTCAGGGACGGGTTCATGTCGGTCACCGCCTTCCGCGGGTCAGGATGCGGGCGAAGGAGATCGTGCTGATCGCGCCACCGAGTCCGGCGATGAGCACCACGTCGTAAACGATCGCGGACCGCTGGAACAGGGTGTACACCAGGAATCCGGCGATGACGGTCACGAAGATGATGTCGGCGAGGACGGCGCGTCGGGCGTCATTGCGGGTGGTCACCGCACGCCACAGCACCACCAGCATCGACACGCCGATGATCGCGGCGGCCACACCGGCGAAGATCCACAGGAGATGTGTCGGGGTCACTTGTCGTCCTCCTCGGACTCCTCGGGTTTCTTCGGGCTGTTCTTCCGTCGGCTGAGGTTGAGCCGGGGCTGAGGCAGTTTCGCGCGGGTCTCGAAGGCGTTGATGAGCGAGGCGTTCGCCGGGGTTCCCGGGTGCTTCCGCTTCATCTTCCGGTCCTTCGCGGACTCTCCGTCGCCGGACGCACCGGTGGTCCCGCTCCCGTCGCCGGCCACAGCATCCGCGGCCTCCTCGGTCTCCGTCATCGGACGGCCGGTGGCGATACCCTCGGCCGCGCGTTCGTAGACCGAGGCGTCCTCGTCGCCCAACGCCGCGAGTGCGGCGCGGGCTTCCCGACGCTTCTTCTGCTCGGCCTTGCGCTGGGCCGACATCTTCTCGGCGTGCTCACGGGCGATCTTCTCCCGCTCCGCCTTCGACAGGTCCGGCAGATCAGCGACATCGAGCTCATCCTCGGCCCGCATGATCGCGGCGACGAAGGCATTGGCGTGCGGTGTCGAATCGACCTTCTCGACGGCGAAGACACTGTCCTCGCTGGCACGACCACCGTGGGTACCGCGGTACCCACGCGGACCGGGGACGCCACGCTCCACCAGGTGCTCGACGTCGAACTCCGGGGACTTCTGCTTCACCTCGGGGGCGATCTTCGCCTCCATCACGGCCAGCCCGTGGAGCAACTCCTGCGGGTCGGAACCGTACATGGCGTGGACGGCGAGGAAGCGCTGCACGCGGGGCAGGCCGTGCGTCCGGAACTCCTTCGGGCCGGTCGCACCGATGTCTCGTGGGTTGAACTTGCCGGACTCCGCGTCAGCGTCGACCTCCTTCGGCCCGGTGACGCCGAGCGCCAGGGTGCCGGGTGTCATGGTGATCGACGCGATGAAGGCGGCGACGTCGCGTTCGTCGGTGACGCGCAGCGGGTAGTAGAGGATCACCGGCGCGATGTTGCGACCGGTCGTGAAGGTGTCCTTCGCCATGATGAGGGACTCCTTGATGATCTGACCGACCAGCCAGGTGCCGTAGGACACCACATGGACGGTCGACCGCAGAACGGAGCGGACGGATCGGCGGGCCATCACCGGTCACCTCCTTCAGAGTGGTCGTCGGAGGGGTCGTAGGGCGTCATCAGGACATCGGTCGGCAGGACCACGCCGACGGCCTCGTCAGGATCGCCGAGCACCGCCTCGACATAGGCGGTGGTGTCGGTGAGCCCTGAGGCGGCGTCCCGCGTCCATCCGGAGACCGGACCGGCGCCGAGGAACATCACCAGGCTCAGCACCATCAGTGCCGCCGAGGGCAGGGTCATCGAGCCGCTGACCGCCAGGGTCGGGTCCATGTCCTGCGGGTCCATCGGGCGGCCCCAGAAGACCTTGCGCCACGCGTACAGCAGGCTGAGCAGGGCGCCGACCGAGGCGACGACCACCGCCGCCAGTCCGATCCAGACCTTCCAGCCGGTGTCCTCGCTGATCCCCAGGACCAGCATGAGCTTGCCCCAGAGGCCGGAGAACGGCGGCAGACCGGCCAGCGACAGTGCCGCTGCGGCGAAGACCGTGGAGACCAGCGGATCCCGGCGCATCAGACCGGAGAGCCTGCGCAGCCGGCCGGTGCCGTAGGTCTCCTCGATCGCACCGGCGGACAGGATCATCCCTGCGGCGCTGATCATGTGGTGCAGCATGTAGAAGATCGCCGCGGAGAGCATCAGTTCGGCGTCCCCGGAGAGGAACGCCAGAGCCACGAGGATGAACGGGATACCGTTGACCATCTGGTAGGCGATGACGCCGCGCAGTGACGCCTCGCCCAGGCCGGCGAAACCGCCGATGAGCATGCCGGCGACGGCAAAGGCGAGGATGGGCAGCGCCCACCGCTGGTCGCCGTCGAAGACGGTCATGTAGACGCGCAGTACCGCGTACACGCCGACCTTGGTGTGCAGACCGGAGAACAGGGCCATCACCGTCGGTGAGGTCGAGCTGTAGGAGCGGGGCAGCCAGCTGTGCACCGGGGTGGAACCGGACTTCACGCACAGGGCGAGCAGCACCATGCCGAGAGCCATCCACAGCTGCCACTGGGTGCCGAAGACACCGTCGTCGAAGCCGGAGCCCGTCGCCCCTGAAGCGCGAGGCCCGGCCGCGCCGGCGAGTGCGGCGAGGTTCGTGGTGCCGATGACGGCGTACACAAGGCCGACGCCGGCCAGCAGGCACATCGAGGTCATCAGATTGACCAGGATGAACGCCCGTCCCGCGGCGAGGCGGGCCCAGGTGCCGGTCATGGTCAGCAGCCCGAACGAGGGCATCAGCATGATCTCGATGAACACGAAGAGGTTGAACAGGTCGGCGGTGAGCAGTGCGCCCCACACACCGCCGAGCAGCATGAGCGTCATCGCGGGGAAGAACCGGGCGCGGTTCTCGCCGACCACCTCGGCGAACCAGTTGGCCGCCAGGGCGACGACCGAGGTGGTGATGATCATCAGGGCGGACAGGGTGTCCGCGGCGAGCGGGATGGCCACACCGCCGGCGAACTGTCCGATACCGGTGGACAGGACGTCGGTTCTGGCGTCCCCGCTGTCACCGGCTCCGGAGACCGCGGCGAGCAGCAGGGCGCCGCCGAGGACACCGCCGGCCGGGACGAGCAGGGACAGGATGCGTCGGACCGACGACCAGGGGAGGATCGCTGCGATACCCGCCGAGATCAGCGGGGTGAAGATGAAGACCGGGAGGAGCTCCGCGGGGAAGTTCATCAGTACTCCTCCTCACGCAGTCGACGCCGGCGGGCCTGCGGCGACTGCTCGTCGATGTGGTGGGCGGCCCGGCCCCGTGTCTCCAGGGAACGGAACTCGCGCTGGGCGCGTTCGGTGTCCTCGGCGGAGGTGGTGTCGTCGTCACGGCCGAGGGCGGCCATCGCCAGCATGACCGCGGTCGCGGCCATGGAGATGACGATGGCGGTGAGGACGAATGCCTGGGGGAGCGGGTCCGCGGCGTCCGCCACCTCGGTGCGGTCGGCGATCGGGTCGGCACGCCAGGCGCCGACGCCGGCGGCGAGCAGGAGGATGTTCACCCCGTGGCTCATCAGCGTGGTGCCGATGATGATCCGCACCATGCCGCGCTGCATAACCAGGTACACACCACCGGCGATGAGGATCGCGATGACAGCTGAGATGATCACTGGTCCTTCTCCTTCTTTCCGGTGGTGTCCTCGGTGTCCTCGGCGTCCTCAGTGTCTTCGGTGTCTTCGGCCTCCGCTGCCTTGGCGGCTGCGGCGTCCCGGGCGTCCCGGGCTTCCTGGGCCTGCCTGGCTCTACGGACCTCCGCCGGGTGCAACGGCACCGACGATCCCCCGAAGGTCTCGGACACGGAGGCCATCGCGGGCTGCGCCGCCGGGGCACCGGCCTCGACCGGGGCCGCCTTCGAGGCGCGGCTCGGGTCGGCACCGGGACGGTTGCGTCCACCCAGCATGTTGACCACCACGATCACCGTGCCGATGACCGCGAGGTACACGCCCGCGTCGAAGATCAGGGAGGTCGTGACGTGCTCGCCGAGGATGTACCCGTGGATCGGGGTGAGGAATCCGGCGCCGTCGGACGCGAGGTAGCCGATCAGTCCGGTACCCAACGCGAGCAGCATGCCCGACCCGATGATGTAGTAGCCGAGGTTCGTTCCACCGACCGTCCGGGACGTCGGCTGCACCAGGTACCAGAACACGATGCCCAGGGCCAGGATCAGGGCGGCGAGGAAGCCACCGCCGGGGGACTGGTGCCCGCGCCAGAACACGGCCGCCGAGTAGATCACCAGCACCACCGCCATCGGCCACATCACCATCCGGCCCAGCACCGAGTTCAGGTAGGTACTGCGCAGGTAGCGGGAGTAGAACGGGGCGAGCTCCGGGACATTGTGCACGTCGGGGAACTTCGTGGTGCCCTTGCGGCGGAACTGTTCCGAGCTCGATCCCGGGCCGTAGCCGGGGACCGGCGACCGGGGCACGGAATTGACGATCGCGGCGATGACGATACCGGCCATACCGAGGACGCAGAGCTCGCCGAGAGTATCGAATCCACGGAACTCCACGATGATCGAGGCGACGATGTTGTTCGCCCCGGATTCCTCCGGGCCGTTCTCCAGGTACCACATCGACAGTTCCGGTCGACCGTGCCGGCCGATGAGCAGCCAGGAGCCGACGAAGACGATGAGGCCGACGACGGTGGCGGCGACGATGGAGAACTTCGCCCTGTTTTCACCTTCCCGCAGGTACAGACGCGGCTGATGGCGGACGATGAGCATGAGGAAGACGGTGACCACGAACTCGACCATGAGGTTGGTCAGGGCCACGTCGGGGGCTCCGAGGGTCAGCATGATCCAGGACACCGCCGCGCCGGCGATACCGACCAGGATCACCGAGCCGAACCGGGATCGGGTGGAGATGATCGCGATGACCACGAGCAGCACCATCGCCAGGCCCGCGAGATCGCCGGGCTGGTCGATGCCGTCGACCCGGGGCGGCAGGCTGCCGATCTGGTGCAGGCCCTCTTCGTCGAGGAAGGCGGCGCCGGCGAGCAGCAGCACCATCGCGAAGATCCAGATGAGGTGGCGGTTCGGGTTGAGCGAGTTGCCCGGCCGGTTGGCCAGACGTCCCCACCGGTTGGCGAGCTGGACCGTCAGCGAGATGAAGCCGGCTCCGGTGAACGGCAGCAGGTGCCGCCGCTCCATCGCAGCGAAGATCCGGTGGCGGGCGAAGAGCAGGGCGACACCGATGACGATGACCGCGGCGGTGATGCCCAGCGGCACCGTCCACCCGTGCCAGAAGGCGAGGTGGGAGTGGTGGTCTTCGACACCCACCATGCCGGTGGCGGCGACCACGGCATCCAGCGGAACGTCCCAGAAAGCGAGGACGCAGACCGCCGGTATGCTGGCGATCGCCGGCAGGACCGCCGGCAGCCAGAACACCGGGGACGCCTCGCGGACCTCGTCATCGGGGGTCGTGGAGGGGGAGGGGACGCGCTCGGCGCCCTCGGGGCTGTCGGGGTTGTCGCTGTCGAGCGGACGCCCGTCGACGAAGGCACCGAGGACGTACTTCGCGGAGTAGAGCAGCGTCGCCACCGCACCGATACCGGCGGCGGTGAGCAGGACGATCTGGCCGGCGGTACCGACCGGCGCCTCCTCGAAGGCGGCGAGCATGCCCTCCTTCGAGACGAAGCCGAGGGTCGGCGGGATACCGGCCATGCAGGCCGCGGCGACGACCGCGCCGGTGAAGGTCCACGGCATCTTCCGCCACAGCACCCCGAGATCCCGGATGTCACGGGAACCGGCCTGGTGGTCGATGACGCCGATGATCATGAACAGGGAGGACTTGAACAATGCGTGCGCGGCGGTGTGCACCACCGCGGCGGCGAGCGCGACCGGGGTGCCGACACCGATGGTGGCGACGATCCAGCCGAGCTGGGAGACCGTGGAGTAGGCGGTGAGCTTCTTCAGGTCCGCCTTCTGCATCGCGAAGACCGCCGCGAAGAACGCGGTGAACATGCCCGAGATGATGAGCATGAGGTTCCACACCGTGACCTCGTGGAAGACCCCGGAGAACCGCATCAGCAGGTAGATACCGGCCTTGACCACGGCCGCGGCGTGCAGGAAGGCGGAGACCGGGGTGATCGCGGCCATCGCCTCCGGCAGCCAGGCGTGGAAGGGGAACTGGGCGGCCTTCGAGAAGCCGGCCAGCGCGATGAGGGCGGCGACGATGCCGGTGCGCACGGCGTCCTCGCCCCAGACGTCCGAGGCGATGATCTCGGAGAGGCTCGTGGTACCCGTCGTCGCGACCGCGATACCCAGGGCGACGAGCAGGCTCAGACCACCGGTGAAGGTGAGCAGCAGCGTGCGCATCGCTCCGGGCTCGCCGGTGCGTCCGGCGCGGGCGATGAGGAAGAAGGACGCCAGGGACACGAGCTCCCAGGCGATGAAGAGGACCGCGACATCGTCGGCGAGGAACAGCAGGACGACCGAGACCATGAACGCGGACATGAGCACGTAGAAGCTCATGACACCGTCGCCGTGGTCTGCGGTGGTGCGGTGCAGGTAGCGGGCCGAGTAGGCGAAGACCGCGGCACCGATGACCAGGGCCAGGAGCACGAAGAACAGTGACAGACCGTCGAGACGCAGCGACAGGGAGACGTCTCCGCCGTCGGGCAGGACGTCAGGTAACCAGGTGGTCGACCAGGAGACGGTGCGGCCGTCGATCACGCCGGCGGCGAGGTCAGGATCGGCGATGATCCAGACCGCCAGGGCCGTGAACAGGGCCGCAAGCGGCCATCCGGCGTCCCGGTCGAGGAGACGGACCAGGACGGGGACGAGGATAAGGGCCACGGTGAGGATGACCGGTATGAGGACGAGGCTCGTCAGGGTCACGGTCGCGGGACCACCTCACTGTGTCGGAGTGCGTGCGTGTGGGTTCGCCCAATACCGGCCGCAGACAACACCCGTTCACGTGAACGCGGTACACCTTGCGGAGCGGGGAGGCGATGGTTCTACTGTAACAGGCGAACACTCCGGGCTGCGCTGCAGGTCACGGATGGTGACCGTCGAACACCTCACAGTGGCAGGCACCACACCTCTGCACTGCCGGTCACAGAGGTCCTACCATCGGGTGCATGACTTCCGACGAACTTCTCCTGCCGTCGATCGGCTTCGGCACCTACAAGCTCCGCGGTGAGGCCGGGCGCGCCGCAGTCACCTCCGCGATCGAGACCGGCTACCGACTCATCGACTCCGCCTACAACTACGAGAACGAGGGCACCGTGGGTGCCGGCATCCGTGACGCCCTGGCCGCCGGCACCGTCGACCGCGACGAGATCATCTACACCAGCAAACTCCCGGGCCGCTACCAGCACCGGGAGGACGCCCTGGCGACCGTCGAGGAAAGCGTGTGGCGCTCCGGTATCGGCCCGGTCGACCTCTACCTCATCCACTGGCCGAATCCCGGCCAGGGGCTCTACGTCGAGGCATGGAAGGCGCTCATCGAGGCGCGCGACCGCGGCCTGGTCAGGCACATCGGCGTGTGCAACTTCCTGCCCGAGCACCTGGAGACCCTCGAACGGGAGACCGGGGAGCTGCCGGTCGTCAACCAGATCGAGCTGCATCCCGAGTTCCCACAGACTGACGCCCTTGCCTGGAACACCGACCACGGCATCATCACCGAGTCCTGGAGTCCGCTGAACCGCGGCGAGGTGCTGGAAGCTGCGCCGGTGGCGGCCGCCGCAGCAGCCCATGACGTCACCCCCGGACAGGTTATTCTCGCGTGGCACCGGTCACGGGGTGCGGTGGCGATCCCCAAGGCCTCCTCGCAGGCCCGTCAGCAGGAGAATCTCGAGTCTCTGCAGCTTGACCTCACCGACGCCGAGATCGCGGCGATCACCGCGCTGGGACGCCCCGACGGCCGGCGCAAGGACCAGGACCCGGCAGTTTACGAGGAGTTCTGAACCGACATGAGGTGAGGTTATGCGGGTGCACGGTGAGGGCTTCTCGCCGGACGCCAACCTTGGCGGCTTCAACATGCCGGACATGCGGAGGTCCATTGCGCGCGAATCCCAGCGCATGGAGACCGACGGCACCCGGGTGCTCTCCGCTGAAATCTCCGACGGTTACAACTCCTCGGATGACTCGGTGACCCGCCGTGAGCTCGGCACCCTGGTCGAGCGCGATGGTCGGACGGTCCTGACACAGGGGCCGGTGGAGCTCGATGGCGTGACTGTCGCGCAGTAGAGCCTCCCTGGTCCCCTCTGATGAAGGTTTACGTCGCGCCAGGCCGATCTGAACCGGGTTGAGCGGCCTCACGCAACGTAAACCTGCACAGGCCTTCGATGGGGTGACCCGCACAACGAAAAACACCCTCCGTCCTGCGGTGCAGGTCGGAGGGTGTTCCTCTGGCTGTCGGGGTAGCGGGATTTGAACCCACGACCTCTTCGTCCCGAACGAAGCGCGCTGCCAAGCTGCGCCATACCCCGGTCTGGAACGGCACGATCACCATTGTCCTGGCGTCCCGTGTCGCAACGAGGACAAACTATAGGCGACCCGGCCGGGATCACGCAAAGCGGCTGGTCAGGGTAGTGAACTTCTCACTGTGAGGGCCGCTCCACGACGTGCACCAGGGTCGCCGACGGCCGGCAGAAGACACGGAAGGGGACGTACTTTGACGTCCCCAGTCCGTTGGAGACGTGCAGTGCCATGCGTTCGGACCACCGGGAGAGCCCGGCGACCCGCGACCGGTCGATGCCGCAGTTGGTGATGATCGCCCGGCCACCCGGCAGGCACAGCTGCCCGCCGTGGGTGTGGCCGGACATCGCCAGCTGGTAGCCGTCGGCGGCGAACTGGTCGAGCACCCGCGGCTCCGGGGAGTGCGCCAGACCGATCGCCAGGTCAGCGTCCGGGTTCGGGCCGCCACCGAGGGCGTCGTAGTCGTCACGGTTGAGGTGCGGGTCATCGACACCACCGACAGCGAGCCGCAGCCCGTCGACCGCGAAGTCGGTCCGGTGGTGGGTGGCGTCCTGCCAGCCGTGCTCGAGGAACGCGGCGCGCATGCCACGCCACGGTAGCTCGACCTCGCTCGGCGGGTTCTTCTTCCCCAGCAGGTAGTTGAACGGGTTCACCGGGTGCGGTGCGTAGTAGTCGTTGCTGCCGAAGACGAAGACGCCGGGACGCCGCAGCAGCGGCCCCAGTGCCCGCAGGACGCCCGGCACGGCCTGCTCTTCGCCGAGGTTGTCGCCGGTGTTGACCACCAGGTCCGGGTCCAGCTGGTTGAGGGACGCCACCCACCGCTGTTTCAGCTTCTGGTGGTCCAGCATGTGCAGGTCGGAGACGTGCAGGATGGTGAAGTCGTCGCGCCCGACCGGCCAGGCGTCCGCGTGGAAGCGGCGCAGCCGGTCGAAGGTGCCCGGGGCGAGGACGGGGGCGGTCACCTCGTGGAGGATGAAGTCGCGGGTCCCCAGCAGTCCGCCGGCGGCGGTCAGTGCGCCGGTGGCGGCGGCGACTCCGCCGGCGGCGGTGGTCACCCGCGCCGCGGCGCGCAGGGTGGAGGCCAGTGTCGAGTTCCGGTCGGATTTCCGGGCAGGGCGGGGACGCAGGGAAGAAGTGCTCACCCGGCCAGTCTAACGACGGTCCCGCCCGTGCAGGTAGGACCTGTCGAGGTCCGGGAGCTTCCCGCCGCCGTAGCGTCCGGCGGACGCGGTGAGGGTCTGGAAGAAGGTCCGGGCCGGTTCATTGCCGCCGAAGAGATTGCCGGCCCCGCACTGCCGCAGCGGGGAGGTGCACAGTTCGGCCACGGTGCCGCCGTCGTTGAAGGCGTAGGTCGCACCGGCCAGGCCCGGGATGAAGCCGAGGAATGCGGCGGAGAGGTTGGATTCGGTGGTTCCCGTCTTCGCCGAAACCGGGGCCGACCATCCGGAGCTCTTCGCCGCGGTCGCTGCGGTGCCGCTGCCGGCGTCATCACCCATGCCGTTGGCCAGGGCGTTGGCGACCTTCTTGTCGAGGGCCTGTTCACAGTCCGCGGCGTCCGGTGTGACGTCCTTGCCGTCCCGGTCGGTGACCTCGAGGACGGGCGTCGGCTCGCACCAGCGGCCGTTGTCGGCGAGGCTGGCGGAGACGTTCGCCAGCTCCAGGGGGTCGACGGACAGTGGGCCGAGGACGAAGGAACCCATGTTGGAGCCGGCGACGGCGTCCTGCACGGAGGTCTCGCCGTCGAAGCTGCCGGGTTCGGCGTAGGACCGCAGGCCGAGCTTCACCGCGAGGTCGACCATCGAGGTGACGCCGACTGTCTGGGCGATGTCGACGAACGGCGTGTTCGGGCTGGTGGCCAGGGCCTCGCGCAGGGTCATGGAGGACTTGAAGCTGCCGGCGTTCTCCACGCAGTACTTCCCGGGCGGGCAGCCGTCGGCACCGCCGTCGCCCATGCCCTCGACCTCGATCCGGGAGGGCACCTTCACGGTGTCGTCGAGGCCGAGCAGACCCTCGTCGAGGGCGCGGGCGGCGGCGAAGAGCTTGAACACGGAGCCCGCACCGTTACCGACCATCGAGTGGGTCACCGGCATCACGGTCTCCCGGGCGTCGGCGTCCAGCCCGTAGACGCGGGAGGACGCCATGGCGACGACCTCGTGGGTGTCCTCGGTGGGTGCGATGTAGTTGGAGGAGATGGAGACGCCCTCCGCGTCCGCTGCGGCCTGACTGCGCGCCGAGGAGACGGCGGCCGCCTGGGTGTCCGGGTCGAGGGTGGTGCGGATCGTGTAGCCGCCCTGGCTGAGTTCCTCGACAGGCAGATCGTGGTCGGCGAGGTAGCCGAGGACGTAGTCGCAGAAGAAGCCGGAGTCGCCGGCGCTGATGCAGCCGGAGGGCTCGATGGAGGGCTCCTCGGTCACGCCGAGCGGGTCGTCGACGGCGGAGTCCCGGTCGGCGGGGCTGATGGCGCCGGTGTCGACCATGGCGTCGAGCACCGTGTTGCGGCGGGCGAGGGCGGCGTCCGGATAGGCGTAGGGGTCGAGGTTGGTGGTGGACTGCACCATGCCTGCGAGCAGTGCGGACTGGGCGACGGTGAGGTCGGCGGCGGTGGTGTCGAAATAGGTCCGTGCCGCGGTCTCGATGCCGTAGGCGCCGTGGCCGAAGGAGACGAGATTGAGGTAGCGGGTGAGGATCTCGTCCTTGCTGTAGTTGTTGTCGAGGTCGATGGCCAGCTTCATCTCGCGGAGCTTGCGGGCGGCGGAGGTCTCGGTGGCCGCGTCCCGCTCCTCGTCGTCGGTGGCCTCGATGAGCAGGAGGTAGTTCTTGATGTACTGCTGGTCGAGCGTGGACGCCCCCTGCTCGACGCTGCCGCTGGTGAGGTTGGCGGCCAGGGCGCGCAGCGTGCCGCGGACGTCGACCCCGTCGTGGTCGTAGAAGCGGCGGTCCTCGATGGAGACCACGGCGTCCTTCACGTTCTGGGAGATCTCGTCGGACCCGACCTGGTAGCGGCGCTGGTCGTAGAGCCGGGCGAGGGGATTGCCGTCGCGGTCGGTGACGGTGGAGACGAGGGGGAGGGACGCGTTGGCGTCGATGTCCCGGAAGTCCTCGTTGACGGTGTTGCTGGCCTCACGGGTGACCAGCGTGGCAGCGCCGACGATGGGCAGCGCGGCGACGACGGTGAGCACGGCGATGAGCAGCACCGCGGTCAGCAGGCGGGGCATCGGGTGGTTCTCGGCCGTTCCTGTCATGGGGCCACAATATCCGCCGGGACGCGGTTTCCCCGCGTTCCGACGTTACCGGCCGGACACCGGCCGACACCGGAGGCGCGACGTCGGCCACACCGGGGGTGGTGACGGGGGTGGTCGGATCGGGCGAATGCCATGGAATCCGCGTGCGGTCGGCGTCACGTGCGGTACAGGAGGGCGGGGGGAGTCGACGTCGGATGTATCACCTGTGATACCAGGTCTCTGACCAGTGGGAACGCCGATTCTGGAGCGGGGGGTTTGACGGATGGCCGCGAATGTGTGGTGGCAGTCACATCATCACAGGTGATGCTTGGCGGCGGCGGATGGGTGACCTGTCCCACAATGCCGACCAGTATGAGCCATTAGACACTTCTAATTCTGTGTGAATACACTTACACCTAGTTTCCGATTGACCCGCCGTAGGAGATCTTCCGCGGCGGTATCCCCGAAATCACTGGAGGACTCTCCGATGACCACTTCACTCCGTCCCGTTGAGCGTGCAGATGCCACCGACACGGTCGTCCGCCGGGCGGCCGGTCAGGTCACGACCCGTGAGTCCTTCACCAACCGTGGGGAGTGGATCACCCAGGCGCACTGCCGCAATGTCGACCCGGAGGAGCTGTTCGTCCGAGGCGCCGCCCAGCGCAAGGCCGTCGCCATCTGCCGTCACTGCCCGGTCGTGCTGCAGTGCCGTGCGGACGCCCTCGACAACAACGTCGAGTTCGGTGTCTGGGGAGGCATGACCGAGCGTCAGCGCCGTGCCCTGCTCCGCAAGCACCCCGAGGTCACCAGCTGGGCCGACTTCTTCGCCGGTCAGCTCGCCTCCACCGCCGCGCAGTCCGCGGAATAGTCCGGTGCAGTAGTCTTGCGGCCATGACTACTTGGGAATACGCCACCGTTCCGCTGCTCACCCACGCGACCAAGCAGATCCTCGACACCTGGGGGGAGGACGGCTGGGATCTGGTCACCGTCCTGCCCGGCCCGACCGGGGAGCAGCACATCGCCTACATGAAGCGGGAGAAGTAGACATGGCCACCGCCGTCTCCGCCCGCCTCGGGGAACTCGGTATCACGCTGCCGCCCGTCGCCGCCCCCGTCGCGGCCTATGTCCCGGCGCTGCGCAGCGGTGACCTGGTCTTCACCTCCGGTCAGCTGCCCTTCACCGACGGTGAGCTGCCCGCCACCGGGTCGGTCGGTGACGGCGCCGCGGTCTCCGCGGAGGACGCCAAGGACTACGCCCGCACCGCCACCCTCAATGCTCTCGCCGCCGTCGACTCCCTCGTCGGCATCGACAAGGTCGTCCAGGTCGTCAAGGTCGTCGGCTTCGTGGCGTCCGCGCCGGGCTTCGGCGGTCAGCCGGGCGTCATCAACGGTGCGTCCGAACTGCTCGGTGAGGTCTTCGGCGAAGCCGGTGCCCACTCCCGCAGTGCCGTCGGCGTCGCCGAACTGCCGCTGGGCAGCCCGGTCGAGGTCGAGCTCATCGTCCGCGTCGCGGAGTAGCTCCTTCCGGACGCTCCGCGGATACCCCGTAGGTACCCCGCGGATACCCCGGCCCTACCCCCGTATCTTCGGCAGCCGGCCCCTGATTCAACGTAGGATCAGGGGCATGGAGCATCCCGCTTACAGCCAGTTGCGTCCCGTCACTCCGTCAGCCGGAGTGGTGCTGTGTGACAATCCCAGCTACTCCGCTCTCGAAGGTACGAACTCCTGGATCATCCGTGCGCCGGGGGACCGTGTCGCCGTGATCGTAGACCCGGGTCCGCACGATGAGGGACATCTCAATGTGCTGCAGGCGCAGGCGGAGGCCGGTGGCGCGGAGATCGCCCTGATCCTGCTCACCCACCACCATGGCGACCACGCTGACGGCGCGCCGCGGTTCCGCCAGCTCACCGGTGCGCCGGTCCGTGCCGCGGACAAGCGCTGGTGCGCGGGCGGGGAGGTGCTGGAAGACGGTGAACTTATCAGCTTCGACGGTCTCACCCCGACCATCGAGGTCGTCGCCACGCCGGGGCACACCGGCGACTCCCTGTGCTTCTTCATCCACGGTGCCGGTGGCGCGGCCGGCACCGACGATGACGTGGAGGGCATCATCAGCGGCGACACCCTCGCGGGACGCCACACCACGATGATCTCGGAGACCTCGGGCGACCTGGGAGACTACCTCGATTCGCTGCGCCTGCTCGACAAGCGCAGCCACGGTGTCCGCCTGCTGCCGGGCCACGGCCCCGACCGGGACGACGCCGCCGAGGTCGTCGAGAAGTACATCAACCGCCGTGAACAGCGCATCACCCAGGTCACCGAGGCCGTGGAGAAGCTCGGGGAGGACGCCACGGTCGGCCAGATCGTCGACGAGATCTACACCGACGTCGACCCGGTGCTGCGGTCGGCGGCGAAGCAGTCCACCCGCGTGACGCTGCACTACCTGGGGCTGTCGACGAACTAGAGCCGGTGAGGTCGCGTTGCCGAGGACCGGGCCGAGGGGTCCGACGACGAACAGCCGCGTGACCGTGAGGTTCCGGGCGGGCGCCGGTGATTCTGACTGCGGTGCCGACTGTGCGGCCTTGACTGTGGTGGGTTCGGCGTGATGGTGCCGGAGGTGGAGTTGTCGTGGATGTCGGCATGGGCGCGACGGGGTACTTCCTGTGAGAACATCGCTATTGCGTCATGGGCATTTTCCGGTGCGTAAGACCCTCACCCGCGTCCGCGCCGGGTTCTTGGCCGGGGTGCGACGAGGACGACGAGTGCCAGAGCCACGCACGCCATGCCGACCCAGCCGGAGCCGCTGAGCTGTTCGCCGACGACCACGACCGCCAGCAGCGCGGCGACGGCAGGTTCCAGCAACGTCACCGTCGTCGCCGTGGACGGGTCCAGCCTGGTCAGTCCGTATCCGAAGAGCACGTAGCCGAGGAACATCGGCACCAGCGCCATGTACGTCGCGACGCCGACGTTCTGCCACGAGTCGAGGACCGGTCCGCCGGTCACCGCCAGCACCGGCAGGAGCATCAGGCCGCCCAGGCCGAAGACTGAACCCATGGCCGCACCGCGGCTGACGGGGCGTCCTGAGGTGGTGACCATCAGCTGGAACGACACCCACGAGTACAACGCGTAGGACGCTCCGGCCAGCAGTCCCAGCAGAACGCCGGGGACCACGCCGTCGGCATTCACTGTCCCGGATTCCCCGCCGTGCGAGGTGCACAGCAGGACTGCGCCGACCACGCCCGGTACCAGTGCGAAGAACCAGTGTCGTGAGGGAGGACGCCGCGTCGTCCCCCACTCCAGGAGCCCGGCGAACAGTGGGGCGGATGCCAGGGAAACGACCGTTCCCACCGCGACGCCGGCCAGGTGCATCGAGCTGTAGAAGGTCAGGGGGTAGACCACGACCGCCAGTGCGCCGAGGACAACCATGCCCCAGCGGTCACGGAGAGTATCCCGGTGGTGACGCAGGTCAGGTAGGGCGATGAGCGCCTGGAGGATGCCGCCGATGCCCAGTGCCGCAGCGCCGGTGGCCAGTGGCCCCACCCCGTCGGAGAGGGTGGCGGCGGTGCCCGTCGTGCCCCAGAGCACGGCGGTGGTCATCACAGCGAGCAGTGCGGGGAGGGTGGACGGAGTGGACCGGGTGCTCACTCGTCGGCCTGTCGCGTGGTGCTTTCCTGCGCGACCTGGTGCGCGGTGCTCTGGCGTGCGGCGAGGATGGTGGACGCCATGTCGCGCGCACGCTGCAGCCGGTCCGGGGTGCCGTCGAGCCCCGCCCTGGTCACGGCTCCTTCCAGGAGGTACGACAGGAGCTCCGCGTCCTCGGGGGCGTCCTCGGCGAGCAGCTGTTCGACCTCCTCCTTGTGGCGGCGGACGACGCCACGGACAGGGGAGTCCGCGGGGTACTCGGCGGCGGTGTTGAGCAGTCCACAGCCGCGGAAATCAGGTCCGGAGGACGCCGCGTGGTCGAGGTAGGCGTCGAACACCGCGAGGGCGGGGTGGGTGGTTCCGTCGCACCGGGCGGCGTAGAAGGCGAGCCAGTCGGCGTGACGCTGCTCCAACCAGGCGGCGATGAGCTCGTCTTTGGAGGCGAAGTTATTGTAGAGGCTCTTCCTGGCCACATTCGCGTGCTCGGTGACGGCGTCGATCCCCGTCGCGGCGGTGCCCCGGGCATAGAAGAGCTCCTCGGCGGCGGCGAGGAGCTTCGCCCTGGCCGGGCGTCGGCGTGGGGTGATGCTGCTCAAGGCGGGCCTCCGGTGGGGTCCGGGTCTAACTTCACGTCTATGTAGCCCAGTCTGCCTACTTAACCGGGTGAAGGCAAGCTGACGTGTGCGGGAGCGCACGGGTGCGCGTCCGTGGTGACCCGCTGCGGGGGAGCTTCCGTCCATTTACCCTTCGGACACCCCGGTAGGCCAGCTACATCAGGCGTACCTCCCGTGCCAGGGGTGCACCGTTCCTGGCCGGGTCTTCACGGACATGCCGGACAAGCACACCGGCATGGCCAAGGACCGACGCCACACAGGGCCGGGGCGACGCGGGACCGGCCCGACACGGGAGCCGATGCCGGAAGGGCCGACCCGTGAAACGGGTCGGCCCTTCAACGGCCCACAGGAAGGGGCCGGACGTGAACTACCGGGCGCGCTTGGCCAGGCGCTCGGTGTCCGAGATCAGCACGGACTTGCCCTCCAGGCGGATCCAGCCGCGGTGGGCGAACTCGGCCAGCGCCTTGTTCACGGTCTCACGGGAGGCGCCGACGAGCTGGGCGATCTCCTCCTGCGTCAGGTCGTGGTGCACGCGCAGCGCGCCACCCTCCTGGACACCGAAACGGTTTGCCAGCTGCAGCAGGGCCTTGGCGACACGACCGGGGACGTCGGTGAAGATGAGGTCGGCCAGGGCGTTGTTGGTGCGGCGCAGACGACGGGCCAGCACGCGCAGCAGCTGCTCGGAGATCTCCGGGTGCGCCTGGATCCAGTCGTGCAGCATCTGGGAGTTCATCGTCGCCGCGGTGACCTCGGTGACACAGACCGCCGCAGAGGTGCGGGGGCCCGGGTCGAAGATGGACAGCTCACCGAACATGTCGGAGGGGCCCATGATGGTCAGGAGGTTCTCGCGACCGTCCGGGGCATGGCGGGCCAGCTTCACCTTGCCGGAGGTGATGATGAACAGCTGGTCACCGGGCTCACCCTCGTCGAAGATGGTGGTGCCGCGGGGGAAGGTCGTCGAATCCAGCTGCTCGATCAGCGTGTTGACGGCCGCCGACTCAACACCCTGGAAGATGCCTGCACGGGATAGGATCTCGTGTACTTCGCCCATTGCTCGTTAGACTCCTGTAGAAGCTGCTTTGCCGTTGTCGGCGGAGGTGACAGGTTGGTCACAACCAGCCGGCAGCATGGTTTACCGCACAGAATACAGTGTGTGAACGGTCACGGGGAGATCAGGGGTGAAACTCGGACGACTAGACTGGGTCGCCATGCCCGTCCCCACACCCCAATCCCCCCTGGCGCGTACCCGACGTACCCGGTGGATCAACCGCACACTGGCCGAGGAGTACCCGGACGCTCACTGCGAACTGGACTACACGACCCCGCTGGAACTGCTGGTGGCCACGGTGCTTTCCGCCCAGTGTACGGACAAGCGCGTCAACCAGGTGACCCCGGCCCTGTTCGCCGCGTTCCCGGACGCCGTGTCCTACGCCGGTGCCGATCGGGAGACGCTGGAGGAGATGATCCGGCCCACCGGGTTCTTCCGCAACAAGGCGTCCAACCTCATCAGGATGGGGGCCGCGCTGGTCGAGGAATACGGCGGCGAGGTCCCGGGGACACTGCCGGAGCTCGTGGCGCTGCCAGGGGTGGGACGCAAAACCGCGAACGTGGTGCTCGGCAATGCTTTCGGCGTGCCGGGGTTCCCGGTTGACACGCATGTAGGACGCCTCGTCCGCCGTCTCGGCCTGACCACGGAGACTGATCCGGTGGTCGTCGAGCGGGAGATCACCGCGATGGTGGAGAAGAAGGAGTGGACCATGTTCTCCCACCGCCTCATCTTCCACGGCCGGCGTGTATGCCACTCGCGCAGGGCCGCGTGCGGGGTCTGCGTCCTCGCCCGGCGGTGCCCTTCGGCGGGGCTGGAGGGGCCGATGGATGTGGCGGACGCCGGGAAGCTGGTGACGGCGTGAGTGAGGCTGGAACAAATAAGGCGCGCATCGCACTGCTCGCCGGCGCCGTGGTCGTGGGCCTGGGCGTCGCCGCCGTGCCGGTGGTGATCTCCCTGACCGGGGAGGACGCCGGGACCTCGACTCCCGCGACGGCTGCAGCGACCTCCGGAGTCCAGGAGACCGACGCCCCCGACGGGCCGGTGGACGCCACCGGCACCCGCTACACCGTCCCGGACGCCCAGCGCATCGACTGCCCGACCGGCGACGGCTCCGATCCGCAGGATTCCGAACTCTCGGATGTCGTCGTGCCCTGCCTCACCGACGGTGGCGGGGCCGCGGAGACCTCGATGGCACAGGCCCTGGCCGGCAAGCCCACGCTGGTCAATGTGTGGGCCTGGTGGTGTCAGCCGTGCCGGGCGGAGCTGCCCGTGCTCACCGAGGCCGCGGCGAAGCACCCGGAGTGGAACATCGTCGGCGTCCACGCCAACGGACAGGGCCAGGCGGGCGCGGACCTGCTGGCGGATCTGGACGCCCGGCTGCCGGCGTTCCAGGACAGCGACGGAGCCTTCGCGGCCGCCGCCGAACTGCCCTCGGTCATTCCGGTGTCGGTGATCTACCGGGCGGACGGGAGCCGGGCGTCCTTCCATCCCGGGGAGATCACCTCGGTCGAGGAGCTCGAGGAACTTATGGGTGCCGCGGTCTGACCCGCTAGACTGGCGGCTCCATGACTTCCTCACCAGACGCGCTCCACCACAACTCCGGCGTGTCCCTCGGCGACTGGCTCGCTGAGGGGCGACGTCAGCCGGAGCTGCCCACCTCCCTGCCGGAATGGCTTGAACCCCTGGTTGACCGGGTGCGGCGTCCGGAAACGGCTGTCCGTATCCACGGGATGAACCGCACGGTGCCGGAGCTCGGCCCGGACGGGACGCCGCCGCGTCCTTCCGCTGTGCTGGTGCTGCTCGGTGAGGAACAGGGTCAGGATCCGACGCTGATGCTGACCCACCGCACGCCGACGCTGCGCAGCCATTCCGGACAGATCGCCTTCCCCGGTGGCCACCGCGAGCCCACCGACGCAGACCCGGTCGCCACCGCGCTGCGCGAGGCGACCGAGGAGACCGGTCTGGACGCCGCGGGTGTGGACCCGCTGGCCGTGATGGACCCGCTGTACATCGACCGCACGAACCACGCCGTGATCCCGGTGCTGGGCTACTGGCGGAAGCCGGTGCCGGTGGCGCCGATGACCGCGGAGAGTGACTGGGTGCGCAATGTGCCGGTCGCCGAGCTGGTCGACCCAGAGCGACGGATGCGCCTCGGACTGCCCGGGGTGGACGTATGGAAGTCCCCGGCGTTCGACGTCGACGGTTACCTGCTGTGGGGCTTCACCGGTGCATTGGTCGACGGGCTGCTGAAGCTCGGCGGCTGGGAGCGGCCGTGGGTGGAGACCGCCCCGGAGCTCGACCTTTTCGACGCCATCGCGAAGTCCCGCAACGGGGAGAACCTGACTCCGGAGGACCTCCGGTGACGGGCTCCGCGATCGTCGACTGCATCATCGCCATGGCCGCGGTCGGTGCGCTGTTCACCGGGTGGCGGCAGGGCGGGTTCTCTGCGGTGCTGTCGCTCGTCGGCGTGCTCGGTGGCGGGTGGGCGGCCCTGGAACTGCTGCCGCACGCCCTGGACCTGGTCAACGATGACTCGGCCCGCTTCTTCGTCGCGATCATCGTGGTCGCCGGTGGAGTGGTGCTGGGGTACTCGCTGGGCTCCTGGGTGGGCCTGAAACTACGCGACGGGATCCGGACGCGGTCACTGCTGCGGGCGGACTCCGCGGTCGGCGCGGTGGTGCAGGTCGTGACGACGCTGCTGGTGATCTGGATGGTCGTTGTGCCGGTGACCGGCAACAACTCCGGTGACCTGGGTGCTTCGGTGCGCGGGTCGAAGATCCTGCGCGGGGTCAGTGACATCGCCCCGGAGTGGCTGCAGGCACTGCCGAACCGGACCTCGACGCTGTTCACCGACTCCGGGTTCCCGGCGGTGACGGACCCCTTCGACGACGTTCCCGTCGTCGAGGTGGGGGAGCCGGACGTGGGCCTGGCGGCGTCCCCTGAAGTGGCGGCGACGAAGCCTTCGGTCGTACGGGTCGTGGGCCAGGCGGAGCAGTGCGGGAAGATCCTGCAGGGTTCCGGGTTTCTGGTGGACGACGAGACCGTGATGACGAATGCCCATGTGGTCGCCGGTACGGACGTGGTCGGCATCGAGACCGTCAACGGGGAGTTCGACGCGCAGGTGGTCTACTACAACCCGCAGGAGGACGTGGCGCTGCTGCGGGTCCCCGGGGATACCGGGCTGGCTCCGCTGAACTGGGCCCAGGACGTCGCGGCGCCGAATGACGACGCCGTGGTCATGGGCTACCCGATGGGTGGCCCGTTCGAGGCGACGCCGGCGCGGGTACGGGACCTGTTCACTGTCTCCGGCCCGGACATCTACGCCGATTCGAGGGTGGACCGGGAGGCGTACACGCTGCGTGGCACGGTGGTGCAGGGTAACTCCGGTGGTCCTGTGATCAACGCCGCTGGTGAGGTCATCGGCCTGGTCTTCGGTGCCGCGGTGGGGGACTCGGAGACCGGCTACGCCCTGTCGAAGGCCGAGGTCCTGGACCACGTCGGTCAGCCGGGGGGCTTTGACGCGGACTACGTGGACGCGGTGGACACGCGTTCCTGCGTGGCGGTGTAGGGGAGCTCTACGTGGCGGAACCGGGCGATGGGGCAGGATGGCAGTGCTCAGTGCACGACGGCATCTGCTCCTGTCGCCTCGGACGGCCTGGGCGACAAGAGCAGATGCCGCCGCGCAGGATGAGATGCCGGCCTCGGGAAGCGTCGGTCGCCTCGCCTATCAATGCACATCGGGGGACGGCGGGAATGCGTCTCGTTCGCGATGTCGCCGTCCGACGACTTCTCTGTTGTCGTCGTTTGACGACAAGTGTTGGTTGTGCGCCGCACGGAGACAGTTGTCTTTCACCGTCCTGACCATCCCGGTCCGGCACTGCGTGACGGTGCTGCGCGACACATGGGCCTTGTCTGCCAGCGTCTACTGGGTCAGACGTGCGAGTCGTCGGCGTTGGGCAACAGCCGTGTCGATCTCCAGGAGAACGGCATCCACCTGACGTTCACGGGCGGGTGTGAAATCAGATCGAGCTGCCATGACATGGAGTCATGCCGTTGTGTGTCTGATCAGCAACAGAAGCCAACAATTTGTGTCTTCACTGATACACAGTCGACCGAGGGGTGCGGTGGCCGATGCGACTACTCCGCGCCGAGGATGATCCGCGCGACAGCCGCCGGATCCTCGATGTGCGGGAAGTGCCCCACGCCGTAGAGCACCTCGGTGCGGGAGCCTTGACCGCCGCGGGCGGCGGACCACTTCGCGATCTTCGCGTTGTAGGCGCGGTCCATGGAGCCGTCGACGCACACCACGGGAGCGGCGGTGTGGTTCGGCAGGGTGCGGTCGAAGTGCCCGCCCTCGGGGCGGAACCGGCTGCGTACCGTCCAGCGTCGATACTCACACGACAGATGGGCGACCTTGTCGACCTGCATCGCTTCACGGCGCAGCTCGGCATGGTGGGCGCAGACCTCGGTGTCGCGGAAGCCCGGGGCCGCGCTGTAGCGGAAGGTTCCGACGGCCTTCTCTGCGTTGTTGCGCAGCAGGCGGTGCTCCGGCCAGCGCGGCAGCTGGGCGAACAGTGACGAGCGCAGTCGCGGCCACTGGGAGACCGGGTGCAACAGCACCGACCGGGCCACCACGCGTGGGTGGGCGGACGCCAGGGTCACCAGACCCCGGACCCGTTCCGGCTCGTGGGCGGCCATGGTCCAGCCGATCAGACCACCTTCACCGTGGCCGACGACGAGGGCGTCCATGTGCCCCAGACCGCGGATCACGCCACACATGTCAGAGGCGGCGGTGGTCAGGTCGTAACCGCGGGGAGTCTTGTCCGACTTCCCGTAACCGCGCAGGTCCACGGCAGCGAGACGCACCGGGGCGTCCGCCAGCTCGGGCATCAGCTCGGTCCAGTCGAACCAGCCGCCACCGAAGCCGTGGATCAGCAGGACCAGTGGCGCGGTACGCGGGCCGGTGACGGCGACATGCAGACGAATGCCCCGGGTGTGCACATAGATGTGCTCCGGGGCGGGGGAGGAGTTCACGGAAGGGGTCCGGCGTCTAGGTGAACATGCCGGCGTCGTCCGAGGAGGAGGCCGAGGAGCCGGAGCTCGGAATCACGGTCTTGAGCTTGCCGACCGAGTCGATCGTCGCTTCGGGCTTCTTCACACCCTTGATGAACTTCACCGCCACGAACGACAGAACGACGACGAGGACGAACATGATGAGGAAGACCACGAGGAAGGCGACCCAGCGCGGCATCCAGCTGTCGAGGAGCTCAGCGAGGAAGAAGAAGAAGAAAAAGGAGCTGTAGGCGAGGATGACGCCCGCGCCACCCAGCAGACCTGCAGCGATGCCGGCCTTCTTCGCCGAACCTGCGATCTCGGTCTTGGCCAGCTCGGTCTCCGAGCGGATCAGGGACGAGACCTGGGTGGAGGCGTCCCGCACGAGCTCACCGATGCCGGGGGTGCGGCCGGCGGCGGCGTCCTCCAGCGGGATGTTGTTGACCTGCGGGGTGAAGCTCTCGGCGTCGCTGAAGAAGCCGTTGTCCTTCTGGGTGTCCTTGCTCACTGCGTGTTCTCCCTGTCCGTACGTGTTGACTGTGGCCATTCTGCCATGCCTGGGCGGCTCCGGTGGGAGAACCCCGGGCGAAGTGGGGTTCAGTCGTCGGGAGGCGGAGAGATTTCACCGCCCGCGGCGGCGCACCACCAGCCCGGTCGCCAACGCGGCGATCAGTGCCAGCCCGGCGGACGCCCCGGCGATCACACCGCTCTTCTCCGGCAGGTGGAACAGCGGTTCGGGGCGGTTGAAGGTCACCGTGGGCCACTCGCGGGCAGCGGCCTCCTTCTTCAGGGCCTTGTCCGGGTTCACCGGTACGGGATGACCCACCGCCTCCAGCAGTGGCAGATCGGTGGCCGAATCGGTGTAGGCGAAGCTGGACTCGAGTTCGTATCCGTGGCGTCCTGCCAGGTCACGCAGGCCCTCCACCTTCGCCGCGCCCTTGCAGAAGAACGGCACCTCGCCGGTGAACGTGCCGTCCTCGGCGACGGTCAGCTCCGTGGCGATGAGGTGGTCCACCCCGAGTTCCTCGGCGATCGGCGTGACCAGTAGCCGGGCGGACGCGGTGATCATCGCCGTCCGGTGGCCTGCCGCATGGTGGGCCTCGATGAGAGTCCGCGCCTCGGCGTAGATGAACGGCACGATGACCTCGTGCAGGGCGTCACGGGCGACCTCCACGAGATCGGCGGCGCGGCGTCCCTTCACCATCTCGACCAGGGCGTCCTTGGTGGCGTCCATCGACTCGTCGTCGTGGCCGGCGAGCTTGTAGTTGCCCAGCATGAGCAGCAGCCGCAGCATCTCGCCGGTGGTGATCAGGCCCCGGTCCGCCAGCGGTTTGCGGTACGCCATCGACGCAGAGGTGTCGATGACCGTCTTGTCCAGGTCGAAGACAGCGAGGACGCGCGACGGACCGACGCCGGGGTCGGTGGTGACCTGCGCGGCGTCGGGGAGGTCGACGAGCTCGGTGCTCTCTTCGGGGACTGACGTCACGCCCCTACAATACGTCCCACCAGTCACAGTTGTTACACCTTGACGAGTTGTCCACAGGCAACCGTACGAATCGGAAGAGAGTTGTCCACAGGGAGAACGCCTGTTCTTGCCGGATCCCGGGGACCCTGGCACGCTCCACCACCATGTTGGGGACATTGCGACACCGAAACCATTCCGACCGCCCACCACGGACACCGGCACCCGTGGTCACCACCGTGACCACACCGGCTCTCGTCGAAGAGATCACACTCATCGTCGCCGTCACCGGCCGCGAGCTGATCACCTGGGATCCGGACGCGTCGCTGTCGGAGGGCACCGGTTCCGTGATCCTGCTGCAGGACGCCGCGTCCCCCGGTGTCGTCGCCGACCTCACCGCCCGGGGCGTTGCGGTGCGGACCGTGACCGTCACCGACGGCACCGGGGACGTCGGAGAGGTGGGTGAGGGGCGGGTCTTTTACCTGCCGGGGCAGGCCACCGACCTCGCCGCCCATCTCGGGGCCGCGGACCATCCGGACGTCGCCGTCTACGGTGCGGTCGGCGGGGCGGGGACCACTACGTTCGCCGCAGCCCTTGCCGAAGCGCTGGCCGACCCGGCTCTCGGCGGCGACGGCCAGGCACTGCTTGTCGAAGCCTCCGGGCACAGTGCCTTCGACCACCTCCTCGGCCTGGAGAACACCGCCGGTCGCCGCCTGCCCGACCTCGCCGGGACCTCGACTCTGACGGCCGCGATGCTGCGTGATCTGCCGTGGAGCGGGGACGTGGCCGTGCTGTCCGGTACCGGTCCGGTGCCGGACTACCTCGATACCGCCATGCCCGTCGTCCGCGACAGCGGACGGTGGAGCGGGGGAGAGGTGACCGGACGTCCTGTGCTCGTTGTCCCGGCGACCGTGCCCGGGGCGTTGGCCGGGCGTGCCGCACTGGCCCGGATCCCCGGCGCCGCCGTCGTCCTGCGCGGGATGCCCCGATCCGACCTCGAATGGAACGACGCGCTCACTCTCCTCGGCCGCGCACCCGAGGTCACCTGGGACGACGACCCCTTCCTCACCGCCGAGACCGACCGCGGGGACTTCGGCCCCGGCCAGTCCACGGGTACCGCCGGGACCGCCGCCGCCCGCCTGGTCACGGCACTGGCCGACAGCCTGGACGGGGGCAACTCATGAGCGGCCTGCTCGCCGGTGTCCGCGACGACCTCGCCCGCCGCGGGGTGGACACCCCGACCCCCGCCGAGATCGCGGTCTCCGTCCAACGGGTCCAGCACGGCGAGACTGACCTGCGCATCGTCGATGACGTCCGCTCCCTGGCCCGCGAGTTCTCCGGACTCGGCGAACTGGCGGTGCCACTGGCGGACCCGGAGGTCACCGACGTCCTGCTCAACGGGCCGGGCCCGGTATGGATCGACCGTGGCTCCGGCATGGAACCCACCGACCTCGTCATCGGGGACGCCACCCGGTGCCGCGAGATCGCCGTCCGCCTGGCCACGGCCTGCGGGGTGCGGCTGGATGATGTGCGGCCTTTCGCCGACGGCGTCATCACCGATCTGCCCGCGGGAGTGACGGCGCAGGCGGTGCGCGTCCACGCGGTCCTTGCCCCGCCGGCCGGGCAGGGGGCGTGCGTGAGTCTGCGGGCGCTGTCGGCGTCCCACCGGTCATTGGCGTCCCTGCAGGACGCGGGCCTGTTCAGCCCGCAGATCGGTGACCTGCTGCGTGACCTGGTCCACCGCCGCGAGAGCATCCTCGTCAGCGGTGGCACCGGTGCGGGCAAGACCACCCTGCTCGCCGCGCTGCTGGCCGAGGTTCCCGAGCGCGAACGGATCCTGCTCGTCGAGGACACCCCCGAACTCTTCCCCGACCACCCGCACGTCATCGGACTGCGCACCCGTGACGCCGGGGTCGACGGCGCCGGCGAGATCGACGTGCGCACCCTGGTGCGGCAGAGCCTGCGGATGCGCCCCGACCGCATCGTTGTCGGGGAGATCCGCGGCGCCGAGATCGCCGAACTGCTGCTCGCCTTCAACACCGGCCACGCCGGCAGCGCGGGCACCGTCCACGCCAACGGGGTGGACGCCGTCCCCGGTCGCCTCCGAGCCCTCGGCGCCCTCGCCGGACTGCCGGATGCCGCAGTCGACCGGCAGGTCGCCGACGGCATCGGCGTGGTCGTGCACGTCGCGCGGACGTCTGCGGGGCGGCGCGTCACCAGCATCGGACGGTTCGTGGTGGATGACGCTGACGGCCTGACCGTGGAGCGGATGTGGGACGCATGCTGACCGTCATCGCCGTCGCCGGGGTCCTCGGCCCCGTCGGCTTCACCGCCCACCGCATCTTCGGCCGCGTCCGCGCCTTCTCCGCCGAGCGCGCCCGCACCAGGACGCTGCGCTCGATCGTGGACGCCTTCTCCCGTGAACTCGGGGTCGGGGCTTTTCCGGTGGACGCCGCAGGTCATGCCCTCGACGCAGCCGATGACACCCGGGGAGCGGGCCGTGAACTCGTCGAGAAGTTGGCGGTGGAGGTGCGACGGGTGCGCCTCGGCGCGCAGCCGGGTTCTGGCAGCAGTCCCCATATCGATGCTGACGTGACCCGACTGCTCGCCGTCTGGGCGTCTTCCACCCGCCACGGCACCGCACTCGGCCGGCTCATGGACCGGCTGCGCGCCGATCTGGATGCGCGGCTCACCCACCTCAGTCACACCTCGAGTGCCCTGGCCGGGGCAAGACTGACCGAGACGATCCTGCTGCTCCTGCCCTTCGGTGCCCTGGCCCTCGGCCAGTCGATGGGCCTGAATCCAGGGGCTTTCCTGGTGTGCAACGTGCTCGGCGTCCTGCTGCTGGTCGTGGGTGTGCTGATGGGATGCGCCGGGGCGCTGTGGACCGAGTCGCTGACCGTGACGGTCCTGGGTGGGGTGGGGCGACGGGCCGGTCCCTCGCCACTGGACGCCGCCCGCCTGCTCGACCTCTTCGCCGAATCACTGGCCTCGGGGTTGCCGGTGTCCGTGGCCTGGCATGTCGCCGCGACCTGCGGTGATGTCGACGATGCCGTTCGCCGCGTCGCCGCACTGCTGGCCCTCGGGGCGGGGGCGGAGGCCTGGGAGCCGTTGCGGGATGATCCGCACCTCGGGCCGGTCGCCGGGCTCGCCGAATCCGGTTCCCGTAACGGGGCCCGGCTGGCCGACGGCGTCCGGGCGCAGGCCACACGGCTGCGGGCGGAAGCGGCGGATGCGGCGTTGGCCGGGGCGGAACGGGTGCTCGTCGTCGTGGCGGCGCCGCTGACCCTGTGTTTCCTGCCCGCGTTCGTCCTCGTGGGGCTCATTCCGCTGGTGGTGGGCTTCGCCGGAATCTGACCAGCACAACCGTTAACACCTGAACTGAACACTGAACTGAACACCGAACTGAAAGGGGACATGACCATGTCCACACCGACTGCACAGACTGCACAGACTGCACAGACTGCACAGACCAGGATGACCACCCTGACCACCGACATCGACGAGGCGGCTGACCTCGCCGAGCTCACCGCACCCACTCCGCCGGACCACTTCGGCGACTGGGACACCGACCCGGACCCCGACGACTGGGGTGAGGAGCTGCCCGCCGCGCAGATCAACGAGGATCTTGACGAGGACAACGGTGACGACAATGGTGACGACGAAGACGACAGCGGCGGTTTCCTGGGCGATGACCTGGGGATGTCGACCATCGAGTACGCCCTGGGATGCGTGGCTGCGGCGGCCCTCGGCGCACTGCTCTACCTCGTCGTCACCTCGGACACCGTCGAGTCCGCCCTCAGCGGGATCTTCGAACGTGCCCTCAACACGCAGTGACCCTGGCAGATCCGACGCCGGCTATGTCACCGTGGAAGCGGCCATCATGTTCACCGCGCTGACTGTCGTGGTCGGCCTGGTGGTCGCAGGGATCGTGACCGTGGCGTCCTACCTAGGGGCCGTGGACCTGGCACGCGACGCCGCCCGGGCAGCAGCGCTGGACCCGGGCAATGCGACCGGGGCGGCGTCCTCCGTGGTTTCCTCGGTGGACGCCGACGCGCAGGTCTCGGTGAGCGGTGGGGGAGGCGCGGGGACGGATCTCATCACCGTGCAAGTCACACGGCCCGGGCACCTGTTCGACCTCTCCGCGACGGCTGTCATCGTCGCCGAGCCGTCGGGGGAGTCGCAGTGAGTCTTCGCCTTGATGCTGTCTTCAGGGTTGGAGGGGGAGAGAGGAACGAGGACGGCTCGGCCACTGTCGCGGGGGCCGGAGTGATCCTCGGGATCATCGCCATCGCGACCTTCCTCGGACTGCAGGTCACCGGGCTGGTCCAGCAGCACCGGGCGGACGCCGCCGCCGACCTCACTGCCCTCTCCGCGGCGACCGTGCAGATCAGCTCCGGCGTACCGGAAGCCTGCGGGCGGGCGGCTGAGATCGCCGAATCCAACGGGGCCTCGCTGACGCAGTGTCACGAGGTCACCGGTGGTGGGCCGGACGCGCCGGGCGGGACTGCCGGCGAAGAGGGGGTTCTCGTCGAAGTGACTGTGGGATCCCGCTCCGCCGTCGCCGTCGCCGGGCCGTGATCTGGTCTCGGGGGACTGTTAATGCCTGTCTCATGCCTGTCGCTACAGGTACGGAGTGTGCAGCATTGTCGCTACCAGTACCGAGAGGCGGCTGTCAGGTACCTGATTTCCGCGTCTCGGTACTGGTGGCAGATGTTCTGCATGCCCCATACTGCTGCTGACCACCGGTCGACGGTGAAGACAGGGTGAGATGGGGGCATGGCCGGGATGTCGGCATCACGCAGCGAGAGGTCGTTGGGGAAGGGTCGAAAACAGCCTCAGACTGCGCGATGCGGACAGCCTGAGAAGAGTGGTTCTTCCTTGTTCGGACCGTAGCGGGGGCGGAGGGGGTGAATTCTTCCGGGGAGACGGTTTTCGTCGACGAACAACGTGAGATATAGACTCCAAGCGCAATCTGAGAATTGCGCTGCGCCGGTCCTGACCTGCGCAAGGAACCCACATGACCAAGAGAGGACCGCGCTGACGTCCAGCAGTGCGGGCAACAGACATGACCAATCCCACAGGGCCTGTTGAGCCCGGAGACCAGAACCCCCAGGGCCCGCAAGACCCTCAGGGACAGTCGTACCCCCAAGGGATGCCGGGGCAGCCGGGGCAGCAGAGCCAGCCCTACTACCAGAGTGCACCGGGCCAGCCGGGCCAGTCGTACTCCCAGTGGCCGCAGGATCAGCAGTACTACCAGGGTCAGCCGGGTTACCCAGGCCAGCAGTACCCGCAGTACGGCCAGCCGCAGACCAAGGAGAAGAATACGGTCGGACTCATCGGTCTGATCATCGCCGTCATCGGCTTCATCTTCGCCTGCATCCCCGGCGCGCTGATCCTCGGATGGATCCTCCTGCCGATCGGCTTCATCGTGTCCCTGGTCTCACTGTTCCTCAAGGGGAAGAAGCCGGGGCTCGGGATAGCAGGCCTGATTGTCTCGGTCGTCGGCACAGTCGTCGGTTTCAGCGTCTTCTTCCTCGTCGTGGATGACGTGGTCGACGACGCCCTCGACGAAATCGGCTCCGGTGGTGACGTTTCGGTGGCGGTGCCGGAAGGTGCCGAGACCGACGGCGACGGCGACGCCGGTACCCGTGAGAACCCTTATCCGCTGGGCAGCACCGTGACTGACAAGGACTGGTCGGTGACCATCAACAGTGTTGACCTTGATGCCGCAGCCGCGATCAATGGCGAGAATTCCTACAATGACCCGGCTCCGGAAGGAATGACCTACATCCTGGTCAACGTCACCATCAACTACATCGGTGACTCGGACGGCGGCGAGATGCCGTGGACCACGGTCGACTACGTGACTCCCGACGGCAACACCATCAGTTCCACCGACAACTTCGTGATGGCCCCTGACAGCCTGGACACCATCTCTGAGCTGTACAAGGGTGGCTCCACGTCCGGGAATATCGCCCTTGCAGTTCCCCAGGAGACCGTCGGTGACGGTGTGCTGGCTGTCTCACCGGGGATGCTCTCTGACAAGACCTTCGTCAGCGTCCGATAGAGCAGGATGTCGGCATCACGCAGCGAGAGGTCGTTGGGGAAGGGTCGAAAACAGCCTCAGACTGCGCGATGCGGACAAGGGCGTGGGGCAGGGGCGCCGGGCAGCAGGGAAAGCACTCACCCCATGATGCGCTGCAGGAACGGGGTGGAGTCCGCCACAGAAGCAAGCATCGCGCCACTGTGGTCGGTGGGGTACCGGTGCACCTCGACCTGCTCGTTCCCGCCCGTGAACTGCCGCAACCACATCTCCGAGTTCAGCGCGACACCGATCGGGGAGGGCACGTCGATGTCCGTCAGCCCGTGTCCGAGGAACATCGGCTTGTCATAGCCGTCGGTCGGGGTGGCCATGTAGTCGCGCAGGGCCGCAGCAAACCCGGGGACCTCCCGCAGCGGCCGGTTGAACAGTCCGGACAGAACCTTCCCGCTGAGGTTCTCCGACATCTCGTCCAGGCACATCGTCTCCGCGAGATCGGCGACGCGGCGTCCTTCCGGAGTCAGCGCGAAGGACAGGTCGACCTCCGGGTGCGCCTCGCGGAACCCGGCGAGAATGTACGCGACGTACGCGTTGAGGGTGTCCGGCAGTGCCACCGGCGGGAACGACGGCGACCCGGCGAGCACCAGCTCCTCGACGTAGGCCGGCGCACCCGTGGCGACGGCGCCCCGGTAGTCCAGCCCGGCTCCGGCACTGTGGGAGGACGCCCCGTGCGCCACATGCAGTGCCGCCCCACCTCCCTGCGACTGCCCGGCCACGGCCCACTTTTCCGACAGTTGAGCACCGACCGAATCGAGCTTCTGCGCGGCGATGACCGAATCCACGACACTCACCGCGGTCGCCTCACCGTTGAAGTAGCTCATCAGGCCCGGCGTCCCCATGCCCGTGTAGTCGGACGCGACGACCGCGTACCCGGCGTCCACCCAGTGATCGACGAGGACCTTGTCATTGCGGCTGCCGGCCGAGGGTGTGCAGTTGTCGCCCATGCCGGTCGTGCCGTGCGCCCAGGCGAGTGCCGGCCGGCCGCCCTCCGGAGCCGCACCGGTGGGAAGGAACACCGCCGCGGTGGACGCCGCGATCTCACCGTGCTGGTCCACGGTCGAATAGACGAAGCGCTGCTGGGTGTCACCGCCGGAGGGCATGCGCTGGGCCTCGGCCAGGGGGACCTCCTGCAGGGGGGACGCCTGACTCGGCCGGCAGATCAGGCAGGCTCTCCGGGGTACGGACGTCGAGCCCGGACCAGTCCGGCGTGACGATCGGCGCCATCGGCTCCGGCGTCGGCGAGCCGGGGATCAACGGCGCGGCAGTCGTGGGAGCGACGGTGACGGTCAGGGCGGTGACAGCGGCGAGCGCTGCGAGGGTGACGGCGGATCGGCGGGGAATGGGTCTCCAGTCGGAAGAGCGTCAGAGTGAGGCTCACCTTAGCCGACAGGGCCCGCGACCGAGGCCTTCTCCGCCAACGCGCGAAGCAGCACCGCCGCACCCTGCTTGTACAGCGGATCATTGCCGTTGCCGCACTTCGGCGACTGCACACACGACGGGCACCCCGACTCGCAGGCGCAGGATTCCACCGCCTCCGCCGTCATCCGCATCCACTCCGCGAAGCGGTTGACCCCGGCCTCGGCGAAGCCCGCGCCGCCGGCGTAGCCGTCGTAGACGAAGACGGTGGGGAAGCCGGTGTCGGAATGCAGCACGGTCGAGACGCCGCCGATGTCCCAGCGGTCACAGGTGGCCAGCAGCGGCAGCATCCCGATGGCCGCATGTTCGGCGGCGTGCAGCGTCCCCGGCCACAGCGGTTCCTCGATGCCCAGGTCGAAGAGTACGCCCGGGTCCACCGTGTATGCCGCGGCCCGGGTGACCAGCCGTTGCGGCGGTACCTCCAACGGCACGGTCTGCAGCACCTCGCCGTCGGAGGTCCGACGCTGGTAGCCGGTGACCTGGTGGGTGACCTGCACCTGCACATCCGCCAGCCAGATGCCCGAGGGCGCGGAGTCCGTCCCTCCGATCTCCCTGGTCGAGTACACCTGACCCATCCGGATCTCGGTGGTCTCCATCGCCCGGGTGAACCAGTCCGGGGTCTCCGGGTGCACCGCGGCCATCGACTCTGCCAGCGACAGTTCGTCGACCACGAACGTCTCACCCTGGTGGACGTACACCGCACCGTCGTGGACCTCGGAGACCGCCCGGGCGGCGTCGACGGTGCCGAGGATCTGGCCGGAGGTCGTGTCGACGATGAGCACCTGGTCGCCGGAGCCGCCACGGATGTTGACCCGGGCATGGACGCCCGTCGCGGCGTCCACATCGGCGAAAATTCCCCGCGGCCTGCGCCGCAGCAGCCCCTGGTCCGTCAGCTGACGGACTACACCCGTGGCGTCCACGTCCCCGCCGAAGGCGGTCACCTCGCCGTCGGTCAGCGGGGCCTCCGCGGCCGCACAGAGCACGTGGTCGGCCAGGACATAGGGGTTCGTCGGGTCGAAGACGCTCGCCTCGACCGGATGGTCCAGCAGGTCGCCGGGGTGGTGGACGAGGTAGGTGTCCATCGGGTTGTCGGAGGCCACCATGACCACCAGGCAACCCTGGCCGCGGCGTCCGGCACGACCGGCCTGCTGCCGGAAACTCGCCACAGTGCCGGGGAAACCGCAGCTCACGACCACGTCGAGGCCGCCGACGTCGATGCCGAGCTCCAGCGCGCTGGTGGCAGCCATGCCCAGCAGATCACCGTCGTCGAGCCGCTTCTCCAGCACCCGGCGGGCCTCCGGGGTGTAGCCCGCCCGGTAGGACGCGATGCGCCGCGCGTCATCGACCCGGCCCAGCCCGGTGAGGTCATCCGCGCAGGCCAGGGCGGTGATCTCCGCGCCGCGCCGGGAGCGCACGAAGGTCAGTGTGCGCGCACCCTCGGCGATGGTGCGGGCCATGATCGCCGCCGCCTCGGTCGTCGCCGCACGGCGCACCGGCGCACCGTGCTCTCCGACGGTGTTCTCCAGGAACCCCGGCTCCCACAGGGCCACGGTCCGTTCACCGCGCGGGGAGCCGTCCTCGGTCACTGCCACGGTCGGACGCCCCGTCAGTCGCTGCGCCTGCCCTGCCGGATCCGCGGTCGTCGCACTGGCCAGGACAATGGTCGGACGGGCACCCGCCCGGTGGGCCAGCCGCAGCAGCCGGCGCAGCACCAGGGACACGTGCGCGCCGAAGACGCCCCGGTAGACGTGACATTCGTCGACGATGAGGAAGCGCAGGTTGCGCAGCAGGCGCGTCCACCGTTCGCGGTTGCCGAGGATCGAGGCGTGCACCATGTCCGGGTTGGAGATGATGACGCGTGCCTCCTCCCGGATCAGGCGGCGGGCCTCGCCCGGGGTGTCGCCGTCATAGGTGGCGACCACGGCGTCCTTCATCGCCGGGGAGGACGCGATGAGGCGTGCCAGCGCCTGGCGCTGGTCCTGGGCCAGAGCCTTCGTCGGCGACAGGTACAGGCAGGACGCCAGGCGGTCGTGGATCAGGGCATCGGTGACGGCCAGCTGGTAGCCCAGCGACTTGCCGGACGCCGTGCCTGTCGCGATGACGACATCGGTGCTGTTGCGGGCGTGGTTCGCGGTGGTGACCTGGTGTGACCAGGGGCGTTCGATGCCCTCATGCTCGAGATGACGGCGCAGGTCCGGGTCGACCCAGTCAGGCCAGTCCACGGGTTTCGACAGGCGGGCGGGCTCGGTGCGCACGTGCGTGAGGACGGTGTTTTCTGCGCCGTTGTTGTCGCTGTTTTCTGCGCTGTTTCCCGTGTTGTTCCTGATCAGCGGGGTGAGGGCGTCGAGGAGCTCAGCCCCGTAGGAACCGGGGACGCCGGGAGCTGCACCACTGTCTGCCATGGCTGACCAGTGTAGGGGCTGGCAATTTCGGGGGTGGTGTGGTGGTTGGTCCGCAAACGTGGAACACTGGTGGGCGGTCACAGTTTCTGTGCGTCGCTTTGCTCGCTGTTCCACCGGTGTTTCGCCGTGTCAGTAGGTGAAACGTTCGCGGGAGTTGTCTTGAATGCGGACGGACCTCCACTCCGGTGGTCTTAGCATCGGCCCGACGTCCCCGTACAAGAACGTGGGGATGTCGATCACCGAATCTGAAGAAGGTAAGAACATGGCACAGGGAACCGTCAAGTGGTTCAACGCTGAAAAGGGCTACGGCTTCATCGCTCCGAACGACGGCGGCGCTGACGTCTTCGTCCACTACTCCGAGATCCAGGGCAACGGCTTCCGTACCCTCGAGGAGAACCAGCAGGTCGAGTTCGAGATCGGCGAGGGCGCCAAGGGCCCCCAGGCTCAGCAGGTCACCGCTCTCTAAGTCCCCCGGGACTGTTCCGCGGTTCGCCGCAGGACACTGAGACGCGGTCCTGTCTCTCGACAGAACCACTCAGGGCACCGCCCCCACCGGATCACTCCGGTAGGGGCGGTGTTCTGTATGCGTGGGTGTGTCGCCGGCATCGCCTGCCGACCCGGCCTTTCTGTCCCGGCCTTTCTACCCCAGCGGCAGCGGTACGTGCACAGCGGCAGCTCTCCATGTCGCTTCAGACGGCTCAGGCGGCATGAAGAGATACCGCGCTGCAGGATGGGATGCCAGAGTGCGGCATCGCGGGTCAGGCGCTGGCCGAGGACCCCGACTGTGAGGCGACGACGTCGCTCATGTGCCCCACGGTCCAGTCGAACAGGCCGTGCACCGGCGGCAGGGCGGAGTGGCCCAGTGGGGTGAGCCGGTAGACCACGCGCGGCGGGATTTCGGCGTAGGCGGTGCGCTCGACCAGGCCGTCGGCGGTGAGGACGCCGAGCCGCTGGGTGAGGACCTTGTCCGAGATGCCGTCGACGTGCGTCTTCAGCTCGCCGAAGCGCTGTTCCCCGTCTTCGAGTGCGAGCAGGATGAGCATGTTCCACCGGTCGCCGACGGTGGCGAAGAGGGTGCGGCTGGGGCAGTCGCGGGCGGCAGGATTCCATGCGGTCATGAACGGGACCTTACACCTGAAGTGCACAGGAGACGAATTTCGGTAAGTCACTTTACATTGGTAAGTGACCCGCGTATGGTCGGTTCCAGAACGACAGAGGCGCCGGGAACACCCACGCTCCTCACTCAGAACCACACCCAGAACCACAGCCAGAACCACACCCTCGGAGGTACACACCATGAGCACCATCACCGTCTACGGATCCACCGGCATGGTCGGTTCGGCCATCACCGCAGAGGCAGCGTCCCGTGGATTCGCCGTCACCGGCGTCACCCGGAAGAGTCCGGCGGTCGTCAAGGACGCCGTCGAGGGCGTCACCTACGTCACCGGCGAAATCTCGGACACCGCGGACGTCGTTGCCAAGGCCGCCGCCACCGACATCCTCGTGCTCTCCGTGCCGGGCGCCCGCGACGGCAGCTCCGTGCAGCCGATCATCGACGCCCACGCCGCCCTGATCCCGGCCCTGGCCGAGGCGAACGTCACCGCCCGTATCTTCATCATCGGCGGTGCCGGTGCCACCGAGACCCCCGACGGTACCCAGCTCAAGGACACCCCGGACTTCCCGGCCGCCTACAAGGCCGAGGCCGACAGCTTCGCCGAGATCCTCGACCTCTGGCGCGCCGCCCCGGAGGGTCTGGACTGGACCATGCTCGCCCCTGCCCCCGAGATCGCCCCGGGTGAGGCGTCCGCGTCCTACAACCTCGGTGACGACCAGCCGGCCGGTGACTTCGTCAGCGCCGGGACCTTCGCGAAGGCCGCCGTCGACGAGCTCGGGACCCCGGCCCACCGCCGTGCCCGTTTCACCGTGGCGAACGCCTGAGCGAGCACCTCAGTGAGCCGCTGAGGCGCCGCCTACGACACCCCTGTCCGCCGAGGGAATCACACCCCTGTCCGAAGCGCCGTGTATGGTCGCTGGTCGAGAGTGGTTTCGAAGTATGAAGGTAGGGCGGACCGGATGGGAGCGCAGGGCAGCGTGAGTGGCGGAAAGAAGTTCGTGATCGTGGAGTCGGCCACGAAAGCGAAGAAGATCCAGAAGTTCCTCGGCGATGGTTTCATCGTCGAGGCCTCTGTCGGTCATATCCGCGACCTGCCCCGGGGCGCCGCCGATGTGCCGCCCAAGTACAAGAAGGAACAGTGGGCGCGTCTCGGCGTGAACGTCGACGACGACTTCCAGCCGCTGTACATCGTCAGCCCTGACAAGAAGAAGAAGGTCGCCGACCTCAAGGCGAAGCTGAAGCAGGCCGACGAGCTCCTGCTCGCGACAGACCCCGACCGTGAGGGCGAGGCCATCGCCTGGCACCTGCTCGAGGTTCTCAAGCCCAAGGTGCCGGTGCGGCGCATGGTCTTCCACGAGATCACCCCGGAGGCGATCCGGGAGGCCGCGGAGAACACCCGCGAACTCGACTTCGACCTGGTGGACGCCCAGGAGACCCGCCGCGTCCTCGACCGGCTCTACGGCTACGAGATCTCCCCGGTGCTGTGGAAGAAGGTCATGCCGCGGCTGTCCGCCGGCCGTGTGCAGTCCGTCGCCACCCGCGTCATCGTCCGCCGCGAGCGCGAGCGGATGGCGTTCGTCAGGGCCGGCTACTGGGATCTCACCGCGACGCTGGACACCGGCGACAGGGGCCAGGACGCCACCACCAACCCGCGGAAGTTCGACGCGAACCTCGTCGCCGTCGACGGTGCACGCGTCGCCCAGGGCCGTGACTTCAACGATGACGGCAAGCTGAAGACAGGTAAGGCCCAGGCCAATGTCACGGTGCTGGACAAGGCACGTGCCGAGGCGCTGTCGTCCGCGCTGACCGGGACGACCATGGCGGTCACCAATGTGGAGGAGAAGCCGTACACGCGGCGTCCCTACGCGCCGTTCATGACCTCGACGCTGCAGCAGGAGGCCGGGCGCAAGCTGCACTTCACCTCGGAGCGGACGATGCGCATCGCGCAGCGTCTCTACGAGAACGGCCACATCACCTATATGCGTACCGACTCGACGACGCTCTCGGCGTCCGGCATCTCCGCGGCGCGCCAGCAGGCCAAGGAACTGTACGGCCCGTCCTTCGTCGCGGACGCCCCGCGGCAGTACACCCGCAAGGTGAAGAACTCGCAGGAGGCCCACGAGGCGATCCGCCCCGCCGGTGAGACCTTCAATACCCCGGGCGCGCTGGCGTCCCAGCTGGACGCCGAGGAGTTCAAGCTCTACGAGCTGATCTGGCAGCGCACCGTGGCATCCCAGATGGCGGACGCCAAGGGCACCTCGATGAAGGTGACGGTCTCCGGTGAGGCGACGAGTGGCGAGGCCGTGGATTTCCAGGCCACCGGCCGCACGATCACCTTCCCCGGCTTCCTCAAGGCCTACGTGGAGACCACCCGTACCGCCGACGGCCGTGATGTCGCCGACAACGCCGAGAAGGCACTGCCGGTGCTGACTGTGGGCGATGCGCTGGACGCCGCCGAGATCGCGGCGAAGGGTCACGAGACCCAGCCGCCGGCGCGCTACACGGAGGCCTCGCTGGTCAAGACGATGGAGGAGCTGGGGATCGGCCGTCCGTCGACCTACGCCTCGATCATCAACACCATCAAAGACCGCGGGTACGTGGTCTCCCGCGGCTCGGCGCTGGTGCCGAGCTGGACCGCCTTCGCCGTGGTCGGCCTGCTGGAGAACAACTTCGGCTCGTTGGTGGACTACGAGTTCACCTCCTCGATGGAGGACGAGCTCGACGAGATCGCCCGTGGTGAGGAGAACAGGTCGCACTGGCTCAAGGGCTTCTACTTCGGGGACCCCGAGGCCTCGGACGCGACGGCGGAGTCCGTGGCCCGGCTCGGTGGCCTGAAGCACCTGGTCAACGACAACCTGGAGCAGATCGACGCCCGTAAGGTGAACTCCCTGCATCTCTTCGACGATGCCAACGGCGTCCCCGTCGTGGTGCGGGTGGGACGCTACGGCGCCTACCTGGAGCGCATCATCCCGGCGGAGCCGGGTGCGACGACCGAGTCCGGTGAGCCGGCCGAGCCGACGGTGCAGCGGGCGAACCTGCCCGAGGCGCTGCTGCCGGACGAGCTGACCCTGGAGGTCGCAGAGAAGCTCTTCGCGACGCCGCAGGGCGGCCGTGAGCTGGGCGTGAACCCGGCGAACGGGCGCGTCATCGTGGCCCGGGAAGGACGCTACGGCCCGTACGTCACCGAGAAGGTGAAGGACGACGAGGAGGCACGCGTCACCGCCGAGGCCGAGAAGGTCATCGACGCCGAACGTGACGCGGAGGACGCCGCCCGGGCTGAGGAGGGCAAGAAGCCGCTCAGCCGGGAGACCAAGACCGCGGAGAACAAGAAGGCCAAGCGGATCAAGGAGATCCTCGAGGAGACCCTGAAGCCGAAGACGGCGTCCCTGCTGAAGACCATGGACCCGGCGACGGTGACGCTGGAGGACGCGCTGAAGGTCATGTCCCTGCCGCGTGAGGTCGGTGTGGACCCGTCCGACGGTGAGATGATCACCGCGCAGAACGGCCGGTTCGGACCGTACCTGAAGAAGGGGAACGACTCCCGGTCGCTGGCCAGTGAGGAGCAGATCTTCACGGTGACGGTGGACGAGGCGCGGCGGATCTACGCCGAGCCGAAGCGTCGTGCCCGGGCGGCGGCGAAGCCCCCGCTGAAGCAGCTGGGTGACAATGACGTCTCCGGCAAGCCGATGACGGTCAAGGAAGGGCGCTTCGGCCCGTACGTGACCGACGGTGAGACGAATGCGTCGCTGCGCCGTGGGGACACCCCGGAGACCATGACCGACGCCCGCGGCAATGAGCTGCTCAGTGAGCGTCGTGCCAAGGAGGCTGCGGACGGTGGGGCCTCGAAGAAGTCAGCGAAGTCGGCGCGGAAGACGACGAAGAAGACCACCGCCAGGAAGACCACCGCCAGGAAGACCACC
>NZ_BJNT01000005.1 GCF_006539825.1 Corynebacterium variabile
AATTCCGTGGGCAGGCACCGGAGAATACAGTGAAGACGCCGAAAAGCCGGGCCGGTCATGGACCAGCCCGGCGTCTCCGGGGAGAAAACTACTTCACGTGCAGTGAGACGGCATCCGCCGCCTTCTTGGCCGTCTGACGCGCCAGGTCGGTGCTCTCGGCGGTCGTGAAGGCCACACCCATACGACGACGCTCATGGGCGACCGGCTTGCCGAAGATGCGGACGTCCGCCTCCGGCACGTTCAGCGCCTGGGCCAGGCCGGCGTAGGACGGGGCATCACCCTCCGTACCGCCGTAGATCACCGCAGAGGCACCCGGGGAGACCAGGGTCGTGTCGATCGGCAGGCCGAGGATCGCCCGGGCGTGCAGGTCGAACTCACTGAAGCGCTGCGAGCCCATGGTCACCATGCCGGTGTCGTGCGGGCGGGGGCTGACCTCGGAGAAGTACACGTCATTGCCCTTGATGAAGAGTTCCACACCGAAGACGCCGCGTCCTCCCAGTGCTCCGGTGATGCGGGCGGCGACGGAGCGCGCCGCACCCAGCGCCTCCTCGCTCATCTGCGCCGGCTGCCAGGACTCGACGTAGTCACCGTGCTGCTGACGGTGGCCGATCGGCTCGCAGAACCAGGTGGCGTCCTCGCCGGTGGCGGGGTCAACGGACCGGATGGTGAGCAGGGTGATCTCGTAGTCGAAGGGCACGAACTGCTCGATGATGACGCGCTCGGACCGGACCCGGCCGCCGCTCATCGCGTACTCCCACGCCGGGGCGATCTCCTCGGAGTCACGGATGTAGGACTGCCCCTTGCCCGAGGAGCTCATGACCGGCTTGACTACGCACGGGATACCGATCTGGCGGACGCCGTCCTCGAACTCCTCGTAGGTGGAGGCGAAGACGTGGCGCGAGTTCGGCAGGCCGAGCTCCTTGTCCGCCAGGGTGCGGATGCCTTCACGGTTCATGGTGAGCTGGGTGGCGCGGGCGGTCGGAACGACGGTGGCCAGCCCTGCGTCCTCGACCTCGGCCAGAGCATCTGTGGCCAGGGCCTCGATCTCCGGGACCACGAAATCCGGGCGGACCTGCTCGACGAGGGCACGGACCGCCTGCGGGTCGGTCATGTCGATCGTGTACTGGAAGTCAGCGACCCGCTGGGCGGGAGCTCCGGTGTACCGGTCGACGGCGTGTACCTCCACGCCGAGCCGCTGCAGGGCGATGGTCACCTCGCGGCCGAGTTCACCGGAACCCAGGAGGAGGACTTTCGTGGCGTTGGCGGCGCCCGGAGTGCCGATGGCGTCGGGAGTGTACACCGTGTTCCTTTCAGGAGGGTGGCAGTTGTCGTCACCCGAACGGTACCCCCAGGGGCTGGTCAACCACGAAACAAACAGACATTCCGGGCACCGACGGGGGATAGTTCCCCACACCCGGTCACAGCCTGTCGGGAATAGATCCGGGGACGCCAGAGTTGAGCGTGGTGTAATCAACTTCGACCGACGGTCCCGGGTTTTACCGGGACAGACAGGACAGCACCATGAGCACTCTCCGCCTCGACCCCTTCGCCCCGCTCGACCATGTCGCCCGCGGATTCTTCGGCACCCCCGCCGACCGCACCCCGCGCTTCATGCCGATGGATCTCGCGAAGTCCGAGGAGGGCTTCACCCTCACCGCCGACCTCCCGGGTGTGGACCCACACTCCGTCGACATCGACATCGACAACGGACTCCTCACCATCTCCGCGGCACGGACCACCGGCCCGGCGGACGCCGAGCGGGACGACGGCACCACCTGGCTCGCTGCCGAGCGCTTCTCCGGCACCTACCGCCGCCAGGTCGCCGTCGGGGACACCGTGGACACCAGCAGGATCTCCGCGGACTACGCCGACGGTGTGCTCACCGTGACCCTTCCGGTCGCCGAGCGGGCGAAGTCCCGCCGCATCGAGGTCTCCCACCGCGGTGACTCCCCCGCCGAAATTCCTGCCGGCGAGTAAGTAACACCCTCTGACGAGGTGCCGATAGTCCGGGTGAGACACACGACATCTCAGTGAACGACCCGGCCGCCCCCACAACTGCGGCCGGGTCTTTTTTTCCTGTTCAGGGCCGGTTCCGCAGCTCCACCGACACATCGCTGACCGCTGCGGCGAACTCCGCGTCGTGACAGGTCCACAGCACCGCCGGACGTTTCTCCCCCACCCCGAGAGCGCGGTGGTACTCCCCCGCCGCGTAGCCCCGCAGGACGCGGGCGAGCCAGCGGTGCCCCGGCGCATCCAGGCCGACGGTCGGCTCATCGACGAGCAGCAGCTCGGGCCCCCGGACCAGTGCGGCAGCCACCGCCACCATCCGTCGGGCGGCACTGGGCACGTCCAGGGGGTGGACGTCCGCCCACTGCTCCAGCCCCACCCATTCGAGGGCGGCGCGCGCATGGGCGGCATCCGTGCCCACCATGAGTTCCCGGAACACCGACCGCTTCGAGAACGCGGCGTCCATCCCGGTCGGCGCCCACCCCGGAGTCGGCGATGACGGCGCGACCAGGCGTCCGGTGTGCGGGAGCAGCCCGAGCACGGCGAGCATGAGCGTGGTCTTGCCTGAGCCGTTCGGCCCGGCGAGGTGGGTGACCTGCCCGGCGCGGGCGACCAGCGTCGCGTCCAGGATGAATGACCCGTTCGTTGCGGTGAACCCGGCGTCCAGCACCGGCTCCCCGGGGGACGCCGGTGTCATCTCCGGCAGCTCCGGTCCCGGTGCCGGGGCAGGCGTCAGTGTTCCGTCGACCAGAGCGAACTGCTCGTCAGCCAGGACCGCCAGTGGTGTGGCGACCCGGTCGTAGACGGTCACGTCCCCGGCGAACCGGCCCAGGGTCTCCACCAGCGTGTCCACTGCCGCAGCGTCCAGCCCGTCGGTCGGACAGTCGAGGACCAGCGCCCCGGGGTCGCGCAGCAGTGCCGCCGCGACAGCGACCCGGCGCGTCTGCCCGGTGGACAGTCGCGACGGGTCCCGGTCGATGATCTCCCCCAGCCCCCAGAGGTCCACGGCGTCGTCGATGCGGGACGCCATGACCTCGCGGGGAACCCCCTGCTGCTCCATCCCGAAGGCGAGCTCCTCGCGGACGGTCGGGCGCAGCAGGGTGATGTGCGCTGCGGCGTCATTCCCGACCCACGCGGCGCCGGACGACTCGGCCGCGGCCCAGGCGTGCTCGGACAGGCCTGAGCCCGAGGTCCCCCAGATGTAGCTCACTCGAAGCGGATCTCCTTGGGCACGGACTTCAGCGCATTGGAGACCGGGCAGGTCTCCTTGGCCCAGCGGGCCTTCTCACGGAGCGCGTCGTCGTCGAGACCGGGGACCTCACCGCTGACGATGAGGGTGATGCCGGTGATCCCGCCCTTGTCCGGGTCGAAGGTGACGGCTGCCCGGGCATCGAGGGTGTCGGCCGGGTGGCCGTCCTCGGCGAGTCCGTTGGACAGCTGCATGAGGTAGCAGGACGCCAGGGCGGCGCCGAGGAGTTCCTCGGGGTTGGTTGTGCCGCCGGTGGCCTCGGTGCGGGCCTTCCAGTTGATGTCGACGGTGGCGATCTTCGACGTGTCCAGGCTGGCCTTGCCGGAGCCGTTGAACAGGTCGCCTTCCCAGTGTGCGCTGGCCTTGCTGACAGTTGCCATGATCTGTCTCCCTCTGTGGTGTTCTCGGTGGTTACGTACCCTGACCAGGGTACGCGTCACATCACCGCGAGGACAGCGGCGAGGACGGACGCCACGATGAGCAGCCACCGGCCGATCCGTTGGACCGGCGGGTCGGCGACCGGGACGAGCACGGTGCGTGTCCCCGTCTCCCCGATGCCGGTGCGCTGCAGCGGGCGGGCGCGGTTGCCGGCGTCCACCACCAGACCGACGACCAGCGGGAGGACGCAGGACGTCCGGGCACGCCAGCTATCGGGGACGCCACGGCTGAGCTGGACCTGACGGATCGTCCGCCAGCGGTGCTGCGCCATGGGGAGCAGGCGCACCACCGAGCCGACCATGTAGACCAGCGGGGCGGGGATGCGCAGCTGCAGGTCACGCATGAGATCGTCGGCGTTGACGAAGGAGAGCAGCAGCAGGCCGGAGACCGTCATCGCGGCGAAACGCAGTGAGAGGTCGCCGGTGGTGGCCCAGCCGTCGTCGGCGAAGGGAACGTAGATCAACGCGTAGGAGACCGTCGCCGGCACGGAGATCACCAGGGCGGCGAGCAGGGCGCGGCGGTGGCGGCGTCCTGCACACAGGGCCATCACTGCGGCGGCGATGAGGAAGATGCCGCTGACCACGGGTTCATGGGCGACCATGACCACGACGACCGCGCAGATCGCGGCGGTCAGCGGGGTGAGGGGATTCATACGTCCGCCGGATCGAAGGTGCGTCGGGTTCGCAACGGGAGGGCACGGTAGACCGCGAAGACCAGCAGGAAGATGATGACCTTGTCGATCGGGTCGGAGGTCCAGGACTGCAGGAAAACGGCGCTGGTATTGGAGAAACCGAGGGATTCGTAGCCGGAGACGAGCAGGCCGGTGCCGGTGCCCGCGGTGCCGCCGAAGATGAAGTTCGCGACCGGTGCGGAGACCAGGCCGGAGAGGAAACCGAGGACCAGGCCGGTGATGACGACCTTCCACCAGGAGGACTTCCACAGCTGACGGATCAGGCCGACGGCGAAGCCCATCATCGCGTAGCCGGCGGCGAAGCAGATGATCGTCGGGTTGAACGCGCCCCAGACGAGGGACGAGAGACCGCCGGTGGCCAGACCCGCGGCGGGACCGGCGAGCACGGCGACGAGGACAGTGCCGAAGGAGTCCAGGTAGAGCGGCAGGGGCAGACCCATCGTGCCGACGACCTGGCCGACGACGATATTGAGCACCAGGGCAACCGGGATGATGCTCAGGGTACGCACCGGCAGGGTGGGGACCACCGCGATCAGGGAGAGGATCGTGGGAACCAGGAAACCGACGAGGGCGATGGCCGTGGAGCGGGAGTCCGCGACGGAGGAGAAGTCGGAGTCGTCCGGCTGGCTGAGGACGAGCCAGAGCCAGGTGATGACGAACAGGGCCACGCTGATGCTGATCAGCGTGATGCGGACAGGACGTGACAGAGGGCGCACAGGTGGGCTTCCTGGGTTCTACGACGGGGTTTCCGGCGCAGGGCGCCGGTGCGGCGCTCCCCTATGTCACCTCGGGGACGCCGCGCTGCTGTGTTGACGTGCTCATTCTGCCGAGTGCGGGTCACCAGGGCAAGGCGGCGGCGACCGGTGGGCAGTCGCAACCACCTGGACGCCGCCGGCCGCCGTCTCTGGACCGGTTAAGTCGATTCACCGTTACCCCCACTGACCTGTGCCTTCGCAGAAATCTTCCGGAATGGGCGGCAGGCGAACTTGACAGACCAAGCGGTCTACTGGTTCTCTTGGGCACCAAGCAGTCGACGAGAGTCGAAGTTCCCCTCCTGGAGCCCCGGACGAGGCGGAACCTGCGGGCAGGCCCCCACGGACCTGATTACCGCAGCATGCAGGCCTGTTTCACCAGACCATTCCCGGGGCTTTCGCATACCCAGTGCGAACCCCGGGGGCGGGCAGTCACGGACACGGCACGCATGTGACTCACGTATCGACGGCGAGACCCGTTCAACCACACGTGAAGGATCACAAGTGACCGCACAGATCAACGCCACCGTCGCCGGGGTTCCGCGCATCGGCCCGAAGCGCGAGCTCAAGAGGGCCCTGGAGACCTACTGGAAGGACGCCTCCACCGGGCGCAACCTCGCCACCGTCGCCACCCAGCTGGTCAACCAGCAGGCCGACCAGCTCACCGCCGCCGGCCTGGACTCCGTCCCGACCATCGGCCGCAGCTTCTACGACGCCATGCTCGACACCTCCGCCCTGCTGGGCGCCCTGCCGGCCCGCGTCGCCGACATCGACGACCACGACAACGACGGCCTGCCCGCCTTCGTCGACCGTCTCTTCGCCGCCGCCCGCGGTACCGCCGAGCTCCCGGCATCCGCCATGACCAAGTGGTTCGACACCAACTACCACTACATCGTCCCCGAGCTGGCCGCGGACACCGAGTTCCGTCTCGATGACGCCGCCCTGCTCGCCGACCTCCACGACCAGATCACCCGCGGCACCGCCGCCCGCCCGGTCCTCATCGGCCCGCTGACCTACCTGGCCCTGGCCCGCACCACCGACGGCTCCGACGCGCTGACCCACCTCGAAGAGGTCTTCGACGCCTACGCCCGCCTGCTCCCCCGCATCGCCGAGCGCGGCGCCGCCTGGGTCCAGTTCGACGAGCCCTACCTGGTCACCGACGTCGACGCCGACGAGGACCGCAAGGCTGACCTCCTGGCCCGCACCCGCGCGGGCTACGGGAAGCTCGCCGCCGCGACCGACCTGAACATCCTGCTGCAGACCTACTTCGGTGACGGCGACCTCGCCATCAAGACCCTCACCGGCACCGGCATCGCCGCCTTCGGTGTCGACCTGGTCACCGGCCGCACCGATGAGCGTCAGGCCGACGAGACCAACATCGCCGACGCCGACCTGCTCCCGTCCTGGACCGGTGCCGAGCAGCTGCTCGCCGGTGTCGTCGACGGCCGCAACATCTGGCGCACCGACCTGGCCCGCGCCCTGGAGACCCTCAAGGCCCTCGCCGCCCGCGGCCCGGTTGGCGTCTCCACCAGCGCGTCCCTGCTGCACGTCCCCTACTCCCTGGCCCAGGAGACCAGCCTCGACAACGATCCCGAGCTGCGCAGCTGGCTCGCCTTCGGCGCCGAGAAGATCGCCGAGGTCGCCCTGCTGGACCGCGCCCTGCGTGGCGAGGAGTCCGAGGGTGACGACGCCGCCGTCGCCGAGGCCCACGCCGCCGTGGCGTCCCGCAAGAACTCGGAGCGCACCCGCAACGCCGCGCTGCGTCAGCGCACCGCCGCCATCACCGAGGCCGACCGCCACCGCAATCCCTTCGACCAGCGTCGTGAGGTCCAGGAGCGCGAGCTGAACCTCCCGCCGCTGCCGACCACCACCATCGGTTCTTTCCCGCAGACCACCGAGATCCGTGGTGCCCGCGCCAAGCTGCGCTCCGGTGAGTTCACTGCCGAGCAGTACCACGACGCGATGGTCGCCGAGGTCAAGGACGTCATCGACCGTCAGGAGGCCCTGGGCCTCGACGTGCTCGTCCACGGTGAGCCCGAGCGCAACGACATGGTGCAGTACTTCTCCGAGCAGCTCGAGGGCTACCACTCCACCGATCTGGCGTGGGTCCAGTCCTACGGCTCCCGGTGCGTCCGTCCGCCGATCCTGTTCGGTGACGTCACCCGCCCGAAGGCCATGACCGTCGAGTGGTACAAGATCGCGCAGTCCTTCACCGACAAGATCGTCAAGGGCATGCTGACCGGTCCGGTGACCATGCTGGCCTGGGCCTTCGTCCGCGACGACCAGCCGCTCGGCGAGACCGCCGACCAGGTCGCCCTGGCCCTGCGCGACGAGATCGACGACCTGGTGGACGCCGGTGCGAAGATCGTCCAGGTCGACGAGGCCGCACTGCGTGAGCTGCTGCCGCTGCGCCGCGCCCAGCAGCCGTACTACCTGGAGTGGTCCGTCGGATCCTTCCGCCTGGCCACCTCCGGTGTCGAGGACGTCACCCAGATCCACACCCACATGTGCTACTCCGAGTTCAACGAGCTCATCGGCACCATTGCGGACCTGGACGGCGACGTCACCTCCATCGAGGCCTCCCGTAACGGCATGCAGGTGCTGCACGCCCTCAAGGACTCCGGCTTCGAGCTGGCCGTCGGCCCGGGCGTCTGGGACATCCACTCCCCGCGCGTCCCGGAGCAGGCCGAGGTCGACAAGCAGCTCGCCGACGCCCTCGAGGCCGTGCCGGCCCGTCAGTTGTGGGTCAACCCGGACTGCGGTCTGAAGACCCGCGGTTGGGAAGAGACCACCGCCGCGCTGAAGGTGCTCGTCGCCGCCGCGCAGAAGGCCCGCGCGTCCGTCAACGCGTAACGGCCGTTCGGCAGAACCCCACCGCTTCCGGTGGGGTTCTTCGTCGTCTTCGGGCAGGTCAGCGCGTAGCGTGGAGTGTGACGCAACACACTGGAGGTAGTCATGTCACTCGCCGACCGCATCATCACCGGCTCCACGCTCGACGCGGTGGTCTACGCCGACCATTCCGGGACCATCCGGCTGTGGAACGACGCCGCGGTCCACATGTTCGGCTGGTCCGCCGAGGACGCGGTCGGCCAGTCGCTGGAACTCATCATCCCGGAGAAGATGCGGGGCGCCCACTGGACCGGTTGGGACCGGGTCATGGAGACCGGCGTGACCAGGTACGGCCGGGAACCGTTGACCGCCCCTGGCGTCCGGAAGGACGGAACCCGCGTCTCCCTGGAGTTCTCCATCGTCATGCTGAAGGACGCCGAGGGTCGCGTCGAGGGTGTGGCCGCCGTGCTCCGTGACGTCACGGCACGGTGGGAGAAGGACAGGGAGCTCAAGCGCCGGGTCCGGGAGCTGGAGAGTCAGCTCGCCGGGCAGGGCAGCTGATCAGACCTCGAAGTTGCTGAACAGCAGTGTGGCGAGCGCCAGCCCGAGCACGATGTTGAACAGGGTGGCCGCAGCGAAGACCGCTACAGGCTTCATCCCTGCCTCCCGCAACGCCTTCGCCTCGAACTCGAGACCGACCGAGACGAAGGCGAGAGTCAGGAAGTAGTCCCGGAAACCCTTCACCGCACTGTCGACACCATCGAGGTCCGCCTCCGACAGGAACTCCGCCGCGACGGTCACGGCGACCGACGCTGCGATGAACCCCAGGACGAACTTGGGGAACCGGTGCCAGAAGTCGATGGCCCTGATCCTGGGAGCACTCTCATCGCGCTCCACCCTGAGAGCGAACCAGGCGGTGAGCGCGACCGCGACCACACCGATCAGGGCGTTCTGGGTGACCTTGACGATCGATGCGATCTGCAGCGAGTCCTCCCCCGCCGGTGCACCGGCCGCCGAGACAGCAGCCGTGGTGTCGATGTTGCCGCCGATCCATACACCCGCCACCGCCGGGGACAGCCCCAACAGGTCAGCCAACCAGGGCAGGATGGAGATCGAGGGCAACTCGAAGGCGATGACCATCGTGGCTGTGTAGGCGAGGTGTTCCTTCTTCGCTTTCACCGCGCCGGCGGCGGCGATCGCCGCGCTCACGCCGCAGATCGAGACCGCCGAGGAGGCCAGGGCGTAGTTGAGTGCGTTGGCGTTGCCGATCTGGCTGAGGCCGGTGTAGATGTAACTGCCGAGTCCGGGGCCCAGAGCGTAGGCGGCGATGGCCGCCACCCCCATGGACATGTGTGCGGACACGCGGATTCCCGTGATGATGACCGGCCAGGCGAGAGGAAGGCGGACGCGGAAGAAGACCGCCACCGAACTCATGCCCTGTCCCCGGGCAGCCTCGACCAGGTCAGGTGAGACCGCCTGGAGACCGACCACCGCGTTACGCAGAATCGGCAGGACAGCGTAGAACACGACGATGATCACCGAGGGCAGGGTGCCGATGCCGACGAGTGGGATCATCAGGCCGAGGAGGGCGAGCCCCGGATTGGTCAGACCGATCGCGGGCAGGGCGTTGGCCACCGGTGCCAGGGGCCGGTAGTTGGTCACCAGGACGGCGAGCGCCAGCGCGATCACGGTCGCCAGGATGATCGCCTGGACGACCAGACTCGTGTGTTGATAGGAGCGGAAGAGGATGTCCTGCCACCGCGCATCGAGGAATTCGCCCACAGGGTTCCTACCCGGGACTCGAAACAGACCGAACTGTCTCTAACCGGGAATCACCTTTCCCTGCGCCTGGCGCGGCACACGAGAGTTCCATTCAGCCTGAAAAGTCGCCCACTGCGGGCTGCGGCTGCTCCGGGGTCAGCGGTCGATGGCCGCGTCCACCGCTCTGGCGACCCGCACCGTGCGTTCGACGAGAGTGCGCAGGACGCCGACGTCCACCTTGGCGAGACGGGTGATGTGCAGACAGCCGGTCGTCGCACGGTGCGGGCCGGTGACGCGGTCGAGTACCTCGGCGTACGGGGTGTCCGACGGGGACATCGCGGGGGCCTTGACCTACATGGACGTCAGCGTCCTGCGAGGTTGGCGAGGTTCTCGCCGACGAGACGCTGCGTGGTCCATTCGTCCTGCGGCGCTGCACCGATCGACCGGTAGAAGGCGATGGACGGCTCGTTCCAGTCCAGCACCGTCCACTCCAGGCGGGTGTAGCCACGGTCGACGCAGATCCCGGCGAGTGCTTTCAGCAGTGCGGTACCGTAGCCGTGTCCACGGTATTCCTGGTGGACATAGAGGTCCTCCAGCCAGATGCCGTGGCGTCCGGTCCAGGTGGAGTAGGAGAGGAACCACAGGGCGATCCCGCGGATCTGGCCGCCCTGCTCCACCACATGCGCGAAGGCCTGCGGGGTCTCCCCGAAGAGGGTTTTCGTGAGCATCTCCTCGGTGTTCTCCACCGCGTCCGGCTCCTTCTCGTAGACGGCGAGGGCACGGATGCAGTCGAGGATGCCGGGGACGTCGGCCGGGCGGGCGCGGCGCACGACAGCGCCGTCGAGGAGGGTGGTGGGGGCAGTCATGTGGCTGATGCTACGCGTGGCGCGAGTGGGAGCAGCGGCGGGCTTTTGCGTGTTTTATACCCTTTGTACTTTTTATACTTTCTCACGGTGAATGATGTGCTCTGGTCGGCCTCGCGGGACGTCAACCGACAAGAGGCGGGAGAGGAGCAGGTAGAGACGTCAGACGCCCACAGTGACGGCGGCAGTCAACCGGTCCAGGTCCTGCTCCGTCAGTCCCAGACCGTCGGTGGCGTACCCGCGGATGCCGCCGAACAGGGTGTCGACCTCGGCGAGAGCGGTACGCAGGTACTCCTCCCGCACGCCCAGCACGGGCAGCAGTGCGTCGGGATCCCCGCCCTGCTCAGCGAAACGGTCGAGCACCGGCTGCAGTGCGGGCAGCAGGTCTGTGTTGGTGCGCAGGTAGTCCTCGGTGACGGCGTCCTCGTCCACCCCGAGCAGCAGCATCAGGGACGCCGCGGCCCAGCCGGTGCGGTCCTTGCCGGTCGTGCAGTGGAAGAGGACGCCACCGGTGTCCACGTCATGTCCGGTGACCTCGGCAGGTCCGGCGATCCCGAGGAACAGTTCCCGGTAGCTGCGCAGGGCACTCGGCAGGGTCACGATGTTCCGGTAGGTGCCGGTCATCCGCTCCACTGCCGCACCACCACCGAGAATCTCGGTGAGGCGACGGGGATCGGCCAGCACTTTCGCCAACTGTGCGCCCGTCGTTGCGCCGGAATCAGCCAGGACGTCGAGGTGGACAGTGGTCATCCCGTCCGGGAGCAGGTCAGGATGCTTCTCGATCTCGGCGGTGGTGCGCAGGTCAATGACGCGGCGGATGCCGAGGTCACCGAGAGCGTCACCACCGGCGGGTTCCAGTCGACTCAGGTCGACGGAGCGGAACAGCACCCCCGGCGCGATGACCGTGCCGTGGCCGGTGCGGTGACCACCGAGGTCACGGAAATTGGGGAGTCCGGGGATGTCCATCGGCGTCCTCTCTCGGGAATCAGGCACTGGGTCCGGAGCCTACCCGGGTGCACGACAGAGATGCCGCTCAGGCGCGGACCATCTTCACGATGCCCACGACCGTTCCGCCGAGCAGGAGGACCAGGCCGGGCAGAAGAATGACCAGGATGTTGATGTCGGTGAGCATGCCGGCAGCGATGCCGAGGTAACAGACCACCAGCCCGGCATTCAGCCAGACCATCATCTGTTCACCGACGCGGTACATCGCCTGGGCGTTGCCCTCCGTGAACTCCTTCGGATAGTTGAAGATCCGTGGGCGCGATGAGAGCCAGTGACATCCACCGATGCACGCCAGCATGATCAACGAGAGCCACAGGATCGTCGACTTCGATCCCCAGTCGTCGGCGTCCCCACCGGTGCCGAAGTGGACGGGCACCGTGTCCGGCATGCCCGGGTAGCGGACGAGCACCCACACGGTGACGGCTGCGGTGGCTACCAGGACCAGTCGGCGGAGCCATACAGTGACCGGCCCGGTGGTGTGCGTCCGCTCCGGGCGCCCGGACCCGTTCTTCACTTTCGCCGCTGCTCCGCTCGCCATATTCTCAGGCTAGCAGGGGGGATAGGAGGTCAATGGCTGTCTGACGGCTGCCTCCGGACCGCCCGGGCTCCCCGCAATGTCGGCATCTTGGGGTCTGAGGATGGAAATCCAGCGCAAAACCATCCTGCGATCCCAAGATGCCGACATCGGCGGAAGGGAGAAGCAAGCTAAGCACTCAGCGGTACGTCCCGCAGGTCCTTACGCAGGATCTTGCCGGTGCCGGACTTCGGGATGACGTCCGTGAACTCGACCATCCGGATCTTCTTGTACGGTGCGACCCGCTGCGCCACCCACACCATCAGCTCCTCCTTGTCGATCTCCAGTACATTGCCGTCCAGACCGACCTGCGGCACGACGAACGCCCTCGGTACCTCCTCACCGTCAGACTCCCTGCGGTAGCCGACGACCGCGGCGTCCGCGATGGCTTCGTGGCTCATCAGCAGCGCCTCGAGTTCCGCCGGCGCGACCTGGTAGCCCTTGTACTTGATGAGCTCCTTCGACCGGTCGACGACGTACACGTTGCCCTCGTGGTCGTACTGGACGATGTCACCGGTACGCAGCCAGCCGTCGCGCATGAGCGTGACCTCGGTGGCCTCCTCGTTGTTGAGGTAGCCCAGCATGACCTGCGGACCTCGGATCCACATCTCGCCGGCGTCGGACCGCTCCCCCTCGTTGCCCGGCGGCAGAATCTCGGCGAAGTCCGCATCGGTGAGGTCAACGACCTTGCACTCCGTGTTCGCGACCGGCAGGCCGATGGATGCCAGCGGAGTCTCACCGCGGGTGGACACGTGCGTCACCGGGGACGCCTCGGTCATCCCGAAGCCCTGCAGCACAGCGACCCCGAGCCGCTTCTGGACCGCATCGGCGAGCTTCTCGTCGAGCGCCGCCGCACCGGAGAGCACGGTGGTCAGCGAGGAGATGCCGTACTGGTCGACCAGCGGGTGCTTGGCCAGCACCACGGCGATCGGCGGGGCGACGAAGGTGAAGTCGATGTCGTGGACCTGGTGCAGTTCCAGGAACCGCGGCAGGTCGAAGGCCGGCATGGTGACGATGTGCAGCCGGTTGTACAGCGAGGTGTTGAGCAGCACGTTCATCCCGTAGATGTGGAAGAACGGCAGCACGCACATGATCGTGGAGTCCGGCGTCTGACCGTTGGCCATGAGCAGCGGACCACACTGGACGATATTCGCGACCAGGTTCCGGTGGCTGAGCTCCACGCCCTTGGGGACGCCCGTCGTGCCGGAGGAGAACGGCAGTACCGCGATGTGGGTGGCCGGGTCGAACGCCACCTCCGGTGCGGCATGACCCTCCGCCAGCAGGGACGCCAGTCCGTTCGCCTCATCGGCGAGGTCGATGACGGCGTCCTCGGCGAGTCCGGCGTCCTTCGCTCCCTCGACACCGGCGGTCCCGAGCGCACCGACGGTGAGCATGAGGGACGCCCCGGACGCGGTGACCTGCTTGGCGATGTCCTGGGCGGTGCCGAGGGCACCGACGGTGGTGACGGTCGCCCCGGCCCGCATGATCCCGTGGAAGGTCACGACGAAGGCCAGGGAGTTCGGGGCGTGGAGCGCCACGACATCGCCGACGCCGAGTCCTCGGTGGGCCAGTGCCCCGGCGAAGGCGTCCACCTGGTCGCGGAGTTCACCGTAGGTGGTCACCGATCCGGTGGCCGAGTCGGTGACGGCGACCCGACCTTCTTCCTCGGGAGTCAGGCCTGCGAACAGCACGTCATAGACGCTGACCTCGGGAATCTCGATGGTGCGGTGGGGACTGGGGACTGGCACAGGGGCTCCTCGGGCGTCGGGCACGGTTGGCGCGTTTCAGTTTTGAAACGAGACTAGCCCCTTGGGCCGGCTCCGTCAGCCGAAGGTCCGCAGCGGATGCCGTCCTTCCGCGTCCAGGCCATCCAGATGGGCGTGCTCATTGAGCGACCGCAGTGACAGCCGGGGCGCCCCGTCGACCCCGGGCTTCACCCCCAGCACCGTCACCGACGCATTGAGCACGGTGGAGATCAGGTCACTCCAGGACGCCCCGGGCAGTGTCTCGGCGACACAGGCCGCGATCGGACCACCCGAGCTCACGACCACCACGGAATCGGCATCCAACGCCAGGTCGGCGGCGGCGAAGAGTCCGGTCCGGACGGTCTGCCGGAAGTCCCCGAACTCGGGTCCGGTCGTCCACTCGTCGATCGCGTCCGTGAGCGCCCGGTTGACCTCGTCAACCTGGGCGCGGGGCAGCTTGCCGGCCTTCGCCCGCTTCAGTGCCTCGGTATGGCCCGGGTTCTCCCGGAACCAGGGGGTGAGGATGTCGCCGAAGCGGATCTCCTTCCAGGCGTCGTCGACGGTGGGCGTGACGGAATCCAGGGCGGCGGCGACGGCGGCGGCGGTGTCCCGCTGCCTGACCAGGGGACCGTGGATGACCGGGGTGTGGGCGGGGACCCTGCGTGCCAGGGCACGTCCGACGGTCTCCGCCTGGTGTCTCCCCAGGTCACTCAGTCGGTCATAGGCTTCCTCAAAGCCTCCGTCGGAGGCGTTGTCCAGGGCGTTCTGCCCGGCCTGCCCGTGCCTGACCAGGTAAATAGCGGACATGAATCTCCTTTCGATGCGGCCAGCGTATACGATCTGCCCCATGAGTGACTCAGGTAACACCACATCCTCCGACCGCGAAGCCCGCGCCGAGCGCCGCCGCGAGGGGATCCTCGCCGCCGCGCGGACGGTGTTCCTCCGCGACGGCTACCACGACGCGAAACTCACCGGAGTGGCCACCGAGGCCGGCTGCTCGGTGGGCACGCTCTACACCTACTTCGCCGACCGGGACGCCCTGCTCGCCGCGGTTCTCGCCGACGTGGAGAACGAGATGCGCTCGGCGGGCCACCAGGACCAACGACCCGACCGGAGCACCGGGGCCGGGGGTGCACGTCTCACCCCCGCCGATCAGATCAGTGCGACCAACCGCGCGTACCTGGCGTCCTACCGGAAGAACCGGTCGATCATGGCGCTCATGGAGCAGGTGGCCCAGGCCGACGAGAACTTCAGTCGGCAGCGGCTGCTGCGTGCGGACGGGTTCATCGACCGCAACGCCCGCGCGCTGGAGCGCCTGACCACGGAAGGCGCGATCACGGTGGAGGACCCGGAAATGACCGCGATGGCACTGTCCGCCGCCGTGTCGCGGATGGCGTACATCGTCTGGGTCGACGGCAGGTACCCCGACACCGACGACGTCTTCGAGCGGCTGTGCGCCACCGCGGACCGCATCTGGCTCGGAACTCTCGGACTCCCGGTGAACTGAATCACAGTTCATGTTAGGTTGGTCGCATGACCACCTACGATTTCACCGACCGCACCGCCGTCGTCACCGGCGGCTCTCGCGGCATCGGCTACGCCACCGCCCACCTCCTCGCCGCGTCCGGCGCGAACGTCTTCCTCACCTCGCGTATGGCGGAAGCCGCCGAGGAGGCCGCCGCACAGATCACCGCCGACCTCGCCGACACCACCGGAGCCGGCACCGTCACCGGACTCGCCGGCCACGTCGCCCACCCGGAAGCCGCCGCCGCAGTCTGCGCCGCCGCCGTCGAGGCCACCGGACGCCTCGACATCCTCGTCAACAACGCCGGGACGAACCCCGCCTACGGCCCCGTCGCCGACCAGGACCCCGCGCTGGTCGCCAAGGTCTTCGAGATCAACTCCACCTCTCCCCTGGTCTGGATCCGCGCCGCCCTCGACGCCGGACTCGGCGCAGAAACCACCGGATCGATCGTCAACATCGCCTCCATCGGCGCACTGACCATGGAGGACGGCATCGGCATCTACAACTCCTCCAAGGCCGCCCTGCTCCACCTCACGAAGCAGCTCGCCCGCGAGCTCGGCCCCCGCGCCCGGGTGAACTCGGTCGCCCCCGGCGTGGTCCGCACCCGCCTGTCCGAGGCCCTGTGGAAGGACCACGAGGACGCGGCCGCCGCCACCTCCCCGCTCGGCCGGATCGGTGAGCCCGCCGACATCGCCGACGCCGTGGCCTTCCTCGCCGCCCCCAGCTCCTCCTGGATCACCGGCACCAACCTCGTCGTCGACGGCGGGCAGCTCGTCGGCACCTCCAGCATCTCCGGAAAGTAGGCACCACCATGGACTTCAGCAACACCGAGCGCAGTATCGACTACCAGAAACGGCTCACGGCCTTCATGGACGAGTGCGTCTACCCCGCCGAGGCGACCTACCACGAGCAGATCGAGGCCTCCGGCGACCCGCACCACTTCCCCGCCGTCCTCGGCGAGCTCAAGGAGGAGGCGAAGAAGCGTGGCCTGTGGAACCTCTTCCACCCGCACGAGGGCGACGGCGTCCCCGCGCTGACCAACGCCGAGTACGCCCCGCTCGCCGAGATCATGGGACGCAGCATCGAGATCGCCCCCGAGGCCTGCAACTGCAACGCCCCGGACACCGGCAACATGGAGGTCCTCGAGCTCTACGGCACCGAGGAGCACCGGAAGAAGTACCTCGAGCCGCTGCTGCGCGGCGAGATCCGCTCCGCCTTCTGCATGACCGAGCCGGAAGTCGCGTCCTCCGACGCCACGAATATCTCCATGGGCTTCACCCGCGTCGACGGCGGCTACCTGCTCAACGGCCGCAAGTGGTTCAGCTCCAACGCCATGCACCCCAACCTCGGCGTCCTCATCGTCATGGGCAAGACCAGCCCGGACGCGGAGCGGCACCTGCAGCAGTCCATGCTCGCCGTCCCCGCGGACGCCGAGGGGGTGACCATCGTGCGCAACCTCCCTGTCTTCGGCTACCACGACCGCGAGGGCCACGCCGAGATCCTCTTCGAGGACGTCTTCGTCCCCGACAAGGACATCCTCGGCGGCGAGGGCATGGGCTTCCGTATCTCCCAGGACCGCCTCGGACCGGGCCGTATCCACCACTGCATGCGCTCGATCGGCATCGCCGAGCGTGCCCTGGAACTGCTGTGCCGCCGTGCCGAGTCCCGCACCACCTTCGGCAAGAAGCTCTCCGAGCGCGACAACATCCGCGACTGGATCGCCGAGGCCCGGATCAGTATCGAGTCCGCCCGACTGCTGACGTTGAAGGCCGCGTGGATGATGGACACCGTCGGCAACAAGGCCGCCCGCCAGGAGATCGCCGCGATCAAGGTGCTCGCCCCACGGATCGCCCTCGAGATCGTCGACAAGGCGATCCAGGTCCACGGTGGAGAGGGCGTCACCAACGACACCCCGCTGGCCGGCATGTACGCCGGGCTGCGCACCCTACGTTTCGCCGACGGTCCCGACGAAGTGCACCTCATGACCATCGCGCGGGCGGAACTGCGCAAGTACCGGTAGGAAGGACGCCATGACCGCGAAGAGCACCGCCTCCCCCTTCGACACCGTCGCCCTCACCGACTGGCTGACCTCCCTGCCCGACAGCGGGATCACCGGCCCGGTGGAACTCACCCGGATCGGTGCCGGCCAGTCGAATCTCACCTACCTCGCCACCGATGACATCGGGAACTCCGTCGTCGTGCGGCGTCCCCCGCTGGGACACCTCGCCGCCTCGGCCCACGACGTCCTGCGGGAGGGCAGGATCATGGCCTCGCTCGCGGACACGGACGTGCCGGTTCCGACCATCTACGGGGCGACCACGACCGCCGAGGAGGTTCCGGTCATCGCCATGTCCGTGGTGGACGGCACCTCACTGAACTCGCCGAAGTCCGCGTCCCTGTTGAGCCCGGACGCCCGCCGCGCCGCAGCCCTCGGCCTGGTGGACGCCATGACCGCCGTGCACCGGGTCGACCTCGAGGAGACCGGCCTGACCTCGCTGGCCTCCCACAAGCCCTATGCGCCGCGGCAGCTGCGCCGCTGGGCAGGCCAGTGGGACCAGACGAAGACCCGGGAGGCACCGGCCCTGGAGGCGCTCACCGGGCGACTGCGTGCCGCGGTGCCGGAGCAGTCCGAGACCGTCCTGGTCCACGGTGACCTGCACCTGGGGAACATCATCGTCGACGAGTCCACCGGGACGGTCAATGCCGTCGTCGACTGGGAGCTCACCACCCTGGGCGACCCGATGGCGGACATCGGTTCCCTGCTGGCCTACTGGCCGTCGGCGGACGGCCCGAACCTCCCCGGGTTCGACGCCGCACTCGCCGAGGGATTCCCCACCGCGGACGAGTTGGCCGACCGGTACCTGGAGAAGACCGGACGCTCCCGGGATGCCCTGAACTACTGGCATGTCCTGGGGCTCTGGAAGGTCGCGATCATCATCGAGGGCGTCCTGCGTCGGGTCCGGGACACGCCCGAGAACGAGGCGACCTCCGGCGCGCCGACAGCCGCGGTGGCGGACGACCTTATCGAGCGGGCGACCCGCATCGCCGACGCCACCGGACTCTGACCGGCACGGTGCCAGTTCATCGAAGGTTCACCCGGGGATAGTGGGCGGGGTTACACTGGCGGGAAGTCCTCAGACGTCTCAGGAGTCCGTGATGACCGACCCGAACCAGAACCAGCCCCCGCAGAACCCCGGAAACTGGAACCCGAACTCGGGTGGCTGGAACCAGAATCCCTACGGTTCGCAGCCACCGCTGTACGGCCAGCCGGGTCAGCCGGGGCAGGCGCCGATGTACGGCGCACCGGGCCAGCCGGGCCAGCCTGGTCAGTCAGGCGGCGGCAACGGCGGCAGCGGGAAGCTCGTCGCGATCATCGTCGGCGCCCTGGTCATCGTGATCATCATCGCCGTGGTCGCCATTTTCGCGCTGCGTGGCGACGATGACGACGACAACGACACCGCCCCGGACAACAGCACCAGTTCCGCACCGCTCGACGATTCCCTCGGGGACACCGGTGGTTCGGACAGCACGGACGACCCGTACGGATCGGATGATTCGTCCGGCACGGGTGGTGACGGGAGCCTGCCGTCGCAGTGGAGCGGTATCGTGCCGGCCTCCGTCGAGGAGTACCTCACCGAGTGCTTCGACACCAGCTTCAACATGAACGATGTCGAGTCCTCGGAGCAGAGCGAAGTAGACGGCACCAGCTGCTACCTCGACGGCCCCGCCCCGCTCTCCGGCCAGCAGGTGGACATCCTCGCCGAGGACGCCCGCATCATCTACCTCCAGGACGCCCTCAACGGCGACGTCCCCGGCGCCTCCGGCACCGTCTTCGACCAGAGCGGTTCCGTGACCGTCGGCATCTCCGACGTGGAGTCCAGCGGTCCCACCCTGTTCTACCTGGACTCCGATTCCTCGGTCTCCGTCGAAATCATCGAGTTCAACGACGAGAACGAGGCCCGGGACGCCGCCCGGGAGCTGGGGCTTCTCTAGCCCCCTTCTCTAGGCGGTCACCTGCAGCGGGACCGCCTTGAGGTCCTTGCGCAGGATCTTTCCGGTGTTGGACTTCGGGATCGCCTCGACGATGTCGACGTAGCGGATCTTCTTGTACGGGGTCACCTGCTCGGCGACCCAGCCCATGAGTTCCTCGGCGTCGACCTTCACCGGTGACCCCTCGCGCACCTGCGGGACGATGAAGGCCCGGGGGACCTCCTCACCGTCGGACTCCCGCAGGACACCGACGACACCGGCGTCGGCGATATCCGGGTGGGAGAGCAGCAGGGCCTCGAGCTCTGCCGGGGCCACCTGGTAGCCCTTGTACTTGATGAGTTCCTTCATCCGGTCGACGACGTAGACGTTGCCGTCGCGGTCGAGGTCCACGATGTCGCCGGTCCGCAGCCATCCCTCGGGGGTGATGGTCCGCGCGGTGGCCTCCTCGTTGTCCAGGTAACCGACCATGACCTGCGGTCCACGGATCCACAACTCACCGGACTTCGAGCGCGCCTCCGGGTCGTCACTATCCGGGGCGGTGATCTCGGGCAGGGAATCATCGGAGACGTCGACGACCTTCGCCTCGGTATTGGACACGGGGTGCCCGATGGACGCCGCCGGGGTCTCACCGAGAACCGCACAGTGGGTCACGGGCGAGGTCTCCGTCATGCCGTAGCCCTGCGCGACAGTGGACCCGATACGTCCGGACACGGAGTCCGCGAGATCACCGTCGAGTGCGGCCGCACCGGAGACCATGTGCTTCATGCTGGAGAGATCGTACTCGGCGACCACCGGGTGCTTCGCCAGGGCGACGGCGATCGGCGGGGCGATGTAGGTCAGGTCCACCCGGTACTTCTCGATGGCCGCCAGGAACTTCACCAGATCGAAGGTCGGCATGGTCACCAGGTGCATCCGGTGGAGCAGCGAGGCGTTGAGCAGCGAGTTCATCCCGTAGATGTGGAAGAACGGGAGCACCGCAAGCATGGTCCAGTCGTGGTCGACCCCGGAGACCTCGAGGGTGACGCCGATCTGGTACATGTTCGCGACCAGGTTGCGGTGGCTGAGCTTCACACCCTTGGCCATGCCGGTGGTGCCCGAGGAGAAAGGGATCACGGCAATGTCCGTGGCGGGGTCGAGATCGACCTCCGGTGCCGGACGACCCTCGGCGATGAGGGACGCCTGGCCGGCCTCGGGATCGTCGAGGACGATAACGGATTCCGCGGGGAGACCGGCGGACGCGGCACCGGTGATCCCGGCGTCCCCCAGGGCCTTCATGGTGAGCAGGTGGGACGCACCGGCCTGCTGCAGCTGCTTGTCGATATCGGAGGGTATGAGCAGCGAACCGAGAGTGGTGACCGTTCCCCCGGCGCGCATGATGCCGTGGAAGGCGACGGCGAAGGCGAGGCTGTTCGGCGCGTGGAGCCCCACGACCGACCCCTTCCCGACGCCGCGGGCGGCCAGTGCTCCGGCGGTGGCGTCCACCATGTCCTGCAGTTCCCCGTAGGAGACTTCCTGACCGGTGGCGCTGTCGGTGATCGCCGGGCGGGCGCGCTGGTCCTCGGTGAGCGACCCGAAGAGAGTCTGGTAGATGGTCTCGTCGGGAATGACGATCTCGGGGAAACGGCTGGGTGTGGTGGACACGGAGACTCCTGTTCTGACGTGAGCTGAATCACTGTTCATTTCACGCCAATATAGGCCCACTTGCTTCCGAGGGCAACGATCTCCCGATTACCGGTCTGCCGGCGCCCCCAGCGCATCCCGGAAGCAGGCGAAGACCTCCGCCGTATCGAGTGCGGTGAGGATCCTCGCATTCGCCGGGCGTGCCCAGTACGGGCCGACCTCGCCGACCTCGCCGTTCTCGCCGGTGCGCCCCTCCCCCTGCGCCGTCCCGCCGGGCCAGTCCGCCACCGTGGTGCCGCGCAGCAGGTCAGACTCCGCCTCCACCCGCACCGTGGCGTCCTGCAGCTCCGCGTCGACCGCACCGCACAGCACGGTCGCCGCCGCCAGGTCGTGGATCTGCGCGACGTAGCCGACCCCCACCGACTCGTGGAACTCCATGTAGAACCGGAGCACCTCATCGAGCAGGACCCCGACCTCCGGAGACGCGATGGAGACCCATTCCCGCAGTTCCGACGGGGTCAGCAGCACCCGCTCGGTGACGTTGAGCGGACAGATCACGGGCGTCGGGGCGTCCTGCGGCCAGTTGTCCAGGCAGTACGCCAGGGCATGCGGGTCCGACCAGGCGTTCCACTCCGCGGTCGGGGTGGTGTTGCCCGGATAGAGGAACGCCCCGCACATCAGCGTCACCTGCGTGTCCCGCAGCAGATGCGGGGCATGCTCCACCGCCCACGCGAGGTTGGTCGCCGGCCCGATGACGAGGATCTTCTCCGGGGACGCCGCCTCCCACGCCGCCACGGCCTGTGCGGCGCTGCCTTCCTCTTCCACCACCGGAGCAGCCGGAATGTGGTACCCCAGTCCCTCCGGCCCGTGGGTCTCGGGCGTCGTCGTCAACGGCAGCACCCGCGGCCGGGACGCGCCGACGGTCACCGGCACCTCCGGGGTGCCGGCCAGCCGCAGCACCTCGGCGGAGTTCCGGGCGGCGGTGGCAGCCGTCGTGTTCCCCGCGACCGTCGTGACGTGCAGATCGAGGACGCCGCGCCGGTGCAGCGACGCCAACCACAGCAGGGCGAGCGCGTCGTCGATCCCGGTGTCGACGTCCGCGACGAGACTAGTCATTGTCGACGAGATCCCAGCCGCGGGCGAGGAAGTCCTGCTCGGACTCGTCGATCCACGCGTGGATGAGGGACTCGGCGTCCTCCCGGGAATCGACGATCCGCCGGTAGTACTGCTCCTCGCCGTACCCGTGACCCCACATCACCGACCAGCGGGTGCCCAGGTGCCGGTCGGCGGTGATGTAGTCGCCGAGCACCACCTGGTCGGCGACCTGGAACCAGTCCAGGTCCGGGGCGTAGTTCATCGGCACCGCGACATGCACCTCCACCTCACCGACGTTGAAGACATTGCCCACCGAATCGGAGAGCTGCCAGCGGGTCGTCTCGTCCGGCACGGTGCCCTCGGAGATGTCCTCCCACTCGCGGTCGAGCAGAACCGTGGCGTCCCCGGCCATGAAGCCGGTGAGCAGGTCCACGATGTCCTCCACGGTGCTGCCCGGATCGACCAGGGAAAGTCGTTCGCCCTCGGCGAGCCGGTGGACGATCCAGCGGTGGTCACCGATGCCGACCTGGACCTCCCGCACCCCGTCGACCGGTGCGGGGACGCCGCGCCCGGTGGGCTCCACCGACAGCACGAATCCCTCGGTGCCGGCGATGACCGCGGACTCGAGTGTCGCCCGGAGCGACTCCGGTGTCGCCGAGGCGACCAGTCCGCCGCCGCGGACACTGAACCGGCACAGTGTCGGGGGCGCACCGGGTGCCAGACCGCTGGCGTTGACCCACACCCGCCCGTTCTCCTCGAGCATGCACACTCCCGTGGTCGCGGCGTGCAGGATGAGGTCGGCGAAGGTGTCGTCGTGGATCTCCGCGGCCAACGGCACAGTGACCTTGAGGATCGCCCCTCGCGGACGCACCGGGTACGGGTCAAGGTCCATGTAGAGGTGGGACGGCGGGTTCTCCGGATCCTCGGCGGCCTGCAGGGCACGCCGGTTCATCCACGCCGCGAGGTCATCGAGGACCTGCGGGGTCGCCGGGGTCGCCGGGGCCTCGGCATCGCGGGGTGCGCCGGAGGCGATGTCGGCGAACTCCCCCGCCGCAGCGGCGAAGTCCCGGGCGGTACGGAACTCCCCGGGGGCGTCATCGAAGTCCTCGGCGCGGAAGAAGAGGAAGGTCACCGGCTGGGGCTGCGTCGGTGCGGTGGTGGGGGCGGTGCCGTCGAGCGCGTCCACGGTGACGTCCGTCTCCTCCCACTCCAGGTCGAGGAACTCCTCGCCGTCACCGTTGATGAACAGGGACAGCACGTCGATGAGGTACTCCACGGACACGACCGGGTACTCCAACGCCATGATGCGGTCACCGGACCGGTGTTCGATGATCCAGCGTCCTCCCGGGGTACGGGCCGCCTGGACGAACACCACCCCGGGCACCGGGGACAACGCCGGGTCCACCGGTTCGATGACGATGAACGGGCGCCCGTCGGGCCCCTCGTTCGCGGCGATGTCCGCGCCGAGCGCGTCAGTGATGCTCTGGCGGCTGACGTGCAGGGTCACGGCGTCCTGCGAGGTCCGCATCCGGCAGTCGGTCGGCCCGCCGGTGGCGTTGACCAGCACATCGCCGACCGTTCCGCCGGCGATGTCGTAACCGACGAGGCAGAGACGGTTCGCCACCGCCAGGACGACCAGTGCTGCCACGGTCTCCGCGGTGCTGTCATCATCCTCGATGAGGACGCCCGCGTCTGTCGGGGAGGAGTGGTCGAAGAAGCCGAGGACACCGGGAATCTGCTGGATCTCACCGGCCAGTTCGACGAGATCCTGCTGCTCCTGCTCGTCCGGGACGCCGACCGCGGTCCGCACGAGTTCCGGCGGCCGGTAACCGACGCCGACGGCGGACGGGGCGATGAGCAGGAATCCGATGGCCATGCCGCCAACGCTAACAAAACCCCGGGTCGGTCACCGGGACCGCCCGGTCGGCAACGCGCGCTGCCGCAGCCGGGTGAGCAGCTCCACCGCCTCCTCGGCAGGCAGGTCCCGGCCGACCATCCGCACCGGCCCTGGCACCAGGTCGAACCGTACCGTCGACAGCCCCAGCATCCGCCGCAGCGGGCCCCGCCGGTGGCTGAGCTCCTGGACGTGCACGGGGTCGATGACGGAGACCGACCGGCGCCACCGGCCGCGGTGACAGACCAGGGCTCTGTCCGTGGATGCATCTCCGTCCCCACCGACGAGGATCACGCCCTGGCGCGTCCGGTCGAGCGGGGAGACCCACCGGGCGGACGCCGGGCTGCGGTAGACCCGGACTCCCCCGGTGGAGCCGGCCCCGTCGGGTACTCCGTCAGGACGCATCAGAGCCTCGACCTCTCCGCGGTCCACCGGCCCCAGGTGAGCGGCCAGGGCGAGTGCCTGGTCCAGCGGGCCCACCGGGAGGACAGCGGTGGTCGCCCCGTCCTTCCCGGGCTCGCCGTATCCGGCGATGTCCACGTCGACCTTCCACCAGTCCAGCATCCGCCACAGCAGCGGCTGGGAGATCTGGGCAGCATGGATCCGGTCCAGCGGAACCGTCTGCCGACGCCGTTCACTGAAGCCGAAGGTGATGCCCAGCAGGTGATTGTCAGAGGTGGCGGTGAACCGCCAGCTGCGGTTGAGTAGTCCCCAGATCCACGGGCCCAGGCCGGCGACCGCAGGCAGGAGCAGTGCCAGCCCGGCGGGCGTGGCGACCGAGACCAGGACGGCCAGCACGGTCGCCGCGGTCGGGCCGGTCAGCGCGGCAGCGACGATCGACCGGGTGACCGGGATCTCCGGGACGACCACGGTGCCCTGGTCTGCATCTGGTCGGGGCTCGTCGGGTGCGGGCACGTCCGGCCGCCTGCGCACCCTGCCCAGCAGGGTGTCCCGCAGCTGCTCGGCCTGGACGCGCGGCAGATACTCCACACTCACCGCACTGTCCGCGCCACCGGCGGTCTCGACCTTCACTCCGGCCAGCCGGAACAGCCGGGGTGCGAGCGGTTCCACCAGGTCCACGGCCTGCACCCGGTCGAACCGGGCGGTGCGCAGCTGCGTCGACAGCACGCCCCGGCGCACCGAGATCTCCTCCTCACCGACCCGCCACCGGGTCGCCCGCCACCACGGCCAGGACAGCAGCCAGCCAAGCATGAAGACGACGACCAGCACGACGAGCGCCGCGGGGATGACGACGACACCCGGCAACGGGGAGTCCTCGATCCGGTCCCACGCCCAGCGCAGCGTCTCGGCCTGCTGGAACAGGATCACCGCGGCGACGCCGACGAGGGCCGCCCACATCCGCAGCAGCGGGCTCAGCGGATGGACGCGCTGCCACCCCCCGTCGCTCACAGGCCGCTCATCCTCTCCCGGGCGGCGACGGCGAGGCGGTCGCGCAGGGCGTCCGCGGTTGCGGCGTCCAACCCCACCACCTCGGAATCACTGGTGGAGGACGCGGTGTGCAGCTTCACCCTCTTCACCCCGAACAGCCGCTCCACCGGACCGGCGGTGACATCGACATACTGGATCCGTCCGTAGGGCACGACGGTGATCGTGCGCCACAGGCGTCCACGCGTGATGAGCAGTTCATCGGTGGTCTCCGCCCAACGGCGGTTGCGCGCCTGGGCCGGCAGCAGCCACAGCTGCCACACCAGAAGGACGCCGAGAACAGCCGCACCGGCCCAGAATCCCGGATCGACGACAACAGCGAGGATGACGCAGGCGGTCAGCGGAATCAGCGTCCACGGCAGGATGCTGAGCATCTGGGCAGGCAGGTAGCCCCGGCTCACCGGGGTCATGTCGGTCATACGATGAGCTCGGCGGAGACGTCCTCCCAGCGGTGGTCGAAGAATCCTCCGTCTTCGCCGGCGGAGTACTGGCCGAGGACCTGGGAGATGTAGCCCAGCGCGTTCTCGTCGTCCAGGACCTCCTGGTCGAGCCGGAAGTGCCGGTTCGAGGTGCGGTACTCCACGATCCAGCCGGCACCGGTCAACGCGGCCTGGACATAGCGGACGCCGGGCACCGGGGACGTCGAGTCATCCCCGTGGACCTCGACGACGACGAAAGGGATGCCGTTGTCGGCGCGGCGCCGTCGGTCGACGTCCTCCCCCAGCACCGCCAGGATGCTCGCCCGGTCGACGTGGGTGGTGACAGTGTCCAGCGAATCACGCATCCGCAGCCCGGAATCGCCGCCGGTGGGATTGACCCACACCTGCTCCATGTCGTCGACCATGCAGATTCCCAGGTCCGCAGCCTTGATCTGGATCTGACGTCCGGTCTCGTCCCCGGTGGAGAACGGCACGCCGACATGGAGGACGCCGCAGGTGGGTGTCACCGGGAATTCGGAGATCGACAGGAAACGGAACGCCGGAGGAAGGTTCGGGTCGTGTGCACCGAGGTCGGCGTGGTGGTTGATCCAGTCGGCGAGGTCGATGATCGGGGCCGGGGCGTTGGCTGCGGCCGCGTCCCAGCTGTCGAAGCTGCCGGTGCCGGAGAGGGCGGAATCCATGGTGGTCGCGTTGTCTTCGGCCACCAGACTGTTCATGTGCTCGTTCGCCAGTGTGAGCAGGGCATTGTCCGGCAGGTAACCGTCCGGGGTTCCGGTGTCGGTCGTGGGGACGAAGAAGAGGAAGCCGAAGCTCACTGGTGGCCCTCCTGAGGAAGCTGTAGGGGCGGGCGGACGTAAGACGAAATATGTTGGGGTACCCGACCATCCTAGGGTGTGACAGCACTCACGGGTGGTTCAAACCTCCGGGGGTGTCACAGTAGGGGTGATGTGGACTCAGGGTTCTCTCCCTCCTACCACCCACGGCCTCCGCCGGTCCCCCACAAAAGCCGATCCCCCACGACATGCACCGCTGAACGGGACGTCTGTATGCGGGGAGAATGGTACCCAGGTCACACATCAGTCGATGTCAACGTGACAGCGGCCCGGGACATACCGGAGACAACATGACGTCCGCATCGCTGAAATTCGTGTCAGAGCAGCGCATGAAGCACTTTTTCACCGGAGCCTTCTACGACGAGCTGCAGGCCATCGCACTCTACGATCGGGACCGCCGACTCGCCGCAGCATTCTTCCAGGATATCTCCATCCTGGAGATCGCCATCCGAAATGCGATCGACCGCGCCCTGTCAGACAGATCCGGTGCAATGTGGTTCGCCAGCAGCCGCATGAACCGGGGCGCCCGCACCACCCGGCAACTCTGCGACACCTGGGCGAGATTCCCGGCCGGATTCCGTCAGCCTACGGAACACAGTGGAACCATCAGAGGTCGACTGATCTCCACCTGCATGTTCGGCCTGTGGGTCTCCATCCTCGATTCCGGCGGCGGCACCGGACTACCTGAACCGCGCGACCTTGCCAGACACGACGAGATCCGGGACCGGAAACTGCTCCTCGCCGCTTTCCCCGGCGGTCAGCTGGTGGCTACCGCAGAGCACGGTGCGGCCGGAAAACTCACCGGGTCATGGGTCCATGAACAGGTGAGGAAGACCCACCTGTTCCGCAACCGGGTCGCCCACCACGAACCGCTGATCCTCGACTGAGGTAATGCCCGAACCCGTCCGCACGGTGCGCTTATCCGAGGTCTCCGCCACCGACGATGTCGGATATCACTCCCCTGATCAATGTACGGATACGATGACCTGCCTTTTGTCGATAGTCCTGCGCGCCGAGGGGCGGTATCCGACACGTCGAAAGCTCAGGGCTCCGCCAGCCGCTCCATCAGCTCCCCGGCGTCGAGGCACTGCGAGGTGGGGATCAGGATGTTCTCCCCGTCCATCGTGAACGACACCGCCCGGCGCGCCAACGCCGCAGAGCGTGAATCAGTCCCCTCTCCCATCTCCGGGACGATGAAGCACCGGTGTCCGGCGCGTCCCCGCGTCCTGCCGACCGGAATCACCGGGCAGGCGGCGTCCCATCCCCAGCCGCCGGACGCCATGACCCGGGCGACCGCACGGGCGCCGCGGGGTATCCCGAGCGCGCGGGCGATCTCTCCGTAACCGGTGACCTCACCGTCCGCGATGACTGCGAGGACGGCCCCGACCTGCTCCTCCAGTGGAGAATCAGGCAAGCACGTCATGCCGGACGATGGTCTCGTCGCGGCCCGGGCCCACACCGATGTAGGAGATCCGGCAGCCGGACAGCTCCTCGAGACGCAGGATGTAGTCGCGCGCCTTCTCCGGCAGCTCCTCGAAGGTGCGGCAGCCGGAGATGTCCTCGTCCCAGGCGGGCATGGTCTCGTAGACCGGCACGGCGTGGTGGAAGTCGGACTGGCTCATCGGCATCTCGTCGAAGCGCTGACCGTCGACGTCGTAGGCCACGCAGATCGGGATCTCACCGATACCGGTGAGCACGTCGAGCTTGGTGAGGAAGAGGTCGGTGAAGCCGTTGACGCGGGAGGCGTAACGGGCGATGACCGAGTCATACCAACCGCAGCGGCGTTTGCGGCCGGTGTTCACGCCGACCTCGCCACCGGTGGTCTGCAGGTACTCGCCCCACTTGTCGAAGAGCTCGGTGGGGAACGGGCCGGCGCCGACGCGGGTCGTGTACGCCTTGATGATGCCCAGGGAGCTTGTGATCTTCGTCGGGCCGATACCCGAACCCACGCAGGCGCCGCCGGCGGTCGGGTTCGAGGAGGTGACGAAGGGGTAGGTGCCGTGGTCCACGTCGAGCATGGTGGCCTGGCCGCCCTCCATGAGCACCGACTTTCCCTCGTCGAGGGCCTGGTTGAGCACCCGCTCGGCGTCGATGAGCATCGGGGTGAGGCGCTCGGCGAAGCCCATGAAGTACTGGACGATCTCCTCGGGGTCGATCGCCTTGCGGTTGTACAGCTTCACCAGCATCTGGTTCTTCTGGTTCAGCGCGCCGGTGACCTTCTGCCGCAGGATCGACTCATCGAGGAGATCCTGGGCGCGGATGCCGATGCGGGAGACCTTGTCGGCGTAGGTCGGGCCGATGCCGCGACCGGTGGTGCCGATGGCCCGCTTGCCGAGGAACCGCTCGGTGACCTTGTCGAGCACCTGGTGGTACGGGGCGACGAGCTGGGCGTTCGCACTGACCTTCAGGCGGGAGGCGTTCGCACCGCGGGCCTCGAGGCCGTCGATCTCCTCGAACAGGGCCTCGAGGTTGACGACGCAGCCGTTGCCGATGACCGGGGTGGCGTTCTCACTGAGGACGCCGGCCGGCAGCAGCTTGAGTTCGTACTTCTCGCCGCCGACGACGACGGTGTGGCCGGCGTTGTTGCCGCCGTTGGGCTTGACGACGTAGTCGACCTTGCCGCCGAGGATGTCGGTCGCCTTACCCTTGCCCTCGTCCCCCCACTGGGCACCCACCACGATGATTGCTGTCATTGTTGTTCGTCGCTCCTCGACGGTTCAGCGTATTTGACCAAAGAAACAGTCTAGCCTGCCGCTAAGGTATACGCCATGGCAACAGTGGTTCTGGCGTGTGGCGTCCTTCCTCCTTCCCTTCAGGACGCGGTGCATGACACCGTCCCGGACCCGGTGACGCTCTCCGGGGTCCCCGGCCGGAAGGAACTCAAACTCCTCGACGAACTGGCCGCGACCTACCTGCCGGCGGATTCCACCCCCTCGCTCGACGAGATCGCCGCACAGCCCGATGTGCCGCACCAGGCGTCCCCGGTCAGCGCTCCCCAGGAGCCGGATGAGCCGGTACGGGTCGTGGTCGTCGGGTCGGACGCCGCGCTCGCGGCCGTGGTCACCCGGCTCATGCGGATCGACGCCCTGTGGATCTCGGTGGGATTCGTGCCGACGGACGCGACGTCCTCCATCGCGACGGTGTGGGGGTTGGACGCCGGGCAGTTGCCGGGCGCCGCGGCGCTCGACACGGCGCTGACCGGCGCGGCGCAGCCCACTGCCCTGATCCGGGACGATACCGGCACCGTCACCCTCGGCTGCGCGGAGATCTTCCATGCCGGATCTACGATGGTCGGTGAGGTGATCGTGGACTCGGAGACCCTGTTCCTCAATGATTCGTCGGTCAGGTGGAACGGTCGGCCGGGACCCTACGGAGCACGTTTCGTCCCGACGACCGGTGCGCCCGGTCTGGCCGCCACGCCGCTGACCACACCCTCGACGCAGGACTCGGTGGCGGCACAGCATCCGCCGAAGAAGCGGCTGTTCGGGCTGCTCGGCGGGACGGCGCAGCCCGGCGGTGTGGACCCGGACACGGTGCTCACCGGTCGTGCCCTGCAGGCCGGTGGAGAGAAGCTCACCGTGGTGCGCGACGGGGTGGCCCATCCGCGGCCGGTGAGTTCAGTGACCTTCTACCGGCACCTGCGCGACGGCCAGTTCGTCCGGCGGTAGCTCAGCCCGGCTCAGTCCGCCGGACGGACCATGGTGATGTGGTCGATGCCGGCCTCGTCGAAGATCTCGCCGACCGGGGCGAAGCCGACGTTGACGTACAGCTGCCGCGCATGGAACTGGGCGTGCAGCATCATCGGTTCATTCCCATGCCGCTCGATCACCGCTGCCAGCAGGCGGGACGCCAGCCCCCGGCCCCGGTGCTCCGGGTCCGTCACCACGCGGCCGATGACCAGGTGCGCGGTCGGAAGACCGTCGATGATCTCGGCGTCCTCGTTGCGCAGGACGCGCAGGTAGGTGGTGGGGGCGGTAGGGGCCGCGTCACCCTCCACCCCGGTCCACCAGTGCTCGGTGGTCGGTTCGAGGTCGCGTCCGTCGAGTTCCTCGTCATCACACTGCTGCTCGCGGAGGAAGACCTCGGTGCGCAGCCGGGCGATCGCGTAGACCTCCTCCGGGGTGAGGTCGGTCCAGGGTTTCATGGTTACGGTGTCGGTCGGGCGGTCCATCTGTCTATGATGACCGACGCAACTGAATATCCGACAACCAACCGACACGGGGTGTCCCGGGCAACAGGACCCGGGGCTGAGATCACACCCGCCGAACCTGACCTCATTCACATGAGCGGAGGAATGTCTGTGCCCACGCCACCTGCCGTGGCGGTGACGGTCGACCATGTCGACCTCGCCTACCCGAAGAGCCCTGCCGTCCTCACCGACGTGCACCTCACCGTCCCAACCGGAGAACATCTCGCCGTCATCGGCCGCTCCGGCTGCGGGAAATCCACCCTGCTCCACCTCATCGGTGGTCTCCTCGCCCCGACCGCGGGCGAGATCAGTGTCCTGGGGGACACCGACCCCACCGCCCGTCTCTCCCACTGCGCACTGATGCCCCAGGGCGACAGCATGTTGCCGTGGTTCTCGGTCCGTGACAATGTCGCCGTGCCGCTGCGCAACCGGGGCGTGTCCCGGCGTGTGGCACGGGGTCGCGCCACTGCGATGCTGGAGCGCTGCGGTCTCGGCGACTGGGCCACGTCCCGACCGTCCGAACTGTCCGGCGGTATGCGTCAGCGCGCCGCCCTGGCCCGGGCGCTGCTGGCCGACAAACCGGTGCTGCTCGCCGATGAACCGCTCGGTGCCCTGGACGCCATCACCCGCGGCGAGATCCAGGACTGGCTGTCTGAGTTGCTCACCGGCACCGGCGCCACCCTCGTCATGGTCACCCACGATGTCGATGAGGCGCTGCTGCTCGCCGACCGGGTGATACTCCTGGCCGACGGGGCCGTCGCCGGAGACTGGCCAGGCTGGTTCTCCCGGCGCGCCGGGCGTCCCCGGTCGGAGATCCTCGCCGACCCGGACTTCGCCGCCGCACGTGCGGAGATCCTCCGCTGCCTGGGTGGCTACGGGGAGGCCGTGGCATGACGCGTCTCCGACAGCAGGTCCTCCCGCCACTGGTCACGGTGGTCCTCATCGCTGCCGCATGGGTGTTCGCCACCACCGGCGGACGCACCGAGGACTACATCCTGCCCTCCCCCGGATCCGTGTTCGCCGCACTCGGTGACAACTGGTCCGACCGCCTTGGACCTGCGACCTGGGTGACCTTGGCCGAGACCCTGGCCGGTATGGCGCTGGGTATCGCTGCGGCACTGCTCATCGGTGTCGCCGCCGGACTACTGCCGGTGGTGGGCAACGCCTTCTCCCCGCTGCTCGTGGCGTCCCAGTCAATCCCGACGATCGTCATCGGCCCGGTGTTCACCATCGCCCTGGGCTACGGCATGGCACCGAAGGTACTGGTCGTCGCCCTGGCCTGCTTCTTCCCGGTGGCGATGAACCTGCTGTCCGGGATCCGCTCGGCCGACCCGGTCCTCATCGACACCATGCGCAGTCTCCACGCCTCCCGCTCCGCCCTGTTCTGGCGGGTCCGTTTCCCCTCCGCCCTGCCGTCGGCCTTCGCCGGGCTGCGGATCACCGCCACCTACGCCCCGGTCGCCGCCGTCTTCTCCGAGTACACCGGCTCCACCGACGGCCTCGGATACCTGCTGCTGCAGGCCGTCCCCCGGCTTCAGACGGACTTCGTCTTCGCCCTCGTCATCGTCCTCACGGTCATGTCCGCAGCCCTGCTGCTCACCGTCACCGCCCTCGAACGCCTCTGCTGCCCCTGGAACGCACCACGGCAGCACCGGAAGGAATCATGAAGAACCGTATCCTCGCCTGCGCCGCCGCCACCCTCGTCGCGGCCACCACCGTCTCCCTCGCCTCCTGCTCCTCGGACGCAGACAGCAGCACGGACGCCGACCAGCTCAGCGTCCTGCTGGACTGGAACCCGAACCCCGACCACCTCGCGCTCTACACCGCCGACCACACCGGCGCCTACGAGGATCACGGCGTGGACCCGGAGTTCATCCTGCCGGGCAACACCGCGGACGCCGCCAAGCTCGTCTCCCTCGGCCAGGCGGACGTGGCCGTCAGCTACGAGACGGACACGATCCTCGCCGCCTCCCAGGGGCTGGACGTGGTCAGCGTCGGCGCGCTGATCCCCACCCCGTTGAACTCGATCATCACGAAATCCGACTCCGGCATCCGCACCGCGAAGGACCTGGCAGGGAAGACTGTCGCCGGGTCCGGCACCCCGTCCCAGCAGGCGTCGATGGACTACATCGCACGGACCGCGGGCATCGATCCGGACAGCATCGAGATGCCGAATGTGCAGCAGAACCTCAACCAGGCACTGCTCAGTGACCAGGTGGACGCCATCGCCGGCGCCTACCCGAACATCGAGGGTGTGGAGCTGGCGGAGAAGACCGACATCACGGTCCTCTCCCCCGAGGAGCTGGGTATGCCGGACAACGCCGAGCTGGTCATCATCGCCAACCCCACCCGCCTGAAGGAGGACGCCGCCTACGCCGACCGCGTCCGTGGCTTCCTCGCCGGTACCGCCGAGGGGCAGGACGCCGCTCTGGCCGACCCGGATACTGCGGTAGACGCGATGACTCCGGAAACGAAGGGCGCCTATGACCCGGACACCCTGACGAAGATGGTGGACGCCACGGTCGCGGTACTGCGGAAGGACGGAACTGCGCCGCTCTTCGGTGTCCAGGACCCCGCCGACTGGGCGGAGTATGCCGACTGGATGCGGGACAACGGGCTGCTCGACGGGCGAATCGACGGCGCGACGGCCACGACGGCCACGACGGCCACGACGAACGACTACCTGCCGGCGTAGGTCAGTCGTTCTCCGGGTCCTGCGGCTCATCATCTGCACCCCACACCTCCGGGGTCTGCCAGGGATGGTCGACCGTCGGCTTCAGCGCCGCCATTGCCGACTCGCGCGACATGCCGCAGATCTGCAGCGCGTCCACGATGATCGACCGGCACTGCCCCAGCACCATCATCCCGGACAGACCCGAGCCGTCGGCGATCGACAGGTCGGTGCGTCCCGCGATGATCTGGAAGCGTCGGGTCAGCTCCGGGATCTTCAGCAACTCCTGCCGGGTCTCCTTCGACCCACCCTCCTCGTACACCGCGCCGAGGTGTCCGAGGGTGTCCGCGATCTCCCTGATCGTCTTCGCCATCTCCGGGTCCGGGACGATGTGGTCGTCGACCATGATCTCGGCACGTCGGGCCAGCACCCGGGTATTGCGCATGACATTGTCCACCGGCACCAGCGCGCGGTTCAGCGATGTCGAATAGCGCTTCGCCGACCAGTAGATCGGAGACAGGGCGATGGTCTCGTCGCCACTGGTCATCGCCGCCTGCATCGCGTTGACCGCGGCCTGCGTCCCCCGGGCGGTCTCCAGTGCCTCACCGATCACCGTGGCGTCCCGGTCTTCGATACCCTCGGCAACATCGTCGAGTACCAGGGCCGCCTTCGAGATCAACCCGGCCATTTCCCGACGTACCGCCCGCAACGGGTTACGGGGGATCACCGCGAGGATGATCAGGCCGATGATCCCGCCGACCAGGGCGTCCACCACCCGGTCCAGAGCCCCCTGATCGCCCGGCGGAAGCAGTGTCGCCACCAGCACCGCAGAGCTCGCGGCCTGGGACGGGACGAGAATTCCCCGGTCGACGAAGGTGGCGAGCATGATCGCGACGAAGACGACGATGGTGATCTGCCACGGGCCACCACCGATCTGGGTGATGACGAGATCACCGATCGCGATGCCGATCGCCGCCCCGATGACGATCTCCATACCGCGACGCATGTGCTTTCCGCTGTTGATGCCGATACTGATCACACCGGCGATCGGGGCGAAGAACGCCTGCTCGTGACCGATGACGTCGGTAGCGAACCAGAACGCCAACCCGGCGGTCAGCGCGGCCTGGAGGGCGAAGATTCCCATCGCCCGCATACGTTGGATGCCTCGGCGCGGAGCGATACGCCGCAGCGATTCAGTGGCGGCGCGCACACCGGCGCTTGCCCGCCTGCGGTGCCGGAACCAGCCCTTCTGATCAGCCATGTCACCTATTCTGTCAGGTCTGCTCCCGACACCCCGCCGGTCACACCCGCAGATCCGCCCAGATGCCCGCGTGGTCGCTGCCCCGTACACCGACCACGCCGGAATCCTGACACGTCAGCCCGCGGACGAGGATGTGGTCCAGCCGCAGCACCGGCACCGGGGACGGTGTCCCGGCCCGCGGCCAGGTGGGCGCGGCGAACAACCCACCTCCGCAGTCGGTCATCTCCGCCGAACGGCCGGCGAGTCGCCGCAGCTCCGGGTGCGCGGTGGTGGAGTTGAAGTCCCCCGCCATGACCAGCGGTCCGTCCACGCCGGAGGCCCAGTCCCGCAGGTCGGCCATCTCGGTGACCCACCCGTCGACCAGGTGACTGTGTGCCGGGGCGTTAGTGTGCACGCCCATCATCGTCAGGTTCTCCAGCTCGACGACCGGGTTCTGGTGGCGGGTCAGGTGCAGGTCCGCCACGGACTCCGCGGTGGCCTCCGTCATCCAGGTCTCCCGGACCAGCAGCGCGGTCCCGCCACCGCGCGTCCTCGTGGAGACCGGCTGCAGCAGTTCGAGATCCGTCGCGTCCGCCACCGCAGACGCCTGGACGTCGGAACTCTCCGGCAGGACGACGATGTCGGCGTCCATCTCCCGGGCGGTCTGCGCGAGGAACTCATCCGAGGCCTGGTGGTACCAGGTGTTCACCGAGAGGATCCGGACCGTGTCGGCGTCCTTCTCCTCCGGCATCTTCTGCGCGACCCGGCTGAGTGCCCCGGGCACCAGCACCGTCGCGGTACACACCACCACCGCCGCCACCGTCGCGCCGACGGCTGCCCGGCGGGACAGCGTCAACCACACCAGTGCCGCCAGAGCGGCGACCAGCAGGGCCAGGCCCACCGGCCACGCCGACTGGAGGAAGGGCACGATCCACGACCCGGTCTCCGGCACCCGGTCGGTGAACACACCCCACACCGGGGCGGTCATCCACCCCACGCCGAGGGCCAGCAGGAACACGACACAGCAGAGCCCCGCACGCTTCCAGGGGAAGGTGCGGGGCGGTGCTGCCGGGGTGGCGTCCGGTACAGACAAGAAGCTACTTCAGCATCTCGTCGGCGGCATCCGGGTCGCAGTCGTTGACGAGGTTGAGGCAGCGGATGTACTCGTCCTCCTCGCCGATGGCACGGGCGACGACGGCGAGCATCATGATCGCGCGCAGCACGCCACGGTTCGGCTCATGGGACCACGGCACCGGGCCGGTACCCCGCCAGCCGTTGGAACGCAGGGCGTCCAGACCGCGGTGGTAGCCGGTACGGGCGCAGGCGTAGGCGGTGATCTTCTCGGAGGGAAGATCGCCCTGCTGCAGGTGGTACGCGGCCAGCGCGGCCCACACACCCGAGTCCTTCGGGTTCGCCACGGCCAGCGCCTCCAGCTCGCCCAGTGATTCGCCACCGGTGACGGCGGACGCCAGGGACGCCGGGAGTTTCACCTCCGGGTGCTCGGCACCGAAGAGGTCGCGTCCTTTACGGATCTGTTCAGCCATGCCGCTTACTTTGCCAGAGTGGTGCCGACGGAGTGGAGGTCGGTGCAGGCTTCGACGACGCGCACGCTCATGGCCTCCTCGGCCTTCTTGAGGTAGGAGCGGGGGTCGTAGACCTTCTTGTTGCCGACCTCGCCGTCGATCTTGAGGACGCCGTCGTAGTTGGCGAGCATGTGGCCGGCGATCGGGCGGGTGAAGGCGTACTGGGTGTCCGTGTCGACGTTCATCTTGATGACGCCGTAGCGCAGCGCCTCCTCGATCTTCTCCTTCTCGGAGCCGGAGCCGCCGTGGAAGACGAAGTCGAAGGGCTGGGAGCCCTCGGGAAGACCCAGCTTGGCCGAGGCGGCCTTCTGACCCATGTCCAGGACCTCCGGGCGCAGCTTCACGTTGCCCGGCTTGTACACGCCGTGGACATTGCCGAAGGTCGCGGCGAGGATGTAGCGGCCGTTTTCTCCGGTGCCCAGGGCGTCCACGGTCTTCTCGAAGTCCTCGGCGGTGGTGTAGAGGTTGTCGCCGGCCTTGGCCTCGACGCCGTCCTCCTCGCCACCGACGACGCCGATCTCGACCTCGAGGATGATGTTCGCTGCGGCGCAGGCCGGGAGCAGGTCCTTCGCGATCTCGAGGTTCTCGTCGATCGGGATGGCCGAGCCGTCCCACATGTGGGACTGGAACAGCGGGTTCTCGCCGGCCTCGACGCGCTTGCGGGAGATCTCGACGAGCGGCCGGACGTAGGTGTCCAGCTTCTCCTTCTGGCAGTGGTCGGTGTGCAGGGCGACGTTGACCCCGTAGTGTTTCGCGGCATGGTGGGCGAAGTGGGCCAGGGCCTCGGCGCCGGCGACCATGTTCTTCACGGCCAGGCCGGAGCCGAACTCGGCACCACCGGTGGAGAACTGGATGATGCCGTCGGATTCGGCGTCCGCGAAACCCTTGAGGGCGGCGTTGATGGTCTCTGACGAGGTGCAGTTGATGGCCGGGAAGGCGAAGCCGCTTTCCTTGGCCTTGTCGAGCATGTCCCGGTAGACGGCGGGGGTGGCGATAGGCATGGAGGTCCTCCCTAGGTGTCCTCTATTTGACGCATGGCTGCACCCCAGTATGCCCGTTTCGGCGTCAGCGGGTGGTGTCGGGTGTGTCTCCACTGATCTTCGCGGCCGCCTCCATGAGCATCCAGCCTGACAGCTGCACCGACAGGTCCCGTTCCGGCACCCCCAGATCGGCCCCGGCACCGGTGGCGATGGTGGATCCGATCCGGTTGCCGGACTGCGGCAGGGCGGCGTCGTCCATCCAGGAGGACCCGAACAGCGGCAGACCGTCGACCTCCAGGCGGTGGTGCCACACCGAGTCGGCGGACTGCATCACCAGCCGCTTCGCCAACTGACGGGTCGCCCGGCTCATCCGGTCGTCACTGGGCAGGTCGGTGACGACCAGGGCGAGGTAGCGGGCGAGAATGCCCTTGAACAGGCCACCGTCGCCACCACCGTTGCCGCTGCCACCCCGGCCGGTCCCCAGTCCGATGACGCCCTCCGGTGACGCCAGGTTCGACGCCACGGCCTGCACCAGCTGGTGGACGCGGGTGATCTGTTCGGTGCCGACCTCGCTCACCGCGCGCTGCGGGATCCCCGCCTCACGCCGCTGCGCCCGGGCGAGTTCGACGAGTGCCCCGAGAACGACGCCCTGGTTGTAGGTGTGGATCTGCGTGACGGGGTCCTCACCGTGCACACGCAGCCGCACCCCGTCCATGACGAGGCCCTCGGTGTTGATCAGGCGTGGGTAGATCCACTCCACCAGCTGCGCGGCGAGGTCGGTCCGCCCGGTGCGGGCGGCGAGGATCGCAGCCGGACCGTTGGTCGGGACATTGAAGAAGTTCTCGTCGACCTTCCACGGCAGGGCGCCGGTCAGCGGGTCGACGCCCTCGATGATCGACGCCTCGAGCCCCGGCAGGTAACGGACGGTCCCGTACTTCGGCAGGTCCTGCGCCCGGTGCATGGCCAGGGCCAGCCAGGTGCGGTCATCGTAGAAATCGTTGTAGGGCAGCGGCCGTCGGTTGCGGATCCTCATGCCACGGATGGTGCGGCGGATGGCGCGCAGCCGGAGCCCGGTGTCCCGGCGGGTCGCGGCGTCCACCTGGCAGTCGATGAAGTGGGCCTGCCACCAGTAGTGCCAGTGGTAGAAGAACTTGTCGCGGGTCGACGGCGGCCACGCGATGACCCCCAGGGTCGTTTTCGGGATCCCCCAGAGCCGGGACGCATGCCGTTCAAAGACGGCCTGCTCGGCCAGATCTGCGCGGTGGTCCCAGAGTTCGTCCATGAGTCAGTTTCTACCAGGCATTTTCCAGGTCGGCGTGCTGTCTGATCCAGGCGTGCATGGCGATGCCCGCAGCCACCCCCGCGTTGATCGAGCGGGTCGAACCGAACTGGGCGATGCTCACCGTCATCGACGCCCCTGCCTGCGCTTCCGCGGTGACACCGGGCCCTTCCTGCCCGAACAGCAGCAGACAGCGCTCCGGAAGCTCCGCGGTCTCCAGGGGCACCGATCCGGGGGTGTTGTCCACGGCGACGACGGTGAGGTCGTGCGCGGCGGCGTAGGCCATGACCGAGCCTGTGTCCGGGTGGTGCTCGAGGTGCTGGTAGCGGTCGGTGACCATCGCACCGCGCCGGTTCCAGCGCTTCCGGCCCACGATATGGACGGTGTCCACGGCGAAGGCGTTGGCGGTGCGCACGACGGTGCCGATGTTCGAGTCGTTCTCGAAGTTCTCGATGGCGATGTGCAGGGCATGCCGACGCGTGTCGATGTCGGCGATGATCGCCTCCGTGCGCCACCAGCGGTAGGCGTCCACGACATTGCGACGGTCACCGTCGTCGAGCAGGTCCGGGTCATATTCTTCACCGGTGGGACGCGGGACGCCGGGATTCTCGACCTCCCAGGGACCTACCCCGACCGGGTGCGGGAACCACTCGGTGGGACCGCTGCCCTCAGCCACGGGTCGGCTTCCCGGTGAGTCCCTCGACAAGGAGCAGCTGCGCGGCGACATAGGTCGCCATGACCAGGCCGTCCACCAGCCCGTCGAGGACGCGGATCACCGGCTTCTCCCCGGTGAGGAAGGCCTGCCGGGCGAGGATCAGTCCGTCGGAGAGGACGAAGAGGTTGCCGCCGAGACCCAGCGGCGTGGTCTCTCCTTCCTCTGCGGCGAGCACCGAGGTTCCCGCGAGCAGGGAACCGTAGCCGACGGCGGCAGGCAGGGCTGCAGGTGCGCCGGTCGCCGCAGTCACCACACCGGACGCCAGGACCGGTGCACGCAGGGCGACCGTGATCTTCCGCGGCCGATGTCCGGTGCGCCACAGCTCGGCGATGTAGGACACCTGGTTGAGCGCGAAGGCCGCCGAGCCGCGGTTGAGGTTGCGGGCGCGGACCCGGGAATCGTCGCTGCGACCGTCCGCACCCATGAGGATGATGTCGCCGACCCAGCCCCCGGTCAGGCCTGCGACCACGGTCGTGGTCGCCTTCCGCTGACCTCGCGCCAGCACGGTGCCGGCGAGCAGCGGCATCAGGGTGGGCTTGACGATCCGGGTGAGCCGGTCACCACGGCGTCCTGCCGCGGCGGCGGCAACGGACACCGCCCCGGCAGCAAGGTATGCGGTGCGCAGAGCGCGGGCGGTCGACACAACTAGGCCAGGCCGAGGTCGGACAGGCCGAGCAGGCTTCGGTACTCCACACCCTCGGCCTCGATGACATCCCTGGCACCGGTGGCCCGGTCCACGACGGTGGCCACACCGACGACGGTCGCGCCGGCCGCCCGGACCGCGGCGACGGCGGTGAGCGGCGAGTTACCGGTGGTGGTCGTGTCCTCGACGACGAGGACGCGGCGTCCCTCGATGTCCGGCCCCTCGATACGGCGCTGCATGCCGTGCTTCTTGGCCTCCTTGCGCACCACGAAGGCGTCCACGCCGTCGCCGGTGTGCATGACCGAGGTGGCCACCGGGTCCGCACCCAGGGTCAGACCGCCGACGGCGACATAGTCCCAGTCGGCGGTGAGCTCCCGCAGCAGCTCGCCGATGAGCTTCGCGGACTCACGGTGCAGCGTCGCACGACGCAGGTCCACGTAGTAGTCGGCTTCCTTGCCGGAGGAGAGAGTGACCTTCCCCCGGACGACGGAGAGTTCGGTGACCAGCTCAGCGAGCCGCTTCAGCTTCTCGGGGTTGACGGTGGGTGCGCTCATGGCGGGCTCCTTACGGTGACGTGTTCGACCACCGATAGTACGGGCCCGGGCGACCGGTCAGTTGTCGGGGTCCGTGACGTCCGGATCGACGACTTCCGGGTCGACGACGTCGTAATCGTCGGCGGAGTCGGCGGAATCACGGTCGGCACCGGCATGCCGCGCGTCCGGGCCGCGGTGGCGCCCCCGGGAGACCGTGCCGGTGGAGCCGGTGGAGCCGGTGGAGCCGGTGGAGCCGGTGGAGCCGGTGGAGCCGGTGGAGCCGGTGGAGCCGGTGGAGCCGGTGGAGTCGGTGGAGTCGGAGGAGTCGGAGAAGATCGTCGCGGACGTCCCGGCCCGCACGATCCGGGGCCCGTCGTCGTCGGAGGCGTTGGCCGTGGGCTCCTCCCCCAGTGCCGGGATGCTCGTCAGACCGTCCTCGGTGACGTCCTCAGGCCATGATCCGTCGAGATCGGCCTCGCCGTAGACCTGTCCGCGGGACCGGGTCGGGAACTCCACCGGATCGGAGGGGCGCTCGACCTTCGGATGCGTGGGCTCTCCCGGTTCTCCGGGCTCTTCTGTTTCGGCGGCGTCCCCGGTCCCGATGTCGGGTTCGACCTCGGGTTCCGGCGCGGCGGGAACATCCGGCACGGCCCGCAGGTGCCCGGGGCGCGCGGTATCCCGGTCCTCGCCCGCCTCCTCCGCAGCAGGCTCAGCGGCGGGATCGACCGAGACGTGCACCCCGGATGCCGGACGCGGACGCGTCGGATCAGCGACGGCGATATCGAGAGTCGCCGTGGTCACCAGTGGCGGCAGGACCCTGGCAGCGGAACCGAGCGCCACCAGGTGCGGCAGGAGCGCGTCCCACCGGTCGGCATCGGTTCGACGTGCGCACCGCGCCACCACCCACGCCCCCGAGAAGGCCACGTCGGAGACCGTCCCGGACAGTGCGGTCAGGGCCCCTTCGACACGACTGTCGAGCATCCGCCCGACGGCCCGGTTGTCCGTGGCATAGACCGTGAAGGGTGCCCGGTCGAGGTCGGCGTCGTGCCGCATTCCGGCCGGCATGGCGGCGGTGGTGGTGATGTGGACGTTCACCGGGGAGTACGCACCCCGACGCAGGGCGAGGAGGGTCGATCCTGCGACATCGGCGATATGCACCTGGTGACCGTCGAGGAACCCCGAGACCAGGTCACGGGCTGCCGGACCCTGGTCGGTCGCGGAGATCTCACGGATCAGGCTGACCGGCCATTCCGCGGTGAGGAAGGCGTCCTCCCGCGTGTACTCGAAGCCGTGGGCGGCTGCCCAGTGCCGACGCCCCCGACGGCCGGTGAAACCGGACGGTTCCGGGGCGGGCGCAGGGGTCGGCTCCGGCATCGGCTCGGGTGTGGTGTCCGTCCCGGACGGTTCTTCCTGGTCGAACGCCTCCTCCGGCTCAACGGCCGGAGACGGCGCCGCGGACGGCCAGGCAGCGGGCCTCACGCGGTCAGGTGACGGCGCCCCTGCCTCGTGGCGACCCGGTTCCCGATGTTCCCCCGGTGCCGCCGGTCGTGAGGCACGCAGGAACAGGCCCGCGGCCACGAGAAGCAGCACGAGCCCGAGAACGAGGGCGACAACAGCGAAAGGCATCAGGGCACAGTGTATGAGACCTAGACGTTGTCTGCGGCGTAGGCCTCATGGTCCAGGAGGTCGCCGACCTCGGTGACGGTGACCTCGTAGAGCCAGCCGGCCTCGTAGGGGTCCTCATTGATGATGCCGGCGTTGTCGGCGATCTCCTCGTTGACCGCGGTGATCTCACCGGAGACCGGGGCGTAGATGTCGGAGACCGACTTGGTGGACTCGACCTCGCCGAAGGGCTCGCCGGCCTCGATCTCGGTGCCGACCTCTGGCAGTTCGGCGAAGACGATCTCGCCCAGGGCGTCGGCGGCGATGTGGGTGATGCCGACCCGCACGGTGTCACCGGCGTTGATGTCGGTCGAGTTCACCCACTCGTGCTCCTCGGAGTACAGGCGGTCGGTGGGAAGTGCAGTCATGGTTCTCTCCTCAGTGTGGTTGGGTGCAGTTTACTTTTCGCGGCTGTAGAACGGCAGCGCAATGACGGTGTACGGGAAGTCCTTGCCGCGGATGTCGACGATGACGGTCGACCCTTCGGTGGCGGATCCACCCTCGGACGCGGCCTCGGTGGTGACGTAGCCCATGGCGACCGGGTGGCCGAGCGTCGGCGACAGCGCGCCGGAGGTCACCTCGCCGATCCGGTTGCCGTCGGCGTCCCGGATCTCGTAGCCGCCACGCGCGGCACGCTTGCCCTCACCGGCCAGGCCGATGCGGATCTGCGTCGTGCCCTGCTCCTTGGCGGCGATGATGGCCTCGCGGCCGACGAACTTGTCCTTGGACTTCGTCGCGGCGAGGATGCCGAGGCCGGCGTCCACCGGGGTCAGGTCCAGCGACAGCTCGTTGCCGTAGAGCGGCATGCCGGCCTCCAGGCGCAGCGTGTCGCGGGCGGCGAGGCCGCACGGGAGGACGCCGTACTGCTCGCCGGCGGCGAGCGCGGCGGCCCAGATCTTCGCGGGTGCTTCAGAGGGGACGCCGGTGGCGTCGTTGTCGACGAAGATCTCGAAGCCGTCCTCGCCGGTGTAGCCGGTGCGGGCGATGATCGCAGGGACGCCGGCGACGGTGCCCTGGAAGGCGGCGTAGTAGCCGAGCCCGGCGACCGCGGCGTCCACGGAGTTGTCGTCGCTGTGCGCACCGGAGGCCTCGGGGGCGTCGGTGACCTCGTCGACGATCTGCAGCATCACGTCGGCGGCCTTCGGGCCCTGCACGGCGATGAGCGAGATATCGGCGGTCTGGTCGACGAGGGTGACGTTGAAGTCCCCGACCCGCTCGGTGAGCGCGGCGAAGACCGCCGGGGCGTTCCCGGCGTTGGGGACGACCAGGTACTCCTCGGGGGCGAGCACGTAGGTGATGAGGTCGTCGATGATGCCGCCGTCCTCACGGCAGATCATCGAGTATTTCGCCTTGCCGACCTTCACCGCGGAGATGCGGGAGATCAGGGCGTGGTCGAGGAACGCGGCGGCGTCCGGACCGGTGACCCGGACCTCGCCCATGTGGGAGAGGTCGAAGAGGCCGACGGCCTCGCGCACGGCACGGTGCTCCTCGAGCTCCTTGCCGTACTTCAGGGGCATGTCCCAGCCACCGAAGTCGGTGAACTTCGCACCGAGTTCGGCGTGGACGGGATGGAGTGCGGTCTCGTTACTCATTGTTCTCCTCGATGTCGAAGGCCTCCAGCGGCGGGCAGGAGCAGACCAGGTTGCGGTCACCGTAGGCGTCGTCGATGCGGCGGGTCGCCGGGAAGTACTTGTCGCGGCGCAGCGTGTCGACCGGGAAAGCGGCCTTGGTGCGGGAGAAGTGGCCACCGGAGACGGCATCCTCGAAATCGTCGCGGACGACGGACTCCACGGTGAACGGCGCGTGGCGCAGGACCGAGTTCTCCACGGCGACGTCACCGGCGATGATCTCGTCGATCTCGGCGCGGATGGTCTTCATCGCGGTGATGAAGCGGTCCAGCTCGCCCTTGTCCTCGGACTCGGTCGGCTCGACCATGAGCGTCCCGGTGACCGGGAAGGCCAGGGTCGGGGCGTGGAAACCGAAGTCCATGAGCCGCTTGGAGACGTCCGCGGCGGTCACGCCGGACTGCTTGGTGAGCTCCCGCAGGTCCAGGATGCACTCGTGGCCGACGAGACCGTTCTCGCCGGTGTAGAGCGTGGGGACGGTGTCCGCGAGCTGTGCGGAGATGTAGTTCGCGTTGACCAGCGCCATGCGGGACGCCTCGGTCAGGCCCTCATCGCCCATCATCGCGATGTAGGTCCAGGAGATCGGCAGGACGCCGGCGGAACCGTAGGTCGCCGCGGAGACCGGGCGTCCTTCCTGGACGTCGGGGGCGACCGTCGGGTCGTTCCACGGGTCGGTCGGCAGGAACGGGATGAGGTGCTCGGCGACACACACCGGACCGACACCCGGGCCACCGCCACCGTGGGGGATGGTGAAGGTCTTGTGCAGGTTGAGGTGGCTGACGTCGCCGCCGAAGACACCCGGCTGTGCCAGACCGACCAGGGCGTTGAGGTTGGCGCCGTCGATGTAGACCTGGCCGCCGGCGGCGTGGACCTTCTCGCAGACCGCACCGACATGCTCCTCGAAGACACCGTGGGTCGAGGGGTAGGTGATCATGATGCCGGCGATCTGGTCGCCGTACTTCATGATTTTCGCGTCGAGGTCGGCGAGGTCGATGGAGCCGTCCTCGGCGTTCTTCACACCGACGACCTTCAGGCCGGCCAGTGCGGCGGAGGCGGCGTTGGTGCCGTGGGCGGACGCGGGGATGAGCACCAGGGTGCGCTGGTCGTCGCCGTTGGCGAGGTGGTAGCGGCGGATCGCCAGAAGACCGGCGAACTCGCCCTGCGAGCCGGCGTTCGGCTGGACGGAGACCGCGGCGTAGCCGGTGATCTTCGCGAGCCGCTCCTCCAGGTTCTCGATGAGCTCGAGCCAGCCGGTGGCCTGCTCGGAGGGGACCAGCGGGTGGATGCCGGCAAACTCCGGCCAGGTGATCGGCTCCATGGAGATCGCGGCGTTGAGCTTCATGGTGCAGGAGCCCAGCGGGATCATCGTGCGGTCCAGGGCCAGGTCCCGGTCGGCCAGGCGACGCATGTAGCGCATCATCTGGGTCTCGGAGGAGACGGAGTGGAAGACCGGGTGGGTGAGGATCTCATCGGTGCGCAGGATGCTGTCCTCACCACCGAGCGGGCCGTTCTCCGGCCCGAAGGCGGAGGTGTCGACCGTGGTGTGGGCACCGGCGATGACGCGGACCAGGGCGGCGATGTCCTCGTCGGTGGTGGACTCGCCGACGGAGACGCCGACGTGGGTCTCGTCGACGAGGCGCAGGTTGAAGCCCTCGTCGCAGGCGGCGGCGACGATCGAGGCAGCATCGGTGACCTCGACGGTGACGGTGTCGAAGAAGAGGTCGGACGCCAGGGTCAGGCCCTCACCGGTGAGGCCCACGGCCAGGGCGACGGCACGGCCGTGGACCTCGGAGGCGATGGCGCGCAGGCCGGCAGGGCCGTGCCAGACGGCGTAGAAGCTGGCGACGACGGCAAGCAGTGCCTGGGCGGTGCAGATGTTCGAGGTCGCCTTGTCGCGGCGGATGTGCTGCTCACGGGTCTGCAGGGCGAGGCGGTAGGCCGGGGTGCCGTCGGCGTCGACGGAGACACCGACGATGCGGCCCGGCATCTTGCGCTGGTACTCGGCACGGCAGGCCAGGAAGGCGGCGTGCGGGCCACCGAAGAACAGCGGGACACCGAAGCGCTGGGCGGAACCCACGGCGATATCGGCACCGGCCTCGCCCGGGGACTGGACGAGGACCTGGGCCAGCAGGTCGGCGGCGACGGTGACCAGACCGCCACGGTCGTGGACGGCGGCGATGACCTCAGGGAGATCGGCGCGGAGCTCACCGGTGGTGGCCGGGTTGGAGATCACGGCGCCGACGATCTCGCCGTCGAAGGCGGCCACGGAGGCGGCGTCCACGGTGGTGATGACCACGGGGATGTCGGCGGCGGCGGCGCGGGCGAGGGTGATGTTGAGGCTGGAATCGTGCAGCGCCTCGTCCAGCAGGACGACGCCGCCCTTCTTCGCGGCCTTCGCGTTCTGGCGGGCCATCATCTGGGTGGCCTCGGCGACGGCGGTGGCCTCATCGAGGAGGGACGCACCGGCGATCGGCAGGCCGGTGAGGTCCTCGACCATGGTCTGGAAGTTCAGCAGGGCCTCGAGACGCCCCTGGGAGATCTCCGGCTGGTACGGGGTGTAGGCGGTGTACCAGGCGGGGTTCTCGACGATATTGCGGCGGATGACCGCCGGGGTGACCGTGTCGTAGTAGCCGGCGCCGATGAGCTGCTTCTTCAGCGTGTTCTTGTCGGCGAAGCCCTTGAGGGTCGCCAGGGCGTCCTGCTCGTTGAGGGCGGGGGCGAGTCCGATCGGGGTGGTCTGGGCGATGGACGCCGGGACCGCGGCGGCGGCGAGGGCTGCGGTGCTCTCGTAGCCGAGGGTGTCGAGGATGGCCTGGGTGTCGGTGGCGTTCGGGCCGATGTGCCGACGGAAATGGGGGGCTGCCATGTCTTCTTCTTCCTGCGCAGGGCTGAACCCCGACGCACGGAGGGTGCTGTGGATGGTAGTCCTCCCCACTCTGTCGATGGTGCCTGAGAGCTTCAGCATGACCACGCTGGTGTGCTTTCTAGGGTGCCTTTCTCCTTCGGCGGCGGGTCACGGACGACGGTGACCTGCTCTTTCCAGAGTTGCCTCACCATGGCGGTACGGGTGCCTGAGAGTGTCTGACGGGGAGGTGTTTGCTCCTACGGCGGCCGGTTGGCGCCAGGATTCCCTGACGCCAGAGCCTGCCTCTCCCACCACGGTTGCGAGCGGCGCATGAAGTTGTGGATCGTGCTTGAGTTCGTGCGGGGTCAGTATAGCCGGTGCGGTGACGTGGAACACGCTGAACGGTGCCGCCGCCCCCGGGCGGTAACACGGACGATTGTCAGCGCTTCTGAAGCCAAGCGAGAAATCGTACGCACCTTCACACGATCGGACCCGTAAAACACCAGGTCACGGAATCTCGTCCCGACTGAAAAACGTACGATCCTCAGCAGATGTGCTGCGACCTCCGGAATCGTACGTCTTCCCCTGTCACGGTGGCTGACTGTCAGCCCCCGACCGACACCCTGCGCAGCTGGTACGACGCACTCGAGATCGTCCTGGTGATCTGGCTGGTCACCGGACCGGTCTGGCAGCTCTTCAGCCGACCGGCGGCAGAACACAGCACACCCCGGTAACAATGTAAGCATGACGAAACGACACCTCCGTAACCCCTTCTCCCGCTTGAGTACCCCGGAGCTGCCCACGGTCGGCCCCGGAGACACCGCCCTCGTCACCGGAGCCACCTCGGGCATCGGTCAGGCCACCGCCACAGCTCTGGTGAACGCCGGCTTCCGCGTCATCGGCACCTCGCGCGATCCGGGGTCCCTCAACTCCGTGGCGAACACCCCGGAGGGCGTCACCCTCGTGCCCCTCGACCTCTCCGACCCCGCGAGCATCGACCGGCTCCCGGGTGAACTGGAGAAGGTCAGGGCAGGCACCGTCTCCGTCCTGGTCAACAATGCCGGTGAGTCGCAGAACGGCCCGCTCGAGGAACTCCCCCACGACGCGATGACCCGGCTGTTCCAGATCAACGTCATCGGCCAGGTCGAGGTCACCCAGAAGATCCTGCCCGCCATGCGTGACCAGGGCCGCGGCCGGATCGTCTTCGTCGGTTCGATGCTGGGAAGCTTCCCGCTGGCGCACCGCGGTTCCTACGGTGCGTCGAAAGCCGCGGTGAAGGCCTTCGGATTCTCCGCCCGCCGGGAACTCCGCCCCTTCGGAATCGGGGTCTCCGTCATGGAACCCGGTGCGATCGACACCGGCATCTCACAGCGCCGGACCATCTACGTCGACAGGAACGGCCCCTACGCCGACGAATTCGCCACGATGCTGAAGAACCTCAACGCCAACGAGGCCGAGGGCATCTCCGCCGGGATTGTCGCCGACGAGATCATGGAAGCGGTCACCGACCCCCGGCCGAAGCCGCTGTACGCCGTCGGATCAAGCGCCGGCGTCGCTTTTCCGGCGTCCCGCCTGCTCCCGCGGGACGCCATGCACGGGATCATCGCGAAGCGGCACGGCATCTGACTCCGGCTCACCGTCCGGACGGCTCCCGTCGAAGCGACGGGAGTACAGCAGGTCACGCCAGGGAGATGAGGACACGGCCAGCAGTGCCGCCGCCATGCCGCCGGTGAACATGGACGCCCCGCTGATGACCGCCAACCACAACGGGCTTCCCCCGCCCGGCCCCTGCACGACCATGGCGGCCAGTCCACCGATGACGCCGACCCAGCTGAAGGCGATGAACATCCGGTTGACGGGATGGTGCCGCGGGCCGAAGTACGCGCGCTCGGTGCCCACCACACCGACCATGAACAGGAGCAGCTCGATGATGAAGAAGCCGTAGAACACGGCCGAGACATAGTCGGCGTCGAGGCGCTCGGCGACCCTGGTCATCGCGATGAGCATGAGGAAGGCCGCTGCAGTGGAGGTGAATCGGCGCAGCATGCACCTAGTGTGCCATGTCTACAACTCGAAAAGAACGTCCCCCGGTTCGCAGGGCTCACCCGGTAGGAGGCCCGTGGTCACGGCGTCCTGCTGCATGGCGATGACCGGCACCGACGGGTCGAAGCCGAGGCGTCCGAGCTGACGGGGTGCGTAAGTGGTGATCCGCTCCCCCACGGTCACCTGCTGTCCTTCGCTGGCATGCGGTGAGAAGCAGGTCCCGTCGAGCATGTCGGTGTCGATGCCGAGCTGGGTGTACACCGCGGTGCCGTCCTCGGTGACGATGAGGAAGAAGTGCGGCATGAGGCGCCGCAGCTCCCCGCTCACCGGGGCGACCACGGTGACGTGTTCCACGTCGTAGTCCGGGATCACGGCCACGCCCGCACCGAACGCCCCGGAGGCGAACCGGGGATCCGGGACAGACTCCAGTGGGGCCACGGTGCCGGGCATCGGGGTGACGACCTGGAGTACGGGGCCGTCAGGGACGACTGCGGGGGTGTCTGCATCGTCGTCTGCAACGGAGGTGGCGAAGGGTTCCATGGGGGACAGCATATGGTCTCCCCGATCACTTCACCTGACAAACGCTCGGATTAACGGGTTTCACACGCCGAGCGCGACCGGCAGGTGCCGGTTGCCGGCCCACTGGGACCAGCCGCCGACGAAGTGGCGCGCCCCGGACAGCCCGGCGTGCTCCATGAGAGCCAGGAAGAGTGCCGAATCCACTCCGGATCCTGAGTAGACGGCGACCTTCGACGGATCGACACCGTCCGGTCCACCGATCCCACGGCGTGCCAGCCGCTCTGCCACGATCTCCGGATCAGCGACACCACCGGTCTCCAGGAGCAGCTCGACCGGGAAGTTCACCGCACCCGGGACGTGCCCGGCGCGACGGTCGTGGGGTTCGCGGCGTCCGATGAACCGGCCCTCGCCACGGACGTCGACGAGCAGGTTGCCGGCCGCCACCCAGTCATCGAGCTCCTCGAGCTCGATGGTCGGCATGCCACCGGAGGAGATTTCGAAGGTGCCGTGTCCCCGCAGACAGCCGATACCACCGGCGACGTCACCACCGGCCGCCTCCCACGCGGGAGTGCCTCCGGAGATGATCTTCACGTCCTCGACCCCCGCCCAGCGGAGCACCCACCAGGCACGGGCGGCCCAGAACATCCGGCCGGTGTCGTAGATCCGTACCGGTACGCCCGGGGAGATCCCCCAGTCAGTGACGTAGTGCTGGAGCATCGCCGGGTTCGGCAGTGGGTTGCGGCCGGTCTCCGGGGAGGGCGTGCCGGCGAGCATGCGCAACGGGTCACACCAGAAGGCACCGGGGATGTGCTGCGAGACGTAGGCGTCCCAGGAGGCGTTGTCCTGCGGCGCCCAGTGGGAGTCGAGGATGATCATCCGGTCGCCGCGGGTGGTGGCGGCGAGAAGGTCGTCCGCCGAGAAGAAGGGGCTCATGCCCGCCATCTTAGGAGGACGGGGAAAGTTCTGCCGACCGGCTCGGACACTCTGGCGCCATGGACTTCGTCGATCCGTCAGTCAGGACGGTCTACTCGGTACTGGACCTGACCGGTGTGGTGCTCTACGGGATGATCGGTGCGACGATCGCCCGTGCCCGCAACTTCGACTTCGTCGGCATCATCTTCCTGGCGATCATCACCGCCCTTGGCGGCGGCATGGTCCGCGACGTACTCATCGACAACGGTCCCCCGGCGGCGCTGCAGGACATGCGCTGTTTCGGGCTCGCCCTGATCGGTGCGGCGCTGGCGACGGCCATCCACATGAACTCACGGTGGTGGGAGCTCTTCCGGGTCCACGGGGACGCCGTGGTGCTCGGCGTCTGGGCCGCGACCGGTTCCTCGAAGGCACTGGCCAACGGGCTTCCGTGGTCCTCCGCCCTGTTCCTCGGGGTGCTCACGGTCGTCGGTGGCGGCATGATCCGGGACGTGATGACCGGCTCGGTACCCGAGATCTTCGGCGGGGCGACGCTCTACGCCACCCCGGCGGCGCTGACCGCCGCACTGATGGTGGGGATCTGGTCGTTCAACGAGTCCGGGGTGTCCGGGGACGTTCCGGTGCTGTTCATCGGCATGATCGTCGCCCCGGTGCTCGGCGCCGGGATGATGATCCTGTCGTACTGGCGGGGCTGGAAACTGCCCGGCACCCAGGACCTGTCCTGGGCCGCACAACGCAAGCTGCAGCGTCCGATGACGCTCGCCCGGGACATGGCACGACGCCGCGGGCGGATGCGCCGGAAGAAGTGACCCGGCGTCGGCGTCACAGCCAGTCGCGCTCGCGGGCGATCCGCCACGCCTCGAAGCGGGTGGACGCCCCGGTCTTCCCCATCGCCGCGGACAGGTAGTTGCGTGTCGTCCCGGACGCCAGGTGCACCTGAGCGGCGATCTGCTCGACCGACCCGCCGCGTCCCGCCGCCTCGAGAACCTCCGCCTCCCGCTCGGTCAGCGGGGACTCCCCGGCACCGATCGCCGCGGCCGCGAGATCCGGGTCGAGGTAGCGACGTCCGGCGTGGACGGTACGCACCCCGGCCGCGAACTCCGCCGCGGTGGAGGTCTTGCGGATGAACCCGGGCACTCCGGCGGCAAGCGCCTGCCTGAGCTGACGGGGACGCCCCTGGCTGGTGACGATGAGCACCGCGGCGGTGGTACCGGTCGTCCTCTCCCCCAGCCGCCGTGCGGTCTCCACCCCGTCGATCCCGCCGAGCTGCAGGTCCATGACCACCACGTCGGCGGCGTGCCCGGCGTCCCACCAGTCCAGCAGTTCCTCGCCGGACCCGAGCGTGGCGAGGACGTCCAGGTCCTCCTCCAGCCCGAGCAGGGTGGACAGGGAACTGGCGACGAGCGCCTCATCGTCGACGACGACCACGGTGATCATCACGCCGCTCCTCTCAGGGTGACAGTGAAGAGGTTACCGTCACGTTCGGCCACCAGGGACGCCCCCGACGGCTCCGCGCGGCGCCGGATCCCGGCCAGCCCGGAGAGCCGCTCGATGTCACGCGCTACCCCGTCATTGGCGACGGTCACCGTGTCCGGGGTGAGGGTGAGCCGGACCCATGTGGCGTCCGCATGCTTGACCACATTGGTCGTCGCCTCCCGCACCAGCCAGGCGGCGGTCTCGCGCAGCGGTTCGGGCAGCGCTGTCGGATCCCCCTCGACCGTCAGGGTGATGCCCGCGGACTCCAGGAGCTGCCGGGAACCGGTGATCTCGGTGGAGAGGTTCACGGTGCGGTAGCCCTCGACCACGTCGTGCATCTCGGCGACCGACGCCTGCGCCAGCGACTGCAGTTCGGCGAGTTCGGCGTCCAACCGGTCGTCCCCGCGGGCGGCGAGCGCCCGGGCGAGTTCGGTTTTCACGGAGATCGCGGCGAGCCGCTGGCCGAGGGTGTCGTGGAGTTCCTGGGCGAAGCGGAGGCGCTCCTCACTGACCTGCAGGGCGCTCTCGGTGATCCGGGCACGGTCGAGCTGCTTGGCGATGTTCACGGTCCATGCCGAGAGCAGCGTCGTCATGAGGAAGAAGGGGATGAACAGGGACATCCACCACATCTCACCGATAACGACCGCGGTCACCACGGCGGCGACCACTGTGACGGGCCAGTGGTACGGCAGCCACGGCATCACCGCGAGCGGCATGATGAACAGCGACACCACGATGAGCGGCAGACCGCCGTCGGAGATCCCGTCGGATCCCGACAGCATCAGGAGAAGACCGACCACCCAGCAGGACGCCCCGAGGACCGTCGCCGTAGGCAGCAGCCAGGGCACCACGCGGCGCATCTCACGGCGTGGCGCGGTGGTGAACTCGGTGCGGAGTTCAAGGACTGCGACACCGGCGACGAGGAGGAGCAGGGACGCCACGATGTCGAGGGCCGTGAGCCACGCCGGCGGGTTCGCGTCGTTGTCGGTGAACGCGACGACAGCCACGATGTACAGGCCGAAGAACACGACCATCGCCTCGAGCGACAGCCGTGTGTAGACGGCGAGCTTGGCGCCACCGTCGAGGTCACGCCACATCCGGAAGGGGTTCACGGCACCCATTGTGTCAGTAACCCTCAGCTCCGGACGTCCCACTTCACGTACTTCGCGCCGGCCCACAGGCAGACGACCGCCCAGGCGGCGAGCATGACCATCATCGGCCAGGTCTCGGACAGGACACCGGTGAAGTCCAACGGGGCGGGGCCGTCCTCGGCGATGCGGTCGGTCATGGTGTTGCCGGCCCAGCCGTACTGGGAGAGGTCGAAGATCAGGGCGAAGGGGGTGCGTTCGATGATGCTGTTGACGCTGTCGGGGAACATCTGGCGGATGCTGCCCATCGAGGCGAACATGAGGATCATCACCGGAAGCGAGGTGATCTGGGCAGCCTCCGCGTTCTTCGTCATGCCGCTGGTCACCAGTGCCAGGCCGGTACAGACGGCGAGGCCGAGAAGGACGGCGACGATGATCGGGAGCACGTTCACCGGCCCCGGTGCGCCGAGAGCGACGAGGGCAACGGCCATGACGACGGTGAACAGGACGGTGAGGACTGCGCCGGGGAAGGAGAAGGCACCGAGGATCTCGGCGTCACGGGCCTCGCCGGTACGCAACCGCTTCATCACCCCTTCGTCGCGACGGGTCGTGGCCATCGACAGCACGATGTAGAACTGCACGAACATCAGGGCGAAGACCAGGAAGTACTCCAGGGCCATGGCTGCGGCGTCCGTGGTGCTGGCGTCGTCGGTCGCCCTGGTGACGAAGAACATCACCAGGCCGAAGCCGAGCGGGAAGACCGCGGCGTTGATGAGCAGCGTGCGGTTGCGGGCGAACTGGAGTGTCTCGGCGCGGGCGAGTGAGGTGGTCCGGGTTGCGGTGGTCATGACGGGTGGTCCTTTCTAGTCGGTCTGGGCGTCCGCACCGGCGATGCGGTGGAAGACGCGCTCGAGGCTGGCGGGGCGGGCGGTGAAGTGGTCGAAGGCGATGCCCCGGCCGGCGGCCCAGTCGAGGAGCCGGTGCGTGTCCTCCTGCAACCGGGTGGTCTGGATGTGCAGCCGGTTGCCGTCGCGGCTGACGAGGGCCCCGGGAAACTCGGGGAACTCGGGAAGGCTCTTCACTCCGTTGCCGGGCAGGGTCGCGGTGATCTCCGCACCTTCGGCCGCGACGAGGTCGTCGAGGCTGCCTTCGACGGCGATGCGTCCGGCGTGCATGATCGCGATGCGGTCGGCGAGCCGTTCCGCTTCCTCGAGATAGTGCGTGGTGAGGACCATGGTGACGCCGCGGGCCTTGAGCCCGGCGAGCAGTTCCCAGGTCCGGGCGCGGGACTCGGGGTCCAGTCCTGTGGTGGGTTCGTCGAGGAAGATGACACGGGGGTCGTTGAGCAGGGCGCAGGCGAGGTCGAGGCGTCGCTGCTCGCCGCCGGAGAGGGAGCCGACGCGGGTGGTGAGCCGGTGGGTCAGGTCGACCTCGGCGAGGACCTCGTCGGTGGGACGCGGGGTGGAGCAGGTGCCGGCCCACATGCGCATGGTCTCGGCGACGGTGAGTTCCTTGGGCAGTCCGCCGTTCTGCAGCATGATGCCGAGGTCGGGGCGGACGAGGTCGCGGTCGGTCTGCGGATCGTGGCCGAAGATGGCGACGCTGCCGTCGGTCGCAGCGGCGAGCCCCTCGATAACTTCGAGGGAGGAGGTCTTTCCTGCGCCGTTGGTACCGAGGAGGCCGTAGACCTCGCCGCGGTGCACGTCGAAGCTGATGCCGTCGACGGCGGTGTAGGCGTCCTTCTTCTTACCGGCGGGGCGGTAGGTGCGGGTCAGGTCCCGGACCCGGATGACGGGATCGGTGGCAGTTGCTGTGCTCATGACTCCGATCGTGCCGGGGACGCGTCGACGCTGGTAGAGGCGTTTGTCACCGGTTGTCGCGCATCTGTCACGGGGTTTGTGTGACAGGTGTCATGTCAGAACGGGGCCATGGACTCCTTCCCCTCGGACGCCGGGCAGCGGCGCCCCTCCACAGGAAAAGTCCTCACCATCTGAGGTGCGCCGGGAAACCCGGCGCGTACTTCAGATGGTGAGGACTTCAGGGTGCACCGTCAGGACGGACGGCGTCAGGCCTCGTGGGCGACAGCCTCGATGACCAGGGAATCCACCCCGTCGGCGAGGTGCGGGTCAACATCGACCTGCACCGTGTCCCCGTCGTGGACCTCACCGGCGAGCAGCTTCTTCGCCAGTGCGTCCCCGATCGCCTTCTGGATCAGGCGACGCAGCGGGCGGGCACCGTAGGCCGGCTCGTAACCACGCTCGGCCAACCAGCTCTTCGCAGCCTCGGTGACCTGCAGGTCCAGGCGACGGGCGGCCAGCCGCTCGGCGAGCTGACGGACCTGGATCTCCACGATGGACTTCAGCTGTTCGGCGGACAGGGACTCGAAGATGACCACGTCGTCGAGACGGTTGATGAACTCCGGCTTGAAGGCGTGCTTCACCGCGTCCATCACCTCCTCATCCGTGCCACCGGCACCGAGGTTCGAGGTGAGGATCAGGATCGTGTTGCGGAAGTCCACGGTCCGGCCCTGGCCGTCGGTCAGGCGTCCTTCGTCGAGGACCTGCAGCAGTACGTCGAAGACATCCGGGTGCGCCTTCTCGACCTCGTCGAACAGCACCACGGTGTACGGGCGGCGCCGCACGGCCTCGGTGAGCTGTCCACCGGCGTCGTAGCCGACGTATCCGGGGGGAGCACCGACGAGACGCGCCACAGAGTGCTTCTCGCCGTACTCGGACATGTCGATGCGGACCATGGCGTGGTCGTCGTCGAAGAGGAACTCCGCCAGCGACTTCGCCAGCTCGGTCTTACCGACACCGGTCGGCCCCAGGAAGAGGAAGGAACCGGTCGGCCGGTCCGGGTCGGCGACACCGGCCCGGGAACGACGCACCGCGTCGGAGACCGCGGTGACGGCGTCCTTCTGACCGACGACGCGGCCACCCAGCACCTGCTCCATGGCGAGCAGCTTCTCGGTCTCGCCCTGCAGCATCTTGCCGGCGGGGATGCCCGTCCAGGCGGCGACGACCTCGGCGATGGTGTCCGGGGTGACCTCCTCGGTGAGCATGCGCTCCTCCTCTGCCTTGGCTGCGGACGCCTCGGCTCCGGCGAGCTCCTTCTCCAGTTCCGGGATCCGGCCGTAGCGCAGCTCGGCGACACGGGCGTAGTCCCCGTCGCGCTCGGCGATCTCAGACTCGGTCTTCAGCGAATCCAGTTCCTCCTTGATGGAGCGGACCGCGTCGATGGAGCCCTTCTCGTTCTCCCAGCGCGCGGTGAGTCCGGAGAGCTTCTCACGCTCGTCCTCCAGCTCTGCGCGCAGCTTCTCGAGACGGTCCTTGGACGCGTCATCGGTCTCCTGGCTCAGCGCCATCTCCTCGATCTCGAGGCGACGGACGATGCGCTCGGCGTCGTCGATCTCCTCCGGGCGGGAGTCGATCTCCATGCGCAGCCGGGACCCGGCCTCATCGACGAGGTCGATGGCCTTGTCCGGCAGGAAACGGCTGGTGATGTAGCGGTCGGACAGGGTTGCGGCGGCGACCAGGGCGGAGTCCTGGATCCGGACGCCGTGGTGGACCTCGTAGCGCTCCTTGAGACCACGGAGGATACCGACGGTGTCCTCCACCGTCGGCTCACCGACGTAGACCTGTTGGAAACGACGCTCCAGGGCGGCGTCCTTCTCGATGTACTTGCGGTACTCGTCCAGCGTGGTCGCACCGACCAGGCGCAGCTCACCACGGGCGAGCAGCGGCTTGATCATGTTGCCGGCGTCCATCGCGGAATCACCGGTGGCACCGGCGCCGACGATGGTGTGCAGCTCGTCGATGAAGGTGATGACCTCGCCCTCGGCCTCCTTGATCTCGTCGAGGACGGCCTTGAGGCGTTCCTCGAACTCACCGCGGTACTTCGCACCGGCGACCATGGAACCGAGGTCGAGGGAGATGAGCTTCTTGCCGCGCAGCGACTCGGGCACGTCGCCGGCGACGATGCGGCGGGCGAGGCCTTCGACGATGGCGGTCTTGCCGACGCCGGGCTCGCCGATGAGGACCGGGTTGTTCTTCGTGCGGCGGCTCAGCACCTGGACGACGCGACGGATCTCCTGGTCGCGGCCGATGACCGGGTCGATCTTGCCTTCGCGGGCGCGGGCGGTGAGGTCGGTGGAGTACTTCTCCAGGGCCTGGAACTGGCCTTCGGGCTCCTCGGTGGTGACCTTGCGGTTGCCACGGACGGACTCGAAGGCGCCGCGGACGGCCTCGAAGGTGCCGCCACGGTTCTGCAGCGCCTCGGCGGCGTCCCCGGAACCCTTGGCGATACCGGCGAGCAGTACCTCGGTGGAGACGTAGGTGTCGCCGAGTTCGGCGGCGAGTTCCTGGGCCGCGGTCAGGGCGTTGAGTGCGTCCCGGTTGAAGTTCGGGTTGGCCAGGCCGTCGCCGGCGGCGGTGGCGTAGCCGGCGACGAGGTCGCGGGCGTCGGCGAGGACGCCGTCAGCGTCCACACCGGCAGCCTGGAGGACCGGGCGGGCGATGGAATCCTCCTGCTCGAGGATCGCGACCAGCAGGTGGGCGGGCCGGATGTCCGGATTGCCCTTCGCCGAGGCAGACTGCAGTGCGGCCTGCATGGCCTCCTGGGTACGGGTGGTGGGGGTGAAACTGCTCATGTGACTCCCTTTCTGTCTCGACGGCGCTCGACTGTGCTCTGCTGCTTTAGTTTAGCGCGATACTGTCAACTCTGTGTTTCTGCCTGTTCCAACGCGACTTAAGTTGAGCCTGTTCCACTCAGGTAGGGATATTAATGTGATGTGCGACACTTCTGTGGACAACTCTGTTCCGATTCGCGGCAAGTTGTCCACAGGTTCAACGGTCGCATTGGACGGACCGGCAAAGCTGCGCCATCATCCCCAACAGCATTTCGGAAGCTTCGGCTGCAGGGCTGGAACTCAGCACGTCCAACGGCTACTCCACGATCTGGCTGGCGGACGCCCTCGTTGACGGCGCCCCCTTCACCACGGTCGACAACGACCCGGGCCGGGCCGGCGAGGCTACGGGGAAGATCGCCGCCGGACTGCAGGTCATCGCGAAGCAGGGCTGAGTTTCTGCGGCCGCCCCACCAACGCGTCCGCCACCGCCTCCGCGACCCGCCGGTTCGCCGGGAAGACCCGGGTCCGCTGCCCAGGGCGTCCGAACCCCTCCCGCACCGGGTCGGAGGTCGACGGTCCCACCAGGAACAACCCGTCCCGCGCCACGCCGTCCGCTCCGACCGCCCGGTTGTCGCCGTCGACGACGAACACCGACTCCGCCGCACCGGACGCCCCGGTCCCGGCGACGAGTTCCCCGTCCGCCAGCAGACCACGCAGCACCGGATCCGTGACCCGCGGCACCGTGACCTGGGCCAGCCGGGCGTCCACCAGGTGGTCGGCGGTGACCGGGTCGCCGACCACGACGGGACTGTCGGCGAGGAAACGAGGACCGGCACCGGGGTTCCGACGGAACCGGGTATCCGGGCCGAGGCACCGGACCACCCCGGCGCGGTGCAGTGCCAGCAGGTTGCCGAGCCGTTCCGGTGGCGGACCGGAGCACACGTAGGAGAACGAGCCCTCCACCTGCGCGACGAGGTCACGGTCCGCATCATCGAGCAGCCCCTCGGCGAGCAGTGAGTGCAGCACAAAGTAGGACGCCACCAGCGTGCTGTACAGCAGGCCGTCCTGCGGGTGCCGCCGGTCGGTCGCCCGACCGAGGTTCGTCAGCACCACTGCCTCCACTTCGCGCTCCACGGCGTGGCGGTCCGGGAAAGCGAGACCGTCGAGCGGACGGTCGATGCGGCGCAGGTCCAGCGGCTCGTCGGTGACCGCCGACCACTGACCGTGCAGTTCGGCGGTCAGCAGTCGCCGCAGGTGACCGGGTTCCAGGTGCCCGTCGGGTGTCCGCGGTATCCCGTCGAGGGTCGCAGGGACCAGGTGGTGCAGTTCCACGGCCGGTGGCCCGTCGACCGGCTTGGACCGGTAGGGCACCCCGCGCCGTGAGCCGACCCACAGCACCGGTTCCCGCCCGGAGGGGACGTAGGTCGGGACAGCATCACCGGCACCACGCTCGAACCGGCCGCCGCGTCCTTCGGTGAGGATCTCCATGAGGTCGATGAAGGCCAGACCGAACCCGCGGACGAGGACGCCCTCTCCCGCCGGTATCGCGGAGAAGTCCTGGTCGACGGTGTAGCCGGGCGGGATATGTCCCTCCCCGACTGTGCCGGGATCGCCCGGGTCGACATCGAGATGCCCCTGGGCCAGCAGCACCGCATCGGCCCGGAGTTCTGTGCCGTCTGCCAGACGCGCCGTCCGGACGCCGCCGTCCGGCGGGGTGACGTGCTCCGCGCGGTGCGGTGTTCGGTGACGGTGATGCCGGGGTGGGTCGCCGGGTCGGTGAGCACCGCGACTGCGCGGTCGAAGGCGTCCCGCAGGTAGGCGGCGGCGTCCCGGCGGGGGACGAAGCGCCGCTCCCCGGCCCACTCCGCGAGCCCGGGGCCGGGCACCGCCGCCGGTACGGCGGGGTCACCGTCGGCGTAGACGGTGATCTCGTCGGAGGTGTTGTTCATCCACACCTCGGTCGGCTGGGCGGCGCGCCAGATGCGGCCGGGACCGGCAGGGTACGGGTCGATGACGTGAATCTCGGTCGCCGGTACCTCCGGGAGGGCCGCCAGCGCCAGGAGGATACCCGTGGTCCGTGGCCCGGCACCGACGATGACCAGTGCCCGGCTCATGCGCTGACCTGTGCTGCGAGGGCGAGGAGGCCGATGACGTCCGTGATGTGGCGAACCTCCCCTGCCACGCCGTCCGAGGTGTGGAAACGGTCGCCGAGGATGGTGACGGTCGGCAGCTCGCCCTGCGGGGGACGTGGCACGATGGACGGTCCCTTGACCGACCACGGCTGCCCGACCGAATCAGTGCCGGTGACGTCGACGTAGTGGACCTTGTCCCGGTCGATGAACCGGTGGGTGACCTCGTCACGGATCTCCGCGTCCGACTCCCAGGAGGTCCACAGCGCCCGGACGGCGGCGACGACATCGGGGACCTCCCCCCCCCACGCCGCGTCGACGGAGGCGGCGGGTCGGCGCCCGACGGCGTCGGCGGCGGCATCCGTGGTCTGTGCGACAGGCGACCAGCCGGCACGCCCGGAGGCGGCGTAGTCCAGGGTGGCGGTGGAGGTGGCGACGTGGAACGGCTCGGTGTGCGTCACCGGCACCTCGGGCACGATGCGCAACCGGGTGGTCTGCAGTGCGAGCCAGGCGACGAGGGTGACGGCGTTCTGGCCGGAGGTGTAGTCGTCGCCGAGGATGAGCAGGTAGTCGTCGGTGTCTGCACCGGACGCCGCGTCAAGTGCCCGGGCGGTGGCGGACAGCGCGTCGAAGTCGAGCGCGGCGGTCGGTGAGACGTGGTAGGCGGTGGTCATGCGGAGACCTCCTGACTGGTGGAGTGGTTGTATGCGGGCAGGTCGAGGTTGTCGCGCAAGGTGGTGCTCCCGGCGTAGCTGGTCCGGTACACACCGCGGTCCTGCAGTTCGGGGACGACCCGGTCGACGATCTCGTCGAGCCCACCGGGGGTGATGTGCGGGACGACGATGAAGCCGTCAGCGGCACGCTGCTGCGTCAGGTCATCGAACTTCGCGGCGACCTGGGCCGGGGTGCCGATGAGGGTGCCGCCGCGCCCGGAAACCTCGGTGACCAGCTCACGGATGGAGAGGTTCTTCTCCTCCGCCAGCGCCCGCCAGCGCCGGGCGACCGCACCGTAGTCCTTCTCATGGCGGACGCGGCCACGGGTGATGTCGGCGTTGTCGAGGTCCGGCCCGACGTCCGGCAGTGGGCCGTCAGGGTCGTAGCCGGAGAGGTCGCGGCCCCACACCTGCTCGAGGAAGGCGATCGCGCCGGGTCCGTGGACCTGGGCGTGCCGGACCTCCCGGTACCGTTCCTGAGCCTCGGCCTCGGTGTCACCGAGGATGTCAGAGATACCGGGGTAGATCTTCAGGGAGTCGGGACGTCGCCCCACCGCTGCGAGCCGCTGGTCGATGTCGGTGCGGAAGGCCTTCCTGTCCTCCGCTTCGGTGTGGGCGGAGAAGATGACCTCGGCATGACGGGCGGCGAAGTCGCGGCCCTCGTCGGAGTCCCCGGCCTGGAAGATGACCGGGGAGATCTGCGGGGTCTCGGGGACGGGGAAGGTGCCGTGGACGTCGAAGAAGTCGCTGTGCCAGTCGAAGGAACCGTCACTCCCGCGGTGGGACTCCCACAGGGTGCGGGCGAGGGAGACGAAGTCGGCGGCACGCCGGTAGCGGTCGGCGCCGTCGAGGTAACCGCTGCGCCGGAAGTTCGCCCCGGTGAAGGCGTTGTGGCTGGTGACCACGTTCCACGCGGCACGGCCGCCGGAGACGCGGTCGAGCGTGGCGAGGGTGCGGGCGAGGTCGTAGGGCTCGTTGAAGGTCGAGTTGAAGGTGCCGGTCACTCCGATGTGTGTGGTGACGGCGGCGAGGGCGGAGAGGACCGTGGCGGTCTCGGGGCGTCCGACGACGTCCTGGTCGAAGACCTGTCCCTTGTGTTCGCGCAGGCGCAGGCCCTCGGCGAGGAAGAGGAAGTCGAAGAGGCCGCGTTCGGCGGTGCGGGCGAAGTGCTCGAAGCCTGCGAACTCGATGTGGGAGCCGGAGTCGGGGTCGGCCCACACGGTGGTGTTGTTGACGCCCGGGAAGTGGGCGGCGAGGTAGGTCGAGCCCAGGGAGGATTTCGCGCCGAGGTCGACTATGCCCTCCAAGTTGTCCTTCACCGACTGTGCGGTGAACGGGGTGCCGTCGGTGAAGGTCACGCCGTAGCGCAGGTGGAAGGTGAAGGTGGTCGAGTCGTCACTGACGTCCCAGCTCTCGGCGAGCCAGGGAACGATCTCCCCTGTCTCCGGGTCCTGGTCGGTCAGGGAGTCGGCGATCTGCCGGGAGACGTTGAGGGCGGTGTTGTTGCCGGCCTGTTGGCCGTCGGCGCAGGTGATGTCCGCGTCGAAGGCGACCCGCAGCGTCCCTCCGTTCACCGGTGGGCCGGTGTAGTCGTCGTCACCCTGACCGGCGGCCGTGCCGCAGGAGGTGAGGACGCCGAGGCAGAGGACCGCGGTGAGGGAGGCCGCCGCCGTCACTGTAATAGACCGAGCTGTCTGCATGGAGCGCAACGCTAGTCCGGGGTCCGCCCCAGCCCACACCCTTAGGATCACCGCGAACAGAAAACGCCCTGTGCCAGAATGAATCCATGAGCCACGAGCCGTCCCACCCGGGGTCCCGACATTTCCGCGCCGTCAGCGCACCGGACCTGTCGACCCTCTCCGGCGCCGTGAACGCGACCTATGACCGGCTCGACGACCTCGTCCGGGTCGCCCAACGGCACTACAGCCGTCTCGCACCTCCGGTCGGCGAGGTGCCGCAGCCGACCACCGCCGACGGCACCGTCCTGCCGCCCCATGTCCCGGACGTGGCCTGGGTTCGCCGCGCCGCCCTCATCGCGGCCGACGGCCTGACCATCACCGCCAACGGCACCGCAAACTTCGACGGGAACAGCACCGCCTTCCTCGCCGATCTTGGCCGTGACCTGCGCAAGGACGGCATCACCGTCGCACACGTCGCGGCCGCCGCCGAGGCTCTCGGCCGGGCCCTCTGCGACCTCTACAACCACTCCTACCCCGGCACCGACCTCACCTACCAGGCCGCTGAACAGGCCGGTATCCCTGTCGGGCTCACCGAGCTACTGCAGACCGTGGACCTCGGCGTCCGCATCGCCGCCCTCGGCGCGGTCGAGGACGAGGACGCCGGCATCCCCGCCGCGGCCGACGCCGAAGTCCTCGAGATCCAGCACCGTTCACCCCGCGTGACGGTGGTCCGGCTGACCGCCACTCCGCCACAGACCGGCTGGGCCGGACAGTTCCTCGAGGTCCGCACCCCGGCAGAACCGGAGCAGTGGCGGTCCGCGGCGTCCGCCATCCCGCCGAACCACGGCGGCCTGCTGGAGTTCCCGCTTGTCCACCCGGTCGGCGCCCCCCCACAGGTCACGGTCGGTGAACACTGGGTGGTCGCCAACCCGACCGGCGGGCTGGAACTGTCCACGGACACCCCGACGCTGATGATCGCCCTCGGCGCCGGCCTCGCCCCGTTGCGCGCCCTCATCCTGGACGCCTCGACCCACGACACCGTCCCGCCGGTGCACCTCTACTGGCAGGTCGACAATCCCGATGACCTGCACGAGTACACCGGCCTGTTGGGGCTCGCCGGTGTCTTCGACTGGCTGACCGTCACCCCGGTCGTCACCGACGCCACCGCCACCGGGGACGAGGACTGGTTCGCCACCCCCGAACGCGAACGCTTCACCATCTACTCGCGCCCCGGCCCCGAACAGCTGGTCAACGGCGAGGACCTGCGCCACGGCACCGCCGCCGAGGTCGCGGTGGCAGACAACCGTCAGGCAGGACGCCGCGTCCTCGTCGCCGGTGGACCGGAGGACGCCACGGCAGTCAACGAGGCGGTCAACGCCCTCACCGCTGCCGGCGTCGACCCGGCGATGATCACCGCGGAGCCGATGTGACCGACCTCGCCCTCGAACCGGCGGAGATCACCGCCCCCTTCGTCATCCTCTCGGAAGGCCAGTGGCCGCGCGTCCCGGAGCACTGGCCGTGGCACACCCACTCGGTCCACGAGCTGGTCTGGGTCCGCCACGGGACAATGACCACCCGGATCCGCACCGACGACGGCGAGCACCTGTTCACCGTTCCGGAAGGTCGGGGCATGTGGCTGCCCGCCGGGGTCCACCACGCCGGACAGCTCACCGCGGTGGCGGTCGTGGCGGTCGGGACTGTCGGCTTCGTCGGTCCGGTCGCCCCGCACCTGGCCCGCTCACTGGTCGGGGCGCGGCATGGGCGCGTCATCCCGGTGTCCATGCTGCTCGGCGCGGTTCTGGTCGGGGTGGCCGACATTCTCGGCAGGACGTTCATCGCCCCCTCCCAGATCCCGGTGGGCCTGATGATCGCCCTGATCGGCGCGCCGTACTTCGTGTGGCTGCTGCGGAAGAGCTAGTCCTTCTGCTCCCCCAGCGCCCGCACGCCCTCGGCGTGCACGTCGACTCCGCTGACCTTCAGGTCACGGTCGTGTCCGGCGAGGACCGGCAGACCCTTTCGGACCTTGTCCACCCGGTTGGGGTCGATGTCGACGAGCAGCACCTGGGAGACATAGCCGGTCTCGGCGAGACGTGCCCCGTCCGGCCCGATGACCATCGAATGGCCGATACCGGTGGGCCCGTCGTTGACGCCGTAGCGGTCCGGGGACCCGGGACGGGACTGGCCGGCCGCGACAAGGTAACTGGTGGTGTCCAGGGCGCGCGCCGAGGTCAGCGTGCGCCACTGGCCGAGCTTGCCCGGACCGTCGGTCCAGGACGTCGGCACGACCATCACCGTCGCCCCCGCCTTCGCCAGCGCGTAGAAGTGCGCCGGGAAACGGATGTCGTAGCAGGTCGCCAGTCCGATGGTGACACCGTCGATCTCGTAGACCACCCGACGGTCGCCGGGCTTGACCGTGTCGGACTCCCGGTAGCCGAAGGCGTCGAAGGTGTGGATCTTGTTGTAGTGGTCGGTGCCGTGCGGCCCGGTGATCAGCAGGGTGTTGTAGACCCGGCGGAACCGGTTCGTCTCCCCCGCCCCGGCGATCGGCTCGGTGGTGCGGCGTCCGTCCGGGTACCGGTAGACGGTGTCCGCCGGGGTGAACATGCCGACCACCACGGTCACGTCGTGCTCGACCGCGGCCTTCGTCACCGCGGTGGCGAAGGGTCCTGACAACGGCTGCGCGACGATGTCGAGGCGTCCCGCATCGAAGGGGAACATCGCCGCCTCGGGGAAGACCACGAGGTCAGCGCCCAGGCGCGCGGCCTCGGCGATGTAGGTGCGGATGGTCGTCAGGTTCGTCGCCACATCCGGTTCGGAACTCATCTGGATCGCTGCGATGCGCATGCGCCCCAGGGTACGTGAGGACGTGTGTCCCGCACGTCCACAATCAGACGACGGCGACGACGAGATCCTCGCCACCGACCGGGGTGAGCCCGTCGCCGCGGTCCCCTGCGCCCGCTCGGGATACCATCACTGCGTGCCCGAACAGTCCACACAGCCCACCTCCGCCCAGCCGAAGCCCGCGACCGTCCTCGCCGCGCTGAAGAGCCCGAAACTGCTCACCGTGGAGATCCTCGGCGGGCTGGTCACCGCGTTCGCCCTGATCCCCGAGTCTCTCAGCTTCGCCATCGTCGCCGGACTCGACCCGAAGATGGGCCTCTACGCCGCCTTCACCATGGCGTGCGTCACCGCGCTGCTGGGTGGACGCCCCGGCATGGTCTCCGGTGCCGCCGGCTCTATCGCCCTGGTCATCTTCCCTGTCGCCCGCGACCACGGGGTGGAGTACCTCGTCGCCACCGTCATCCTCGGTGGCGTCCTCCAGGTCGTGATGGGTGCGCTGGGCGTGGCGAAACTGATGCGTTTCATCCCGCGGTCGGTGATGACCGGCTTCGTGGACGCCCTGGCGATCCTCATCTTCACCGCCCAGCTCGACAACCTCATCGACGTGCCCTGGGCCGTCTACCCGCTGGTCGTCGCCGGCCTGGCGATCATGGTGGTCTTCCCGAAGCTCACCACCCGCGTGCCCGCGCCTCTGGCATCCATCCTGCTGGTCACCCTCGCCGTCGTCACCCTGTCGATCGACGTGCCGACCGTCGGTGACCAGGGTGAACTTCCCGAGTCCTTCCCCGGGTTCGGCATCCCCGACATCCCCTGGAACCTCGACACCCTCGGCGTCATCGCCCCCTACGCCGTAGCCCTGGCGCTGGTCGGCCTGATGGAGTCCCTGCTCACCGCGAAGCTCGTCGACGACCTCACCGACACCCACTCCGACAAGACCCGCGAGACCTTCGGTCAGGGCATCGCGAACATCGTCACCGGCTTCTTCGGCGGCATGGGCGGCTGCGCGATGATCGGCCAGACGATGATCAACGTCAAGCAGGCCGGGGCGCGCACCCGGATCAGCTCCTTCCTCGCCGGCGCATTCCTCATCATCCTCTCGGTCAGCCTGTCGGACATCGTCGGCAAGATCCCGATGGCAGCCCTCGTGGCGGTGATGATCATCGTCGCGTTCACCACCTTCGACTGGAAAAATGCTCGTAGGCTTTTGAGCAGGGGTTATGAGAGTTTGGGTTTCAAGTTGGGGCATGTTGGGACATGTGTTGGGACTTTTTTGTTGTTGGGTCATAACTTTTTTGTGTAGTGATTTGTTTTGTTGGTGTGCGGTCATGTGTTCTATTGTTTGTTTGTGGGTTGTGGTGAAAAAAGAAAAAAATGGGTGGTTGGTTTTTGTTGTGTTGGGAGAATTGATAACTCTTAACCCTCAATACTGTTCTTAAACTTTTTCTTTAAAGTTTTAGAATGGTGTTGCGCTTTGCGTAATTTTTAGTTTGGGGTTGAGGCTTGGGTGTGATAGCGATGGGGTTTATGTCGTGTTAAATGCGCGACTCCCCTGAGCTATTAGTGCTGATTCACCACTGCCCTGTGATGGTGCGCATACTTTGTCAATTTTCGTCAATTCATATCTGTGATATGTGTTGTTGTTTTTTTTGCGTTTTGTTTTTGGTGCGATATTTTGTTTGGGTTTTTGGTATAATTGCTGGTGTGGGGGTGTTTTGGGCTATATAAGGGTTGTTTTTTCTATACATTTTTTGCCTAACAGAGTGTTTTTTAAAAAAGTTTTGATATAATGTAGTAGCTTGATACCACTCTAGCGACCTCCCAGGGTTTTTGATTCTGGGAGGTTTTTTTTATGCCCATTTTGTTGTTGGTTGTGATTGTTTTAAAAAAGTTTTGATATAATGTTTGTAGATACACTTTCATACCGTTGAAAAAATTCATATTATCACTTGGCAGTGGTTGAAAGTGGGCGTTTAAAAACTATTGTAGGCCGATAGTTATAGCTGAGCGCCGTTAGAATAGAGCAGTGTAGAGTGGTATCAAGCTGTTCATGTAGAATATTTTTTCTATCTGGAGCTCGTGGGGCCGCTAGGGAGAAAGGCAAGTTCTCCGGACGCGGGCACTGTTATAAGGGTAGAGCAGAACTATTGATACTACGCCTGTTTTTGCAGGGACAGCCCATTGGGAAAGCTTGTTTTTAAAGTTTTTCTTTCCCATAGGGTTAAAATTCTAGGCATGCTTTTTTAATGGTTTAGTTTCGTAATGGTTCAATAATTGTTGGTTTCAACAAGGTTCAATAATGTTTTATGTTATTGAAGGTTATTGAAGTTTGTTGTTGTTGAAGGTTATTGAAGTTTGTTAAACCACCTGTGATTGTATAATTACAGGTGGTTTTTGTTGTGTGTTGGTTGTTTTAGAAGAGTTGTTTGTTGTTCGTTTGTGTTTGTGGGTATGGTAATTTGTTTTTTTTGATGAAGCCTCTGGCTGTGCTTTCTGCTACGTTCGCTTTTTGTGCTGCTTGTCTAAATGTTTGTTGTTCTGTTTGTATGTGGTAGCAGATTTGGTAGTATTTTTGTTGTGTCATTTCGTCCCATTTGTTCTGTTTTTTGTGTTGTGTTGGTTGTGTTGGTTGTTGTGTTTGTATTGTTTGTTGTATTTGTTGTATTTGTTGTGCGATAATGTTTAGTGCTGTTGTGATTGTTGTTTCTGTCATTTTTTCTCCTGTTGTGTTTTGTCTGTTGTTGTTTATATCTATTTTTTGTTGTGTGTTAGTGTGTTTGAGAGTGCCCCCTCTTGGATACACACTTTTGATACCACACTTTTAAACACGTTTTGATATTAGAAGTGTGTAGAGCGCACGATTATTAAAATATGGAGGTTTACGATGGGTAAAATTAAAACGCTTGGTTATGTGAGATTGTCGAGAAAGGAGGAAAGTTCGTGGAGTGTTAAAAACCAGGTCAAGGAGATTAAACAGTATAATTCTGCTGCTGTTATTTATGTGGATGATGGTGTTAGTGGAAAGGATAATTTGGTTAGTGGTGATGGTGCGTGGAGTGATTTGTGGAAAGAGTTTTTGAAGGAACCACAAAACAGTGAGATTGTTGTTTGCCATTTAGATCGGTTGGGCAGAAGGAAGGGTAAAATTCTGTCTATGAGTGAGGATGTTTTTGATTTCGGTGGTAGTATTTTAGATTTAAGTAGTAATATGCGCTATGATTCGTCGGATGATTTTTCAAAACAGGTTGGTTTTACGTTTAGTGCTTTGATGAGCGATGCGTATCGGCAGGAGATTGCCCGTAAAAGTAAAATTGCGCAGGATTCTTTGAAGGATGCCGGTTTGTTTTTCGGCCCGGTGCCCAAGCTTTCAAAAAAGGATTGTGATGAGATTCGTGATTTACATAATAGAGGTTTGGGTTTGAGGAGTATCGGGAAGGTGGTTAGAACTAAAAATTCAAAAGGTGTTTGGGTTAATACGGGGCCTGCTGTGGTGAGGAAGGTGTTGGATGGTGTGTATGTGCCCCGGGAGGCGTTTTTGGCCCACAATGCGGCTGTCAGGGCCGGTTTAAGGGGTGTTAGATAATGGTTGCAGCGTGTAGTGTTCTGTTGTGTTTTGTTGTGGTTGTTGTCGTAATGTTTATGTATTTGCAGCGCCACACAAAATATATTGAGATAGAGTATTTGAAAGTTTTTGTTTATGTGTTGATGGTTTCTGTTTTGGTGCTATCATTTTGGGTTTTGTTTTTGTTGTTGTTGTAGTTTGATTGTTTTTGTTTTTAGAGCAGCACAGGATTGATTCTGTGCTGTTTTTTTTGTTGTTTGTGGGGGTGGATACGTGTTTTGTAAAATATGGTGTTTGACCTGCGGTTTTGTGTTTGGTGTTTTTTGATGGTTGTTGTTTGGTAATAATGCCGGTTTTATGGGGGTTTTTCGTGTTTTGGTGGGTTTTTTGGAGATACAGGAGCGTTTTTGTCGTGTTTTTGTTGGGCAGCGTAAAAGCCCAGTTTTGTGTAGAACCGGGCTGTATGGCTGTTTGAGGGGTTTTTGGGGGTTGTTGTGGGTGGTTGGTGGGGTTGGGTGTTTCAGGCCGTTAGAACAGTGTTGTGAGCCATTTTTGTAGTTGTTGTGCCGCCTCCTGCTGTTGTTTGCGTGAAGCGTGTGAATAGTATTTGTCCAGAACCGCCTCCTTGTCTCCGATGATTGATTGTGTTGTTTGTGGTGATTGTGATTGTAGAAGCAGGTTTGCTGCTATGTGTCGCATGTAGTGAATGGTGAATTTGTTAGATTCATAATTCTCCCTGTAGAACTCTTTCCAGATTCGTTTCCAGATCCCGCGTAATTTATTGGGTGTTATGATTTCTCCGGTGTCGTCAATAAATACCAAGCTTTCAAGATTTTCGTATTTTTCAATGTTGTTGTAGATTTTTCGGTTTTGTTGTTTCCTTTTTAGTAGAGCGTGCCGTATATCCTCTGGTAGATAGATTGTGCGTATTTCGCTTGTTTTTGTGGTTGGCTTGATTCTAAAACCTTTTTTGTCGTCAAGCTGCTGTTTTACGAGTAATTGTGCTTGTCCCTTTTTTTCGATGTTTAATATGCAGTCCCAGGTTAGTCCTAAAAGTTCCATTCTGCGTAAACCCATTAGCAGTAATAGTAGTAGTAGTGTTTCTGTTTCTTTGGTTTTGTCCTGGCTGTATTGTTTTACGATGGTTCTAACGTCGTCGGTGGCGGTATCAATGATAGTGTTATTGCGGGTTTGGTTTTTGGGGGTGTATTTGGGTTTGGGTATTTGTGATAGTGGGTTTTGTGCGATGTAGCCGTAGTTGATGAGATACGTGGTTAGTGCTCTAATTTGTGAGTAGATGGTTTTTGTTGTTGCGGGTTCCGTTGATTTGTTGAGTATTTTTTCTATTAGTTCCTGGTTGTAGTTGTCTATTGTAGTATTATTAACATATGGCAGAATGTGTTTTTTGAAGATGCCCTGCCGGTTGTCGTTTGTTTTTTGTTGTGTGCGTTCCTCTTTGTATGGCAAGTATTTTGTTTCAATGATTTCTTTGATTGTGATGTTGTTTATAGCGTTAGTGTCTGTTTGATGGTTGTTGAAGAATTGTAGTAGTTCCTGAATTGTGGGTTGTTGTGTTTGTGGTTGTGTGATTTTTTTCACAATGTTTTTTTCCAGGTTTGCTTTTGCCTCTTTTTGTGTTTCTCCAAAACCTCTAATTTTTTTTCGTTTGCCGTTTGGGTTTTTGCCTGCTGCTTTTTCGGCACACCATAATTCTTTTCCTCGCACTTTTGTTCTATAAATGCTGCCGGTGCCGTATGCTCGTCTTGCCATAATTGTGATTGTATCATGTTGGGACATGTGTTGGGACATTTTTTTGGTAGTTTTTTGCTTAGTGTTTGTTCTCAATGCCTGGTTGTTGGGTTGTTGGTTCTGAGCGCTTAATTCGACTGGAACTCGGTGCGCACCCTGCGCGTCATGCCCCTGTCGGAGACCTGCGTCCTGCTGGTCACCGTCATCGCCACGGTCGTCACCGACAACCTGGCGGTGGGCGTCATCCTCGGCGTCCTCACCGCGATGGTCGGCTTCGCCCGGCGCGTCGCCCACCTCACCCGTGTCGAGCGCACCGGCGAGGGCACCTACCGGGTGGAGGGGCAGCTGTTCTTCGCCTCCTCGAATGACCTGGTGTACCAGTTCGACTACGCCGGAGACCCGGACGAGGTCTCCGTCGATTTCTCGGCGACGACCGTGTGGGACTCCTCCACCGTCGCCGCACTCCAGGGCGTGCGTGAGCAGTACGCCCGGCGCGGCAAGCAGGTCACGTTCACCGGGTTGGACGCCACGAGCCAGGGCTACATCGACCGCCTGGAGGGACGCCTGGGATAGCGGCGGGGGTGACGCAGGCGCGTAGGGTCAGTCGGCACGGACACCATTTCCGGTCAGAACGGACCTTCCACCATGTCCGCACGTCGCATCACCACCGCTGCCGCCGCCGTCGCTCTCGCTGCCGGCACCGCATTCACCGCAGTCCCCTCCGCCGGCGCGGAGACCACCGGTCTCCCGCCGGTCTCTGAGGTCACCGACGGGATCCAGCAGTCGGTCCTGGGTTCCGTCATCCTCCCCGTGATCGCCGGCGGTGCCGTCTACTGCCTGATCACCAGCTCCTTCTCTCCGACCGGAGAGGACACCTGCCCCTCCTGACCTGGTTGTCCACAGGCGGTGGCACGAACCGGAAGAGAGTTGTCCACAGGTTTGCCGACGAACATTGACCCTTTTCCGGAGACGCCGCTACTGTCCTGATCCACCGGAGCCGCCGACGGAGTGGCCAGGACGGACAACCGGACACCGGGAGGGGTCATGGGATCAGGGGATTTCGGCATCGAGCCGACAGCTGTGGAACAGGCGGCAGGGGAACTGACGGGGTACGGGGACCGGATGGAGGCGGCCGGGCGGCTCCTGCAGGTCACCGGGGTCGCACCGCCTAATGCTCTACCTGGCGGACTCGTGGCGAAAGCCCTGGCCGTCGCCGCGACCACGATGTCCCGGTCGGTGGCCGGGGAGGGTGCCGCCACCTGTGCGACAGCAGGCAGTCTGCGCACTTTCGTCGCTACGGTCTGCACCGCGGAAACCGAGGCCGCGACGGATCTCGAGGGGGCCGCGTCATGAGGATCAGGGACATCGCCGACGCTCCTGTGGCCGTGGCCTCTCTCGCCGCGGACAGCTGGTCGAGCACCGGCACGGAGTTGGAGGCGGTCGCCACCGGTACAGACGGGGTCGCCGTCCTTCCGCGGTGGGAAGGGGCTTCATCTGACAGCATGAGGGGCCGCCTGGCCTCCTCATCCGGTCGGATCCGGACGCTCGGAGGCACGGCAGACACGGTGTCCGGGGTGCTGGACGGGCACTGCGGCTTTCTCACCGTCACCCAGGCCATCGTGAATGCGACGATCACCGCCGCCGAGACCGCCGGCATGACCGTCCACGGCAACGGGCTGGTCACGTCGGGGAGAAAGAGTCTTGCCGGGGTCGGGATGCTGGTCCTCGACACCCTGCCCGGGGTGGGCACGGCGACGGATGCCGCCGAGACGGCGTTCACCGTGACACTTCGGACGGCCATGGCGGCAGTCGCTGGAATGGACGTCGCCGCCGCCGCCGCGATCACCGCCGCCGCGCTGGTCGATGCCGGAGGGCAGGGCACCCCGGGTGTTGTCTCCCCCGGCGTCCGGGGAAAATCCGCGAAGTCCCCGGACGGAATCCCGGACGGGGTACGCATCGACCGGGCACTCGATGCATCCCTGACCCCGGAGGGTCGGGAAAAGGTACTGGAGATCGCCGACGAAGCGATCAGGGAACTGCGCGCCCACGGGCAGGACCCGGCGGAGATCGGGGTGGAGATCTCCATGGACGGCGGGAAACTGGGCGTGACCCTCGGCAATATCGACACCGCCGACAAGATCACCACCGTGGTCTCGGGCACCGGATCCGGAGGCATGTCGGGGCTGAAGGACGGGGCGGCTTTCGCCGGACGGTTCACCGGACCCGGGCAGGCGACTGTCGTCTGGCGTGAGTGGTCGCCACCGTCCAACCTGTTCGGCGCGGCAGTCAGCGGTCGCGCCGAGGCTGCGGGATCCACACTGCGTGCCCACCAGTCGGCCCTGCGGCAACGGAACCCGGATGCCGAACTGAGCGTCGTCGGGCACAGCTACGGCACCCGCGTCATCGACGAGGCGGCCGGGGACGCCATCCTCGCACTGGAGGCGGACCAGATCCATCTCATGGGCAGCCCCGGTATGACAGCGGGCTCCGCCGACGACCTCAACCTCCGGGCGCTGGACGGGGACGCCGAGGTCCACGTCTCCAAGAAGTCGGGGGACATGATCGGGATCATGGCGGATGAACCGCAGCTCCACGGGGACGACCCCGCGGACCGGGACTGGGGCGCCGACTACGTCAACGGGAAGGACCCCGGTGACCGGAGCCTGTGGGACCGCGCCAAGGACGCACTCGGTCCGGTCGGGGAGCTGGTCGATGACGGTGAGGATCTCGCGGGCAGCCTGTGGGGTCTGTTTGACGGGGACCTCGGCGACGAGCACAGCAGCTACAAGACCGACGAGAACGTGCTGGAAGCGCTGAGGAAGTAGCCGGACGACTAGCCTCGGCACCATGACCGCACCCACCGGCATCCCCGACCGCATCCCCGCCGTCATCATCGGCGCCGGCCAGGCCGGGCTCGCTGCCGCCCACGAACTCGTCCACCGCGGCCTTGTCCCCGGCACGGACTTCCTGGTCTTCGACGCCGATGACGGCCCCGGCGGGGCATGGCGCCACCGGTGGGACTCCCTCACCCTCGGCAATGCCCACGGCATCGCCGACCTGCCGGGGCTCCCCCTGGAGCGTCCGGACCCGCAGGTCCCGGCGTCCCGCCTGGTCGCCGACTACTACCACCGCTATGAGGAGAACTTCGGGCTGCAGGTCGTCCGTCCGGTGAAGGTCGTCGCCGTCCACAGCACAGGCGGGACGCAAGATGCAGACCGGGGCGCCGACCTCGAACTCACCGTCCTGCAGAACGGCGCCTGCGCCACCGTGCGCACCGGGCTGCTGCTCAACGCCACCGGCACCTGGACCCATCCGTACATCCCGTACACACCGGGTATCGCCGACTTCACCGGGCGCCAGCTCCACACCGCCGACTACGTGAGCAAGGAGGATTTCGCGGGGGATCGCGTCCTCGTCATCGGTGGCGGGCTCTCCGCCGTCCAGTTTCTCCTGGAGCTCAACCAGCCGGGATCTGCGGCACAGACGCTCTGGGCGACACGGCGTCCGCCGAACTTCACCCCGGACCAGTTCGACCAACGCTGGGGCTACAAGGTCGAGGACCGCGTCCGTGAGGCGACGACGCAGGGGCGGCGTCCGGACTCGGTGGTGCGCAACACCGGCATCCCGCCGTGGCCGGAGTACCTCGACGCCGTGGCGTCCGGCGTCCTGGTCTCTCGCGGAATGATCGGACACATCACGCCCCACGGCGTGGTGTGGGGCGAACCCTCCGCACAGGCGCAGGAGGACGCCGCCACGCTGGAACAGCCCGCCAGCTGGTCCCCCTTCGAACCCGGCCACACCGAGGACGTCGACGTGCTCTTCTGGAACACCGGCTTCCGTCCTGCCCTGACCCACCTCGCTCCTCTGCAGCTGCGGGAACCCGGTGGCGGGATCCGGATGACCGACGACGTGACCGTGGCGAAGGACCCCCGCGTCCTCCTCGTCGGCTACGGGTCCACTGCCTCGACGGTCGGGGCGAACCGCGCCGGGCGGCTGGCCGGGAGGGCTGCGGCGCGGGTGCTGGTGGGGAAGCCACCACGTCGTCCCCCGGTATGACCCCGCCTGGCCTGCAGGTTCAGACTACGGGTTGCTCCGTGACCCACTACCCGGACCGTAGCGTGAGCTCCCATGAGAACAACCCACCTCCTCGCCCTGTCCGCCTCTGTCGTCCTTGTCGGCGGACTTGCCGTCGCCGGTGTCTCCGCCGAGTTCAGCGCCCAGTACGAGGCGGAGAGCACCGTCCGGTCCATCGTCGCCCGAGTAGCCGCGGACGCCACCGCCTACGCCATCGACATCCACGGCCGCCTGCTGTTCCTCGCTGACTAGGGAACCGTCTCCACCGCTTACATCGATGTCACCAGCGGGCAGGAGAAGGCCCGGTGGATCGTCCAGGACTACCGGGACAACACCGTCGGCCTGCTCGACATCTACGTCCCCGTCACCCTCCCCGGTGGCCCGACCGCCCAGCCGGATCCGCTGCCCGCCGCCGACGGCAACTTCACCGACCACGCCAACCAACGGCGCGGTGGCGCTCAGGTATGCGACCCGACGTTGATGACCGTCCCCCGCGGAGTCCCGGTAGAAGAACCTGCTCACGCCCCAGGGTTCCTCACTCAGCAGGTGCACCACCTCAAGACCCTGCTCCACCACGCGGCCCAGCACCGTCTGCACCTCGTCCACCGTGGTGAGGAAGCAGGAGACGGCGGGGTTCACGGACGCTGGTTTCGAGCGCCACCCGGTCCGGGACGGTGATGTTCGGGATGGTGCGGTCGATACCCATGACCCCGACCGTACCGCGTGGAGTGTCCGCATCACGCGACCTGAGGCTGTTCGGACGCCCCCGAGCGACCTCCGGCGGCGTGGTGCGGACATCCCGCCACGAATGCCCCCGGACCCCTTGCATCTGCCCTCCGCGCAAGATATAGTTGACACATCAACTACTTGACTTGAAGGAGCACCCGTGAAGGCCTTCGGCTTCCTCAGCTTCGGACACTACGACCTCAGCGGTTCCGGCCGCATCCCCGGCGCGAAGGAGAATCTCAGGAACGCGCTGGAGATCGCCGTCGGCGCCGACGAACTCGGCGTCAACGGCGCGTACTTCCGCGTCCACCACTTCGCACCCCAGCACTCCGCCCCGATGCCACTGCTCTCCGCCATCGCGGCGCGGACCAGCGGTATCGAGGTCGGCACCGGCGTCATCGACATCCGCTACGAGAACCCGCTGCAGCTCGCCGAGGAAGCCGCACAGCTCGACCTGCTGTCCGACGGCAGGGTCGCCCTCGGCGTCTCCCGGGGATCACCCGAGCCCGTCGACCGCGGCTACGAGGCCTTCGGCTACCACCCGGCCGCCGATGACCCCAAGGGGGCGGCAATGGCCCGCGAGAAGTTCCTCCGCTTCATGGCCGCCGTCGACGGGGAAGGCATGGCGACCTCCCTGCCGCTGGACCAGCAGTACCCGCGGATGTACCACCCGGACGTCCCCGTGCCGGTGATGCCGCACTCGATGTCCCTGCGCAAGCACGTCTGGTGGGGCGCCGGTTCCCGCGACACCGCCGTGCGCGCCGCCCACGACGGCGTGAACCTCATGAGCTCCACCCTGCTCACCGAGGCCAACGGCGACCGTTTCGAGGACCTCCAGGCTGACCAGATCCGCGCCTACCGCGCCGCCTGGAAGGAGGCCGGCCACCAGTGGACGCCGCGCGTCTCCGTCTCCCGCTCCATCATCCCGGTGACCTCCGAGGACGACATGCGGATGTTCGGCATCGGCGGCGACGAGGGCGGCATCGGCTACATCGATGACGGCCAGGCCACCTTCGGACGCACCTACACCGACGAACCGGACAAGCTCGTCGAACAGCTGAAGAAGGACGCCGCCCTGTTGGAGGCCGACACCCTCATGATCACCATCCCCAGCCAGCTGGGTGTGGACGCGAACCTGCGCATCCTGCAGAACTTCGCCGAGCATGTCGCCCCGGAGCTCGGCTGGGAGCCGAACACGAAGGGCACGGTCACCGGCTACCCGATCGCTGAATCGTCGTAGTCCACGACCACCGGCGAGTGGTCCGAGAGTCTCATACCGCGGAAGTCCCGGTCCACCCCCGCAGATGTTGCGGTGCGCGCCAGACGGGGTGTGGCGAGGTGGTAGTCGATGCGCCACCCGGCGTCCTTCGCGAAGGACTGTCCGGCCCATGACCACCACGAATAGGGTCCGTCCTCGTCCGGGTGCAGTGACCGGACGACATCGACCAGGGTTCGCGGCGAGAGCTGCCGGTCGAACCACTCGCGTTCCTCGGGGAGGAAGCCGTCGTGGCTCTGGTTGCGCCGCCAGTGGGTGAGGTCGTGGCGGGTGTGGGCGATGTTCATGTCCCCCATGAGCAGGAACTCCCTGCCCTCCGCGAGCGCTGCCCGGCGCGTGGCCGTGAGATAGCGTCCGAAGCCGGCGAGGAACCCCATCTTGCGCTCGTAGCGGGCACCTCCGTCGGGTGCCTCACGCATCCGTTCCGGACGCTGCATCTCCGCCGGCAGCCCGCCTTTGGGCAGGTAGAGGCAGGCGACCGTGAAGGGAGCATCCGCAAGGTCGACCTCGATGTAGCGTCCCTGCGCGATGAAGGGACGCAGCGTCCGGGGCAGCGGGACGCGGTCTGATCCGTTACTCCAGGTGCGTACCGCAACCGGTGGCGTCCTCGTGAGCACCGCGACGCCGTTGCGTCCCGGAATATTCCCGGTCTCCAGGGCGACGTGGTAGTTCCCGAAGGCGTCCTCCGGGATCTTGTCGGGCTGTGCCCGGACCTCCTGAACTGCGATGACGTCGCAGTCACGTGCGTCCAGCCAGTCGCCGAAGCCCCGGCGTTGCGCGGCGCGGATCCCGTTGACGTTGGCGGTGGCGATGCGGAGCATGCCGGTGAGGTTACCCGGTGCCGGTCAGGACGCCCTGAGCCGCTGCCACCACCGCTCCTTCGGCATGATCTGCAGCTCGTCGATGGCATTGGGTGGGACGTCCTTGCCGGGCTCCTCGTAGATCAACCGGGGCAGGATGTCGTTGGTGTGCTTGTTCGCGTTGTACGCGGCGCGTGCCTTCAGGTGGAGGATGTGCGCTTCCTGCGCTTCACTCGGTCCAGTGCCAGTGACCTCACCAGCGGCACCTCGGTATGCGTGATCAGTGCACTGTCCCCAAGTTCCGTGAGGTTGAGCCACCCGATCGCCTTCGCTTCAAACTCCTCCCGCAACGACCACTCCGTCGCCTGCGCGTACCGCCGGTACCATTCAGCCCGGTTGTCCGATCTCAGCTTCTGCCCGACGGCGGGCAGTGCACCCAGGATCGCCAGCGCGGCAACGATCACCTGGACGAGTCTGATCCGTTCATCCGCGGTCATACTTCCCCTCCGTTCTTTCCCCGCCCCCTCGGCGAGATGTCAGAACGGTACGTCACCTGCGAGCACGCAAGCGGTCGGCCGCAGACAAAACCCCAGGATCCTGTGGACAACGTTCAGGGACTACTGCCCCGAAGCGTCCACCGCCGTCACGGCGAAAGCCAGGGACCGGATCCAATCCGGCATGACCTCAACTCCGGTCTCATTGGCCATGAACGCCAACGAGGCCGGCACATTGTGGTCCATGGTCTCGTCGGGGTCGGTGCCACCTGCAGCATCAACGAGGAATCCGGAGTACTCCAGACGTGACACGAGGCCGTCAGTGAGTTCTTGACGGCTGCGATCCACCGTGAGGCTCGATCCAGAGAACGCATCGCCCATCACTGTAGAAGGAACGTGAGTTGTGCATGTTCCAGCTGGCGTACCGGGCGCAACGAAATCTGCGAGCACAGATCCGCCGAACTGCCGGGTTCGCGGGATCCCTGCTCGGATATTTCGAGCCAGGCAGCCACCACCCATTGCCAGAGCACTCTCCTGCCACTAACATACAACCATATGGTTTCGCATACTTACGACGGTACCACCGCCGCGCTCACCGACGATGACGTCGACCGGATCTTCCGGGCACTCGCGGACCGGACCCGTCGGGACATCATGCGTCGCACGCTCACCGAGGAGGCCTCACTGACGACCCTCGCCCACGACTACGACATGTCCTTCGCCGCCGTCCAGAAACACGTCCGCGTCCTGGAGACCGCCGACCTCGTCGAACGCATCCCCCGCGGACGCGAACGGATCATCCGGGGCAACCCGGCCACGATCCGCCGGGCACAGGAACTCCTCGCCCGGTTCGAACACCTCTGGCGCGCACGCATCGACCGCCTCGACACCTTCCTCACCGAAGACGCCGGAGATTCCACCACCACCTGAAAGGCCGACATCATGCCTGTCACCTCTGTCACCACCGACGAACAAGCCCTCACCCTCACCATCGTCGCCGACTTCCCCGTCCCCGCCCGACGTCTCTGGGATGCCTACACCGACCCCCGTCAGATCGAGCGCTTCTGGGGTCCGCCTGAGTACCCGGCCACCTTCACCAGGCACGACGCCTACCCCGGTGGACGCAGCCACTACTTCATGACCGGCCCGGACGGTGACCACAGCCCGGGGTTCTGGGAGTGGGACTCAGTCGAGGCCCCGCACCGATTCACCGTCCGCGACGGCTTCGCCGAGGACGACAACGGCACCGCGAGCGCCATCATGCCGACCATGACCATGGACTTCGAGTTCACGGACACCGGCACGGAAGACGCCCCGGGTTCCCGCGTCACCACCGTCACCTCGTTCAACTCCCTCGAGGAGCTCGAGAAACTCACCGCCATGGGCATGATCGAGGGCACCCGCGCCGCCATGGGCCAGATCGAGGCGGTCCTCGCCGATCTGGCGTCCTTCGCGGCGGGCAACGGCACCGGACTGCAGCGCATCGGTGAGACGCAGGCCCGCGTCTCCCGGGTCATCTGCGGCAGCGTCGACCAGGTCTGGCGGGCGCACACCGAGGCCGAACTCCTGCAGCGCTGGCAGCTCGGCCCTGACGGCTGGAGCATGCCGGTCTGCCAGGCCGGCACCTCCGTCGGTGACATCTACCGCTCCGAGTGGCGCAACGACGCCACCGGCGAACAGTTCGGCTTCACCGGCGAGGTCGTGGACATCGCCGCTCCGCACCGGCTGGTCACCACCGAGACCATGATCTCTCCGGACGACCCCACCGGCGCGAAAAGTCCCCGGACCCTCAACGAGATGACGCTCACCCCTGTCGGGGACGGGACGCTCCTCAGCTACCTCATCACCTATCCGGACGCCGACATCCGTGAGCAGGTCCTCGCCACCGGCATGGTCGACGGCATGGAGTCCAGCTACGCGCGGCTGGAACAGGAGGTGCTGCCGCAATGAGGTAGAACCGAGGTCATGAACCTCACCTCGACCTCGACCCGCCGCCACGGCCACACCGTGACAGAACACGTGCTGACCACACCACTCGTCCACGGCGACACGGCCGACGACCGCACCATCGACGTCTTCGCCCGCGAGTACGTCCCCCTCGGCGGCGAGGACCTGCCCGCCCTCCTCTTCCTCCAGGGCGGGCCCGGTCACGGCGCACTGCGTCCCACCGCCCCCACCCGCGAGATCGGCGGCTGGCTCGGCGAGGCCCTGAAGAACTACCGGGTCATCCTGCTCGACCAGCGCGGCACCGGCCGGTCCACGCCGGTGGATGCCGCCGTCCCCCTCCCTGCCGGGTACCTCACCCACCTGCGCGCCGACAGCATCGTGGCGGACGCCGAGCTGCTCCGCGAGGCCCTCGAGGAGAAGCCGTGGTCGTTGCTCGGCCAGTCCTTCGGCGGCTTCTGCATCACCACCTACCTCTCGCAGCACCCCGAGGGTGTGGCCGAGGCCTTCTTCACCGGTGGTCTGCCCGGTCTGGTCCCGATCGACGACGTCTACCGCGCCACCTACGCCAAGACCGCGGTGCGCAATGAACGTCTCCACGCGCAGTTCCCCGGGTCCGCTCAACTCATCCGGGACATCTGCCGGCACCTCGACACCCACGAGGAGTTCCTCGCCGACGGTTCCCGGCTCTCCTCCCGCCGCTTCCGCATGGTCGGCATGAACCTCGGCCGGACCGGCGGCTTCGACACCCTGAACTACCTCCTCGAGGACCCGTTCCACACGGTCGGTGGCGAGAAGCGGCTGCGCACCCCCTTCCTCCTCCACGTCGCCGACGAGGTCCGCTTCGCCGACGCCCCGCTCTACGCCGTCGTCCACGAGTCGATCTACGGCACGGACACCGCGACCAACTGGGCGGCGTCCCGCATCGGTGAACAGACCCCCGGCTTCACCGAGACCATCGAGGACGCCGACCCCGTGTACCTCTACGGCGAGCACATCCGCCCCTGGCTCTTCGACGAGGATCCGGCACTGCGTCCCTGGAAGGACGCCGCGTCCGAGCTCGCCGCGAAGGACGACTGGATCCCGCTCTACGACAGCGACGCCCTGGCCGCCACCGCGGACAACGGCATCCGCTCTGCCGCAGCCGTCTACCTCGACGACATCTTCGTCCCCTTCGAACTGTCGATGGAGACGGCGTCCCACATCGGCGGGCTGCGTCCCCACGTGACGAACCGGTGGGAGCACAACGGTCTCGGCGTCGACGGGGCCACTCTGTTCCGCACCCTGCGTGACCTGGCCCGGGACCACTGAGCAGCAACCACTGACGGGGCCTTGTACACAGAAGTACACAAAGTACACAGATGTGCACAGGTGGCCGTGCAGAACTGGCCCCGTTCCAGCCACCGCCACCCGACCTTTGACCGCCCCACCCCCGCGACACGGCGTCCGGCGTTAGGCGACCGGAATCCGACGGCACTAAGGTAACCGGCCGTGACCACCGCCCAGACCGCCGCCTCCGCAGGCTCCTCCCCCGCCGCAGGCGGCCGCACCGACACCGTCCGGCTGCCGACGCTCATCTCGCTGATCCTCGGCGCATGTGTCGGATCCGGCATCTTCGCCCTGCCCCAGAACGTGGCGAGCGTCGCCTCCCCGGGCGCGGCCGTCATCGGCTGGCTCATCACCGGCGTCGGCATGCTGTGCATCGCCTTCGTCTTCCAGTCCCTGGCCCAGCGCAAACCGCACCTCGACTCCGGCGTGTACAGCTACGTCCGCGCCGGGCTCGGCGACTTCGTCGGCTTCGCGTCCGGCTGGGGCTACTGGCTGGCGTCCATCATCGCGCAGGTCGGCTACGCCACCCTGTTCTTCACCGCGGTCGGCTACTTCATCCCCGTCTTCGACGGCTCCTACCCGCTGGTCAACGCCATCGGCGTCTCCGTGATGACCTGGGTCATCTTCGGCGTGCTGGCCCGGGGCGTCCGGCAGGCGGCGCTGCTCAACATCTTCACCACCGCCGCGAAACTGCTGCCCATCCTCGCGTTCCTCATCATCGTCGCGTTCGTCGGCTTCCACCCGGAGGTCTTCACCGCGGACTTCTGGGGACGCCTCGCCACCTTCGGCGAGGACGGTACCGGCGCCGGCGACCACACCGCCAGCCTGTCCACCCAGGTCCAGGGCATGATGCTGTTCACCGTGTGGGCGTTCATCGGGGTGGAGGGCGCCTCGGCGTACTCGCGCCGGGCGAAGACCCGCCGGGACGTCTCCCTGGCCACCCTGCTGGGCTTCCTCGCCGTCTTCCTCCTGCTCGTCCTCGTCAGCTTCCTATCCTACGGTGTGGTCCCGCGCGACGAGCTGGCGCAGATGGGCGACAACTCCCTGGCCGAGGTTCTGGAGATCGTCGTGGGCCCGTGGGGCGGGGCACTGATCTCCGTCGGCCTGGCCCTGTCCGTGCTGGGGGCGTACGTCTCCTGGCAGATGCTGTGCGCCGAGCCGATCACGATGATGGCGCAGGACGAACTGCTGCCGAAGAAGCTGGGCGAGATCAACGTGAAGGGCGCGCCGGTCATCGCGCAGTTCATGTCGGCCTGCGTCATCCAGCTGTTCATCGTCGTGTTCTTCCTCAACGAGTCCGCGTACACGACGATGGTGCAGCTCGCGACCTCGCTGTACCTCATCCCCTACCTCTTCGGTGCCCTGTACCTGCTGCTGCTGTCGACGAAGGGCAGCGGTCTGCAGCATCCGGACGCCGGACGCCTGTTCAACCTCGACGGCCCCGCCGTCTCCCGCCGCACGAATGCGCTGCACGCGGTGATCGCCGCAGTGGGCGTCCTCTATTCCCTGTGGCTGTTCTACGCCGCAGATCCGAAGTTCGTGCTGCTCGGCATGGTGCTGGTGGTGCCGGGCATGGTGGTCTACGTACTCACCCGGATCCGCAACCACGGCCGAATCTTCAACGCCTTCGAGTGGGTCGTCGTCGCGGTCGTGCTGGTCGCCGCCATCGCCGCGGTCGTGGGCATCGCCCAGGGCACCGTTACCCTGGACTGATCACCCCGGACCGGTCGATCCGGGTCAATGTCCGACGGTGCTAGACTGTTCCACGGCTCATACATTTCGGCGCTCCCCAGCCCGGTCAGGCCCACCCAGCGGCCACCACAGTTCCATACAGCACCTGCTCCAGCGCATATTCTGCGCTGTCGAGCCGTGCGTACTGTCGACATGAGCACCCCTGGACCTCCCAGACTTCCCAGACGTCCCTGCCCGCCGCGTCCGCCCTGGGCATCCGGGTCATCGCCGCCGACCTCATCGGCCTGGGCACACCCGGCCAGCACACCTACGTCAACCACACCGAGGAGGGCCACGCCACCCTCGACGCCGCCCGGGCGGGGCTCGCCTTCTCCGGGGTGCCCACCGATTCCCCGGTCGCCTTCTACGACTACTCCCAGGGCGGCGGGGCGGCCGCCGGTGCCGCGGAACTCGCCGCGTCCTACGCCCCGGAACTCAGCGTGAAAGGAACCTTCGCCGGCGCTCCCCCCGTCCGATCTGCTGGAGGTCGTCAAGTCTGTCGACAACCACATGATCGCCGGGGTCGCCGGCTACGCAGTCAACGGCGCCCTCACCCGTTACCCCGAACTCGGCCCTCTCATGGACCGCTACCTCAACGACGAGGGGAAGCGGTACCTGGCCGCCACTGCGGACGAGTGCATCGGCCAGTCGGTGGAGAACTGGGAGAAGACGGACACCCGCACGCTGACGGTCGACGGCCGGTCGCTCGCCGAGATCCTCCAGCAGGACCCGCAGGTCAACGCGGTGTTCACCGGCCCGAACTACCGGTTGGACGACCGTGCCCTCAACGCGCCGATGCTGCTCATCAACGCCCTGCACGACGACACCATCCCCTACGGCCAGGCGCGGGAACTGGCGGACGCCTACCGGGGGCTCGGCGGCACCGTCGACTTCGTCACCGACCCGCTGCCGGAGATGATGCCGCAGACCGCCATGAACCACGCCATCCCGATGTTCTCCCAGGCAGGAACGGCCTTCGAGTGGCTCGTCGACCGGTTCAACGGAGTCCCGGCAGGGGCCTGACGCCGGACGTCCACGTCGGCTAGTATCCAGGGCACTACCACCTACCACCTACCACCGACACCGCCGCACGGTCACCGTCACCGGAAGGACACCAGCATGACCGTCCTGCTCTGGATCATCAACATCATCCTCGCCGTCTCCTTCGTCGGATCCGGCCTGATGAAGATCAGCCGCGCCAAGGAGAACCTCGTCGACGCCGGTCTCGAATGGGCCGACAACTTCTCCGAGAACACCGTGAAACTCATCGGCGCCGTGGAGTTCCTCGGCGCGCTCGGCCTCATCCTCCCCCGGTCCCTGGACATCCTGCCGGTCCTGACCCCCGTCGCCTCGGTGTGCCTGCTGCTCGTGATGGTCGGCGCGGTGACCACGCACGTCCGCCGGCACGAGCTGACCACGCAGGGACTGCCGGCACTCGGGCTCGGCGTCCTCACGGCAGCCAGTGCCGTCCTCGGCTTCGCACTGCTCTAGCTGCTCCAACTGCTCCAGCGCTGCTCTAGGCGTCCGCGGTGCCCGCGTCCCCCCTGCCGTCGCGGTCGTTCCCCCGCCGCCGACGCCGCTGCTCCCACAGCACCACCGCAGTGGAGCGGGGAACGTGGACGATCTCCCCGCTGCGGCGTCCCGCCTGCTGCCGCAGGCCGTCGTTCTCGCGTTCCAGTGCTGCGACCCGCTGCTGCAGGTCGATGATCGCCTTGATGCCGGCGAGGTTGACCCCCTCGTCGTGACTGAGACGCTGGATCTCCATGAGCTGCCGGATGTTCTCCCGGGAGTAGCGGCGTCCGCCACCGCTGGTCCGCTCGGGGCTGACCAGGCCCATCCGGTCGTAGGTCCGCAGCGTCTGCGCGTGCATGCCTGTGATCTCTGCGGCGACAGAGATCACGTAGACCTCACGGTCACACAGATCACCTTTCCGCTTCTCCGCCATGTGCGCTCACCTCAGTTCTCCGTCAGTTCCCGGATCAGTTCCCGGATCAGTTCCCTGCCCAGTTCGCCCGCGGGTCGATACCGGACCTCTTCTCTTCCTCGGCGTAGCGGCGCAGTGCACTGGCCGCTCCCTCGTCGAGATGCTTCGGGACGCTGACCCGCACCGTGACCAGCAGGTCACCGGAATTGCCGTTGCGCTTGGCGACGCCGCGTCCACGCACCCGTAGCGTCGTGCCGTCGGCTGTGCCCGCCGGGACGCGCACCCGGACCTTCGAGTCGAGGGTCGGGACAGTGACCGTGTCACCCAGGGCGAGCTCGGTGAAGCTCACCGGAACGGTGATCTTCAGGTCGTCTCCGGAGCGGGTGAACAGTTCGTCGGGGCGGACGTGCACGGTGACGAAGAGGTCACCGGCTGCGCGTCCGCGTTCCCCGGCCTCGCCCTGACCGGCGAGACGGACCTTCTGGCCGTCTACGACACCGGCGGGGACACGGACCGTGATGGTGCGCGTGCGGGTGACGCGGCCGGATCCGCCACAGTCGGTGCAGGGGTCGTCGATCCGGGTGCCGGTGCCGTTGCAGTCCGGGCAGGGCCGGGAGAAGCCGAAGGCACCACGGTTCTCGGAGACGAGGCCTTCACCGTGACAGGTCGAGCAGCGGGTCGCCGAGGTACCCGGGGTGGCGCCTGAACCACGGCAGGTGGTGCAGGGTGCCGGGCTGGTCAGCCGGATCGGGACGGTGACGCCCTTGGTCGCCTCGCGGAAATCGAGGGTGATCTCGGTCTCCACGTCGGCGCCACGGGTGCGACGCGGGGCGCGGGTGCGGTTGCCGCCACCTGCGCCGCCACCGCCGAACATGCCGCCGAAGATGTCGCCGAGATCGAAACTCTCGCCGGTGCCGCCGCCGAAGCCGCCGCCACCGAAGCCGCGGGAGAAGCCGCCGCCCGTACCACCCATGCCGCCCATGCCGCCCATACCGCTGGCGGCCATGGACTTGAGTTCGTCGTACTCGGCGCGCTTGTCCTTGTCACCGATGACCGAGTAGGCCTCGGAGGCGGACTTGAACTTCTCCTCCGCGACCGCGTCCCCCGGGTGCGCGTCGGGGTGGTTGTCCCGCGCGATCTTCCGGTAGGCCTTCTTGATCTCGTCAGCGCTGGCCGAGGATGAGACGCCGAGGACACCGTAGTAGTCCTTGTCGATCCACTCCTTCTGTGCCACTGTGGTGCGCTCCCTTCCCGGCTTCCCGCCTGTAATTGAAACTTGAGTCTAACACGCTAAGGTCTAACTCCTCCAACGCCCCGGGGGCGGGCGACATTCCCGGCCGGTAGGGTCATACGCATGTTCTTCAGAGGCCAACGGACACCACCCGACGACACCCCGGACACGATGTTCCCGCACCTGTCCCGGATCACCGCCGACATGCTCCGTGACGAGGCCCTCCGTGAACTCCACCGGCTCGGATTCACCACGACCTGGCGTCCCGACGGGTACATCTCCGCCACCCGCGGTGAGGACACCGAACTCATCGGCCTCGACAACCTCTCCCTCCAGACCGCGCAGGCGGTCCAGGCCGGCGAGGACCTCACCCGCGAGGACATCGCCACCCAGGTCCACAACCTGCTGGACGCCATGTCCCACCGCATCGACCCCGCCGAACTCTCCGAGGCCGACTTCCTCCGGCAGCTCAAGGTGCGTCTCGTCGCCGGGGACATGCTCACCCCGGTCGCCGAACGGGACTCCGAGCAGTTCTCGCTGTCCACCCGGCCCTGGACCGACGACCTCGTCGTCTCCCTGGTCATCGATACCCCGACCACCGTCATGACACTGCCGGACAAGACTCTCGAAGCCCGCGGACTGACCTCGCAGGCCGACCTCGAGGACCTCTGGCACGCCGGCTACCGGAATCTCTGGCAGGAACTCACCGAGGCCGAGATCGACGTCAACGAGATCCACGGCGACGATCCCGGCGCAAACTTCTGGGTCATCGAATCCGGGTCGTTCTTCCTGGCGTCCGCCGTGCTCTTCCTCGACGAACTGCTGCCCGACTGGGCCCCCGACCTGGACACGGAGGCCGGGATCATGGTCGCCGCCCCGCACCGGCACCTGCTCCTGGTCCGGTCGGTCACCTCCGGTCAGGACCTGCTCGCCGGGATCAACACCGTCACCTCCGTGGCGGTCGCCCAGTTCACCGAAAACCCGGGGCCGGTCAGCCCCAAGCTGCACCTGATGCGGGAGGGCGCCGAGGTCCTGCCGTTCACGGACATCACCGACAACGATGACGGTCAACGCGTCATCCAGGTCTATCCGGACGCCTACCTCATGGACCGGATCAACGAAGGAAGAGACGAAGACTGACCCTATGCCCCCCTCCCCTCACGCACGTTCCATCCACCGCCGGGTCTTCCTCGCGGGTGCCGGCCTGACCGGCACCGCCGCCGTCGGCGGACTCGCCGCCCTCCACTTCCTCTCCGACAGCTCCGACGACTCCGACGCGCCGGACACCCCTGCCGCCGTCGACCCCGGTGACCTGCAGCTGATCACCGGGGACGCCTCCCACCCTGGTCGCGTCACCGTCACCACCGCCGACGGTCGCGAACTGGTGCACTTCGACGGGTACCGGTTCAGCGGCAACCTTGGCACCCGCGGCGCCACAGTGGACACCTCGTCGCCGGGCACCGTCCACGTGGACTTCGAGGTGCCTGGGGACGGCTACACCGCTGCCGTGACCTGGCGGGCGGTCGGCGGCACCGTCACCGACGACTGGGAGTTCACCCTGCCCGGGGACGCCGACGAGGACGCTCTCTCCGGGGGGCGGATGATCCGGACGTTGATTGACGCCGACCCCACCGTGCAGGTACCTGCGACCAGATGGGCGAGGGACCCCAGAGGCGGTGTCCCGTATCTGGAGCGTGTGACCGAGCACATCTTCACCGACTGGGCGGTGGATGACGCGCGGATCTGCGGCGTCTTCACCGTCGCCGGGTGCCGGGACAGCATCCCCACGAGTATCCACGTCCCGCCGACCCGCGGGGATGACGGGATCTGGCGCGCAACGGTGGTCTTCCGGACAGACCCCGCGGTCGCCGAGGCCCGGGAGCTCGTCCATGACGGCCGGCTTCTGCTCGCCGGCGGTGTACTCGGCCATCCGGAACTTCCTGAACCGTTGATTGACGTGCATCTCCCGGACACCTACAACGTCTTCGAGGAAAGCGGGACACGCACCGTCACGGTCGGTGTCGCGGGGGCACCCGGTGAGACCGCAGTAGATCTGCTCGTCCGCGACTACGACGGGGCCGAGGTGCACCACTCCTCCGTGACGGTGTCGGTCCCGGACAGCGTCCGGCACCAGGATGCGCAGGTGGAGATCACCCTGCCGGACGACCGGAACTGGTACTGCCTTGATGTCACCTCCGGGAGCTCGTTCGCCCGGACAACCGCAGCAGTCTGGCCCCGGTACGACTTCGGTCCGGCGGAGCAGTCGATTATCGGACTGGGAGGATTCTCGACACTTGACCAGGGCAGTCAGGAGCCGGGGCTGGAACCCGTCGCGGAGGAACGGGCACTGTGGGAGCGGCTCGGTGTCCGTCACCTACGGAATCCATGGCTCTCGGCCGAAGAATCCGAGGCAACGGGAATCCGCACAGGCCTGTTGCCGTCCGGGACCCCCGGGCAGTTCGACGACCCGGACGCACAGAGCTTCGATGACTGGACAGAAGACGCCCTGACCAGGGGCGAAGACTCAGGCGTGGAGATCTACGAACTCCTCAATGAGTGGAATGCCAGAGGGTCCGGCGATGAGATCTCTGCTCTGGCCACCGAGTACTCCGACCGCTGGCTGGTCCCCTTCCACGCAGCCAAGGAGCGGACAGGCTCGGATGCCGCACTCCTCGCCGCGTCCATGGCAGGTTGGGACTCCACCTTCCTCGACACCCTCCGCGACCGGGGCAGCTGGGAACTGCTCGACGGCATCGCCGAGCACGCCGGACGAGGCAACTACACCGCCGACTATGACGGAGCCACCTGGAACTTTCTCGGTCAGACCCGCCAGGCCCGGGCATATCTGGACGAGCATCCCGGGCCCGACCAGCTCTGGCTCACCGAAGCCTACGCCTGCACGAGGCCGAATACGTGGTGGAACGACCCACCACGCGTAGCAGCGGACGCGGTCTTACTGTCACTTCTGCTGGCCAAGGCCTGCAACGTCAAGGGGGTGCACTGGTACCAGCTCACGGACGGCCTCTGGCACGACAAGTACGGGGTGGATCCGTCCGACCCCGAATACCACTACGGCCTGTTTCACGTGGACCGCTCACCGAAGCCCTCAGCGGCTGCCTTCGCCCACGCCTCGGAGGTCCTCGACGGCGCGTCCTTCCTCGGGTGGCTCGAATCCGTCCATCCCGATCTTCACGGGCTCCGTTTCACGACAGGTGGTCGCGAGGTCAGGGTGCTGTGGAGTCGACAGAACGGGTACATCACCAACGCGACCCGCGTAGGAACTGACTTCCATCCCTTCCCCGAGCCCTGGGAAACCTCCGGGGAACCGACGCTCCGGGTGTCCGTGCCCGATGGAGCGACCTGCAGCGATGTTCTCGGCCGCCCGGTCGCAGTGACGGACGGTGCCGTTGAGGTCGGTGGATCCCCGGTGACGGTCGTTGACGATGCTGGAGACGGCGACTGGCCCACTGTGGTCGACGGGGAGGCGTCCGTCGCCCTGACCGGGGTGTCCGTACGACGGGACGGGACCTCGCTGACCGTCGACGGTGACAATGCGACCGGCGGGACACTGACCCTGCGTATCACCGGACGCCAGGTCGGGGGTGAGGTGACCGAGACGGAACTCAAGGTCCCGGCGGGTGGGTTCTCGGAGTCCGTGGATCTCGGAGAGGCGATGCCGGAGGACAGCTCCGCCGTGGGCGTGAATCCCGGACAGCCCGCGCAGGTGCGGATCCTCGCGGAGCGGAGGGAGAAGCTGACCCCGGAGGCAGCGCAGCCCCAGGTGTGGCGGGCGGAGTACTACCGCTCGGTGTGAGTGCCCCAAATTCCCACCACCTGGGGAACGCTCCGTTGGCCGGGGCGTACTTCAGATGGTGGGAATTTCGGTACTGAGGGCGGCTGGAGGACCGCCGAGGGGCCTACTGCGGGTCGGCGATGATGACCATCGCGGTACGCAGGGTGCGGTCCCCGAGGCGGAAGCCCTGGCGGAGCACCGTACCGAGCACCTTCTCGTCACCCGTGGAGGTGTCCTGGACAGCCTCGTGGAGCGACGGGTCAAAGGTGTCGCCCTCGGCGCCGAAGGCCTCGATCTTCAGGCCGCTGAACAGGGAGTCCAGCTTGTCGGCCACGGACTTGAGCGGTCCGGTGAGGTCACCGTGCTGCTCGGCCAGGGCGAGGTCGTCGCGCAGCGGGATCAGCTGGGCGGCGACGTCGGCCTTCGCGGACTCGCGGATGCCGACCCGGTCGCGCTCGGTGCGCTTGCGGTAGTTGGCGTACTCCGCGGTGACCCGCTGGAGGTCGGCGGTCCGCTCGGCGAGCTGCTGCTCGGCGTCGGAGAGCTCTCCGGAGCCGTCGATGTCGGCGTCGGCGGTGTCAATGACGACATCTTCGTCACCGGCGAGGGTCTCGGCGGCGTCGGCGCCCATGGCGTCCTCCTCAGGAGTGGTCTCGGGCATGGCGGCCTCGGTGAACTCCTCGTCGGTCTCCGACGGGGAGCCGGGGTCGGCGGGGTTGGGTTCGGTCACTTCTTCTCATCCTCGGCATCGTCGACAACTTCGGCGTCCACGACGTCGTCGTCAGCGGAGTCACCCTGGGCACCCTCAGCGCCCTCGGCGTTGGCGGCCTCGGCCTCGTAGATGGCCTTGCCCATCTCCTGGCTCTCGGCGGACAGCTTCTCGACGGCGTCCTTGACGGCCTCGATGTCGTCGCCCTTGAGGGCCTCGTCGACGGCGTCGGCGGCCTCGGTGACCTTGGTCTTCGTATCCTCGGAGACCTTGTCCTCGTTGTCGGCGAGGAACTTGCGGGTCTGGTAGGACATCGACTCGGCGGAGTTGCGGACCTCCTGCTCCTCGCGGCGCTTCTTGTCCTCCTCGGCGTGGGCCTCGGCATCCTTCACCATCTGGTCGATCTCGTCCTGGGACAGGCCGGAACCGTCCTGGATGGTGATGGTGGACTCCTTGCCGGTGCCCTTGTCCTTGGCGGTCACGTGCACGATGCCGTTGGCGTCGATATCGAAGGTGACCTCGATCTGCGGGACGCCACGCGGGGCCGGGGCGATGCCCCCGAGCTCGAACGAGCCGAGCAGCTTGTTCTGCTGGGCCATCTCGCGCTCACCCTGGAAGACCTGGATCTGCACGGAGGGCTGGGAATCCTCGGCGGTGGTGAAGGTCTCGGACCGCTTGGTCGGGATGGTGGTGTTGCGCTCGATGAGCTTGGTCATCACGCCGCCCTTGGTCTCGATACCGAGGGACAGCGGGGTGACGTCGAGGAGCAGCACGTCCTTGACCTCACCGCGCAGGACGCCTGCCTGCAGGGCAGCGCCCACGGCGACAACCTCGTCCGGGTTGACGCCCTTGTTCGGCTCCTTGCCACCGGTCAGTTCCTTGACCAGTTCGGAGACGGCGGGCATACGGGTGGAACCACCGACGAGAACGACGTGGTCGATCTCGGAAACGGAGACGTCGGCGTCCTTCAGCACGGCGGCGAAGGGCTTCTTCGTCCGGTCGAGGAGGTCCTGGGTGATGCGCTGGAACTCGGTGCGGGACAGGGTCTCGTCGAGGAAGAGCGGGTTCTTCTCCTGGTCGACGGTGATGTACGGCAGGTTGATGCTGGCCTGCTGGGAGGAGGACAGTTCGATCTTGGCCTTCTCCGCGGCCTCACGCAGACGCTGCAGGGCCATCTTGTCCTTGGACAGGTCCACGCCGTTGGCGGACTTGAACTTGTCGACGAGCCAGTCGACGATGCGCTGGTCCCAGTCGTCGCCGCCGAGAGCGTTGTCACCGGAGGTGGCACGCACCTCGACCACGCCGTCGCCGATCTCCAGCAGGGAGACGTCGAAGGTACCGCCACCGAGGTCGAAGACCAGGATGGTCTGCTCCTTGTCGCCCTTCTCCAGGCCGTAGGCCAGGGCGGCGGCGGTCGGCTCGTTGACGATGCGCAGGACGTTCATGCCGGCGATCTGGCCGGCATCCTTGGTGGCCTGACGCTGTGCGTCGTTGAAGTAGGCGGGGACGGTGATGACGGCGTCGGTGACGTCCTCACCGAGGTAGGCCTCGGCGTCCCTCTTGAGCTTCATGAGGATGCGGGCGGAGATCTCCTGGGCGGTGTACTTCTTGTCGTCGATGGACTCGGTGGTCCATGCGTCATCACCGATGTGCCGCTTGACGGAGCGGATGGTGCGGTCGACGTTGGTGACCGCCTGGTTCTTCGCGGGCTGGCCGACGAGCACTTCACCGTTCTTGGCGAAGGCCACGACGGACGGGGTGGTGCGGGCACCCTCGGAGTTGGCGATGACGGTGGCCTCGCCACCCTCCAGAACAGAGACCACCGAGTTGGTGGTTCCGAGGTCAATTCCCACTGCGCGTCCCATAATGACGTCCTCCTGTGTGTTGGTGCTGATGATGTTGCACTGTTTGTTAAGCGAGCCGGACTCAAGTCTGCACCCGGTTCTCCGGACTGTCAAACCTAGTTGAGCATATCCGGCTCAACTTGATGACACACGGTACAACGGCGAAGCCCGCGAACTTGTTCCCGGTGCGCTCAACTTTTTTTCGGGCACTACGATCAGACCCCATGAGCCTGCAGATGAAGCTTGTCGCCGCCTATCTCCGGCGCACGCGACACCCCCTCCTGGCCTCCCCGGAGAAACTCCGCCGGGCACTGGAGCAGCCCCGGACCTCCGCCCCGGTCCCCCACGAGCTCTACCAGGTCAACCACGTGGTCAGTGACGAGGTCACCACCCCGGCCGGCACCTTCGCCGTGCACAGCCTCGTCCCCGCCACCGACGCCCCGCGTGACACCCCGCTCGACATCTGCGTCTACCTCCACGGCGGCGCGTACGTCTCCGGCCTCGACGTCCGGCACTGGTCACTGATCAGTGACCTCGCCGCCACCGGGACCCGGGTCATCGTCCTTGACTACGGCCTCGCCCCCGAGCATGACGCCGAGGACGCACTTTCCCTGCTGGACACCGTCATCGGGGACGCCGCGGCGGAGGCGGAGCGGTCCGGACACCGGCTGCGGCTCGCCGGGGATTCCGCCGGCGGCGGTCTCGCACTCGGGTGGATGCTCACCACCGGACACCGGGACGCCGCGTCTGCGGTCAACCGCGTCGGACTGATCTCCCCCTGGCTCGATGTCACCTGCTCCACCCCCGGTCTCGACGCCCTCGTCGCCGACGACCCCTGGCTGCATCCGGCAGGACTGCGGGTCGCAGGTGAGGCCTGGGCCGGCGGGCGGAGCCTGCAGGATCCTCTGGTCAGTCCGCTGGCCGCGACGGACAGCGTACTGGCGTCCCTCCCTCAGGTGAGGGTGTGGACGGGGACGCGCGACATCCTCCATGCGGACGCCCTCGCGCTCGACGGTCGCCTGACCGGATGCAAGATCCGGACAACCCCTGGTGCGGTGCACGTCCACCCGCTGACACCGACCCCTGAGGGGAGGGCCGCGCGGCAGGAAGTCATCGCGTGGCTTAGCGGGGGCACCGACTCTGACTAGTATGGAACAGTCAATGCACCCCTGAACCCGACACAGAGACCGACGCAGGCCCGACGGAACGAAGAGATCAGATGAACGAACCCTCAGACCCTCAGCGCCCCACCGGTGATGACCGGCCCCGGGAGACCGCGGCGTTCGAGGACACCGAGTTCTCTTTCGGCGATGCGGCAACCCGCTCCGGCTTCACCGCCGATATCGTGGAGAACGAGGACGACGCCGGAAACACCACGGACGGCTCCGTCGTCGACGCCGATGTCGTGGGCGAGGAGGCGCTCGGTCACACATCCGACCCGGAGATGACCGGCATCATCCCGGCGATCCGCGACGACAGTCCACGGCCCGCGGATCTGGCGGCACCGGCGGCGGCCGTGGAGTCACCTGCTGAGGCACCCGCCGTGACCGCTGCCGGTGGGGACGACACCGAGGAGGACGACCGCAGTGGCTTCCGCCGGATTCCCCCGTGGGCCTGGATCCTCATCGTCGGCGCGATCCTCGCGGTCGTGGTCGGCCTGATCACCGCGGCTCTCATGCGCGGCAACGAATCCTCCGGCCCCACGCCCCTGACCAGCGTGCAACCCAACTACCAGCACCCTGAGGCCTGGAACGGCGAAGAGTCCACCCCGTCCGGGGATATGCCGTCGGCGGGCCAGAACTACGGGTACGACCCCTACAGCGACGGTACCGGTGGCCAGTCCTGGGACAGCGGAATCACCGACGACGGGAGCGGGACCGGGGACGACGGGAACGCCACCCCGACCGACACCACAGACGACAGCACCGGGAACACCGTTGTCCCCGATCCGGGGACCGGCGGTACCGGCGAGGCCCCGGGTGAGTCCGGCACCCCGGGCACCGGCACCCCGGGCACCGACACCCCCGGCGGTGACACAGGCGACACAGGCGACACCGGTGACGCAGGTGACACGGGTGACACCGCCGGAGAGACCACCGAATAGCGGGGTATCGCGGACGCAGTAGTCCCACGCTGGCATGATGGGAGGAATGAGCACCACACCGAAGCACCCCGTGGAGCTTCGTCCCCTGGACCAGTCGACGAAGCTCCAGAATGTCCTCTACGAGATCCGCGGCCCGGTGAACGCCGAGGCCGAGCGTATGGAGGCCGACGGCCACCGGATCCTCAAGCTCAACACCGGCAACCCTGCCGCCTTCGGCTTCGATGCCCCGGACACCATCGTCCAGGACATGATCACCGGCCTGCCCTACGCCGCCGGGTACTCCCAGTCCAAAGGCATTCCCTCTGCCCGCCGCGCCGTGGTCACCCGCTACGAGCTCATCCCCGACTTCCCCGCGTTCACCACGAATGACGTCTACCTCGGCAACGGTGTCTCCGAGCTCATCTCGATGACCACCCAGGCCCTGCTCAACGACGGTGACGAGGTCCTCATCCCCTCACCCGACTACCCGTTGTGGACGGCGGCGACCACTCTTGCCGGCGGTAAGGCCGTCCACTACCTCTGCGACGAGGAGAACGACTGGGCCCCGTCCATCGAGGACATCGAGTCCAAGGTCACCCCGCGGACCAAGGCGATCGTCGTGATCAACCCGAACAACCCGACGGGCGCGGTGTACAGCCGCGAGGTGCTCGAGCGGATCGTCGCCGTCGCCCGGGAGCATTCACTGCTGGTGCTCTCCGACGAGATCTACGACAAGATCCTCTACGATGACGCCGTCCACATCAACACGGCGTCCCTCTGCCCTGACCTGCTGTGCATCACCTTCAACGGTCTGTCGAAGGCCTACCGTGCCGCCGGTTTCCGTTCCGGCTGGATGGTCCTGACCGGGCCGAAGGAACATGCACGGGGTTTCATCGAGGGCATCGAACTGCTGTGCTCGACCCGCCTGTGCGCCAATGTGCCCGCCCAGTACGGAATCCAGGTGGCACTGGGTGGACGCCAGTCCATCGACGATCTGGTGCTCCCCGGTGGTCGGCTGCTCGAGCAGCGCAACGTTGCCTATGAGAAGCTCAACGAGATTCCCGGCGTGAGCTGCGTGAAGCCGATGGGTGCGCTCTACGCGTTCCCGAAGCTGGACCCGAACGTCCACGAGATCCACGACGACGAGCAGTTCATGTTCGACCTGCTCCGTGCCGAGAAGATCCACCTGGTCCAGGGCACCGGCATGAACTGGCCGACCCCGGACCACTTCCGCGTCGTCACCCTGCCGTGGGCCCGGGACCTGGCGGAGGCGATCGAGCGGCTCGGCAACTTCCTCGCCAGCTACAAGCAGTAGGGGGGAGGTGACGGTGATCAGGCTGCGAGGACGAGTCCCTTCCGGGGCCCGGAGGTGGTGCTGGCGGTGCTGGTGCTGGTCACCGAGTTCACCGTCTCCTCCGAACCCATCACCCTGGCGTCCGTGGTCTGCGCAGTGGCCGGCGTCCTCCTCGTCGCCGGGGGCACGCGCTGGCCACAGACCATGGCGGCCCTGTCCGTCCCCTTCGCCGCGGCTTCCTCCTATGTCGCCGAGGACGGCAGCACATATGCCGTCTTCTTCATCGTCATCATTATCGAGGTGGTCACTGCCGCTGGCCTGGCGACGGCGGGACTGCTACTGGTGCTGGTGCACACGGCCCTCTCCATGGTGGACTTCTCCGGCGGCGCGGTGAATGCGGACCCCACGGTCCTGGTGGTGGTCCTCGCTATCCTGGGTACCGGCCATCTCATCGGTCGTAACCGCCTCACCCAGGAAATCCGCAACGCCGACTTACGTCGGACTCTGGCTGACAGCCAACGGCGCCAGCGACTGGGCATGGCCCGCGAGCTCCATGACTCAGTCGCCACCAGCCTGACCAGTGTCGTCATGCGGTCCCAGACCCTGGAGCTCACGGCCACCGGAGACGATAACGCAGAGATCCATGAAGGTCTGGAAGACATCTCCCGGACCTCGAGGGAAGCCCTGGAGCAGGTGCGGACCATGCTCCGACTTCTCAATTCCGAGATCCAGTCCGGCCCGGACTCCACCGAATCCGCACCGCCGCCCACTGTCCGTGCGGGGCTCGCCACCGCCACCCGTGAGCTGCGGGCCCACCGCCTCCGGGTGACCTCCACGATCACCCTGCCGCGGACCGGGGAACCACCGGTCGACCGGCGGACGCTCTCACGCGTCCTCACCGAAATGACCTCCAATGCGGTGAAACACTCCCCCAACCACGCCACGGTGGAGATCCGCTGCCGGACCATGGATGGTGCGCTCATCGTGTCCATGACCAACCCGGTGGTCCCTGCCGGCGACGGTGAAATGGATCCCGCACTGACCACCCGTCTGGGCATCGGCTCCATGACTGCCCGTGCCACCGCCGCCGAGGGTCACCTCACTGCGGGGCCGATCACGCAGGACAGCGACACTCAAGTCTGGCGAACCACAGTCACCTTGCCTATTGTTGACAGCGTTCCCGAAGATTCTGTCACTCTCCGTGACACCCCCTGACAGAGGAGAAGTCATGCACGCCCCTCACAAGAAGTCCCTTCTGCGTCGTCTCGCCGTCGGAGCCCTCACCGTCGGTCTGTCCGCCGGTCTCACCACCGGTGTCGCCTCCGCCGGCCCGACCCACGGAGACTACAAGGCGTCCCTCGGCCAGATCTTCGCCTGCGGCAAACACAACTACCCCTGGTGCTGACAGGTTTCCGAGACTCCGGTGACCACGCCCGCCCCCGCCACGATCCGACTTCTGCTGGTCGACGATGACCCCCTGGTCATGTCATCTCTCCGGCTGTACTTCTCGACACCCGCCGCGGCGGCCATCAAGATCGTCGGCGAGGCGACGGACGGTACCGCCGCACTGGACCTGCTGACAACCGTCGAGGCGGATGTCATCATGACGGACATCCACATGCCCGGCATGGACGGCGTCTCGCTGCTCCGGGAGGTCCGCGCCCTGGACAGTCCCCCGGTCTTCATCGCCATGACCGCCCTGGACGAGGACGAGACGATGCTCTCGATCCTCTCCCTCGGCGGCGCGGGCTACATCCTCAAGAGCTCCCGTCCGGAGTTCATCATCGACACCGTCCACCAGGCCCTCGCCGGTGGCACGGTGGTCAGCCCGCAGCCGGCCACCCGCCTGGTCCAGCATCTTCCCTCCCCTGACAGCCCGGTACCCGGGGACGCTGCGCCGGTCGCGGTCACCGCCGCACCGGACGAGCCCGGGACCTCCTCCAGGCTGGCCCAGTTGTCGACTGCCGAGGAACGCGTCCTCACGCTCATCTGCGCGGGGCTGTCGAACTCCGAGATCGCCCGCGACACCGGCCGGTCCGCGAGCGCCGTGAAGAAGGCGGTGTCCTCCCTGCTGGCGAAATTCGGGACCGAGTCTCGGATTCAGTTGGCGGTACTCGCCGTCGAGGCGGGGTTCCACCCGGAGGACTGAGCCCGGCGTCCTGTACCGCGGTAGTCCCACCCGGCGTCGGTCCACCGGGCGACCGGCAGACAGTTGAGCCCGTCGACGACGGTCGGCACCGCCACCAGGTCACGGGCCGCCACCGGGTCAAGGTCCCGGAACTCCGGCCAGTCTGTCGCGATCACCGTCACCTCCGCCCCGCGCAGCGCCCCGGACAGGTCACGGCTGTACCCCGGTACCGCAGGGTCGCACACCGTGACCAGCCCCCCGGCGTCCTCAAGGTCCCCGATGACGGTCATGGCAGGAGAGTCCCGGATGTCGTCACTGCCCGGTTTGAAGGACGCCCCGAGCACCGTGATACGCCTGTCCGAGACAGAGCCGCCGCAGGCGTCGGTCACCTGGTCGACCAGACGGTCGCGTCGGTGCATGTTCTCGGCGTCGACCGCCCGGAACAGGTCCGCCGCCTGTCGGGCGTCCACCTGCTCCGCGCGGGCCGTCAGCCCCCGGAGGTCCTTCGGCAGGCATCCCCCACCGAAACCGAGCCCCGCACTCAACGCCCCCGGCCCGATCCTGGGGTCCAGCCCGAGAGCGGTCGAGAGCACGGAGACATCGCCACCGGTGGCGTCGCAGAGATCGGCGACGGCGTTGATGAAGCTGATCTTCGTGGCCAGGAAGGCGTTGGCGGAGACCTTGACCAGTTCGGCGGTCGTGAGATCCGTGACAAGGAACGGGACCTCGCCGAGGTCCGCGTAGATCTCCCGCACGGTCTCCCCGGCGGCCGGTCCGGCGACGGTGTCCGGGATGCCCAGGACGATACGGTCAGGTTGCAGGGTATCCGCGATGCCGTGTCCCTCCCGGAGGAATTCGGGGTTCCAGCACACTGCGACCCGCTCCGGCATCCTCTCCTGAAGTCCCTGCGCGGTACCGGCGGGCACTGTCGACTTGCCGACGATCAGATGGTCACCGTGGTCGAGGTGCGCCACCAGCTCGTCGACGGCACTGTCGACGGCGGAGAGGTCCATCTCCCAGCTGTCCGCCGACTGGGGCGTCCCGACGCACAGGAAATGCACCCGGGCATGGTCGGCGGCCTCCGTCACGGACGTGGTGAAGCGGAGGCGTCCGGCCTGCAGTCCGGCCGTGAGCAGATCGTCGAGCCCCGGTTCCAGGACCGGGGAGTGTCCGTTGTTCAGGGAGTCCACACGGACGGGATCGATGTCGACACCCAGGACGTCATGACCGAGGGACGCCAGGCACGCGGCATGGGTGGCCCCGAGATATCCGGTACCGAGGACGGTGATCTTCATACCCCGGTTCTATCACGGGTGGTCCGTATCTGATCCCCTGGAAGATCCCCATCGACACTGCAGGCCGTTGCCAGGATCCTCCAAGACACGGATCGTAGATTGATTCTCACCGGCACAGTGACAGAGCGAAAGGAACCGTATACGGCAGCTGCATTCTCCTCTTGAAACGTCAGCAGAGAACCCCCGCCGAGCATCCGCTCGACGGGGGTGATCTGTGTCTGCCGGAAGCGGCCAGGCAGTTACCGGAAGTTACCGGAAGTTACCGGAAGTTGAGGTAGGCCTTCGAGGCCGTCGGCCCGCGCTGCCCCTGGTACTTCGACCCCAGCTCACCCGAGCCGTAGGGGCTCTCCGCCGGGCTGGAGAGGTTGAAGACGGCGAGCTGTCCGATCTTCATGCCGGGATACAGCGCGATCGGCAGGTTGGCGGTGTTCGACAGCTCCAGGGTGATGTGCCCGGTGAAGCCGGGGTCGATGAAGCCGGCGGTGGAGTGGGTGAGCAGGCCGAGACGTCCGAGGGAGGACTTGCCCTCCAGGCGGGCGGCGAGATTGTCCGGGACCGTGACATGCTCCAGGACCGAGCCGAGGACGAACTCGCCGGGGTGGAGGATGAAGGCGTCCTCGGCGATGCCGCCCTCCGCCAGGGGGACGCCGTTCTCGCCGAGGTGGTCGCCGACCTCCACGAGGGTGGTCAGTTCCTCCTGCGGGAGCTTCGGGTCGATGTGGGTGTACTTCGAGTTGTTGAACACCCGGAAGTACCGGTCGAGGCGCACGTCGATGCTGGACGGCTGGACCATCGCCGGGTCGAGGGGGTCGAGGGACAGTGCCCCGTCGTCGATGGCGGAGCGGATGTCGCGGTCGGAAAGAAGCACGCGACCAGAGTAACCCAGCGGGTTGCGCAACGGGTCGGGTGGCTGTGTTAGAGTACTGACCGTCGGTCGGACTGCGGCACGCGCTGCGGATCCGGTCTACTGCCGATGTAGTTCAATGGTAGAACTTCTGCTTCCCAAGCAGACGGCGCGGGTTCGATTCCCGTCATCGGCTCAGCGGATGCTACAGTGCTTTCCGCACGCCCCCTTAGCTCAGTCGGTAGAGCGTTTCCATGGTAAGGAAAAGGTCAGCAGTTCGATTCTGCTAGGGGGCTCCATTTCTTTCTACGGCCCGGCGCACTGTATCCACGGTGCACCGGGCTGCGGTGCATCGGCGGCGGGGACCGGAGGAAATACTTGCCGACACAACTGTCGGACGCATGGCGGACACACAGGAGAAATCTGTCGTCCTTGTGAGTGACGAATATCACACCGGAGACCGTCGCGGCAGGTCATGGCGACAAAGTGCGGCACCGCCACTTTTCTTCCACGGCGATTTCCCCTGCTCATGGAGCACGGCAGAACTCAGTTGTCGCAGTCAGGGAACGCGGTGACCGGTTGAGGCGTTAGGCTCGACCCGTCTACTCTTCCACCCTCACGATCTCCCTCACCCCCACTCTCCGACTCTTCCCCTCACTTTCCCTCGCGTTCCCTCACCTCTCCACACCCCGGCCACCCCTCTCACCCCCCACCGGCCGGCCCACAAGAAACGACTCTCCCATGGTTCTCCACACCTCCACTGTGGCCCCCGGAACACCGTCGGTCACCGCCGAACCGTCCTCGCGTCGGATCACCCGAAACCGCGACACCCGCCGGTTCCGTCATGCACAGCGCACCTGGCTCTATGTCGCCGGTGACCTGCTCGCGATCGTCACCGCGACCGTCATCGCCGACCTGCTCTCCATATACACCTGGGCACCCAGCGTCGGCCTCGTCGCCGACCATTTCTTCTCCGAGCGCAACCTGCTGCTATCCGTCGGTGTCATCGCCTTCTGGCTCAGCGCGATCGCCTTCACCCACGGGTACAGCCACCAGGCCCGGACGTTCCCCCGGATCGGCCGGGAGAACGTCATCAAGGGCAGTCTCGTCTTCGCCGCCGTGCTCGCCATGGTGGACGCGGTGTCCAGCTACTCCCTGTTCCGCCACTTCGCCCTCTTCGGACTGCCGGTCGGCCTGTTCCTACTGATGGTCTCCCGCATGGTCTGCCTCCGCGTCACCAAGCGCTACCTCGCCGAACTGCAGCACAACTTCCTCGCGATCGGGCAGGTCCGGGACATCAACCGTCTCCTGCGGTCCTTCCATGACATCCAGGAGGCCGGCACCCTCATCCACGGCATCCTGCTGACCGACCCGGAGAACCGCGACCGCCTCCTCGATGCAGGACCGGTGCCGGTGGACTCCGTCTGCATGAGCGTCCTGACCACCGAGGACTTCATCCAGACCGCCGCATCCTATGACTGCGACGCCGTCTGGGTCGCCTCAATCAGCGAATTCGGCCACCGGAATCTGCGACGGATGTCCTGGCAGCTCAACAAGCTCAACATGCGTCTCTACCTCGACCCGATGCTCGAGGGCATCAGCGGTACCCGTCTCGATGTCGTCCCCTTCGGCCCCCGGCATGCCCTGTATGTCGACCGCCCCCGGTTCAGTGCCGCCAACGGCCTGGCCAAGCGGGCCTTCGACATCGTCGTCTCTGCCGTCGCCCTGGTGTTGATCTCCCCGATCATGCTGCTCACCGCACTGGCCATCAAGATCGAGGACCGTGGTCCGGTGTTCTACATCAGTGACCGGGTCGGCTACCACGGGCAGTCCTTCCGGATCTTCAAGTTCCGCAGCATGCACACCGATGCCGATGAGCGGCTCCAGAAGCTGCGCGACGAGGTCGGCGCCGATGGTCTGTTCAAGATGAAGGACGACCCCCGCATCACGAAGGTCGGCAAGTTCATCCGCAAGACCAGCATCGACGAGCTGCCCCAGTTCATCAATTCCCTGCTCGGCACGATGAGTGTCGTGGGTCCCCGCCCCCACCTCAGCCACGAGGTGGACGCCTTCAGCTCCGACATGCGGATGCGTATGGAGGTCCGCCCGGGTATCACCGGCCTGTGGCAGGTCTCCGGCCGGTCCGACCTGACCCCGCAGCAGGCCGAACAGCTTGACCTCTACTACGTGGACAACTGGTCCCTGTCCCTCGACATGAAGACCGTCGCCCGGACCTTCCGCGCCGTCGCACTGTCCCGGGGAGCGTACTGATGCGCATCCTCCATGTCACCGACTGCTTCCACGGCGGCGTCGCCACCGCGGTCGACCAGTACGCCCGACTGACCCCGGAGCACGAGCACCTGCTGCTCGCGAACAACGCCCGGGGGTCGGACGCTCCGGTGCAGCGCACGCCCGGTGTCTTCCTCACCGACCTCGAACTGCCCGCGTCCCCGGTCGCGGCAGTGCGGGCCGTGCGGGACGCCGTCCGGACCTACCGACCGGACGTCGTCCACGCCCACTCCAGTTTCGCCGGAGCTTACGTGCGTACCGCGGCGGCTCTCGACCGGGTGCTACCGGGCAGCGAGGCACGCCCGGTGCTCTACACCCCGCACAGCTTCGCCTTCGAACGGGCGGACATCCCCACCTGGAAGAGGTCCCTGTTCCGCGGCATGGAGAAGGTCCTCTATCCGCTGACTTCCGTCGGTGCCCCCTGCGCCGACCGGGAAGGCGAGCTCATGGTCGGCCTCGGCAACAGGTTCGGCCGGGGTGTGCCGGTGATCGTCGTCCCCAATGTCCTGCTCGACGACCATCCTGCTGTCCCGGACAGCTGGGCGCCGACCGAGCCACCGACCGTGGGCGTCGTCTCCCGGGTCACCCCGCAGCGCGATCCGGCGTTCTTCGTCGAGACCGCGACGCGGATCCGGGCGGCCCGACCCGACGTACGTTTCACGTGGATCGGTGACGGGGACGGCAAGGACACCACCCTCACTGACCTGCTCACCGAGGCGGGCATTGAGGTCACCGGGTGGCTGTCCGGCGAGGAACTCCGCCGACGCATCTCGGAGCTGTCCCTGGTCATCCACACCGCCCGGTGGGACGGCTTCCCGATGGCGGTTCTCGAGGTGCGCCGGATCGGTGTCCCTCTTCTCGTGCGTGACATTCCCGCCCTGCAGGAATGCCCGGCCACCGCCCGCTTCGGCACACCGGAGGAGGCGGCGGAGAAGGCCCTCACCATTCTCGGCGAGGGGACAGATCCAGCCCGGTGGGACGGCCTCGACCGTGCCCACACCCCCGACCGACAACGCGACCGGCTCACCGAGGCCTACCGCCTTGCCGTCGGCCTCCCGAAGGAAAAGGTGACCGTGTAAATGCCGGGAACAGTGACGGATCTCAGGCGCACCAGTGGAGCAGCATCCTCTCCGCTGGTGCTCTCGGTCGTACTCGGCGCGATCGCCGTGGCCGTCGGACTGGTCATCCGCCCGGCACTGACCGGCAGGTTCGGCGGATTCGGCGGCGACGCAGCAACGATCCAGTCGATCATGTCCTCGCCGTTCGATGCCGTTGACCTGGGCTACGGCTCCTACTCCGTCATCGCCGACTTCTACATCAGGATCGGGCTGTCGGACGCCCCGACCGCCGCCGGCGTCCTCGGCGCGGTGGTCGGCGCAACTGTGCTGGCCATCGTGCTGATCCGGGTCGGAAGTGTCCACCTCGGACGCCTGTCACTGGCACTGGCGTTTCTCGCACCCCTGACCATCGGCATCTACCAGGCCGCCTACACCAAGGAGATCATCATCTCCCTGGCGATGCTGGTCGTGGTGCTGATGCCGGTGAACTGGCTCGGCGAACTGCTGGTCATCGGCACCCTTGTGGTGCTCGGCGCCGAGTACCGCACCTACTGGCTCCTCGTCGCCGGAGTCTACGTGGTCGTCCGCTTCGTGCTTTCCCGCCGTGACGGACGCACCGTCGGCCGGGTGGTGTGGATGATCGTCCTGCTCTCGGTACTCGTCGGGCTGGCGATGTGGGTGACACAGGGTGTCCCGGCGGACAGCTTCCGTGGAGACGTCAATGACACCGCCTCCCGCCAGTCGGACACCGGCTCCCTGATCACCAGGTTCATCGAGGCACCCGAACCTGTCGGTGGTGTCCTGAACTCCACCCTGACCTCTCTCTTCTTCATCGTCCCACTGCCGATGCTGCTGAAGCTCTCGCCGTACTACCTGTTCATCGGCATTCTCTTCGCCGTGATCTGGATCAGTGCGGTGCGGGCGGCGACCGTCGCCGGCCGCAGCACACCGATGCTGGGACGCTTTATCTCCCTGCCTCTGGCATTCCTCGTCGTCCAGGGGCTCTACGAACCGGACTGGGGCTCCGCACTACGGCACGCCACCCCACTCATTCCGTTCATCGTCGGAGCCGTGGCGCTGTCGGAACAGATCAGGGCGGCACCACCGGGCTCGCCGCCTCCGGACCACGCGTCCCCCTCCCCCACGCCCCCACGACCAGTTAGGACCCTCATGACCCCGCGAACCACTGATCACACCGACGGCTCCTCCGCGCGCAACGTGCTCGCCGACTACCTCGGACATCTCCGCCGGTGGTGGTGGATGCTGGTCGTCGGCCTCGTCGTCGGTGGACTCGTCGGATGGGGAGCCTCCGCGGTGATGCCGAAGGAGTACACCGCAACCTCCCAGCTCTACGTCGGTACAGCGTCCTCCGGAGGTTCCGCTGACGCCTACAACGGCGCAATGCTCAGTCAGAAGCAGGTCGGTTCCTACGCCGAGATGGCGACCGGGCGGGCGCTCGGCCAACGGGTCGTCGATGACCTGAACCTCGACGAGACGGCCAGTGACGTCGCCTCGATGATCAGCGCCGGCGCGCACAAGGACACCGTCATCCTGGACCTCAGCGTCGCCTCGGATGACGCCGAGTTCTCCCGCGACGTGGCGAACTCCGCCGCCGTGCAGCTCCAGGCTATGGTCCGCGACCTCAATGCGCAGACCTCCCCGACCGGACAGTCCGGGGCGCCGCAGCTCGCCGTGCTCAATGACGCGGAGACCCCGGAATCGCCCTCCTCGCCGAACACCCTGCTCAACATCATCCTCGGCCTGGTGCTCGGCTTGGTCATCGGCGCGGTCGTCGCCGTGGTCCGCGGTCTCACCGACCGCCGGATCGGCGGGAGCGACGAGGTCCGCGAGATCGTCGACGCCCCGGTCGTGGGAACCATCGGTACAACCGAGGCTCTCGCCGAGCGCCACACCATCGACTTCACCGCCGCCCCGACCCCCGCTGCAGAGCAGTTCCGTGAACTGCGCACCAACCTGCGCTTCCTCGACGTCGACAATGCCCCGACCGTCCTCGCCGTCACCAGCGGTATGCCTGGTGAGGGAAAGTCGACGCTGGCGGTCAACCTCGCTCTGGCACTGGCCGATGACGGCGAGAGCGTCTGCCTGGTCGACGGCGACCTCCGCAATCCGAGCATCGCCGACTACGTCGGCGGCAACCTGCAGTCTGCGGTCGGCCTGTCCACCAGCCTGGCCGGGGCCGCCGAGATCGATGACGTCGTCCAGCTCACCGCCGTCGACGGCCTCAGCGTGATCACCTCCGGTCCGATCCCGCCGAACCCGGCCGAGCTGCTGGGCTCGCGACGGTTCGGGGAGGTTCTCGCCACGCTGGCCGCCCACTTCGACCACGTCATCATCGACGCGTCCCCGGCGCTGCCGGTCACCGACGGCGCGCTCGTCGCCGCGTCCGCAGACGGTGTCATCCTCGCTGTCCGTCACAACCACACAACCACCGATCAGCTCACTGCGACGGTCGACGGCCTCGACGCCGTCAATGCGCGTGTCCTCGGCGCTGTCGTCACGCTGACCCCGTCAGCGAAGGGCAAGGGGTACCACCGCTACGGGTACGGGTACGGTACGACCGGTCAGACGGCTCCGGCGTCCACCGAATCCGCCCCCGATTCCGCTGCGGCCCGATCGGCCGCCCATCGCATGGACGACATCAAGGAGAGCACCCAGGAGCGGGCCGAGGTGGAGAGCTGAGCGCCGCCCGGCACCGAGGACCCGGCCGATTCGGCCGGGTCTTTTCCCGTGTCTGGAACATGGGTGGAGCCCTGTTCGGTCAGGGACTGAACTTCCTGGCGATGCTCCTGCCGATCATCGGCGGAGAAACAGGCCAACTCGCCTATCTCATGATGCCACTGGCCCTGGCGACCGTCCTGTCACGGACGTCGATCCTCGGTTTCCACAGCCGCTATCTGACGGTGCCGGAGGAGCGGACCAGGACCTCGACAGCGGTATCGGCCACGTCACTGTCGGTGACGACCCTGCTCTGCCTGGTTGCCGGAACAGCCGTTGCTCCGGTACGGGACGTCGCCCTGTGGACCGGACTGCTCGTGATTACCAACGGGCTGTACCTCATGGCCGTGGCCGTGGCGACGCGCGAGCAGCGGATGGACGTCTACTCCACCGCCCGACTCGCCTTCGGCGTCACCAACATGGTGATCACCAGCCTGGTGGTCTTCGTCGTCCCGTTCGAGGCCGGCCTGATCGTCGCCGCAGCAATGAATCCTCTGGTGGGCGCGGTCCTGATCCTCGCGAGGACGGAGAACCGGGTCCTCCCTGCCACGTTCGAGGATCTGCCGCGCATGCTGGACCGCGAGCACCGTTTCTATCTCGCCGGATCCGGACGGGCGACGGGGGGAGTTCTGCTCTCCGAGATCGGCTTCCAGTTCCAGGGTTTCATCACCCCGTTCCTCGGGCAGTACCAGGAGATCTGGGCCGTAGTGGTGCGTCTGACCGGTGGTTTCGGCACCCTGGTGCAACAGATCATTGCACCCCCTTGCGAAGCGAAGCTTGCCGGGTGCATACGTGCCGCCGACAGTGACGGCACCAGAGCATGGTTCAGGAAGATGATCCTCATCGGAGCCGGACTCGGCGTCGGCAGCGCTGTCGTGCAGACTGCCGCAATCCTTCTATTCCTGCCTGATGATGATGCCGTGACAGCCGGTTCGCTCGTCGCGGTGAGCGTGTTCTGCCTCTTCTGGATGCCGTCGGCCATGTGCGGGAAGATTCCACTCATGAAGGGGCTCACCCGTCCTTACCTGGCATGGTCGGTCACCAGGCTGGTTTTCCTGCTTCCCCTGCTCCTGTTGCGGGATGGGAGCCTCTTTGTCGCCGTTGTCACAGTCATGTCGGTCACCTCGGTGATCATCATCTGGATCAGCGCTCGGCCTGCCACAGTCAATCAGTAGCTGCGGGCGGCAGCCAACAGCCCTTCTTTCGCTTCGGACACACTCGAGCGCCGCAAAGCTGCAGCCTCTGCACACGATGCGATGAGCAATTCACGCTCACGGTCAGACGCGGAATACAGAGCATCATGCATCTTCAATTCGGTTTGAGCGCCCACCACCCCCATGTAATCGTGGTACTTGAATGAACTTTCCGCACCGCTGAACGGCAAAAGCGGCACAACAGGTACACCGTAGGAATCCGCGACAATGATTCCGTGGAGGGAAGCAGAGAAAACTACGCCCGCGGCACCGATCTCTCGCACCACCTTTTTCGGTTTGGCAGTCGGGAGAACCAGACGCGCACCGATCCCATCACAGAACTGGTTAAGCCGACTCCACTGAGCAAGCTCCGAGAAGTGTGGAACATAGACGATGTCCTGCTGCTTCACAGGGTGCCCGAAGACCTCTTTCGACAGTAGACCGGGATCACCCAACGGTACGCTTTCCTTGATCCCTAACCGTTCTGCCGTCAGGTTTCCCCGCACCGCAAGGAATCTCATCTCTCGCTTGGTGTTCTCCTCGGGCAACGCACCCGAACGTAGGCCACTACCCCACACAGAAACAGGGGTACCCGGCCGTTCCATCCGTTCCAGGACAGATCCGATGGCGACCAGGTCGGCTTTTTCTGCTGCACTCCAAACGACTTTTCTTCCGAATGCCGCTTCCACGATCTCCCGGGACATCTCATCGCCGAAATTGAGAAAAAGTTCCCTGGAAGCCACGATCCCTCGAATCCAAGACTTGGGCTTGTAGACCAATTCAGCAGCCAGCGACCTCGGACTGCGGCGGAGATTCCACCAGTACAGCCTGATGTGGTTCATCCGATGGTCTCCTCATTCTTCGTACTGGTGGAGATTCCGGTCCGCACCAGGGTCGCCAGATCCGACCAGTCCGGCTGTTCAGCGACACGGCGGACGGCGCCGGCGGACAGTTCCCGGTAGAGATCGGGATCGGTGATCAGGGGTTCCAGAGCATCCGCCACGGACTCAGGAGTGGTTTCGGCGGACACGGCACCGAAGCCCTCGAGCTGTTCCGGGATCGCACCGACCGGTGTACCGACGCAGGGCACGGCATGAGCCAAAGCGAGCGTCACCGGTCCGGACTGGCTGGCTTCGGTGTACGGCAGCAGCATGACGTCCATGCCCCGGACGATGTCGGTGACCTCCTCGTCGGGGATCCACCGGGTGTCCCAGACGGCCTGGGAACCGAGGTCGGTCTCCCGGAGCCGTTCCTCGGGGCCGCTGCCGGTGATCCGGAGCTCGAACGGCGAGACGCCACGGTCACGGAGGATCTTCGCAGCCGCCAGGGCGATGTCGATGCCCTTGTACTGCTGCAGCCGACCGAACAACCCGATCACCGGTAGGTCAGGGAGTTCCCGTGGATCCGTGGCGGCGTCCTGCAGGTCGAAGGGCGGGTGGGAACCGGTGGCGACAGGCACGTCCACCCGGCCGGAGAGTGCCCGGGTCACGGCGTCGGAGAAGGTGACGATCCGGTCTGCACGGCGTAGTTCATTGCGCTTACCGAGGATCTGGAGGATGTTCTCCTCCCCCGGGTGGATGGTCGCGTCATGGATGCAGGCGACGTATTCGACATCCCGGGGAGTGAGCACGGGAAGCGCGAGCGACTGGTAGACGCTCTCCATCACACAGACGACGCGGTCGATCTTCTGGGTCCGGAGCCAGCGACGCACCCGCAGTGAATTCCACACCAACCGGGGAACGCCGAGGATGACGCCGAGAGTGGAGGTGTAGGTGCGCACCGGGAAATCTCCGGCGCAGCGGGTGCCGGTCTCCGCGAGCCGCGGGGCGATCTCGGCGTCCGGATTCCAGGAGAGGTAGGCATTGTCGGTACGGGTGGGCAGGTCGCCTGCAGCGAGATCCCCGTCGACAAGGTCGGCGAGGAAACGGGGGCCGCCACCGGTGCGACCCCAGTGGACCCAGAGGGTCCGTGCATCAGGCGACAGGGTGAGGGACCTGTCGTTGGACATGTCTGTCACTGTACGGCCCTGCTGCCGGTGCCGCACTACCGCACGCCTCATATTGCCGCTGCCCGGAGCCGGGGTTAGCATGAGCGGCAGAACCTCTCCGCTCTCTGCGCTTCCTCTCCTCTTTCTTTACCCTCTGTTGCTCCTGTCCCCTCACACCTCCCAGGACGAACCCTCATGACGTCCGATCAGACGACCCGTGCCCCGGCGTCGCCGACAACGCCGTCCGGCCGACACCGTAAATCTCAGACCCGAAATATCCCGGTCGACACCCTCCGCGGTCTCGCCTGTATTCTGCTGGTCACTTTCCATGTCATCGGTGACAATGCCGCTGCGGGGATCCACGTATCCGACGACAGTGCCTGGCGGTACTACACCGAATCAGTGGAGTACCTGCGCATGCCGCTGTTCACCCTGCTGTCCGGTCTGGTCTACGCCTGGCGACCGCTCGCCGAGCCTTCCCGGTACCGCGATTTCATGACGAAAAAAGCCCGACGGCTGCTGGTGCCCTACGTGATCTTCGTGCCGCTGCTCGGTCTTACACAGATGGTCGCCCCTGATGTGAACGGAACCGTGGAGTTCGAGCCCCTGAGCTGGTTGGTGTACTCCCTGGGCCCGTACTGGTTCCTGCTCACCACCTTCTGGATGTTCGCTGTCGTGGCACTCGCGGACTCCTACGGCCTGTTGCGCAGCCCGTGGGTGTTCGCAGGCGTGTTCCTCACTTTCTCAGCCATCGTCGTCCTCGTCGATACCGGGGGCCTCCGGGCATTCCAGCTCGGCCAGGCACTCACCCTGTTCCCGTTCTTCCTCGCCGGTATCGGTATCCACCGCTTCCGTCTGATTCCCCGGTCCGTCACGGTGGCGATGTGCTGGACGGTCGCACTTATCGCCCTTGTCGTCGCAGTACAGCTGTCGCTCAACGACCACCTCCCGGAGTTCGATTCCCGGCACAGCGTCGTCGGTATCGCCCTGGGCATCGTCTTCCCCGTCACCTTCCTCGGCTGGTCTCTGCAGTCACGGGCGTTGGCCTGGATCGGCGGGTACTCGTCCGGGATCTTCCTGCTGCATTCCTTCGCCATCGGGTTCTTCCGGGCGCTCACAGGTGCTGTCGGCATCGACAGCGACATCCCGCAGTTCATCCTCCTCTCCCTCGGCGGCCTCTTCGGCTCCGTGCTCGGCGTAATCGTCCTCCGCCGTTTCCGCATCGGACCGGTCATGGTCGGTCGCATCATGCTCGGCGAGAAAGGAAAGAAGTGAACATCCTCTTCGTCTGTACCGGCAACATCTGCAGATCCCCTGTCGCCGAGTACCTGCTGCGGGGCCTGGTTGGTGCCGGCCTCACCGTCTCCAGCGCAGGCATCGCGGGGCTGACCGGATACGCCATGGACCCCCGGTCCGTGGAGTACCTGCGACTCCGCGGCATCGACGGGAGCGATTTCACTGCCCGACGGGTCAGCCGTCGGATCCTGAAAGAACCGGATCTCATCGTTGGCTTCGAACAGGAGCACGTCAACGAATGCCTGGCCCTGGAGCCTGCGGCGATGTCCCGTAGCTTCCGCCTCTGCCAGCTCGCCAACTGGCAGCGCAACGGAGACCTGACGTCACTCACCGACCTGCCGGCGTTGCGACGGACGCTGCCTGCCCTGGACTGCGAACTCGAGGACCCGGTGACCTTCCAGACCTTCGACGACTACTTCCGGGTGCTCGACGTGATCTCCGCCGATGTCGCCGCCCTGGCCGAGCTCCTGCCCGTCGAGGTCTGACCGGTGCCGCGCCGGATCAGCCCACTGGCCCGGCGACGCCGCCTCATGACCGTCCTGGCCGCCATCCTGGTGATTCTTGTCGGGGCCTGGAGCTGGTTCGCCGTGACCAAGATCTACTTCCCCCGTCTCGACCCCGCGCCGAAGGACGCCGATGTCCTGGTCCAGGTCGGCGGAATCCCGTGGAAGGACTACCAGACCGCACGGGACACCGCGCAACGCCTAGGCATCCGTGATCTCGTCCTATCCGACCCGTCTTCCGGCAGTTCGGTGCGCGACCGCTACTGCGGTCCGTTGGAAGGTGTCCGGGTCCACTGCTTCGCTCCGGATCCGTCGACGACCCGGGGCGAGGCCCGGGGTTTCGCCGAGCTCGCGGAGCAGAACGACTGGCACTCCGCCTACGTCCTTGCGACCGGACGTGAGCACGTCGAACGGGCCCGGCTGTACTTCTCACGGTGCTGGGACGGGGAGTTGGCTGTGAACCGGCCGACGTCCGGAAGACCGTTCAGAACCCACCTCAGCCAGTCCTGGTACCAGACCGCTGGGTGGTTGAAGGCCGTACAGGACAGTTCCTGTTAGCCCCGCGGAGCAACAGTGCCGATGATACGGTCGGACTACCACCTCTCCACCACCCTCAATGAGACACTCTCCCCCTCCTCTCCCGTTTCACCCCTCACAACACCTAAGGAACCGGCATGTCCAGCTCCTCAACCCCAACACGCCTGTCCTGAATCGACACCGTCAAAGGCCTGGCCATCGTGCTCGTCGTGCTCTACCACGCGGCAGGCCTCGCAGCGGCCAAGAGCTGGTCCGGTGACCAGCTCAACACTCTCACCGACGCACTGCTCACCGTCCGTATGCCGCTGTTCTTCGCCATGTCCGGATTCTTCTTCCTCCGGCGCGTTGACCGGCCATGGTCCTGGCAACTGAGGAACCGGGCCGGCCCGTTCCTCTGGTTGTACGTCCTGCGGACCGTCCTCTGGGTTCTCGCATTCCACGTGATCCCCTGGCAGCGCGAATCCGAATACGGATTCGGGGATGCGGCACGACTCTTCTTCGAGCCCGGCGTCGGCCCCTGGTACATCTACGCGCTGGCCATCTATTTCGTCGCCGTGAAACTTATGCGGCCACTCCCCGTCTGGGCACAGTTCCTCATCGGCGCCGCAGTCTCCCTCCCTGTCGCCTGTGGATTCATCGAACCCAACTCCTGGGCCTGGACCACTCTGCTGTCCCATTTCATCGCTTTCCAGATCGGCGCCCTGGGCTCTGCAGTTCTCGCCGGGATCGCCGACCGCGCCACTCTCATGAGGTTGCTGGGGTTCGGCCTGCTGTGGGGGTTCGGCAGTGGCGTTCTCTTTTTCCTTTTCGACAGTCTGGACAACCTCGGCCGCATCCCCGTGACGCTGCTCGGCATGGCCATGGGTATCACCGCGGCAAGCCTGATGGCACGCCACATCCCGTGGCTCCATTTCGACCGGCTCGGCCGACACACCTTGCCGATCTACCTGCTCCATGTCCCGCTGCTCGGGGTCCTCTACAGCATCGACGTGGACCTCCCCGCAAATCCCGCCGTCTCCATCGGCGTTCCTCTCCTGTTCACCGCACTCGCCGTCGTCGGCTCCCTGGCGATCTGGCGTGTCCGGCGGCCGATCCCCGGCCTCTTCACTGCACCGTGGACCGGCGACGGTGCGAACACGAGGTCTCCCCGAATTTCAGAGACCCCCTCCGGACGACACCGCTCCGACGCTCAGAAATCCTCCGAAAAAGCAGGACGACCTGCGCGTTAACCTTCGGGACACCCTGCCGATATACTCGCATAACTTTACCTACCCTGACCCGTTTCCACCCCCGTGTAGCGGATTGTCAAATCCCTGCATCGTTACCGGGTCGTGATTATCAATACCCCTTCACCTGCATCTCCCTGGCAGAAGTAACCACCCGGTTACCCCAGGGGGTACCCGGGTGGTACCCCCCATTGACCAACTGGTCCGATTGCCATACCCCACCTGACCTGCATATTCTCTCTGCACACCCCGAGGAGAACGGGCCCCTCCAGCCCAATCCCCCACTCCCCGGAGGTCTTCTCCACAGGCACCACCCGGACCGCTGCCGGATACACCCCTCAGACGACCGTTCCTCTCCTATGACGGTCACCCCCTCTCCCGCAGCGACTGTCGGCACCGGAAACTCCTCACTCCGGCGTCCGATGCCGGTGGTGCCTGAACTCATCTCCCCCGCACACTCCCCCACACCCCTGTGGTCAGGCCAATACTCCGTTCCAGGTATACCCTGGTGCGTGACTGACTGTCCCACAACTTTAAGGGGTGACTCCCCCATGAGAATCGCACTATTCGCCACATGCATCGTCGACGCGATGTATCCGGAGGTCGCGCAGGCCACGGTAAACGTCCTGGAAAGACTCGGCCACACGGTCACTTTCCCGGAACGCCAGGCCTGCTGCGGCCAGATGCACATCAACTCCGGCAAATTCAAGGACGCCTACCCGGTCGTCCGCAACCATGTCCGCGCCTTCGAAGACGAGAGCTGGGACTACGCTGTCGCGCCGTCCGGCTCCTGCGTCGCCTCCCTCGGCCACCAGCACCCGATGATCGCCGAATACAACGGCGACCCGGACCTCGGTGCCCGGGCCACCCAGATCGCGGACCGTACCTACGAGCTCTGCCAGTTCCTCACCGACGTCTGCGGTGTCACCGACGCCGCCGCGGAACTCGGGTCGTACTTCCCGCACTCCGTCGCCTACCACCCGTCCTGCCACGGCATGCGGCTGTTGCGCCTCGGCGACCGGCAGCGTGACCTGCTGGCGTCCGTCGAAGGCCTGGACCTGCGCACCATCGGCAACGAGGACTCGTGCTGCGGGTTCGGCGGCACCTTCTCCGTGAAGAACCCGCAGGTCTCCGGGGCCATGCTCGGTGACAAGGTCGAGGCGATCATCTCCACCGGTGCCTCCGCCTGCACTGGCGGGGACGCGTCCTGCCTCATGCACATCGGTGGCGGCCTCTCCCGCACCGGACGCCTGGTGCCCGGCGAGGGCCACATTCCCGCCGCCGTGCACCTGGCACGCATCCTGGCGTCCACGAAGGAGAATCCGTTGCTGCTGCCCGAGGACGGCGCCACGGTGACGGGAGGTGCGCTGCGATGAACACCCCGACCCGCAACACCACCGTCCTCGGCATGCCGACCGTCCCCGGCCGTGGAAACCTCAACGAACTCCACCCCTTCCCCGAGGTCGCCGAACACGAGCTCGGCAACGTCCAGATGCGCACCAACCTGCGCAAGGCCACCGGCACCATCCGCGGCAAGCGTCTGCAGCGCGTCGCCGAGATGCCGGACTGGGAAGACCTTCGCGACACCGCCGAGGCGACGAAGAACGACGTCATCGACCGGCTGCCCGAACTCCTCCTCCAGTTCGAGGAGGCCTTCACCGCAGCCGGCGGCCACGTCCACTGGGCCCGCGACGCCGACGAAGCCAACGCCATCGTCACCGGACTCATCGAGGAGAACGCCCCGGTCAATGAGCGGGGACGCCGTGACGTCATCAAGGTGAAGTCCATGGCCACCCAGGAGATCGGCCTCAACGAGGCCCTCGAGCCCGCCGGCATCGACGCCTACGAGACCGACCTCGCCGAACTCATCGTCCAGCTCGGCGGCGACAAGCCCAGCCACATCCTCGTCCCCGCCATCCACCGCAACCGCGAGGAGATCCGGCAGATCTTCCTCAACGGCATGGACGACGTCGACCCCGACCTCGACTCCGAACCCGAGCACCTCGCCGAGGCGTCCCGCCGGCATCTGCGCCGCAAATTCCTCGAGACGAAGGTCGCCGTCTCCGGCGCGAACTTCGGCATCGCCGAGACCGGTGCGCTGTCCGTCGTCGAGTCCGAGGGCAACGGCCGCATGTGCGTCACCCTGCCCGAGACCCTCATCACCGTCATGGGCATCGAGAAGCTGCTCCCGACCTTCCAGGACCTGGAGGTGTTCATGGAACTGCTCCCCCGGTCCTCCACCGGCGAGCGGATGAACCCGTACACCTCCTTCTGGACCGGCGTGACCCCCGGCGACGGCCCGCAGAATGTCCACGTCGTCCTGCTCGACAACGGCCGCACCCGGGCCCTGGCCGACCAGCACGGCCGCGACGCCCTGCGCTGCATCCGCTGCTCCGCCTGCATGAACGTCTGCCCCGTCTACGAACGCGCCGGCGGCCACGCCTACGGCTCGGTCTACCCCGGCCCCATCGGTGCGATCCTCACCCCGCTGCTCACCGGCGTGGACGAGTCCGCCAACGGTTCGCTGCCCTACGCGTCCTCCCTCTGCGGAGCCTGCTTCGACGCCTGCCCGGTGAAGATCAACATCCCCGAGATGCTCACCCGGCTGCGCAACGAGGACCAGGAGGTCAACCACAACACCCGGCTGCCGCACACCCAGCTGGACGCCGCACTCGACGGCGCGAAGTGGATGATGAGCGACGGCCGGCGCATGGGCCTGGTCGAGAAGGGCCTTCCGATCGCCAACCGGCTGTCCCCGAAGGCCGGCCTGTGGGGACTGCCCGGCGTCGCCGGGAAATGGACCTCCTCACGCGATGTCCCGCAGCCGCCGAAGCAGTCCTTCCGCAGCTGGTTCAAGGACCGTGAGAAGAACGGCGAGAAGGGAAAGAACAATGACTGACACCTCTGACGCGCGCACCGAGGTCCTCGCCAGGATCCGGTCGTCCCTGGGGATGCGTGACGGGGAGAACAGCACCCTGCCCGCCGGGGAGACCACCGACATCCCCCGGAACTACCGCCGCAGCGGTGACCTCGCCTCCGGCTCCCCCGAACTCGTCGACCTCCTCGTCGACCGTCTCGAGGACTACGACGCCACCGTGCGACGCGTCGCGGACACCGATGACGCCATCACGGACGCCGTGGCGTCCTACCTGGCCGAGCGCGGCCACGGCGGGGACGGGAACACCGTGGTCGCCCCCGTCGACGTCGACGCCCGATGGCTCGGTTCCTTCGAGGACGCCGGCGGCGAGGTCCTGCAGGACTCCGCCTCCGCCCCCTTCTCCGTGGCCGACCTCGACCGGGTGGACGCCGTGGTCACCGCGTCCTTCTGCTCGGTGGCGGAATCGGGGACCATCCTGCTCGCCGGCCCGGACTCCGGACGCCGCGCCACGACCCTGGTCCCCGACCACCACGTCGTCGTGGTGAAGGTCGCCGACATCGTCGAACTGCTGCCCGAGGCCGTCACCCGGCTCACCGACGCCGGTCTGCACACCTCCCCGGTGACGATGGTCGCCGGGCCGAGTGCCTCGGTCGACATCGAGCTGGTGCGTGTCCAGGGCGTCCACGGGCCGCGGACCCTGGACGTGGTGCTCGCGGGGTAGTCACTCCCCGGCGGGGAGGTTGCGCTCCGCCGGCTTCCGGATGAAGACGACGGAGGCCAGCGCACCCACCAGGGCCAGCACGGCGGCGATGATGAAGATGCCGTGCAGGCCGTCAAGGAAGAACTGCAGGGACTGCTGCGCCAACGGCGCCGACTGCTCCGCGATCGCCCGGAACTGCCCCGCCTCGGCGGCCTCCTGGGCGACATCCCGGAACTGGTCGGGGATCGGCAGACCGTCCAGTCCAGACCCGACCTTGTTCGCCAGGTACGCGCCGTAGACCGCCACACCGAAGGCCGTGCCGAGCGGCAGCGCCGTATTCGCCAGACCACTGGCCATCCCCGTACGGGACGCCGGCACGACCTCCACCGCCAGACTCATCACGTGCGGCAGCATGAGGCCGGTTCCCGCACCCATCACCACGAGCATCGGCAGCAGTGTCTGCCAGCCCGAGGAGGCGTCCAGCCGCAGCCCCAGCATCAGTCCGGCAGCGACGACGACCATGCCGACGGCCTGCACCCACCCCACCGGGATCCACGTCACCGCCCGGATACCGACCGCCGAGAAGATGATCATCGGCACCGCCAGACCACTGGCCACGTAGCCGATCTCCAGGGCGGACAGCCCCAGCTGACCCGACATCCACAGCACCAGGAACGGCAGCATGCCGAAGCTGAACATGCGGGACGCGAAGGCGTTGAAGGTCACCGTGGCGAAGGAGGGGATACGGAACAGGCGGAAGTCCACCATCGCGGCGTCCTTCTTGTTGATCTCCCAGAGGATGAGCGCGGCGAAGAGGAGCACACCGGCGATGAGTGCGGCGAGGATCGCGTGGTCCGTCCAGCCGCGGTTCTCGCCGTCGATGATGCCGTAGTTCACCAGCACCAGGGCACCCACCGTCAGCACCATGGCGAACGGGGCGACACGCGGCACCTTCTGCTGCGACGGGTCGCCCCGACGGTGCAGGTCAGGAACACAGAACAGGGTGGCGAGGATGACGAGGACGCCGATCGGGATGTTGATCGCGAAGATCCACTTCCACTGCCCCGTCTCGACCAGCGCACCACCGATGAGCGGGCCGAAGGCACTGGCCGCGCCACCGATGCCCATCATCGCGGCGACCGCCTTCGTGCGCTTGGCGGAGTCGTCCGGGGAGAAGGCGTCCGACAGCAGCGGCGTGGCTGTCCCGAAGACCAACGCACCACCGGCGCCCTGGAGGGCACGGAAGGCGATGAGGCCGGCCTCCGAGCCGGTGACGATACAGCCGATGGACGCCGCGAGGAAGACCACGTGCCCGATGAGGAAGATCGTGCGGCGTCCGATGATGTCCGAGAGGCTCGCCGCAGCGAGCATGAGGGACGCGAAGGTCAGCGAGTAGGCGTTGATGACCCACTGGGAGCCGGACAGGGTCAGCCCGAGATCCTCGCGGATGGCGGGGAGGGCGACGAGGACGATCGTGATGTCCAGCGTCATCATGATGGTGGAGACCGCGGAGACCCCGAGACTCCAGCCGACGATGCCCCGGGACGACCGGTCGGGGTCGGCATTGGCCCTGACCTTCCGGTGCCTTCCCGGGCTTCCTCGGCCGGTCCGTGCGCTGGGTGCGGTAGTCATTCCAGTCACTGTATCGGAGGGGAACGCGGTTGTGGTGGAACAGTGGCCACAGAAGTTTCATTCAGCGCCAGGCAGCGCCAGGCAGCCCCAGGCACGACGGAACCCCCGCGTCCGTCCGGGATGGACAGGCGCGGGGGTTCCGGGACCCTTTGACGGGACGCTGTGGCTCAGAGACCGCCGAGCAGCAGATGGAGCAGATCGCCGACAATTCCAACGAGACCAGAAACGAGACCCATGTGGTTCTCCTCCTGAGGAAAATAGGTTGAGGTGAGGGTAGATGTTCTGGCTGTCCGGGTGTCCGGATCAGCGCTTCGAACACCCATGAATGTATGGGGGTAGCACTATCAACTGATTGCCCGGCCATTACAGGTCAGTAACAACACCTGTTTCCGCCGTGCTACACCAGGGTTTTCCTCTACTCCCTCCCGTTGCCGACCCGGCATGCGTAAGGTGGCCCGCATGAATGAATCTCCTTTCAGTACCACGCTGACCGTCGGCCGGCTCGAGCTGCCGAACCGCATCGTCCAGGCCCCCATGGGCCGCCTCCGCGCCGACCTGGAGGGACGCCCCGGCGATCTCATGGTCGAGTACTTCCGGCAGCGCGCCGGTATGGGCCTCATCGTCACCGACGGCACCTCCCCGTCCCTCGACGGCCGCGTAATGTACACACAGCCCGGCCTGTACTCCGATGACCAGGTCCCCGGCTGGACCGCCGTCGCCGATGCCGTCCACGCCGAGGGAGGACGCATCGTCGCCCAGCTCATGCACGCCGGCTGGAACACCCACGAGAAGGTCACCGGCCTGCCGGTCGTCTCCGCGAGCGCCGTGGATCACCGTGGCTGGGCGCACGACGCCGAAGGTAACCGTCTCCCCTACGAGACCCCTGTCCCCCTCGATGCCGAGGGCATCGCCCGGATCCGTGCCGACTTCGCCGCCGCCGCCCGCCGTGCCGTCGACGCCGGGCTCGACGGTGTGGAGCTCCACTCCGCCAACGGCTACCTGCTGCACTCCTTCCTCGCCCCGAACTCCAATATCCGTGACGACGAGTACGGCGGATCCCCGGAGAACCGGGCACGCTTCGTCATCGAGGTCGCTGCCGCGGTCGCCGAGGAGATCGGCGCCGACCGCCTCGGCATCCGCATCAGCCCCGGCATGACGATCCAGGGTGCCGTGGAGGACGACGACGCCGTCGCCGCCGAGACCTACCGGCACCTCATCGACGGGCTCAACGCCCTGGGTGACGGCTCCGGCATCGCCTACCTCAACCTGGCCCAGCCCGCCCTCGACGGCGAGCTGGCGACCGGCATCCGCGAGCAGTTCAACGGCCCCATCTTCGCCAACCGGACCACCGGAACCAAGCAGGTCAGTACCCGGCAGGACGCGCTGGACATCCTCTCGCTCGGCTACGACGCCGCCACTGTCGCCCGCCCTGCCCTGGCCAATCCCGACCTCGTCGTCCGGTGGACCGCCCCGGATTACACGGAGGAGTCGCTCAACGCCCCGGACCCGAAGACCTTCTACTTCGGCGGCGAGAAGGGCTACACCGACTACCCGACGCTCTGACGGGTACCTGTCTTCCCCCGCGTCCTCCCGCTGCGCGCCCTCTCCGCGCCCTCTCCGCGCCCTCTCCGCGCCTTATGTCGAGTTAGCACCCTCACCGGCAGGATTGGGGCGGACTTTTCTGCCTGTGAGGGTGCAAACTCGACACGGGGATCAGGATGGCGGCGCTGCCAGTGCTTCAGCAGCAGCCACCGCCCTCGCAATCGCAGCATCCACCTGCTTCATCAGCTCCTCCAGATCCGACAGCAGATCGCGGTTCACCCGCACCACCTCCCACCCGAGGTCCTTGAGCTGTTGGAACAGTCGGAAATCAGTGTCGTTCTGGTCGTCCTCGTCATGATGCCGCCCGTCGTAGTACAACGCGACTTTCAGTTCCACGCACGCCAGGTCAGGTGTCGTGCGCTTCCGGTACCCGGTCCCGAGAGCCACCGTGACCTGGGACGACCAGACGTGGTCGCCCGCGACATCCGCAAGCGCGTCCCGCACCAGCAACCGGAGCACGGTCTCCATCGGTGACTGGGCACCCTGGTCGCACAACGCCAGCACCCGCTTCAGCACCCGACGGCTCACCGTCCCCCGCGCCGCCACGAGAATCTGCCGTGCCGTGACATGGGTGCACTGGTAGAAAGCATCGATCAACTGGACCGCCCGCACCTCCCGGTCCCCCATCCCGGGAACTGACGGTATTCACCAGGTCTTCTTGCCGCGCATAACGCTGGACAGGCACTGGACGGCGGCGGTCGCGGCGTCCACCGAACGCAGCTCGGGGAACAGGGGGTCAGGACGCACCGTCACCAGGTCAGCGGGCGGCGTCCGGAACTTCGCGCCGAAACGACTGCGGGCGCTGCGGCGGGTGTGGGTCGAGAAAAAGACGACAGGTTCACTGTCCGCCCAGTGCGGCAGACCGTGCATCGCCGCCGCGAGCCAGCCGGTAGCGACAGCATCGCGGGCGAGTAACCAGTGTGCCCTGCCGCGGGTGACGATGTCCCACTGGAACTCCCCTGGATCCTCGCTGGACCAGCCGCAAGGTCCCAGTCGTTCCGGGAACGGCCCTCCCTCTTCCGGCGGGATCAGAACACCACGGGTAGGACGGTCCGACCGGTCCACTGCACTGCGTGGTATGCCCTGGTCAAGGGCATCTTTCCGCAACAGCGGAGCCAGGTCCGGCAGCACCCTTTTCGTGAAGTTCGGTCCCCGGCCAGGCTTTATCCGGCCGTCTCGTTCTGCGGCATCCCAGAGTTCTCCCCCGTATTTCCCCATGGCACCAGTCAACACGACGGGGACAAGCTGACGGGGCGTTTTCCCCGACTCCCTCCGGTCCATCCCCGGAGATGTCGAGTTCGCACCCTCACCGGCAAGATTGAGGCACATTTTCCTGCCGGTGAGGGTGCGAAATTGACATCAGAGACATCAGAACAGTGGGGCGGAGGATTGTGGGGCGGGAGTGGTGAGCGGGGACGCAGCGTACGCAGGGGGCGCGGCAGCTACTTCTTGCACGTCACGATCGGCGAGGGGTCGTACTTCGTCGTCGTGGTGTTCCGGGAGACCTCACGACCCGAGAGATCACGCACCACGCGGGTGTCCGTGGTGGTGAACCCGCGCGAGCCCGAGGACGGGGAGCACTTGTCACCCTCCAGCTCGATACGCTCCGGGTCGGTGTAGTTCGTCTTCGCACCCGGGATCGACTCCACGTCCACGTGCCGCACACCGCGCAGCTTCACCGACACCGAGGAGCTGTCCGCCGAGGCCTGGATCAGCACCGGGGTGTCGAAGGTGTTCTTGAACTGCAGGTCGATGGCACCTTCATAGACCGTCGCCTCGCGTCCCGCGGGGTACCGGCTGATGTAGTAGGAGTGCGCCGTGTGCGCCACATCCTCCATCCCGGCGAAGTAGGACGCGTTGTACAGGGTCGTGGCGAACTGGCTGATGCCACCGCCGACGGCGGTGTCCGCATGGCCGTCCTGGATGACGCCCGCGTCCACGTACCCCTGCGCCTCGCCACGCGGACCGGTGTATCCGTTGAGGCTGAAGGTCTCGCCCGGCAGCACGATCGCACCGTTGACCTGCTCGGCGACCCGGCGGATGTTCACGCCGGAGTCGCTGGCGAAGCCGTCGGTGGAGAATTCACCCATGACGTCGTCGAAGGTCGCCTTCTCCGCCATCTCGGTGGTGTACGTCGCCTTACGGTCGTTGTAGGTCACGTCGTGGTGACGCTCCCGGGTATCCAACAGCTTGTCCTGGAGCTTGTCGAGGGTCTTCTCCCAGTCGATCTCCACCCCGTCCTGGGACGGGATGACGGTGAGGTCATTGCCGTTGACCTCGAAGTTCGCGTTGCGGAACTCCACCTCGGTCTGCCCCAGCTGTCCGGTGAGGATCTCCTTGGCGGCCTCGGTGTTCCAGTCGGTACGCAGGCTGTCCCCGTCCGGGACGAAGGTGACCACGCGGCCCATGTCCGCAGGACGCAACACACCCTCGACGTTGTCGCGACCGGAGAAGACGAGGTCACCGGAGGTCACCTTGTCGACGACTTCACGGGCGACCTTGTCTGCCTCCTCACGGCTGACGGCGGCCCTGGTCACGTCGGCGTCCACGCTCACCCTGTGGTCGGTGTTGAGCCAGTTGTCGCGGATCGCCGCGTCCACGGCGTCCTGCTCGACGCTCTGGCCGTCCACGTCATCGGCGATGTCGGCCTTGCCCTGGTCATTGATGGCCAGGGTGGCGTTCGAGGCGTCCTGACTGAGGTCGTCGGCGACCCGGCGGACGGTACCGTTGACGAGATTGTCGTTGAAGTGGCTGACGGTACCGACCTCACGGGTCTGCCAGAAACTGGTCACCCGGGTGATCGGGTTCTTCGGCTGTTCACCGGCCTGGTCGACGGTGGCGTCCCAGTCGACGGTCAGGCCGGAGGTCACCGGGTCGACGGTGGTCTCGAGCCCGCCGGCGGTCACGTCCACCGGGGTCTTCACCTCGTCGGCGAGCTGGTTGCGCAGGCGGACCTCCGCCTGGTTCGGTGACATCCCACCGATGTCGACGCCACCGACGGACACACCGCGGGGCACCGTCCCCTCGGACATGACCAGGTCGGTGGCGTAGAGGACGCCACCGATCCCGAGCACTCCGAGCAGCGTCCACAGCCACCAGAGGCGCCGGAACAGGGACCTGTTGGCGCGTCGGGGTGCGTGGACGTCATGTGTTCTGCTGCTCACGCCCCATACCTTAACCGTTCACAGGCTCCGGTACGCCCGTTGCCGGTCCCGAAGCGCAGATCCGGTCCGCCGCCGTCGTCACCACACCGAGGTCAAGTGATCCGTCGGCGACTCCCGCGACGACGGCATCGAGGACGCCGGATACGGCCGCTGCGTCCATCCCGGAGGACACGAGCGGGGCGTCCGCCCCGGCACGCAGGGCGGTGACCACGGCATCCCCGGGGCTGAAGTGGTCGGTGATCGCCTGCATGCCGGTGAGGTCGTCGGTGTAGATGACGCCGTCGAAGCCCGGCGCGTCATTGACCCCGCTGCGCAGCAGCCCGTAGGACGCCGGATTCAGCGAGGCCGGCGTCTCAGCACCGTTGACACCCTCGACGTCGAAGCCGGGGACCTGCATGTGCCCGACCATCACCGCGACCCCGGGGACCTGCGCCAGTTCGGCGAAGGGCTGCAGGTCCGGACCCATCTGGTCGATCGGCGGGGTGGTGACGGTGCCGAGGTGGGAATCCCCGGTGGCGTGGCCGTGGCCGGGAAAGTGCTTGATCACCGGGGTGACGCCCCCGGCGAGCAGCCCGTCGATGACCGCCCGTCCGTACTCCACCACGACGGCGGGGTCGGCGGAGAAGGCGCGGTCCCCGATGGCGTTGTCGCTGACCGCCTCGCCACCGTCGAGGTCGACGTCCGGCGCGAAGTCCACGGTGATGCCGAGGTCGCGGAGCTTGCGGGCGTGGTCGGTGAACAGTTCGGTGACCTCGGCGGGGGCCATGGTCGCCGTCATCTCCCGGGCGGAGGGCAGCGGGCCGGTGAGGTCGGCGAGCCGTTGGACCTGACCGCCCTCCTCGTCGACGGAGACGGCGAGGTCGCCGCCCGCCCGTTCCTGCAGGGCGGCGAGCGAACGGGCGGGGTCGCCCTGGCCGTTGAGGAGCGACTGGTCGGTGGTGGAACCGATGAAGATGTGGCGGACACCGGCGTCGACGGCGGTAGCGGCGTCGTCGAATCCGGTCACACCGACAGAGAGGGTGGATGCCGCCGCCCGGCGTACCGCCTCGCTGTCCGCGGGGTCGATCTCACCGACGCAGGAGACGGGCTGTTCGGCGGGCGCGGTACCCGGCGTGGTCTCCGAACTCTCTGCCGCGGACGTGGCGACGGAGGTGCCGGAGTCCGTGGAATCGGAGGAGTCGGAGGAGTCGGTCGAACAGGCACCGAGGAGGCTCCCGGAGAGGGTGGCGGTCACCGCCAGGAGTGCGACAGCGGTGGTGCGGCTGCGGGTGGTGGTGCGGGTGTACCTTCGGGCGTTCATCCTCCCGACGGTACGGGGTGGGACTACGCTCGTGTGCATGAGCAGCGACACGAACGCCCCCACCGATTCTGTCCTCATCGCCTTTGACGGTTCTGACCAGGCGAAAGCAGCCATCCGCTATGCGGCACGACTGCTGTCTACCCACAAGGCGTACATCATCACCGCCTGGGAACCGATCCACCGTCAGGCCGCCCGCGCGGCCGGTGTGGGTGGACTGGCGACCGGCGGCCAGGGGGTCAATGAAGACCCCTCGGACTACTCCACCGATCCGGCGTACATCGACGCCACGGAGATCAGCCACGCCGGGGTCGCCCTGGCCGCCGAACTTGGTTTCGAGACCGAACCCTACCTGGTAGAGTCGTCGACAGCCGTGTGGAGCGCCATCGTCGAGGCGTCCCAGGAGCTGGATGTCGACCTCATCGTCGCCGGTACCCGGGCACTGAGTGGGTGGCAGTCGCTCCTGCACTCCAGCGTGGCGGACAATCTCGTCAAGCACGCCGGTGTCCCGGTGCTCGTCGTGCCCCCGCTCGACGAGCCGCTCCAGTAACAGTTACCGCAGCACCAGACCAGAGGACAGAGAACCCATGCCCTTCGAGACCGACTCCACGCCCCGCCGTAGTCTCGGCCCCGCTGTCGCCTCCGCCGTCGTCGGCGTCGTCCTCGGCGGTCTCGTCGCTGTCGGCGTCGGCATGGTCGCCGACAGTTCCAGTCTGCCGTCGAACAACGTCGACGCGAACGACGCCGTCCTGGGCTCGGTCCAGTACGGCGAGCGGCGCTGACTGACACCACATTGACTCCGACGCTCACCAGGCGCGGGTGGATCCTCTCCACCTGCGCCTGGCTCGTGCTGTGTCTGGCCCAGGCACCGCTGCTGACCGTCGCGGACACCAAGCACGACCTCGTGGCGGACCCGTGGGGGTTCCTCCACCAGGCCCTCTCGCCGTGGACCGATGTCTTCCCCCTGGGCCAGCTGCAGAACCAGGCCTACGGCTACCTCTTCCCGCACGGGCTGTTCTTCGCCCTGCTCTCCTGGCTGCCCGACTGGCTGACCCAACGCCTGTGGTGGACGCTGCTGCTCACGCTCGCCTTCGCCGGCACGGTGAAACTGCTGGACGCGCTGGGCCCGCACGGCACCGGGTCCCGGGCGTCCCGGCTGGTCGCCGCGGTCCTGTTCGCACTCTCGCCGCGGATCATGACCACCCTCGGCGCGATCTCCTCCGAGGCGTGGACGATCGCGCTGGTGCCGTGGATCCTGCTGCCGGTGGTGCGGATCCTGGGCGCGTCTTCCCCGACCCGCCGACAGACCGCCACCGCCGCCTGTTCTTCGGCGGTGGCGGTGCTGTGCCTGGGGGCGGTGAACGCCGTCGCCTCCCTGGCTGCCGTGCTGCCGGCGGTGATCTGGTGGGTCTGCCACGCCCGCCGACCCACCGCCTGGCGCTTCCTGGCCTGGTGGGTTCCGGCGGGCGTCCTCGCGTGTTTCTGGTGGGTCGGACCGCTGCTGATCCTCGGCCGCTACTCCCCGCCGTTCACCGACTTCATCGAGTCCGCGGGGATCACCACCCACTGGTTCAGCCTCGGCGAGGTGCTGCGCGGCACCACGAGCTGGACGCCCTACCTCTCCGACGAGCGTCAGGCCGGTGCCGCACTCGTCGGCGAGCCGGTCTTCGTCGCCGCGACGCTGTTCCTCGCACTGCTCGGCCTGTGGGGACTGTCGGGCATGTCCCGCACCCGGGTGCCCTACCGTCACGTGTGGCTGGTGATGCTGGGCTGCGGGCTGCTCATCTTCGGTGTCGCCGGACCGTTCTCCCCGGTCCAGGACGCCGCCCGGTCCTTCCTCGACGGCGCAGGCGCTCCGCTGCGCAACCTCCACAAGTTCGACGCCCTGGTCCACCTGCCGCTGGTCATCGGCCTCGCCCACCTGCTGGGCCGGGTGAGCGTGCCGGGGTGGGCGCAGCGTGGCCACTGGGCACACCCCGAGAAGCACCGGCCGGTGATCATGGTGACCGCCGTCGGACTGCTCGTCGCCACCCTCACCGCCCCGGCCTGGTCCGCCCGGCTGGTGCCCGTCGACGGTTACCGGTCCGTCCCCTCCTACTGGACGGAAGCCGCGGACTGGCTCAATGACCCGGCGAACGGGGCGGCGGACTCCCGCACGATGATTCTGCCGCGGGCCGCGTCTGCCCGGCAGGACTGGGGCAACACCCGCGATGAGCCGGCCCAGGCACTGCTCGACGTCCCCTGGGTCGTCAGGGACGCGGTACCGCTGGTCCCACCCGAGGCGATCCGCGGGCTCGACGGGGTCCAGCGCGAGTTCGACACCGGGGCTCCCTCGGAATCCCTCGCCGCGGCGCTGACCCAGCAGGGGGTCGGCTATCTGCTGGTCCGCTCCGATCTCACCCGGGTCGCCGACACGCCCGGCGCGCGGTCGGTGTTGCGCACTCTGCGGAACTCCCCGGGGTTCACTGAGGAGGCGTCCTTCGGCGACGGCGACGTGCGGATCTTCCGGGTCGGTGGTGCTGACGGCGCGTCCCCGACCGCCCCGCGGACCGTGCACACCGACGATCTGGATGTCGTCGCCGGTGGCCCGGAGGTCCTGCCCCGGCTGGCCGCCGCCGACGGGGGCACCCCGCGTGACCGCGTCCTCACCGGGGACGCCGGCGACCTCGGCCTGGCCGGGCCCGTCACCGTCACGGACACTCCCGCCCTGCGCGAACACTCCTACGGCACCGTGACCTCACCGGATTCCGCGATCCGGGCGGCAGGTGACCCGTGGCGCGGGATGAACCCGGTGCGCGACTACCCGGTCGACGGCGCACAGACCACCGTCCGCGAGACCGACGGACGCCTGATCCCCAGCTCCGCCGGTGATGATCCGACGTCCTTCGGCGGGGCGGACACCCTCTCCCCGGTCTCCGCCGCCGTGGACGGCGACCCCACGACCGCCTGGTACCCGGCGTCCGGTTCCCCGGTGAACCAGTCCGTCACGGCGGAGCTCGCGCAGCCGGTCGGGCAGCTGCGCCTCACCGCCCGCGCCCAGGGCTCGGCGCTGCGGCTGCATGTCACGACGCTGCGGGGTGGGCGCACCGTGGCGTCCTCCACCGTGCAGGTACCGGTCGGCCGGGAGAAGACCTTCACCCTCCCCCCTGGTGAGGCCGACCGCGTCGAGCTGCGCATCACCGGTTCCTTCGGCAGTGCCGGGCTCAGCGAGTTCTCGCTCACCGCCCCTGACGGCACCGATGTCACGCCGCGGCGCGACATCGTCGTACCGACCCCGGAAGGACGCGAGGTCTCGCGCTGGGTGCTCGGACAGGAGATCCCCGAGGGCACGATGCGGCGCATCATCACGGTCCCTGGGCCGGGCGCGACGGTGGAGGTGTCCACCGCGGACTGCGAGGCCACGACCTCCGTCGACGGGGACGCCGTGCGCTGCGGGCAGAGCCTTGACCTGACCCCCGGGGAGCACACGGTGCACAGCACCGCCCGGTGGGTCGAACTGACGGACACGACGACGGAAGCGTCGGTGTCCGACGGAGATGCCGGCGACCGGATCGTCTACACCCCCACTTCGGTCAACGCCGGCCGGGTCGGGACACTGGATGTCGACGGGACCTCGGTGGAGCTTGAACCGGTGACCGTCAACGGCTGGTCACAGGGCTGGCTCGTCCCCGCGGACCTCGCCCCGGAGATGTCGGACGAGGACCTCGCCGCCGCGGTGTCCGTGGACTTCTCCGCGACCTCGACGTACCGGACCTGGCTGGCGGCGGGGCTCGGCACGGCGGTGCTGCTGCTCGGGGCCTGGGCGCTGCTGCTGTGGCGGGGCCGGGGTGACAGGAGGAGTGTCGGCATCACGCATCCTGAGGTCGGTTCCGTGGAGGTCCGAGCAGCCTCAGACTGCGCGATGCCGACCAGCCGGGTCGCCACCGTCGCCTGGGCAGGGGTCAGCTGGGTCCTCGCCGGCATCCCCGGCGTCCTCGCGGCGGCGGTGACCGTGGGCATCCTGCGGTACGGGCCCCGGGTGTGGTCCGGTGTCCGGCCGTCGTGGATCTTCCTCGCGTCCGGCGGTCTGGCGACCCTGCTGCTCACCCGCAGTCCGTGGGGCACCGACGGCTACGCCGGTGACTCCTCCGTCGTACAACTCGCGCTCGTCGTCTGCCTGACCGCGGTCGTCCTGACTCCCCTCGCCCGCCACCACCGCGAGACCGCCCGGCGCGCCGGATCCTCCACCAGCGCGTAGCTCAACGCCGCGACCGGCACCGAGAGGGCAGCGGTCACCGCGAAGACCAGCAGCATCACCACGTAGCCGCCGCTGAACAGGCTGATCCCCAGCAGCGGGAAGACCAGCGACAGGATCGCCATGTGCCACAGGAAGATCGAGTAGGACCAGCGTCCCAGGGTCTGCATCACCGTGCTCTCGAGGAACCGGGACCGCGGGGCCAGGGCCACCGGCACCACCAGTGCCGCGGCGAAGGCGACGCCGCAGGTCGTCCGGCGCGCGAACTCCCCCGGCGAGGCGGAGGACAGCCCCTCCGGTCCGCCGAAGGACGCCAGGACCAGTACCCCGACAGCCAGGGCGACCCACAGGAGGCGGCGTCCGGCCCAGCGTCGGACGGTCTCTGCACGGGGCCCGCCGACCTCCGCCAGCCAGCCCTCGGTCTCCGCGGCGAGCAGGCCGACGCAGAAGGAACCGAAGAAGGCCCAGGGCATGATGTGCGGATTGAGGTCGCCCGTCCGCGGCCCGGCGAGGAAGGGCCACAGCGCACTGAGCACGCCGACGGTGACGATGGCGGCGACCCGGACCGCGCGGCGTCGGCGTCCCACCGCCAGGGCCAGCAGCGGCATGACCAGGTAGAGGAACATCTCCACGCACAGTGACCAGAGGTGTGTCAGACCGCCGATCATGCCGTCGGGGACGTAGTTCTGCAGCAGCAGGAGGTTCGCGACGATCTGGAGGACGCCCGGATCACCGGCGACCGGGAAGAAGGCGATGACGATGATGACGACCGCCAGGCTGGCGGGCATGATCCGGCCCAGGCGTTTGACGTAGTAACCCGCCCAACGGCGGCGTCCTTCCGCGGAGAAGGTGAAGTCGGAGGCGTGGCGTCGCCAGAGCAGGAACCCGGAGAGCGCGAAGAAGACGGGCACGAAGAAGTCGGTGCGCGCGATGATGCGGTTGATGACCGCGCCGGTGTCGTTGCCGGTCTGGAAGGCGGCGTGGGTGAGGATGATGCCGAGCGCGGCGACGGCGCGCAGGCCCTCCAACGCCGGGAGGAAGGGGAGGCGCGACATGGATTCCGATCCTACCCCCGACACGAGGTTTCTCCCGTTAAACTAGCCCGTATGAAAAAGGTTCTCTCTCACGCGCTCATCGTCATCGGTGCCGCGCTGATCGTCATCGCCATCGCCCTGCCGATCTACGTGTTGCCGAAGGGCAAGGTGATCCCCAAGGACGTCGAGTCCTACACGGTCACCGATGAGACGGAGGGTCGCCTGCTGGACGCGGCCGCACTGGCCGCGGGCAAGCCCGTGGGAGACAACGCGAAGAAGCGGGAGTGCCGTGGCGACTCGCCCACCGTCTCCTGTTACATCTGGCCCGATGTGCCGCTCCAGAACCAGCGCCGCGTCATCGCCCAGGAGCCGACCACGGACAAGGAAGTCACCCTCGAGGCGGGAAACACCGTCTTCCGCACCGACCTGCCTGAGCCGCAGAACCTCATTGCCGCGACCATCGACCGCGTCACCCTGACCCGAAAGACCGCCTTCCCGGTCGACAAGCCTGTCTCCTCCTTCGACATGACTTCCCCGACCGTCGGTGGCGGCGTGGCCGAGGAGGACACCCCGGTGTTCGTCCGTGACGGCCTGCAGTACCAGTTCCCCTTCGGCACCGAGAAGAAGGCGTACCCCTACTTCGACGGTCAGGTCCTGAAGAGCCAGGACATCGACTTCGTCGACAAGGAGACCATGAAGGGTGAGACGGTGTACCGCTTCGAGCAGACCGTCGCCCCGACCGAGCTCTACCCGGCGGTCGAGTCCCGTCTCAACGCCGACGGTGAGCTCTCCGCGGCGGACAAGCAGTCCCTGGCAGCGCTGCGCCTGAAGTTCCCGGCGTCCACCTGGGGCCTGTCCCGCGACGAGGTCGACGGCTGGGACGAGGACGACGAGACCGGCCCCGAGGTCGAGATGTCCCGCTACTACACCGTCAACCGCACCCTGCACGTCCAACCGGACACCGGCGTGATCGTCAAGGGTGCCGAAGAGGTGTGGATGTACTACGCGCAGGATGACGAGGAAGCCGCCGAAATGGCGAAGTCGGAGAACCGCGAGAAGGAGCTGGCGAATCCGACCCGCACCGCCCTGTACTTCCCGGGCGAGTTCAACCAGGCCACCCAGGACGCGCAGATGACGCGGGCGAAGGACGCCCTGAAGAAGATGGACCTCATCGGTCAGTGGCTGCCCTGGGGTGCCGGCCTCATCGGTCTGATCCTGCTGATCATCGGTGTCGTGCTGCACCGCAGCGTGCGGAAGGGCTGAGTGACCTGACCGCAGGTACCCTGCAGAAGTGACCATCACGACCGACGCCACCGTGTCCCGCACCGGGAACCGGTGGCGTCTGTCATGGTGCGTGGTCCTGACGGCGGTCGTGCTGTGGCCTTTCGCCGTGGCCGTGGTGGCCGGGTGGGACCGGGACACTGCCCTGCTGCTGCGCGACCTGTCCGTGCCCGGGTCCATGGCGCTCAACGACCTCGCCACCGGAGCGCACGGACTGGCCCGGGCCGTTCCGCAGGACGCCGTGCTCGCGTTCCTCTCCCCGGTGCTCCCACCGACGGTGGTCGTGGGACTGCTCATGTGTGCCTGTGGTGCGGCGGGTGCATGGGGCGCCACGGTACTGGCGCAGCGGTTCGGCGCCGGGCGCGTGGGCCAGGCGCTCGCGTCTTTCCTCGTGGTGTGGAACCCGTACGTCGCCGAGCGGCTGTTGCAGGGGCACTGGTCGGTGGTCGCCGCCGGGATGCTCCTGCCGCTGGTCGCATGGCTTTCCCTGGAACGTCGTCGGGTGTGGCTCGTGGTGGCGCTCGCGGTGTGCGCGCTGACGCCGACCGGGCTGATCCTGGCGGTGGTGACCGCGGTCGTGGCGTCCGGTTGGCGGTGGTTCTCCCTGGTCCCGGCGGTCGCCGGAGCTGTACTGTCACTGCCCTGGGTCATTCCGTCGCTGGGGGACGCCTCGGCGACCCTCACCGATGCAGGTGGCGCGTCCCTGTTCGCCGCGCGGGCGGAGCCGTGGGTGGGCACGCTCGGTGCCCTCGCCGGGCTCGGCGGGATCTGGAACGCGGACGCCGTGCCGGATCACCGTGTACCGGTCGCCGGGGTACTGCTCGCCGTGGCTGCCGTGGTCGTGGCGGTGGTGCTGTGGCGACGGGGTGAATGGTCCGGCGGTCTGCGTCGGCTGTCGGTGCTGGCCGTGACTGCGGTGCTGGTGCCTGCCCTGCTGGCGACCGGGCCGGGAGTCACACTGCTCGGCGAGGTGCTGGAGATTCTCCCCGGGGCAGGGCTGCTGCGGGACACCCAGAAGTTCGTGGTACTGGCCCTGCCGGCGCTGGTGATCCTGCTCGCCCGGGTGGACGTGCCGGTGCCGCGGGTGGCATCTGCTGCCCCGGTGCTCGCGGCGGGGTTTCTGGCGTTCCTGCAGGTCCCGGCACTGCCTGTGGACCTCTCCGACCTGCGTCCGACGACGCTCGACCGCGGGTACGCCGATGCCGTGGACTCGGTGGAGGACGCCGGCGCCGGACGTACGCTGCTGTGGCCGCCGGGGAACTACCGGATCATCGACGGACGCCCGGCACTCGACCCGCTGCTGAAGATGCTGCCCGGTTCCCCGGTGGACCCCGGCTATCTCGTCGTCGACGGGCGGATCGTCGACGGGGATCCGGACACGGTACGGCTGCTGTCCGGTCTCGCCGCCGGTGACGACGGCCTGGCCGAAGCGGGTGTCGACCTGGTGCTCGTCGAGACCGACGCCACGGAGGACGCCGGGGTCAGCGTCCCCGCAGTTCTCACCGACGGGGCGTCCCCTCACGAACTGCTGTGGTCGGCCGACGGGTGGGAGCTCTACCGCGTGCGGTGACCGCCATGTCGAGTTACCACCCTCACCGGCAGCGATTCGGGGAGAAAAGCTGCCTGTGAGGGTGCTAACTCGACAGGGGACGGAGAAGAGGGGACGACAGGGCGGCAGAGAAGGGACGGCGGAGACTACTTTCCGCCCAGTGCGCCGGCCTTCCATTCCTCGATGAACTCCGGGTTGTCCTTAGCCCACTCGGCGGCGGCCTTGTCGAGGTTCTCGCCGCCGTAGTTGTCGTCGGAGAACATGACATTCTCCAGGGACGCCAGGTGCTCGTCGTCGAGGACCAGGTTCTGCAGCAACTGCGCGACATAGGGATTGTCGTCGCCGAAGCCGGTGCGAGAGAAGTTGTAGATGTTCTCCGCACCACCCATCGCACCCTCCGGATCCTCCAGGTCACGGACCGGGAAGGCGTCGTAGGCCCAGTGCGGACGCCACAGGGTCACCAGGATGTCATCACCGGCGTTGGTCGCCTTCTTCAGCTCGGCGAGCATCGCGGGGGTCGAGGAGGTGACGAAGTCCCAGTCGTCCAGACCGTAGACCGGGATGGCTTTCTCCGTCTGGGCGGTCAGGCCGGCACTGGGCTCGATGCCGACGATCCTCTTGCCGTAATCGCTGCCCATGTCCTTGAGATCGGCGATGGACTGTGCCGGAGAGTCCTCATTGACCGCGAGCGTGAGCACCGCGTTGTCGTACCAGCAGCCCAGCGGTTCGATCGAGTCCTGGTACTGCTCCAGGTACTCCTCGTGGGTGACAGGCAGCCAGGTGTCCATGACGACGTCGATGTCGCCGCGGGAGACACCGGTGTAACCGGGGCCGGCATCCAGGGCCTCGATGTCGACGGAGTAGCCCTCGTCCTCAAGCACATACTTGAGCAGGTGGGATGCGGCGAAGGACTCGTCCCAGCCGTTGAAGGCGGCAAGGGTGATCTTCTTGTCGTCGTCGACGTCCATGCCGTTGACGTCCGACGAGTTCTCACCCGGGGTGCAGTCGGCGAACCGTGCGGCGTAGGGCTCATTGCCGTTGTCACTTTCGACCTCGTCATTGGAGTTCTTCGCTCCGCAGGCGCCCAGGGAGAGGGTGAGTGCGCCGATCGCGAGGGCGGACGCGACGGTGCGGGTCTTCTGTGTGATGGTGCGCATGATGTCCTCCTACGCGTCCTGGGCCTGCTGTGCGCGGGCCTTGGCCAGCGGGGTCTTGTTGCCGAGTCCGGCGGTGACACGGTCGAGGAAGACCGCGAGGATCACCACGGCGACACCGGCATTGACACCCAGCGGGACGTTGATGCTGCTGATCGCGCTGGTGATGTCTGCGCCGAGGCCCGGGGCACCGGCCATACCGGCCAGGACCACCATGGACAGCGCCAGCATGATGATCTGATTGATACCGGCCATGATGGTCGGCAGGGCCAGGGGCAGCTGGATGCGGAACAGGATGTGGGTGCCCGTCGCACCGAAGGCGCGACCGGCCTCCACGGTCTCCTTGTCGACCTGGCGGATTCCCAGCTCGGTGAAGCGGACGCCGGGAGGCATACAGAAGATCAGGGTGGCGATCATGCCCGGGGTGACGCCGATGCCGAAGATCACGATGATCGGCACCAGGTACGCCAGGGCGGGCATGGCCTGCATGAAGTCGAGGACAGGCTTGACGATCTTCGAGACGGTCTCCGACTTCGCGGCCCAGATACCCAGCGGAACAGCCAGGACTACCGCGAAGAGCACGGCGACGAGCACCTGGGAGAGAGTCTCCATGGCCTGCGGCCACTCATCAACCGCGCGGACCAGGTAGAAGCCCAGCGCGGTGAAGACGGCGGCCTTCCAGGAGACGGCAGCCCAGGCGATGAGCGCGAAAACGATGATCATGATGTAGTAGACCGGCGTGTCCAGCACCCAGTGGAAGGCGTCGTGCAGCCCGTCGAGGACGGTACCGATGAAGTCCAGCAGCCAGCCGAAGACGTCGGTGAACCAGTCGATGAAGTCGGAGATCCAGTCTCCGAGCGGGACATCAGGATTGGCGAAGGTACCCATCAGTTCTCATCCTCCTCGGTGGCGGCGTCTGCGGCGTCTGCATCGTCGTCGTACTCGTAGTCCGGCGTCGCCATGGCGGAGACGATGTCCCCGGCCTCGACGGTGCCGACCACGGAACCGTTGTCGGCGACGGCGATCGGGCCGTCGGTGGACGCCGAGTGCTCGAACAGGTCCGAGACCATGTCGGACGCCTGGACCACCGGGAAGCTGCCGGAATCCGGGTTCGACTCGAACTCGGCCTCATCGATCGGCGTCATGATCTCTGCGGCGGTGAGGACGCGGGACCGGTCGACGTCGGCGATGAAGTCGGCGACGTAGGCGTCCGCCGGGTTCGTGAGGATCTCGTTGGCGGTGCCGATCTGGGCGACCCGGCCGTCACGCATGATCGCGATGCGGTCACCGAGCTTCATGGCCTCGTTGAGGTCGTGGCTGATGAAGATGATCGTCTTCTTCAGGTCGTGCTGCAGCTCGATGAGCTGGTCCTGCATCTCGGTGCGGATCAGCGGGTCGAGGGCGGAGAAGGCCTCGTCCATGAGCAGGATGTCGGTCTCCGCGGCGAGCGCGCGGGCCAGCCCCACGCGCTGCTGCATACCGCCGGAGAGCTGACCGGGGAGCTGGTCGCCCCAGCCGTCGAGTCCGACCTTGGCGAGCCATTCATCGGCCTTGGCCAGACGCTCCGCCTTCGGAGTCCCCTGGATCTCCAGGGCGTAGGCGGCGTTCTCGCGCACGGTGCGGTGGGGCAGCAGGGCAAAATGCTGGAACACCATGGAGACATGCTTGGCACGCAGGTCACGCAGTGATTTTCCGTCGAGTTCGGCGATGTTCTTCCCCATCACCTCGACAGATCCGGCGGTGGCTTTCCAGAGTCCGTTGATCATGCGGATCAGGGTCGATTTACCGGACCCCGACAGTCCCATGACAACGAAAATCTCTCCTTCCTCCACCTCGAAATTCACGTCGATCACGGCAGCGGTCCCCAGGGCCGTCAGCTCACTCCGGTCGGCCCCCGCCTCCAACTTCCGGATCACTTCACCAGACTTTTTCCCGAACACCTTGTAGAGGTGTTCGGCTCGCACTGCAGTCATCGGTCATCTCCTCCAGCTGTAGCAGTTACGGCTCTCGTCAGAAGAACACCCGACCACTCTACCGAATCTGAGAATTCCACTCACGGCGGAAACCTGGCATTTACCGGTAAATAACCCCGGACACAACGTTGTTACCTGCGAGGACGATGAATTCTCTCCAACAGCGATTTCCACGCCTCTCCGGTGAGATTCCACGAGAAATTGTGCGCCCGTTCGCGGGCGGCGTCACCGAGTTCGCGGCGCCTGTCCGGGTCGTCCAGCAGCCCTGCCAGAGCGGTGATGAGGCCACCTTCTGAATCCACCAGTAGCCCGGTTTGACCGTCGATGACGCTGTCACGGAGACCGTCGGAGGACGCGTAGCCGATCGTCGGCACGCCGTGCAGCCCGGCCTCGACGACAGCCAACCCCCACCCCTCCTTCGCACTCGGCATGAGGTGCACCGCCGCTCCGGCGAGCAGGCGGTGCTTGATCTCCTCGGTGACATGGCCGTGGAAGACCACGTTGCCGGTCACGCCCAGGTCCTCGGCGCACCGCCGCAGATTCTCCGACCACCAGCCGTCGCCGATGATGTCGAGCACGGTTCCCGGATGGTCCGGCAGGACCACGGCCAGCGCGTGCAGGGCATGTTCGATCTGCTTGTACGGGGTGAGGCGGGACAGGGTGACCAGATGGAGACCGGAGTCCCGGGGCACGGGTGCGGGCTCCGGCGGGGCGTCCACCCCGTTGCGGATGATGGTGATCCGGTCGCGGTCCACCCCGAGGCCCACCAGGTCGTCCGCACTCGGCGCGGAGACGGTGACGTACGGGGTGTGCCGGTGGATCCACGGGGACAGCCGGGATTCGACGAACCAGCCGACCCGGGACAGCACGGGGCCCGCGACCGGCCACTGGTCACGGTGGCAGTGGTGGGTCAGCAGCACGACCGGGACACCGCAGCCGCGCCCGGCGCGTCCCCGACCGAACACGCGCGCGAAGAAGGGGACGCCGTTCTGGGTGTCCACGATGACGTCGAACCGCCGGCGCAGCATGGACAACCATGCGCGCGGATAGACGGTGAGCGGACCACCGCCACGGACGTAGGTCACCCCGTTGCGGTGCTCCACCGGGGCGGAACCGGGGTAGCGCGCGGTGCGGAAGGTGACGTCGTGGCGTCCTCCCGCGGGGGACGCGAGATACTCCGCGACGCGCTCGAGGTAGACCTCACTGCCGCCGCCCTCGGGGTGCCGGGAATCGCGCCAGCAGAGCAGTAGGACTTTCATGGTGGGAACAACGGTAACACTCAACTGATGAGGGGTGACTTCCCCTGCTAGCGTCGCACTTATGCACCCCGCACCGCCGCCGCCCCCGTTCCGGCACCTCGACACCACCACCGGTGTCGCCGCCCTGGCGGAGGCGCTGTGCGACCCGCCGGACATGACACCCACTCTGGTGGTGACCGCCGTGAACCGGACCCGCGGGATTCCGCTGGATCTGGCGCATATCGCCGATGAGGTGGGGGACGCCGCCCGTCTCGTCGTGATCACCGACCCGAATCTGACCCGCGCGCTCACCGGACTGATGCCGCCGGGGACCACCCCGTACAACGGTGCGGCGCGGATCTACCCGGCGCACGACCTGACGTGGACGGGGGACTGTTTCGCCGGTGACCTCCTGTTCGCGAACATCCGACCGGACAACGGGGCGCGGATCGCCGGGGTGATCTCCGCCCGACTGCTGACCATGGCGGAGAACGCGCAGGGGTTCGAGGCGCTGGACGCCCTGGCGGACCGTTCCGTGGGAGCTGTCGCGGAGGACGCCGACCCGCGGCCGTTCCGTGGCGAGTTCACCGGCGCGTCCTCGGCGACAGTGGGCATGATCTCCTCGGCGGACGCCCCGGGTGTGGGCATGCTGCGGGTCGACCTGGACACACTGCTGCCCGGCGCACCGGTCGTCATCGGCAGCATCTTCGCCGACGGTGACGAGGTCAGCGGACATTTCGACGCCTCCGGCGCGGTTGTCGACGTGGCCGGGATGCGCACGGCGGAGCAGCTGGCCGGGGACCTGGTGGTGCAGCACTGCTATCCCGCGGTGGTGACCGGCGTGGTGGCGAAGAGCCAGGTGAGTGTGCAGGTGGTACCGGGGATGACCTCCTACCTGACGCAGTCCGGGATCGGTACGTCCGTATCCGCCGGAGACGTGATCGCGGTGCAGGTGCAGTCCGTCGGCGAACGCCACGGCACGCTGAAGATCATCGTCGGCCCGGCGCCGGAGGACGCGACGGTGGAGGACGCCCCGTCACTGCGCACCGGCGGTCCGGCGTGGGTGTCCATGCATGCGCCGCTGGACGAGACCACATCCGGTGCGGAGAGCTCCACCTCCCGGAACGACGTCACGGTCGGCGTCCCCGCGGGATCTGTCGCGGAACTGGAGGGGCTGCGCCGGAAGGTGCCGCAGCTGAAGCACGAGAAGGCCGAGCTCTCGCGCACCATCGGACAGCTGCACGAGAAGCTGGAGATCATCGGCCGGGAGAACGACCACACCTGGCAGGAGAACGACCGGCTCACCGATGAGAACGAGCGGCTGCAGGAGGCGCTGCGCCGGGCCGGCGTCCACGTTCCGACGACACTTCCCGGGGCGGGACAGGGCAGAGGCCCCCGCCGCCGGGTGCGTACCGAGGTGGAGGTCGTGCACACCGAGCGGCCGTTCATCGGCAACGAGTTCACGGACCCGGCGGACCAGCTGGACCTCGAGGTCCGGGTGGAGTGGGCGCGGCGGGTCGATGCCGCGGAGAAGGCCGCCCACCCGCTGCGCTTCCGGTTCGGGGTGCAGTTCCTCGGGTCCGTGCGTCGGGTCATCGACGACAGCGAAGCCCTGCGGTGGAAGCTGCCCCGGGTGATGATGTGGATCGCCAGCGGCTACGAGGACCGCACCACCCGTCCCCACCAGTTCCGGATCTCCGATGCGGGCGGGGCGCCGTACCTGGTCCGCGACGACCGGGCGAAGGCCTACCGGGTCGATCTGGAGACGAACACGGCAGCCGCCCGGCGGCTGCACTACTGGAAACTGCCGGACGGGACGGTGGAGTTCCAGCGGGTCGGTTTCCACGACGAACCGGGGTTCTGACGCTCCCGGGGCGTGGGGCCTCACGTGTGAGGTCGGTGTTGTCCACAGGGGTCGAGTTGTCCACAGGGTCCTGGGGTTTTGTGTTCCGAGTTCAGGGGCGGCTCTCTTACGCAAGCTACCGTCAGCGGAAGACATGTCTTGCCGAGGCGATAAGGAGCAGGAGAACCTACGATGCGTCAACACAACCTTGACGAACACGGAGACGTCAATATAAGGTTTACGCGTGAGGGTCACTGACAGCGCCCTCAAATACAAGGTGACAGAGGAGTCCATTCATCACGCGTGGGCCAACGCCATCCGGCTCGTCGAGTTCGAATACGACGGTGAGGAGAGATTCCTTGTCATCGGCCCGGACTCGGGCGGCGCACTCCTCGAACTGGTTGCAGTGCCCGCAGATGAACCGGCACGGATCATCCACGCGGACCGGTTACGGGCCAAGCTCTACGAATACCCTCGCTAAGGACAGTGAATTGCATGACCACCAGTCACATCAATGACATCACCGGGCTTGATGACCTCGACCCAGCCACCACCCCAGCCCGCGATGCCACCAACTTCCGACGCATCATCGCCGCACGTGACAAGGTCAACGAAGCCAAAGAAGAGCTCCAGGCCGCAGTGGATGCCGCCCGTAGCAGCGGCGATTCGTGGACGGTCATCGGTGCTGCCCTCGGCATCAGCAAGCAGGCGGCTTACCAGAGGTTCGGCAGACGCCGGGCGTGATTCTCGATCCCGTCCGCGCAGACCTCACCGCACCGCGCAGTCCGCCCGGACCTCCGCGCTGATCACGCCACGGCCCTGCAGCCAGGCGAAGATCCGGCAGCCCAGGCAGAACCCGGCGAAACCCTCGAGCGATGCCGCGACAACCAGCAGGGCGAGCACCACATCGGCAGCGACCGTCGCAGCGTCCCCGCCGACCAGGCGCAGCACCAGCGCCACCCCGGAGAACACCACCCCGATCCCCTGCGCGAACCGCTTCGGCGGCCCGGCGGTCATCACCGGCTCCCCGAACACCGCCCCGGCCAGCCACCGCACCGACAGCTGACCGAAGGGGTCGAACCGCGGTCCGGCGAGCACCCGCAGCACGAAACCGGCGAACAGCAGCGCGTTGAGCACCAGCGCCACGGTGCCCCATCCGAGCAGAGATGCCACGACGGTCACCACCGTCAGCGCCACGACCAGCATCGCCGTCGTCCGCGCAGCCCGGTCGTTGACCACCGGCGGGAACCACCACAGCGTCCCCGCACCACGGGGCGGACGCGCGTCCTGCCCGGACGACGAGGGGATGACCGGGGTGTTGAGGTTGTACTGCTGGCTCATGCTCCGCGGAGCGTACTCCCCCGCCACCACTCTGACCAGGGTTCCGGTCACGCTGTGCCATGATCGACGCATGCCCGCGCCATCTTCTGCGTCCTCACGCCCGTCACACGGCACCGCCGAGTTTGCGTCACCTTTTTCGCTGTTCTCTGCCACGGATCGGTGGAAATGGTGACGCAAACGTCGACCGACGCCGCCCGGCGTCCCCTCCCCACGCTGCGCCGCCGCGCGACACTTCGCCGTTCCCTCGGCCTCCTCGCCGACTTCCGTTTCGAGCAGTCCGATCCGGACCGGTTCTACGGGCACCTCGCCGCAGACACGGTCGGCATCCTCTCAGATATCTGGGCGGACGCCGGCCCCACCTCCTCCCTGGCCGGCACCCGGATCCTCGACGTCGGCGGCGGACCCGGCTACTTCGGACAGGCCTTCGCCGCGGCCGGAGTCGACAACTACGTGACCTGCGAACCCGATGTCGGCGAGATGGCGGCGGCGGGGATCAGGCTGGCGTCGTCGGTGCGGGGGTCAGGCATGGACCTGCCCTTCGCGGACGCCGTCTTCGACCTCACCTACTCCTCCAACGTCGCTGAACACGTCAACGATCCGTGGCGGATGGCCGATGAGATGCTGCGTGTCACGAAGCCCGGAGGACTGGTGGTCTACTCCTACACCTGCTGGTTGGGACCGTTCGGCGGTCACGAGACCGGTCTGTGGCCGCACTACATCGGCGGGGAGTTCGCCGCCCGGCGCTACGAGAGGAAGGAAGGTCACCCGCCGAAGAACCGGTGGGGCGAGTCCCTGTTCGACGTCTCCTGCGCCGACGGCCTGCGGTACGCGGACGCCACACAGGACAGTGGGGGCGCCGAGCCCGTGGCGTCCTTCCCCCGGTACCACCCGTCGTGGGCCTGGTGGATGACCAAGGTGCCCGGACTGCGCGAAGTGGGGGTCTCGAACCTCGTGCTGGTCCTGCGGAAGCGGTAAGCACCGAATATAGGTTCACCAGACAAAACCGCAGGCAGAGGGCACAAAAGAAAACACCCCCGATTCGCGGAGGTTTGCCCGCGACAGACCGGTATGCGGTTATAGTGATCGGCGACACAGGTTGCGCTTCGGCGGCAACACAGCACAGATGTGAGGACCACTATGACTGACGCATCCGCTTCGGGAATCCCCGAGGCCTTCATCTACGAGGCGATCCGTACCCCGCGAGGCAAGGGCAAGCCGGGCGGCTCCCTCCACACCGTCAAGCCGGTCGACCTCCTCTCCGGCCTCATCACCGAGGTCCTGGAGCGGAACCCGGAGCTCGATCCCGGTGCCATCGAGGACATCCTCACCGGCGTCGTCACCCCGCTGGGTGACCAGGGCATGGACATCGCCCGCACCGCCGCGCTCAATGCCGGCCTGCCCTACTCCGTCACCGGTGTGCAGCTCAACCGTTACTGTGCCTCCGGCCTGACCTCCGTCAACTACGGTGCGATGAAGGTCCGCTCCGGCTTCGACGACCTCGTGCTGGCCGGTGGCGTCGAGTCCATGTCGCGCGTCCCGATGGGCTCCGACGGCGGCGCCCTGGCCATGGACCCGGAGACCTCCTTCTACAACGACTTCATCCCGCAGGGCGTCTCCGCCGACCTCATCGCCACCCTCGACGGTGTCTCCCGTGACGAGCTGGACGCCTACGCCTCCCGCTCCCACGAGCGCGCTGCCAAGGCATGGGAGGAAGGACGCTTCGCCGACTCCGTCGTGCCGGTCAAGGACAACAACGGCCTGACCGTCCTCGACCGCGACGAGACCATCCGCCCCGGCACCACCCCCGAGAAGCTCGCCGGTCTGCGCCCCGCCTTCGCCGTGGTCGGCGACCAGGGCGGCTTCGACGCCGTCGCGCTGAACAAGTACCCGCAGCTCGAGAAGATCAACCACGTCCACCACGGCGGCAACTCCTCCGGCATCGTCGACGGCGCGTCCCTGCTGCTCATCGGTAACGAGGCCGCCGGTCAGAAGAACGGCCTGACCCCGCGCGCCCGCGTCGTCGCCGCCGCGACCACCGGTGTCGAGCCGACGATCATGCTCACCGCCCCGGCCCCGGCCGCCCGCGCCGCCCTGGCCAAGGCCGGTCTGACCCCGGAGGACATCGACGTCTGGGAGATCAACGAGGCGTTCTCCTCCGTCGTCCTGCGTGCCCAGCGCGAGCTGAACATCCCGGACGAGAAGCTGAACATCAACGGTGGTGCGATCGCCATGGGCCACCCGCTCGGTGCCACCGGCGCCATGATCACCGGCACCGCCGTCGACGAGCTGCACCGCTCCGGCGGACGCTACGCCCTGATCACCCTCTGTGTCGCCGCCGGTATGGGCGTCGCGACCATCATCGAACGAGTCTAAGGAGACCACACAATGAGCGAGAACATCATCGGTTGGGACGCAGACGCCAACGGTGTGGTCACCCTGACCATCGACGACCCGTCCGCCCCCGTCAACGTCATGAACGACGCCTTCCGCGACTCCCTCGCGGAGACTGTGGCCAAGCTGCAGGCCGCGGTCGAGGCCAAGGAAATCTCCGGTGTCGTCATCACCTCCGCGAAGAAGACCTTCTTCGCCGGCGGCGACATCAAGTCCATGATCACCGCCGGCCCGGCCGAGGCCGAGGCCACCCGTGACATGTGCGACGGCATGAAGGCCAACTTCCGCGCCCTCGAGACCCTCGGCGTCCCGGTCGTCGCCGCGGTCAACGGTGCCGCCCTCGGCGGTGGCCTCGAGGTCGCCCTGGCCACCCACCACCGAATCGCCTCCGACGCGAAGGGCCTGAAGGTCGGCCTGCCCGAGGTCACCCTGGGCCTGCTGCCCGGTGGCGGCGGCGTCGCCCGCGTCACCCGCCTGCTCGGCCTGGCCACCGCACTGACCAAGGTCCTGACCACCGGCAAGCAGTTCAACGCCGAGGCTGCCAGGGAGATCGGGCTGATCGACGAGGTCGTCCCCGCCGACCAGCTGATCGACGCCGCGAAGGCCTGGATCGCCGGGAACCCGGACGCCACCCAGCCGTGGGACCGCAAGGGCTTCAAGATCCCCGGCGGCACCCCGACCACCCCGGCACTCGCCGCGATGCTCCCCAGCTTCCCGGCCAACGTCACCAAGCAGGTCAAGGGCGCCCCGATGCCCGCCCCGAAGGCGATCCTCGCCGCCGCCGTCGAGGGTGCGCAGCTCAAGCGCATCGAGGACGCCACGGCCGTCGAGACCCGCTACTTCGTCGAGCTGGTCACCGGCCCGACCTCGACGAACATGATGCAGGCCTTCTTCTTCGACCTGAACCACTGCAACGGCGGCGGCTCCCGCCCGCTGCAGGCTGACGGCACCCCGTTCCCGAAGACCACCTTCAGGAAGATCGGCGTCATCGGCGCCGGCATGATGGGCGCGGGCATCGCCTACGTCGCCGCGAAGTCCGGTATCGAGGTCGTCCTCAAGGACATCTCCGAGGAGAACGCCGCCCGTGGCAAGGCCTACTCCGAGGGCCTGGAGGCCAAGGCGCTCAAGCGCGGCCGCACCACCGAGGAGAAGTCCGCCGAGCTGCTGGCCCGCATCAAGCCCTCCGCCGACTACGCCGACCTGGCCGACGTCGACCTGGTCGTCGAGGCCGTCTTCGAGAACACCGAGCTCAAGCACAAGGTTTTCGCCGAGATCGAGGCCGCCGTGCCGGGCACCGCCGTCCTGGGTTCCAACACCTCCACCCTGCCGATCACCGGTCTGGCCGAGGGCGTGGACCGCAAGGGCGACTTCATCGGTCTGCACTTCTTCTCCCCGGTCGACAAGATGCCGCTCATCGAGATCATCTCCGGCGCCGAGACCTCCCCGGAGACCCTGGCCAAGGGCCTCGACTTCGCCCGCCAGATCCGCAAGACCCCGATCGTCGTCAACGATTCCCGCGGTTTCTACACCTCGCGTGTCATCGGCACCGTCCTCAACGAGGCAATGCGCATGCTTGTCGAGGGTGTCGACCCGGCCGTCATCGAGTCCGCGGGCCGCCAGGCCGGTTACCCCGCCCCGCAGCTCCAGCTGCAGGACGAGCTGAACCTCAAGCTGGCCCGCAAGATCGGTGCCGAGACCAAGGCCGCCGCCGACGCCGCGGGTGTCTCCGTCGACGACGGTGGCGTCAACGCCCTGGTGGACGTCATGCTCGACACCTTCGAGCGTCCTGGCAAGCTCGAGGGCAAGGGCTTCTACGAGTACGACGAGAACGGTCGCCGCGCCGGCCTGTGGTCCGGTCTGCGTGGTGAGCTCGCCGAGAAGCTCGGTATCACCCCGGTCACCGTGCCCGACGGCGAGGCCGCGACCGACGGTCACGGTCTGGATTCCACCGTCTCCGCCGGCGAGGCCGGCCCGAGCCTCAACGACCTCGTCGAGCGCATGCTCTTCATCGAGGCCATCGAGACCCAGAAGTGTGTCGACGAGGGCGTGCTGACCTCCGATGCGGACGCCAACATCGGCTCCATCCTCGGTATCGGCTACCCGGCGTGGACCGGCGGCACCCGCCAGTTCATCACCAACTACGCCCGCCCGGCCGCCGCCACACTGCCTGAGGACGCCGCGGCCGACTACCCGACCGCCGGTGTCGCCGGCTTCGTCGCCCGCGCCGAGGAACTCGCCGCCACCTACGGTGAGCGATTCACCCCGGTCGCGTCGCTGAAGGGTTAGTGACCCGCCCGGTACACCCGCCCCTCCGGATTCACAGTCAATCCACAGAGCACCCCAGGTAAACGTGTTTTACCATGGGGTGTTCTGTCGTTCCTGACCAGATCTCCCCCGAAAGGCCCCACGTGATCTCCTCCGTCCTCGACTGGCTCGTCTCCCTCATGGAGACCATCGGCGCCCCCGGCGTCGGCCTGGCGATCCTCATTGAGACGGTCTTCCCGCCGATCCCCAGCGAGGTGGTCCTGCCGCTCTCCGGCTTCGCGTCCACCGGGGGGCACATGAACGCGTTCGCGGCGTTCGCCTGGTCCACCGCCGGTTCGATGATCGGTGCCTGGCTGCTGTACTGGCTGGGTGCCGTGATCGGCGCCGACCGGCTCCGCGCGATCGCCGAGAAGATGTGGCTCACCGAGGGCGAAGACGTCGACCGTGCCCTGCACTGGTTCGACCGGTTCGGAGACATCGCGATCCTCATCGGCCGCGTCATCCCCGGTATCCGCAGCCTGATCTCCATCCCGGCCGGTGTCCACCGCATGAGCCTGGTGAAGTTCAGCGTGCTCACGCTCATCGGCTCGTCGGTGTGGAATGCGGTGCTGATCTGGGCGGGCGTCCTGCTCGGTGCGAACTACCACCGTGTGGCGGACACCATCGACAGTTTCTCCACGGTCATCTACGCCCTGTGCGCGGTGGCGCTGGTGGTGGTCGTCTTCTACCTGGTGCGCCGCGACCGGAAGCGGAAAGCGGCGAAGGATCAGGCGCCGGGGACCAGCAACCCGCTCTCGTAGGCGAGGATCACCAGCTGCGCCCGGTCGTGGGCGTTGATCTTCGACATGATCCGGTTGACGTGCGTCTTCGCCGTGTGCGGGGAGATGAAGAACTTCTCGGCGATCTCCTGGTTCGACAGTCCCTGACCGACCAGCAGCAGAACCTCCTGCTCGCGCCCGGTCAGCCGTGCCAGGTCCTTCGCCGCGTCCTCGGAGACGGTACCGCCGGAGGACGCCCCACCCTGACCCGTGGCGTCCGGCACGTCGATGTACCGGGTGATGAGGCTGCGGGTCGCCGCCGGGGAGAACAGCGAGTCCCCGGCATGGACGGCCTGCACCGCACGGACGATGTCCTCAGGTTCGGCACCCTTGCCGATGAACCCGCCGGCCCCGGCGCGCAGGGCGGAGACCACGTACTCGTCCTCCTCGAAGGTGGTGAGGATGAGGACGCGGGTCGACGCGTTCGCCGGGTCGGCGCAGATCTGTCCGGTGGCTCCGATGCCGTCGAGAACCGGCATACGGACGTCCATGAGCACCACATCCGGGTGCAGGGAGGCCACCCGGTCCACCGCGTCCTCCCCGTCACCGGCGGTGGCGACGACCTCGATGTCGGGGTGGGTGGAGATGATGTCGGCGACAGCCTGGCGGATCAGCGCCTGGTCGTCGACCACGAGTACGGAGATCACGGGGCGTCCTTTCGACGGGAGGTTCTGAGAGGCAGTTCGGCGTCCAGCCGGAAGACGGCGTCGTCGGTGCCGGTGCGGACCGTACCGCCGGCGGCGGCGACCCGCTCCCGTAGGCCGGTCAGCCCCAGTCCGCCGTGGGGGGCGTCCCGCTGGTTCCGGTCCGTGCCGGAGACCGGGTTCGTGACGGTCACGGTCACCGATCCGGAGAGGACGCCGATCTGCAGCGTGACGGTGTGACCGGACCCGTGTCTGCCGGCGTTGGTCAGGCCTTCCTGCGCCACCCGGTAGAGCACCCGGCCGGTGATCTCGTCGACCCGGTCCAGGCCGGCAGGGGGTTCGTAGGTGACGGTCATGCCGGAGTCGCGGACGGTGCGGACCAGGGCGTCGAGCTCGCCGGTCCCCGGCTGCGGCATCGAGGCCGCGGACTCGTCGTCCTCGGCCCGCAGGTAGCGCAGCAGGACGCCGATCTCACCGAGCACCTCACGGGACGCGGTGCGGATCGTCCCGAGTGACTCCCGGGCCTTGTCCGGGTTGGTCTCCACCGCGGCGGACGCCACCCCGGCGTTCAGGCTGATCACCGAGATGCGGTGGGCGACCGTGTCGTGGAGGTCCTGGGCGATGCGCAGCCGCTCCTCGGCGACCTGCCGGCGAGCCTCGGCCTCGCGGGTCTGTTCGGCGCGTTCGGCACGCTCGGTCATCGCCGCGGTGTACTCCCGGCGCGACCGGGTGCTGTCGCCCAGGGCCGCGGCGATGGCGATTCCGGCGGCGATCTGGAAGACCTGCGGGTCCAGCGTGAGTTCCCCGGAGTAGATGAGGCTGAGCAGCGCGACCACACCGGTACCGGTGATGCCCACCACCAGGGTGGTCGTCCGGGTGTGACGGGTGGCCACGGTGTATACCGCCACGACCGCCGCGAGGCCTGCTCCGATCACCGGCAGCTCAAGGACGACGGTGACGGTGTAGATCACGAGGGTCGCGGCGAACACCGGCACCGGCCAGCGGTGTCGCAGCAGGATGACTGCGGCGGCGAGGACCGCGGCGACCGGGACGATGACCCAGAACCGGTCGGGGTCGTCGATGCCGGTCATACCGCTGAAGCCAGCCCGGCCACCCCGGTCGTCCGGCATGTCCGGTGCCGGCGGTCTCCCCTGTGGTCCGGGATCACCGGAGGGCCGGGGTCCGAGCAGTGCGGTGGAGACCAGGATCAGTGCCACGACGGCGGCATCGATCAGCCGGGCGGGGGTCCGGCCCTGAGTGGTCATGCCGCCATTATGGCGGACGCCACCGGTCCAGGGACGGCGTACCCGGTAGGTCATTGTCATTCTCCTTAACAGACACCGTGAAATATGAACTGTCCATCCTCCTCCGGATAAGTGTCCGGTACATCCTCCACCCGCGGACACCCCGTACCGCAGCGGGAGTATCCGCCACGTACTGCGTTCGTGGTACGCCTGCCGGACAACTTGACACTCACAGGAAAACTCCATAATTGCAGTTCACAACACATGGGGAATGCCACCCACAGGGAACTGACAGCTGAACCCCGCATCGCCTGGAGGATTCCGGCACAGCGACCGCAGACTGAGACTCCGGCTCACAGGATCCGCCCACGTGGGGGTCGCATTCTTATCTCCGTCAGTGGCACCCAGCAGAACAAGGACACCGCAATGTCTTCAATGTCTTCCTCCACCATCATGATCCTCGTGGATCTCCTCGCCGTCTCGATCCTCGTCTTCGGCATCTACTACCCGCGCCACCACCGCTCAGACCTGGTGGTCGCCTTCCTCGGCGTCAACGTCGGCGTCCTCGCCGTCAGCCAGGTCCTCGGCTCCTCCACCGTCGGCGCCGGCCTCGGTCTCGGTCTGTTCGGCGTCCTGTCGATCATCCGCCTGAGGTCCTCCGAGATCTCCCAGCGCGAGGTCGCCTACTACTTCGCCGCGCTGGCCCTGGGTCTCATCTCCGGCATGTCCACCGAGGTCACCACACTCAACATCAGTCTGATGGCCGTCCTGCTCGCCGTCCTCGCCGTCGCCGACTCCCGCCTGGTGTCCAACGGCGTGCGCACCATGGAGATCCGTCTCGATGCCGCGGTCACCGACCCCGCCCAGCTGCCGCAGGAGATCAACGCCCGCACCGGTGCCGAAGTCGTCGACGCCACCATCGAGTCCATCGACTTCGTCAATGACACCACCCTGGCCACCGCCACGGTCCGCACGAACGGGCGCAACCGGTTGTTTCCCTCGCGCTCCGCACTCAGCGCACCGTCGTCGGAGATGACCACCGCGTCCGCCACCACGGCCACCTCCGTCCCGTCCACCGTCCGGAGCGCCCAGCGATGAACACCGTCAGCCTCGAGGAACTCAATGCCGACGCCGCCATGCTCACCCGGGTCGACCGCAAGTACGTGCTGCGGTCCGCCGAGCTCGCCGAGGACCTCACCCGGTTGGAGCAGGACGCCCCGGAAACGCGGGTCCTCAGCATCGACGGCCGCACCGCCCACAGCTACCGCTCCGTCTACTTCGACACCCCGGACCTCGACAGCTTCATGATGGCGGCCCGGCCCCGCCGCCGGAGGTTCAAGCTGCGGACCCGGACCTACCTCGACACCGGAGCGTCCTTCCTGGAGTTCAAGGCTGAGGGAGCCCGCGGGCTCACCGTGAAATCCCGCTACGAGCTCACCGGCGAGGACGCCACGCTGGCCGCCGATGACCGACTCTCCCCCGGTGCCGTCACCTGGGCCGAGGACCTGCTCGGCCAGGCCCGCGCCGCCGGAGTCAGCATCCACGCCACCGACCTGGAGCCGGTGATGTGGGGCACCTACGACCGCATGACCTTCCTGCTTCCCGGCGGGGTCGGACGTGCCACCGTCGACACGAACCTCACCTGGCGCGGCGTCGGCACCGACACCCTGGACCGTCCCGACATGGTCATCGTCGAGACGAAGTCCGGCTCCCGCCCCTCGGACATCGACCGGCTGCTGTGGCACTGCGGTCATCGTCCGTCGAAGATCTCGAAATTCGGCACCGGCATGGCGGCGCTCCACCCGGAGCTCCCCCACAACCGCTGGAACCGCGTCCTCTCCACCCACTTCACTGCTTAAGGATCACGTCATGCGTAACCATCTTCTCGGCGGCGTGGCCGCCGCCTCCATGGCGGGCGTCCTCGCTCTCGCCGCCTGCTCCTCCTCCCACGACTCCGCTTCCGCCTCCGCGGAGACCACCGCCGCCTCCGCCACGGACGACGGCGACCTGGTCAACGTGCCGACCGCCGACGACGCGCTCGCCGCGAACACCGGGGCCTCCTCCGTGGACGACTCCGACTGGAGCGAGGACGACGCCGTCGACTACGACGGCGGCACCATCACCGAGGCCGGCGTGTACCGGATCAGCGGAGACGTCACCGAGACCGTCACCGTCGAGGCCGCCGACGACGCCCGGGTCGTGCTCATCCTCGACAACGCCACGGTCTCCTCCTCCGACGGTCCGGCGATCAACGTGGTCAGTGCCGATGACGTGGCCATCTCCCTGACCGGGGAATCCACCGTCTCCGACACCGACGCCTACGCCGGGGACGCGGACGCCGACGCCGCGATCTACGCGGACGCCGACCTCACCATCACCGGTGACGGCACCCTGAATGTCGAGGGCAACGGGGCCGACGGCATCACCTCCACCGACGACCTCGTCGTGGCGTCCGGCCCCCTGAACGTCACCGCCGCTGACGACGGCTTGCGCGGCAAGGACGCCCTGGTCATCGAAGGCGGCACCGTGACCGTGGAGTCCGGAGGAGATGCCCTGAAGTCCGACCAGGACGAGGACGCCTCCACGGGCTACGTCAACATCTCCGGCGGCACCGTGAAGCTCACCACCACCGCCGGAGACGGCATCGACGCCGCCACCGACGCCGTCATCACCGGTGGCGACCTGGACATCTCCGCCGGCGGCGGGGCTGCGGCGGGTAAGGACACCTCGGAAGAGGCGAAGTCGACCAAGGGCATCAAGGGCGGTGTGTACGTCATCGTCGACGGTGGAACCGTCGACGTCGACTCCGGTGATGACGCCGTCCACGCCAAGGGCGGCATCCGGATGTCCTCCGGCGACCTGACCCTGGCCACCGGCGACGACGGCGTCCACGCCGAGGTCGCCGTGATCCTCGACGGTGCCGATGTCACGGTCACCGGGTCCGAGGAGGGCATCGAAGGTGGTCTGATCACCGTCTCCGACGGCCTGGTCGACGTCACCTCCAGTGACGACGGTGTCAACGCCTCCGGATCGACCACCACCGAGGACGGTATCGCCGCGATCGCCGAGTCCGACTCGGAGCAGACCGACGAGAGCACGGACGGCAGCGTGGAGGTCCCTGACCAGAGCGAGATGCCGACCATGCCTGAGGGCATGGCCGACGGAGACATGCCCGCGATGCCTGAAGGTGGCCCGACGCGTGGCGGCGGCATGAGTGGCGGCATGGGTGGCGAGGAGTCCACCGGTGAGCAGCTCACCGTCACCGGCGGCACCCTCGTCGTCGACGCCGGGGGCGACGGCCTGGACTCCAACGGCGACGCCACCGTCAGTGGTGGCACCGTCACCGTCTACGGCCCGACCAAAGACGGCAACGGTGCCCTCGACGTCGGCGGCGAGCTCACCGTCACCGGCGGCGAACTCACCGCGATCGGTTCCTCGGGTATGGCTGTCTCCCCGGACAACACCGACGGTCAGGGCTGGGTCTCTGCGAACATCGACGGGTCCGCCGGCGACACCATCACCGTGAAGGACTCCACCGGTGCCGAGATCGCCTCCTTCACCAGCGAGAAGGACTTCGCCAACGTGGTCTTCGCCTCCGAGGACATCACCATCGGCGAGACCTACACCGTCACCGTGGGTGACACGGAGACCGAGGTCACCGCCGGTGAAGCCGCTGCCGGTGGCATGGGCGGTGGCATGGGTGGCGCGATGGGCGGCAGCATGGCCGGGTAGTCATTCACTCCCCGCGGACGCGCCGGTGCAGGGTATCGAGCTCCCTGGTCAGGGCACCGGTGGTGAGGTCATCGAAGAACCCGGTCCGCAGCTGCCAGTTCAGGCCGCCCTCGGTCTCGAAATTGTCGATGAGGCCACCGATCGGGGTAGTGGCGTCCCGCAGACCCGGCTCCAGACCGGCGACGGTGTTCCGGATGAACATCTCGGAGGACGCCGGGTCCAGGCCGTTGTCTGCGGCCCACTGACACAGTTCCGCAATGTACTGCAGAAGTCCGGTCTGGGCCCCGGTGAGCACGGTGACCGTGGCCATCTGCTCCTCGTCGTCGACGGCGAGATGTCCGCCGAGCAGGTCGAACAGGGCCACCGCCCGGGGGTCGGCGGGGATCACCGGGGTCACCCCTGCACGGCGTGCCACCGGCGGCAGCGGCACGGAGCGGACGATGGAGGGCTCCGCCGCGTCGGAGCCACCCACCGCGTCCCGCAGCGTGGCCAGGTCAACGCCGGCGAGGGTACTGATGACCAGCTGGCCGGGGCGGAACCTGACCCCGTCGAGGGCCTCGGTGAGCTGGTCGGGACGCACGGAGACGATCACCGTGTCCGCGGCCTCAACAACCTCTGCGTTGGATGTCGCGACGCTCACCGCGTCGAACCTGGCGGCCAGGCCGGCGGCCCGCGCCGCACCGCGCGGTGAGAGCACGACGCGGCCGGGAGCACCGGCGGGGTCGCTGAGCAGGCCCACCACCAGTGCCTCGGCGATTTCCCCGACGCCGATGACGCCGATGACGTCGGCGGTCATTTCCCGTCCCTCGGCCACTTCTCCGCCTCCTGCATGATCATCTGGATCACACTCGACGTATGGATCTGGAGCAGCTCCTCGATATCCGGAGCCCCCTCGGACCGGTCGAGTTCATGGGAGATGATGAGCCCCTCGGCGCCGGCGATGAGGTAGGTGATGATCGCCGTGCGGCGTCCGACCGGGACGTGGGAGAAGTGCGTCTCACCGATCTTCTCGAAGCGGGCGGTGAGGTTCTCCCGCATCTGCAGGTACATCCGCCGCGGCCGCGGATCATCGGACCGCTTCTGCAGCGCCAGCGGCAGACCGATGTGGAGGAACTGGGGATGCTCCTGCAGCGCACCGATGAGCTGCTCGGCTATGGCGAACAGTTCGAGGAGGATGTTCCCGTCGGCGTCGATGTCCCAGGACTGGTTCCAGGCGTCGAAGCTGTCCTCGATGACCGTGGCCATGAGGTCATCCTTGTCCTTGAAATGCCAGTAGATGGAGCTCGCGGGCAGGCCGCACCGGCGCGAGATCTCGGCGATGGACGTGCCGTCGTATCCGCGCTCCGTGGCGATCTCGGCGGCTGCGTCGAGGATCTTCTGCCTGGAACGTTCCCCGTCAGCGCGACGGGCCCGGGTCTTCCGTGGCGTGTCGAATTTCCGGGGGTTGCGCGGTGCAGCGCTTTCTGCGGTTACTCCGGTCATGGAAACCATCCTAACGGTGGAAGGGGAGACGCCCCCGGTCGACCTCAACCAACCGGGGGCGTCTCCACTGTGAACTGACAGGTGTCAGCCGGCCTTGTGCACCTCACGGAGGTCGACTTCCTCGATCGCGTCGAGCACCTTGGCTGCAGCCTCGACGTCGTCGGCGTAGGCGAACTCGAGGATCTCGTCGTGGTGGTTGTGGCCGTAGGACTTCTGCCCCACGCCCTCCTGCCGCTTTTTCAGCAGCTCCTCACGCTGCTCCAGCGGGGTCAGCGGGTTGTCGAACATCCGGCGGGCGACCGCCGGAGTGTAGACACGCGGCGTCTTCGCCGGGGTCTTCAGCAGCAGCGGCTCCATGTACCGCACCGCCCGCGGGCAGATGCGCTTGAGCAGCCAGAGGAACAGCTTCGGGTTGCTGTCCAGCACCTCGTGGATCGGGCGCCAGAGGGCGATGGAGAGTGAGTCTGCGAGCTTCGACTGCTTCACACCGAGCATCGGACGCATCCACCGTGGGTAGGTGGCGATGATGCTCCAGCGCAGGAACGGGAGGCCGAGCTTGATGAACCACTTCGGCAGGTCCGGCTCGACGGTCTCGAAACCGTCGATGATGTGGTCGACATTGCGGATCGCCGCCTCGGAGGCGGACAGCTTCTGCCGCCAGTCATCGAGGAACTTCAGCACCTCACCACGGGTCGCCGGGACATCTTCCGGGTTGATCGTCTGAAACGCTGCAGCGACCGACATGGCCTCCCGGTACTCGTTCTCCTCGTCACGGTTGAGCTTGCCGGGACCGTACTTCTCGTAGGTGTAGAGAATCGAGTGCCAGGCGGTGACGAGGATCCACAGCTGCGACGACGACCGGTTGGCGTCGTAGTCGTTACCGGTGACCGGATTCTTCCCGTAGGACCGGTCGTGGACCTTCATGAGGATGTCCGACATCCGGGTGACAGTCTGGGCGTCCGCGAAGAGCACCGCAGCGAAGAACTCCATCGTGCGGTCGTAGCGGACCGGGGTACGCTTGTGGACCTCGCCGGAGTCGTCCACAGTGGCGACGAGGTCCGGGTCAAGGTGCTCGATGGTCACAGCGCGGAAGAAGCCCTGCAGCGCCGAGGTCGGGTAGGATCAGACCTTCCAGGCGACCGAACCGGGGCCGAAGAAACCCTCGTCGGCGCGGTGCGCGGGTTCGGTGCGGGACCGCTTCCCTCCCCGCGGAGCTCGGGTCTCTGCGGCGGAGTCGGCGGCGGTATCGGGGATGGTGGCATCGTCAGTGCCGGTGAAGGGGCAACTCATGGTGTCCTCCAGAGTCATGGTAGATATGTAACGCGTACTACAGAAGGCGGAGAACATATCTGTGTGTCATGGAACCATTCTTGCTGAAAAATCGTGATGTGGATCACATTACACAGGTCGCAATGTCCGGGAGAGCATCGGCAGGTCGCTCCGCTCAGTCCCCCAGACCGTCGAGGAACGCCGGAGAAGGCACGAAGTACAGCGATCCGGTGACCGCCGTGGAAAAGTCGAGGATGCGGTCGTAGTTGCCCTCCGGGACACCGACGAACATGTTGCGCAGCATCTGTTCGGTCACCGCCGGATCCTTGGCGTAGCCGATGAAATAGGTGCCGAACTCGGCGTCCCCCACCGACCCGAAAGGCATGTTCTCGCGCACGATGTCCCCGTCGATGTCATTGAGCGCGACGTGGGAGTTCGAGGGCTTGTGCTCGTCGTCCAGCTCCAGGTCATCCAGCTTGGTCCGGCCGATGACCTTCTCCTGGTCCTCGGTGGACAGGGCGTTCCAGGCTGCCATGTCGTGCAGGTACTTCTGCACGATGACGTAGGAACCGCCGGCGTAGGTGGCGTCCTCCCCGCCGATGACGGCGGCATCCACGGCGTCCTCTCCCTCAGGGTTCTCGGTACCGTCGACGAAGCCGAGCAGGTCGCGCTCGTCGAAGTACCGGAAACCGTGGACCTCGTCGACGACCGTTGCGGCCGTGCCCAGCTTGCCGGTGATGACGCGGGCCAGTTCGAAGACCACGTCCATCCGCGCCGCGCGCAGGTGGATCAGCAGGTCACCGGCAGTGCAGACAGCGGTGTGCGTGCCGCCGCGGATCTCCTCGAAGGTGTGCAGGTGTGTCGGGCGCGGCCGGTCGGGGAACAGCCGGTCCCACAGGTCCGAACCGATGCCGACGATGCTCAGCAGTTCAGACTCCGGGGTCCGGAACCCCACCGAGCGGGTCAGGCCGGGCATATCGCCGAGGACGTCACGAACGGCGTCGGCGGCTGCGTCAGAGCCGTCCACCGTGTAGACGAGGAACATTGCGGCGTTCGCGGGGTGGGACACCACCTGCTGACTGGGCATGGATGAGGGCCTCTTCTCTTGTCAGGACTCTTGGCTGATCGGAAACGTCGGAGCCGAGAATAGTCGCCCGCTGTTCCGTGACCTGACAAGGTGTCGGCATCGCGCAGCGTGAGGTTGCTCTGACCCACCCCGGAACGACCTCAGGGTGCGCAATGCGGACATCCTCCCGTGGACAAGGACTCACGGACCCGACCCCTCCTGCACTCGGCCACATGGAGACCCTCCCCTTCGCGATCGGCCACCGCGTCAGCGAATACCACCTGTTCACCGAAGGGATCGACCGGTCGACACCGGTCGGGGTGGTCGTCCGTCTCCACGTCGACGGCGACGAGGAGTTCCGCCACCCGGACGGCCTGCTCACCTCACTCGCCCGAGTCACCGCCGAACGGAACATGATCCTCGCCGCCCCGCTCACCCCGCACCGAACACGGGGATGCACCTGGTGGCGCAAGCTGGAGAAGAACATCGCCTGGCTCGACGTCATCCGCAGCTGCGACCACTACAACGTCCCCCCAGCCGCAGCTGCTGGCATCCTTCCTCGACACCCACCGTCAGTCGGAGCTCTCCTCCCCTGACTCCGTGTTCGCACGCATCTCGCGTGCCCTCTCCACGTCCCGGGCCATCTTCGACTCACGCTTCTCGGAAGCCGAGGAATCACGGACGCGCAGTTGCAGGTTCTCCTCGGCCGGCAGACCCGCCCGCAGCTGCCGCATCCGGACGACCTCGCTGTCGATGAGCGCGCCGAAGACCAGTGACGCATTGACGAGGAAGAGCCACAGCATGAGCACGACGACGCCGGCCAGCGCGCCGTAGGTCGCGTTGAAGGACCCCGCCTTCGAGACATAGAGGAAGAAGAGCGCCGTCGCCAGGACGGTCGCGACGATGGCGATGGTCGCACCGACCGTGAACCAGCGCATCCAGAACAGGTACCACGGGAAGTGGCGTCCTCCCCAGGTACGGCGCACCCGGACATTCGGGGTGATGCGGTAGAGCATCCCCACGCCCAGCACGACGACCCCGATGACAAGCACCCAGCGGACGTAGCGCCACACCGTGATCACCGCGGTCTCCAGGTGGATCAGTTCGCCCACCGCCTCAGCGACCGGTCCGGCGACCACCGACCCGATGAGTCCGACAGCGGCCAGCAGCAGGAACATCGCGGTGAGCAGGTACATCTGCAGGTTCCACTTGAATACACCGCGTCCCTCCGAGATCCCGTACACCGCATTCATCGTGCGGCTGAAGGTCTTGATGAAGCCGGACGCCGTCCACAGTGTGGTCACCAGACCGATGACCAGACCTAAACCGGCCTGCGGCGCGCGGAGAATGGACTCGAGGACCGGACGCACCGACTCCCAGGTGTCCTCCGGGGTAACCCCTTCGAACTGGTTGAGCAGGCGGACGACCGACTCCTCGGACTGGCCGAACAACGCCAGGATCGAGACCAGGGCGATGAGACCGGGGAACAGGGCGAGCAGGGCGCGGAAAGCGAGACTGCCGACGAAGTCCACGAAATCCTGGTCGATGAAACGACGGACCGCCCGGGAAGGGACGTACCACCATGACGGCGGCAGGTCGGCTACCGGGCTACGGGGCGAGGGAGTGTTCAGGGTGTCAGCCCTTCACCTCAGTGGCGTGAAGCTGCTCGTCGAGATCCTCTGGGTCGAGGTTCGCATTCGAGAAAGCCGAGGTCAGCGGTAGTCGCAGGTCAAGGTCGGTGCCGGGGCACAGCTCGATCTTCCCCTCGGTGAGGGTGAAGTCGAGGACGTGGCCGCCCTGGGTCCGGGCGTCATCGATGAAGTGGACGTGGCACCCCGGGACCGAGATATTCTTCTCGTAGATCGGGGTGCGGAAACCGGCGATGACGCCGGAGATATCGGTGAAGTGCTGTTCGGCGTCATCTCCGACAGCCTGGGTCATCGGCGGGTAAGGCTTCTCCTGGCGCACGACCGTACGGGTCGTGACATCGGAGAAGGTGCCGGTGATGCGGACGGCGTACATGTAGTTCGCCGAGGGCGTCATCTCGTCGATGAAGTCGGAGAGATCCTTGCGCCGGATATTCTCCGGGGCACGACGACGGATACGGGGCACGAAGTTCGTGCACACCGAGTAGGGGGAATGCTGCTCAAGGTCGGCGCGGGTGGCGGTGCCGTCGTGGCGCAGCTGGTAGCAGACGCCGTCGATGATGACCATCTCCCCGTCGAGGGCATCGAAGGTGCCGAGGCCGAAGTTGCCCTTGCCGAGCAGCTCGCCGACGGACATTTCACCGTCGTAGATGCCGTCAAGGAGAGCGGACATGAGGGAGTTCTGAAAGATCGTGTGCCGGGTCACGGGACTGTCGTTCATGGGTACAGCGTAGCGCCGCTACACCGCTTCCGGGCGCTACGACCGACGGCGATGTGCGTGATGCCCGTGACTTTCCCGGACTTCTCCGGACCACGTACCCACAGGGCACCCTTCAGCTCTGCCTCGACATCCTGACAGGTCGTAGCCTGGAACCATGACAGCACTCACCGACAACCTCACCCTCACCACCGGCGCCGACATCCCGGTCCTCGGACTCGGCACCTGGTTCATCGACGACGACAAGGCCGCGCAAGCCGTGAAGGACGCCGTCGCCGCCGGCTACCGCAACATCGACACCGCCCAGGCCTACGGCAATGAGCGCGGAGTCGGCCAGGGCGTGCGCGAGAGCGGCGTCCCCCGTGGGGAACTCTTCGTGTCCACGAAGCTCGCCGCCGAGATCAAGGACTACGACGGCGCCGTCGCCGCCATCGACGGTTCCCTGGAGACCATGGGCCTGGACTACGTCGACCTCATGCTCATCCACGCTCCGCAGCCCTGGGACGACTTCCGCGGCGGCACCTACGACGAGGGAAACCTCGCCGCCTGGCAGGCACTGGAGGAGGCCTTCCACGCCGGGAAGGTGAAGGCCATCGGTGTCTCCAATTTCCTGGAGCGCGACCTCGACAACATCATCGACAATGCCGAGGTCACCCCGCACGTCAACCAGATCCTCGTCCACGCAGGCAACACCCCGGCCGCACTCATCGACTACTGCCGGGACAAGGGCATCGTGGTCGAGGCCTACTCCCCCATCGCCCACGGCGAGATCCTCGACAACCCGCAGGTGACGGCACTCGCGGAGAAGTACGGCGTGAGCGTTCCGCAGCTGTGCATCCGCTACACGCTGCAGCTCGGCACCGTCTCCCTGCCGAAGACCTCGAACCCCGACCACATGCGGTCCAACGCCGAGGTCGACTTCACGATCGAGGACGCCGACATGGACGCGCTGCGCACCCTCGACGACCGTGACTACGGCGAGTCCGCCGCGTTCCCCGTGTACAGCGGGAAGTAGGCGCACCTACCCCGGGAGGACCTCCCGGACCACCCTCGCCGGCGATCCGACTGCCGCCGTTCCCGCCGGGATGTCCCTGGTCACCACGGAGCCGGCGCCGATCACCGCGCCGTCACCGATGGTGACGCCAGGTGTGACCGTCGAGTTCGATCCGATCCACACGTCCTTGCCGATGACCACCGGTGCGGGTTCCAGGTCGGCCCGGCGCGCCGGATCCATCGCATGGTTCAGCGTGGCGATGACCGTGTTGTGCCCGATGAGCGCACCGTCGCCGATCGTGAGGCCGCCCTGGTCCTGGAACCGGCACCCCGAGTTGATGAAGACATTCCTGCCGAACCGGATACTGCGTCCGAAATCACTGGTGAACGGCGGGAACAGGCCGACGGTGGCGTCCACCCCGTAGCCGACCAGCTCACTGAGCAGGGCGCGGACGCCCGCCTCGTCGTGGTAGGTCCCGTTCGTTGAGCTCCGTGGTGATCCGGATGGCCTCCTGGGACTGCCGGTGCATCGCCTGGTGCAATGGAGAATCACCGGGGATGAGATGGCCGGCGTCGAGCTCGGCGATAAGGTCCGCGAGTGTCGCGTCGTGCATCCTCAGACTCCTTCTCTGTGTGTCCGACCGGTCGCCGCGAGTGAGGCGAGCAGCCGCAGTTTCTCCTCGGACGCCGACCCCGGCTCAGCGGAGTAGACGTAGAGAGCCAGTCCATCATCTGCGGTGACCTGGAGCTCTTCGAAGGCGAGGGTGAGCTCCCCGACCTCCGGGTGGTGGAACCGTTTCGTCCCTGCCCCGTGGATCCGCACGTCGTGCGCGGCCCACAGTTCGGCGAAGTCCTCGCTGTGCGTGGACAGTTCCCCGACGAGATCCTGCAGCCCGCGGTGCCCGGGGTTGCGTCCGACCTCGGCGTGCATCACGCCGACGCACATCCAGGCCATGGTGTCCCAGTCCGGGTAGAACTCGCGGGACGCCGGGTCGAGGAACTGGAACCCGGCGAGGTCCGCGACCTCACTACGGCGCAGTCCCGGAACCCGACGGTTACCCGTGGTGGGGAGGCCCGCGGCGTCCGGCGTGATGCGGGCCCGGCGGGACGTGAGGAATTCCTGCACCTCCGCCTGGGCCGCCTGAGCGCTCGACCTGTTCTCCATGGTGTCCGAGTCTAGGGACCTTCCCGTGCCGGAAGGAGGGGTGAGCGGTGCCCTGTCAGTACCTCGTTGGCCGCGGTGGGCGGCCGCTGGGAACACCACACACAGAGAAGTCCCCACCTGCTGAGGTGCGCCCGGAAGCCGGGAGCGCACCTCAGCAGGTGAGGACTTCAGGAGAAGGGGAGAGAACCCCTAGACGTCGGCCTTCTCAGCGGCGACGGCGGCCTCGACGCGCTGCTTCAGGGCGTCGAACTGGTCGTGGATCTCCTGCGGCACCTTCGGGCCGAGGAAGGTGAGGTACTCGTCGTTGTCCTCGATGTCGTTGGCCCACTGCGCGGCCGGCGCGGTGAGCGCCTCGCGGATGTCGGCCTCCGGTTCGGTGACGCCCTCGAGGTCCAGGTCCTCGTAGCGGGCGGTGTCGCCGACGATGGTCTCATCGGCACCGACGCGACCCTCGATACGGTCGACGACCCACTTGAGCACGCGGGAGTTCTCGCCGAAGCCCGGCCACAGGAAGCGGCCGTCCTCGCCACGACGGAACCAGTTGACCAGGAAGACGTCCGGCATCTTGTCGCCGCCCTTCTTGCCCATCTCGATCCAGTGGGCGAGGTACTCGCCGGCGTTGTAGCCGATGAAGGGCAGCATCGCCATCGGGTCGTGGCGCAGGGTACCGACCACACCCTCCTGGGCGGCGGTCTGACCGGAGGCCAGCAGCGCACCGACCATGGTGGCGTGGTTCCAGTCGTGGGTCTGGGTGACCAGCGGGACGGTGTCCGCACGGCGACCACCGAAGAGGATGGCGTCGACCTTGACGCCCTTCCAGTCGTTGAACTCCGGGGCGGCGGAGGGGCACTGGGCGATCGGCACGCAGTAGCGGGAGTTCGGGTGGGCGGCCTTCTCGGAGGACTCCGGGGTCCAGTCGTTGCCCTTCCAGTCGATGAGGTGGGCCGGGGCGTCGCCCATGCCCTCCCACCAGACGTCACCGTCGTCGGTCAGTGCGACGTTGGTGAACAGGGTGTTGCCGGCCTCCATGGTCTCCATGGCGATCGGGTTGGAGCCGTAGCTGGTGCCCGGCGCGACGCCGAAGAAGCCGTTCTCCGGGTTCACGGCGTAGAGGTGGCCGTCCTCGCCGAACTTCATCCAGGCGATGTCGTCACCGACGACCTCGGCCTTCCAGCCCGGAATGGTCGGGGTGATCATGGCGAGGTTGGTCTTGCCGCAGGCGGACGGGAAGGCGCCGAGGATGTGGTAGGCCTTGCCCTCCGGGCTGGTCAGCTTGAGGATGAGCATGTGCTCGGCGAGCCAGCCCTCCTCCTTGGCCATGACGGACGCGATACGCAGGGCGAAGCACTTCTTGGCCAGGATGGCGTTTCCGCCGTAACCGGAGCCGAAGGACCAGATCTCCTTGGAGTCCGGGAACTGGGTGATGTACTTGGTGTCGTTGCACGGCCAGGCGACGTCCTCCTCGCCGGGCTCCAGCGGGGCGCCGACGGAGTGGAGGCAACGGACGAACTCGCCGGTGGCGTCGATCTTGTCGAGGGCGGCCTGGCCCATGCGGGTCATGACACCCATGGACAGCACCACGTAGGCGGAGTCGGTGAGCTGGACGCCGAGCTTGGGCTGCGGGTCGTCGATCGGACCCATGCAGAACGGCACGACGTACATCGTGCGGCCCTTCATCGCACCCTTGTAGTGCTCGGTCATCTCCTCCTTCATCGCGGCAGGCGGAGCCCAGTTGTTGGTCGGGCCGGCGCCCTCCTGCTTCTCGGAGCAGATGAAGGTGCGGGACTCCACGCGGGCGACATCGGCCGGGTTGGAGCGGGCGAGGTAGCTGTTGGGCCGCTTCTCCTCATTGAGCTTGATCAGAGTGCCGGCGTCGACGAGTTCCTGGGAAAGTCGGTCGCGTTCCTCCACAGAGCCGTCAACGAACACGACCTGCGCCGGCTCGAAAAGGCCTACCGCGTCAGTGATCCACTGCAGCAGTTCCTCATTCGTGGTGGGTGCCTGGCCGACGAGCCCGGGGATGGTCATGAATTCTCCTGACAAGGGTGGTGAAATCGCGTCTTAACCACCCCAGCCTAACCCCATCCCCCCCGTTCCACACATTCCCACCCACCTGTTGTCCAGTTATCCGTGGGACCGGTGGGGGTGACGGGGGGTTCAGCGCCCGTGTCACCGGCCTTCCCGGCGCGCTCCCAGTGCGACCAGGACCCGTCAAAGCCCACGACAGACAGCCGGTCGACGTGTCCGTCCCCGTCTGTGTCCGCGCAGACCGCCATGCCCCGGTCGTCGGTGAGGGTCACCGCGTCCTCCACCGCGTCCTCCCCCAGATCGTGGGGCGCGGGCAGCCCGTAGCTCACGCCGCCGATGTCGAGGATCAGGTGCCCTTCCGACGCCAGGTCCACCTGGTCCAGAGCGTCGAGTCCGTCGAGACCGTCGAGTCCGCCCAGATCGAACCAGTCGCCGCTCATCGCGTCACCCCTGTCATCCCCGCCGTCCCCGCCGTTTCAGCCACCACGGCGTCCGCCACCGTCGGTACCCGCAGCCGGGACACCACCTCCGTGGCCACCGCGCCCCACTGCCGACGCAACTGCGCCGCCCCCGCCGCACGGTCCCGCTCCCGGCGCGCCCCGGCGAGCATCCGCCGGCGCACCAGGGCGAGTGTCACGGCGACGATCACGCCCACGAAGACGCCGATCAGCGGTCCCGCCAGCCGACCCACCGCGACAGCGGCGGCGAGTCCTGCACCGCAGGACGCCACGAGGACCAGCAGTTCACGCTGACGGTCACCGCCGGGCACCGGTGACGCCCCGGCCGGGGTCGGTGATTCCGGCAGGTGCGGCCACTCCACACCGTGCTCCAGCACGGTGCAGCGCAGCCGGGCCCGGAACAGCGCGTCGAGCAGCCCCCGACCGTCCGATGTCGCGGCGTCCGCCTGCCCGCCCGGCTCGAGCAGGTCGGACGCATGACGTTCGGCGGTGAGACGGACGGCCACCCGCACCCGGTCGATGCGGTCGGCGTCTGCGCGTCGGGCGTCGGAGACCCACCGGGGCACGTCGATCCACCGGTCCGTGACCGCCGCGGCGAGCCGGTCGATGTTCCTCCGGTCGGCCGCGTCCCCGTCCCAGGGCACGACGGTGACACCGGGTTCCGCTGACAGGGCAGTCAGCTCTCCCCCGGTGTAGACGACGCAGCCGCCCATGGCGTCCCGGACCGCGCGGACGATCGCGGCGTCCTCATCTTCCTCACCTGCGGTGACGGCGATGACACCGCCGGCGGTGTCCGGCCCCGCACCGACGACGAAGCGTCGGCCGGGCACCCTCTCCTGCAGGGTCGCGGCCACGGCCGCGACGTTGTCACGCTCGGGTCCGATGACGGACACGACCGTCGGTACCGCTGATGCACTCACGGTGTTCACTGGTGCCTCCCCCGTCCGGCGTCCCCGCCGGATCGTCTGATTCTGCCGGACCAAAGAGCCGGCGTTGTTTCCCCTGCGCTGCGGTTCTGCCACAATGTCAGGGATGTCTACTACTGAAAATTCCCCGGAGTCCCCGCAGGAACCGGATTCCTCCCGAGCCGCCCACCGCGGTCGGCCGCTCCAGACCGAGTTTAACGACGGTCGCGATTATCCGCGACTGGGTAGTTTCAGCTTCCGTCGCGGCACCCTCACCGACAATCAGGAGTACACCTGGGACGAGAACTGGCCCCACCTCGGCCGCGTCCTCGACGAGAACTCCGTCACCGCCGACGACCAGGTCATCGACCTCGACGACTGGTTCGGACGCACTGGCCACGACACGATCGTCGAGATCGGCTCCGGCACCGGCACCTCCACCGCGGCGATGGCCCCGCTGGAGACCGACCACAACATCGTCGCCGTGGAGATCTACCGCCCCGGCCTGGCGAAGCTGCTCGGCTCGGTGGTGCGCGGCGGCATCACCAACGTCCGCATGGTCAAGGGTGACGGCGTGGAGGTCCTGCAGCGCATGTTCGCCCCCGGCAGCCTCGCCGGGGTGCGCGTGTACTTCCCGGACCCGTGGCCCAAGGCCCGCCACCACAAGCGTCGGATCATCCAGACCGGCACGCTGCACCTCATCGCCTCACGGCTGAAGCCCGGCGGGATCCTGCACGTCGCCACCGACCACGCCGACTACGCGGAGTGGATCGACGAGCTGGTCAACGTCGAGGACGACCTCGAGTACCTGGGCTGGCCGGATGACCCTGCCGTTCGTGACGAGACCGTCCCGGTGCTCACCGACCGGCAGATCATCACCAAGTTCGAGGGCAAGGGCCTCGACAAGGAGCATGTCATCCGCGAGTACCTCTGGCGGCGACGCTGATGGGTGCCACCTTCTCCTACTCGGAGGCACCGGAGCGCCGTCCGGTCGTCCTGCTGGTGTGGGACGCCCCGAACATCGACATGGGTCTCGGTTCGCTCCTGGGGTCCCGGCCGACCGCCGCCCACCGCCCCCGGTTCGACGCGGTGGGCCGCTGGCTCATCGGCCTGACCGCCGACATCGTCGAGGAGTTCCGCGGCGATGACGGTGCCGCCGACGGGTCCACGCCGGACCCCGAGCCCGAGGCGACGGTGTTCACCAACATCGCCCCCGGCTCCGCCGACCAGGTCCGCGGCTGGGTCGACGCCCTGCGCAATGTCGGTTTCGCCGTCTTCGCCAAGCCCAAGACCAGCGATGATTCCGATGTCGACCCGGACATGCTGGACCACATCCGGCGTCGTCACGCCGAGGGCGTCCTCGACGGACTCGTCGTCGCCAGCGCCGACGGCCGCAACTTCCGGGAGCTGCTGGAGGAACTCGCCGACGAGATCCCGGTGACCGTCCTCGGTTTCCGGGAGCACGCCCACTGGGCGGTCGACAACCCCGTCCTCGACTTCGTGGATCTGGAGGACATCGACGGTGTCTTCCGTGAGCCGCTGCCGCGGATCAGTCTCGACACGCTGCCTGACGGCGGTGCCTGGCTCCAGCCCTACCGTTCCCTCAGCACCCTGCTCGGCTGATCTTCTCCGGCCACCCCGTACTCTCGCGAAAGGATTCCACGATGTTCACCAGATGGGGAGATATCGCCTACCGCTGGCGGCGGGTGGTACCGGTCATCGTCGTCGCGGTGATCGCCCTGCTGTACCTGCTGGTCGGGACGAAGCTCGGTGACCGGATGAGTTCCGAGGGCTGGGACGACCCGCACAGCGAGTCCACCCGCGCCGCCCAGATCGAACAGGACGTCTTCGGACGCGACGCCTCCGGTGACGTCATCCTGCTGGTCACCCGGGACAACCCGGACACCGACCTCAGCTCGGAGGAGGTACGCACCGACTTCACCCGCCAGCTCAACGCGATCTCCTCCTCCCACCCGGACCAGGTCCGCCAGACCCTCAGCTACTTCGACGGCCAGCAGGCCCAGTTGATCACCGACGACGGCTCCGCCGCCTTCGCCTCGGTCTCCCTGCAGGGCGTCGAGGACGAGGTCCTGAAGAACTACCGGGAGATCGAGGACGCCCTGCACTCCATCGAGGTGCCCGGTGCGACCGTGGAGGTCGCCGGTGCCACGGCGGTCTCCGGCGCCCTGGACACCGGCATGAGCGACGACATCGCCCGCGCCGAGGTCATCGGACTGCCGGCGGTCGCCCTGCTGCTCATCCTCGTCTTCGGTTCGGTCGTCGCGGCCTGTATGCCGCTACTCGTCGGTGTGCTGTCGATCCTCGGCTCGATGGGCGTGCTCTCCCTGCTGGCCGACATCACCATGGTCAACACCTTCGCCCAGTCGGTGGTGACGCTGCTGGGTCTGGGCCTGGCGATCGACTACGGCCTGTTCATGGTCTCCCGGTACCGGGAGGAACTGGCGGAAGGACGCGACGTACGCACCGCGGTACGCAACACCACCGCGTCCGCCGGAAAGACGGTGGTCTTCTCGGCACTGATGGTGGCGGTGGCACTGTCGAGTCTGCTGCTGTTCCCGCAGGCTTTCCTGAAGTCCGTGGCCTACGGCGCGATCTCTGCGGTCGGTCTGGCTGCTCTGCTGTCCGTGATCGTGCTGCCGAGTGTCTTCGCCCTGCTCGGCCGCAACATCGACAAGTGGACGCTGTTCCACCGCGGCCGCACGAAGGAGGACACGGTCAACTCCTGGTGGGGTCGCGTCCCCGCCTTCGCGATGCGGCACGCCAAGGTCCTCACCGTCGGCCTGGTGGGCGTCCTGCTGCTGCTGACCATCCCGCTGGGCGGCGTGAAGTTCGGCGGCATCAACGAGACCTTCCTGCCGCCGGACGACACCACCCGTGTCGCCCAGAACAACTTCGACGAGAACTTCCCCGAGCTGCGCACCGACCCGGTCAAGCTGGTCATCCGGCAGGACGACGGCACCTCGGCGGTCGGCCAGGTGTACCAGCAGGCCAATGCGGTCGAAGGGCTCACCGGCCAGTTCCAGGTCAGCCAGCCCACGAAGGACGGCGTGACGGTGCTCTCCGCCGGCATCGCCGACCGGGACGACAACGACCGCATTGTCAATGAACTGCGCGACATCAAGGTCGACGGGGCCGAGGTGCTCGTCGCAGGTACCCCGGCGATGGAGGTCGAGTCGATCGACGCGCTCTTCGGCAAGTTGCCGTGGATGCTGCTGTACATCATCGTCGCGACGTTCATCCTGCTGTCGCTGGTCTTCGGTTCGGTGATCCTCCCGGCGAAGGCCGTGATCATGAACCTGCTCGGCACCGGCGCCACGCTGGGCATCCTCACCTGGATGTTCGTCGACGGTTTCGGTGCGGACCTGTTCAACTTCTCGCCGGGTCCGCTGATGAGTCCGGTACTGGTGCTCATCGTGGCGATCGTCTACGGCTTGTCGACGGACTACGAGGTCTTCCTGGTCTCGAGAATGGTGGAGGCCAGAGCCCACGGGGCGTCGACGAAGGAGGCGATCCGCTTCGGCACGGCGACGACCGGCGGGATCATCACCGCCGCCGCCGCGATCATGATCGTGGTCTGCGGCGCCTTCGGGTTCTCGTCGATCGTGATGATGAAGTACATCGCCTTCGGCATGATCGCCGCCCTGGTCATCGACGCGACAATCATCCGCATGCTGCTGGTGCCCGCCCTCATGGCGCTGCTGCGCGAGGACTGCTGGTGGGCCCCGACCTGGGTCACCCGGATCTCGGAGAAGATCGGCCACAATGAGCGGCTCGAGGGGGTGGACGCCTCGACGGCCCCCACACCCGCTGCGGCGGAACGCTCCGACGAGGGCTCCGAGCGGAGTTTGCGCCGCACTTCTGCCGTGTCCGTGGCAACGGAGGACGGAAATGTCGGCGCAAACTCGGGAGCGGGCGCCCACGAGGACGGACCGGTCCCCTTCGCCGAGCTCATGGCGCGACTGGAACGCGACCGACGCAACGACAGGAAAGGCTGACCCGGTGACCGCTGCAGAGACGCCGGATCACCCGGAAGACGACGACGGCACCGGCAGCGCTGACGGCGCTGACGGCGCCGTTATCCGTGAGACCTCCCGCTGGAAGCGCTTCAGACTGTTCATGAAGGACTTCCGGGTCCGCGCACTGCTGACCCTCGCACTTCTCGTCATCATCGCCTTTGCCGCCCGCGGCCACTACCACCTCTTCGCCGACGGCTGGGAGGCTATCAAGCAGGCGAACAACTGGTACGTCGTCGCCGCGTGCGTGGCGATGGCACTGGCCATGATCGCCCAGGCCGAGGTGATGGTCGTCCTGCTCCGGTCCGCCGGTGTGAAGGTCATGCGCACGACCGCCAACGCCCTCGGGCTGTCGGCGAACGCGTGGTCGGCGACCTTCCCCGGCGGCCCGGCGATCTCGGCGGCGATGATCTTCCGCGAGCAGCTCAAGTGGGGTGCCACCCCGGTCATCGCCAGCTGGTACATGGTGCTGTCCGGCGCCCTGTCCGGTGCGGGCATGGCGATACTCGGGTTCGGCGCGATGTTCTTCCTCAGTGCCGACGTCCACCCGTACTCGATGGCGTTCACCCTGGTCATCCTGTGCCTGCTCGCCTGGGGCATGAACTGGATCGCCAAGCATCCTCAGAAGGTGGAGTCCGGTCTGCTGCGCGTCCTGACCTGGTTCAACCGGAAGCGCAAGGCCCCGGAGGACCGCTGGCACGACAAGATCCGCGGATTCTCCGACCAGCTCAGCGCGGTGGAGCTCCCCCCCGCGAAGCTGCTGTGGTCGGTCGTTCTGTCGCTGTTGAACTGGATCACCGAGATCCTGTGCCTGCTGTTCTGTGTCCACGCCGTCGGTGCGACCCCGTCCATCGCCGGTGTGGTGCTCGCCTTCATCACCGCGAAGCTTGTCGGCCAGGCCCAGATCACCCCCGGTGGCCTCGGCCCGGTGGACGCCGCCCTGGTGGGCATGCTCGTCGGTGCCGCGCAGATGGGTTCGGCGAAGGCCCTGGCCGCGGTGATCGTCTTCCGCATGATCAGCTTCCTCGGCCTGGCCATCATCGGCTGGCTCGTGTTCCTGTGGAACTTCGTCCGCGATTCGGTGGACACCCAGCACTTCCCCACGCTGCGTCAGATCGCCAGCGGCTCGGCGGCGCGGGGTGAGAACGGCGCCCCCGGTGCAGGCGGTACGGACACGGCGGAGCCACCGTCGAACTAGACTGTCGGCATGTCCAACAGAGATGCCGGAAGCAGTACAGATCCAGTCGGCCCGACCTCCGCCACCGCAGGCCTCAGCACCCGCAATGCCGTCATCGCCGACGTGGTCGCCGTCCTGGTCTTCGCTCTCCTGGCCCGGATGGCGCACAACTCCGATGAGCTGCCCCTGTCCTTCACCGGCTGGCTCGACACGACCTGGCCCTTCCTCATCGGTACAGCCCTGATCTGGGGCCTTCTCGCCGCCGGACGCATCCACCCCGCCCCCGGTTCCGCCTGGGTCATCGTCGGGGCCACCTGGGTTGTCGGCATGCTCTTCTGGGCCCTGCGTCATTCAGAGGTTCCGCACTGGTCCTTCATGATCGTCGCCGCGGTGATGCTCATCGTGCTGCTCATCGGGTGGCGCGTCATCATCTCGCGGATCACCGCCCGGCACTGACGCCACCGGTCACACCTCCCACCACGAAATCCAGGAACGCCTTGACCGGCGGGGCCGGGGTGCCGTGGGCCGACCAGACGACGCCGAGTTCACGACGTCGGCCGGTGTCCAGCGGAATGACCTGCATCCCGGGCAGCTGCAGGTTGGGGTCGTCCAGCGGCAGCAGAGCCACGCCCAGACCCGCCGAGACCAGTCCCGCGACCGTGGTCAGCTCCATCGACTCGAAGACCAGGATGGGGCGGAAGCCGGCGTCCTCACTGAGCTGGTCGAGGATCATCCGGGTGCCGAAGCCCTCCAGCATGGCGATGAAGGGCTCGTCCCGTGCCTCTGCCAGGGCGATGGAGGTGCGGGGACGCCCCGTCGCGTCCACCGCCAGGGGATGGCCCTCCGGGACCGCCAGCCCGAGGCCCTGCTGGGCGAGTTCCCGCCACCGTACCTGGCCGGCGTGGATCTGCTCGACGGGCTCCGGCCCCACGAGTGCGAGGTCGGACGCCCCCTCCACCACCCGCTCGATGAGTCCGCGGGCCGCGCCCTGGACCAGCTCGAAGCGGACCGAGGGGTGCTCTGCCCGCCAGGACCGCAGAAGGTCGGGGACCATCCAGGTGCCCAGGGAGTGCATGAACGCCAGCCGGACGGTGCCGCGTTCCGGATCGACGGCCCGGCGGACCTTCTCCACGCCCTCCCGCCAGATCCCACGGGTACGGCGTGCAGCCGCCGCGAGGATCTCGCCCCGGTGGTTGAGCACGAGGGTGCGTCCCCGCCGGTCGAAGAGGTCGGTGCCGACCTCGGCCTCCAGGCCGGCGAGGCGTCGGGACAGGGAGGACTGGCTCAGGCCGGTGGCGGCGGCGGTGTCCGCCATGTTCTCGGTCTCCACGAGGTCGAGGAACCACCCCAGATCATCAATGCGCATACCGGGACACTATCCTCTGTCTGTTGCATTTTGTGGAGGACAGACCGCGGCGCACCATGGGTCCCATGACTGAGACAGGCCTCTCCCCCGGCGACCCCGGCTACCGACGGGTCATGGTCGCCGCGGCGACGGCCGGCCTGGCGTCCTTCAACGCCATGTACCTCACCCAGGCACTGCTTCCGTCGATCAGCGAGAACCTGCACGTCTCCCCTACCACCGCCGCACTGACCGTGTCGGCGACGACGGGACTGCTCGCCGTCGCCGTCGTACCGGTGAGCATCATCTCCGAGCGGGTGGGACGCCGCCGCGTCCTGCAGGTCTCCGTCCTCGCCGCGACCGTGCTCAGCCTGGTGCTCTGCCTGGCACCCGGCATCGAATCCCTCATCGCACTGCGCGCCCTGCAGGGCATCGCCGTGGCCGGCGTACCGGCGGTGACGATGACCTTCCTCGCCGAGGAGATCCACCCCAACCACCTGGGTCGGGTGATGGGCCTCTACATCGCCGGCACCACCCTCGGTGGCCTGCTCGGACGCCTGATCCCCTCCTGGTTTCTGGAACTCACCGACTGGCGGGGCGCGACACTGGCGGGTGCGGTCGTCGCCTTCGTCCTCGCTGTCGTGTGCGCCTGGGCCCTGCCCGCCCAACGCAACTTCACGCCCAAGCGGATCACGCTGCGTCGCGAGATCACCGCCTTCCGCCGGCACTGGAGCAACCCGCGGCTGGTGCCGCTGTTCATCCTGCCGTTCCTGCTGATGGGCGTCTTCGTCTCGCTGTACAACTACCTCGGCTTCCACCTCACCGAGCGCTTCGGACTGTCGGAACTGTGGGCCGGCATGGTCTTCCTCCTCTATCTCTCCGGCACGTGGTCGTCGACCCGGGCCGGGGCGCTGGCGACGAAGTACGGTCCCGGGCAGGTGCTCACCGGGGCGTCCTTCCTCTCCGTGGTCGGACTGCTCATCGCCCTGGTCCCGGACCTCTGGGTCACCGTGGCGGGCGTCCTGATCTTCACCGCGAGCTTCTTCGCCGCGCACTCCACGGCGTCCTCGCTGGTCGGGGCGCGGGCCGAGGGTGACCGGGCGGAGGCGTCCTCCACCTACGTGATGAGCTACTACCTGGGGTCGTCGATCCTGGGCTGGAGCCTCGGCCACGTCTTCGATACGGGATGGATTCCCCTGGTGCTGGTGTTGACAGGGGTACAGGCTCTGGCACTGACTCTCACGATATGGGCAGGTCAGCGCGCCGCGCGACGATAGGTACGGACAAAATATCCACATTGCGCAAGAAAACCGTTGTCGAGCGATAGGATAACCCGGACAGGACGAGGCGGACCGACCGCCGACACCATATTGACGGACGCCTCCGCGGCGTCGACGGAGGAAACACAATGGGACACATCAAGGGCAAGCGCTTCGCCGGCATTCTCGCCGTCGGACTCCTGGCCACCGGCGGCATGGGCGTCGCCGTCGCACAGGGCGGCATCTCCGCCAACCTGGCACTGTCCAACACCATCTTCTCCCAGACCGTCTCCGGCCTGGACGGAGAAGGTGTCGCCATCTTCGTCGGTAACGACAAGCTCGAGGGCGGCGACGTCGCCGTCGCGAAGCTGAAGTTCAACAAGGCCAAGGTCACCGACCTGTGCATGGCCGCCCCGATCAAGCTCCCGGGCCTGGGTGAGAAGAAGTTCCAGATGAAGGTCCCGGGCCAGAACTTCAGCGCCGATAACCTCGTCATCGGCGCCCCCGGCCTCAACGGTGGCATGACCCTGACCAACCCGCAGATCGGTGTGGACGCCTCCCAGCTCGACGACAGCGCGTCCGCCGGCCAGTGGGGCATCGCCGCCGACACGATCCACGCCTTCGACCAGAAGATCAAGGCCACCTCGATCGCCGCCGACAAGCTCACCGCCGCCGGTTCCCAGGTGTCCGTCGTCGACGCGGACAAGGCCGACTGCTGATGTCAGACGCCTCCACCCCCGACACCCCGACGGACGCCACGGCGCCCGTGACCGGTGCTGAGGACACGGCGAAGGGCTCCAACGACGAGTCCCGGTCAGAGAAGCTCGAGAAGGGGAACCGCCGGTTCACCCGTTGGCGTAAGCAGCGTGCGTTCGCCGCCGGTCTCCTCATGATCATCTCCGGTGCGTGGATCCTCACCCCGGCGTACCTCGCCCTCAGCGTCTCGAACATCCAGATCCAGGTCTCCACCATCGGTGGCGTCTCGACGCTGGTCATCGGCATCCTGCTCATCGTCTGCGGACTGATGACCTGGTTCCGTGGCGAAGGACGCATCCTCACCGGCGTGGCCGCGATGGTCCTCGGTATCGTCGCTCTGCCGCAGTCAAACCTCGGCGGCTTCTTCATCGGTACCCTCCTCGCCGTGATCGGTGGCGCCCTCGCCCTGGCGTGGGTCCCCCAGTCCAAAGAGGACGCCAAGGCCGAGAAGCAGTCGAAGAGGGACAGGAAGAAGGCGAAGAAGCAGGCCAAGGCCGCCGGTAGTGCCGGAGCCGCCGTCGCTGCCGTCGTCACGGCCCTGACCGTCGGTATGGGTTCCAGCACCCCCGATGCGAACGCCCAGCTGCCGGCCCTGCCGGATCTCCAGCTGCCGACCATCCCGGGCCTGCCCGGTGGTGACACCGGCGACACCGGCGACAACGGCACCGGTGAGGGCGGTGAGGGCGGTGAGGGCGATGGCCAGAACAACAACATTCCCCGTCTGCCGTCGCTGCCGGACATCCCGAGCCCGAAGCTCCCGTCACTCGACGGCAACGACCTGCAGAACCAGATCGACGGTGGCCTCGATGCCCTCGGCGTCGAGATCCCCGGTCTGAACGTCGCTCCCCCGGAGCCTGTCCCCGGGATGGGGACTCCGACCGGTACCCCCTTCGTCATTCAGTCGGACGTCACCGCGATGACCCCGAACATGAAGATGTCCTTCGTGACCATCGACACCCTGCAGGGGCCGAAGCAGGCCCTGCGGATCGACTCGGACGAGACCCTCCTGGACAACCTGAAGGTGCAGTTCCCGAGCGGTCCGGTGGGTGCCGACCTGATGCAGGACACCAACGGCGGCAGGACCACCCTGACCGGTAACTTCCACATCTTCGTCAAGAAGGTGACGATGACCATGGAGCTGATGGGTCTGAACACCCGGATCCCGATCACCATTGACGCGGACTGGGCCCCGGAGCAGATCATGGCCGAGCTCTCGAAGATCGGCCTGGGCCTTCCGGACATGCTGTCCAAGGAGACCCGCATCCTCGACGGCCGCATGGACACCTACCTGGTCATGGCCGACAAGCTCGAAGCCCCGACCACAACCATCCAGGAGTGGAGCGACTCCGGTCCCTACCACGCGATCCGGGACTGATACTTCCGTTCCCCGGTTCCGACAGCCCGGCGTCCTCGGCCACGAGGATGCCGGGCTTCTCCGTGTGCGGGGCCCGTGAGTCCGGCCGTGAACGCAGCGAAGCCCGGCACCCCCTCCCAGTGAGAGGTGCCGGGCTTCGTCCGCGGAGAAGGCCGTTGGAGCCGTTCCTACTCGGCGGGTGCCGCCGGGGTCTCCGGAGTCTCGGGGGCGTCGGTACCGTCGCCCTCGTCGGAGCTGCCGGCTGCGGCGTCGGAGACGGAGCCGATGACATCATCGAGCTCGATGCCCGAGTCGGCGGAGAGCTGCGCGGCGTCCGCCAGGGTGGAGCTGGAGACGGTGCCGCTGGAGAAGGCGGCGAGGACCTTGAAGAGGGTCACCCAGTCGGTCTTGGCGAGCGAGCTGATGACGCCGGCGGCGTCGGAGCCGTCAGCCTCGGGGGTCTCCGGGGTCCCGGGGGTTTCCGGGGAATCGGCGTCGTCGCCCGGGGTCTCCTCGGAGGAGCCGGAGGACAGGTCGGCAGAGCCGGAGGCATCCGCCTCATCAGCGGTGGCGGCCGGGGCGGCGAGTGCGGCAACGGTGGCCACAGACAACGCGGCGACACCGGCACGACGGGCGAAACGGGTGGAAAGGGTGGAACGAGACATGTGGTGAACCGTCCTTTTGAGGTAGGGGGTGAAACTGAGGTGTACGGATCGTGAGGGGTGTCCACGACGGATAGCTATATCCGCCGCTCACAGTAACCGTCGCCCCGTATCCCGCGCTCCCCTCTGTTCCCACCGAGTGGAACGCTGCACAGCCACCAGCGCAAAGAGCCACCTGGCGACCCCTGAACAGGACCGGGTGGCCACCCCCGGAGCGACAGGTGACCCACAATGCTGCAGCAACTACAGCGGCATGATGGTGTGCTTCTTCGGCACCTCGGGAACCTGCTTGTTCGCCAGCATCCGCAGCGACTGGCGGATCTTGAGCCGGGTCTCGGCAGGATCGATGATGGCGTCCACGTAGCCGCGCTCCGCAGCCACGTAGGGGCTGGTCATGTTGGCGTTGTAGAAGTCCATGAACATCTTCTTCGCCGCCGGACGCTGCTCCTCCGGCAGCGCGGCGAGCTGGCGTCCCTGGATCATCACCGCGGCACCCTCGGCACCCATCACGGCGATCTGCGCGGTCGGCCAGGCGAAGTTCATGTCGGCACCGAGGTTCTTCGACCCCATCACCGCGTACCCGCCACCGAAGGCCTTGCGGATCACCACGGTCACCTTCGGCACGGTCGACTCCACCATCGCGAAGCCGAGCTTGGCCCCACGGTGGATCAGGCCGACCTTCTCCTGCTCCAGACCCGGCAGGTAACCGGGCGTGTCCACGACGAACACCAGAGGCACGTTGTAGGCGTCGCAGATGCGGATGAAACGGGCGGCCTTGTCCGCGGCGTCCGCGTCGAGACAACCCGCCAGCTGCATCGGCTGGTTGGCAACCACGCCGACGGACCGGCCGTCCACGCGGGCGAAGCCGGTGATGATGTTCGGACCGAAGTCCGGCAGCACCTCGAGGAAGTGCTCGTCATCGAAGATGCGGGTGAGCACGTCGGTCATGTCGTAACCGGCGTTCGGGTCGTCGGGGACGACATTGAGCAGCTCGGCGTCGGTCTCGTTCGGCTCATCGCCGACCGCCCAGAACTTCGGCGTCGACTCGAAGGCCGACGACGGCAGGTGGTCGAGCAGGTCACGGACGTAGGCGAAGGCGTCCGCCTCGTCGGGGGCGACGTAGCTGAGGTTGCCGCGCTCGGCCTGCACCCGGGCACCGCCGAGGTCCTGCATGTTGATCTTCTCGCCGGTGACGGACTCGATGATCGCGGGACCGGTGACGAACATGGTGGTCTGTTCCTCGACGCCGACGAGGAAGTCGGTCGTCGCCGGGGCGTACACCGCGCCGCCGGCACAGTTGCCCAGCAGGATGGAGATCTGCGGCGACTGGCCGGACAACGGCAGCTGACGCCGCGAGATCTCGGAGTACATCGCCAGACTCATCACGGCGTCCTGGATACGGGCTCCGCCGGAGTCGTTGATGCCGACGACCGGGCAGCCGATACGGGTCGCGAAGTCCATGATCTCGCAGACCTTGTTGCCGAAGGTCTCGCCCACCGAGCCGCCGAAAACGGTCTTGTCGTGGGAGTAGACCGCCACGGGACGCCCGTTGACCCGGCCGTAGCCGGTGACGACGCCGTCGCCGTAGGGCGCCTCGTCATCGCCGGGGGTCCGGGCCAGGGCACCGATCTCGGTGAAGGAACCGGGATCCAGCAGCTCGTCGATACGCTGACGCGGGGTGGTGTGACCTGCGGCGTCGCGCTTGGCCCGGGCGCGTTCACTGCCCGGGTCGAGGGACTCCTCGGTGCGGCGCCGCAGGTCCGCCAGCTTCTCCGCGGTGGAGCGTCCGGATCCGGGCGCGTAGCGGTCGGCCGGCGCACCTGCCGTGTTGTCTGCCGGGTTCTCAGTCATACTCATCGTCTCCCACGCTAGCCCAGTGCGGCGGTGATCTCGTCGAGGTGCTCGATGATACGGGCACCGACGATGCCGATCGACGGCTCATCGGGGACGCTGAGGTGGTCGCCGGCGAGCTGGATGATCTCAAGGTCGTCGACGATGCCACCCCAGCCGCCGTCGGGTGCGATCTCGGCGAAGCTGGGCTCCAGCTCGATCGCGCCCTCGTGCATGCCCTCGGACTTGTAGAGCGTCACCGGGGCGGTGACATCCGCCCACCGGTGGAAGTCGAGGGTGTTGAGGATGCGGGTGTCCACGAAGCTGGCGCGCTGGTGTTCCAGCACGCCGGCGGCCAGGCCGTGCTCGGAGGCGTCCGTGTTCGACAGGAACATGGTCATCATCCCGATGAGTGCCTCCTCACCCTGGGATTCGAGCAGGTCGTGCGGGACAGGCAGCTCGATGCCGTAGGTCTTGGCGGCGAAGGCCGAGTAGCGGTCCCAGCGGGCGTGCATCTCCTCCGTCGTGTCCGGGGCGGGGTGCAGCGGCTGGACCAGGTCGAGCAGCTCCAGGTGGCCGACGGTGACGTCTGTCTTCTCCAGCCGGTGAGCGACCTCGTAGGCCAGGGCACCGCCGAAGCTCCAGCCACCGAGGACGACGGGCAGGCTGTCGGCCAGCCGGGTGATGTCGGCGACGTAGGCCTCGGCCCGCTCGTCAAGGGTGCCTTCGATACGTTCGACACCGTAGACCGGCACGTCGGCGGGCAGGCGACGGGCCAGCGGCTCGTAGACCACCGAGGAACCGCCGGCCGGGTGGAACATGAACACGGCGGGGCGTCGGGAGCCTTCGGGACGCTCACGCAGGACGCGGATATTGCCCTCGACCTCAGTCTCCAGGGACTCGCGGGCGATGTCGGACAGCGGTTCGATGGAACCGGCCTCCAGCACCTGCGCAGCGGTGATCTCCGAGCCGGAGCGCTCGTTGATCCGGTCGGCGACCTTCTGCGCGGTCGCCTCGTCGATACTGTTCAGCGGGCTGGTGACGCCGGCCGGTGCGACACCGGTCAGCGAGGCCCAGGTTCCGAAGACCATGCGCTCGGCGGCGTCACGCGGGGCGACGCCGACACCGTGGGGCCCGGCATCCTTCTTCTCCGGGGACGCCTCGGCCGGCGCGTCGGCGATCCCGGTCTCCGGCACCGCAGCCTCCGCGCTCTCGCCGGTGGCCTTCGCAGCGACCTGCGCCTCGACCATGGCGATGACGGAGTCCACGGACCCGTCGCGCAGCTCCTGGACGTTCAGCGGCGGCAGGTCGAAGTCGTACTCGACCCGGTTCTTGATGCGCATACCCATCAGCGAGTCAAGACCCAGGTCGATGAGCGGCAGCTCACCGGGCAGATCGTCGACGTCGTAACCCATGGACTCGGAGACGATCTCCTTGAGGCGGTCGGCGACCGTCTGGCCGGACGTCGGATCCCAGCGCACGGCGTCCGTGTCGACGGTCGGCAGGGCGTGGGCGGCGGCACCGGAGTTCGCGGGTCGGGCTGCGACGGCGGACGGGGCGGTGGTTTCGACCGGGGACGCGGCGGGCGTCGCAGCAGCGCCGGCGGTCGGGGCGAAGGCCTCACCGACGAGGGTGGACGCCCCGCCCGCAGCGTCGCTGGCGACCGCGTACATCTGGACGTTCAGTCCGCCGAGGGTGCGCTGGATGATCGTGGTGATCTCGTCACCGGCACCGCCGGTGAGTGCACCGTAGGTCTCGGTGGCGCTGACTTGCGCTCCGGCGACCACGGCGGACACCGCGGCCTCGGCCAGTGCGGCGACCGAGGTGACTTCGGAGACCGGTACGGAGAAGGCGGTCCGGCCGTCCGGCAGGGAGACCTTCGCACCGGGCATGCCGCGGACCGCGCCTCCGCCGGGGCGGGCCTCGGTCCAGTGGTGGTGCAGGTTCCAGTGCACACCCGGTACCTCGGCGTAGCGCGTCGATCCGGAGACTCCCGACACGTCGGACAGCTCGGCGAAGTTGATCTCCGTACCACGGACGTAGAGCTCGGAGACGGTGGCCAGCAGGGTGTCGGCGCTGGGCTCCTTGCGCTTGAGCAGGAACATCAGGGAGGACTCACCGGCGTCGTTCGCGAAGGCCGTGTTCATCATCGGCATCAGGGCGACCGGGTTCGGGGAGAACTCCACGAAGGTGCGGAAACCGGCCTGGAACTGGGCGGCGGTGGCGGCCTCGAACCACACCGGCTGACGGGTGCAGCGCACGAAGTAGTCTGCGTCGTGCGGGGCGTCCCCGGGGTGGTAGACGACGCCCTTGTCGACGGTGGAGTACAGCGGGGTGTGGATCGGGTGGGGTTCGACGGTGCAGATCTCGGCATGCAGTTCGCCGAGGATCGGGTCGAGCATGCTGGTGTGTCCGGCACCCTTGACCTGCATCTTGCGGGCGAAGCGTCCCTGCTCCTCGAAGTGGGCGACCAGGGCGTCGACCTGGGAGGCGGGGCCACCGACGGTGGTCATGCCCGGCGCGGCGTAGACCGCCGGCTCCACATCGGAGAACTCCGGGTGGTCGGCTTCGAACTGCGTGAGCTCCTCGACACCGAGGTCGATGACGGCCATCGCACCGAGCTTGTCCTCGGGTAGCAGCCGCTCACCCTCGCCCATGAGGCGGGCGCGGTGGCAGGCGATGCGCACGGCGTCTTCCATGGACAGGCCGCCGACGGCGTAGGCGGCGGCGATCTCGCCCATGGACTGGCCGACGACGGCCGCGGGCTTCGCACCCAGCGACATCATGAGGTCGGTGAGGGCGATCTGGATGGCGGTGATGCCGACCTGGGCGGACTCGAGGTCGAAGTTCTGTGCGTCTTCGTCGATGAGCGTCAGGAGGTCCCAACCGGACTCGGCGCGGATGACCTCGGCGATCTCGGCGATGCGGGCGGCGAAGCGCGGCGAGAGGGCGCAGAGTTCCTTGCCCATCTTGCGGTGCTGGGAGCCGTAGCCGGAGTAGACCCACACCGTGCCCTCCCGGTCGGGGCTGTCGGCCACGCAGATGCCTGCGCCCTTCTTCCCGTTGGCGAGACGTTCGAGACCTGCGGCGGCGGTCTCGGTGTCATGGGCGAGGACGATGCCGCGGGACCGGCCGTGGTTGCGGCGGCCCAGGGTGCGGGCGGTGGCGGCCAGGTCGGCCTTCGCGCCCTTGTCGGTCAGCCAGGCGGCGATGTCACCGGCGGCGGTGCGACGACGCGAGGGCAGCAGACCGGAGACCGGCAGCAGCTGCGGGATACCCTCGGCACTGCTGTCGAACAGCGGGAGGGAGGCGGCGCCCTTCTCCGCAACAGCCGCTGCGTCCTCCCCCGGTGCGGCGGCGCCGGAGGGGTCGACGACCACGACGTGGGCGTTGGTCCCACCGAAGCCGAAGCCGGAGACACCGGCGACCGGGTGGCCGGAGTACCCGGGCCATTCGCGCGGGTCCTCGACGACCTCCAGGTGGTCACGGTCGAAGTCGATGTAAGGGTTCGGTCCGGTGAAGTTCAGCGACTGCGGCAGCATGCCGTGGCGCATGGACTCGACGACCTTGATGATGCCGGCGACACCGGCGGCGGCCTCGGTGTGACCGAAGTTCGTCTTCGCCGAGCCGAGCAGCAGCGGGTCGGCGTTGTCGCGCCCGGCGCCGAGGACGCGGCCCAGGGCGCCGGCCTCGATCGGGTCACCGAGGATCGTGCCGGTGCCGTGGGCCTCGACGTAGTCGACGGTGGCCGGATCGATGCGGGCGTCCGTGTAGGCCTGACGCAGCACCTCGACCTGCGCCTCCGGGTTCGGGGCGGTCAGTCCGTTGGAGCGTCCGTCCTGGTTCACGGCGGAGCCGGCGATGACGCCGAGGATGTCGTCGCCGTCGCGGCGGGCGTCCGACAGACGCTTGAGGATGAGGACGCCGGCCCCGTCGGAGCGGACGATGCCGTCGGCGTCCTCGGAGAAGGCGCGGATACCGCCGGTCGGGCTGAGCACGCCCAGCTCGGAGAAGGCGACGGTGCCGAAGGGGTTGGCGAGGATGTTCACGCCACCGGCGACAGCGACGGACGCCTCCCCGGTGCGCAGCGCGGCGACGGCGTCGTGCACGGCGACGAGGGAGGAGGAGCAGGCCGTGTCGAGGGCGACCGAGGGGCCGCGGAAGTCGAAGGCGTAGGAGATGCGGTTGGCGATGACGGCGGTGGAGTTGCCGGTCAGGGCGTAGGGGTGGGCCGCGGTCGGGTCGGCGGCGATGAGCATCCCGTAGTCGTTGTTCGTCGTTCCCATGAACACGCCGGTACGGGTGCCGCGCAGGGTGTTCGCCGGGATGTGCGCGTCCTCGAGCGCCTCCCAGGTCAGCTGCAGCAGGATGCGCTGCTGGGGGTCCATGTTCGCGGCCTCGACCGGGGAGAGCCCGAAGAACTCGTTGTCGAAGGAGGCGATGTCCGGCAGGTAACCACCGGTGAGCTGGGCCTCGTTCATGCGGCGGACCATCTCCGGGTCGCCGTCGAACTCGCTCCACCGGCCTTCGGGCAGTTCGCCGACCCCGCTGCGTCCCTGCTCGAACAGCGTCCACATGTCGCGCACGGACTCCGCGCCCGGGTACCGGGCGGCCATGCCGACCACGGCGACCTGGCGGTCCTCCGGGTCCAGTGCCCCTGCCCCCGCCGCCACGGTCAACTGCCGGGCGCCGGTGGTTGCGGCACCTGCCTGGTTGATGACATAGGACGCCAGGGCGGCGATCGTGTTGTGCTCGTAGGCGACGGTGGCGTCGAGGCTGATGCCGGTGAGCCGTTCGAGGTCACCGGACAGTACGACGACGTCGCGGCTGGAGAGGCCGAACTCCTCCATGAGGCGGTCGTCGGTGATCTCCGCGGCATCCAGACCGGTGGTCGTGGCAACCCAGTCGTGCAACCAGGCACGCATCTCCGGGACGGTGGTGGGGGCACTTGCAGGCGTGGTCGACATAGAGCTGGAGCGTCGCCTTTCTTGGCGGGGTACGAGCGGTTCGGACAGGGGCGGTAGGGGGTTCGCGACGATCGGAAGCGGCCACCGTCGAGGTTATATCGACGGTGACCGCTGGATCGCTACATTCAGCCGGATATACAGCATACCGGTCAGAAACCGCGGCGTGCGGTGAACGTCAGGCGAACGCGCCGTCGGTCCAGAGCTTGGAAGCGACGCGACGGGCGATCTTGTTGGCCGAGGAGCGCGGGATGCTGCCCTGGTCCACGATGCGCACCTCGGTCGGCTGGACACCGTGGACCGAGGTGACGGCGGAGCGCACCGCGGCGACGGCGTCGGCGTCCCCGGCGGGGTCGGCCTCCGGGTCCCGCTCGGCGATGATGATGAGCTCCTCGACGTCCGAGCCGGTGTCGACGGCGAAGGCGGCGATGACGTCCCGGAGGATCTGGTCGGTGGCCTCCTGGGCGGTGGCCTCGATGTCCTGCGGGTAGTGGTTGCGGCCGGCGATGACGACGAGGTCCTTGATGCGACCGGTGACGTAGATCTCGCCGTCGATGATGACGGCGAGATCACCGGTGCGCAGCCAGTTGTCCTCCGGGACGCCGGCGGCGGCGCTGTCATCGAGGCGGCTGGCCTCCGGCAGCTCATTGCGGAAGGTCTCGACGGTCTCCTCGTCGCGGTCGAGGTAGCCGGCGGCGACGTTGTTGCCGTGGATCCACAGCTCGCCGACGGAGCCCAGCGGTAGTTCCTTACCGGTCTCCGGGTCGACGACCACGACGGCCTCGTTCGGGCCGGGGGCGCCGACGGAGACGATGGCCATGGCCTTGTCGGAGTCGCTCTCGGACTCCGGCAGCTCGACGATGCGTCCGGCGGAGAGCTCCTCGCGGTCGAAGACGCGCAGCAGGGGGCGGTTCTCGGTCTGCGGGGTGGAGACGAACACGGTCGCCTCGGCCAGGCCGTAGGAGGGACGCATGGCGGAGCGGACGAAACCGTAGGGGCCGAAGACATCCTGGAAGCGGTCGATGGACTGGAGGCTGACGGCCTCGGCACCGTTGATGACGCCCTCGACGTGGCTGAGGTCGACATCGGCGAGGTCCTCGCGCTCGGCCGGGTTGGCGTAACGGGCGGCAAGCTCCAGGGCGAAGTTCGGCACGGCGGCGTAGACGTTGACGGCGTCCTCGCCGACAGTGCCCTTCTCGGAGAGCTGGCGGATCCAGCGGCCCGGGTCCTGGATGAAGTCGCGGGGGCTCATGATGTCCTGCGGGATGCCGAGGATCAGGCAGAAGGACGCCAGGATGATGCCCATGTCGTGGTGCAGCGGCAGCCAGTTCACCAGGCGCATCGGCATCTGGAGCTGACCGGCCTGGAAGACCTGGAGCACATTGGTGACGATGTTGCGGTGGGTGAGGACCACGCCGGCGGGGGCGCGGGTGGAGCCGGAGGTGTACTGCAGGAAGGCGGGGTCGCCGGCCTTCGGGGCGAGCTCCGGGTGCTCGGCGAAGAGCGTCATCGGGTTCTCCCAGTCCTCGGCGAGCGAGTCCGGGAGTGCGTCGACGGTGAGGATCCGGGGACGCTCACCGGCGGGCAGGTCGGAGAAGTGCTTGCGCACGTCCGCCGCGGAGTTCTTGTTCGTCAGCACCACGGTCGGGGTGGAGGACGCGAGGACGGCGGTGAGGTGGGCGCCGTGGCCCGGCTCGGTGGGGTCGTACAGCGGCACGGGGACGGTGCCGGCGTAGAGGGCGCCGACGAAGCCGATGAGGTACTCGGGGCTGTTGTTGGCCAGGATGGCGACCCGGTCACCGGGGGTGGTGACCTGACGCAGCCGGACGCTGACGGCCTTGATCCTCGTGTTGACCTGGGCGCGGGTCCATTCGATGACCTCCCCCTCACGGGAGGAGGAGAAGTCGTGGTAGCGGAAGAGCACGTCATCGGCGGTGCCCTGCATGCCGGCCAGTGCGAAGAGCATCTCGTTCATGCCCGAGAGGGTCAGCTGGTCGGGGATGCTGATGTTTCCCTTGTCGTCGTAGAACTGCTGCATCGCTGCGCTGACGTCCATGTGGTCTCCTGTTGTGTCGTGTCGGGGCGGGGAGTGATCGAGTTTCTCCTAGAAACCCTAACGGTTCGCGGCGCTGAATTGTTATGGACACCGCTACAAACCGACCTAATTGTTGATGATGTCCTTCGCCCAGTTCACGATCCACTGCGGCACGGTGGCATCCGGGACGACGTTGCCGTTGGTCGAGTACTGGGCGTGGACGCCGTTGGCCGCAATGAGGTCGTTGGCGCGGGCGACGGCGTTGCCGATGTCGCGCGGGGCGCTGCAGACAAGGTCGGCCGGGTCACAGAACTGGTTGACGCGGTCCTGCAGTTCACCGAAGTCCGTCGGGCGGGGGCCGCGCATGGACGCACCGGGGACGATCGGCTGGACCAGGAGGTTCACCGAGCTCAGCGCGATCTCCGCGCCGATCCCCTTGACGTCCGGGCTGCCGACGAGAGTGCCCTTGCCGTCCTCACGGCGTCCGTCAGCGATGAGGGCGACGCCGGCGACGTTCGCGGCAGGGACCGGACCGTTGCCGTTGCCGATCTCGGTCGCGAGGTCGCCGGTGAGCACCGCCCCCTGGCTGAAGCCGGTGAGGATGAACTGCGTGCCGGGGCACCCGGCGTAGGTGGCGGACATCTCCTCGACGACGCGGTCGTAGCCCTGGTTACGGGAATCGTCGTAACTCATCTCGCCGAGGGCGTTGATGTTGCGGAACTGGGCCGCGTACGGAAGGGTCCAGACCTTCACTCCCCCGTTCGCACCGTCAGCGGTGGCGTCTCCGCCGTAGGCCTCCTGCAGCGGGTTCGTCACGCCGAGGAGCAGCGAGTTCGGGTTTGCCGTGGGATGGACCGGATCGTCGTCGGCCTTGGACTCCCAGGTACCGGGCGCGGATATGACCTCGTAGGCCGGGCAGCTGTCCGGCTGGTCGACATCGGTGCCGGGCGTGGGTGACGCGCCGGTGGTGGTCGGACCGGGCTTGTCCTCGTCGTTGCGGGTCATCCACTGACCGACGCCGACGATGAGGATCACGACCAGAATGATGACACCGAGGACGGTGAGAGTCTTCTTCATTGACACGACGCTACCCGGTAGGGCTGGCAGGTCGCTGGCAGACACCCGTGATCGGGGTGGTAGCCGTGGGGCCGGTGTGGCGGGTGAGTTTTCAGGATGACGCCAGGCCGCACCCCCACTCCGACCTTTCCCCCCATCCCTCCCCTGCCTTCACCGCCCCATGACGGCATCTTGTCCACGTCTTGGGACCGCAGGACGGTTTCCGGCCGATTTTCCGTCCTGCCGTCCCAAGATGCCGACACCCCTCCGAGGCGAGTTTGCGCCGACATATCGGTAATGCTGTGGCAGCAGAACGTCGAAACGTCGGCGCAAACCCCCATCGTCAACGAGCACAGGCCCCACAACTGAAAGCTGTGGGGCCTGTCGGTGTGATCAGTTACCGCGCAGGAGCGGGAACCGGCTCTTCGCTGACGGGAGCTGCCGGATCCTCGGGGTCTTGTTCCCCATCGACATCCGCACCCGGGTCAGTGTCAGCGTCCTCCGTCCGGGTGACCGTCACCTCGCCGTCCTTGTCCACGGTGACGGTGCCGCGCTCAAATTTCGCGACACCTGATCCGTCATCGTTGACGACTTGATCAGCGGTCGGGAACCCGAGACCCTCCGGGTGCTCGTAGCCCTCCTTCTTCCAGGCGTCGGCCACCGGACCGTTCAGGAAGTAGTAGGCAGGCCCACCGTCCTTCGAGTACATGTAGCCGTTGTCCGTCCGGATCCACGTGTCATCGGGACCGGTACCGAGATCCGTAACGTTCCTGACCGGGAAACCGAGAAGACCGGCCGGGCCGCCCAGCTCCTTGTAGCGTTCCCAGATGGGACCGTTCACGGCGTAGACCTTGTTGTCCTTGCCCTTGCGGTAGACCGTACCGGCCTCGAACTCCTGCTTCGTGCCGGCCACGTCGGTGAGGCTCTCTTCATCACTTAGCGGGAAGCCCATTCCCCGTTCGTAGTCTCGCTTTGCCCAGGCACTGAGGACATCAGATTTGACGGCCACGGCCCCGTACTCAGGGATGTAGTGAATGCGGCCTCCCTCATAACGGGCGTAATCCCCCTTCGACAGCTTTTTCTCTTCATACGTGGGGTAACCGAGCCAGGAGCTTGGACCGCCCATCTCCTTGTACTTCTTACCGGTCGCACCCCACTGGGCGTACGCGACCTGGGTCTTGGGATTGAGGTAGACCGTGGCACCCCCGAACTCCTGGACCTTATTACCGTGTTCGACCTCGTAGGCGTTCGAGATGCACTCACCGATTTCCCGGGCATCCTCGCTGTCCTGTCTCGTCTTGAAGGCGCCTTCGACGGTACAGTTCACCGAGAGGTCGCCCTCGTCCAATCCCCACTTTTCAGCAATCATCGGCCACATGTTCTTCACTTCCGGCTCCCAGTACGCCCAGGTGTGGGTGCCGTTGGGACGGAAGACGTCGGTAACCTCCACTCCGGCGAGTTTGGCGGCGTTGACGAAGCTCTGGGTAGTGACCCGGGATCCGAACTCGCGGGGATTGTTGAGGAAACCTGGTTTGTCATTGGGCTTGTCGTGGTTCCCCGCCGTTCCGTTACCTGAGGAGACGTAAACGAGCTTGCCCTTGAGATTTCGAACAAGCAGTTTCGGGTCGTGCTCGCGCCAATTACGGGAGTAGAACGGCCCCCACATCTTCGTGGCGTCGAAACCGGTGGACTGCAGGTTCGAATCGAACATGTACGGTAAGCCGGGCGAGGTGGTGTCCAGGTAACCGGAGAAGGAGCCGACGGCGTCGAACATCTCCGGGTTGCGCGCAGCCAGGTTGACCGCACTGGTCCCGCCCATCGAGACACCCATGACAGCGCGGTGCTCGTCCTGGATCCGGTAGTGAGACAGAACGGATGGGAGTTCCTCGGTCAGGAACGTCTCCCACTTGTAGTTCTGACCGTTGTCCGGCTGCTCCCAGTCCGAGTAGAAGGACCCGGACCCACCGACAGGCAGGACCAGAGTGACGTTCTTGTCTCCGAAATAGCTGACGATATCGGTCCGGTAGGACCAGCTGTTCTCCGTCTCACTGCCCCAGAGTCCACCCAGCATCAGGATGGACGGGAACGTCTTCTCCTTATCAGTGTGCCAGTCCCGGGCCAGGTGCAGCTGCACCTTCTGCACCTCGCCACCCATGGCTGGCGAGGTGACGGACACATTAACCCAGCGGTCCCCCTTCCACTCCTCCTTCTTGACCTCGACACCGTCAGGAAGCCCAGGGACATCAGGGTCCAGGGTCTGAGCGATCGTCGCCCGGTCCGGCGCGGGCCCGGGATCATCCGCCGCGAACGGGGACGCGGCAGGCGGAGCGATGTTCCCGGTCTCCGCACGCGGCGTCCCGTCATCCGCCGGGACTTCCGTGGGATCTTCCTGAGTGGCGACGACGGGAGCATCAGCGACGCCGCCGTCTGTCGGCGCCTCTTGCGCGACAGCGGCAGGAGCTGCCAACGAGACTGCTGTAGCAAGGGCGATGGGGAGTGCAAGAACCGCTCGCATGGAGCGGCGCCTGCCCGAGTGCGGGGTGGGACGCATGGGAAACTCTTCCTGAAACGACAACAGTCACGGCACTCAGGCCGACACTGTGACAGATGTGACGGAAGTAAAGGTAGCACGGTCCCAGGACCACAGTCATCTGCCAACTGTGCTGCACAGACGCTACATCGCTGCCGTTCCCACTCCGGAAGAAATAACTTGCACTCCCCCGCTATTCAACCTCCAACACCTCCGCGATCAGGGGCCAGGCGTCCTTCATGACGGGAACCCAGGCGTTCCAGTTGTGCGCTCCCGTGGGCTGCATGTCCGCGTGGACCGATACCCCGGCGTCCTCGGCATAGGAGAGGAAGCGCTCCGTACTCATCCGCGACAGCGCCTCGCCACTTTGGTCCGTCGTCGCCGTGATCGGGTCATTCGTCGGCTCGCCCGGAGTCAGCCGTCCGGATCCGGAGTAGACGAAGACGGTGGTGTCCCGGAGATTGTCGAGCAGCAGCTTCGGGTCATGGTCGGCCCAGCCCTGTGAACCGAGCGGACCCCACATGTTCGCCGCCGTGCTGCGACCCCAGACCTTCAGCATCGCGTCCACCGCCTGCGGCATGCCCGGCGAGGACATGTCGAGGTAGCCGGAGAACGAGCCCGCGAACCGGAAGGCATCCGGGTGCCGCCCGGCAAGCGTGACCGACGCGGTCGCCCCCATGGACACGCCCATGATCGCCCGACGGTCATCCGAACGGAAGTCCTTGGCCAGGACCGCCGGAAGCTCCTCGGTGAGGAAGGTCTCCCAGTTGATCGTCTCGCCGTTGTCCTGGTTCACCCAGTCGGTGTAGAACGTCGCACCACCGCCCACCGGCATGATGAGATTCACGTTCTTGTCGGCGTACCACTCGGCGGCATCGGCCTGGGTCAGCCAGCTGTTGGACTCGTCGGAGCCGTAGATCCCGCCGAGCGTCCACACCGAGGCGAAGGTCTGCTCCGGACGGGTGTACCAGTCCCGGGCCAGCTGCATCTCCACCTTCAGCGGCTCGCCGGGCATGGCGGCCGAGTTCACGTACAGGTCGACGCGGCGTCCCTGCTCGTCCTCTCCCCCGTCCAGCCACTCCACGTGGTCGATGCTGACGCCGGCGGGGAGGTCGGCGGTGGCGGCACCCGACGCAGCCGCCCCCGACGGCACGGTGGTCGACGCGCCCGCCACCGGAACCGGGACGGTCAGGGCCAGGGCAAGAAGAGCGCCACCGACGGCTCGCCTCATGCCTCGGCCCCGAGCGCGTCCTCGGCGGAACCGGCCGAACCGGCGGCAGGGGTGCCCGGGGCCGCGACGGCCGTGGCGCACAGCGAGAGGGAGCACAGAACGGAGACCGCGGCGGCAGCGCCGCGGCGTCGGAGGTTAAGGGATGTCAGGTTCACCCGGTGATCGTACCGTGACCGCGGGCACAGCTCGGGGGCGCCGAGGTTCACGCCCGGCGTCCCACCTGTCTGAACATCATCCGATCATCCGCAGTAGTTGGCCTCCGCGGCGGCCTTGATCGCCTCTGCGATGACCTCGGGATCCTCGTCGGATTCGCCGAGTGCCTGCAGCTGGCCGGCGATGGCGGGGACGGCGAAGCTGTCGCGTCCCTCCTCATTCGCCAGGCACTGCTCGTGGGCGGCGGCGATCATCTGGTCCTGCAGAACCTGGTCATCGACCTCGATATTCTTGCCCTTGAGCTCGTCGAGGAAGGCATTGTCCTCCTCGCCACGCACGGCGGACGCCTCGGGCAGCTCGGTGATCTCCGAGATGCCGCCGTCCTGGGCGTCGCCCGAGCCGGAGTCCCCGCCGCCCGAGTGCGGGTTCGGGGTGGTGGTCACGACCGCACCCGAGGTGGTCGGGTTCGCCGGCACGACCTGCGACGGTCCGGAGGACGCCGAGGTGTCGCTCTCCGCGGTGGAGGAATCGTCACCGCAGGCTGCGAGGGCCCCGGCGGTGGCCAGCGCGAGGACGCCGGCGCCCAGTGCACGGGTGGTACGGGTTGCGCGGGTGGTACGGGTTGCGCGGGTGGAACGGAAACGCATGAGCATCAGCCCTTGTAGTCTTTCTCGATGTTGCCGTTGACCATGCGGATCTCACCGTGCTGGAAGGTGACCTTCCGCACGCCGTTCTCCTCGGTCTCGTCGGAGGTCGGGAACCCGAACCTGCCCTGCTCGTAGCCCTCCTCGCCCCAGGCCTTGAAGATCTCGCTGCGGGAGATGCTGTGCGCACCCGTCGCGGCGGACCAGTAGATGTTGCCGTCGTCGAAGGTGCTGAACGCACCGCCGCGGATACCGATCTCGTCGGAGGTCGGGAAGCCCAGACCGGACTTCGACGGGCCGCCGGCCTCGATGTACTTGTTCGCGATGACGCCCTGGACGTACTGGACCTTGCCGTCCTTGTTGCGGACGATGACGCCGTTCTCGAACTTCTGCCACTGACCACCGTCGATGTCGACGGCCGCCTCGGTCGGGAAGCCCAGCGGGCCGGTCTCCCACTTGGTCCTGCCCCAGGCGTCGATGATGTCCTTCTTCACGGGGACAGCGCCGGTCTCCGGGGTCCAGTAGATCGCGCCGTTCTCGAAGTTCACGAAACGGCCGCGGCCGTTGGCGATGGTGATCTCCTCGGAGGTCGGGTAACCGAGCCAGGAGTCCGCGCCACCCATCTCGGAGTAGCGGGCGCTGATCCTGCCCCAGGTGGCATGCGCACCGGTGGAGGGCTTCCACCAGACACGGCCGTTACGGAAGTCCTGGACCTTGCCGCCGTCCTTGGCGTCGTACTCGTTGGTGATGCAGGTACCGAGCTGGGTGCGGTACTTGTCCGCGGTCTTGGCGATGTCGCCGACCGGGGCACAGGTGGCGCCGGTGTCCTCCTCGGACAGACCGAAGGTCTTGGCCATGTACGGCCAGGCCTGCGTCATCTCGTACTGCCAGTAAGGCCAGTCGTGGGTGCCGGACGGACGGAACTTCTCGATGACCTCGACGCCGGACTTCTTCGCCGCGGAGACGAAGTTCCGGGAGGTCAGGTTCGCCAACGCCTCGAGACCCCAGGCGGCCGGGTTCGCCGGGAAGCCCGGGATCTGGCCCTGCACGTCGTAGGCGCCGGCGTTGCCGTTACCGGAGGAGACGTAGACGGTGGAGTCCTTGAGCTTGTCGACCTGCTGCTTCGGGTCGTTCTCGTTCCAGCGCTGGGAACCGTAGGGGCCCCACATGTTGGTGGCGGAGAGTCCGCTCGTGTCGTTGATGGCGTAGTCGATGGCCATCGGCATACCGAAGGAGGTGGTGTCCAGGTAGCCGGAGAACGAGCCGACGAACTGGAACATGCCCGGGTTGTGGGCGGCGAGGTTCACCGCGGCGGTACCGGACATGGACAGGCCGGTGATGGCGCGCTGCTCGTTGGTCCGCCAGCCCTCGCGGAGCACCGCGGGGAGCTCGTTGATCAGGAAGGACTCCCACTTGTAGTTGACGCCGTTCTGCTCCTTGTCCCAGTCGGTGTAGAAGGAACCGGCACCGCCGACAGGCATGACGACGTTGACGTTCTTGTCGGCGTAGTACTGCGCGATATTGGTGGACAGGGTCCAGCCGGACTCGTCGTTGCGGGCGCGCATGCCGTCGAGGGCCCATACGGACGGGAAGGTCTTGTCGGGCTGGTTGTACCAGTCGCGGGCCAGCAGGATCTGGACCTTCACCGGCTCGCCGGGCATGGCTGCGGAGTTGATGTACACATTCGCCCAGCGGTCGGTGAGCCACTCGACCTTCTCCACGGAGACGCCGTCAGGCAGACCCGGAAGGTCCTGGTCCTCGACGGACTGCGGGATGCGCTCCGGGACTGAGTCGGGATCGACAATGCCGCCGAAGATCGACGGGTTGGGCTGCGGGGCGTTCTCCTGGGCTGCGGCCGGGGAGACCAGCGGCAGGGCGACAGCCACGGACAGCGGCAGGGCGAGCACGGCAGTGGTCACCCGTCGCGCGCCACGGATACCACGGGTATCACGGGCCCAGGGGGACTTCTTCGCGGCGAATGGCTTCATGTTCCGTTCTTTCCTCTTCGGGTCTCGTACATCAGGGGCCGGCGGACCACCAGCCGTGTCCCCTCCGAGCGGGTTCCCCTCCCACTCGGAGTGTTCACGGCACGGGCCCGAACTCACCGGCGGATGCCGGAGTGAACCGGGGGTGTGACAGGAGCCATTATGGACGCCTGCCCCGGCGTCTCTGTGCTGACACGCCAGAAGTCTAAAGTTTTAGTTGAAGGTTAGGGTCCACAGTAACAGACCCGGTACTGCGCACCCCCATATTTCAGTCGAGGATCAGCAGCCAGATCGCCACATGGTGCAGCGCCGCCGCGACAATTGTCGCCGCGTGGAAGACCTCGTGGAAGCCGAACCACCGGTCCGAGGGGTTCGGACTCTTCCGCCCGTAGACCACCGCGCCTGCCGTGTACACCAGGCCACCGATCAGGATGAGGATTCCGGCGACCGCCGGAAAAACGTCCACGAAACCGGGGAGCCGCAGTAGCGCGACCCAGCCGAGTACCAGGTAGACCACCACATCCACCCACCGGGGATGGCCGATCCAGAAGACGTTCAGGGCCACCGCGGCGATGGCTGCCACCCAGCACACCGGCAGCACCCACAGGCCGTCCGACCAGGACCCGAAACTGTAGACCACCACGGGTCCGTACGTGCCGGCGATGAACACGGCGATCATCGAGTGGTCGGCACGCCGCCACGCCTGCACCGTGGCCTCACTGCGCCACGGGGCGCGGTGGTACAGCGCCGAGACGGTGAACAGACCCACCAGGCAGGCGACGTAGAGCAGCGTCACCCAGGCAAGGGTTCCTGCCCCGTGGAGGCTGAAGGCGGTGACGACCAGTGCGGTCCCGGTGCCGGCGAAGTACCAGGCCGAGTTCTCGTGGAGCCGGCCGCGCAGCAGCGGACGCAGGCCACGGTCGACCGGGGGACGCCGGGACCGACGTGGTGGTCGGGCATCCGGAACTCGAGGTGGGGTCATGCTGTCATCATAACGGGAACACCCCGGGGCAGTTTCCGTGGCGGGAAACTGACCCGGGGTGTGGGGCTCAGGGGGCTACCGGTCAGAACGGCAGCTGGAGCGAGCCGAGCGCGGAACCACCGGACTGCGGCAGCGGCGACTGGATGTTGCGCAGCGAGTTCAGGATGGCGGGGCGGGCCTTGACCAGCTCCGGCTTCCACAGCGTCCAGTTGTGGACACCGATCAGCGGGTAGCTGGCGGTGACGTTCGCACCGGCGAGACGGGCGGCGGCCTCGTAGCGGACGGTCTGGCTGGCGGCCATCTGCTCGAGCACGATGCCGGCGACGCCACCGACCGGATCGTTGAAGAAGTTCTCCGTGTCCCTGCCACCGTTGGGGATACCGGCCGCGGAGGCCAGGTAGACCGGCATACCGCGCAGGTTCATGACGTTGAGCAGCGGGTCATTCTGGAAGCGGACCGGGTCAATCGGGCTGCCCCACATGTCCCAGATGTTCGCGCCCTGGGATCCCTCGTTCATCGCGTACTGCAGGGCCAGGTACATGCCCGGCCAGGTGGTGTTGAGGTAACCGGACAGCGAGGTGACCTGCTTGAACTGGTCACGGTGACGACCGGCGAGGTTCAGGGCGGCGGTGCCACCCATCGACAGGCCGACGATCGCGTTGTTGGTCGGCGAGATACCGAAGCCGCTCTGCAGCTGAGCCGGAAGCTCCTTGGTGAGGAAGGTCTCCCACTTCGGGTTCTTCGGGGTGGTGTTGCCGCGGAAGGGGCCGACCCAGTCAGCGTAGAACTGTGAGGCGCCACCGACGGGCATGACCACGTTGATGTCGTCATTGACGAAGACGTCGCCGATCTTGCCCAGCTTGGTCCAGGCGTTCCAGTCGTCGCGGGCGCGCAGGCCGTCGAGCATGTAGACCGCGGCGTCACTGTTGGAGCGCTTGATCTGGACCTGGATGTCCTGGCCCATGGCAGCTGACGTAAACCAGCAGTTCTGGATGAAGTAGTTGTCGTTGCTCCAGGAGCAGCGCGGCCCCAGATTCGCACGATCATCCGCGGAGGCCGTAGGGCTGGCGACTGCGGCGATACCCAGTGCGGTGGCCACGGCGGTGATCAGGGCGGCAACCTTGCGCCCCATCGTGCCGGTCGCAGACCTGTGCTTACCGGTGCTGGTCGTCATCATTCTCTCTTCCTGGTGTCGGCCCCGTGCCGACGCGCGTCACTCCACGCGTCAACGGAACTCTCGTCTGTCACGGAGCCTATCGCGTCATCGGCCAGGAATGTTACCAAACAGTGACAAACTCAGCCAAAAGTTTCCCCGGGGCAGGATCAGCTGATCTCGGGGATCACGTACACCGCCACAGCGATGACGACGACCCAGATCAGGGCCAGCGCCTGAAGCGTCCGGTCCTTCAGGGCGATCTCGTCGGGGGCACCGCCCTCACCACGGTCGACATCCGCGGCGTACCGCAGGATCGCGACGGTGAACGGCACCATCGAGACCTGGTACCAGACTGACGCGTGACCCGGGTGCTGCTGGCTCATGTCGAAGCCCCACAGCGCGTAGAACACGACCACGGCCGTGGCCGCCATCGTCCACACGAACCGCAGGTAGGTCGGGGTGTAACTCTCCAGCGACTTGCGGATCTTCGCGCCGGACCGCATCGCCAGCTTCAGCTCGGCGTAGCGCTTGCCGGCCGCCATGAACAGCGAACCGAAGGCCGCGATGAGCAGGAACCACTGGGACAGCTCGATGTCCGCGGCGACCCCACCGGCCATCGTGCGCAGCATGAATCCGGAGGAGACCAGGGCGATGTCGATCACCGGCTGGTGCTTCCAGCCGAAGCAGTAGCCGAGCTGCAGCGCGATGTAGATCGCGATGACGATCGCCAGCTGCGGGCCGTTGGACGCCAGGAAGCTCAGACCGATCGCCGCGATGATGAGCACCACGGCCATGACATAGGCCAGGCCCACCGGCAGCACGCCGGCGGCGATCGGGCGGAACCGCTTCGTCGGGTGCGCCCGGTCAGCGTCCACGTCACGGGCGTCATTGATGAGGTAGATCGAGGACGCACCGAGGCAGAACACCACGAAGGCGATGACGATGTCGAGGATGACGTCGCCGTGGAAGAGCATGTCCCCACCGGCGGCGGCGGGTGCCGCGACCACGAGGACGTTCTTCACCCACTGCTTGGGACGCAGCGCCTTGATCATGCCGTCGATCAGGTTCTTCGGCGGTTTCGGGGTCTTGCCCTCAACGTCCTGGGACGTTTCGGTGTGACCCTCGGTCCACACGGCCGTCGACTCGTCATCGAGACCCGCGGTGTGCGGTTCGGAACCAATGATCCCGCCGTCGGGGTTCTGGTCGTTCTGGCTCATCGGCCGTTCTCCTTACTGGTGCCGCCGACGGTAGGTCGGACGGCGAACCGGTGGACAGTCTGCTCGGTGGCGACGCCCAGCGCCACCCCCGCGCACACATCGGTCGGGTAGTGGACGCCGAGCACCAGGCGGGACGCCATCATCACCGGGATCCCGGCCAGCGGCGCCTTCGACCCGGAGATCCGGGACAGGGCGACAAGGGCCGCCGCGGTCGAGGTGGCGTGGGAGGACGGGAAGCTCAGCGAGCTCGGCGTCCCCACTCCCACGACAATCCGCGGATCGTGGGGACGCTGACGGCGCACGATACGCTTGATCACCACGGACGCCGCATGTGCGGTGAACGCGGCCACGCCCATGGCGAGCCAGGCGTCCCGGCCCTTGCGGATGTCGGTATCACCGCGGTGGGCGACGGCTCCGGCGGCGGCGATCGCCAACCAGCCCAGGGAGTGCTCGCCGAAGTGACTGAGCCCCCGGGCGGCGGCCTGGACGGTGTGGCCGGACGGGTTCTTCACCACCGCGTCCTGCAGCGCGACCAGCAGGTCCGCTTCCCGGTTACTCAACGACCGACTCCGGCTCGAAGATACGGCCCCAGGCCTCGGCGCTGGTCAGCTCGGCGTGGGCGACACGGTAACGCTGCCGCATCTCGTCGAAGCGGGCTGCGACCTCCTTCTGCAGGCGGGCGGATTCCTTCGCCAGCTCCACGGCCTTGTCCCGGTCGCGCTTGCGGTAGACCACACCACGGCCGTCGGCGGTGGTGACGGTCGCGCCGTCGATGCGGCCGAGCGAGAACCAGCGGGCCTCGATCGGAGGCAGGTTCACCTGGGGCACCTCGTGGTGGTGCGGATCGGCGGGACGCAGGTTGTTGCGGACCACCTTGGCCAGCGTGGTGATCTTCTTCAGCGGGCTCAGCGGGATTTCGGTGAGACCGGCGGGGCCGCCGTCCGCCTTCGGCAGGGCCTGGGCGGAGGGGACGACCACGGCGTCCGGGTAGTTCTTCCGCAGCGCGTTGATGCGCGGCAGCGCAGACTCCAGGATCTCGAAGAGCTGGTCCGGGCCGGCGAGGAAGTCCTTCATCGCCTCGTTCTGGATTGCCACGGTGGAGTACTCCAGGCACATGAGGTGCTTGGCGGTCGCCTTGGCCATCGAGGCGACGATACCCTTCGGGCTGCCCTCGTGCTGCAGGGCGGCGACGATGAGGCGGTTGCGCAGGTGGAAGTAGGCCTGCCAGTCGATGGCGTCGTCCTTGTCGGACCAGGCCATGTGCCAGATGGCGATGCCCGGCCAGGAGGCGGTCGGGAAGCCGTGGTCACGGGCGCGGAGACCGTACTCGCCGTCGTCCCACTTGATGAACAGCGGCAGCGGCTGGCCGATGGTGTCGGCGACGACGCGCGGGATCATGCACATCCACCAGCCGTTGTAGTCGGCGTCGATGCGGCGGTGCAGGTCCTTGGAGTCGATCTGCTCGCCGGAGGCGTTCGTGCCGTACTCGCCGCGGTCACGCAGCGGGTGGTTGTAGAAGTCGTGGTCGTAGTGGGTGTGCGGGGCGGCGGTCCACATGAAGCTGCCACGGTCGATGATCTCGCCCATGGTGTGCAGGTGGGAACGCTCCTGGAGGTTCAGCATCTGACCACCGACGAGCATCGGGTTGGCCGCGTAGCGGGCGGCGGCCAGGGAGCGCAGGACACTGTCCGGCTCGATGGCGATGTCATCGTCCATGTAGAGGATGAAGGGGCTGTCGGTGCCGCGCTCGGGGTGGCGGGCCTCGTACATGATGCGGGAGTAGCCGCCGGAGCCGCCGAGGTTGCCCTGGACCGGCATGCGCAGCCGGTCGCCGTAGAAGGCCTCGACCTCGGCGAAGCCCTCCTCATCCTTCGGGTGCTTCGTGCCCTGGTCGGGCATGATGAGCGCATCCACGACGGAGTCGACGACCGGGTCGGAGGACAGGGCCTGCAGGGCGGCGACGGCGTCCGTCGGGCGGTTGAAGGTCGGGATGCCGATGGTGACGCGCGGCTCCGGGGCGGGGATCGTGTCCCCGGCGTGGCGGGTGACCTTCTCGCCGGTGGCGGGGTCGGTGACGACGCTGTCTGCGACGAGTGTCTGCTCCGCGGCGTCCTTTGTGGCGTACCAGCCGGCCGCGTGGACGGTGGTCTCGGACTCACAGGTGAGGTCGAACCAGATCCAGCCGCCATCCTCGAAGGGGGCGAGAGAGACGGTGAACTCGGCGACACCGTGGCCGTTGTCGTCGGTCTCGACGACACCGCCGGTCACCGCGATGCGGGAACCGTCGATCTTGGAGCGGTAGATGTCGATGCGGGCGTCGCCGGTGATCTCGACGCGCAGCTGGACCTCGTCGAGCTGGCTCCAGCGACGCCAGTAGGACGCCGGGAACCCGTTGAAGTAGGACTCGAAGCTGACCTCGGTACCTGCCGGGATGCTGGCGGAGGTACGCGACAGGGCCGTCACGCGGCCGGGGGCGGCCTCGTTCTCCACGATGTAGAGGGAACGGACGTCCCGCGGCTCACCACGCTTCGGCAGGATCACCCGGGCGAGACGCCGCGGGTCGAAGGTGTCGTTCGTGATGCTGTTGTCGCTGGTTGCGCTCATGTAAGTACTACGCCGGCTTCCGATAGACAGTTGTTCGCCGACGATTATCCCCTATAGGGACGCCGTCGCGTAGTCAGGCGCGCAGAACCGTGCTGTGAATCACCTGTCAGAGGGGGTTCAACCTTTTCCGTCGGCTCGTCACCACTCAATTCTCCTACGAGGAAAGTGTTACCAGGCGTCGGCACCATAATCCGACATCTCCCCAGGTCGCGAAGAGTGTTACCCGTCAGAAGTGGTAACACTTCTCCCGAGCCGGAGCAGCCCGAGCCCGAGACCGGTCCGGAGCTGGTGGCGGACACCGCTGCAACAGGCGCGAACGGGACGACCGGAGAACAGGGCAGGGTCAGCCGAGAGTCAGGCCCAGGCCCTCGAAGTCGCTGCCGCCGCAGGTGCCGAGCGTGTTGACGCAGTACCCCGCGAGGGTGTCGGAGTCCAGGGGCAGGTACTGGTCGGCGAAGACGTCGTCCTCAGCACCTTCTGCGCTTTCAGCACCTTCAGCGTCCGGGGCAGTCGGGGCGTCCCCGCCGACCTCACCCGTGAGCGTCTCGCGGGCCAGGCGGGCAGCCTCCGCACCGTCGGCGACGTCCGCCCGGTCGAAGATGGCGAACACCGCCTTCGTCAGCACGTCCTGCGCACCCGGGTTGCAGGTCGCGCCCGGTTTCCCAGTGTAGGGGTCGGCGCCGGGGATGCACTCCCAGCCCGCGGCGGTGGCGGTGGCGATGAAGGTGTCCACGTTCCCGGAGACGGCCGCCTCACCCGGCGCGTCCTGCGCTGCCGAGGCATCAGGCGCGAAAGGCGCCTCGGGCACCGAGGACAGGTCGGCGGACGGAGCCCCGTTGCCGCCGTCTCCACTGTTGTCGTCGCTGTCATCGTCGGATGTGCAGGCGCCCAGGGCGAGCGTGGCCACGGCGGTGACGGCGAGGAGGGAACGGGTGATGCGCTGGGTTTTCACGGTGTCCATTCGACCACACGCGACCCGTGATGTCAGTACCCGGACCGGAGTCAGGTTCAGAGCAGGGGGTGGAACCTCAGAGCTCGTCGACGGCCGGCGTCACCGGGGCCAGAGCACCCTCGGCCGAGCGCGGGTCCAGCGGCACGATGCTGGGCGTCCCCGTCACCGGATCCGGCCCCACCATCGCCGTCAGGCCGAAGACCTCCTCCACCAGCTCGCGCGTCATGACGTCCGCCGGCGCACCGGTGGTCACGATCTGCCCGCCGCGCATGACGATGAGGTGCCTGGCGTACCGACACGCCTGGTTCAGGAGGACGGCGATGACCAGGGCGGCGGCGAGGCCGATGAGCCCGACGGTGCGGCGGGCGTAGAGGGAGGTCTGCTTCGGCCCGGTTTCGGTGCCCGGTGGTGCGCCGTCGGGGGCTTCACCGGGGGCATTGGTCATCTGCTGCGTCATCTGGGCCTGTTCACTTCACTGACTGCGTTCACTGTGCCGGGGTGGGTCCGGAGTCCAGGCGGGTCCGGTGGTCGCGACGGTCTGCCGCGACGGTCGTAGGGGAAACTTACCCGCCACGACATGCGTAGCGTAGCCTGCCCTCCCTACGCGTAGTTGTCCAGAAGTGACAGGTCGTTGACAGGCCCCGGCGCCCGTCACTTCTGCAGCGGCTTGAGGATCTTCTCCTCGATCGTGTCGAGGTAGGCGGTGGCGGACTCGTAGTCCGTGACGCCACTGAAGACCGGGAAGACATGGTCATCCTTCGTCGCCTTCAGGTTCTTGAACAGTGTGTTGTCGAGAACAGACTGCATGACCGGGTCAACCGTCCCGTCCGGCTTCGCGGTGACAGTGATGGCGTCGGCGTCGCCGAGCGGTTCACCGATCTTCTCGGTCGAGTACTGTTCCCAGCCCTTGGGGAATTCCCCGGTCGGCAGGGATGCGGCAGGCTTCATACCGACCTCTTCATAGATCGCGCCGACAATGCTGGACGGGTAGGCGATGTAGAAGTTCGCGGCGTCATCCATCGGCCCGACATCGGCGAAGGTGTTGTCGGCGAGAACGTCCTTGTAGTCCTCCTGCAGCGTAGCGAGGCAGTCCTCGTAGGCGACCTTCGATTCCTCGAGCTTGTCTTCCGCACCGACCGCGTCCGCCAGCATTCCGACGATCGGCTTCCAGTCACCACGGGTCTCACCCTCGGCGATGACGGTCGAGGCGACCTCGGAGAGCTTGTCGAAGGTCTCCTGGTCGATCTCCAGGACGTCACCGACGATGACATCCGGCTCCGCCTTCGCCGCGGCCTCGATGTCCGGTTCAAAGAACTCCCCGACACTGTCGACCGGCTCCAGGAACTCCCTCTGCTCCTCGGAGATGCCGTCGGAGTAGTCCTGCGCGCCGACCGATGCATCGCCGAGCACCTCCGGCAACTCACGGTCGGGTGCGCCCCCACCCACGCGACACCGCCGTGGCAGGTGCAGTCACGATGCCCCCATGTCCGCATCACGCAGGCTGAGGTTGCTGGCGAGGGTGCCGCAACGACCTCAGCCTGCGCGATGCCGACGTCCGCCGGGGCAGTCGACCCGGAGCAGCCGATCGAGCCGCCCCCCCTACTCCCCCAGCATCTGCTCGCGGACCTCGACACGGCGCACCTTGCCCAGCTGGTCCGCCGGCAGCTCGGTGAAGACCTTGAACACGCGCGGGACCTTGTAACGGGCCAGGCCCTCACGGCAGTGGTCCTTGAGGACCTCCTCGTCCAACCGCGCCCCCTTCGCCAGCACCACACCGGCGGCGACGGTCTCGGAACCGTCCGAGCGCGGCAGGCCGACCACACTGGCGGCCTCGATCGACGGGTGCTCGCACAGTACCTCCTCGACCTCCTGCGGGTAGACGTTGAATCCGCCGGTGACGATCATCTCCTTGATACGCGAGACGATCTTCACGAAGCCGTCGGCCTCCATCACGGCCATGTCCCCGGTCCGGAACCAGTCGCCCAGACCGTCCTCCCCGGTCACGAAGGACTTCGCGTTGGCGTCCTCCCGGTTGAGGTATCCGCTGAAGACCTGCGGGCCGCGGACGACCAGCTCTCCGGCCTCGCCGTCGGGCAGCACCACGGTCGGGTCGTCCTGCGAGACGACACGCACCTGCGTGTCCTGGAAGGGGACACCGACATAGCCGGGACGACGGGCGTCGCTCATCGGGTTGCCGATGACGATCGGGGAGGTCTCGGTGAGACCGTAGCCCTCGACGAGGCGTCCTCCTGTGAGGTTCTCCCAGCGCTTCACGACCTCCACGGGCAGGCCCGACGCACCCGAGAAGGACGCCTTCACGCCCGAGATGTCGATGCCGTCCTTCTCCGCCAGGTTCATGATCGTCTGGTACAGCGCCGGGACGCCGGGGATCCAGGTCGGCTTCTGCTTCTTCATGGCGGACGCCAGCAGTTGCGGCTTCGGTGCAGGAAGCAGCAGCACGGTGCCACCGATGAGCGGGCCGAGGGTGATGTTCATGGTCAGGCCGTAAGCGTGGAAGATCGGCAGGGCGGCGAGCATCCGCTCCGGCTCCTCGTCCTGGCCGAGGCCGGGCACCCAGTTGCGGCCCTGGATGATGTTGGCGCAGAGGTTCGCGTGGGACAGCCCCGCGCCCTTGGGGGAACCGGTGGTACCGGAGGTGTACAGCACCAGGGCGATGTCCTCCGGTGTCACCACCGCGGTCTCGATCAGCGCGCGCCCCTCAGACGCCGAGGCGTCCTTCACCAGGTCAGACCACTCGGTGAATCCCTCGGTGGAGCCGGCGAGCTCACCGCGCAGCGCCTTGAGCGGCCTGACCGGGATCTTCAGTGCGGTCTGGAGGTACCAGGGCATCGCGCGGGTGATGGTCACCGGGATGATCTGCTCCAGCGGTGAGACCGTGCGCAGCTCACGGGCGACGTCGACGGCCTTGTCCCAGAACACGCCGACCTTCGCGCCGTGGTCCTTGAAGGCGACGGTGAGCTCGCGGGCGGTGTACAGCGGGTTGTGCAGCGTGGCGGTCGCGCCGAGGGAGAGCACGGCGTAGAAGGTGATGAGCGCCTGCGGACAGTTCGGCAGGGCGATGGCGACCCGGTCACCCTTGCGCACACCCCGGTTGTGCAGCATCGCGGCGGTCTTGTCGACCTGGCGTCCGTACTCCTTGTAGGAGACGGTGGTGCCGAAGAACGTCATCGCGGGACGCCTCGGCCAGGTCTTCACCGCATGGTCGAAGATCTCGGCGAGGGTGCGCTCGTGCCCGGCGTGATAGTCGAGCTCGGGGTTGACCCACTCCGGGTAGGCGTCCCACCAGGGGTGGTCCTTCCAGGTGGTGGACGGGTTCTTCGGGGCTTCCTGGTCGTCCGGGGTGGACGCACTGTTCTCGCTCATGCTGTGTCAGGGTACGCCGGGGGTGGTGTGCAGGGTGAGTCCCGGCGGTAACGTCGAAGCATGAGCACCTGGCTGAATCCCTATCTCAAGTTCCGCGACACCGCTGCCGAGGCCCTGGCGTTCTACCAGGAGGTCTTCGGCGGTGAACTGCAGACGCTCACCTTCGGCGCCGCCGGTGCGACCGATGACCCGGCGCGGGCGGACCTGATCATGCACGGCCACCTGGAGACCGCCGACGGCTGGACCTTCATGGCCTGCGATACCGCGGAGAACGATCCCCGTGATTTCGCCGCTCCCCCGGTTGACCTGTGCATCGGCGGGGCTCCGGAGGAGTACGACAAGATCGCCGGCTGGTTCGTGAAACTGGCCGAGGGCGGGAATGTCTTCCTGCCGCTGGAGAAGCAGATGTGGGGCGACTGGTTCGGGCAGCTCCGCGACCGCTTCGGCGTGAGCTGGATGGTGAACATCTCCGCCGGGGCTGACGGCTCCTAACCGAGCAGCGGAGCGATCTTGTTGTCGTAGGTCGACAGCGCCGCACCGATGGCCATGTGCATATCGAGGTACTGGTAGGTGCCGAGACGCCCACCGAAGAAGACCTTGTTGTCGGCGGTCTCGGCGTCCGCCAGCTCGCGGTAGCGCAGCAGCTTCTCGCGGTCCTCGGGGGTGTTGATCGGGTAGTACGGCTCGTCCTCGCCCTCGGCGAAGCGGCTGAACTCCTTCATGATGACGGTCTTGTCGTCCGGGTAGTTCTTGCGCTCCGGGTGGAAGTGGCGGAACTCGTGGATGCGGGTGTAGGGGACGTCCGCGTCGTTGTAGTTCATCACCGGGGTGCCCTGGAAGTCGCCGGTCTCCAGCACCTCGGTCTCGAAGTCGAGGGTGCGCCAGCCCAGGTGGCCCTCGGAGTAGTCGAAGTAGAGGTCGAGCGGGCCGGTGTAGACGACCGGGGCGTCCGGGTTCTGCTCCCGCAGCTCCTCGCGGACGTCGAACCAGTCGGTGTCCAGGCGGACCTCGATGAGATCGCTCTTCGCCATGTTCTCCAGCCACGCGGTGTAGCCCTCGACGGGCAGGCCCTCGTAGGTGTCGTTGAAGTAGCGGTTGTTGAAGGTGTAGCGGACGGGCAGGCGGGAGATGTTCGCCGCCGGCAGCTCCTTCGGGTCGGTCTGCCACTGCTTGGCCGTGTAGTCGCGTACGAAGGCCTCGTACAGCGGGCGGCCGATCAGGGAGATACCCTTCTCCTCGAGGTTGGCGGCGTCCTCCGGATTGAGCCCGTCGGTCTGCTCCTTGATCAGTGCCTTGGCCTCGTCCGGGGTGTAGTACCTGCCGAAGAACTGGTTGATCAGGCCGAGGCCCATGGGGAACTGGTAGGCGGTGCCGTCATGCATCGCGAAGACGCGGTGCTGGTAGTCCGTGAAGTCGGTGAACTGGTTGACGTAGTCCCAGACCTTCTTGTTGGAGGTGTGGAAGAGGTGCGCGCCGTACTTGTGGATCTCGATGCCGGTGGTGGGCTCGGCCTCGGAGTAGGCGTTGCCGCCGATGTGGCTGCGGCGCTCGACGACGAGCACCTTCTTGTTCAGCTGGCTGGCCGCACGCTCGGCGACAGTCAGTCCGTAGAATCCGCTGCCGACGACAATCAGGTCATAATCGCTCATGGCCGTCCACGTTACAGGTCGCCTACCCTGGAAGGTATGAGCGACCTGCCAGCCCAGTCAGCACTGCCAGCCATGATGCCCGCCGTCGCCGTGACGGAGGCGTTCCCCGTCACCGACCCGCGATGCCTCACCGATGTCGTCACCGATGTCCCGACACCCGGCCCCCGCGATCTGCTCGTCGAGGTGGCGGCGGTGTCCGTCAACCCGATCGACACGAAGATGCGGCGCCGTGCCGCAGCGGCCGTCGCCGCCGGTGAGCAGCCGGTTCTCGGGTATGACGCCGCGGGGACCGTCGTCGCCGTCGGTTCCGGGGTCGTCGGCTTCGCCGTGGGAGACACCGTGTTCTACGCCGGATCGCAGCTGCGTCCGGGCACGAACTCACGGTTCCATGCCGTCGATGAACGCATCGTCGGCCGCGCCCCGTCCTCGATTCCCGTGGTGGACGCCGCCTCGCTCCCTCTCACCGCACTCACCGCCTGGGAGGCCCTGTTCGAGCGCCTCGGCATCGGGTTGGACTCCGGCGTCGCCTCAGGTGCACAGAACCCGGCCTCCCTGCTGGTCGTGGGTGGTGCCGGTGGCGTGCCGAGCATCATGATCCAGCTGGCGCGCGCACTGACCGGACTGACGGTCATCGCGACCGCCGGTCGTGAGGAGTCGCGGGAGTGGGTGACGCGGATGGGGGCCCACCATGTGCTGGACCACAAGAAGGAGCTCGCCGGTCAGGTCGCGGCGCTGCAGAAGCCGGTCGCCGACGGTGGTACAGGGGTGCCGCCGGTGCGCTACGTATTCACCTCACAGTCGGGCGGGCGCTCCGGTGACCTCGCCGCGCTGATGGCGCCGGCGTCCCACCTGTGTCTCACCGACGATCCGGAGTCCTTCGAGTTGGGCGCGTTCAAGCGTAAGTCCATCTCGGTGCATTGGGAGTCGATGTTCACGAAGGTGATCTTCGGGGACGGGGACGCCGGTGACGCCACAGTGGACCCGGCGTCCCAGGGGCGGATCCTGGACCGTATCGCCGATCTGGTGGACGCCGGACGCATCGTCCCGACCACCGGGGAGACCCTGGTCGGCATGAACGCCGAGGCGATCGCGGACGCCCACCGTGACCTCGAGAACGGGCACGTCACCGGCAAGATCGTGGTGCGGGTGTAGCCGGGGAACCACCCAGCCCCGGCTCAGTCCGGGACGCCCTCCGGGTACTGCTCGGTGAGATCGCCGAACAGGCACCGCATCACCGCGGCGGCGGAGTCGATGTGCTGGTACAGCTGCTCGTCGGTGACCCCGAAGGTGCAGTCCACCGCGTGGTGGCCGACCACGTGGAGGTCCCCGTCATCATCGGTGCTGACGTAGGCGTGCGGGTACAGCATCCTCTCGTTCCAGTCGTTGCAGGTCTCGAGGAGTTCCCTCCGGCGGTCCTCCGGCAGCCAGCCCTTCCAGTACCCGGTGACTGACAGAACAGCATTGTCCTTCCCCGCACGGTCGAACCAGATGCGACCGTTCTCCCACCGACCACTGACCTCCCGGTCGACGTCGACGGTGTAGGCGATGCCCGCACGTTCCAGCGCATCCATCACACGGTGGCGGGTCACTGGCCGCAGGACGATGTCCGGCACACACCCGGTGAGGTCGTCGGTGCGGAAGTCGCTGTTGGTGTCGGTGTCGCTCATGGTGGGGTCCCCTTCATGTCGGTGCGTGGTGGCGGAACGCCTCCTGTTCTACCCACCACACCGGACGCCGCTCCCCCACCGTCGAACACGGCGTTCGAGGACGCCATTCACGTCCGTTTCCCCGTTCACCTCGGATACATCACAGCCCATGCCGGATTCAGACCCGAAAAGTGGCACAGCGTGTGATGTATCTGAGGTGAACGCGGGACTGGGGAAGTGAACGCGAAGGTGCCGCCTCAGAACCAGCGCTCGAGGACCCGCGCCACGCCGTCCTCGTCATTGGACGCGGTCCGGTGGTCGGTGGCTGCGGCCACCTCGTCCACCGCGTTCCCCATCGCGAACCCGTGCCCGGCCCAGCGCAGCATCGCCAGGTCATTGGGCATGTCGCCGAAGGCAACGACGGTCGCCGGGTCGATGTCCGGCACGGCGTCCGCGCCGACGTCCGAGCCCGAGGCGTCCCCCAGGGCATGGGCCAGCCCTGACAGCTTCGTCACCCCGGGGACGTTGACCTCCAGCAGTCCACCGTGGAAGGACCAGGTGACATGGGCGTCCGCCGGGTCGACGACGGGGTTGACCAGCTCGAACATGTCGGCCGAGAGCATGTTCTCGTGGCGGACCAGCAGCTTCACCGCGGGCTTCGACAGCAGCACATCACGGGTCTCCACGGCGTGTTCGTCGGTGTCCCAGGCGTGCGGGTAGGCGGGTTCGACCGCGAAAAGTTCCGACGCCCGGTCAAAGGCACTGGTCCCGGTCCGCTCCACGGCGAAGCTCACCGGCCCCAGGCCCATCCGGGCCAACGGGGCGGCGGTGGCCTCGAGGATCGCGCGGGTCACCCGGCGCAGGACCGCCGGTGCCAGTTCGGCGGCGTAGGTGATGCGGTCGGTGGCCGCGTCATAGACGACGGCCCCGTTGGCGCAGACGCACACCGGGGTGATGCTGAGCTGTTCGACGACCGGCAGCATCCACCGCGCCGGTCGGCCGGAGGCGGGGATGAACCGCGCACCGGCGGCGACGGCCCGCCCGATGACCTCGCGGGTCCGGGATGAGACCCGGTCCGCGGAGGTCAGCAGGGTGCCGTCGAGGTCACTGATGATCAGTGACGGCGCTGCGGTCAACGCTTCAGCAGTTTCTTCCACAGCGGCTTCTTCTCAGGCCGGGGATTCGCCGCCTTCTCCGCCTCACGGGCGGCGCGCTCCTCGCGACGCTTCTGCGCGTCCTCCCGGTCCTTGACCGTGGCGTCCTCCAGCGACGGGGCGGACCCGCCGAGCGAGACCGGCATCCAGTTCTCCCCCTCGGGGAAGGGGCCGTAGAGCTCGTCGTAGTGGGCGCGCACCTCATCGAGGCCGGCGGCCATCGCGTCGTGCAGGCGCTGCGCGGAAGCCTTCGCGTCCTCGGTGACCTCGACGGGTTCCCGGACGGAGACGATGAGGTCGGCGCTCTTCAGCCGCCAGATCGGCTTGCGTCCCTTCGTCCAGATCCGCTGCGAACCCCAGATCACCACAGGGATCAGCGGGACGCCGGCCTCGTGCGCGATGCGCGCGGCACCGTCCTTGACCTCCTTGATCTCGAAGGATCGGGAGATCGTGGCCTCCGGGAAGATGCCGATGAGCTCACCGTCGGCGGCCCGACGGGTCGCTTCCTTGACGGACGCCGCGCCGTCGGCACGGTCCACGGGGATGTGCTTACAGCCGCTCATCGCAGGGCCGGCGACGGGGTTGTCCCAGATCTCCTTCTTCGCCATGAAGCGGACGAGGCGTCCGCCCTGGTAGGCGGCGGGGATGCCGCCGAAGACGAAGTCCCAGTAGCCGGTGTGGTTGACCGCCAGGACCGCGCCGCCGGTGGCGGGGATGCGCTCCGGGTGCTGGATCTCCACGTTGAGGTGCTGCATCCGGCGCATCCACAGCTTCGCGAAGGGGATGATGATCCGGCCGTAGAAGGGTTCCCGCGACTCCGGGTGGGGCGGGGTGTCCGGCAGGGCCGGGGTGACCGTGAACCCCTTGGGGAGCCAGAAGTGGTCGCGGGGCAGCTTGAATGCCATGGAGTGTCTCTACCTCTTCTACGTCTTCAGTTCTACTTGCTCTTGGGTGTCAGGACGTCCTTGCCGATGAACGGGCGCAGTGCCTCGGGGACGACGACGGAGCCGTCGGCCTGCTGGTTGTTCTCCAGGATGGCGACGAGCCACCGGGTGGTGGCCAGGGTGCCGTTGAGCGTGGCGGCGGTCTGCGCCTTGCCGTTCTCGTCACGGTAGCGGGTCTTGAGACGCCGCGCCTGGAAAGTGGTGCAGTTCGAGGTGGAGGTCAGCTCGCGGTAGGTGTTCTGGGTCGGGACCCAGGCCTCGGTGTCGAACTTGCGGGACGCGGAGGAGCCCAGGTCCCCGCCGGCGACGTCGATGACGCGGTAGGGCACCTCGACGGCGGCGAGCATGTCCTTCTCCATGGCCAGCAGCTGCTGGTGGATCTCCTCGGCGTCCTCCGGCTTGGCGTAGACGAACATCTCGACCTTGTCGAACTGGTGGACGCGGAGGATGCCGCGGGTGTCCTTGCCGTAGGAACCGGCCTCACGACGGAAGCAGGAGGACCAGCCGGCGTACTTCACGGGTCCCTCGGAGAGGTCGATGATCTCGTCGGAGTGGTAGCCGGCCAGGGCGACCTCGGAGGTGCCGACGAGGAAGAGGTCGTCCTCGTCGAGGTGGTAGATCTCGTCGGCGTGGGCGCCGAGGAAGCCGGTACCGGCCATGATCTCGGGGCGCACGAGCACCGGCGGGATCATGAGCTGGAAGCCGTGCTCGACGGCCTTGCGGGCGGCGAGCTGCAGCATGGCGAGCTGGAGCAGGGCGCCGTCGCCGGTGAGGAAGTAGAAGCGGGCGCCGGAGACCTTCGCGCCGCGCTCCATGTCGATCAGGCCGAGGGACTCGCCGAGCTCCAGGTGGTCCTTGGGCTCGAAGTCGAACTCGCGCGGGGTGCCGATGTGCTCGAGGACGACGAAATCGTCCTCGCCGCCGGCCGGGGCACCGGTGACGATGTTGGAGATCCTGAACTGGAGGTCGTGGACGTCCTGCTCGGCGTCCTTCTCGTCGGCCTCGATCTTCTTGACGGCCTCGGCGAGCTCCTTGCCCCTGGCCTTGAGCTGCTCACGCTCCTCGGAGGTGGCATCCTTCATCTGCTTGCCCATGGACCTGGAGTAGGCCTTGGCCTCGCCGCGGGCGGTGTCTGCGGCGGCGATGAGGTCGCGTCGGCGCTGATCGGCTTCCAGGAGCTGGTCGACCAGCGACGGGTCCTCGCCACGGGTGCGCTGTGAATCTCGGACGACGTCGGGGTTCTCCCGGAGGAACTTCAGATCAATCATGACGACCAGCTTAGCGGCACCGGCATGACACAATGGTCAGCATGTCCTCTGAAACGCCCTCGCCGTCCCCTGAGCGTCCTGAGCAGACTGAGCACACTGAGCACGCTGAGCCGGTTGTGCAGACTGAGTCCGCTGAGCGTCCGCTGCACCCGCGCCGTCGCCGCGTCCTGAAGACCGTGCTCGTCGCCGCACTGTGCGGTGGCGTGGCTGCGGCGATGTACGCGGTCGTCAGTCCGGACGGGTCCAGCCCGGTCGTCCCTGAGAAAGAGGACGTGGCATCTGAGCCGGCGTCCTTCACTGACGCGGACGAGGGCAGTTGCCTGAACTGGACGCAGGACGGGGAGGTGACGCGCGACATCGTCACGGTGGACTGCGCGCAGCCGCACCGTTTCGAGGTCGCGACCAGGGAGGACCTGTCGCAGTACCCGTCCAGTGAGTTCGGGGAGGACGCCCCGCAGCCGAACCTGGAGCGCCAGTCGCAGCTGACTGCAGAGCTGTGCACCGGCCCGGTGACGGAGTACATGGGCGGCAAGCTGGACCCGAATGGCCGGTACACGATCTCGCCGATCCTGCCGCCCGCTGAGGGCTGGGCCGAGGGCGACCGAACCCTGCTGTGCGGTGTGATGGAGACGGATGTCGACGGCACCGCCGAGGAGGTCACCGGCGTGGCCGCCGGAGCGGACCAGTCGCGCTTCTCGGAGGTGGACGCCTGCGTCCGCGCCGACGGGAACACGGCGTCTGAGGTGCCGTGTGAGCAGCCGCATTCGTGGCAGGTGACAAAGGTCGTGAACCTGGGCGACAACTTCGACGGCGCATGGCCGACGGTGGACGACCAGAACAAGTGGCTGGCCGGAGTGTGCCAGGCGGCGGCGGTCGACTACCTGGGCGGTGGGGACGCCGGGGACGGGGCGCTCTACCAGTCGACACTGGCCCCGTTCTGGACCTCCATCGCAGAGGATTCCTGGAATGCCGGGTCGCGGACGGTGAACTGTGCGCTGACGAAGGGACGTGAGGACGGCAGCTTCGCCGACCTGGCCGGGGATGTGCGCAACGGGTTCACCATCGACGGCAACCCGCCGGAGCCGCAGCCGGCGCGGAACCCGAAGAAGTAGGGTTACCGTGCCGCGGTGGACCGATCAATGAGCAGCGCCGCCAGTTCCTTCATGTGATCGCCGTGAAGGAACGGCGCGGGGAGCGTCAGCGTTCTGATGTCGAAGTCAGATCCGAGAACGTGCAGATGAATATCCCCGTCCGAGCGGACGCGCACCCGGTGCCACAGGACGGTATCCACTTCCGCGGTGGTGATATCCGCGAGCGCGACCCTTGCCCGGACCAGGCGTCCGAGACGGATGCGCAACACATCCTCGTCGTCGACACGGAGCACGGACGCACCGACTGCCTGGTAGCCCCACACCGTCAACGGGGCCGCAGCGCCTGCGATGAAGAGCAGCCACCCCAGGGAATCGTTCGGGGTGGCGCCGAGCAGCCCCTTAATTCCGACGACGGCGCCGAGGACCAGCACGCCCATCAGAGGGGCAAGAACGGGCCACGGGTAGCCGCACCGAATTCTCCAGGGTCCCGACCAACCCCGCGGGCCGCCACTGAGTTCGGGACGCAGGATGCTCGCACGGGGTTGGATGCCGGTCACAGGGAGAAAGAGGACAACGGCGACGAGTGCCGCCAGCACGGGATCGCAGCCGGTACACGTCACTGTGGCAACGGCGAGAAGCGCGAGCACCACCACTGTGGTTGCCGCGGCCGCAAGACGGAACTCCGGCAGAACCTCGTAGTCCTTCTTCGGTGGGACCTCTCCGCCTTCCGCCCCGCGCGCATTGACAAGACCTCTCAGCGCATACATGTCCAGATCCGGGAAGGCAGTCCCCGGAACAACGAGAACCCTTCGTTGCTTGCGGACCCCGAACACGCGGGATTCCACCGACGGATAGACCGCCAGCCTGAGTTGATCAGGAGTGCTGAAGCCCCGGTACCGGGTGGCCAGAACGGTGGCGAGGGAGTGACGGTTCAACTGAGCCGTGAAAGAGCTCTGCCTACCGACACTGAGCCGGAGAGCGCTTCCGGTGAGCTGCAGGCTGGTCGGACCGAGTTCCGACATCAAGAAGAAGATTCCGGACCACAGCACCAGGCAGTGTCACTCGTCCCACCAGTTCTTCGGAAGAGGCCCGCCGCCAGCGGAATCCACCGGCGCGGACTGCGACCCGAATCCCGGGAGAACCTGCTGGGACTGTCCAGCCTCCTCGGCACGTTCCTCGTCCGCGAACGGGGTTCCCTCCTTGTCGAAGTTCCACCCGCGGGCCGGAACCTCGATCCGCCACGGAGTCCAGACCTGACGACCGTAGTGATCTGTCGACAGGGTCTCTGCCGTGACGCACCATCCCGACAGCGTCCGCAGGCTGCTGGCATGCAGCGACTCCGGAGTGAAGCGGAAATGACGACGCTACGCGCGCATCCGGCAGTACCGGCCGTCGAACTCGAGTCGCCGGTTCCTGAACAGTTCGACGAGCACGAACACCAGGCCGACGACCGCTATGACCACCATTCCCGTTGCCCGCCGCTCCTGACTGGCGGACTGATCCTGGCCGGATGCCCATATACCGAACCCGAACGTCGCGAGCATGAGGATCACCACCGGGGCGAGCTACATCAGCTTGCCGCCCAGCGACAGGGTCCACACAGTTCCAGGAGCGGTCGGGATCCGGCTGTCGGCGTCCTCCGGACGAGCACGGGTCGCGACGTCCTGGACCAGCAGCAGAAGGGGAAGCGCTGCTGCTGCGAGCGGAGCGGCGTACTCCCCCGCCCAGTCACTCCCGACGGACAGGACGCCGAGACCGACGACTCCTCCGACGCTGAATACCCAGAGAAAACCGGCCGTCAACCGACCCCGGTAATCGGCAGGCCCCATCACCAGACCTTGTCGACCCAGGCGGAGTAGTTGATGCCGCCGGGCAGGATGACCTGGCCGAGGGAGATGATGTTCCTGCCACCATTGGTACTCCAGAGCTCCTGACCCGGGTAGACACGGCAGTCACCCTGGGTCCGACCGCCGTGCACGGGACCGACACGCACATCATTCTGCCAACTGCACATTGTCGCCTTGTTCGAGCCTGCCGCCGGGGCAGCCGACGCGGCCGGCGCCATCGCTCCGGCGATAGCGCCGAGACCGGCGACGGCGACAGCACCGCGGGTGGCCCAGCGCCGCAGCCCCGAGGGTCGTGAAGAGTTCAGGTCAGTCATGGTTCCTCCAGATACAGGTACGTCAACAGGACCACTCTGTAACGTCCGCTACAGATAGTCATCTCGGGAAACCTATCAGCAGCACACTGAGTCGCGCAGAGGAAACCTCATAACTGACATAGATTGTGCTTCGATCCATGTCAGGGTATTGCTGCGTCCTCGCTCCTCCTCGCTGTGCCCACCACAACTACACTCGATCCCAGTAACCACACCACCTGACATGAACAATCCGGAGGCTCCCCATGGTCGAGGTCACCGACGAAGAGTTCGAGGAACTCGTCGACCGGGGACTCGACATGATCCCCCGGAAACTCCTCAACAGCCTGAACAACGTCGCCATCGTCGTCGAGGACCGCAATGAGGAGGACCCCACCCTCCTCGGCCTCTACCACGGAGTCGCACTCACCGAGCGCTCCGTCGAATGGCCGACGTACCTGCCGGACAAGATCAGCATCTACCGGGGCGCCCTGTGCGACTGGTGCCGCTCCCACGATGAGCTGGTGGAACAGGTCGCCATCACCGTCGTCCACGAGATCGGGCATCACTTCGGCATCGACGATGCCCGGCTCCACGAGCTCGGCTGGGGTTGAGCCCGGGACTCCGGGTGCGCTGCAGGTGCGCGTCGACCGGTTGGTCCGGGCAGAAGATTCCACCCCGTCGACGCACACCTGCACGGGGTAGCGGTGATCATGCTGGCCCGGACCATGATGCGTCCGCCGTTGTCGGCAGTACGCAGCGTCAGGCTGTTTTCGTCACCCTGCCAACAGCCTCAGACTGCGCGATGCCGCCGTCCCAGCCCGCAGGTTAGACCCGGGCGCCCACAGACTCAGCACCCTCGATCGGCATGGTGTCGAGGTCGTACTTCTCATTGGTCTCGAGCCCCTCGAGAACCTCGGCGACCTCATGCTCCTCGTCGACGACCGGCATGGAGCCGAGCAGGTTGCGTCCCGCAGACTCCCGCATGAAGTACACACCCATGCCGCCGACGATGCAGGCGAACATGATGTAGTACGCACCGGCATAGTCGGAACCGATGATGTTCTGCAGCGCGGTGATGACGAACCCGGTGGTACCACCGAACAGGGCGACCGCGACATTGAACATCAGGCCCATCGCCGTGTACCGGCTGGCCGTCGGGAACAGGGACGGCAGGGCCGAGGCCTGGATCGAAACCTGGAACATCATGATCACACCGATGATCATCAGGCCCGCCAGCGTGGACCACACGTGGTCCAGCATCATCAGCGCGAAGGCAGGGATCGCGAAGACCACACCGACCACACAGCCGGCGATCATCACCGGGCGGCGACCGATCCGGTCGGACAGGGACCCGAACAGCGGCAGTCCGACAGAGACGATGATCAGCACCGGCACCAGCAGGGCATTGCCGTGGACGGTGTCGTAACCGAGCGTGTCGGTGAGGTAGGTCGGCATGAACGTCGTCAGCGCGTAACCGACGACCTGGGCACACATGACCAGCGCGGAACCCATGAGGATCTCCGCCCCGAAGTTGCGGAACAGGTAGCTGACCTGCCCCATCAGGCTCGTGGTATTACCGCCGGACGCCGCGGTGGCGGCGTCCTCGCCCTCCTGGGAGGACACGTCGACAGTGTCACCGACGCGCTCCTCACGGCTCTCCTGCACAGCCTCGAAGGCCTGTGACTCCTCGATACTGGAGCGCATGTACAGGCCGACCAGGCCCAGCGGCAGTGCAACCCAGAAAGCGACACGCCAGCCCCAGGACTCCATCTGGGCGTCCGTCGTCACCACCTCCAGAATCGAGACCAGGGCGGCCGCGGCAGCGAAGCCCAGGTAGGAGCCGAGGTCCAGGAAGGACCCCCAGAAGCCGCGCTTCTTGTCCGAGGCGTACTCGGCGATGAACGTCGCCGCGCCGGCGTACTCGCCGCCGGTCGAGAAGCCCTGGATGAACTTCAGCAGGATCAGCAGGACCGGGGCGACGATGCCGATCTGCTGGTAGGTCGGCAGGCAGCCGATGAGGAACGTGCCTGCGGACATCATGATGATCGTGAACGCGAGGATCGCCTTGCGTCCCACCCGGTCCCCGATGGGGCCGAGGATCAGTCCGCCGAGCGGGCGGACGAGGAATGTCACCGCGAGGGTGGCGAAGCTCGCCAGCCCGTCCCACGGTGAGGGCAGCGGGAAGAAGTGGAGGGTGATGTAGGTCATGACATAGGAGAAGACTCCGATGTCGTACCACTCCATGAAGTTCCCGAGCAGTGTGGCGCGCAGCGCCTTCTTCATCTTTGACTGGTCCACGACGTGAATGTCGCTCGCCTGGATCGGCGCCGGGGTGTGGGCATTGTTAGCCACAACGGTTCCTTCCTATAGTCGAACCCGATCGACCGTAGCGGAAACCAGGGGAAGATATAACTAAGTGACCTATGTTAACCGGGGAGGTTCTCCGTGCCCACCCCACTCAGTAACCTTCCAACCAGCGGAAATGACGTCGGTCAGTGTTTCTCCGACAAATCTCGATGCCACGTCCTTCTCCGGCACCCACGCCGCCGTGTGGAGCATCGGGGCGTCCGTCGTGGGAAGCGTCGGCAGGACGGTTGACGGCAACGAAGCCCCCGGTCCCAGTTCCGGCACCTCCAGCTCCACCCGGGAGGAGTTCGGCAGCAGCGAGCGCACCGCCCACTCCGGCTCGACCCTGCCGAGGAACCCGGCCACCAGACGGATCACCGCTCCGTGACTCACCACCGCCAGATCAGAGCCCGTCGACTGCGCCGTGACCAGCTGCGGCAGCAGTGTGTCGAGGTAGCGGCTGACCACCTCACGTCCGGTCAGCGCCCCGGGCATCGCCAGATCCAGCGACCCACCCAGCCACTCGCCGAAGAACCGGTGGTAGTTGTACTGGGCCTCGGGATCACTGCGCATCTCGTAGTCACCGGCCGGGATCTCAGAGATCCCCGGCCACGCGTCCGGCGTCGGCAGCACCAGCCCGGCCCCGGCGGCACCCTCGACGATCCCCTTCGCGGTCTGCTGCGCCCGCAACGCCTGGGAGGACGCCAGGGTCAGACCGACCCCTGAAGCGTCCTGCGCTCCGTACTCCCCCGCGATGAGTTCACCGGCAGCGTAGGCCTGTGACCTGCCCAGTTCTGTCAATGCGGCACCGGGCAGATTCGTGTCCAGCGAGTGGGAGACATTCGACGTCGTCTGTCCGTGACGGATCAGCAGCAGCCGGGTCATGCGTACGGCTCCCCCTTCGTCCGCGCCTCGATCCACGCCCTCGACTCCGTGTAGTCCGGCGGCATCGACCCGGACGGCCCGTTCACCCCGCCGACCCAGCCCTCCTGCGGCCAGGACCCCAGGTACCGGAACCGCTCGGCGTAGCGGTACAGCCCGGCAAGTGCCTCAGCCACGGCCGGATCATCGATGTGCCCGGCGACCTCGACATGGAAGTTGTACGTGCCGGCCTTCTCCCGGGTGGGCCGCGACTCGATCCGAGACATGTCCACCCGGCGCGTCGCCAGCTCCATCAGTGCCATCACCAGCGACGCCGGCTCATTCGGTACCCGCAGCACGATCGCGGTGCGGTCGTTGCCGGTCCGGGCCGGCGGGGTCTGCGGCCTGGTGAGCAGCACGAACCTGGTACGGGCATCCGGCAGGTCGTTGATGCCGTCGGCGAGGGTCTCCAACCCGTTGAGCTCCCCGGCGCGGGCGGGCGCGAGGGCGGCGTCCACCTCCCCGGCGGCGACGGCGGTGGCCCCGGCACCATTGGAGGACGCTGCGACGAAGGTGACGTCCGGCAATGTGACCCCACGCCAGTTCGCCGTCTGGTTGTACGCCACCGGATGGCAGGTCAGCGTCCTCACGTCGGCCAGCGTCGTACCCGGGCGGACGAGCAACTGGAAGGCGACGGGCACATCATGTTCCCGCACGATCTGCAGTTCGGAACCGACGGTGAAGGCGTCGAAGGTCTGGGTCACCGGGCCGTCGACACTGGATTCCAGGGCGACGCAGGCGACGTCCGCCTCCCCGGAACGCACCATGTCCAGGGCGATCGCCGGAGAGGTGACGGTGACGTGGTCGGCGTCCGCCGGCAGATGCCCGGCGGTCGTGAAGTCGAGGACAGCCTGTTCGGTGAAGGTGCCCCTGGGCCCGAGGAAAGCGACGGTGGTCATGCCCATCAACCTACCTGGGCGAGCGCTACGCTGGGTCACCATGGGAACGCCCGGAACACCGACCACCACCGCCGCACGCCTGGCCGCGGCCACCGCGTCGACCGGGCTCAGTGCCGCCGAGCTGGGGGTCGCCCGGATGTACGACATCCCGCACACCAGCGGCTGCGCGGAGACCACCGGCACGCTGCGTGAGGTCGAGGTGCTGGTCAAGGATCTGCAGCGGGTCGCCGGGGAGACCACCGGGTTCGGCAGTCCCGCCCATGAGGAGGTCGCCGACGAGCACGACTCAACGGTCCGCAGCCTGCTCGCCACCGGCGCATCGCTGGTCGGCGCCTCGGTCACCGCAGAGTACGGGGCGACGGTCTACACCGAGCCTGACCTGGTCGGAGGCGGTCCGGGCCCGGTGAACCCGGTCGACCCGCGGATGACGACCGGCGGGTCCTCCTCCGGGGCGGCGGTGGCGGTGGCCCGCGGGATCGTCGACATCGCCCACGCCAACGACGGTGGCGGGTCGATCCGGGTGCCGGCGGCGGCGGTCGGCCTGCCCGGGTTGAAGCCGGCACACCGGGTCTTCGGGTCCGGTGCCGCATCCCGGGCACTGCCGAATCCGGCGGCGCAGGGCTTCATCGCCCGCGACCTGACGCTCACGGCGCGGGCCTATGATCTGGCCTCCACCACCCCGGTGCGCCCGGGCCTGCGCCTGGGCATGTCCACGGTGCCCTTCCACGGGGATCCGGGGCAGGCCGGGCCGACGGCGGTGGACCCGCGGATCGCCACGGCCACCACCGCGTCCGCCGCGTTGCTGGTGACCCACCCGCAGGTCAGTGGTGTTGTCCCGGTCGATGCCCCATACCCCGTGGAGCGGTTCGCGGTCTTCTCCCGCATCATGGCCGCCCGGTGCGCGGGCCTGCCCGACCCGCTGGGCCCGATGCCCGGCTGGCTCAAGGAGCAGGGGCGGGCGCTGGCGGCGTCCGATATCGAGGACGCCGCGGCGTCCCTGCGCGTCCTGCCCGGCGACATCGAACGTGCCTGGCCGGAGGTCGATGTGGTCGTGACCCCCACCCTGGCCTGCGCACCGCCACCGGTCGGCGCCTTCTCGTCGCTGGCGCTGGCCGGATCGCACCGTCTCGACTTCCTCGCGCAGACCGCGTGGACGCCGTGGGCCACCCTGTGGAACCTCACCGGTTGGGCAGCCCTGTCGGTGCCGCTCGTCGCCGCTGCCCCCGGGCAGTGGCCGGTCTCGGTGCACCTGGGTGCCGTCGGCGACCGGGTGGACGCCGCGACGCTGCTCGCACTCGGTGCCCATCTGCAGGACGCCGTGGCGCGGATGATCGGTTCCGGCGATGCGGACGCGTCCTGGTTCACGGTGGCAGAGCCCGGAAACATCGAGTCGCTTCGGTACCGGCCCGTCGTGGCCGGGCACACCCACGGACACTCGCATGACCACTGACCAGGGCCGCGTCCGCCGGTGGTTGGCCGCCCCCTCCCCGGTGCAGCCGGAGGCGGTGACCGCGGACGCCGACCGCCGTGCTCTGCGCTGGGAGATCGTGCTGGTCCTCGCCGTCACCTTCGGCACTTCGGGTGTGCGGGCGGCGCTGCGACTGCTCGAGTCCGCGACGACGCCGACGAAGCTCAACAAGCAGACCACCACCCTCAACGCAGAGAAGTCCTCACTGGCCTGGCTCGACCCGCTGTTCCAGCTCATCAGTTCCGGGGTGCTGCTCGCCTGGGGTGGGCTGGCGGTGTTCCTGCTGCTCAGGCATGTCCCGGTGTGGTTGGCCGGGATCTCGCCGCTGCGTCCTTCCCGGCGCGATGTGTTGCCGGGAGCCGGACTGGCTGCGCTGATCGGGCTGCCGGGTCTGGTGTTCTACGTGGTGGCGGTCCAGCTGAACCTGTCGAAGCAGGTCATGGCCTCGGGGTTAGACTCCTCGGTCGGCGATGTGCTGCTGCTGGTCATCAACGCCTGGGCGAACGGCTTCGCCGAGGAGATCATCGTGGTGGCATGGCTGGTGTCGCGGCTGCGGCAGTTGCAGGTGCCGTGGGTGTGGGTGTTCGTGGCCTCGTCGGCACTGCGCGGCAGTTACCACCTCTACCAGGGCTATTCCGCCGGACTGGGAAACATCGTCATGGGGCTGGTGTTCGTGTTCTTCTTCTGGCGGACCGGGAAGGTGTGGCCGCTGGTCATAGCGCACGGGCTCATCGACACGGTCGCCTTCGTCGGTTACCAGGTGCTCGGCGGAGTACCGGGGTTGTAGGGGCGGGCACTCGCACCCCTGCCAGCCGGTGTCCACCGGACTGACAGCGAATCATCCGCGAACACGGACGTCGGTGTCATGGCCGCACAAGTACCAGGTTCTACAGTGCTTCATATGGACGTCAGCCACTGAGAGGGGGCGGCGTCCTGAGAGGGCCCCGACACCCCGGCCGACCTGCGTGATCCGGTCCGGCCGCGGCGCCGGTGCCACCGTAGCGAGGACGGTGGCACCGGTGGTGTCGGGAAAGACGGAGCCGCAGGCGCCCGGTACCGAGAGGTCCGGCACCTGCGGCTCCGCTGCGTGCGGGGTGCCTACCGCTTCCGCTTCTTCTTCCCGCGCGAACCCTTCTTCGCCGCCTCGACGGCCGCCGCGTTCGCCGCCCTGACCATCGGCACGAAACCACCGACCACCACGACGTAGGGCACCAGGCCCAGGTAGCCGGCCCAGTCCGCCTGCACGATCAGGCCGATGACCAGGGCGACCAGCCACACACCCGCGGTCACGGCGATGGTCTTCTTCGCGACCGGCAGCGCAGCCTCGTGACCTGCGGACCAGGTTGCGTCAGTCTTCTTCACGGTCGGGGTGACCAGGCCGAAGCCACTGTCCCGTGACAGCTGCCCCTTCGCCACCGCCCGGACCATCGCGAAGACGATCCATGCCGCGACTACCGCCAGTACACCGGCCAGCAGGCCCAGGGTCTCATCACTCATGGATACAAGAGTATCGACGTTCACCCCGGGGACCGAACCGGCCGCTACCGACCTCATCTCATCCCCGAGGATGATCAGCTCCCCCGCGCCCTTCGTTATGCTGTCCTCCATGACCCAACCTCCCCGACCGGACGACGGAAGCGACAATTACGCCCGGGACCACCTCGGGCGCGTCCTGCGTGACCGGTTCGGCAACCCGGTGCCGCGTCGACCCGAGGCGCGACCCGAGGACAACAGCACCCGGATGTACGGGGACGCCCCCTCCCCGCAGGGCCCGGGCGACCAGCCCGCTCCCCCGCAGTACCGGCGCGACGGGAACCAGCAGCAGGGCCGGCAGCCCTACCGCGACCAGTACCCGCCGCGCGATCCCGGCCAGCAGCCGATGCCGCCGATGCAGCGCCCGGAGCCGCAGAACCAGCCACCCCGCCAGGCCCCGCCCCGGGCACCGCGCCAGAAGAGGCGGCGCCGTCGCCCGCGCATCGGACGCATCCTCGGCGTCCTCCTGCTGGTGATTGTCGTGATCGTCGGCGGTACGGCGTGGTGGGTCGATTCCAGCCTCAACCGGATCGACGCGCTCACCGACTCCGCCACCGGGAACACGAAGGGCACGAACTGGCTGCTCGTCGGCTCGGATTCCCGCGAGGGACTGTCCGACGAGGACGGCGAACGCTACGCCGCCGGCGACCTCTCCGAGGGCGGGCAGCGCACGGACACCATCATCGTCGTCCACGTCCCGTCGGTCGGCGGCAAGCCGACGATGGTCTCCATCCCGCGCGACTCCTACGTGGAGGTCCCCGGCTACGGCATGGACAAGATCAACTCCGCCTTCTCCTACGGCGGTCCACAGCTGCTGCAGCAGACCGTCGAGCAGAACACCGGCATGCGCATCGACCACTACATGGAGCTCGGGTTCGCCGGCTTCGCCGGGATCGTGGACGCCGTCGGTGGCGTCACCCTGTGCCCCAAGGAACCCATCGACGACCCGATGGCGGGCCTGAATGTCGAGGCCGGCTGCCAGAAGATGGACGGCCCGACTGCGCTGGGTTACGTGCGTACCCGCTACACCTCGGCCAACGGTGACCTCGACCGCGTCGAGCGGCAGCGCGAGTTCCTCACCGCGGTGATCAAGAAGGTGGGGTCCCTCTCGACGATGATCAACCCGTTCCGGGCCTTCCCCCTGATCAGCAACCTGACGGACGCCGTCACCGTGGACAACGGGGACCACGTCTGGCACCTGGCGTCCCTGGGTCTGGGCCTGGTCCGCGGTTCCGAGCAGCAGACCGTCCCGGTCGGCGGTTTCGCCGACACAGACGCCGGCAGCGTCGTCCTGTGGGACGACGCTGCCGCGGAAGAACTGTTCTCGACTATGCGCTGAGGGCGCTGACTAGCGCTGACTAGAGCGCCGCGAGGGCGGCGTCGTAGTCGGGCTCGGTGGTGATCTCGGGGACGAGCTCGGTGTGGAGCACGGTGCCGTCGGTGTCGATGACGACGACCGCGCGGGCCAGCACACCGGCCAGCGGGGAATCGAGGAGACGCACACCGTAGTCCTCGCTGAAGGAAGAGCGGAACGACGAGGTCGCGGTGACGTTCTCGATGCCCTCGGCGGCGCAGAAGCGGCCCAGGGCGAAGGGGAGGTCCTTGGAGACCGAGACGACGACCGTGTTGTCCAGGCCGGTGGCGCGCTTGTTGAACTCACGCTCGGAGTTCGCGCACACGCCGGTGTCGACCGACGGGAAGATGTTGAGGATCACGCGCTTGCCGGCGAAGTCGCTCAGCGAGACATCCTGCAGGTCGGCGTTGACGGTGGTGAAAGCGGGCGCCGCAGCACCGACGGCGGGAAGATCGCCGACGGTGTGGGCGGGGGTTCCGGAGAATGCGGTATCAGCCATGCCACCGTTTCTACACGGTTCTAGCGGATCGTGACCTCACGGGCGATGATCGTCTGCTTCGACTTCTGCTCCTCGGCGGTGAGCTGGGCGGCGTCCCCGGAACCGGCGAGCTCGTCGAGGGCGGCGGCGAGCCGGGCGTCCAGCTTCTCCAGCGGGGCGGCGAACTCCGGCGCGGTGACCGTGTTGTCCAGGTCGAAGACCGGGACGAGCAGGCCGTGGGTGCGGAAGACACCGGCGAAGCGGGTGTCTTCGCCGAGGTTCAGCTCACCGGCGGCGTGCACGCGGGCCAGGGCCGGCAGCAGCACGTTCTCGGTCTCCGGGCGGATCCACCGGATGTGGGCCTTCTCGCCCGGGTCGATCCACCAGGCGGCACCGGTGACGGGGGCGTCGATGCGCTCGGACGGCAGGACCGAGTCATTGGCCTGCTGCAGGGTCTGCTGCACGGTCGGGTTGGACTGCTGGTCCTCGGTGAGCCACCAGTTGAAGTCCTCGGCGACCTCGATGAGCGGGGTCTGGTCCTTGGCGAGCAGGGTGTCCAGCGCCGGCTCGGAGCCGTCGGCGACACCGGTCTCCAGGGAGGCACCCGGCGCGGCGTCCTTCGCCCAGTTCAGTGCGAAGGCGAGGTCGCGGTTCGGGTTGTTGCCGCGCTGGGCGGTCTGCAGGGCGACGAGTGCCTCGCCACCCTCCTCCTCCGGGCGGACCAGGGCGGCGACCGCACCCGGCAGCACGGTGACGATGCGCACCGGGCGGGGGAACGCGGCGTCCGCCACCGTCTCGGCGAGGAAGTGCGCCGAGGGGACGAACTCCTGCATCGCGACGAGGTCGGCCTCGGCCGCGAAGCCGTCGTAGGGGCGGGGGTCGCGCTCAAAGGCGGCGCGCTCGGCGGCGCGGCGGGCGAGCTTCGCCTGGCGGCGGCTCATGCCCTCGGGCAGGACTTCTTCGTTCTTCTTCTTCTTGGCCACCCGGCCAGTGTATGTCAGCGGCTCAGGCTGAAGGAACGGGTCGCCCCCTCGCACCACCCGCGGGCCCGGTCCGGGTAGTCCGTGGCGATCCACCCGATACCGTGACGCTGCGCCCACCGGACGTTCCCCGCGCTGTTCAGTGTGTACAGGTAGGTGTTCGACGGTGCGTCCCCCAGGCTCTGTGGTGCGGTCCGTGCACGGCTCACGGCGAAGCCCGGGGACTGGGCGACGCAGGCCGGCTCCAGCCGACGGACGATCTTCCAGCCGGTGTACTTCTTGCGCAGGTAGACGCGGTGGATGCCGGGGTTGATCCTGCGGAACCGGGCGAGAGAGCCGGGGTCGAAGGAGATGAGGTGGACAGGCCCCGCAGCAGGGTCCGCACCGGGCCCGTCAGCCAGCCCCGCCGCCACGAGGTCACGCTGCAGGGCCTGTTCCAGCTGGCCGCGGCGCTCGGCGACAGTGTCGAGCCGCTTGGTCTCCACGAAGATCTCCGGGCGGTAGTCGGGACGCTGCGCGTCCTTCACCAGCTCCAGCAGCTCGGCGAGGGTGAGGATCCGCTGCGGACGCTCTGCGGTGCCGAAGTTCAGTTCCCGCAGTTCGGCGAGGTTCTTCGAGTTCACCGCGCCGGTGCCGTCGGAGGTGCGGTCGACCGTCGGGTCGTGGAGGCAGACCGCCACGCCGTCGGCGGTAAGCTGGATATCGCACTCCACACCGTCGGCTCCCAGGGCGAACGCCGTCTCGTAGGCGTCCTGCGTCATTTCCGGGTGATAGCCGCTGGCGCCGCGGTGCGCGATGATCTTCACGTCTCACACGGTAGTCACCGCGGTCACGGTAGGCTGACTCCCGTGGCAGAAAACCCGGCAGTCGGTACCCCTCTCCCGTCCGTCAGCGACACGGCGCTGGTGTTCGAGGGGGGCGCGATGCGGTCCGCCTTCTCCTCGGCGATGGTGCAGGCGCTGGACGAGGAAGGGATCTCCTTCGACTGGACCTACGGGAACTCCGGCTCCGCGGTGCACGTGGCGACCTACCTCTCCCACGAACCCGAACTCGCCCGCGAGTACTACACGGTCTTCCCCGGAGATCCGCTGTTCGGTGGCATCCGTCCCTTCCTCCGCGGCGACGGCTTCTTCAACACGAAGTACCTCTTCAGCGGCACGGCCCGTGTCGAGGACCGGCGCATGGCCCCCGACTGGGCCGCCATGAAGGCCAACCCCGGCGACTTCCGCATCTCCGGGTTCAACGGACGCACCGGCGAGACCGTCCACTGGAGCAAGGCCGACATGACCGGCCTCGACGATTTCCTGCTCCACGCCCGCGCCTCGGCGTCCCTCCCGGTCCTCATGCCGCCGACGCGCATCGGCGGGGAGATCTACTTCGACGGCGCTTTCGGGCCGACCGGTGGCATCCCCATCGACTCCGCCCGCGAGATAGAGGGCTTCGACCGCTTCCTGGTCATCATGACGAGGACGCGCTCCTACCGGAAGAAGGCGACCAAGTTCACCTGGGCGGTGAAGCGGTGGTTCCCGCAGTACCCCGCGCTGGCGACGTCCATGCATGACCGGCACATGCGCTACAACCGGACCCGCGACTGGATCTTCGAGCAGGAGCGGCTGGGGCGGGCGTACATCTTCGCCCCGCACCGGATGCCGATCGGCAACGGCACCCGCAAGCTCAACGAACTCGCGGAGACCTACGAGGCGGGCCTGGCGCAGGCCCGCGAGGAGATACCGCTGATCAAGCGGTTCCTCGGACTCTAGCGACGTCGCTCTAGAGATCGAAGACGCCGGCATCCTCCATGACCTGCTCGAGAGTGTCGGCGGAGTGCGCGAACTGTCCGCGCTCCGTGGCGTCCAACGGCAGTTCGACCGCTTCGCGGACGCCGTCGCGCGCGATGACGGCGGGGGTCCCGATGTAGAGGGGGCGGCGTCCTTCCCGGCCGTAGATCCCGTCGACCAGCGTGGACACCGGCAGTGCGACATCCTCGTTACCGAGGACGGCCGCGGTGATCCGGGCGAGGCCCTGACCGATGCCGAAACTGGTCGACCCCTTGGCCTTGATGATCTCGTAGGCGGCGTCCCTGGTCTGCGCGAAGATCCGGTCGGCGGTCTCGGTGCCGCCGGTGGCGGCCAGACGGGTCGACAGCGGGACGCCGGCGACCGAACCCGCCGACCAGACGGGCAGTTCGGTGTCCCCGTGCTCGCCGATGACGTAGGCGTGGACCGAGGTCGGGGCGATGTCGAAGTGGTTGCCGAGGGCCCAGCGCAGCCGGGCGGTGTCCAGCACCGTGCCGGAGCCGATGACGCGGTGGGAAGGGAGCCCGGACACCTTCCAGGTGACGTAGCTGAGGATGTCCACCGGATTGGACGCGACCAGGTAGATGCCGTCGAATCCGGAATCGCGGACGGAACCGACGATGCCGCGGAAGATCCCGACGTTCTTTTCGACGAGATCCAGTCGGGTTTCGCCGGGCTTCTGGGCGGCGCCGGCGCAGATGCAGACGATGTCGGCGTCCGCGCAGTCGGGGTAGTCACCCTGGGTGATGACGGTGCGGTGGTTGGACCAGGGGACGGCGTGGTTGAGGTCCTGGACCTGACCCCAGGTCTTCTTCTCGTCGAGGTCGATGAGGACGAAGCGGTCGCAGAGTCCCTGGTTGATCAGGGCGAAGGCGTAGGCGACGCCGACATCGCCGGCACCGATGAGGACGATCTTCGTGGCAGTGGTGGTGGCGCCTGTGGTGGTCATGGCGCGGTCCTTCCGTCGTTGTGGTGGATACATGCTCAAGAGTAGCCGCGGAATGCCCGGGCGAACGGGGTGGAGAATGTCGCATTACCCAGCGAGTTCATTAGTCTGAACTTTCTTTTTCGAATTGCTGACCATTGCACGGTCAGGAATTTCGGGCCACACTGGAAGCCGTAACAGACGTTATGACGAAAGGACCACGAAACATGGCCGTGTACGAACTTCCCGAGCTCCCCTACGCCTACGATGCGCTGGAGCCGCACATCTCCGCCGAGATCATGACCCTCCACCACGACAAGCACCACGCGACCTACGTCGCCGGCGCCAACGCCGCGCTGGAGGCCCTCGAGAAGGCCCGCGAGGAGGGCGGCAACCCGGACACCATCCGTGCGCTGTCCAAGAACCTGGCCTTCAACCTCGGTGGCCACACCAACCACTCCATCTTCTGGAAGAACCTCTCCCCGAACGGTGGCGGCGAGCCCACCGGCGAGCTGGCTGAGGCCATCAACCGCGACTTCGGTTCCTTCGAGAAGTTCCAGGCGAACTTCAACGGTGCCGCCCTGGGCCTGCAGGGCTCCGGCTGGGCCGTCCTGGGTTACGACCACATCGCCGGCCGCCTCATCGTCGAGCAGCTGACCGACCAGCAGGGCAACACCTCAGTGAACTTCACCCCGCTGCTCATGCTGGACATGTGGGAGCACGCCTTCTACCTCCAGTACAAGAACGTCAAGGCCGACTACGTCAAGGCCGTCTGGAACGTCTTCAACTGGGACGACGTCGCCGAGCGCTTCGCCGCCGCCAAGGCCTAGGAGCTCCAGCAGTTCTGTAGCGCCGGACCGCTCCAGGCGGTTGTACGGAAAGTCTTCACCGACTCCCCTGTGAGGTCCTGACACGGGCGTCTCAGGGTGGTTTCCATCCCCGGAACCACCGTGAGGCGCCCGTGTCGCATGTGTCGGTGGGAGCGCTAGGCTGGCGAGCGCTAGGCTGGCGAAGGTGAGCAAGAAAGACAGGAAGAAGCAGCACGGGGCCACGCCCGCCGTGCTCGCACTCGAGAAGGCCGGTGTCGACTTCACCGTCCGCACCTTCGAGCATGATCCCGAGGTCGAGGACTACGGGGACGAGGCGGCGGCCGCGCTCGACATGCCGGCCCGGCAGATCTGCAAGACCCTCCTCGTCGACCTCGACGGCGGCCCGCATGACGGGCGCATGGGAGTCACGGTCGTCCCGGTGACGATGATGCTCGACCTCAAGGCCGCCGCCTCGGCGTTCGGGGCGAAGAAGGCGACGATGGCGGACCCGAAGGCCGCCGAGCGTTCCACCGGCTACATCGTCGGCGGCATCAGCCCGCTCGGCCAGAAGAAGCGACTGGCCACGGTGCTGGACGCGGAGGCCGCGTCCGAGGAGACCATCCTCGTCTCAGGAGGACGCCGCGGCTTCGACGTCCAGCTGACCCCGGCAGACCTGGTGGCCGTCCTGGACGCCACCGTCGCCCCCATCGGCCGGACAGACCTGCACCACTGACAACCCGGGACCCCTACCCGCAGGTCACACCGGTGGCATGGACCGGGCAGTAGCCGTCCGGGTTCTTGTCCAGATACTGCTGGTGCTCGTCCTCGGCCAGGTAGTACTCCCCCGCCGGAGTCTCGGCCAGCGGCACGATCTCGGTGGTGATGTCGCCGTAGCCGGCGTCCCTCAGCCGCTCCCCGTAGGACGCGACCACCGAACGGGCGATCCCGATCTGCGAGGCGACCTCCTCCGGCGTGCCGACCGGGAAGATCACCGAACGGTACTGCGAGCCGACGTCATTGCCCTGCCGGTCGCCCTGGGTCGGATCATGGTTCTCGAGTGCGACCTTGAGGATCGACTCGAGCGAGACCACCGACGGATCCCAGACCACGTCGACGACCTCGGAGTGCCCGGTCCGCCCGGTGCACACCTCACGGTAGGTCGGGTTGGGCGTGTAGCCGCCGGCGTACCCCACCGAGGTGGCCTCCACCCCGTCGATCTGCCACAGCAGCTTCTCTGCGCCCCAGAAGCAGCCCAGTCCCAGCACGATGTGCTGCTGACCGTCCTTCCACGGCCCGGTGACCGGCGTCCCCAGGACGGTGTGGGGCTTCGGATCGGTCAGCACGGGGTGGCGTCCGCCCTTGAGCGCTGTCTCAGCGTCCGGCCGTTCCGCGTGGAACGGACCGGACGAGTTCATGGCCATCAGTCGTTGCAGGAAATCCACGGTTGTCCCGTCCCTTCTCAGTACTCCAGCGGCGGGACACCCGGTGCCCCGAGCCGCAGCCAACGACGCACCGCGGCAGGTGCGTAGCAGTCGTCGGCGTTGTAACGCTCCAGGGTACGCCGGGCCCGGGAGGACGCCTCGGCACGCGCACCGTCGTCGGAGTCCGCATCCCCGTCGACGTCCCCGACCGCGATCTCGAAGAGGTCGACCGCAGCCCGGCCGTCGACGTCCTCCTGGCTGAAGGTGAAACCTGCCAGCCTCGCCACGGATTTCAGTCCCAGTGACCCGTTCGCCGCCAGGGCGGTCTTCACCAGGGCGAAGACGTCGACCCATTCGGGCGAGTTGAGGAAGGCGTTGACCTCGGAGAGGGTCGGCATGATGATGCCCGGCGCGTACTCGCGTCCGCCGAAGCGGGTCGCGTAACTGCGCATCCAGTGGTTCTCCCCCTGCTGGGAGTAGCAGTAGGTGCGGAAGACGCGGTAGGAGTCATGCGCGGCACGGCGACGGGCCATGAGCCAGGTCCAGTACCGGGCGACATGCTCCCCCTCATCCCCGTCGCGGCTGAAGTCGGTGAAGGGACGGTACTCGGAGCCGTCGAAGGTGCCCCAGAGGAAGGTGCCGCGCGAGGGGTGGGCCTCCATGTCGACGTCGATCTCCACGGCGTCCCCGATCTCCCCGGCCATCGGCAGTTCGCCGTCGCCGAGGTGTCCGGGCATGCGGAAGGCGTGACCGCACCACAGGTCGGGTCCGGTGATCCACCGGCGCAGCGGTCGCCGCAGGAACTCCACCCCGGCCATCCACGCGGCCGCCAGGGCCGGGTCCTCCCGGTTGACTCCGGGAAAAGTCGTCAGCTCCGCGGGCCGGTCGGCGAGCGCCGCGAGATCCGGCAGGGTGTGGACGCCGAGCTCGCGCCACTGCCGCCCCCGGTCCCCGGGAAGCATGAGGCTGAGGTCGCCGCTGTCGACCAGTTCGCAACGGCAGTGGTTGTGGAACTCGCAGTCGGCACATTCCCGGACCCGGACGGGGTGGGCCGGGACGGGAGCCTCGAGGGCACGCTCCAGGCCGTCGAGGACACGGTCGGCGGTGATGACGACGCACCGGGCGTAACCGCCGACCCCGGTGGTCCCTCCGGCACCGCCGCCGATGAATCCGACGTCCCCGGACGCCAGCCCGAGCCGGTCGAGCAGGACATGGGCGACGGCGACCTTCTGGGAGTCGACGGCGTTGCTGCGGTGCTTCAGTGGGGCGACGACCGGCGTGGACAGGCCGAGCGCGGCGACGTCCACCACCCGGACACTGTTCTTCTCCGCGACGGGCCCCTTCGTCCGACGCGCGGTGGTGTGCGCTGTGACGGTCACCGGCATGTATGCGGTGGACGCACTGATCCCCGCACCGTCGTCGAGCCGGACCAGCAGGTCGATGTCGCAGGCCAGGGCGTCGTCTGCGAGACGGGCCCCGGTGATGACGCGGACCCCGGCGGCCAGGGCCTCCAGGGTCTGCTCCTCGGCGGTGCCGTCGTCGACGATGTCGGTACGGCTGAACGTCACCCGGTCACCACGACGGGCGGTGGTGGGAAGTGCGGAGGTCACGGCAGTACGGCGCAGGGCGGCGCGCTGCCGGTGGGCCTGACGGTCGGCCCTGGCGGCCAGGGAGAGTTCCGGGGTGACGCGTCCTGCGGTCGCGGCGCGCAGCAGGATACTGCGTCGGCGGCAACCGGTGAGGTCTGCGGGAGTCACCGGTGTGACCGGCAGAAGGTGGTTCGTCACAATAGGTCCCATCCTATTGGCTAGAGTGGTCCACCAGAAACACACGCGGTCACCGGTCGGCACCGCAGTACGTTCCACAGCAGGTACAGGAGACCTTTCACATGGGAGTTGTCAGTTCTATCCGCCGTAGGCGCCACGAGAAGAAGGCGGCGTACAAGGCGGCGAAGGTCCACGCGAAAGAGACGGCGAAGGCCACCGCGAAATCGGACAAGGCACGGGACAGGTACCTGCAGAAGACCGCCGGGAAGATCCGCGCCATCGACGACAAGGCCGCGAAGCGGCAGGACAAGAAGGATCTCGAGTCCGCGAAGGCCCTGGTCGCGCAGGCGAAGTCCAAGCGCGTCACCGCAGGAAAGGTGCTCGGCTGGGTCGGCACGGCCCGCGCGGTGATCCCGGTCGCCGCACCGCTGGTCTACCGTGCCGTGGCGAAGCTGGGTTCCACCCCGTCCGGTCAGGGCCTCTCGTCGCTGCTCGGCGGATTCGGTGCCGGTGGTACCGCCCCGGGGCATGATGCGGTCCAGCGTGCACGTATCGCGGATCTCCGTAACCGTGCCGGCGCCTCCACTGTCCCGGATTCCGTGGAGAAGGAGATCATCACGAAGCTCGGAACACTGGAGACGACGCTGAAATCCGCATCCTCCGATGCCGAGCTCGCCGCCGTGTCCACGGAACTCGATCTTCTGGACGCCAGGCTCGACGCCGCCTAATTCACGGCCACTGTGCCGACGTTTGTTTTCCCGCGTCGACATTCAGTGAATTGCCAGGACAGATATTCGCATAGTCCGTTCTATATGGGTTAGACTCGCTCACCAGAAGCATCAGTGTCCATCTGCATGAACGAGTAAAGGATTATCTCCATGGCACGTCGTGAAGTCACCCAGTTCTTCGACGATCTGGACGGAACCGCCCTCAGCGCGGATGACGTGAACGTCGTCGAGTTCTCCTACGCCGGTTCGGATTACACCCTGGACCTGTCCGAGGACAACGCACTCAAGTTCGCCATCGACCTCGAGCCGTACCTCAAGGTCGCCACCAAGGTCGCCAAGACCCGTTCCACCCGCTCCCGCTCCACCGGCGCCGCCGCCCCGAAGTCCGACCCGAACCGCAACAAGCGGATCCGCGAATGGGCCCGCGACAACGGCCACACCGTGTCCGCCCGCGGTCAGATCTCCCACGAGATCATCTCGGCCTACGAAGAGGCCAACCCCTCCGACCGCTGATTGACCGTTGATTGACCGCTGAGCCTCAGCAGGTCAGAGCATTCCCGCTTCCCGGGCCGCCGCCACAGCGGAGGTCCGGGAGCGGACGCCGAGTTTCGTGTTGATGTGCACGAGATGCGATTTCACCGTCGCCTCGGAAAGAAACAGGGTGGCACCGATTTCACGGTTACTCCGCCCGTCTGCGACCAACTGGAGAACTTCGAGTTCCCGACTGGTCAACGCATTCGCCGGTTCCTCCTCCCGGTGCATCAACCGGGTCGCCACTGACCCCGACATTGCCGTCGCCCCGGTGGCCGCGGCACGGACCGCGGAAATGAGTTCCGCCGGTGGGGCGTCCTTGAGGAGATAACCCACCGCACCGGCCTCAATAGCCCCGAGAATGTCGACATCGGTGTCGTAATTCGTCACCACGAGCACATTCGGCGGATCCGGAAGTTTCCGGATACGCGCGGTGGCGGAAGCCCCGGTCTCGAGTTCGCGCCCGGACTGTCCGGGGCCGAAGCGCAGATCCATCAGCACCACGTCGATATCCGGACCGGCATTCTCCACGGCACGGACGGCGTCATCTGCGGTGTCCGCTTCACCGACAATGGTGATGTCCTCTTCACTGTCGAGAACGGCGCGCAGTCCCATCCGGACAATGGCGTGGTCATCGGCGAGAAGTACCCTGATCATTCTGACTCTCCTGTATCTTCACTCACCACGGATCCGCGCGGCACACTCACCACGACGGCGGTCCCGCTGCCGGGAGTCGACTCGATCTCCAACGTCCCGCCGATGCTGCGGGCACGGTGGGCCATGGCGGACAGGCCGATATGGCCCTCCCCTGCCCGCTCGACGGCACTGTTGTCCACCGCGGCCCGGTCGAACCCGCAGCCGTCGTCGACGATGTCGAGACGCACCGACCCCGGCTCGACCGTCAACGTGATCCGTGCCCGGTCGGCCCCGGAATGCTGGCGGACATTGGACACCGCCGACTGCGCGATACGTAGCAGACCCGCCTCCACCCGCATCGGCAGGTCGGGCCCGTCAGCGTGCACGCCCGCGGCGTCCTCGATATCGACACCGATGTCGAGCCCGTCACTGCCCGCGGACGCCGCCAGCCGGCGCAGCGCCTGCGGGAACGACCCGTCCTGGAGATCGTCGGGCTGCAGAGCCGCGATGATCGCCCGGGTCTCCCGCAGGCTGCGGGCCGCCGTCGACCGGGCTAGGTGCACCCGGTCCAGGGCACCGGAGTCCGCCGGGATGTCCCGCTCCGCAGCGTGGAGCAGCATCTGGATACTGGAGAGCCCCTGGGCGACCGTGTCGTGGATCTCGTGGGCCAGGCGCTCGCGCTCGGTGATGATGCCGGCCTGACGCTCCGACTCGGCGAGCAGTCCGCGGGTCCGCACCAGCTCGTCGATGAGCTGACGGCGGCTCTCACTGACCGCGGACATGCTCCGTACCACCATCGCGATGGCGATCGCCGCGACACCGGCCAGGACCGGCCCGAGGATCGCGCCGGTACTCGGCCCGGCGACCGCCACGGAGAGCATCACCGCCAGTGCCGTGGCCACACCGGTCGCCACCGCCCCCCAGGGCGAGGGCAGCAGCAGGAGGTAGAGGACGAACAGGACGAGAGCCAGGTAGGACGCCGTGGCCTCCTGTGACGCCAGGGCGATCCAGAGCAGTGTGAGCACGGCCAGCCAGCCGTAGCGTTGTGGTGATTCGACCGGGAACGGCCGCATCAGGCCGACGGCCGCGACGACGGCGAAGGGGACAGCCAGGACGACCACGAGGGTCACGGCGGCATCCTTCCGGTCCGCCGCAGCCCACACGGCGACCAGGAGGAGCAGGCCCAGGGCGAGCCCCAGCGCTCCCCTGATCACCGGGGAGCCGCGGAAGACGCCCGTCGCCGGTTCCGTCACTGTATGCATGGGACATACCGTAGCCTGTCCTGGGTACGCGGGGGGTGCAGGGGCTTCGGGCCGGGGACGCAGGGGAAGTACAGGAGGCAAAGGTATCCTCGTACCGTGCAGATCATCGAGTACCCCGTATCCCTGGTCATGAAGGCGTGGCACGTCTTCCTCACCTGGCTGGGCATGGACGCCGTCTCGTCATGGCCGCTGACCATTGTTCTTCTGGTGGTGACGGTGCGCCTGATCCTCCTGCCGTTCGCGTACCGGGCGCTCTACTCGTCCCGGATGCTGATCAACCTGCGGCCGGCGTTGCACGCGCTCGAGGTCGAGTACAAGGGGGTGAAGGACCGCGACAGGATCCGCGAGAAGATGGCGAAGCGCAAGCAGCTGCAGCAGGACGGCGGCTACCGGATGCGGGACGGCTGCCTCCCGGCGCTGATCCAGCTCCCGTTCTTCCTGGGCCTCTACCGGATCCTGCTGACGGTCTCGCGGCCGACCGACCTGGAGAACGGCACCCACCAGAGCATCGGCGCCCTGAACGGGACGGACGTGGGCCAGTTCCTGCAGGCCGAGGTCTTTGGCGTGCCGCTGCCCGCGTATTCCGTGATGACCGATGAACGGTTCGACTTCCTCGGCACCTCGTCCTCCGAGGTCTTCCACATCGCACTGCCCCTGTGTCTCATCGCCTCGGTGCTGACGACCTCGAACACGGCGTACTCACTCAAGCGGAACTGGATGACCCTGGACGAAGACAGCGCGGTCGCCCGCGGCCTGTTCAAGTTCATGGTCCTCCTGCTGCCGGTGATGCTCATCTTCCCCCTGGCCTTCGGCCTCGCCGGCCCTGCCCCCGTGGCGATCATGTGCTACTGGGTGATGAACAACCTGTGGACCGTCGCCCAGAGCGTCACTCTGCAACTCATCATGGACAGGAAGGCACCGTACACGGAGGAGTTCCTTGCCCACCGCAAAGAGATCGGTGCACGGCGTAAGCAGCTGCGGCTGGCGAAGAAGTCGAAGGACCTGCCGGCGGCAGCTCAGGCGAAGGACGCGGCTCCCGCAGAACCGGAAGAGGAGCCGGACGCGGAACCCGTCACAGAACCGGAGGCGGACGAGGGCCCCGGCGGACGCCACCGGATCGACTGAGTCGGTTCCCCTGACTCCGGCGTCTTCTAGATCGTGTACATCATCGGAGCCGTGTACAGCAGCTGCTTCGCCAGCTCACGGGCGGTCTCCAGGGGTGAGACGGTGCGGCTCATCTTCGCTCCGGCGATGCCGCCGTCGAGGAAGACAATGAGTTGGTCGGCGAGGGTGCGGGAGGCGTAACCGAACTTCTCGGTCAGCAGGTCGGCCATCGTGTCACGACACCACCGGCGGTGCTCCATCGCCGCCTGACGGATCCGGTGCTCACTGTCCGTGTCCGGACGCGGGTACTCACTGGCGGCGTTCTGGAAGTGGGAGCCGCGGAAGTTCTCCTGCGGTTCATCGGCGATAACCATGTCGAAGAAGGCGAGGATGCGGTCCTCCGGCTTCGGCCGGTCAGCGCACATCTCCTCCCATCGACGACGCCAGTCCTGGTCGAGTTCCTCGATGTAGGCGACGACGAGGTTGTCCTTCGACCCGAAGAGCGAATAGAGACTGGCCTTGGCGACGTCCGCGTCCCGCAGGATGCGGTCGATACCGATGACGCGGATACCCTCCGTGGTGAACAGCTGCGTGGCGCTCTCCAGCAGCCGCTGCCGCGGTCCCGGGCGGTTACGCCGGCGAGAGGACGCGGACTTCGCTGAGCCGCGGGCAGACGACTTCCGGGCCGACGTACCTGCGGCGGAGACCGGGGTGCCGTCGCCGTCCTTGGTCGCCGGAACGGAGTTCGTCATCAGTTTTTCTCCTGGGTCTCAGCGGGGTGGGGAACCGGAAAAGCCCCACCTTTCCGGACCAGCTTACACGACAGACAGAACAGTCCATATGTGGCTTACCGGCGAGGTGGGGCTTCCAGGTGTCGGTGGGGAGGGCGTCCTCCCCGGACCTCCTAGCGGGAGTTCGGGCGGACGACCATCATCGGGCACGGAGCGTACTGCAGCAGAGCACGCGAGGTGGAACCGAGGAGCATGCCGCGGAAGCCACCACGACCGTGGGAACCCAGCACGAGCAGCTGGGAGCCCTCGGCGGCGTCCCTCAGGACCTGGATCGGACGGTCGCGGGAGAGGACCTCCTCGACCTCGACGTCCGGGTACTGCTCACGGAACGGAGCGAGCTCCTTGGAGAGCATCTCGCGCTCCTGAGCGGCGATGGCGTCGACCTGGCTCTGCATGGCACTGAGGCCGACGAGGCTGGTCTGCAGCTCCTGGTCTGCCCAGCTGTGGACGGCGCGCAGCGGGGCCTTGCGGGCGTCCGCCTCGCGGAAGGCGTACTCGAGGGCCTTGCGGGAGATCTCGGAACCGTCGACACCGACGGAGACGGGACCGTACTTGGTGCCCTCGGTGACGTTGTTGTCCTTACGGATGACGACGACCGGGCAGGCGGCGTGGGAGACGACGGCGGAGGAGACCGAACCGAGGACCAGGCCGGACAGTCCGCCGAGACCACGGGAACCCATAACGATGATGTCGGCACTCTCGGAAAGCTCCAGGAGCATGTCGATGGGGGTGCCTTCGACGATGATGTGACCGACCACGAGATCAGGGTTGAATGCGGCGACCTGCTCGCGGGCGTTGTTGATCTTCTCCAGCGCCTCAGCCTCAAGCTCGTCGTACAGCTCCTGCGGCGGAACCATGCCGTCGGCGTACATGAACTGGGGCATGGTGTAGGCGGTGACGAGCTTCAGGGAAGCTCCGCGCTTGGTGGCGGCGTTCGCGGCCCAGGCGACGGCGGTCGCGCTGGCCTCGGAGCCGTCGACGGCGACGACGATCGCATTGTCAGCGGTGATCTTGGTGTCCGACATGGTGTCCATCCTTGTCTTTGTGGGTTTCATTTCCCTGCACCCCCCACTATCCCCCTTTTCGGTCACAGATGGGACAGATGGACACCCCTGTCAGGGGGTAAACCAGAAGTGACCCACCCGTGGAGTGCGATGACCAGCACGGATCCACGGGTGGGTCGGCTAACCCCGACTTCCCGTCACGGAACGGCAGGGGAGTTGGCCGGGAACAAGAAGTCGAAGACAGACTGTGCGGAGCCGACGACCGAGCCGCCGACGCCGGTGCCCATGAACTGGTTGACCAGTGCGATAATCGAGTTGAAATCCATAACTGAGGAGCTTATCCTGCGAAACCCTCCACTACCAGTAGTAGACGGTCTCAACCCTTCACGGGTGAGGCTCGACACGGCGACGTCCGCTGCGGCGGCGGTGCGTCATCTCATCGAGAACCAGCACCACCACGACCCCACCGACGACGAGACCGCCCTCTACGAACGTTTCCGTCGCGGAGAGGTCCGGCTCGACAACGGCACGGTTCTCCAGCCGGCGGACACGGTGGCCGGGGGTACCTTCATCTGGTTCTACCGTCGTCCCGCCCCGGAGCGCCCGGTGCCCGGTAACATGCACCTGCTGTACCGGGACGAGAACATCCTCGTCGCCGACAAGCCGCCGTTCATGTCGACGCTGCCACGGGGGCAGCACATCACCGAGACCGCCGTCGTCCGCGCACGGCGTCAGTTCGGCATTGACGACCTGTCTCCGGTGCACCGCCTGGACCGGCTGACCCGCGGGGTACTGCTGTTCACGGTGCGTCGTGAGGTGCGCGGTGCGTACCAGCAGCTCTTCGAGCGCCGCCTCGTACAGAAGACCTACGACGCGGTGACGCCGCGACCTCCGGGATGGACCGACCTGACTCAGGTGGAGGTTCCGGCCGGTGCACTGCACCTCGGTAGTCCTGCTTCAGCGCTCGCTGCGCCGAGTGCGGCAGAGCCGTGGGTACTGCGGCACCGCCTCATCAAGGACCGTGGGCATCTCGCCACCTACGTCGCCGAGGGGGACGCCAACAGCGAGACGGCTGTGGTCGGAATCCGCCCTTCGGATCTTGATGACTCAAAGCTGGTGTGGACGCTGCAGCCCCATTCCGGACGCACTCACCAGTTGCGCGTGAATATGCGCCTGTTCAAGACACCGATCGTCGACGACCCGATCTACACGGACATCTCGGATCGTGCTCTGTATGACCAGACCGCTCCCCTGCCCTTCGTTCCTGCAGTAGAGGATGAGGACTTCAACCGTCCCATGGGTCTGACCGCCCGCGAACTCTCCTTTACTGATCCCTTGTCCGGGGAACCGCGTCACTTCGTCAGCTCGTATTCGAGCTGATCCTTCACGCACCCTCGCACCCGGCTCCCGTTATCCGGGTACA
>NZ_BJNT01000006.1 GCF_006539825.1 Corynebacterium variabile
GCTGCTCACCAGGACCGTGTCCCGGTCGCTCGCGGCGACTTCACCTAATGTACACACCGCCGTAACACAGGGCAACTGCCCTGGTCAGGCGATGAATCGACGGGCTCCGGCGGACGGAACAGCGGTGAAGAAGGTCGGATCAGGCAGTCCTCGTGCCGCGGCAGCATCTGCCACCGCTGTCGCAACCTTTTCCGTGTCCTTCGCCGACACCAGCGCGATGACACTGCCACCGAATCCTCCTCCGGTCATCCGGGAGCCCAGGGCACCGGCCGCCAGGGCAGCTTCCTGGGCGCAGTCGAGTTCCGGCACAGTGATTTCGAACAGGTCCCGAAGACTCTCATGGCTGCCGTTCATCATCTCTCCGAGAAGTCCGGCAGTCTCGATCGTCAGTCGTCCGCTCTCCTTGAGTTCCGTCACGGTGACGTCAGCTGTGCGGTGGATCTCCTCGACGATGTGACGGATTCTCCGGTGTGCCGTGGCTGTCCGCACCCCGAGAGCTCCTTTCAACAGTTTCTCGGCTTCTGCGGAGGCTGCCCAGTCATCGACGATCTGCTCGAGTTGACGGCGTCCTTCCTCTCCGGGATGTTCCGCCAGGAAGCCGCCGACCGTGCCGTAACCGGCGACCCCGCCCACTGCGTCCACCACGCCACGCCGCGAGGCGTACTGGCCGTCAGCCAGGCGGTGCGGAGCGTTGGTGTTGATGATCAGCAGTGCAAGACCTGCTCCCCCCAGGTCACAGGGAACGAGGTCCACCGTGTCACGGAGGAAGTCGACGGCCAGCGCTTCACCTTCGGCACCGTAGAAGGAACTGCGCTGGTCCAGTCCGCCGGTGGCAGCGCCCACGACCTCATTCTCCGCTCGCATGCAGGAGGTCACGAGGTGGGCGATCTCCGTACGTTCCGGTGTGCGGCCCAGCGACAGTTCACAGGCGGCCAGAGCCACGGAGCATTCCAGAGCGGCCGAACTCGAAAGCCCTGCACCCAGCGGTACATCCGAGACCAGAGCGATGTCGAGACCGTCGCAGGTCGGGATGACCCCGTCCTGCATCCCTGCCCACACGGCTCCGGCAGCGTACCCCGCCCAGCCTGCCGGGGATCCCGGCCCGACCTCGGACAGCGCGATGCTGGTCTCCTGAGGGGCATCGGCCCCCGGGATCAGGGACACCAGTCGGAGGATCCCGTCGTCCCGGCGTCCGACTGCTGCAGCGGTGCACTGCGGCAGGGCAAACGGAAGGGAGACCCCTCCCGCGTAGTCGACGTGCTCACCGATGAGGTTCACCCGCCCCGGTGCCATCCACACGCCTTCGCAGGTCGTGTCCCCACCGAATGCGGTGTGGAACAGTGTCCGTGCGTCGGCTGCGAGATCTCCCGTGTCCCGGGACTGCCACCAGTCGAGGGGACGCCTCTCCCCTGGCTGTCCGGTCACCGCTCGTCCTCCCAGATCTCGCGGAAGCGCCCGGCGATCCGCTCCGGTGTCGTGTCACTGATCCACGCGCCCAGTGCCGACTCCGAGCCGGCGAGGAACTTCATCCGGTTCGGCGACCGCATGAGGGAGAACAACTGCAGGTGGAGCCTTCCTTCACCACGCAGCCGCTCCTGCTCCCCGGTAAGACGGTCCTGGACCGGCATCTGGTTCCAGGCGGCGATGTACGGGGTGCGTTCGACACCCTCGAAGTAGCGGTCCACCGCCGAATAGAGGTGTTTCAGCAGTGCGGGGAGTTCGTCGAGCTCCTCGTCGGTCAGCCCGGTAAAGTCGCCGACCGCCCGGTTCGGCACGACCATCACCTCGACCGGCCACTTCGCGGCAGCCGGGACGAAGACGGTGAAGTGCGGGGTCTCGGTGATGATCCGCTCGCCCGAACGGCGCTCAGCGTCGAGGATGTCGTCGAAAAGGTCACGCCCGGTCGCGGTCCGGTGGGCTGCGGCCTGCTCGAGGATCCGCTGCGAGCGTGGCGGGACGAACGGGTAGCTGTAGATCTGTCCGTGGGGGTGCTGCAGCGTCACCCCGATCTCTTCACCACGGTTCTCGAAGGGGGCAACCTGGATCACACCGTCGATCGCCGAAAGCGCCTCGGTCCGATGACGCCAGGCCTCGATGACCGTGCGGATCCGGGACAGCGGGAGGTCGCGGAAGGACTTCGACGAGTCCGGGGTGAAGCAGACGACCTCACACCGTGCCTTCGCAGGACGCCGCGGGAAGATCTCCTCGCCGTCGACCTGCCAGTCGTAGTCATCCGGGTTCTCCGGCATCGCGATACGCGTGGAGAACGACGGGAACCGGTTCTCGAAGACCACCACGTCGTAGTCGGTGGAGGGGATCTCCGTCGGAAGATGACCCGGAGTGGCCGGGGCCAGCGGGTTCTCGTTCGCCGGCGGCATGAAGGTCCGGTTGCTCCGGTGCGCGGCGTAGGTGATCCACTCACCCGTCAGCGGGTCCCGACGCATCTCGGATTCGGTCACTGAACCAGGCAGGTCCCGGGGATCCGTGAGCTCCCGGGTGACCTCACCGGACAGCACATCGGCGGAGTCGTCGAAGTAGATGAGTTCACGACCGTCCGCGAGGTGGGTTCCGGTGATCTTCAGCGGGTGGGTGGTCACTTGTCACCCTCCGGCAGTGCGTCCTCGTCGATGAGGCTCTCGTCGACGACGACCGGGTTGAGCCTCGACCAGAGGACGAAGAGCGCGGCCACGACCACGAGGACCACACCGGTCCAGAGGTTGTCGGCCGAGGACTTGTCTGCACCGGTGTCCGGGTTCACACCCGGGTCGAGTACAGCCGCGCAGATCAGCAGCACGATGCCGTAGATGCCGAGCAGGGCGGCGATGATGTTGCGGATGTCGAAGGCACCCGCCTTGTGGACTGTGTTCTGTGTGTTGTCAGACATTGGTTCTCTCTCTGTCTCCGTCGACGGCTCAGTGGAAGATCACGTTGAGGGCGATGACCATGATCAGGCAGAGCATGCCCAGCGGCACGGTACGGCGGTACCACGGCATGTTCTTCTCTTCGGGGTCCTCCAGCTGCGCCTTCGGGGTCACGGACTTGACGAAGCCGACCAGTTCCTCGTCCTGCTTCGGCGTGGTGAAGGAGGTGACGATGACGGAGACCAGGATATCGACGACGAAGGCCAGGCCGGCGGCCACGAAAGCCGTGCCCTGTCCCGGGAGGTCGACCAGCGGGTCGGAACCCAGGGAGAACGCCCAGAAGATGATCGCGGCGGCGGTACCTGCGACCAGGCCGGACCAACCGGCGTGGGGCGTCATCCGCTTCCAGAACATACCGAGGAGGAAGGTGGCGAACAGCGGGGCGTTGAAGAAGCCGAACAGCGTCTGCAGGTAGTCCATGATGTTGCCGAAGTTGTTGGCGATCAGGGCGGTACCCACCGCGATGACCGTCGCTCCGACCGTCGCCCAGCGACCGACCTTGAGGTAGTAGCCGTCCTCCCGGTCCTTGACCACGTAGGACTGCCACAGGTCGTAGCTGAACACCGTGTTGAACGCGGAGATGTTCGCCGCCATGCCGGCCATGAACGCGGCCAGCAGACCGGCGATCGCGACACCGAGCAGACCGTTGGGCAGCAGGTCACGCATCAGGTAGAGCAGGGCGTCATTCGGCTCGGCGTCCCCACCCTCCTGGAGCGCGCTGACGAGCACACCGGCGATCATGCCGGGGACGATGACGATGAAGGGGACGAACATCTTCGGGAAGGCACCGATGATCGGTGTCTTCCGGGCGGCGCCGAGGGACTCGGACGCCATGGCACGCTGCACCTCGACGAAGTTCGTGGTCCAGTAACCGAAGGACAGCACGAAGCCGAGACCGAAGACGATACCGATGACCGAGAGCACCGGGCTGTCGAAACCGGAGAGCTCCTGGGCCGGCCAGGCGTGGGTCTGGAAGTCGTCGACCTTGTCCTGGAGTCCGCCCCAGCCACCGACGCGGTTGAGGCCGATGATCGTCAGCGGTGCGAGACCCGCGACGATGACGAAGAACTGGAGCACCTCGGTGTAGATCGCGGCGGACAGGCCGCCGAGGGTGATGTAGCAGAGCACGATCGCGGCGGCGACGAGCAGCGTGACCCACAGCGGCCAGCCGAGCAGGGCGTTGACCACCTTGGCCAGCAGAACGAGGTTCACACCGGCGATGAGCAGCTGGGCAATCGCGAAGGACAGCGAGTTCACCAGGTGTGCGCCGGTACCGAAACGACGGCGCATGAACTCCGGCACCGATCGGACCTTCGAGCCGTAGTAGAAGGGCATCATGACGATGCCGAGGAAGATCATCGCCGGGATGGCGCCGATCCAGAAGTAGTGCATCGTCTGCATGCCGTACTGGACGCCGTTGGCGGACATGCCGATGATCTCGACGGCTCCGAGGTTCGCGGAGACGAAGGCGAGGCCGGTGACCCAGGCGGGCAGTCCGCGGCCGGAGAGGAAGAAGTCGATGGAGCTGGACACTCGCCGCTTCGCAGCCCAGCCGATGCCGAGGACGAAGGCGAAGAAGAGTGCGACCAGCGCGTAATCGATCCAGCTGGCGTCAAGCCGCAGGGAGGATGACGCTGTGTATGCGGTCTCCATGGTGTGCGTTGTTCTTTCTGGTCGGGGGAATCGATGAATACGTCAGGTAGGGGTTCGGCCGACGGTCAGCCGTCGAGTACCCTGACCGCCCAGCGGCAGGTGAGGGACTCTCCCGGCACCAGCCAGGTCAGATCGGTGCCGGAGTTCAGTGCGTCCGGCGGGGCGGTCATCGGTTCGACGGCGACCGCCCGTCCGCCGGGCTGCCCGGGATAGGGCATCCCCCATGCCTCGTCCGGGGTGAAGACCTGGAACCACCGGAGTTCCGGGGAGGTCTCTAGGAGGACGCCACGCCCCGTGGCATCGCGGAGGGTGAAGGCCACCGGTCCTGTCCCGGGGACATGCAGACAGTGGTCGAGCAGGCGTCCGGCCATCGGGGTCTCCGGCTCCGAGAGCACGGCGGCCTGGCCGGCGTCCTGTGTGTCATCGACCTCCTCCCCGACCGGCAGGTTCCGGTCATCCAACGGAAGAACGCTGTGCCCGGGGGCGGCCAAGGTGCACTCGTCCACCGGGGCACCGAAGGCGCTGGGGTAGAGATGGAATCCGCAGGCGGCGGGGATCCGCTCCGGTGAGTCGTTCCGCAGCAGGAACTCGGCGCTGAGTCCGTCGACGGCTGCCCGGTAGGCGACCTCCAGGTGCAGAGGCCACGGCCACCCGGGGAGCGTCCCCGGATCGATGGTCAGCGTCACCGCGTCTTCGCCGGAGGATGAGACCGTCCACACGGCATCGTCGACGAAACCGTGGATCGCGTTGCTGCGGTCCGGTTCATTGATCTCGAGGTTGTAGCGTCTGCCCGCCACCGTGAACTCGCCGTCTCGGGTCCGGTTGGGCCAGGGGGCGAGCACCACATTGGCGGACAACGGTGCCGGACCGGGCTCCCCTGCTCCTCCGTACCCCTGGAGCAGGTCACGCCCGCCGACGCTGAGGTGCTGCGGTCCCCCGCCGCGGGGCGAGATCACCGCCCGACAGTCCCCTGCGGTGAGGGTCACACTTTGACTCGGTTGGGCCATGGCGCACAAGTGTAACCCTCGCTTGACCGGTACAGAAAAACCCGGTCCGGTTAACTCAGGTGATCTTCATTCACCGTCAGTTCCGCACACGCGCTCCGGCGAACCGCTTCTTACCCTTACGCAGGACAAGCCAGGATCCGTGCAGCAGATCCTCGGCGGACGGCGTCCAGTCGATCTCGGAGATACGCTCGTTGTTGACGTAGGCACCACCTTCGCCGACGGTGCGGCGGGCCGCACCCTTCGTCTTCTCCAGTCCGGCACCGACGAGCAGGTCGAGGATCGTCGCATCCGCGGCGACCGCGGCGACCTCGGTCTCCGACAGGGCGGACGCCAGGGTCTGCTCGTCGAGCTCGGCGAGCTCGGCCTTACCGAAGAGCGCCTCGGCGGCCTTCTCGACCTTGGCCACGGCATCCTCCCCGTGGACCAGGGTGGTCATCTCACGGGCGAGGGTGCGCTGCGCCTCGCGCTTGAACGGGCGCTCCTCGACCTCGACGGCGAGGCGGTCCAGCTCCTCCTGGCCAAGGAAGGTGAACCAGCGCAGGTAACGGATGACGTCCGCGTCCGCGGCGTTGAGGAAGTACTGGTACCAGCTGTAGGGGCTCGTCATCTCGGGGTCGAGCCAGAGCTTGCCGCCGCCGGTGGACTTGCCGAACTTGCGCCCCTCGGAGTCGGTGACCAGCGGCACGGTGAGGCCGTGGACGACCTCTCCGTCGACACGACGGTTGAGGTCGACGCCGGAGACGATGTTGCCCCACTGGTCGGAGCCGCCGATCTGCAACCGGCAGTCGTGGTTGCGGCGCAGCTGCACGAAATCGTTGGCCTGCAGCAGCATGTAGGAGAACTCGGTGTAGGAGATGCCGTCAGACTCCAGGCGGCGCTTCACCGTGTCCCGGGAGAGCATGGTGTTGAGACTGAAGTTCTTGCCGACGTCACGGAGGAAGTCGACCACGGACATCGAGCCGGTCCAGTCCATGTTGTTGGCCATGATCGCGGCGTTCTCACCCTCGAAGGAGACGAAGGAGGCCAGCTGCTTACGGATCCGCTCCACGTTTTCGGCGGCGGTCTCCTCGGAGATCATGGAGCGCTCGCCGACGTCACGGGGGTCACCGATCATGCCGGTGGCACCACCGGCGAGCAGGATCGGGGTGTGGCCGGCACGCTGCAGACGGGCCAGCATGAGCAGCGGGACAAGGTGCCCGGCGTGCAGTGACGGCCCGGTCGGGTCGAAGCCCACGTAGGCGGTGGTGGGGGTGTCCAGCTCGGTGCGCAGGGCGTCGATGTCGGTGCTCTGCGCGACAAGGCCGCGCCAGGACAGTTCGTCGAGGATGTTCGACATGGGTGTTGGGTCCTTCGGGAAAGTCTGGTCAGTTCTCAGGGCAGCGGCCAGGCGACCGCTTCATCGGCGAGCAGGACGGGGATGCCGTCCTGCACCGGATAGGCGACGGAGAGCCGCGGGTTGACCAGATAGTCCCCGTGCTCCTCCAGCGGCTGCTTGTCCTGCGGGCACACGAGAATCTCAAGAAGGCTCGGATCGATCATGGTCAACAGTGTAACTGCAGCGCATCCCGCACACGCCGGAGGGCGCCCGGGTAGGACCCCGGGCGCCCTCATTGACGCTGCGGAACAGGCGGTGGATCAACCGCGGCTCAGCCGCGGACCGGCCTCTCCGCCCACTCGCGGCCGGCACCGGACGCGTCGACGACTCGGCCGAGCTGCTCGGCGACACGCACACCGGCCGTACCGCCGCGGGTCGCGCGGGACGCCACCGCGCCCTCGACGGTGAGCACCGTGCGGACCTCGGGGGTCAGCTGCGGGTGGACACCCGCCAGTTCCTCGTCGGTGAGGTCGATGAGACCGACACCGCGGGACTCGGCGATGCGGACGCACTGGCCCGACGCCTCGTGGGCGTCGCGGAAGGGCACGCCCTGGCGCACCATCCACTCGGCGAGGTCGGTCGCCAGGGTGAAACCGGCCGGGGCCAGCTCCAGCAGCCGGTCCGGGTGGAAAGTCAGCGTGGCGACCAGACCGGTCATCGCCGGCAGCAGGAGGTGGAGCTGCGTGACCGCGTCCAGGATCGGCTCCTTGTCCTCCTGCAGGTCGCGGTCGTAGGCCAGCGGCAGTGCCTTGAGGGTGGCGAGCAGACCCGTGTGATCACCGATGAGACGACCGGTCTTGCCGCGCATGAGCTCGGCGACGTCCGGGTTCTTCTTCTGCGGCATGATCGAGGAACCGGTGGACCACTCGTCGGCCAGGGTGACGTAACCGAACTCCGGGGTCGACCAGGCGATGATCTCCTCGGCCAGACGGGACAGGTCGATGGCGACCTGGGCCAGGACGTAGGAGGTCTCGGCGGCGAAGTCACGGGAACTCGTCGCATCGATGGAGTTGTCGGCGGCGGAGTCGAAGCCGAGTTCCGCGGCGATGGCCTCGGGGTCCAGTGCCAGCGAGGAGCCGGCCAGGGCACCGGAGCCGTACGGGGACACGGCCAGACGCTTGTCCAGGTCCTGGAACCGCTGGACGTCCCGCAGCAGCGGCTGGGCGTGCGCCAGCAGCTGATGGGCCAGCAGCACCGGCTGCGCGGCCTGGAAGTGGGTCTTGCCCGGCATGATGGTCTCCGGGTGGGACCGGGACTGGAGAACCAGGGCGTCGACGACGTCGAGGACGCCGGCGCTGACCTCGCGCACGGCGTCCCGCACCCACATGCGGAACAGCGTGGCGACCTGGTCGTTACGGGACCGGCCGGCGCGCAGGCGTCCGCCCACGACCGGGCCGACGCGGTCGATCAGACCGCGTTCCATCGCACCGTGGACGTCCTCGTCCGGGGGCTCCGGGCCGAAGGCACCGGAGGCGACATCCTCGCCCAGACGGGTCAGGCCGTCAAGCATGGTTGCCAGATCCTCGTCCGAGAGCAGGCCGGCATTGTGCAGCACCTTGGCGTGGGCCTTGGAGGCGAGAACGTCATAGGGTGCCAGTACCCAGTCGAAGTGGGTGGACTTGCTCAACGCGGCCATGGCCTCGGTCGGGCCACCGGCGAACCGGCCGCCCCACAGGGAGCCCTCATTCGTCGCGTGCTTCTGGATCTCCGTCATTGTTGCGCCGCTCCCCTAGTTGCTGAAACGCCGGTCGCGCTTGTTCGCGATCTTGGAGGACAGGCCGTGCAGCTCGACGAAGCCCTTGGACAGGGTCTGGTCGAAGGTGTCGCCCGTGTCGTAGGTGGCGAGGTTGAAGTCGTAGAGGGACTCCTCGGAGCGACGGCCGTTGACCTGGATCGAACCGTTGTGCAGCACGAGGCGGATATCGCCGGTGACGTGCTCCTGGGTGGACTCGACGAAGGCGTCGAGGGAGCGCTTCAGCGGGGAGAACCACAGGCCGTCGTAGACCTGGTTGGACCATTCGGCCTCGATGCCGCGCTTGTAGCGGGCGAGCTCGCGCTCGACGGTGACGTCCTCGAGAGCTTCGTGGGCCTTGATGAGGGTGACGGCACCCGGGGCCTCGTAGATCTCGCGGGACTTGATGCCGATGAGGCGGTCCTCGACCATGTCGAGACGACCGACGCCCTGGGCACCGGCGCGGCGGTTGAGCTCCTCGATCGCCTGCAGCACGGTGACCTCGCGGCCGTCGATGGCGACCGGCTTACCGGCCTTGAAGGAGATGGTGACCTCGTCCGGGGCCTGGCCGAGGGAAGGGTCCTCGGTGTAAGCGTAGATGTCCTTGGTCGGGGCGTTCCACAGGTCCTCGAGGTAACCGGTCTCGATGGCGCGGCCCCAGACGTTCTGGTCGATGGAGAACGGGGAGGACGCCGACTGCTCGATCGGCACGTTGTTCTCCTCGGCGAAGGCGATGGCCTTGTCGCGGGTCCAGGCGTAGTCACGTGCCGGAGCGATGATCTTCAGGTCCGGGTTGGTGTTCATGAAGCCCACCTCGAAGCGGACCTGGTCATTGCCCTTACCGGTGCAGCCGTGTGCCACGTGGGTGCCGCCGTGCTCGTTGGCCGCCTCGACGAGGTGCTTGACGATCAGCGGACGCGAGATCGCGGAGACCAGCGGGTACTGCTTCATGTACATGCCGTTGGCCTTGATGGTCGGCAGGCAGTAGTTGTCGGCGAACTCGTCCTTGGCATCGACGATGATCGACTCCACGGCACCGGCGCCGAGGGCGCGCTGACGCACGGACTCCATGTCCTCGCCACCCTGGCCGAGGTCGATGGAGACGGCGACGACCTCGCCGCCGGTCATCTGCTTGAGGTAAGGGATGGCGACGGTGGTGTCGAGGCCACCGGAGTACGCGAGTACGACGCGGTCAGTCATGATCTGGATGATCCTTTCGGGGATGATGTATCGGGTGAATTCTACAGTTCACGGTCGGTCTGGTCACCGGCGGGCCGTGAGAGTCGGGCGAGCCGTTCAGCCAGGCCACGCCCGTCCGCCGGTTCGCGCGCGAGAACGAACACGGTGTCGTCTCCGGCGATGGTACCGACGACGTCGGGAAGGTCGGAGCGGTCGACGACACTGGCGAGGTACTGGGCGGCCCCCGGCGGCGTCCGCAGCACGGCGGTGCTGCCCGACCAGTCCGTGCCCACCAGGAGTTCGGCGAGGACGCGACGGAGCTTCGCCGGCCCGTCGGCAGCCAGGTCGTCAGTGGCGGACCCCAGGCTGTAGAAGGCGCGTCCCTCCGAACGCACCTTCCTGGCCCCGAGGTCCACCAGGTCCCGTGACAGGGTCGCCTGGGTGGTCTCCACTCCCTCGGCCTCCAGCCGCTCCAGCAGGTGGCGCTGGCTGGGGATCCGGTGGGTCTCGATGAGCCGGGCGATGAGGTCCTGCCGGGCCGACCGGGTCAGCGGTTGTTGAGGGAGAGCCATTCCAGCAGGGCCTTCTGTGCGTGCAGCCGGTTCTCGGCCTCGTCGAAGACGACGGACTGTGGCCCGTCGATGACGCCGGCGGAGACCTCGAAGCCACGGTAGGCGGGCAGGCAGTGCATGAAGATGGCGTCCTTGTCGGCGGTGGCCATGAGAGCCTCGTCCACCTGGAACGGCGTCAGCGCGGAGGTGTCGCGGTCGGCGTCCATGCCCATCGACACCCAGGTGTCGGTGATGACGATGTCAGCGCCGGTGACGTCCGGGGTTCCGATGACCTTGAGCGTCGCTCCGGTCTCGTCGGCGCGGGCCTGCGCCCGGTCGACGAAGCGCTGCTCCGGCTGGAAGCCCTCCGGGGCGGCGATGGTGATGTCCACGCCGGCGGTGGCGAAGCCGAGCATGTAGGAGTTCGCCATGTTGTTGGCACCGTCACCGAGGTAGACCGCCTTGAGTCCCTTGAGCTCCCCCTTCTTCTCCTTGATGGTGAGGAGGTCGGCGAGGATCTGGCAGGGGTGGAAGTCATCGCACAGGGCGTTGACGATCGGCACGGTGGCAGTCTCCGCCATGTCGTGGAGGTTCTGGTGGGCACCGGTCCGCCAGACGACCGCGTCGACGAAGCGGGACAGGACGGCACCGGTGTCCTGGTAGGACTCCTTCTTGCCCATCTGCGACTTGCCGGAGTCCACCACGATGGGGTGGCCGCCGAGCTGGTAGACGCCGACGTCGAAGGAGAACCGGGTCCGGGTGGAGGTCTTGTCGAACAGGATCGCCACCGACCTGTTCTCGAGGCTCTTCCGGATCGGGTTCTTCTTCATCTCGAGGCCGAGCTCGAGAACCTCGGCCTGCTCGGCGACGGTGAGCGAGTCATCGGCGAGAATGTGACGGGTCATTTCAGCAGCTCCTTGAGGATCGCGACGGCCTCGCGGACGTCGGTGTCGGTGATGGTCAGCGGCGGGACGAGGCGGATCACGTCGTCGGCAGGCTGGTTGAGCAGAAGGCCGGCGTCGAGAGCCTCGGCGGCGATGCCCGGGTGTGCGTCCTTCAGGACGACGCCGAGCATGAGACCGCGGCCACGGACGTGGTCCACGGCGTCAAGTGCCTCGAGTCCGGTGCGTAGGTACTCCCCCTGCGCGTTGACGTTGTCGAGGACGTTGTCGGCGACGATGGTGTCGATGACGGCGTTACCGGCCGCGCAGGACACCGGGTTACCTCCGAAGGTCGACCCGTGCTGGCCGGCGGCGAGCAGCTGCCCGGCCCGGGTCGCGGCGACGCAGGCACCGATCGGCAGGCCGCCGCCGAGCCCCTTGGCCAGGGTGATGAGGTCCGGCACGACACCTGCGGGAAGATCCGCCTGGTAGCCGAACCACTGTCCGGTCCGGCCCATACCGGCCTGGACCTCGTCGACGATCATGAGGACGCCGAACTCGTCGCACAGGGCGCGCACACCGGTGAGGAATCCCTCCGGTGCGGGGACGACCCCTGTCTCACCCTGGACGGACTCCAGGATGACGGCGGCGGTGTCGTCGGGCGTCTGTCCGATGAGCGCGCGCAGGGCGTCGAGGTCACCGTAGGGGTAGAACTCCACGCCGGCGGGCATCGGCTCGAACGGGGCGCGCTTGCCGGGCTGGCCGGTCATCGCCAGCGACCCCATGGTGCGGCCGTGGAAGCCGTGCTCGGCGGCGAGGATACGGGACTTCCCGGTCAGGCGGGCGGTCTTGAAGGCCGCCTCGTTCGCCTCGGCCCCCGAGTTCGAGAAGAACACGTGGGCGTCCGGGGAGATGAGGTTCCGCAGCTTGTTCGCCAGGGCGATGACCTGGGGATGGGCGAAGATATTCGAGGTGTGTCCCAGGGTGGCGATCTGGGTGGAGACCGCCTCCACGATCGCGGGGTGGGCGTGGCCGAGGGCGTTGACGGCGATGCCGGCGAGCAGGTCGATGTACTCCTTGCCGTCAGAGTCGGTGACCCGGCTCCCCTTCCCGGAGACGAGGTTGATCGCCGGGGTGCCGTACGTCGGCATGACGGCGTTCTCCCAGTCGGATTTCCAGTTCTGTGCGGTGTTGTCAGGCATTGGGCGACTCCCAGTCTTCAGGGGCGATCATCGTTCCGATACCGCCGGAGGTCATGAGCTCGAGGATCACGGAGTGTCGCTCGCGTCCGTCGATGACGTGGGCGGCGGAGACACCGGTCCGCACGGCGGATAGGCAGGCCTCCATCTTGGGGATCATGCCGGCGTCGAGGTCGGGCAGGATCTTCTCCAGCTCGTCCGGGGCGATCCGGGAAACCAGCGAGTCCTTGTTCGGCCAGTCGGTGTACAGACCCTCGACGTTGGTGAGCACCACGAGGCGCTCGGCACCGAGTGCGGAGGCCAGCGCACCGGCGGCGGTGTCGGCGTTGATGTTGTAGACCCTGCCGTCCTCGTCGGGGGCGAAGGGCGCGACGACCGGGATGCGTCCGGCGTCGATGAGGTCCATGAGCACGGTGGCGTCCACCTGGGCGATGTCGCCGACGCGGCCGAGATCGACCTCCTCGCCGTCGATCCAGGTGTTCTTCTTCACGGCGGTGAACAGGCCGGCGTCCTCACCGGAGGTGCCGACGGCGAAGGGTCCGTGCTGGTTGATCAGACCGACGAGTTCGCGCCCGACCTTGCCGAAGAGGACCATGCGGACGTACTCCATGGTCTCCGGGGTGGTGTAACGCAGGCCACCGATGAACTTGCCCTCCAGGCCGACCTTGTCGAGCATCTCGGTGATCTGCGGGCCGCCGCCGTGGACGACGATGGGGTGGGCGCCGACAGTGCGCAGGAAGGCCATGTCGGCGGCGAAGGCGGCCTTGAGGTCCTCGTCGATCATGGCGTTTCCGCCGTACTTCACGACGACGATCTTGCCCCGGTAGTGCAGCAGCCAGGGCAGTGCCTCGGCGAGCACGTTCGCCCGGGTCGACGGGGAGAGCCCGGAGTCGCCGCGGTAGACGACCTTCTCGCTCGTGAATTCAGTCACGGGGTGGCTGCCTTTCCTAGGAGCTGTACGCGGAGTTGATGTGGACGTAGTCGTGGGACAGGTCCGTGGTCCAGACGGTCGCGGTGCCGGGGCCGCCGGTGCCGAGGTCGACGAGCACGTCGATGTCCTCACCTGACAGGTCGACATCGCGGGCACCGGGGGCGCCGGTGGCGTTGACGCACACCGGCTGGCCGTTGAAGCTCACGGAGATCCTGTCGGCGACCATGGTCACCGGCGCCATGCCGACGGCGGCGAGGGTGCGTCCCCAGTTCGGGTCGGAACCGAACATGGCGCACTTGAACAGGCTGTCGCGGCCGAGGATCCGGGCCGCGACCTTGGCGTCCGCGTCAGTCTCCGTGCCGGTGACGGTGATGGCGACGCGCTTGGTGACGCCCTCGGCGTCCGCCTGGAGCTGCTTGGCGAGGTCCATGCACACGGCGTTCACGGCTGCGGCGAGTTCCTTGTCGCACGGGCTGATGCCGGAGGCACCGTTGGCCATGAGAATGACGGTGTCATTGGTGGAGGTCGAACCGTCGATGTCGATGCAGTCGAAGGAGACCTCGGCCGAGGCCTTGAGGTACGGCGCCGGATCGTCGATACGGGCATCGGTGGTGAGCACCACGAGCATGGTGGCCAGCGACGGGGCCATCATGCCCACGCCCTTCGCCATGCCGCCGAGGGTCCAGCCCTCGCCGTGGTAGACGGCCTGCTTGGCGACGGTGTCCGTGGTCATGATCGCCGTGGCGGCGGCAAGACCTGCCTCCGGGGAGGACGCCGCCACCTGCTGCACCTCGTCGGTGACCGTGGCGACGCCGGCGAGCAGCTTGTCCATCGGGAGGGTGTCGCCGATGAGACCGGTGGAGCACACGGCGACCTCGGTCGCCGGGATGCCGAGGGCCTCTCCGACCGCGGCGGCGGTGGCTTCGGCGTCTTTCTCCCCCTGGACGCCGTTGCAGGCGTTCGCGTTGCCGGAGTTGAGGATGACGGCATGGAAGGTGCCGTCGTTGTTCCCCCGGGTGTACTTCACCGGTGCAGCGAAGACCTGGTTACGGGTGAAGACGGCGGCGGCGGTGAACTCGGGGCCCTCGTTGACGACAAGGGCGAGGTCGGGATTACCGGAGGGCTTGATGCCTGCGGTGGTGGCGGCGGCCCGGAAACCGGCGGCTGCGGTCACGCCGGTCGTGTTCTCGGTCATGGGTGTTCTCTTCTCGTGTGTGTTGAGATGTCGGGGGATGTGGTCGGTGGTCTACAGACCGGCCATCGGCAGGCCGGCGGTCTCGTCCCAGCCCTGGATGATGTTGAGGCATTGCACGGCGGCTCCGGCGGTGCCCTTGGTGAGGTTGTCGATGGCACTGGTGGCGACGATGACGCCGTCGGCGACCGTGACCTGGAGGTGGCACATGTTGGTCCCGGCCACGCTCTTGACCTCAGGCTGCTCACCCTCGGGCAGCAGGTGGAGGAAGGGCTCACCGGCACAGAAGTCCTCGTAGGCCGTGCGGATCTCCTCTGCCGTGCCGCGCGCATCGGCGGTGACGGTGGTGAGGATGCCACGTCGCAGCGGGGCGAGGACCGGGGTGAAGGTCACGTGGACGTCGCCGGGGTGACCGTCAGGCAGGACGCGGCGGATGTTCTGTGCCATCTCCGGGGTGTGCCGGTGGGTGCCGACCTTGTAGGCCCGCAGGTTGTCCATGGTCTCACCGCCGAGCATCGGCACGGCGGCCTTCTTGCCAGCTCCGGTGACGCCGGTGACGGAGACGACGGAGACCATCGGGTCCATGAGGCCGGCGTGCATGGCCGGCAGCAGGGCGAGGGTGGCGCCGGTGGGGAAACATCCCGGGACCGCGACGCCTGTGGTCCTCTTCAGGATGTCGCGGTTCCCCGGAAGCTCCGGGATGCCGTAGGGCCAGCTGCCGGGCCACTCGCCGCCGTAGTAGGTGCCCCAGTCGTCACGGCTGGTCAGACGCCGGTCGGCGCCGCAGTCGAGCACGATGGTGTCTCCCAGGTCGAGAGACGAGGACACACCGTGGGGCAGTCCGAGGATCGCGACATCATGCCCGGCGAGCACCTCTTCGGTGGTGTCTTCGACAGTACGGTCTGCGAGCTGCGGCAGGCCGGGGACGAGGTCCCCGAACCGCTGTCCGGCGTTGGAGGCGCCGGTGAGGGCACCGATGGTGAAGTCCCGGTTGTATCCGGGATGGTTCAGGAGGAGGCGGAGGGCTTCTCCCCCGGCGTATCCACTGGCACCTGCCACTGCGATCGAGATCATTGTGCAAGTATGCACCGCCTCACCCCACCGCGCAAGTTATGCATGAAAGTGGTTTTTATACACCTCCACCCTTCCGACCTCCCCCATGCGGAAGCCGCCCGGACCAGAACAGTCCGGGCGGCGTCCTCGAAAGAGACCGGGAACCTACGTGCGCAGCGTGGCCCCGACCTTCCCGGCAGCGGCGGCGACGGCGGCCTCGCGGGCCGCGGAGGCCTCGTCTTCGGTGAGGGTCCGGTCGGTGGCACGGAAACGCAGGGAGTAGGTCAGCGACCGCTTGCCCTCACCCAGTGCCTCGGCGTGGTACTCGTCGAACAGGCGGATGGCCTCGAGCAGCTCACCGGCCCCGGAGACCAGTGCAGCCTCGACGTCAGCGGCCGGGGTGGTCTCGTCGACGACCACGGCGACGTCCTGGTACAGAGCCGGGAACGGTGACAGTACCGGACGCGGGAAGGACTCCTCCAGCGGCAGGCCGTCGAGGTTGAGCTCCACGGCGATGGTCCGCTTCGGCAGGTCGGCACGCTCACAGACCTGGGGGTGCAGCTCACCGGCGTGTCCGACGACAACCTCGGCACCGTCGACCTCGACGAGGACCTCGGCACAACGGCCCGGGTGCCACGGCAGGTATTCAGCGTTACGCAGCGTGAACTCGACACCGGCTGCCCGGGCGATGATGCGGACGGCCTCGAAGGCGTCGGCGGCGGTGTACGGCTGTGCCGGACCCCACGTCCCCTGCAGCTCCCGATCGCCGGCGGCGATGACGGCGACGTGCAGCGGCTGGTCCGGCAGCGACGCCAGCAGCTCGGCGACCTCCTCATCGGAGGGACGCCCTGCAGTCGACGGCATCGGGGAGGTCCCGGACGCCTCGGTCGGCAGGGTGACCTGCTCGACGCCGAAGAGTCCGAGGTCCTTCTGGCCACGGGTGATGTTGCGGCGCAGGGAGTCGATCATCGACGGCAGCAGTGTCGTGCCGATGGTCGCGGCGTCGCTCTCCAGCGGGTTCAGGACCCGGATCGCGGAGCGACGCGGATCACCGGCATCGAGACCCCAGACGTCGAAGGTGTCATTGGGGATGAACGGGCTCGGCAGGATCTCGAACCAGCCGTTCCACGCCAGCGCGTGGCCGACAGCGCGGCGCATCTTCTGGCGCGGGGTGAGACCACGGCCGGCCGGGGCGGTCGGGATGACCGAGGGTATCTTGTCCAGACCCTCGAGACGCAGAACCTCCTCGACGAGTTCGGCAGGCATGGTCAGGTCCGGACGCCAGGTCGGCGGGACGACCTCGATGGCCATCGCGCCGTTGGCGTCACGCTCACCGGTCGGAGTGACCTTGCAGCCGACCTCGGTGAGGCGTCCGACCGTGGTACCCGAGGGGTAGATCGTGCCGGCCATCCGGCCCGGGGCGGAGGTGTGCATGGCGATGGTCGGCATGGCAGGGACCTCGCCGACGATCGACACACCCGGCACCACGGTGCCGCCGGCGATCCGGGTCAGCAGGGCGACAGCGAAGTCGAGGGCGGCCTCGATGGCGGCCGGATCGGCGCCACGCTCAAAGCGCCGGGACGCCTCGGAGGAGAGCTTGTGACGGCGGGAGGTGCGGGCCACGGTGATCTGGTCGAAGTGCGCGGCTTCGAAGTAGACGTCGGTGGTCTCTGCGGAGATCTCCGAAGTGGAGCCGCCCATGACACCCGCCATGGACTGGATGCCCGTGGCATCGGAGATCACGACGTCTTCACCGGACAGGGTGCGCTCGACGTCGTCGAGGGTGGTGAGCTTCTCCCCCTCGGTGGCGAGGTGCACATGCAGGTCACCGGTGATCTTCCCGGCGTCGAAGGCGTGCATCGGCTGGCCGAGCAGGAACATGACGTAGTTGGTGACGTCGGTGGCGGCGTTCACCGGACGCTGACCGGCCAGCAGCAGCTCGCGCTGCATCCAGTACGGGGACTCGACGGTCGGGTCGATGCCCGAGACACGACGGATACCGAAGCGGGACGCCTTGGTCTCCGGATCGACGGTGATGGCGGGCAGGTTCGAGGCGTCACCGGCGGACGGCAGGCCGGCCAGCAGGTCGGTCGGCAGTGCCGCAGCCGCGGGGTCGGTCGCCGGGTCGCGGAAGGACAGGCCGAAGGACGCGGCGAGCTCGCGGGCCAGACCACGGGCGGACAGGGCGTAGCCGCGGTCCGGGGTGACGTTGACCTCGAAGACGGTGTCGTCGAGGCCGAGGAACCCACGGGCGTCCTCACCGATGACGATGCGGGAGTCCTCGGCTTCCTTACCGCGCAGGGCGATAATGCCGGCGGTCTGGACGGACGCCAGGCCGAGCTCGGCGGCGGAGCACATCATGCCCTCGGAGACCTTGCCGTAGGTCTTACGGGCGGCGATCTCGAAACCGCCGGGCAGCACGGCACCGGGCAGGGAGACGATCACGATGTCGCCCTGACGGAAATTCCGGGCACCGCAGATGATGTGCTGCAGGTCGCCGGTCCCGTTGGCGTCGCCGACGTTGACCTCGCAGTAGCGGATCGGCTTCTTGAAGCCTTCGAGCTCCTCGAAGCTCTCGACGCGTCCGAAGACGATGGCGCCGGTGGATTCGGCGATGTGCTCGTAGCCTTCGGTCTCGAAGCCGACGCGGACGAATCCGGCGTCCATCTCCTCGGTGGTGGCGGAGAAGGAGGCGTTGGAGGTCCGGAGAAGGCGGGTGAGCCAGTCCTGGGAGATCAGCATGGGTGGTTCTCGGTTCCTTGGGGTGAAGAGGTCAGGAGGTGGATGTGCGCGCGGGGTGTGTCAGCCGCGGATGCCGAAGGGCTCGGTGAAGCGGACGTCGCCCTCCACCATGTCGCGCATGTCCGGCAGGCCGTTGCGGAACTGCAGGGTGCGCTCGATGCCCATGCCGAAGGCGAAGCCCGAGTAGACCTCCGGGTCGATGCCGGCGGCGGTGAGGACGTTGGGGTTGACCATGCCGCAGCCGCCCCATTCGATCCAGCCGGCGCCGCCCTTCTTGTTCGGGAACCAGACGTCGACCTCTGCCGACGGCTCGGTGAAGGGGAAGAAGTTCGGGCGGATGCGGGTCCTGGCGTCCTCACCGAACAGGACCCGGGCGAGGTGGTCCAGGGTGCCCTTGAGGTGCGCCATGGTCAGACCCTTGTCGACGGCGAGGCCCTCGACCTGGTGGAAGACCGGGGTGTGGGTGGCGTCGAGCTCGTCGGTGCGGAAGACACGGCCCGGGCAGGCGATGTAGATCGGCACGTCGCGGGAGAGCATGGTGCGGACCTGGACCGGGGAGGTGTGGGTACGCATGACCTGCGCCGACCCCTCCGGGCCGATGTGGAAGGTGTCCTGCAGGGTGCGGGCCGGGTGGTCCGGGAGGAAGTTGAGGGCGTCGAAGTTGAAGTACTCGGCCTCGATCTCGGGCCCCTCGGCGATCTCCCAGCCCATGCCGACGAAGATGTCGGCGATCTGCTCGGTGAGGATGGTGATCGGGTGCTGGCCACCGCGCTGACCGCGGGTGGCGGGCATGGTCACGTCGATACGCTCGGCGGCGAGGACCTCGGCGTTGCGCTTCTCTTCGAGCCGTGTCTTCGTCAGGTTGAAGGCCTTCTCGACCCGACCGCGCGCCTGGTTCACGATCCGGCCGGCATCCTTGCGCTGGTCCTTCGGCAGGCTGCCGAGGCCGCGACGGGCGGCCGGAATCGGGGCGTCATCCCCCAGGTGGGCGCGGCGCAGCTCGGGAAGCTGGTCCAGGTCCGTCGCTGCGGCGAACGCCTGCTCCGCAGCTTCTGCCGCAGCGGTCAGGCCCGCTTCGCTCATGTCTACCCCGTCAGCCACCTGCTGCACCTCACACTCGTGGAAATCATCGGAAAATCGTCAATAGCCGATTGATCATCTTAGCAATACTGCGCTGCGGCTATCACACCCGGGCGACCCGCGCGGTCTCGTAGAGGCAGACCGCCGCCGCGGTCACCAGGTTGAAGGACTCCGCCAGCCCCTGCATCGGGATGGAGACACGCACATCGGCGAGGTCCTGCCAGTCGCCGAGACCGTGGGCCTCATTGCCGAACAGCCAGGCCACACGCTGTCCGAGCAGCGGCGTCTCCCCCGCCGGTGCAACGGACGCCTCGTCGAGGGAGACATCACCGTCGCCGGAGGTCGCCAACACCACGTACCCCTGCTCGTGGAGCCGCTCGACGACCTCGGGGATGCTGGTGTGCCGGCTGACCGGCAGGTGGAACAGTGACCCCGCCGACGAGCGTACGGCCTTGCCGCCCTGCGGGTCCACGGTCTCCCCCGCGAAGATGACGCCCGCTGCCCCCGTCGCGTCCGCCACACGGATCAGCGCGCCGGCGTTGCCCGGCTCGGCGGTCTCCACCGGCACAGCAAGGACGCTCGGCGTGTCTGCACCCGCAGACGCGAGGACGCCGTCCAGGTCGGTCAGCTGGGAAACGCACAGTGCGAACAGGCCGGTCGAGGTCACAGACTCGCTGAGAGCGTGCGCGGCCCGGTCGGTGATCAGGCTGACATGGACGCCGCGGGTGTCGTCCCCGGTGAGTCCGTCGAGTTCCCGGCCGAAGGAGTCGAGGGCGTCCTCGGTGAGGAAGAGGTCGACGACGCTGCCGTGACGCAGAGCGGACATCACCGCATTCGATCCCTCGGCGAGGAAACGTCCGGTCTTGCGTCGCACGGCGGCGCGGTGCAGCTTGGCGGCGTTGACGATCCGAGGGGTGCGTTCGGTGAAGGGTTCGTCACCCATCCTGCTGCGCCAGTCGGCGGACAGCGGCGAGGAGACGGGGAGGACAGGGGCGTCAGTCATGGGGCCAGTGTATCGGGACCGCGGACGGGGGCGCGGCGGGGCCTCAGCACAGGGACGACATACGAAAACCGCACCTCCCGGTCTGTACCGGGTGGTGCGGCAGTCGTGGATGTGCGGTGGCCTGGGCCAGCGCGGTGCGCCGGTCGCTTACTTGGCGACCGGGGCGTTGACGTCCTCGGGGAGGGCGGCCTTGGCAGCCTCGACGAGAGCGGTGAACGCGGCCGGATCGGAGACGGCGATCTCGGCGAGGTTCTTGCGGTCGACCTCGATGCCGGCGAGACGCAGGCCCTGGATCAGACGGTTGTAGGTGATGTCGTTGGCCCGGGCAGCGGCATTGATGCGCTGGATCCAGAGCTTACGGAACTCACCCTTGCGGGCGCGGCGGTCGCGGAAGGCGTAGGTCTTCGAGTGGAGGACCTGCTCCTTGGCCTTGCGGTACAGGCGGGAGCGCTGGCCCCGGTAGCCGGAAGCCTCGTTGAGGATTTCGCGGCGCTTCTTCTTCGCGTTCACAGAGCGCTTGACACGTGCCATGATTGACGTCCTTTGTTACTTGTTGACGGTTGTCGGTTTCAGGGGGTGCAGGCGCTCTTAGGCCTTGCCGAGGAGGCGCTTGATGCGCTTGGTGTCGTCACCGGACACCTCGGTGGTGCCCTTCAGGCGACGGGTGCGGGTGGAGGGCTTGCCCTCGAGGAGGTGGCGGCGGTTGGCCTGCTCACGACGGAGCTTGCCGGAACCGGTGACCTTGATGCGCTTGGCGGTGCCCTTGTGGGTCTTCTGCTTCATCGTGGATCCTTAAATTCTCGTTGCTCCCGTGCCGGTGGGCACGGGTGGCGTGGCGGAAGGCTACTTCTTGCCCTTGCGGACCGGGCCCAGCACCATCGTCATGTTGCGTCCGTCCTGCTTCGCTCGGGTCTCGACGACGCCGTACTCCTGGACGTCATCCGCCAGGCGCTCCAGCAGCCGGAAACCCAGCTCCGGGCGGGACTGCTCCCGGCCACGGAACATGATGGTCACCTTGACCTTGGAACCCTTCTCCAGGAACCGGACGACGTTACCCTTTTTGGTCTCGTAGTCGTTGTCGCTGATCTTCGGGCGGAACTTCTGCTCCTTGACCACGGTCTGCTGCTGGTTCTTGCGGGCCTCACGGGCCTTCTGATCCTGTTCGTACTTGAACTTGCCGTAGTCCATGATCTTGCACACGGGCGGCTTGGCGTTCGGGGCGACCTCAACGAGGTCGAGGTCGGCGTCATAGGCCAGCTTGCGTGCATCGTCGATGCGGACGATGCCGACCTGTTCGCCACCCGGGCCGACGAGCCGGACCTCGGGAACGCGAATCCGGTCGTTAATGCGAGCTTGAGCGCTGATGAGAACTCCTCAGTAGCAGTGGTAGAAACGTGTACCGCGTACTGCGAGTGTGTGTGGACGGTGTCCGTCCCCATGGATCCCCCACGATGCACAGGCACCGCATGAAAACCGCCCTCCGTACGTGTCCACCACAGACGCCGTCGAAGAACGGACCTTCGTGACCCGGACCCAACTCGTAAGCGGTTCCAGGTGGGAGATACTCCACTTGCAGCCCGTCAGGTCGACGGGCGGTAGTGGAACCGATGCTAGCACCCGCAGCGGATAAGTCCAAACCCTGCCCGGTAGCGGAGCGTGCCACCGCCGGGAGAAACAGTCCGGCCCGGGGGTGGTTGCCGTCATGTAACTTAATGTCATGAGCACTCATCATGAGTCCGGGGGGACGTGGGGAAGCCGTCCAATCCCTGGCACCACACGCCCAGTCAACCAGAACCCGCAGGGTCGTCCGAACCAGTGGGGACCCACCCGACCGGCACAGCCTGCACCGCCCGTCAACCCGCCACCGCCCGGCTACGGCCCACCGCCGGGATACGGTCCTCCGCCCGGATACACGGGGCCGCCGCCCGGATATGTCGGCCCGCCTCCCGGCTACGGCGCTCCCCCGCCGCGCCCCGGCAACGCACGGGACACCGTCACCACCGTCATCTCCTGGCTCGGCGCGGCGATTCTCGTTCTGGGGCTCATCTTCCTCACCGTCCAAGCTGTGGAGCACAACTGGCTGGGTGCAGAAGCAGCCGTCACCCTGGCCGCCGTGATCTGTCTTGCGGTCGGTGCCTACTCCCTCGTGGCACAACGGAGGTCACCGGACGGGCCGGTGGCACCGGCACTGCTCACCGTCGCCGAACTCGGGCTCCTCGCGGACATCTGGGTGACCGTCTTCGGCCTGGAGTGGATCGAACCCTGGGTGGGTGCAGTACTTATCGGCCTGACCTGTGCCCTCGGCCTGGGGATCGCCCGGTGGTGGGACCAGGTCTGGCTGGCCTTCGTGCTCATGGTCACCGGCGGCCTGTTCCTGGCACCGGCCACACTCTGGCTTATCTGGGATGACCGGTCCCCGACCGTTGAAGCCGCATGCCTGCTCTCTCTCGGCATCATCGGGTGGGCGTCGACGGCCGGCAGATACTGGCTTCCCGTGGACATCGCGGCCGCCCTCGTCTTCCTCAGCGGCGCCGGACTCGTCTCGGACAGCGACGCCCCGGTGGCACTGACTACCGCATCCCTGGTCGCCGTTGTCGTCCTCACCGGGCTCGGACTGTTCCCCGTCGCCCCTTCGTCCACGTCAGCCACGGTCATCGATCTGCTCGCCCGGTGGGGCCCGGCGGTGCTGATGCCGGCACTGATCCTGCTCAACACCGCTGCCTGGTCCGGCTACCACGACGACGCCGGAAACACCTCCGCCCGCTGGTGTGCACTGGTCATCGGACTGGTGACCTGCACCGTCCCGGGGGTGCGGTCGATCATCACCAGGGAGTCCCTCGCCCTGCCGCGCCGTCCGCAGACGCCTCCGGCCATGCCACCGATCCAGTACGGACCGCCCGGTTATCCCGTGATCCCGGTGCCGCGACCCGTCATCCCCGCGTCCGTCGCCGATGCGATGCGCGCGGCTCTGGCAACCGGTCTGACCACCCTCGGGGTCGTCATGACCAGTCTGTACGTCAATTCCGACTGGACCTGGTGGCTGTGCGCGGTGGTGATCGTCGCCGGTGCGTTGGTGTGGTTCTCCCCCGCACTTCCCCCGGTGGTCCCCTGGCTCTTCGGCGGGTTCACCGTCCTGGCGTGTCTCCATCTCCTCGGCCCGGCCTGGACCCGTGAGATCGACATGGACGCCCGCCCACTGTGGTTGCCTCCGCTGCTCCTGCTGGTCGTGGGACTGCTCGTCCTGTACCGGGAGGACGCCCTGCATCTCACCCGCCCAGGCAAGATCGTCGCCGGTGGCGTCCTGCTGATTCTCGGAACCTCCGCGATCCCGCTGCTGGCCCGGGACATCACCGACACCGACAACTCGTTCATGACCGGACATCTCATCGTCTCGGTGCTCTGGATGCTGGTCGGGGTCTTCTTCCTGCTCCGGGTGGACGCCGCCATCGGCCTGGGGATCACCCTACTGGCCACGGCGAAGCTCGTGCTCTACGACCTCGCCGCGCTCGACGGTCTGGTCCAGGTGGCGGCTTTCATCATCTGCGGCCTGATACTGCTGGCCTGTGCCGCGTTCCGTGACCGCAGCAGCAGGACCACCCCCGGGGACGACGCCCCAGGTGGACCCGGAACCGCCTAAAGCATCTCGTTGAGGTACCGGCCGGTGTGGGAGGCCTCCACACGGGCCACCTCTTCCGGCGTTCCCTCGGCGACGACGGTGCCGCCGCCGGCACCACCCTCCGGGCCCATGTCGATGATCCAGTCTGCGGCCTTGATGACGTCCAGGTTGTGCTCGATGACCAGGACGGTGTTGCCCTTGTCGACGAGGCCCTGGATGACCAGCATCAGCTTGCGGATGTCCTCGAAGTGCAGACCGGTGGTCGGCTCGTCAAGGATGTAGACCGTCCGGCCGTTGGACCGCTTCTGCAGCTCACTGGCCAGCTTCACGCGCTGTGCCTCACCGCCGGACAGTGTCGTCGCCGCCTGACCGAGCCGCACGTACCCCAGCCCGACATCGACCAGGGTGTTGAGGTAGCGGGAGATCGAGGTGACCGGGCCGAAGAATTCCGCGGCCTCGCTGATCGGCATGTCGAGGACCTCGGCGATCGACTTCCCCTTGTAGTGGACCTCCAGGGTCTCCCGGTTGTACCGGGCACCCTGGCAGACCTCGCAGGGGACGTAGACGTCCGGCAGGAAGTTCATCTCGATCTTCAGCGTGCCGTCACCGTGGCAGGCCTCGCAGCGTCCGCCCTTGACGTTGAAACTGAACCGGCCGGCCTTGTAGCCACGGACCTTGGCCTCGGCCGTCTCGGCGAAGAGGTTGCGGATCTTGTCGAATACGCCCGTGTACGTCGCCGGGTTCGAGCGCGGCGTCCGGCCGATCGGGCTCTGGTCCACCCGGACCAGCTTGTCCAGCTGGTCAAGCCCGGTGACCTTACGGTGGTGACCGGGCACCTGACGGGCGCCGTTGAGCTGGTTCGCCAGCACCTGGGCCAGGATCCCGTTGACGAGGCTGGACTTGCCTGATCCGGAGACACCGGTGACGCAGGTCAGCACCCCCAGCGGGAAATCGACGGTGACGTTCTTCAGGTTGTTCTCGGTGGCACCGTGGACGGTGATGACCCGGCCGGTGTCCACCTCACGACGCTGCTCCGGCACGGCGAGGATCCGCTGCCCGGACAGGTACTGGCCGGTGATGGACTCGGCACAGTCGAGAATGCCCTCCGGTTCCCCCTGGTAGACGACGTGGCCGCCGAACTCGCCGGCTCGCGGACCGATGTCCACCAGCCAGTCGGCGGTACGGATGGTCTCCTCGTCGTGCTCGACGACGATGAGGGTGTTACCGATGTCCCGCAGGTGCTTGAGTGTGGCGATGAGGCGGGTGTTGTCGCGCTGGTGCAGGCCGATCGACGGCTCGTCGAGGACGTAGAGGACGCCGGCCAGACCGGAACCGATCTGTGTCGCCAGCCGGATGCGCTGCGCCTCGCCACCGGACAGGGTGCCGGCGGCGCGGGACATGGACAGGTAGTTCAGGCCGACGTCGATGAGGAACCGCAGTCGCGCCTGGATCTCCTTGAGGACGCGTCCGGCGATCATCTCGTCACGGGAGTTGAGGGTGAGGCTGTCGAGGAAGCTGCTGGCGTCCTCGATGCTCATCGCGGAGACGTCGGCGATGGACTTCTCCCCCGACTCGGAGTCGATGGTGACCTGCAGGATCTCCGGGCGCAGCCGGGTACCGCCACAGGCCGGACACGGCACTTCGCGCATGTAGCCGAGGTAGCGCTCCTTCTGGTTGTCGCTCTCCGCCTGGTCGATCTTGCGGTGCAGGTAGTGCAGGACGCCCTCGAACGGCGCGGAGTACTGCCGCGACCGGCCGTAGCGGTTTCGGTAGCGGACGGTGATCTCCTCGGGGTGCCCGGTGAGCACCGCCTTGCGCTCCTTCTTCGTCAGTTCCGACCAGCGGGTGTCCGGGTCGACGCCGAGGTTCTCCGCGAGCGCGGTGAGCAGCTTGTCGAAGTAGCGGTGGTTCGGGGAGGACGCCCAGGGTGCGATCGCACCGACGAGCGGGGCATCCTCGTCCGGGATGATCAGCGCTTCGTCGACCTCGAGTTTCGTGCCGAGACCGTCGCAGGACGGGCAGGCGCCGTAGGGGCTGTTGAAGGAGAAGCTGCGCGGCTCCAGCTCGTCGATGGCCAGGGCGTGGCCGTTGGGGCATGCCATGTTCTCGGAGAACCGACGACGACGGTCCGGGTCATCATCGTCGAGACCGACGAAATCGAGGACCACGCGACCGTCGGCCAGGCCGAGGGCGGTCTCCACGGACTCGGTCAGCCGCTGTTTCTGGGACGGCTTGACCTGGAGCCGGTCGACGATGACGTCGATGTCGTGCTTGACCTGCTTCTCCAGCTGGGGTGGATCGGTGAGGCGGTAGGCCTCCCCGTCGACGAGGACGCGGGCGTAGCCCTGGGCGGAGAGATCCTCGAAGAGGTCGACGAACTCACCTTTGCGGGTGCGCACCACCGGAGCGAGGACCTGGAACTTCAGCCCTTCCTCCATCCCGAGGACCTGGTCGACGATCTGCTGCGGTGTCTGACGTTCGATCCGCGCCCCGCACTCGGGGCAGTGGGCGATGCCCGTGCGGGCGAACAGCAGTCGCAGGTAGTCGTGGATCTCGGTGATGGTACCCACGGTCGACCGGGGATTCCGGTTCGTCGACTTCTGGTCGATGGACACCGCCGGCGACAGGCCCTCGATGAGCTCGACGTCCGGTTTGTCCATCTGGCCGAGGAACTGGCGCGCGTAGGAGGACAGCGACTCGACGTAGCGTCGCTGGCCTTCCGCGAAGATGGTGTCGAAGGCGAGGGAGGACTTGCCGGAGCCGGACAGTCCGGTGAAGACGATCATCCGGTCGCGGGGCAGGTCAATGTCCACCCCCTTGAGGTTGTGCTCGCGGGCGCCGCGCACGGTGAGGATCTCAGCCACCGGTGAACTCCTGGATTCTTCTCGGTCGATGCAGTCAGCCTGCAGTCTACGTCAGTCTACGGCTTTTTCTCGAACGCGTAATCGACAACAGCACCATGCCCGCCACGTCACTAGGGTGGTGCCATGATCATCCCGGAGAACACCACCGACGCCGGAGTAACCGGCGTATTCAGCCACCTCGATGCCCCGCGGGAGGCCCGCAGCATCACCACCACCGGCGCCGGTCGTCCCCTCACCGTGGTGAAGACCACCGTCGGAGACATGGACAACGACTGTTACCTCATCGCCACCGGCGGGGACGCACTGCTCATCGACGCGGCCGACGACGCCGAACATCTCCTGGCGCTGGCCGGGGAACTGGGCGTACAGATCACTGACGTACTCACCACCCACCAGCACCATGACCATGTCCGGGCCCTGGCGGAGGTCCTCACCGCGACCGGTGCCCGTCACCATGCTCCGGCTCCGGATGCCCCGGGCCTGCCGGCCTCCGCTGACCGGACCTGGGGCGACGACCGTTCACCGGAGGGGGACGCCGGCGAACCACTCGCCCCGGCATCACCCGCACTCGCCGAACTGGGTATGCTTGTCCTCCTGTTGCGCGGGCACACACCGGGCGGACTGGCCCTGGCCCTTCCCACCGATGACGGCCCGACCCACCTGTTCACCGGGGACAGTCTCTTCCCCGGCGGCGTGGGCAACACCGCCACTCCGGAGGACTTCTCCCGCCTTCTCGATGACGTGACCGCGCGCTGCTTCCGCTACCCCGACTCCACCGTGGTCCACCCCGGCCACGGCGATGACACCACCCTCGGTGCCGAGCGTCCGTCACTGGACACCTGGCGCGACCGGGGCTGGTGAGAGTAACCCGCTCACACTCAGACCTGGAGATCATGTCCGACCACTCCGACTCTCCCCTTCCCGCCGTCGCCGAGGAACAGCACCGGCTCAATGAGCTGCTCGCCCATGTCGACACCGCCCGCGAACGCCTCGCCGACCGGGCCCGCGCTGTCCAACGGCTCACCGCGGACATCGACCACCCGCAGGCGCTGCTCGAACGCGACCACGAGACCTACGAGATCTCCCAGCGCCTCGCCGAGTACTCCGCCGCCGAGATCGGTCTCTTCTTCGGACGTATCGACGTGGAGGACACCGACCCGGAGAATCCGGTGACCGACGACGGTCCCGGCGGCGACGGCAGCACCCTGGACCGCCGCTATATCGGGCGCATCGGACTGCACGCCGACGACGACGAGATGCGCACTCTGCTCATGGACTGGCGCGCACCTCTGGCCCGTCCCTTCTACCTCGCCACCACCCTGCACCCGGAGGGCGTCCACACCCGGCGCCACATCCGGACCTCAGGACGCACCGTCACCGCGGCCGCCGATGAGCGGCTCAGCGGGGACAGCTCCTACACCGGCGTGACCACTGACGGCGGTGAGGGCTCCGTCGCCCAGGAGGGTGCACTGCTCTATGCGGTGAACCGCGCCCGCTCGCGGCACATGACCGACATCGTCGACACCATCGTCGCGGAGCAGGACCGGATCATCCGCGAGAACCACCGCGGAGTGACTGTCGTCCAGGGTGGCCCGGGCACCGGCAAGACCGCCGTCGCTCTCCACCGGACCGCCTACCTGCTGTACACCTGGCGCGAGCAGCTTGAGCGGACGGGCGTCCTCATCGTCGGCCCCAACCCCCGCTTCCTCGACTACATCTCCCAGGTCCTGCCGAGCCTGGGTGAGACCGGTGTGGTGCTGGCGACACCGGGCACCCTCTACCCGGGTATCACCACCCGCCCGATGAGCGCTGAACCGCTGCTGTCCCAGGAGGTCAAGGGGTCGTCGGAGATGGTGGGCATCCTCGGCAACGCCGTCCGCGACCTGCAGACCGTACCGGACAGTCCAGTGACATTCCTTGTCGACGGAGTGACCATCCACCTCACCCCCGCGATGGTGAAGGCCGCCCGGACCACCGCGCGCCGGTCGCGGCGTCCGCACAACCAGGCCAGGGAGCGGTTCTTCGCCAGTGCCCTCGACCGACTGAGGGACGCCATGGCCGACAAGATCGGTGCCGATCCGCTCGGCGGGGAGAATCTGCTGTCCGCCGCCGACCGGGCCCAGCTGCGTGAGGATCTCGGCAGCGAGGAGCAGGTCCTCGAGGCCCTCGACGGATTCTGGCCGACGCTGACCCCCGAGGAGGTCCTCGCCGGGCTCTACGGGTCCCGCGGAGCCGTGGACTCCGCCGCGTCCGACTATGACGAGCTCACCCGGCAGGCTCTGCTGCGCAGCGACGGTCCTGACGGTTCTGTCCAGTCTGACGACTGGACCGAGGCGGATGCCCCGTTGCTCGACGAACTCGCCGAGATCCTCGGTATCGTCGGCGTCGAGGAGGCGGAGGCCGAGGAGCAGAAGAAGTGGCAGGCCCAGGTCGCCGAGGCGCAGGAGGCCCTCGACATCCTCACCGGCTCCGCCTACCAGGATCTCGATGACGGGACGGACGCCGAGATCCTCATGGCCTATGACGTCATCGACGCCGAGCAGCTCGCCGAGCGGCAGCGTGTCCGGGAGACCATGTCCACCGCCGAGCGCGCCGCCGCGGACCGCACCTGGGCTTTCGGCCACGTCATCGTCGACGAAGCCCAGGAACTCTCGGAGATGGCCTGGCGGATGGTCTTCCGCCGCGCCCCGAACCGGTGGATGACACTGGTCGGCGATCCGGCGCAGACCGGCAGCCCGGCCGGCGTGGAATCCTGGTCGGACGCGCTGTCCCCCTTCGTCAAGGACCGGTGGAAGCTCCACGAGCTCACCGTGAACTACCGCACCCCGGCGGACATCGCCGAGATCGCCACGGCGATCCAGGCGGAGGTCGCCCCGGACCAGCCGGTCCCCTCCTGCCTGCGCGAGACGGGCACCGGCGTACGCGAGGGTGATCTGGCCGATCTGGAGGACGCCGTGATGCAGGCTGCGGCTGCCGCCGGTGAGGGTCTCACCGGACTCATCGGTGCTCCGGAGCGGCTCGCTGTACTGCAGGACCTCGCTGCGCGGACGTCGGAGGCACTGCCCGGAGACCATGGCGAGATCGTGGTCTCCGACGTCAACGGCGCCAAGGGACTCGAGTTCGATGAGGTCGTGCTGGTGGAGCCCGCGGAGATCGTCGCCGCGTCCCCGCAGGGGCTCAATGACGTCTATGTGGCGGTCACCCGTGCGACCCAGGGACTCACCCTCGTCCACGACGCCGACCTGCCCTGGTGATTTTCAGAAGATGTTAGTCTGGGCGGCACAATTGACCGAAAGGAACCCTGTGCCGCCCCGGACCTCACTCCGCATCCTGCTCACCGCCACCCTCTCCACCGCCCTGGTCGTCCCGGTCGGTACCGCAGGTGCTGATCCCGCAGGTGAGGGCCCGGCACTGAACTGGGGGCCCTGTCCTGTCGGGTCAGGTGCCGAGGCTCCGACGGAGTGTGCCGAGATCGAGGTTCCCCGCGACTACTCCGATCCGGACGGGGCCACGATCTCCCTGACCATGAGCCGCGTCCCGGCCACCGGGGAGCGCAAGGGCACGATCGCCGGCAACCCCGGTGGTCCCGGCGGGGACGCGCTGGGTATGTTCGCCACCTCAGACGCCGGCACCCCGGAAGCCGAAGGACGCATCGCCCTGCCCGCCGATGTCCGGGAGCACTATGACCTGCTGGCGGTGGAACCCCGCGGTCTGGCCTGGGGAACCCCGTTGGACTGCCCGGCACCGGAGTCGCTGTTCGGCACAGCCGGCGACATTCTGGCGGCCTGCGAGTCCACTGATCCCGGATACGCTTCCACCATCACCACCGACAACACCGCCCGTGACCTCGAGGAGGCCCGCAAGGCGCTCGGTGAGGACCGGCTGAACCTCTACGGCGTCTCGTACGGCGGTCCGCTCATGGCGACCTACGCCACACTGTTCCCGGAGAACACCGACCGCGTCCTGCTGGACTCGTCGGGATCTCCGGACCAGCGCTGGTTCGGTCTCGGTGCGGCGCGCAAACAGGCCCGTATCGACGGGCTCAACGCGATGTTCGCCTGGCTCGCCGAGCGCGATGAGGAGTACCATCTCGGCACCACTCCGCTGCAGGTCTACCAGCGGTGGGCGAAGGTCACCGCCGGCCCGTACGGTGTCCAGATGCCGGTGACCCCGCCGTCTGCACGGGACGACGATCTGTCGGCCGGATCCTCGGTACTCCCCGGCGAACTCGGTGCACAGCTCACCGACACCCTGGTGCGGACGCAATGGCGCGCCGGGACACTGGCGGACACCACCCGCATGATGCTCGGTGACGGGGACGCCTACACCGGGGTCATGTCCAGTTTCTCAGGAGTCGTGCAGGGGCTCTACGACCAGACTCTCTGGCCGGTCATCGGCGAGCAACTGCGGGATCCGGAAGCAGCAGCCGCTGAGACAGAGGCTGAGCTTTCTGAGATGGAGGAGCCCTCCGAGGAACAGGCTGCGGCATCGGACAAGCTCGAAGCCCAGCTGCGCACCGTCGAGCGGGCGGTCATCTGCAACGAGAACACCGTCGCCCCGGACACCTCACTCATTCTCCCGACACTGGAGACCCGGTTCACCGGTGGTGACCTCATGCGCTACAACGAGGACAACATCGCGTCCGGGGCGTTCTGCGCCGGCTGGGATGCCACGACCACGCCGACCGATATCTCGGGTCAGGCTCTGGACCGCGCTCCGTTGAACATCGGCTACACGAAGGACACCGCCGTGACCGCTGACGGTGCCACAGGCATGCACCGTGCCATGGGTGGTGAACTCGTCACCGTCGACGGCTACTCCCACGGCGTCCTGCTCGTGGAGCCGGAGAAGCTCGCCGACAAGGTCAGCGCCTACTTCGCCTGAAGCTACACCGTGTGGACGATCATGACGTCGCAATCGGACTGACGCGCGACGTCCGCCGGCACGGAGCCGAGCAGCCGCCCGGTCAGCGAGTTGATCCCCCGGTTACCGACGACAAGGAGATCCGCCTTCACGTCGGTGACGATCCCCATCAGCGCCTCGACCGGCGACCCCGCCTTGATGGCGGTTTCGACGGACGTGCAGCCCTCCTCCTTCGCCGCGGCCACCGCGGACTCCAGGTTCTGCTGTGCCGGGGAATCGCCGACGACCGTCTTCGAGTCCATCCGCACGGCCTGGACTGCGGCGTCCTGGTCAGCGTAATAGGCGCAGCCGATGACCAACGTGGCGTCGAAAGCGGCGGCAAGCGCTGCCGCCCGTCGCACAGCGAGAAGAGAAGACTCTGAACCGTCGGTGCCGACAACGATGGTGCTGTAGCTCATGGCGCCCAGATTACCCCATCACAGGCCGGCCTCGACCATGCCACGCAACTCCTTTTTCAGGTCCGCGATCTCGTCGCGCAGCCGCCCGGCGAGCTCGAACTTCAGCGCCCGGGCCGCGTCCTGCATCTGCGAGGTGAGGTCGGCGATGAGTTTCTCCAGCTCGGGACGCGCCAGGTTGCCGGCGTCGCGTCCGGAGACCGCCGAGACCCCCCGCGGGCCGGCCGCGATGTCCACGTCGGCGCCGAATCCTGTCGACCCTGCCGCCCCGTCCATCCGGGTGGCTCCGTCATCGGGTCCGTCCTCGCCACGGTTCTCGTAGACCTGGTCGAGGATGTCGGCGATCTTCTTGCGCAGCGGCTGCGGATCGATCCCGTGCTCGGTGTTGTAGGCGATCTGCTTGGCGCGGCGTCGTTCCGTCTCGTCGATGGCGTACTGCATCGAGTCGGTGATCTTGTCCGCGTACATGATCACCTCGCCGGAGACGTTACGGGCGGCGCGGCCGATGGTCTGGATCAGGGAGCGCTCCGAACGGAGGAAGCCCTCCTTGTCGGCGTCGAGGATCGCCACGAGCGACACCTCCGGCAGGTCGAGACCCTCACGCAGCAGGTTGATGCCGACGAGCACGTCGTACTCCCCCAGCCGCAGCTGGCGCAGCAGTTCCACGCGCTTGAGGGTGTCGATGTCGGAGTGCATGTAGCGCACCTTCACCCCGTGTTCCAGCAGGTAGTCAGTGAGGTCCTCGGCCATCCGCTTGGTCAGGGTGGTGACCAGGACGCGTTCCTTCTTCTCCACCCGCTGCCGGATCTGCTCGATGAGGTCGTCGATCTGCCCGTCGGTGGGTCGCACCTCGACCTTCGGGTCGACCAGACCGGTCGGACGGATCACCTGCTCGACGAACTCTCCACCGGCCGCGGCGATCTCGTAGTTACCCGGAGTCGCCGACATGTAGACGCACTGCCCTTTGCGGTCATCGAACTCCTCCCAGGTCAACGGGCGGTTGTCGAGGGCACTCGGGAGCCGGAACCCGAAGTCGACCAGGTTGCGCTTGCGCGACATGTCGCCCTCGAACATGCCGCCGATCTGCGGCACGGTCACGTGGGACTCGTCGATGATCGTGAGGTAGTCGTCCGGGAAGTAGTCGATCAGCGTCGCCGGGGCGGACCCGGACTCCCGCTGGTCGATGTGGCGTGAGTAGTTCTCGATGCCCGAGCAGTAACCGACCTGCTGGATCATCTCCAGGTCGTACTCGGTGCGCATCCGCAGCCGCTGCGCCTCCAGCAGCTTGCCCCGGTTCTCCAGGTCGGCGACCCGGTGCTCCAACTCATCACGGATATCGGCCATCGCCTTCTCCATCCGCTCCGGCCCGGCGACGTAGTGGGTGGCCGGGAAGATCCGGATCTCCTCGACCTCCCGGATGACATCGCCGGTCAGCGGGTGGATGTAGAAGAGGCTGTCGATCTCGTCGCCGAAGAACTCGACGCGCACCGCCAGCTCCTCGTAGGCGGGGATGACGTCGACCGTGTCACCCTTCACCCGAAAGGCACCACGGGTGAAGGAGACGTCGTTGCGGTCGTACTGGATGTCGACGAGCAGCCGCAGGAACCGGTCGCGTTCGACCTCTTCCCCGACCTTGAGGACCACGGACCGGTCCAGATAGGACTGCGGTGTGCCCAGTCCGTAGATGCAGGAGACCGAGGAGACCACGACGACATCACGACGCGACAGCAGGTTCGAGGTCGCCGAGTGACGCAGCCTCTCCACGTCGTCGTTGATCGAGGAGTCCTTCTCGATGTAGGTGTCCGTCTGCGCGATGTACGCCTCAGGCTGGTAGTAGTCGTAGTAGCTGACGAAGTACTCGACGGCGTTGTTCGGCAGCAGACTGCGCAGCTCATTGGCCAGCTGGGCGGCCAGGGTCTTGTTCGGGGCCATGACCAGGGTGGGACGCTGCTGCTTCTCGATCAGCCACGCCGCGGTCGCGGACTTGCCGGTACCGGTGGCACCCATGAGGACGATGTCGCGTTCCCCCCGGTTGAGCCGCTCGTCGAGTTCCTTGATCGCCGCAGGCTGGTCACCGGCGGGTTCGTACTCGCTGATGACATCGAAGGCAGAGTCGGTACGTTCAACTTCTCCGACCGGGCGGAACTCGGATTCGGAGAGGACGGGGTGTTCAGCTGCGAAGGCCATGGACCCATTCTAGGACCGGTGGGTCAACCTCGCCCAGAACTCATCGACCTGACTCACCAGGGACGCCACGTCCTGCGAGTTGTCGAGCACCACGTCCGCCGCGGCGAGCCGGGTCTCCCGGCTGATCTGCGCGGCGATGCGTCGACGGGCGTCCTCCTCGTCGAGACCGCGGTACGCCACCAGGCGCCGGATCCGCAGTTCATCAGGGGCGTCGACGACGAGGACAGTGTCCACCATGTCGGTCTGACCGTTCTCGATGAGCAGCGGCATGTCGTAGACCAGCACCGGGACGTCCGCGGCGCGGGCGTCCTCGAACTGCTGGAGGGTGCGCTCGTGGATCCTGGGGTGGGTGATGGAATTGAGGGTCTCTGTCCCCTGCTGCGAGGCGAAGGCCTGCCGGGCGAGCTCCGCGCGGTCGAGGGTGCCGTCAGGGCGGATGACACCGGTGAAGGCCTCCCCCAGTTCCGCCAGTGCGGGTTCCCCTGGTTCGACGACCTCGCGGGCGATGAGGTCGGCGTCCACGACGGTGGCCCCGAGTTCCGCGAGGCGGGCGGAGACCGTCGATTTCCCGGAGCCGATCCCTCCGGTGAGTCCGATGATGTGCATGCGGCCCAGGCTACCCCTGCAGCCTGGCCCGCACACCGGAAACTAGCGCTCGATGATGGCGGTGATGCCCTGGCCGCCGGCGGCACAGATGGAGACGAGGACGCGGCCGCCGCCGTTCTCCTCGAGGATCTTCGCGGCGGTGGCGATGATGCGTCCACCGGTCGCGGCGAAGGGGTGACCGGCGGCGAGCGAGGAGCCCTTGACGTTGAGCTTGGCGCGGTCGATGGCGCCGAGCGGGGCGTCGAGACCGAGGCGGTCCTTGCAGTAGTCCTCGGACTCCCAGGCCTTGAGGGTCGCCAGGGTCTGGCCGGCGAAGGCCTCGTGGATCTCGTAGAAGTCGAAGTCCTGCAGGGTCAGACCGTTGCGCTCCAGCAGACGCGGGACGGCGTAGGTCGGGGACATCAGCAGGCCGTCCGGGGTGAGTCCGTCGTGGCCGTGGAGGAAGTCCACGGAGGCGGTCTCGGAGTCCACCAGGTAGGCCTTGACCGGCAGGTTGTGCTCGGCGGCCCACTCGTCGGAGGCCAGCAGCACGGCGGAGGCGCCGTCGGTCAGCGGGGTGGAGTTACCGGCGGTCATGGTGGCCTGGGCGCCGTGGGCGGCAGCGTCCTTCTTGCCGAAGACCGGCTTGAGCTTGGACAGCTTCTCCACGGAGGAGTCCGGACGCAGGTTCGTGTCGCGCTGGACGCCGAGGTACGGGGTCACGAGGTCCTCGAAGAAGCCGGCGTCGTAGGCGGCGGCGAGCTTCTGGTGGGACTCGGCGGCGAGCTGGTCCTGGTCCTCGCGGGTGATGCCGAGCTCACGGGTGGTGATGGCCTGGTGGTCACCCATGGAGAGGCCGGTGCGGGGCTCACCGTTCTGCGGCTGCTCCGGGGCGAGCTGGGAGGGACGCACCGAACCGAGCAGCTTCAGCATCTCGGGGGTGGACTTGGCGTTGTTGACCTTGATGAGGGTCTTGCGCAGCTCGTCGTTGACGGCCAGCGGGGCGTCCGAGGTGGTGTCGGTACCACCGGCGATGCCGGCGTCGATGCGGCCGAGCGAGATGGCGTCGGCGACCTGGACGGCGGCGGCGAGGCCGGTGCCGCAGGCCTGCTGCAGGTCGAAGGCCGGGGTCTCATTGTCGAGCGCGGAACCGAGGACGACCTCGCGGGTCAGGTTGAAGTCACGGGCGTGCTTGAGCACGGCGCCGGCGACAACCATGCCGAGCTTCTCGTCCTGCAGGCCGTAGCGGGCGACCAGGCCGTTGATGGTGGAGGTGAGCATGTCCTGGTTGGACGCGCTGGAGTACTCCTTGTTGGACCGTGCGAAGGGGATGCGGTTGCCGCCGAGAATGGCGACCTTGCGAGGGGAGGAAGAGGTCATGTCGGTAATCACTCCGTCGTCGTTTGTCTGGTCAGTACCGTGTCTGGCGGCCAGCCTACCCGTGGGGGTAGCGCCGGACGCCGTATCCGGGGTTGTGGAACCCTTGTTGTGCCTGTCACTGATTTGCAGGACAGCGTACCGGGTCACACGCTAGGGTACGAATGAGAACATACATTGTTCGGGCGGCCACAAGGTACGCTTTCGGATAACTGCTTCACCCACACACTGCTACAGACCAAGGAGATCAGTACATTGTCTTCCAACAAGGGCCTGCTGGAACAGATCATCAACTCCAGCTTCGCCGGTAAGCTCGGCGTCCCCCAGGGCGAGAAGCTGCGTCGGTACAAGAAGGGTGAACCCGCCCTCGACGGCCCGGTCGTCATCGGCGGCGAGGGCCGCGTGGCTGACGGTGTCCGGAAGTTCCTCGACGCCGACTTCCAGTTCGTCGAGGCCGACACCGACATCAAGAAGTCCGCGATCGTCTTCGACGCCACCGGCATCAAGACCCCTGAGGACATCAAGAAGCTCTACGAGTTCTTCCACCCCCAGATGCGCAAGGTGCGCCCGAGTGCCCGCTTCCTCGTCATCGGCACCACCCCCGAGCTCATCGAGGACGCCGACGAGCGCATCGTCCAGCGCGCCGTCGAGGGCTTCGTCCGCTCCCTGGCCAAGGAGCTGCTGCGCGGCGCCACTGCCCAGCTCATCTACGTCGACCCGGCCGTGAGCGACGATCTGTCCGGCCTCGAGGCCCCGGTCCGCTTCGTCCTCTCCGGCAAGTCCGCCTACGTCGACGGCCAGGTCATCCGCGTCGACGCCACCCACGTCGATGCCCCCGAGTCCTGGGACGCCCCGACCGCCGGCAAGGTCGCCCTCGTCACCGGTGCCGCCCGCGGCATCGGCGCCGACATCGCCCGCGTCCTCGCCCGTGACGGCGCCAAGGTCATCATCGTCGACGTCCCCGCCGCCGGTGAGGCCCTCGCGGAGATCACCAACGAGGTCAAGGGTTCCGCCCTGCCGCTGGACGTCACCGCCCCCGACGCCGCCGACAAGATCAAGGCGCACGCCGAGGAGAAGTGGGGCCAGGGTGTGGACATCATCGTCCACAACGCCGGCGTCACCCGCGACAAGCTGCTCGCCAACATGGACGAGGGCAAGTGGAACCTGGTCCAGAACATCAACTTCCTCGCCCCGATCCGCATCACCGAGGGTCTGCTGGAGAACGGCGGCCTCAACGAGGGCGGCCGCGTCATCACCCTGTCCTCCATGGACGGCCTCGCCGGCCAGCGCGGTCAGACCAACTACGCCATGTCCAAGGCCGGCATGATCGGTATCGCCGAGGCACTGGCCCCGAAGGTCGCCGCCAAGGGCATCACCGTCAACGCCATCGCCCCCGGCTTCATCATCACCGCGATGACCGCCGAGATCCCCACCGGCACCCGTGAGGTCGGCAAGCGTCTCAACTCCCTCAACCAGGGTGGACTGCCGATCGACGTCGCCGAGGGCGTCGGCTTCTTCGCCGGCAACGCCTCCGGCGCGGTCACCGGTCAGTACCTCCGCGTCTGCGGCCAGCACCTCATGGGCGCCTAGGAGGTCACCGTGACTGTCACCTACAAGGAGCTCCCGGCCATCCCGGAGCTGATGACCGAGTACAAGTCCGCCGCCAAGGACCTCGTCCCTGGCGTGGGCACGAAGCGCTCGGCGAAGACCGACCCCGCCACCGGTTTCGAGGTCAAGGGCGTGAAGGTCAACGTGAAGCACCTCGGTGCCTACTGCGCGTCCACCGGACTGCGCCTGGCCAACGAGCTGCCCGCCACGTACCTTTACGTGCTCTCCTTCCCGCTGGCGATGAAGGTCATGACCACCCCGGACTACCCCTTCAACGCCGTCGGTGCGGTGCACCTCACCAACGTCATCGAGCAGACACGCCCGCTGACCGTGGACGACGAGTTCACCATCCGCACCCACGCGGAGAACCTGCGTCCGCACCGCAAGGGCCTGCTGATCGACATGGTCACCGAGGTCTTCGTCGGGGGCGAGGGTGAGGCCCCGGTCTGGACCCAGACCTCCGGCTTCCTCGCCAAGGGTGCGAAGCTCTCCGGCTCCGCCGACGCCGCGGTGAAGGCCCGCGAGGAGGATTCCGGCTCGCTGTTCGAGCGCCCGGAGATCCCCGCGGACCCGACGCCGTCCGCCACCCTCACCGCCACCGGCGAGTCAATCAAGGTCTACGCGGACGCTTCGGGCGACAAGAACCCGATCCACGTCTCCGGCCTCGGCGCGAAGGCCTTCGGCTTCCCGTCCACCATCGCCCACGGCATGTGGTCGGCCGCGTCCGTCCTCGCTTCCCTGGAGGGTGAGCTGCCCACCGGCGGTTCCCGCTTCTCCATCGAGTTCGCCAAGCCGGTCACGCTGCCGGCGAAGGTCGCCGAGTTCACCGCGAAGGACTCCTCCGGTGCCTGGGACGTCCAGCTGCGCAAGGCCTCCAAGCTGGAGACCCTGCACGCTGTCGCCCGCATCGAGGCGGTCTAGCAGGTCACCTCAGCATTACGCCACCTGTGGTCGGTGGGAACTACTACCCCACCACCACAGGTGGCGTTCTGCGTACACGATCAGGACGTTTTGGAATCTTCGATACAACGGGGACACCCGAAACGTCATGATTGAGTACGCCCGGCCGCAGGGCCGGGCGTGAACCTACGGTCGCTCGCCGGCCTCCGCGGCGTCCGCCGTAGCCGCCTCCGTCTCTGCCTCCTTCGCCGTGACGGTGATGATGTCGTCACCGGGAGCGGCGATGGGGGCGGCCATCCCCTCCACCGAGGCGAACTTCTTCGAGTTCACCACGACCACCGGGGTCAGCGGCGAGTAGCCGGCGGCCTCGATCTTCGCCCGGTCGAAGCGGATCAGCGGAGTTCCGGCGGCAACCTGCTGCTTCTTCTCGACGAGGTTCTCGAAGCCGTCGCCCTCCATCTTCACCGTGTCGATACCGATGTGGATGAGCAGCTCGATGCCCGAGTCCAGCCGCAGTCCGATCGCATGGCCGGTCTTCTGCACGGTGAGGACCTTCCCGTCTGCCGGGGCGAGCAGGGTGTCACCGGTCGGATCGATGCACACGCCACCGCCCAGGGCTCCGCTTGCAAAGGCCTCATCCGGGGTCTCGGACAACGGCAGAACCTTGCCCTCGACGGGCGCGGTGACGACGGTGACCGCACCGGGACGCAACGCGGGCTTGATGTGCGCGGTTCCGGCAGCGACGGCCGCCTCTTCGATCCGGGCGTCCTCTGCGGCGCTGGCGGCTTCACGCTCAGCGTCGAGCTGTTCCAGAACCTGCGCCTTTTCGTCCGCACCGCGGTAATCGAAGAAGACCACCAGCAGCATCGAGGTGACGAAAGCTGCGAGAATGCCCAGGGCGTAGCCGCCCCACGGATCCATCGCCGGGATTGTGAGCAGCGACGTGAACACGAACGCGTTGGCCTTGACGTCGAAGATGCCGATGACGATGCCGCCGACGAGACAGCCGGGCAGCAGACGGAAATAGGTCTTCTTGAAGCGCAGCAGCACACCGTAGAGCGAGGGTTCAGAGATGCCGCCGAGCAGGCCTGCCATCATGCCGCCGAGCGACACCTGCCGCATACTCCTGTTCTTCTCCTTGAGCGACACAAGGAAGACGCCGGTGACCACGCCGAAGCAGGCGAAGTTCCAGGCACCCATCGGGCCCTGGATGAAGTCGTAGCCGAGGGTGGCGAGGTTCTGCACCATGATCGCGTTGAGCGGCCAGTGCAGACCCAGCGGAACCAGGAAGGGGTAGAGCAGCGGGATGACGATCGCCAGGATGAACGGCGAGAGGTCGTTGGTCCACTCGAGGAAGTTGGAGATGCCGTTGCCGATACCGATACCGAACGGCCCCAGCAGGAAGGCGGTCAGCGGGATCATGATGAGCAGCGAGAAGAACGGGACGAAGACCATCTGCACCGCAGAGGGGATGATCTTCTTCAGCCCCTTCTCCACCCAGTACAGGCCGATGGCCGCGATAAGCGGAGGGAAGACCTGCGAGGAGTAGTCGTTGAGCACCAGCGGCAGACCGAAGATGTGGACGACATCCTCCGGCTCGCCCAAGGAAATGAACTCCGGGGTGAGCAGGGCGGCAGGGATAGCCGCACCCACCCACTCATTCGCGCCGAGCTTCCGGGCGGCGGTCGCACCGATCATGATCGGCAGGAAGTAGAACACCGACCGCCACATGGCGTGCAGCAGCACGTAGCCGTCCGGTTGGTCCGCCATGTCGGCGCGGAAGTCCTGCCAGCCGAAGGTGTCCGCCAGCACCAGCATGGTGATGATGAGGGACGCACCGAGCAGCGCCCACAGCACCGGGCGGAACGTGTCCGAGAGGAACTCGAAGCAGTAGTTGATCCAGTCGTACTTCCCCCGGACTCCCCCGTACTCCTTCTTCGCGGGGGTGGAGTCCGTATCCCCCATCCCCGGCTCCTTGACGATGGCGTTGTAGAACTCGGCGACGCCACCTCCCATCACCACCTGGACGCCGTCACCGCCCTGCGGCACGACACCGAGAACCTGCGGGGTGTTCTCCAGTGCGTCGAGATCGGCCTGTGACCGGTCATGGAGCTGGAATCTCAGTCTGGTCGCACAGTAGGTGAGGTTGGCGACGTTGTCCGCACCGCCCACCTCCCTGAGGATGCTCCGTGAAGTGTCTGTCGAGGAAGGCATCGCGGTCCTGGCCTTTCAGAAAGGGGGAGAGAATGTGGTTTCCTCAGCCACTGTAGGCCCGGCCACCCCCGGAAGGAATCCCCCACCACCTACCCCCGCCGCACCTGCCGGGAGCACGAGTGCCCCCGTTCCCGCCAGCACTCTGCCACACTCGGCACCATGGAACTCAAGGGAAAAAGCGCCGTCATCACCGGAGGTGGGGCCGGAATCGGCCGCGAGGTCGCCCGCCAGCTCATCGACAAGGGGGCGACTGTCCATGCCGTCGACCTGCACACCGATGCACTGGAAGCGTCCGACCACCTCATCCCTCACCAGCTGAACATCACCGACCGCGACGCCCTCAGTGCGCTCGCCGAACAGACCGGCCCGGTGGACGCGGTGGTGAATGTCGCCGGGATCGTCCAGGACTTCGTCGACATCGCCGACCTGGACCGGGAGACCTTCACCAGGGTCATGGACGTCAACTTCTGGGGCACGGTGAACACAGTCGAGGCATTCCTTCCCTGCCTACTCAGCCGACCGGAAGCCGCGGTCGTCAATGTCTCCAGCATGGGTGGTCTGGTCCCGGTCCCGGGACAGAGTGCCTACGGCGCCTCGAAGGCCGCGGTGAAACTGTTCACCGAAGGGCTACGCACCGAGCTGCGGAAGACAGACGTCAGCGTGTCCGTCGTGTTCCCCGGCGGGGTGAACACGGACATCACGGCGAACTCGGGGGTCGACGTAGACGGTGCCGATGATCCGGAAAAGCGTGCCAAGGCCGCGAAGTTCCTCACCTCACCGCAGGACGCGGCGTCGAAGATCGTGAAGGCGGTGGAGACCGGGAAGGCCCACGTCATCATCGGGAAGGACGCCCGGCTCATGGACACCCTGTCGCGGATCATGCCGGTGAAGACGGCGTCCGCGATGGCGGCGCTGATGGGCAGGCTCACGCCCTAGAAGCCCGAACCAGGGCACGCAAAAGCCCCCGTGGAGTGATCCACGGGGGCTTTCAGCAGTGTTCCGGAGCAACGGAACAGCGGCGCTGCGGCAGACTAGTTGCCGGCCAGCTTCTCGCGCAGAGCAGCGAGCTGCTCGTCGGAAGCCAGGGAGCCGGAGTCGGAGACAGCCTCGGCAGCGGGCGCCTCGGCGGCCTCATCGCTGGAGGAGGAGTAACCGGACTCGCCGGCCTCGGCAGCCTCGGCGGCCTGGGCGCGGTGACGCTCGATCTGGGCGGCGTGCAGCTTGTGACGACGCTCGGACTCGGCGTAGCGGGCCTCCCAGGCCTCGCGCTGGGCGTCGAAGCCCTCCATCCACTCGTTGGTCTCCGCGTCGAAGCCCTCCGGGAAGATGTAGTTGCCCTGCTCGTCGTAGGAGTCGGCCATACCGTACTTGGACGGGTCGAACTCCTCGGTGAAGTCCTCGTCAGCCTGCTTGAGGGACAGGGAGATCCGGCGACGCTCGAGGTCGATGTCGATGACCTTGACCATGAGGTCCTGGCCGACGGTGACGATCTGGTCCGGGACATCGATGTGGCGCTCGGCCAGCTCCGAGATGTGGACCAGGCCCTCGATGCCCTCCTCGACGCGGACGAAGGCGCCGAACGGGACGAGCTTGGTGACCTTGCCCGGGACGATCTGACCGATCGCGTGGGTCCGGGCGAAGACGCGCCACGGATCCTCCTGGGTGGCCTTCAGGGACAGGGACACGCGCTCGCGGTCCAGGTCGACGTCGAGAACCTCGACGGTGACCTCGTCACCCACGGCGACAACCTCGGACGGGTGGTCGATGTGCTTCCAGGACAGCTCGGAAACGTGAACCAGGCCGTCGACACCGCCGAGATCGACGAAGGCGCCGAAGTTGACGATGGAGGACACGACGCCCTTGCGGACCTGGCCCTTCTGGAGCTGGTGCAGGAACTCGGAGCGGACCTCGGACTGGGTCTGCTCGAGCCATGCACGGCGGGACAGGACAACGTTGTTGCGCTGCTTGTCCAGCTCGATGATCTTGGCCTCGAGCTCCTGGCCGATGTACGGCTGGAGGTCGCGGACACGACGCATCTCGACGAGGGAGGCGGGCAGGAAGCCGCGCAGGCCGATGTCGAGGATGAGGCCACCCTTGACGACCTCGATGACGGTACCGGTGACCGGCTCGTCCTTCTCCTTGAGCTCCTCGATGGTGCCCCAGGCACGCTCGTACTGGGCGCGCTTCTTGGAGAGGATCAGACGACCGTCCTTGTCCTCCTTGGTGAGGACGAGAGCGTCGACCTCGTCGCCGATCTCGACGACCTCGCCGGGATCGACGTCGTGCTTGATGGACAGCTCACGGGAGGGGATGACGCCCTCCGTCTTGTAGCCGATGTCCAGGAGAACCTCGTCGTGATCGACCTTGACGACGGTGCCCTCGACGATGTCGCCATCGTTGAAGTACTTGATGGTCTGGTCGATGGCGGCGAGGAAATCCTCAGCGGTGCCGATGTCGTTGATGGCAACCTGAGGAACGTTGTTGGTGGGCATAGGTGAAGGTGCTCCGAAACGGATAGTTATCGTTGTGGACAGGACTCCGCCGGTTCCACCGCACCGCATCACACGGTTGCACGACTTCCCCGACGTGGCTCCGCGTCCTCCAGGGTCGTGCTCAGAAGTTCATACAGAGGCGCGTAACGCTCAGTACCCTACACGAGGGCTCGCTAGCAGTGCAAACACCTCTTCCGCGTATTCCGTGGTACTTGCCGGGGAGAGCTTCTCGGCAGATACCTCACCCGCCCCACCGACCACTGACGCCACATCAACCGTCGGGCGGCGCAGCATCGCCTCACGGACTGCCACCGACAGCCACTCCCCGGCACCGGTGAACCCCAGGTGACGAAGCAACTGTGCTGCCGAATTCATCAGACCTGCCGGATTCGCCACCCCGGCCCCGGCGATGTCGGGGGCTGACCCGTGTGCGGCCTGGGCCATGGCGCGGCGTCCTCCGGCGTTGATGCTGCCGGCGGTGCCCAGCGAGCCGCCGAGAGCGGCGGTGAGGTCGGAGAGGATGTCACCGAACATGTTCTCGGCGACGATCGTGCGGTGGATGGACGGTCGGGTCACCAGGTCGGCGCACAGGGCGTCGATGTGGACCGGACGCAGCACCACTCCGGTGGACGCCGCAACGCTCTCCGCCTCCTCCAGGTACATCCCCGAGGTCCGGGTGAGCACATTCGACTTGTGAGCCACGGTGAGGACCCCACCACGGCCCAGAGCGACAGCTGCGGCGTACTCCGTGATCTGACGGATTTTCCGGCGGGTGAACACGCCCACGGCCAGGGCGACGTCCTCGGTGACGCGCAGGTCACCGGAACCGGCGTACATGTTCCGGTCGGCGTACATGCCCTCGGTGTTCTCCCGGACGACCACCACATCCAGCTCCGGGGTGACCGATCCCGGCAGTGCCTGCACCGGCCGGACATTGGCCCAGAGGTCGGCCGACAGCCGCAGCTCAGCGGAAGGATTGCGCTGCGCCCGGGCCTCGGGCGGGTAGGAGACATTGTCATGCGGTCCGAGGACCCAGCCGTCGAGACCCTGCACCGTCGTCGCGGTGGCGTCCGGGACGATCTGCCCGGTCGTGGCGTAGGCCTCCGCACCGAGCAGCAACGGCACCCAGTCGACGGTCACGGCGTCCGGCATGAGCGCCAGCTCGACCGCCCGCCTGGTCGGCGGGGTGATCTCGGGCCCGATCCCCTCCCCGTCCCAGTACCCCAGACGAACGGTCTGCGGAGTCACGGAGGGGACAGAGGACGCAGGCTGCGGTGTGAGGTCGGTCATTGTGGCCAGCATAGTGGTCGGGCTCCGGCGGAGGATACAATGGCCGGTACCATGACCCAGGTGAACGAGAGTAACGATCCGGGCGCGCACTCCGGTGCCCCGCAGCCCGCTTTCCCGCCCACTCCCCGCACCCCCGGGAACATCGCCTTCAATGCGGTACGCGGTGGCCTCATCGGCTCCGCCGAACTCGTCCCCGGCATCTCCGGCGGCACCGTCGCACTGGTGACCGGTGCCTACGAACGAGTCCTCTACAACGCCAACCGTCTGCTCGACGGCGTGAAGATCTGGCCGAAGGACCGGGCCGAAGGCATGCGCCGGATAAAGGCCGTCGACTGGACGATGCTGCTGCCCATGGGCATCGGGATGGTCCTCACGGTCTTCGCCCTGGCCGGCATCATCGGCGACGTCGTCGAGGACCATGAGGTCCCCTCCCGTGCCCTGTTCCTCGGCATGGTCACTGTCTCCCTCGCCGTTCCACTGCTGATGATCAACTGGACGGACCTGAGAAAACGTCTCCCGGTCGCGGTCCCCCTGTTCCTCATCGGCGCCGCCTTCACCTTCATCGCCACCGGCTTCTCCGCCTCCGACAACGACAACCCCGGCAAGCTGCTGGTGTTCATCGCCGCCGCCGTCGCCGTGTGTGCACTGATCCTGCCCGGAGTCTCAGGTTCCTTCTTCCTCTACGCGATCGGCATCTACACTGCCACACTGGACGCCGTCAGCGACCTCGACCTCGGCTATATCGCCGTCTTCGGCCTCGGCGCCCTCACCGGCCTCGTGCTGTTCGTCCGGGTCATGGAGACCCTGCTGACCCGCGCCCGCACCCTCACCCTGTTCACCATGACCGGCATGCTGCTCGGTTCACTGCGGGCCCTGTGGCCCTGGCAGGAGGGTGAGGAAGGCGAGACTGTCACTCTGCACGCCCCTGGGGAGCAGGCCGGCCTCGCCATCCTCCTCTTCCTCCTCGGCGCCGCCGTCGTCGGCGCAATGGTCGCCGTCGAGCAGGTCATGAAGCGTCGGCGCGAGGCCGCACAGGCCGGCCGGAGCACCGTCACTGAGGGGTGAACACGCGGTGACTCTCGCGTAACCTGTCGTCATGGTTCACTTGGCGACCGACACCTTCGCGGGGCAGGGCACCGAGCAGATCGCCCTGCTCCTGCTGGCGTTCGTCCTCAGCACCCTCATCGGGCTGGAACGACGCCTCCGCGGACGCAACGCCGGCCTGCGCACCCAGGCGATCGTCGGAACCGCCTCCGCACTGTTCGTGCTGGTGAGCAAGTACGGCTTCAGCGACGTCATCGGAGACCACGTCAGTTTCGACCCATCCCGCGTCGCCGCCGGCATCGTCTCGGGCATCAGCTTCCTCGGCGCCGGACTGATCCTCACCCGGCGCAACACCGTCCTCGGACTGACCACCGCCGCGAGCGTGTGGGAGACCGCGGCGATCGGTACCGCCGCCGGTGCCGGACTCTGGCTGCTCGCCCTGACCGTCACCGTGCTGCACTTCGTCATCACCTACGGCCTCCGGGCCCTGTCCCGCATCCTCCCCGGCGGCGACACCCGCGTCCAGATCAGCGTGGTCTACGACGACGGCCGTGGACTGCTGCGTGGCATTCTCACCACCATCACCGATCACGGCTGGTCGGTACAGGAGGCCGGCCAACGCACCGACCTCGACGACGACCGGACCGGTCTGCATCTGGGTCTCACCGGCCGTCACTCCCCCGATGACCTGGTCGCCTCCCTGTCCGGCATGCCCGGGGTGCAGTCGGTCCGTGTCCTCACCGAGGAAGACGACGACTGAGCCGAAAACCGGCCCGTCGCCGGATCAGTGCCCCGCGGTGTCCCAGTCGGACCCGACGCCGGTGGAGACGTCCAGCGGCACCCGCAGGTCCGCGGCGCCGTCCATCTGTTCACGCAGGATCTCCGTGACCACGTCCTGCTCCCCGTCCACGACCTCGACGACGAGTTCGTCATGGACCTGCAGCAGGACGCGGGACGCCAGGTCCCGGCGCGTGAACTCCGCGTCCACCCGCAGCATGGCCCGCTTGATGATGTCCGCGGCCGTGCCCTGGATCGGCGCATTGAGTGCGGCACGACCGGCGGCCTCGGCGGCGACCCGGTTCGAGGAGTTCAGCTCCGGCAGGTAGCGGCGACGTCCGTAGAGCGTCTCGGTGTACCCGGTCTCCTTGGCGTGGGCGACCACCTCGTCGAGATAGCGCTTCACCCCGCCGAAGCGCTCGAAGTAGTTGTCCATGATCTGCTTCGCCTCGCCGGCGGAGATCCGCAGCTGCTGGGACAGGCCGAAGGCGCTGAGTCCGTACACCAGGCCGTAACTCATCGCCTTGACCCGCCGACGCAGTTCCGGGGTGACATGCTCGACCGGCACATCGAAGACCTTCGAGCCGACGTAGTTGTGCAGGTCCTCCCCCGCCCGGTACGCCTCGATGAGGCCCGGGTCCTGGGACAGGTGCGCCATGACGCGCATCTCGATCTGCGAGTAGTCGGCGGTGATGAGGGTGGCGTAGCCGGTACCGACACGGAAGGCCCCGCGGATGCGGCGTCCGGCCTCGGTCCGCACCGGGATGTTCTGCAGGTTCGGGTCTGACGAGGACAGGCGTCCGGTGGCCGCACCGCGCTGGTTGAAGGTGGTGTGGATGCGTCCGTCGTCGGCGACGGCCTCGATGAGCCCGTCGATGGTGGACTTCATCTTCTGGTACTCACGGTGCGCCATGAGGTGTCCGAGGAAGGGGTGCGGGTGGGACGCGGCGAGCTTCTCGAGTTCGCCGGCGGCCGTGGAGTACCCGGTCTTCGTCTTCTTCGTCTTCGGCAGTTCCAGGGTCTCGAAGAGGACCTTCTGCAGCTGCTTCGGACTCGACAGGTTCAGTGTGTCGTCACCGGCGATGGTGCGGGCCTCGGCGATCTCGGCCTCGATCTGCACGCCGTACTCGTCGGAGAGGTCCCGCAGGGACGCCGCGTCCACCGAGATACCGGTCGCCTCCATCTTCGCCAGCACGGTGGCCAACGGCACCTCCAGGTCGAGGTAGAGCTCCATGGCACCGATCTCCGCCAGTTCGGGGGTCAGCGCCGCGACGAGTTCGGCGGTCGCCTGGGCACACACCGCACCCGGCGCGTCTGCGGTGATCTCGTGGCCGACGTGACGTTGCACGACGTCGGCGAGGTCTCCGGTCCGCAGGTCAGGCCGCAGCAGGTAGGCGGCCAGGGCCGTATCCTGCTCCACCCCGGCGAGCACCAGGCCGGAACCGTTGAGCTTGTGCCACTCCGCCTTGGCGTCATGGACCCACTTCGGCGCACCCCGGTCAGCCAGCCAGGCCCGCAGGGTGGCTTCGTCGGCGGGGTCCTGGTCGGTGAGGTCGATGTCCACGGCATGCAGCGCACCGTCCTCTCCCACCACGGGGTCGAGCAGGGCGATCCGGTCGGCGCGTCCTCCCGCAGGCGTCCCCACACCTGTGACGGTGACGGCGAGCGGACGGTGCACCGCAGCATCCCCCGCGGGACGGTTCACCTTCCACCCGGCGTGCTTCGTCAACCAGGTGGTGAGCTTTCCGGTGGCCGGCGCATCCATGGTCAGGGCGGCGGCCTCGCCGTCCTCGAACTCCACACCGAAGGTCCGGAAGGCGCGGTTGCGCAGCGTCGTACCGAACTGGAGGGCCTCGAACATGTCGAGGGACGCTGTGGGGTCCGGCGTACCGGGCGTCAGTGCCTCGAGCTGACCTGCCTCCCCGAGGTCGAGGTCGCGGACCATCTCGGTGATGTTGCGGGCCAGCAGGACGTCGGCGAGGTGGTCGCGCAGGTTCTGGCCGACCTTGCCGCCGATTTCGTCCTTGTGCTCGACGACGCCCTCGAGACTGCCGTAGCCGGTGATCCACTTCTGCGCGGTCTTCGGGCCCACGCCGGGCACACCGGGCATGTTGTCGGAGGTGTCTCCGCGCAGCGCGGCGAGATCGGGGTACTGCGTCGGGGTGACGCCGTACTTCTCCTCCACCCGCGCCGGGGTGAACCGGTCGAGCTCGGAGACCCCCTTGAGGGTGTAGAGCACGGTGACGTCCTCGGTGACGAGCTGGAAGCTGTCCCGGTCGCCGGTGCAGATCAGCACCCGCATCCCGGCCGCCGCCCCGCGCGTGGCGAGCGTGGCGATGATGTCGTCTGCCTCGTAGGCCTCCTTGGTCAGCGTGGTGACGCCGAGGGCCTGCAGGGTCTCCTGGATGAGCTCCACCTGGCCGTGGAACTCCGGCGGAGTAGAGGGACGCTGTGCCTTGTACTCCGGGAAGGTCTCCGAGCGAAACGTCGGGCCCGAGAGGTCGAAGGCGGTGGCGATGTGGGTGGGATGTTCGTTCTCGACGAGACCGAGAAGCATCCCGAGAAAACCGTAGACCGCATTGGTGTGCTGGCCGCCGGTCGTCGAGAAGTTCTGTGCGGGCAGTGCGTAGAAGGCCCGGAACGCCAGGGAATGGCCGTCCAGGAGCAGCAGGGTGGGGCGTCCGGAAGCGGTCGAGGGGGCGGCGTCAGTCATGGAACCTTCCTGCATGCGGGCATGTCGGGGTAGGAGTGGGCGACAGAATGTGGTCTTCATTACCCCGGCAATCACGTCGCCGGGGTGTCTGCGGGTTATCCTAGTCGCCATGACTGACCAGACTTCGAGGGCCGGTGGCCCCCGGCAGACGAATGTCGTCGGCATCCAGAACAAGCTGCCGCCACGTCGCCGGTCCGTGGACACCCGGCGGGAGATCCTCCTCTCGGCTCGCAAGGTGTTCTCTGAGCGCCCCTACGCGGAGGTCTCCCTCAAGGAGATCGCCGCGGATGTCGGGGTGAGCGCTCCGCTCATCATCAAGTACTTCGGCACCAAGGAGAATCTCTTCGAGTCCCAGCTGGACTTCTCCGCGACGGCGGACCGCCTCAACGAGGTCCCCTTCGGTGAGCTCGGCCAGCACCTCACACGCATCGCGGTGACGTCCCCGGCGGATTCCCCGAACTCGATCGTGCACCGGCTCGCCGATTCCGGCGGTAACCGCCACATCGTCGACGCCATCGGTCGGGTCTACCGTGAGCAGGTCGTCGACTGGCTGGTGAAGAAGATCCAGGAGGAATCCCCCAGTCCGGACGCCGAGTCCGCGGATTCCGGGATGGACGCCGAGACCCGCGCCGAAGCCGCGATGTCCATGCTCGCCGGGCTGTCGCTGATGCGCCGCCTGGTGACCGAGGACTTTTTCGTGTCCGACCGGGTCGACGCCTTCGTCGACTACTACGGTTCCGTGATCCAGGGGGCGCTGAACGGCGAGGCCGGTTCTGTCCAGTAGGATCAACCGCTGTCGCTGACGGCGGCATCCCCCGGTAGCCCAATTGGCAGAGGCAACGGATTCAAAACCCGTTCAGTGTCGGTTCGAGTCCGACCCGGGGGACCACATCAGTCCACCTCAGACCTCCTCGTCGGAGGTCTCCACACTCGTACCGTCATCCATCGTCCGGTCTCCGAGCAGACCGTCCGGGTCGATGACACCGATCCGGTGACCGTCCTCCCGGATACGCCGCAGCCCCTCCAGCACCATGGCGCGGCCGAAGCCGTCGACATCGGTGACCCGGCGCATGTCGACCACCACCCGGTTCGTCTTCAGTTCATGACCGGCGACGGTGGCCAGGAAGTCCTCTGCCCCGGCGAATCCCAGACCGCCCTGCAGCCGGATGACGGTACCCAGCCCGCGCTGCCGGATACTGCGCACCGCCGAGCCCCGGGCCGGCACCGCGGACATCAGGTGCAGCCCCATGTCCTCCGACATCCTCCGGAAGATCTCCGTGCCGCGGACGCTGTTGCCCGAGGCATCCAACCGGGGCGAGAAGGTGGCGATGCCGAGCTGCCCGGGCAGGGTGCCCATCAGACCCCCGGCGACGCCGGACTTGGCGGGGATACCGACACCGGCCATCCACTTCCCTGCCCCGTCGTACATACCCGCCGACGCCATCACGGCCTGCACCTGCCGGCACACCCGCGGGTCGAGCACCTGCTCACCGGTGACCGGCTGGCGTCCTCCCAGGGCCAGTGTCGCGCCCATGACCGCCAGGTCCTTCACCGTGACGAGGATCGAGCACTGGCGGATGTAGCCGGTGACGGCGTCCTGCGCGGAATCCCCGATGACCCCGTAACTGCGCAGCATGTGCGCCAGGGCGAGGTTGCGGTCGGCGGTCGCCAGCTCGGAACCGGTGACGCGCTCGTCGATGCGCAGTTCCCTGCCGGCCAGGCGGGAGAAGTAGTCCAGCAGCACCTCGACGCGGGCCGCCACGGAGGAATCCTCACCGTTGATGAGCTGGTTCACCGCAATCGCACCGGCGTTGATCATGGGGTTGACCGGTCGGTGCGTCCCGCCGTCGAGGGAGAGTTCGTTGAAGGCCTCACCGGAGGGCTCCATGCCGACCGTGGAGAGGACCTTCTCGACCCCCACCTCCTGCAACGCCACCGCATAGGCGAAAGGCTTGGAGATCGACTGGATGGTGAACTCCCGCTCGTCGTCTGCGTGCGGACCGCCGGCACTGTAGACCCGCCCCGCCGAGGTGCAGAGGGCAACCGCCAGGGGTTCCGGGTCGGCGGCTGCGAGTTCGGGGATGTAGTCGGCGACGGCGCCGTCATCGTGCGGGCGGACGTCGTCGAGGATGTCGTCGAGGTAACTTCTCAGCGGGATCTCCATGGTGACCGAGGGTACCGACCCCCGCGTCCCCTAAGATCAGGGCCATGACAACCCCCACAAGCTCCCGACGGAGTCGTGCGGGGCGGAGGAGACACCGACCCACCAGATCGGTCATCGCGGCGGTCGCCCTGACGGCGTCCGTCGCAGGTCTCACCGCCTGCGTGACCAACACGGAGTCCGCGAACCCCGACGGCTGGGTGGACACCCTGCCCGACCCGGTGCCCGAACTCCAGGCCCTGCTGCCCGACCAGTACCGCGACGGCGGCACCCTGCGGGCCAGCACGAATCCGACCTTCCCGCCGAACCAGTTCAAGGACCCGGACGGCAACATCATCGGTTTCGAGGTCGACCTGGTCAACGCCACCGCCGCACTGCTGGGCCTCGACGTGACCTTCCGTCAGCAGGACTTCAACCTCATCCTCCCGTCTATCGACGGCGGCACCGTGGACATCGGTGTCTCCGGCTTCTCGGACACCGAGGAACGGCAGAAGAACTACGACTTCGTCGACTTCTACACCTCCGGCATCTCCTGGGCGACGACCCCGGGTAAGACCGTCGATCCGCAGGACGCCTGCGGGCTCACCGTCGCGGTGCAGAAGGGCACCTACTCCGACACCGACGATGTGCAGGTCAAGGCCGACGAATGTGCGGCGGAAGGCAAACCTGAGCTGACGAAACTGGTCTACGAGTCGGCGAATGCGGCGTCCACCGCCACCGCGCTGGGCAGGGCGGACGCGATGAGCTCGGACTCGGCGGTCACCGACTACGCCATCCAGCGTTCCGAGGGCAAGCTCATCCCCGCCGGTGACGCCTTCGACACGACCCCCTTCGGCTGGGCCTTCGCCAAGAACTCGGAACTCGTCCCGGTCTTCGCCGCGGCCCTCCAGTACCTCATGGACTCGGGTGACTACGAGGACATCCTCAACCCGTGGGGTCTGACCGACGGGATGATCGACACCGCCACCGTGAACACCAAGGAGATTGAGCAGTGAGTACACCTGACACCCGCCCCGCCGGGTCCCGTCCGGTCGACAACGAGGTCGTCCCGCTGCGTCATCCGGGGCGCATCGTCGCCGCGGTGATCCTGCTGGCGCTCGCGGCCTGGTTCATCATCGGCGCCCTGACCAAGGACGCCTACGGCTGGGACACCTACGTCGACTACCTCTTCGACAGCCGGATCGCCGAAGCGGCACTGCACACCCTCGCCCTCACCGTGCTGGCCATGGCGATAGGCATCATCCTCGGTGCGGTCATGGCTGTACTGCGGATGTCGCCGAACCCGGTGATGCGCGGTTTCTCCTGGGTCTACCTCTGGATTTTCCGCGGGACGCCGGTCTACGTCCAGCTGGTGTTCTGGGGTCTGCTCGGGTCGATCTACCACAGCATCAGCGTCGGGTTCGCCGAGGTGAGCGTCGAGGGCTTCCTGAAGAACTTCTTCGTCCTCGCCTTCGTCGGTCTGGGACTCAACGAGTCCGCCTACATGGCCGAGATCGTCCGCGCCGGCCTGCAGTCCGTTCCCGAAGGGCAGACCGAGGCCTCGAAGGCCCTGGGCATGACCTGGTGGCAGACCATGCGCCGCACGGTGCTGCCCCAGGCGATGCGGATCATCATCCCGCCGACAGGCAATGAGCTGATCAGCATGCTGAAGACCACCTCGCTGGTCATCGCGGTGCCCTACGCCGGGGAGATCTACGGCCGGTCCACCGACATCGCCTACGCCATGTTCGACCCGGTGCCGATGCTGCTCGTCGCGGCGACCTGGTACCTGGCGATCACCTCGATCCTCATGGTCGGCCAGCACTACCTGGAGAAGTACTACTCCCGCGGTTCCTCTCGCACGCTGACCAGCCGTCAGCTCGCCGCCATGACAGACGCCGAGGGCATCCCCCCGGCCAACGTGAAGATCGTGGGCCCCGGCACCCCGGGCGTCTCCGACGATGACAAGAAGGGAAACCGCTGATGAGCAACACAGACACCCCGATGATCGCCTTCCGTGACGTCTGGAAGCGCTTCGGTTCCCTCGATGTGCTCAAGGGCATCGACTTCGACGTGCCCGCCGGATCGGTGACCTGCCTCATCGGCCCGTCCGGTTCGGGCAAGTCCACCCTGCTGCGGTGCGTGAACCACCTGGAGCAGATCGACGCCGGACGCATCGAGGTCGAGGGCGACCTCATCGGCTACCGGGAGAAGGACGGTCGGCTCCACGAGATCTCCGAGCGGGACGCCGCGAAGCAGCGCGCCGATATCGGCATGGTCTTCCAGTCCTTCAACCTCTTCCCCCACCGCACCGTGCTGGCCAACATCACCGAGGCCCCGGTGAAGGTCAAGGGTGAGTCGAGGGCGGAGGCGGAGGCCTACGCCCGCGAGCTGCTGGACCAGGTCGGTCTGGCAGACAAGGCGGACGCCTGGCCGGTCCAGCTCTCCGGTGGTCAGCAGCAGCGTGTGGCGATCGCCCGTGCACTGGCGATGCGTCCGAAGCTCATGCTCTTCGACGAGCCGACGTCCGCGCTGGACCCGGAGCTGGTCGGCGAGGTGCTGGCCGTCATGCGCCGGCTGGCCGATGACGGCATGACGATGCTCGTGGTCACCCACGAGATGGGCTTCGCCCGGGAGGTCGCCGACCAGGTGGCCTTCATGGCCGACGGCCGCATCGTGGAGCACGGTCCGGGTCGCGAGGTCATCAGCAACCCGAAGGAGGAGCGCACCCGGGCATTCCTGTCGAGCATCCTCGACTGATCGTCGGCTGTTACCGGGCCACGGACTACGGCGGGGTCCCCGGATCGCCCATCACGTCATGACAACCGCCCCCGTGTCATGAGAAAATCGCGGTTCACCTGGATGAACCGCGATTTTCTCATGACGCCGGGTCTGAACTCATGACGCCGACAACCGGTGTGCGGGGATGCGGTACCTGCTGAGTCCGGTTCTACGACCGGTTACGGCCGCACGTCGACGTGCCAGGGCACCCGGGGCTTACCCGGGTCATCGAGGATCTCCTGGTACAACGCCTCGGAGGGCTGCTTCTCGCGCTCGGTGAGCACCTCCGACAGGCGCATGGACAGTCCACTGATGCTGCCCTTGTGCTCCTTGACGTCGATGACCAGGGCAGCGGGTTCAGGGGCGTCCTGGGTGAGGTCCACGAAACCGTAGTCCTTCCACACCTCTTCCAGACTGGGATCTGTGGCGATGTCAGTGCGGACGTCCAGGTGCGCGGTGAGGACATCGGTGTTGACGGCGAGAAGTTGGCGGAAGTCTTCACTGATCTCCGAGCGCTGCTCCGGAGTCGCGAGGATGCTGAACACGATCTGTGGCATGAGACCCAGTAAAGCACCCCCTCACCTATGCCTGCCAGAAGCACCCGGAACATCGAAGGGTTACCCTGTACGTGTGATTGGTCACTCCCCGATGAACCCGGCACCCGTCCCACCGCTCACCACGCTGCCCGACGGCACGATCAAGCAGGTCAACCCGTTCTCGGGCACCGAGGTCTGGACCGTGCCCGGTCGCGCACACCGCCCGGTCCCCCACCACGGTCCGGCGGCGTTCGCCATCACGGAGGACAACCGGGACACGCAGACCGACTTCGGCATCGGCAACAAGCTGAAGACCACGCCGGAGAAGGCCCGCCTGGTCATCGACGACAACGGCGAACCCCGCATCCTCCGCGGCCTCACGGTCTCGCAACTGGAGCAGACCGACCCGTTGTTCCGGCGCGTGGCCAACCTCTACGAGATCCTCACCTACAACTACTGGACGGTGAACTACGGCCACCGGATGGACGCCACCGCCGCCCGCCACATGGCCGAGTACCTCGCCGAGGACGCCGGGGTGGAGCACATCGCCGGCCTGCTGCGCACCAAGATGGAGCGCGCCGGAGTCCCCGCGGAGGAGATCGACGACGCTTTCAGCGACGAGAAGACGTTCCAGACCGTCCACGAGAAGGGCGGCGCCTTCTTCGGCGGTGGCCACGACGTGATCCTCGCCCGCGACCACTACATCCCGGGCGCCACCAGCAGTGACCAGCTCTGCGGTTCCGGTGACCTCGGCTGGGAGACCCACCGCCTTTACATCGCCTTCACGGTGGACGCCATGGACCGGCTCTACCGCGCCAACCCCTACGTCCGCTACGTCGCGGCCTTCCAGAACTGGCTGGCACCGGCGGGTGCGAGCGTGGAGCACCTGCACAAGCAGCTCGTCGCCATCGACGAGCACGGCCTGCAGAACGAGACGGAGATCGCCCAGGTCCGCAGTAACCCGAACATGTACAACGAGTGGGCGGTGGACTACGCCGGCCACCACAACCTCATCTTCGCGGAGAACGACCACGCCATCGCCTTCGCCGGTTTCGGCCACCGTGGTCCGACGCTGGAGGTCTTCTCCAAGTCGGCGACCACCGAGCCGTGGCTGATGAAGGACGAGGAGCGCGACGCCGTCTCCGACCTGGTCCACGCCTGCCATGTCGCCGCCGGGACAGAGACACCGTCCAACGAGGAGTGGCTGCACCGCCCGCTGGACGTCGACGTGCCCATGCCGTGGCGCATCGTCATCAAGTGGCGCACCTCCACCCTGGCCGGCTTCGAGGGCGGCACAAAGATCTTCATCAACACGATCTCCCCGAAGGCGCTCAAGGAGCAGGTCCTGGCTGCGCTGCTCACCGCCCGGGAGGAGGGACGCCTCGCCCCGGACCTCCGGCTGGGCAATGAGTGCGTCTTCCAGCGCAACACGTTGAAGTACAACCCGGCCGTGCGCTGACCCGGGGATAGAGTGGAGGCCATGAGCACCCTCCCCGATATCGCCGAGTTCATCGCCGATCCCGGCGTCGACCAGTCCTGGACGGACAGTTTCTACACCTGGATGCACGAGCATCCTGAACTGTCCGAGCAGGAGGAGCAGACCGCGAAGCACATCCTGTCCCGTCTGGCGACGATGGACTGCGAGGTCACCCATGACATCGGTGGTCACGGCATCACCGCCGTCTGGCGCAACGGCGAGGGCCCCACGGTGCTCTACCGGGCGGACTTCGACGCCCTGCCCGTCACCGAGACCACCGGGGCGTCCTACGCCTCGAAGAAGCCGGGAGTGATGCACGCCTGCGGGCATGATGTCCACACCACGGGCCTGATGGCCGCCTGTGAGATCCTCGATGCCCGCCGGGACGTCTGGTCCGGCACCTTCATCGCCCTGTTCCAGCCGGCCGAGGAGGTCACCCGGGGTGCCTCGTCGATGATCGACGACGGTCTGGCCGAGAAGATCCCCGCCCCGGATGTCTGCCTCGGCGCGCACGTCTACCCCGGTCCTTCGGGCACGGTGTACTCGGCTGCCGGACCCGTGATGGCGGCCTGCGACACGATCACGGTCACCCTCCACGGCATCTCGGCGCACGCCTCCTCCCCGCACAACTCGATCGACCCGACGTATCTCGCGGCGATGATCGTGGTACGACTGCAGGGTATCGTCGGCCGCGAGATCGCCGCAGAGGACTTCGGCGTGGTCTCCGTGGGGACGCTGAGCTCCGGCCACACGAACAACACCATCCCCGACGTAGCCACCCTGGTACTCAACTGCCGGTTCTACGACACGAAGGTCCGCGACCGGACCTACGCCGCCATCGAGCGCATCGTCCAGGCCGAGTGCGTGGCCTCCGGCACACCGGCCCCGGCAGACATCGTCTACTCTGCCCACGGCGAACTCACCGACAATGACGCCGAGGTCCATGACGCGGTCCGCCCCGTGCTGGACGCCGTCTTCGGCGAGGATTCCGCCGATGCACCCCGCTGGACCGCCTCCGAGGACTTCTCGGAGATCCCCCGGCACTTCGGAGTGCCCTATGAGTTCCTGCTCGTCGGCTGCACCGACCGCGCCGTCTGGGACGCCGCGGTGGAGGCCGACCGGGTCAACCAGGATGTCCCCACCAACCACTCCGGCAATTTCCTGCCGACGAAGGAGTCGGTGCGCACCACCGCGGACGCCGCCACCGCCGCGCTGCTGGCCTACCTCTGGAGGGAGTGAGCGGGAGCCTCGGCACCGAGGAACTCCTCCCACTCCGGCCACTGGCGCAGCGCCTGCGCCACGCCGGTGTACATGGAGCTGCGCAGCACCCGGATGTCCCGCTCGGTGGAGCTCACCAGGCGGGTGGCGTCCTCCGGGAAGACCAGCACGGCCTTCCCCCGCGCCTCCAGCTCGTAGAGCCGCTCCATCGTCGCGTTGTACCGCTCGTGGCGGGTCACCATCGCGTCCGCCAGGCCGGGCCAGCGGCGCAGGAAGGTCTTCGTCAGCCGTGGCCGGGAGATCCCGTCCTTGAAGTAGCCGCGGGGCTGGGTGAGCACGGCGAAGAACCGGTCGTAGCCGTCGGCCTCTGCCGCGTCCAGCGGCACGCCGCCGGACGATCCGAAGGCACCGTCGGCATAGGGCGCCCCGTCGATCCGCGGTACCGGCATCGCGAACGGGATGGTCGAGGACGCCCGCACCCGGATCAGCAGATCCGAGGCCTCGGTGATGTCCTCTCGCCCCCAGTAGACGCCCTCGCCGGTGTCCGCCCTGGTCGCACCGATCCGGAACTGCGTCGGAGAGTCCGTCACCAGACCGAAGTCATAGGGTCGCGGCAGATCCAGCCCCGGTGCGCGGCCGTAGATGTACTCGGCGTTGAAGAAGCCCCGCCCCCGCAGCAGGTGGCTCCAGCCCCCGAACTCCGGTTCCAGGACGAAGTCCACGAAATTCCGCCGCAGCCGGTCCCGCTCCCCTGTCAGGTAACTGACCAGGTGGCTCGCGCCGGCGGAGATGCCGCCAACCCAGCCGAACTGCACCCCGTGTGACATGAGCACATCGACTATTCCGGCGGAGTACGCCGCCCGCATTCCACCTCCCTCGAGGAGGAGTGCTGTCTCGTGTGCTGTGGTGACCGGGGAACTGGCCATGGAACTCCTGCCTGTGGGCTACTTGTCCGCCGGGGGCACGGTGAGGTCCTCACCGAGCAGGTGGACGTGGATCATGTTGGTGTTGCCCTCCACTCCGGGAGGCGAACCTGCGGCGATGACCACCAGGTCATCGGGACCGAAGTCGTCCTCGGCGAGCAGCAGGCGGTCAACCTCCTGCATGATCTCGTCGGTGGTGTGCACCTGCTCGGTGAGGAAGGTCCGCGCACCCCAGGTCAGGGCGAGCTGGTTGCGCACCGCCTCGGAGGGGGTGAACACCAGCAGCGGCAGCGGCGAGCGGAGCCGGGCGATGCGGCGGGCCGTGTCACCGGAGGCGGTGAAGGCGATCAGTGCGCGGGCGTTGAGCCGCTCACCGACATCCTTGGCGGCGTAGCTGATCACGCCACGCTTGGTGCGCGGCGAGTGGCTCAGCGGCGGCACCTCACCGTCGATCTCGGCGGCGAGCACGATGCGGGCCATGGTCTTCACGGTCCCGACCGGGTACTTGCCCACGGAGGTCTCACCGGAGAGCATGACGGCGTCCGCACCGTCGAGCACGGCGTTGGCGACGTCGGAGGCCTCCGCACGGGTCGGCCGGGAGTTCTCGATCATCGAGTCCAGCATCTGGGTGGCGACGATGACCGGCTTGGCGTTCTCACGGGCGATCTGGATGGCCCGCTTCTGCACCAGCGGCACCTCCTCCAGCGGCACCTCGACACCGAGGTCACCACGGGCGACCATGACGGCGTCAAAGGCCAGGATGATCGGCTCAAGGGCGTCGACCGCCTCGGGCTTCTCCAGCTTCGCGATGACCGGGACGCGGCGTCCTTCCTCGTCCATGATCTCGTGGACGAGTTCGACGTCGGCCGGGGACCGGACGAAGGACAGGGCAATGACGTCGGCGCCCATCTTCAGGGCGAAGCGCAGGTCGTCGATGTCCTTCTCGGACAGGGCCGGCACGGAGATGTCCATGCCGGGCAGGGAGACGCCCTTGTTGTTGGAGACCGGGCCACCTTCGGTGACCTCGCAGATCACGTCGTTGCCCTCGACGGACGTGCAGACCAGGCCGACCTTGCCGTCGTCGACGAGCAGGCGGTCGCCGGGCTTGGCGTCCCGCGCGAGCTGCTTGTAGGTCGTCGAGACGCGGTCGTGGGTGCCGGGCACGTCGTCGACGGTGATGCGGATCTCCTCACCGTCGGCCCAGTAGGTCTTCTCCTCGACGAACCGGCCGAGCCGGATCTTCGGGCCCTGCAGGTCGGCGAGGACGCCGACCGGCTTGCCGGTGGCCTCGGAGGCCGCCCGCACCCACTCGTAGTTCTGCTGGTGGTCCGCGTGCTCGCCGTGGGAGAAATTCAGGCGGGCCACGTTCATCCCGGCGTCCACGAGCTCCCGGATCTTGTCCTGGGAGGCCACTGCGGGGCCGAGGGTGCATACGATCTTGGTTCGTCTACTCACGGTTCCCGAGGATAGCCCTGCACCCTGGTGGACGCTACTGAGGGGCGGACTCCGTACCGTCCTGTGCGCCGTCGGCCAGACTCTTTTCAGCGTCCGCCCCGGCATTCGTCTCAGCGGCTGCGTCGCGGTCCTCCTCCGGCTCCCCCACCGGACGCCCCGCGTTGACCTCGGAGGGGTCCTCCCTGGTCCGCTTCCGCGTGGCGATGAACAGTGCCACCGCACAGATGAAGACCACACCGGAGGTCACCGAGTTGATACGCACGTCACCGAAGACGGTGGTCGCCTCATCGGTGCGCAGCAGCTCGATGAAGAACCGGCCGAAGGTGTAGCCGGCGACGTAGAGCATGAACACCCGGCCACCGCCGAGGCGGAACCGGCGGTCGGCCCAGACCAGCAGTGCGACGATGAGCAGGTTCCACAGCAGCTCGTAGAGGAAGGTCGGCTGGACGGTCTGCAGAACGAACCCGTCGGAGACGCCGTCCATGTTGCTGATGTTGCCGTTCTCATCGACCCGTCGGTAGATCTCCAGCGCCCAGGGCGCGTCGGAATCTCCGCCGTAGAGCTCCTGGTTGAACCAGTTGCCCAGTCGACCGATGGCCTGGGCGAACAGGATCGGTGGGGCGACGGCGTCCGCGAAGGGCGCCAGCGGCAGCTTCTTGTATCGCAGGACACCCCACACGGCCAGCCCACCGAAAACGACGGCACCCCAGATGCCGAGGCCACCGTTGGTGATGTTCAGGGCGTCCGTCCACTCCTTCCCCTCACCGAAGTACTTGTCGTGGTCGGTGATGACGTGGTAGACGCGACCACCGATGATGCCGGCGGGGACCGCGGCGATCGCGCAGTCGATGACGGTGTTACCGTCACCACCCCGGGCGACGTAGCGGCGCACCGTCCACCACACGGCGACGACGATGCCGACGAGGATGCACAGTGCGTAGGCCCGCAGAGTGATCGGCCCGAGGTGCCAGACGCCCTGGGGCGGCGACGGGATGGACGCGAGGTTCGTGACGGTCATCGATGTCACCGCCGGACGCCGTCGTGCAGGTCGGCGGCCAGCGCGTCAAGGGCATCGACCCCCTGACCGGCGGCGGTGATCAGTGCCGAACCGACGATGACGCCGTCGGCGTAGTCGGCGATGGCGGCAGCCTGGTCGCCGCTCTTCACGCCGAGACCCACGGCGACGGGCAGGTCGGTGGCCGAGCGGACCCGGTCCACCACACCACGGGCGTCGGTGGAGACGTCCTCCTGGGCGCCGGTGACGCCCATGTGCGACTGGGCGTAGATGAATCCACCACCGGCGCGCACGGTCATGTCGAGACGCTCGGGGGTCGTCGAGGGTGCCACGAGGTAGACATTGTCCAGGCCGTTGGCAGCACAGGCGGCGTTCCAGCGCTCCGACTCCTCCGGCAGCAGGTCCGGGATGATCGAGCCGAGGCCGCCGGCGGCGGCGAGCTCCTCGGCGAACGTCTCCGGACCGTACTGCAGGATCGGATTCCAGTAGCTCATGATCACGGCGTTGCTGCCGGCGGCGACGACTGCCTCGACGGCGGCGAAGGTGTCGTGGACGCGGAAACCGTTGGACAGTGCCTCGGTGCCGGCGGCCTGGATCGTCGGGCCGTCCATCATCGGGTCACTGAACGGGATACCGACCTCGACAAGGTCCGCGTGACGGGCCAGGGTGGACAGGTTCTCCAGGGCACCGCCCACCGTGGGATAGCCGGCCGGGAGATAGCCGACGAAGGCGGCACGACCTTCGGCGCGCGCCGAGGTGAAGATGTCGGACAGGGCGGTCATCGGGCGTTCTCCTCAGAATCGGCAGGGCGCATGTTGAACCACGTCGCGGCGGTGTCGACGTCCTTGTCACCACGGCCGGAGACGTTGACGATGAACACCGGCTCCCTGCCGTCGGCGGTGGTACGGGTGCCGTCGGTGTACTCGGCGGCGATCTTCACCGCCAGAGCGACGGCATGCGCGGACTCGATCGCCGGGATGATGCCCTCGGTACGGGTCAGCAGCCGGAACGCGTCCATCGCCTCGGTGTCGGTGACCGGCAGATACTCCGCCCGGCCGATGTTCGCGAGGAAGGAGTGCTCCGGACCGACGCCCGGGTAGTCCAGACCGGCGGAGATCGAGTGGGACTCGATGATCTGGCCGTCCTCGTTCTGCATCAGGGCGGCGAAAGAGCCCTGGAAGACACCCTCGGACCCGACGGTGATCGGGGCGGCGTGACGACCGGTCTCCACACCGTCACCGCCGGCCTCGGCGCCGAGCAGGGCGACGGATTCGTCGTCGATGAAGCGGTGGAAGAGACCGATGGCGTTCGAGCCGCCACCGACGCAGGCCAGCACGGCGTCCGGCAGGCGTCCCTCGGCGGCGAGGATCTGCTCACGGGCCTCGACACCGATGACGCGCTGCAGGTCACGGACCATCTCCGGGAAGGGGTGCGGGCCGGCGGCGGTACCGAAGGCGTAGTAGGTGTCCTCGGCGTGGGAGACCCAGAAACGCATGGCCTCGTTGATGGCGTCCTTCAGCGTCGCGGACCCCGCGGTGACCTCGACGACCTCCGCGCCGAGCAGTCGCATCCGGGCGATGTTGAGGGCCTGACGCTTCGCGTCGACCTCGCCCATGTAGATCCGGCAGTTCAGCCCCAACAGGGCACACGCGGTGGCCGTGGCGACACCGTGCTGGCCGGCACCGGTCTCGGCGATGACGTTGTCCTTGCCCATCCGCTTGGCGAGCAGGACCTGGCCCAGGACGTTGTTGATCTTGTGCGAGCCGGTGTGATTCAGGTCCTCGCGCTTGAAGTAGACCTTCGCCCCTACGGCTTTCGAGAAGTTCGGGCCGTAGTACAGCGGGGACGGCCGACCGGTGTAGTTCCGGTGCAGGTCGTCGAGGGTCTCCAGGAAGTTCGGGTCGACCCGGGCCTTACCCCAGGCGTCCTCGATCTCGGTGACGACGGCCATGAGGGCCTCGGGGATGTAGCGCCCGCCGTAGTCCCCCCAGTGGCCGCGCTCGTCGGCGTCATGGGCGGTGGGGGTCGCGATGACCTCACCGGCAGTGGGGAGACCCAGGGGGTTCTTCGCGGATTCAGTACTGGGAGTGCTCACGGGGTCCGACTGTACCCTGCGACACCCACGTGCCTTCTGTCAGGCGCGCGGGAACGCAGGGTGCTGGCCGGCGGCCACCAGCGACCGGCAGGCCTGGCCCGGGTTCGGAGAGGTGACCAGACCTTCGCCGACGAGGATGGCGTCCGCCCCGCCCGCGGCATAGGTCTGCAGATCGGTCTTGGACTTCACACCGGACTCGGCGACCTTCACGATCCCTTCGGGGATGACCGGGGCGATCCTGCTGAACACGCCCGTGTCGACCTCGAGGGTCTTGAGGTTGCGGGCGTTGACGCCGATGACCTTCGCGCCCACGGCGACGGCCCGCTCCGCCTCCTCGACGGTGTGGACCTCGACCAGGGCGGTCATGCCCAGGGATTCGGTGCGGTCCAGCAGAGCGGCGAGCTGGTCCTGTTCCAGGGCGGCGACGATGAGCAGGATGACGTCCGCACCGTGCGCCCTGGCCTCATGGATCTGGTACGGGGTGGTGGTGAAGTCCTTGCGCAGCAGGGGGATGTTCACATTGGCGCGGACCTTGTCGAAGTCCGCCAGGGACCCGTGGAACCGTCGCTGCTCGGTGAGGCAGCTGATCACCGCGGCACCGTTGGCCTCGTAGGCCTTGGCCAGCACCTCCGGCTCCGGGATCTCCGCCAGATGCCCCTTCGAAGGGCTCGCGCGCTTGACCTCGGCGATGACACTGACGGAGGGGGCGGAGAGGGCGGCGAGGGCGTCCAGGGGAGCCGGGGCGTCCAGGGCACGGGCCTTGATCTCGGAGAGGGGGACCTCGGCCTCGCGGCGGGCGGTGTCCTCCAGGACACCGGCAATGATCTCGTCGAGCACAGTCATGGCGTTATCGTAACCGCCCGTGACGCCCGCCATTCAATCAGGCCGCTTGTCGGACTCTTCGCGGTCCGTCGGGTCCACACCCGCGTCGAGCGCGTCCCACAGGACGCGTCCGGAGCCGGGCTCCTCGTTGAGGTCCTCGAGGACGCCCTCACGGCGCGCCTCAGGGGTCTCGTAGCGGCTGTGACCCTGCCGTGCCTCCCCCGGCTTCATCGCCAGCAGGACGCCACCCACCACACCGCACGCCGCAGCCAGCAGCGCCAGGACCACGGGGAAGGTGTGGACTGAGGCGTCGACGACCGTCGCCCAGTCGGAGATCTGCACCGGGTCGGTCGACTTCTGCGTCGCCGCGCCGGTGGTGAGCAGCTGCTGGGCACGGTCCAGGTCCGGGTCGCCGCCGAGCAGCATCACCGCGGCGAACCCTGCGATCGCGGCGAGCGCCGCACTGATCCCGCCGAGGACGCGACGGGCCATCGGGGCCAGCGCGAACGACAGGATCATCGCGGCGAGCATGGCCAACGCCAGCGGGGTACCCGCGGCGTCCCACACCCGGCCGATGATCTGCTCGGTGGACTCACCGGTCTTGTCGTCGACGACGGACGCCGTCAGCCAGGTCATCTGACCTGTGCCCCACAGCCCCGCCGCGCTGAGCAGGGTGAGGACCAGGGCGAGGTTGCGTCCGTTGAGCCGCTTCTTCACGGCCTTCGTCGCGGTGTCCTTCACGGTGTCTTTCGCGGGCGTCACTCTGCCACCCCCACCGGTCGGACGGTCTCGGCCGCGGCAACCGCACGCAACACCGCCAGGGCCTTGTTCCTGGTCTCGGTGTCCTCGGCTTCCGGATCGGAGTCGGCGACAATGCCGCCACCGGCCTGGACGAAGACGGTGCCGTCCTTGTAGAGACCGGTGCGGATGGCGATGGCCTGGTCGGTGTTACCGGAGAAGTCGAAGTAGCCGACGGTGCCACCGTAGACACCACGGCGGGTGTCCTCCAGCTCGTCGATGATCGCCAGTGCCGAAGGCTTCGGCGCACCGGACAGCGTGCCGGCCGGGAAGGTCGCGGCGAAGGCGTCGAGGGCGGTCTTCCCCTCGGCGAGGCGCCCCGAGACACCCGAGACCAGGTGCATGATCGCGGAGTACTTCTCGACGTGCCGGAAGTCGTGGACGGCGACCGTACCGGGCTCGCACACCCGGCCGAGGTCGTTGCGTCCCAGGTCGACGAGCATGAGGTGCTCGGAGTTCTCCTTCTCGTCGGCGAGCAGCTCCTTCTCGAGCAGCTCGTCCTCCTCGAAGGTCGCACCACGTGGACGCGAACCGGCGATCGGGAAGGTCGTGACCCGGCCGTCCTCGACCTGGACCAGTGACTCCGGCGAGGAGCCGATGATCTGGAAGGCGGTTCCGGAGAAGTCGTCGGTGGGCACGTTCAGCAGGAACATGTACGGGCTGGGGTTGGACACCCGCAGCATCCGGTAGATGTCGGTGCCGGGGACCTGCGTGTCCATCTCGAAGCGCTGCGAGAGCACGATCTGGAAGGCGTCTCCGGCACGGATGTGCTCCTTGCACAGTCCGATGCGACGGATGTGCTCCTCCTTGGTGCGCTGGCGCCGCGGCTCCGGTGCCGGGGTGGAGAAGGTCACCGCGGGCAGCGTCGACGGGGTGGCCAGGCGACGCTCCATCTCGTCGATGCGCTCGACCGCGCCTGCATAGGCCTCGTCGATCCGCTCGTCGGAGCCGTCCCAGTTCACCACGTTGGCGATGAGCCAGACGGTGCCCTCGTGGTGGTCGACCACGGCCACATTGTCGACCAGCATCTGGACCATGTCCGGGACCTGCAGGTCGTTGTCGCAGGTGTCCGGCAGGTCCTCGATGTAGCGGACCATGTCGTGGCCCATGTATCCGACCAGGCCGGAGCTCAGGGTCGGCAGTCCGGGCAGTGGCTCGGTGTGCAGCACCTCCAGTGCATGGCGCACCGCCTCGACGGGATCGGTGGGACCGTCGACGAGGTCGTCCGGTGCCGCACCGGTCCAGTGCGCCTCACCGTCACGGGCGACGAGGGCGCAGCGCGCACCGGTGCCGATGAAGGAGTGGCGTGACCAGGACTGCCCGGGGGCCGCGGACTCGAACAGGAAGGTGCCTGGCCGGTCGGCGGCGAGTTTGGTGTAGGCGCTCAGCGCGCTCTCCCCGTCGGCGAGGACCTTCTTGACGACGGGGACGACGCGGTGACGTGCGCCCAGTCGACGGAAGGTCTCCAGCGACGTGATCTGGTACGGGTCGGACTCAGCAGTAGTCATCACGGACGATCCTAGGCCAGACGGTCGGCGTCGAAACAGGTGTGGTCCCCGGTGTGGCACGCGCCACCGGTCTGGTCGACCTTCACCAGGAGGGTGTCGCCGTCGCAGTCGAGGCGGACCTCGTGGACGTACTGGGTGTGCCCGGAGGTCTCCCCCTTGACCCAGTACTCGCCCCGCGACCGGGACCAGTAGGTGCCCTTGCGGGTGGCGATGGTGTGGGCCAGGGCGTGGTCGTCCATCCAGGCGAGCATGAGCACCTCGCCGGTGGTGTTCTCCTGGACGACGGCCGGCACCAGGCCGGCGTCATTGCGCTTGAGCCGCCCGGCGACGGCCGGGTCGAGATCGTAGGATGCGGGGTCGCTGCGGGTGTCGCTCATCGCCGGACCTCGATTCCGGCGCCCGCCATGGCGTCCTTGACCTCGCCGATGGCGACGTCGCCGAAGTGGAAGATGGACGCCGCGAGCACGGCGTCCGCCCCGGCCTCGACCGCGGGCGGGAAGTCGGCGGCCTTTCCGGCGCCGCCGGAGGCGATGACCGGGATGGAGACGACCTCACGGACCGCCCTGATGAGCTCCAGGTCGAAGCCGTCGCGGGTGCCGTCGCCGTCCATCGAGTTCAGCAGGATCTCGCCGACCCCGAGCTCCTCACCGGTGCGGGCCCACTCGATGGCGTCGAGTCCGGCGGAACGGGTACCGCCGTGGGTGGTGACCTCGAAACCGGAGGGCTGCGGGTCACCTCCCTCGGGCACGCGGCGGGCGTCGACGGAGAGCACGATGCACTGGGCACCGAAGCGTCCGGAGAGCTCGCGCAGCAGCTCGGGACGGTGGATGGCTGAGGTGTTCACGGAGACCTTGTCGGCACCGGCGCGCAGCAGCTGGTCGACGTCGTCCTCGGACCGGACGCCGCCACCGACGGTGAGCGGGATGAACACCTGGTCGGCGGTGCGGCGTACCACGTCGAGCATGGTGCCACGGCCGTCCTTGGACGCCGAGACGTCGAGGAAGGTCAGTTCATCGGCCCCTTCGGCGTCGTAACGGGCGGCGAGTTCGACGGGGTCACCGGCATCCCGCAGGTTCTCGAAATTGACCCCCTTGACGACGCGACCGTTGTCGACGTCGAGACAGGGGATGACACGGACAGCGACACTCATCGGATTCCTCCACGGTCCTTGACGTCCTGGGCATTGCGGGCGGCGGTGCCGATCGGCACTGACTGGATGTGCCGGATCAGATTGGCGTGCACCTCCGTTTCACCGGCGACGATGCCGGAGACGCCCGGGACCCAGCGGTTTCCGGCGAAATCGGTGACCACTCCCCCGTTCTCACGGATCATGAGGATGCCGGCGCAGTTGTCCCAGAGGTTGGGACTGAAGGTCACGGTGCCGCCGAAGACGCCGGCGGCGGTGAAGGCCAGGTCGATGCCGCAGGAGCCGGAGACGCGCATGCGCGGGTAGGTCCGGCCGATGGCGTTGAGCATGTCCTGCCGGTAGGACACCGGCAGGTTGCCGCGGCGCTGGGACAGAATGGAGCCGAAGCCGATCTGGGTGATCGCCGGGTCCGAGGGCGGCATCCGGCGGGCGGGGTGACCGTCGACGAACAGGCCGTGGCCCTTGCGGGCGGTGATCCGGCGGCCGAGCAGTGGCATCTCGCACACCGCGACGACGGCCTCGCCCTTGTGGACCAGTGACACGAGGATGCAGCAGAACGGGTTGCCGACGGCGTAGTTCGCGGTGCCGTCGATCGGGTCGACGACCCAGCAGGTCTCCGGCAGTTCGTGGAGACCCGGGTTCGACGGCCCCTTGGGCGGCTTGCTCTGCGGGCCGTCGAATTCATCGGCGTACTCGTCGTTGGGGTTGATCTCGACCTGCTCGCCGGGACGGACCACGCCGTATTCCTCACCATGGACCGGCATTCCGGTGTAGCGCGTGAGCAGGGTGCGCAGCTGGCGCTCGACGGAGAGGTCGGCTTCGGTGGCGAAGTCACCGGGGCTCTTCATCACCGCCGGGTCGGCACCGACAGCGGCGGTGAAGGTCGCCTCCGCCTCGTCGACGGCGGCCTCGGCGATGGCGAGGAGGGCACGGGTGTCGATCTCGTCGTCGACGAGGTTGACGTCACGGATCTCCGGGGCGTCGTCCGCTCCGGTGGAGAACCGGTCCTCGGATGAGTCGGTCATAAAATCACTCCTGTCCGTCTGTGGGGACGGCCTCGCCGCGAGCCACGGCGAGAGCCTGTTCGAGGGTGAACTTGCCGGCGTAGAGCGCCTTGCCGACGATGGCGGAATCCACCCCGTCGGTGACGGCCTCCGCGAGGGCGGCGATGTCGTCGAGGCTCGAGATGCCGCCGGAGGCGACGACCGGGGCGGAGGTCGCGGCGGCGACCTCACGCAGCAGGTCGATGTTCGGACCGGAGAGCATGCCGTCGCGGGAGACGTCGGTCACCACGAAGCGGGAGCAGCCCTGGGCGTCGAGCCGCTCGAGGACCTCCCAGAGATCGCCGCCGTCGGAGACCCAGCCACGGCCGCGCAGCCGCCACTCGCCGTCGATCTGGCGGGTGTCGAGGCCGATGGCCACGCGGTCGCCGTACTCGCCGATGATGCGCTCGCACCAGTCCGGGTTCTCCAGGGCGGCGGTGCCGATGTTCACGCGGCGGCAGCCGGTGGACAGCGCGCGGACCAGCGACTCGTCGTCGCGGATACCGCCGGAGAGCTCGACGTTGACGTCGAGCCGGCTGATGACCTCGTGGAGCTGGTCGAAGTTGGAGCCGGTCCCGAAGGCGGCGTCCAGGTCGACGAGATGGACCCACTCTGATCCCGCGTTCTGCCAGGCCAGTGCGGCGTCCAGCGGGGCACCGTAGCTGGTCTCGGAACCGGAGGCTCCCTGGACGAGGCGGACAGCCTGACCGTCGCGGACGTCGACGGCGGGGAGCAGGGTGAGAGTCATGTGAACATCCTATCGCGCAGGTGGACGGCCTCGGCCGTATCGTGGGATCGATTATCCCACAGTGTGGTTTGTCGTGGGTTCAGTGGTGGTTCTACAGGGTGGCGAGCCAGTTGTGCAGCAGCTGCGCCCCGGCCTCACCGGACTTCTCCGGGTGGAACTGGGTCGCCCACAGCGGTCCGTTCTCCACCGCGGCGACGAACCGGCAGTCCTCGTGCTGTGCCCAGGTGACCTTGGGTGCCTCGGTGCGACCGTCGGTGACCAGCTCCCAGTTCCGGGCGGCGTAGGAGTGCACGAAGTAGTACCGCTCCGCCGGATCCGCCCCGGCGAACAGTCCGCTACCGTCCGCGGCCTCGAGGGTGTTCCACCCCATGTGCGGCAGCACGGACGCCTCCAGCTTCGTCACCGACCCGGGCCACTGACCGCAGCCCTCGGTGCCGGGGCCGTCACCGTCGGATCCCTCCACGCCGTAGTCGAAGAGGATCTGCATACCGACACAGATGCCGAAGACGGGGCGTCCTCCCGACAGGCGGATGTCGATCATCCGGTCACCGTGGACAGCGCGCAGGCCGGTCATGCAGGCACCGAAGTTCCCGACGCCGGGGACCAGCAGCCCGTCGGCGTTGAGCACCGTGTCCGGGTCGGCGGTGACGGTCACCTCCGCCCCCACATGCTCCAGCGCCCGCTGGGCGGATCGGAGGTTACCGGAACCGTAGTCGAGCAGTGCGACGCGAGGAGTTGCCATGACCGCAGATTCTAGCGTGCAGACCCGTCAGCCACGCGGGCGGCGTCCGGTTGGGGAGTCTGCCGTGAGACGACGCAGCCGGGTACGGATGTTCCCGTGCTCGACGACCCGGTGACGCCCCAGCCACCGGTCCCCCGCCAGCGTGGCCGTACCGAACCCGACCAGCCCGGCACCGGCGAGGAACACCCCGCCGTAGCCGCTGGAGGACGCCACGACGCCGAGCACCGCGGAACCTGCACCGGTACCCGAGTCAAAGGACATGTTCCAGGTGGCGGACGCCTCGGAGAGCCGCTCCTTCGGCATCCGGGCGAACATCATCAGCAGGGTCTCGGACTGGACCCCGCCGAACCCCAGACCGAACAAGGCCGCGGACCCGAGGGCACCGGCCACCAGGGCCGCGCCGGACGGGGCGCTGTGGATGACCGACGCCATGGCGAGCATGCCGCCGACAGCGCACAGGGACGCCCAGACGACGAGCCGGCCCGGCTCCCCGATCCGGTCCGCCCACCAGCCGGAGATGACACGACCGAGGATCTGGGCCGCGCCGGTGACCGCCAGCGCGAACCCGGCCACGGTGGCGGCCGCCGCCGGGTCGATGCCGTCGACGGCGGGGGCGGTGAACGAGGACAGGGCGCCGAAGCCCATCGCACCGGTGCACAGGCCGACGACCGGTACCAGGGCGAGCTTCCACAACGGGGCGTGGGTGCCGCGCTGCCGGACCTCGTGCCCCGTCGGTTCAGCTTTCAGTGACGGGACGCCGAGCGCACCGAGGGCGCCGACCACCCCGCAGACGACGGCGATGAGGAAGACACTGTCACCGGCACGGGTGTAGAGCGTGAGCCCGATACTGAAGCCGAGGATCTCGCCGACGCCGATCGCCGCACCGAAGAAGGCGTTCGCCCGACCGAGCTGCCGGGGCGGGACGAGTTCGGCGAGCAGCGCGGACTGGGCGACAGTCACCGCGCCGAAGCCGATGCCACGCACCGCGGAGACCAGCAGCACGAACCAGGCGCCGCCGTCGATGAGGTAGAACGCGGAGGGCACGCCGAGCAGCACGGCCGCGGCGATCATCACCGGCACGTAGCCGACCGAGCGCAGCAGGCGCGGGACGAAGAACTGGGTGATGACGGTGGCCGCCATGAAGATGCCGGTGGACAGGCCGGCGAGCGCGTCACCGTACCCGTCGTCGAGCATAGCCACCGGGATGACCGGCAGCAGCAGGGACCAGCCGAGGAAGGCACAGAAGACGCTGAGCAGGGTCAGGGGCAGACCCTTGACCTTGAGGACGTCAATCACAGAGTGCCCTTGGTGGACGGCACCCCTGTCACCCGCGGGTCGGACTCGGTGGCGGCACGCAGGGCACGGGCCACCGCCTTGAACTCCGCCTCGGTGATGTGGTGGGGGTCGCGTCCGTAGAGGCAGCGCACGTGCAGGGCGATCCGGGCATTGAAGGCCAGGGTCTCGAAGAAGTGCTGGTTGATCACGGTGGCGTAGTGGCCGCCGATGACGGTGGTCAGCATGGTCTCCGGCTCGCCGGTGCCGACGTAGTAGGGGCGTCCGGAGACGTCGACGACGGCCTGGGCCAGCGTCTCGTCCATCGGGATGTAGGAGTCGGCGAAGCGGCGGATGCCCTTCTTGTCGCCGAGGGCCTGCGCGAACGCCTGGCCGAGGACGATGGCTGTGTCCTCGACAGTGTGGTGGGCGTCCACCTCGATGTCGCCGTCGGCGTGGACGGTGAGGTCGAAGCTGCCGTGTGCTCCGAAGGCGGTGAGCATGTGGTCGAAAAAGGGCAGCTTCGTGTCGATGTCGGTCGTCCCGGTGCCGTCGAGGTTGATCTCGACGGTGATGGCGGATTCCTTCGTGGTCCGCTCGATGCGGGCGATACGGTCGGCGCGTGGTGTGGTCACTTATATTCTCCGATGATCTTGTCGGCGGCGGCGAGGAAGGCGTCGTTCTCCTGCGGAAGTCCCACGGTCATGCGCAGGTGGCCGGCGACTCCCACGTCGCGGATAAGGACGTCGAGGTCGAGGAACCTGGACCACAACTCGTGGGCGTCGGCGTTGTCCGGGACGGCGAAGAAGACGAAGTTCGACTCGCTCGGCACGACCTTGTAGCCCAGGTTGGCGAGGGCCTCGACGACGCGGATCCTCTCCTCCCGCAGCTTCGCGACGGTGGCGAGGGTCTCGTCGGCGTGGCGCAGGGCGACGGTCGACGCAGCCTGGGACAGGGTCGACAGGTGGTACGGCAGGCGAACCAGCATGACGGCCTCGATGAAGGCCGGGTCGGCGACGAAGTAGCCGAGGCGTCCTCCGGCGAAGTCGAAGGCCTTGGACATGGTGCGGGAGACGACCAGGGTCGTCGGGTACTCGGCGAGCAGTGTGGTGGCGCTGGGCTCGTCGGAGAACTCGGCGTAGGCCTCGTCGACGATGACGATGCCACCGACCGCCCGTTCCGCCTCGAGGATGCGGCGCAGGTCGGTCACCGGGGTGATCCCGCCGGTGGGGTTGTTCGGGGTGGTGACGAAGACGATGTCCGGCTTCTGCTCTGCAATGGCAGCGAGAGCCTTGTCGACGTCGATGTCGAAGTTCTCCCCGGTGCGGGGCACGTCGAGGAACTCCGTCTGCGTGCCGGAGGCGAGGATCGGGTGCATCGAGTAGCTCGGGGTGAAGCCCATGACGGACCGGCCCGGACCGCCGAAGGCCTGCAGCAGCTGCTGGAGGACCTCGTTGGACCCGTTGGCGGCCCACACCTGGTCGCGGGTGACCTCGACGTGGGTCTGGCGCGAGACATAGGCGGCGAGCTCGTCACGCAGTTCAACGGCGTCCCGCTCGGGGTAGCGGTTCAGTGTGGTGGCCAGGCGGCGCACCTCGGTGACGAGATCCTCGACGAGGCCCTCGGACGGCGCGTAGGGGTTCTCGTTGGTGTTCAGCTGGTTGGTGACGGTGAGCTGCGGGGCACCGTAGGCGGACTTCCCGCGCAGTTCAGGACGCAGCGGGAGATCGTTCAGATCAGTCATGGCGCTCAGATTTCCGGGTTCTCGAAGCGGGCCTTGACGGCCTCGCCGTGGGCGGGCAGACGCTCAGCGTCGGCCAGGGTGACGACAGTGCCCGCGACCTCTTTGAGCGCGGTCCGGTCGTAGTTGATGACGTCGACGTGCTTGAGGAAGGTATGGGTCGACAGGCCCGAGGAGTGCCGGGCGGTGCCGGAGGTCGGAAGCACGTGGTTCGACCCGGCGGCGTAGTCACCGAGCGGCACCGGGGAGTACGGGCCGATGAAGATCGCACCGGCGTTGGTGATCCGGGCGGCGACGCCCTCGGCGTCCTCGGTCTGGACCTCCAGATGCTCGGCGGCGTAGGCGTCCGCCACCCGCACCGACTCGTCGAGGGTGTCGGTGAGGATGATCCCGGACTGCACGCCCGTGAGGGCCTCGTTGACGCGGTCGTGGTTGAGGGTGACCTGGTAGCGCTCGGCGACCTCGCGGTCGACGGCGTCTGCCAGCTCGGCAGAGTCGGTGATCAGCACCGAAGCTGCCATCGGGTCGTGCTCGGCCTGGCTGATGAGGTCGTAGGCGACAGCGACCGGGTTGGCGGTGCAGTCGGCGAGCACGGCGATCTCGGTGGGGCCGGCCTCGGCGTCGATGCCGACGACGGAGCGGCACAGCCGCTTGGCGGCGGTGACGAAGATATTGCCCGGGCCGGTGATGAGATCCACGGGCTCAAGCTCATCGTCGCCGTAGGCCATCAAGGCGATGGCCTGGCCACCACCGACGGCCCAGATCTCTTCGACGCCGAGCAGCGAGCAGGCTGCCAGCACGGTCGGGTGAGGCCAGCCACCGCAGTCGGCCTGCGGCGGGGAGCAGACGACCAGCGAGCCGACGCCGGCCTCCTGGGCCGGGACGACGTTCATGATCACCGAGGACGGGTAGACCGCCTTGCCACCGGGCACGTAGAGGCCGACGCGGTTGACCGGGATCCAGCGCTCACCGACGAGGCCGCCGGGGGCGATCTCGAGAGTGGCGTCGGTGGGCATCTGGGACGCGTGGAAGGCGCGCACCCGGGAGATGGCCTCGGTCAGTGCCGCGGTGATGGTCGGATCCAGGTTCTCGGTCGCCTCGGCGATGACTGACGCCGGGACGCGGACGGACGCGGGACGCACATGGTCGAAGCTCTCGCCGTACTCCAGGGCCGCGGCGGCACCGCGGTCCCGCACAGCCTCGACCACGGGGGTCACGGCCGGGAGCACATGGTCGATATCGACTCCTCCGCGGGGCAGGATGCGGCGGAGTTCGGCGGTCGAGGGGGTCTTTCCCCTCAGATCCAGACGCGAAAGCATGAGCTGGGATCGTCTCCTCAGGTGATGGTCGGGTATCGTCTGAAGATTCTAGACGTAGTGCACACAGTCGACGGGACGGAGGGTCTTGAGCAGGATGGCGGACGAGGGACAGGGCCGGGAACAGGCCCGGGAGCTGACGGAGCTCCTCCGGGCGTCCGCGGCGGCGGCACGGGCCGGCGACCACGCGACAAGCTGGCGGCTCACCAGTGAGTTCGGTACCCGGTTCTGGCTCGCCGACCCCGCTGATCTGCCGGAGGATCTCCCGACAGCAGAGCGCACCGAGTTCCATGTGCTGCGTGCGGCCGCGGCCGACCGGATGGAGCTGCACGACGACACCGTCGCCGATGTCCGTGCCTGGCGCGCCCTCGCCGAAGACGCCGACGACACCCCCTCGGCGGTGCTCGCGTTGTCGTCGCTGTGCCTGGTGGCCATGGTCGTCGAGTGTGATGACGCGGTGCTGACCTGCGGGCTCGCCCCGACCCCTGCGCTGCTCACCGAACTGGCCGCCCGGCTCACCGATGTCGGTGCGGGTCTGACCGAGGACTCTCCCCGACATGTCCGGGTATGTCTGTCGCTGGCGGCGATGGCCGGACTGACCTGTGCGACCTCCACGGAAAACGCACCCAAGCGTGGCCAGTTCCGTGCCCTGTGCGCCCGCTTCACCTCCCCGACGGTGCAGCCGGGCGACCGGGTGCTCACCGAGGCCCAGCAGCTCCACGCCGACGGCCGGACCGCCGAGGCAGTCACCCTGGTCACCGACCATCTGGCGACCCTGGACCCGGCGGTCACCCCCACCCAGGTCTATGAGGCCCATGATGTGCTCGGCTATCTGTCCCTGACCGCCGGGGAGACGCCGGAGGAGATGGACACCGACGGGGTCCTCGCCCACTGGCGGGCGTGCGCTGAACTCGCCCTCGAACTGGGTGCCCCACTGGAGGGTATGCACCGGGCGGAACAGGTCTGCCAGCTGCTCAACGCCGACGGTGACTATGACGCCGCCTATGACCTCGCCCGCCGCTACGGCAAGGCCCTGGACGGTGCACCGGTGAGCCCCGCCCTGCTGAACCTGCGGGCGGTGCGTGCCCGGTCAGCGCTGGGTGCGGATCTGCCGTACGAGGCCTTCGCCCTGGCTGCCTCCACCGCCGACTGGTCGGCGCTGACCCCGGACTCGGAGCGCACCCTGGCGTGCCTGTCCATCGCCACGATGGCGGCGGAGGAGGCCGGTGAGGCGGGGACGCTGGGCTCCTCGACCGGGGAGACGGTGGTCTCCCTGCTGGAGCGGGCCGCGACCCTGCATCTGGACCGCGGCGAGCGCATCCCGGCCGCCCAGGTGCTGCGTACCGCCGCGAGGGAACGCTGTTCCTCGGGCGAGACCTCGCGTGCGGTGGAGCTCATGGAACGTGCCCTGCGGGTCCTGGAGGATCCGGCGACGGACGCTGCCCGTTCGCCAGACACAGACGACGACATGCTGACCTGGCATCTCGCGGACTGGAACGAGGACATGTCGGCGGTATGGGAGATGGCGGACCGACCGGATCTCGCCGTCGCCTACGCCGAGCGTGCCGCCCGGTACTTCCGGGACGCCCGGGACCACTCCGGTGCGGCGTTGAACTGGGTCAGTGCGGCAGAACTGTACCTGGACCAGGGTGACGGCACGGCCTGCGACCGGGCACTGGACCTGGCACACGTCGAACTGCTCAGTGTGCCGGGTGGCGAGCCGGACGAACCAGGTGCCACCTTCGACACCGGAGAGAACGCCGCGTGGGAGGGCTATCACGCCCTGCGCAATCTGCGGCAGGGTTAACTGCCGGTAATGCCGCCGAACACCAGCGACACCATCATCGCGACGATGACGGTGTTGAAGAAGTACGCCAGCACCGTGTTCATCCGCATCCGACGCCACATCGCCGTCGTGTTGACCTCCGCCGGAGAGCCCACGCCCATTGTCGAGACCATCACCGCGACCGTGACGAAGTCACTGAAGGTCGGCTCCCGGGTGCTCCTGAACTCCAGATGCGGGGTCTCATCCGGCGCCTGCGTCAGGGTCGCCCGCATGTAGTCCAGGGCGAAGCCGTGGACCATCATCGCCCAGGACGCGACCACGGTCACCAGGATGAGGATGATCACCGCGGTATTCTCCCGGACGCCGGGAGTCAGGGCGATGATGATGGTCACGAGCACCGCCACCGTCGCCGCCGTCGTCGTCAGGTCAGTGCCCCGCGACGAACCCCGGACAGCGACCCGAGCCAGCCCCGGTTGCGCCGCAGGTCGCTCTCCGCCGTCGACTGCAGTCCGGCACTGTCCAACGAGGAATAGACCCGCCACGACCATGTCAGATAGAGGGCGACGTAGACCGGCCAGTACACCAGCAGGAAACAGATCACCGGTACCGTGACGCCGGGCAGGGATTCCTCCGCCTCCGGCGGGGTGAGGAACCGGAACCAGCAGAGCGCCGACGCTACGGCGACGACGGCGGCCGCCAGGCTGGCGACGTTGAGCCGGAAGAGGTCGCTGCGCAGCGCTCCGGAGGTCCTGTCGGAGTGCGCGTCCATGGCACCCGAGTACAGGTCGGGGACCACCCGGGCAACTAGGTCGTGCGCTCGAACGCCTCGTCCGAGGAGAACAGCGCGCAGGCCCAGTACACGACCAGTGCGCACGTCGGGGCGACGAGCAGACCCGCCCCCATCCCCACGTCGGCGACCAGGGTGACCTGTTGTCCGGCGGTGAGCTCACCGGACAGGTCCGTCGCCCGGAAGTGACCGGTGACGAAGTTGCCGAAGACGAGGAAGACCGCGGACCCGAGAAACGCGAGGATGCCGGCCGCCGCCAGGCCCCACGGCCCCCGCAGACGGCGGGCCCCAGCGAACATCCACCCGGCCAGGGCCACTCCCAGCACCGCGGTGACGATGATGTAGATACCGAACGTCGGGACCGCGGCGTCCTCCCCGGACAGGGCAGAGACGGCCGTGAGATCGTCGGTCACTTCACCGGTGGTCACCGGCTGGAAAAATCCCCACGCCACGCCTGCGACGGCGAAGATCACCAGGGCGACGGCGACGACGCGTCCCCATTCACCCCACTGCTTCGTGATCACCGGACGCGTCATGCGACGGGGCAGATCTTCCACGCACCGTCCTCACGCACGTAATTCTGCGTGCTGGAGGCGTCCTGTCCACCGACGGTGCCGACGATGAATGCCGTAGCGGTGTCGCCGTCGACCCGGACGTCACGGACGTCCGTCACCTCGACGACGCTGTCCGTCGCACTGAGCAGCTGATCGTTGTCACCACGCAGACCGGCGATGGTTGTCTGGATGGTCTCGCGTCCACCCTGCTGGTCGATGAAGGCGGAGCAGTAGTTGTCCAGGGTGTACTGGTAGTTGTCCGACAGCATCTTGTCTCCGGAGACGCCGCGGGCCACCCCGGAGATCTGGTCGACGTCCGTGCCCGCCGCCGGGCCACCACCCTCTGCCTGTGCCTCCGGGTCAGCGGGAACCTCCGGGTCCGGCGCGCCCTCCCCCTCGGCACCTGCCTCAGGGCTCTCGGGGTTATCCGATTCCACCGGGTCCGCCGACGGGTCGACAGACTCCGGTGCGGCGGTGGTCGCCGAGGTGGTCGCCGAGGTCGTGGGCTCCTCGTCGTCCCCGTCGTCCGAGCCACAGGCGGTCAGCACCAGCGCCCCGGCGAGGACGACCCCCGCCACTGCGGCAGGGCGTCCACCCTGCATTCTGCGTGCTGCACGCCCCCGGCGTCCGTAAGCCATATCGGTGACATCCCTTCGGTCTGCGACTCATTCAGTGACTTGTTCTGTGACTCGTTCAGTCAGAGGTTACATCGACCGGCACCCCGATCCGTTAACCCGGCTAGACTCGTGGACCGTGCAACTCAACCGGGAAACCATCCTCACCGCCTCTTTCGACATCCTCCACGAGTACGGGCTCGGCGACCTCAGCATGCGTCGTCTCGCCCGTAACCTGGAGGTCGCGCCGGGCGCCCTGTACTGGCATTTCCCGTCCAAGCAGGCCCTGCTCGGCGCCGTCGCCGACCAGATCCTCGCCGACCCCGACGGCATTCCGGCCGAGGTCACCGACCCCGCGCAGGACGCCGAGATCGATGCCTGGCGTGCCCGCACCCTCGACACCACCGCCGGCCTGCTGGACCGGTTGCTGTCGATCCGTGACGGAGCGGAGATCGTCTCCGCCTCCCTGGCCACCGGCACGCTGGAGCACAACCCGGTCGAGCCGGTGACCGCGGCACTCGCCGGCGCCCCCGGCAGCGATCCCGGCCTGGCCGCGTGGGTCCTGGTGCGCTACCTGCTCGGTGCCGCCACGGAGCTGCAGACCGCGTACGCGACCGAGGAGGTCACCACCCCGGACACCGAGGCTGTGGTCCGTATCCTCGCCGGGGTGGAACTGATCCTCGACGGCGTTGCCGCAACCGAACAGAGATAGAGGTACTCCCATGACCACGGTCACCGCCCACGGAGCCACAATCAGCGTCGACAGGTCCGGCGTGCACGTCGAGCGCACCCCGATGGGGCAGACGCTCCTGCCGCCCACCCTCGACGTCTCCCCGGCCGACCTGCGCGGCTGGTACCACCACGCCCCCACCGCGACCTCCCCGGGCTGGATCCAGTTCTCCCTGGCGGGGAACACCGACCGCCCACTGCGCGGCTACCCCGCGACCCACGGGGCGTCCACCGTCGTGGCGTTCGCCCCCGGCCAGCAGGACGCCTTCGTCGCCGCGAATGCCGCCCTGACTGCACTTCAGGGTGGGTATCCGATGGATGATTCCGGGTCTGATCACGGGGACGCCGCCTCGGCCGGATCACCCCTGTCCCTGTTCGAGCTTCCTGAGGAGCCGGCCGCGGATCCGGAACCGACGGCGTCCCCGGTGTCCTCCGACACGACGAGGAGCAGCAAGAGCGGCAATGGAGGCAAGAGCGGCAAGAGCGGCCGCGGTTCCTGGAACCGGGTCGCCACACCGGACACCCTGCCTGAGCCGGATCTGACCGCGGACGCCGACGGTCCTGTCTTCGGCCAGAACGTCACCCTCACCGGTGACTTCGAGCCCTATGAGAAGGGCGAGGTATGGGACATGATCGCTGCGGCCGGTGGCACCGTCGGCAAGAACGTCACGAAGAAGACCACCGTGCTCGTCCTCGGCACCTGGGACTCGGTGACCTCCAAGGAGAAGCGGGCCCGGGAACTGCAGGAGAAGGGCCAGGACATCCAGCTGTGGACCTTCGCCGAGTTCCTGGAGAAGGTCGGCAGGACCGCGCGTCCGGATATTTCCGAGGTGAAGGGAACCGACGCGCCCTTCTAGGAGTCTAACTGTCTATGGACCCGAGAAACTCCACAGACACCACGCTCCACCTCCTCCCGCTTCCGGACTCCGCCCACGACCACCACCCCGCCGACATCTTCGCCACCGGTACTCCCCTGTTCATCCCGCTCGGTGCCGGACTGGTCACCGGCATCCGGGAGACCGGCCCCGAGGGCACCCGGGAGCTGACCACCGACGATCTCGTCAGCCGGGACACCACCGTCGGCGGACTCTGGGCGGATGCCGCACTGACCATGCTCGCCACTCTCGGCCGCCTCACCGCCACCCACGGCACCGCGCTGAGGCAACGTCGTCTCGCCGAGGGCGTCCGGGAGGTCGGCGTCATCGACGAGCCCTTCCCCGCCGCCGGACTGATCGCCCATCCTCTGCTCATCCGCCCCACACTGCGGGTTCTGGCCGGTACGCCGCGGATCTCGGTGACAGGTTCGGGACGCCTCCTGGTCCTCGACGACGGCGCCACGCTTCCTGTCCTGCTCGACGACGACACGTGCAGCCCTGCCCGGACGCTCAGTGACAGTGCCCTACTGTAAGTGCCATGGGTTCGCATGATTCCGCACTCCACCACTACGACGTCTGGCTGGCCGAGCACCCCTCGGTGACCGACGACATCCGCCGCGTCCTCTCCGAAGAGCTCGATGACGCCGGCATCTCCTATGACCAGGTCTCGGTGCGGATCAAGGACCGCCGGAGTTTCCTCACCAAGCTGCGCAACCCCGACTTCCCCGACTACCGCGACTTCGAGTCCGCCCACGACGTCATCGGGATCCGCATCACCGTCTTCACCACCTCGGAGATCCCGCTGCTCGTCGGGGTGATGCGCAACCTCTTCGCCGTCGAGAACGTCGTGGACAAGGCCGAGAAGGCGAAGGCCGAGGGCACCTTCGGATACGCCTCGCGCCACATCATCGCACGGGTCGATCCCGACCGACTGCCCGAGCTCACCGGCGACACAGGGACACGCACAGATCTGACAGGACGCCTTGTCGAGGTCCAGCTGCGCACCGTGCTCCAGCACGCCTGGGCGGAGTTCGAGCACGACATCCGCTACAAGAACCCCGATGAAGACCTGCCGGTCGAGGTCCACCGCGCATTCACCCTGGCGGCCGGACTCATCGAACTCGCGGACAGCCAGTTCGACGAGATCCAGCACATCGTCTCCAGCGAGGTGGACGCCGCGGAGGACGCCGAACTCTCCGTCACTACGCTGCCCGGTGTGCTCACCATGATCCTGGGCACCACCTTCCCCACCTCGAAGGCGGACTACTACGCCTTCGCCGTGGACATGCTTGCCGCCCACGGCATCACCACCATCGGCGAACTGGCCACACTGTGCGACGCCGAGAACGTCTCCCGGCTCATGGACGCCATGGACTACGGCTACGCCCCCGGCCAGGTCCGTCTCATCGACGACCTGCTGCTGATGGTCTACGGTCGCGACCACATCCGACGCACCGTCCACATCGGCGACAACCCGGATTCCCGACCGGGTCGACTCGGCAACCGGTGGCAGCGGCTCACCGGTGCTGACCGGAAGTAGGACGCGACCCCCGTCACCGCCCCCGCAACCGGTCGGTCTCCCGCCGCTCCTTCTTCGTCGGTCGCCCGGCACCGCGGTCCCGCTGCGGGATCGACGCCAGCAGTTCCTTCGACGGTGGCGGCGGGGAATGGTCGATGTAGCAGGTCCGGGCGACCGGTGCGCCGACCCGTTTGCTCACGAGTTTCGTCACCTCGTAGATGTGCTCGCGGTGGTTCACCCATGCCCGCACCGTGTCCCCCACGACCACGGTCTGGGCGGGCTTCACCGTGGCGTCATTGAGCTTCACATGTCCGGCACGGCATGCCTCCGCGGCGGCCGAGCGGGTCTTGAACAGGCGGACGGACCAGACCCAGGCGTCGATCCTGGTGGTGGTGCTCACGGGCGCGTCACCACTGGTCCTTGTGGTTGACGATCTCCTTGATCTTCCAGGCGTTCACCCCGGCGACGACGAGGGCGACCAGGGCGACGACGAAGAAGAACTTCATGAAGAAACCGAGAACCACTCCGGCGACCACCACGCCACCGGCGATCTGCAGGGCACGGGAGTGCTTGCGCACGTCCTGCTTGCGCTGGGTGACGGAACTGCCGGCGTACTTGTTGACTGACTTCTCAGGGCTCATGGGGCAAGATTACCGGGTACCGGCCTCCCGGGTGCCCACCGGCACGTCGCACCACTGTTCCCCGGTACGCCTCGCCGTCACCGTCCCTCCGGTGAGCCCGGCGACTGTTCCGGTGGGATCCTCCGCCGGGTCGAGGGTGAGGGTGAGCGTCACCTCGGCCCCGTACGATGCCTCGACCTCCATGCCCCGGTTGCGCAGGTCAGCCTCAAGGCGCCCGGCGTCCGCATGGGACACCGAGAGGGTCCACAGTGCCCGTAGCTCCCGGCGGACGACGGTGATCCTGTCCAGCACCTCACGGGTGGCGTCCCCGTACGCGCGGACCAGTCCACCGGTACCGAGTTTCACCCCGCCGAACCAGCGGACCACGACCACCGCCACATCCTGCAGTTCAGAGCCGCGAAGGACCTCCAGCATGGGCTGGCCTGCCGTGCCGGAGGGCTCACCGTCGTCACTGGACCGCTCGACCGGGTTCGCACCGTCGACGTGGAGGATGAAGGCCGAGCAGTGGTGCCGGGCGTCCGGATATCCGGCGCGGACGGTGGCGACGAACGCCCGGGCGTCCTCCTCGGCGGTGACGCGGGCAGCCAGGGCGAGGAACCGGGAACGCCGGATCTCGAGGGTGGCGTCCCAGGTCGTCCCGTCGGCAGGACGCCGGTAGGCGGCGTCCACCATCTACCTCTCCCCCATCTAACCGAGCACCCCGGCCCAGGTCGAGGCCTTGAGATCACCCATCAGCGAGGAGGTGCGGTCCACCCGGAGTTCCGCCGGCAGCATGTACTGCAGCTCCTCCTCACCGTCGGCGACGGTGAGGTAGACATCCGAGTCACCGCGGTTGTTGTGGAGCACGTCCTTGAGCCGCGAGATGTTCTCCGGGGTGCACTGGTCGATGCGCATCCGCAGCCGCAGCGGCACACCGGAGCCTGCACCGACGGTGAGCTCAGCCTGACGCAGGTCATTGCAGAACAGGCTCATCCGGTCATCCCGGATGCTGACCTCGGCCTGTGCCAGGATGATGTTGTCCTCGGCGATCATCGGGGCGACCAGCGCATACGCTCGGGCGAAGACCAGCAGTTCGGCCTGGGCGGAGTGCTGGTCCTCGATGGTGACGATGGCCCAGGGATTGCCCTTCTTGTCGACGCGCCGGTCCACGCTCGAGATGATGCCGCCGACCTTCACCGTCTTCCGGTCCGGCAGTTCGCCCGAGAGGACGGTGGTCAACGGGGTGTCGATCTGCGCGTCGAGGGAGGCCTCGAAACCGTCGAGGGGGTGGCCGGAGACGTAGAGCCCCAGCATCTCCTTCTCCAGGGTGAGCGCGTGCTTGCGGTCCCACTCCTGATCAGGGACCTCGACCTTGAAGGCGTCCCCGGTCTCCTCCTCACTCAGACCGGCGAAGAGGTCGAACTGGCCCTTCGCAGCGGCCTTCTTGGTGGAGGTGACGGCGTCGACGGCGTCCTCGTGGATGAGGTTGAGACCCTTGCGCGGATGACCGAGGGAATCGAAGGCGCCGGCCTTGATCAGCGAATCGGTGACGCGCTTGTTGCAGGCGGTGGCGTCGATCTTGTCGAGGTAGTCGGAGAAGTCGGTGAACTTCCCCTTCTCCTCACGCGCCTTGACGATCGAGTCGACGACATCCTCGCCGACGTTGCGGACCGCGCCGAGCCCGAAGCGGATGTCCTCGCCGACGGATTGGAAGGTGTAGGCGGACTCGTTGACGTCCGGGCTCAGCACCTTCACGCCGAGGTGCCGGCAGTCGGCGAGGTAGATCGCGGACTTGTCCTTCTTGTCGGCCACCGAGGTCAGCAGGGCGGCCATGTACTCGGCGGTGTAGTGCTCCTTGAGGTAGGCGGTCCAGAAGCTCACCAGGCCGTAGCCGGCGGCGTGTGACTTGTTGAACGCGTAGCCGGCGAACGGCAGGACCGTGTCCCACAACGCCTTGATCGCCTCGTCGGAGTAGCCGTTGGACTTCATGCCGGCGGAGAACTTGTCGAACTCCTTGGCCAGGACCTCGGGCTTCTTCTTACCCATGGCCTTACGGAACCCGTCGGCCTCACCGGCGGTGTAGTTCGCGACCTTCTGCGAGATCCTCATGATCTGCTCCTGGTACACGATGAGACCGTAGGTCTCCTCCAGGATGTCCTTGATGGACTCGGCGAGCTCCGGGTGGATCGGCTCGATCGGCTTGCGGCCGTTCTTGCGGTCGGCGTAGTCCCAGTGCGCGCCCACACCCATCGGCCCCGGACGGTACAGCGCCAGGGACGCGACGATGTCGTTGAAGCCGGTGGGCTTCATCCGCTTGAGCAGTTCCTGCATGCCGCCGGAGTCCAGCTGGAAAATACCGAGCGTGTCGCCGCGGGCCAGCAGTTCATAGGACGCCTGGTCGTCGGTCTCGAGGTTCTCCAGATCGAAGTCCTCGCCTCGGTTGCGCTTGATGTTCTTGATGCAGTCGGCGATGACGGTGAGGTTGCGCAGACCCAGGAAGTCCATCTTCAGCAGGCCGATGGCCTCACACGCCGGATAGGGCCAGCCGGTGATGTACGCGCCGTCGGCGGGACGCTTCCACATCGGGATGTGGTCCATCAGCGGGACGGACGCCATGATCACCGCGCAGGCGTGGACGCCGGCCTGGCGCACCACGCCCTCCAGGCCGAGGGCGTCATCGTAGATCTCCTTGACCACCGGGTCGGTCTCGATGAGGGTGCGGATCTCGGCGGCCTCGCCGTAGCGGGGGTGCTCCGGATCCATGATGCCGGACAGCGGGATGTCCTTGGCCGCCTGCGCCGGGGGCAGGGCCTTGGTGATGCGGTCGGCGATCTGGAAGCCGGGCTGGCCGTGGTGGGCGCGGGAGGCGTCCTTGATGGCCTGCTTGGTTTTCACCGTACCGAAGGTGATGACCTGCGCGACCTTGTCCTCACCCCAGTTCTCGGCGGCGTAGCGGATCATCTCGGAACGCCGGTCATCGGCGAAGTCGATGTCGATATCCGGTGCGGACGGACGCTCCGGGTTGAGGAAGCGCTCGAACATCAGCCCGTGCTCGATGGGGTCGATGTTGGTGATCGTCAGGGCGTAGGCCACGAGCGCGCCGGCGGCGGAACCACGGCCCGGGCCGACGGAGATACCGATGGAGCGGGCGTGCTTGATGAGGTCGGCGACGACGAGGAAGTAGGACGGGTAGCCCTTCATGTCGATGACGTCGATCTCGTACTTCGCGCGGTCGAGGTACTCCTGGGGGACCTCGCCGCCGTTGAAGCGCTCGATGAGTCCGTCGTGGACCTCACTGGTGAGCCAGGAGGTCGGGGTGTGCCCCTCGGGGACGTCGTACTTCGGCATGCGGTCGTGGGTGTGCTCCTCCCACAGCTCGCCGTAGTCCTGGACGCGCTCGGCGATCCACAGGGTGTTGTCGCAGCCGTCGGGGACGATCGGGTCCCAGTACTCGCGCAGCATCTCGGCCGGCTTGATGTAGTAGCCGTCGCCGGAGAAGGCGAAGCGCTTGCCGCCCTCGTCGAGGGTCGGCTCCTCCAGGGTTGCACCGGTCTGGACGCAGAGCATGACCTCGTGCGGCTTGGCCTGCTTCTGGAGCACGTAGTGGCAGTCGTTGGTGACCAGCGGCGGCAACTCGAGGCGCTTGCCGATCTCCAGGAGGTCGTCGCGGACCCGCTTCTCGATGTCGAGCCCGTGGTCCATGAGCTCGAGGAAGTAGTTGTCCTTGCCGTAGATGTCCTGCCACATCGCTGCGGCCTCGAGGGCCTTGTCGAACTGGCCGAGGCGCAGCCGGGTCTGCACGTCGCCGGAGGGGCAGCCGGTGGTGGCGATGATGCCCTCGGCGTGCTCGGCGACGATCTCGGCGTCCATGCGCGGGTACTTCGAGACCTGCCCCTCGTAGGACGCCAGGGACGACAGCCGGAAGAGGTTGTGCAGACCGGTCGCGTTCTCCGCCATCATCGTCTGGTGGAGGTAGTAGCCGCCACCGGCGACGTCGTCGCGTTTCTGTTCGGGCTGGCCCCATTTGATCCGGTCCTTGATCAGGCGGGAGTCCGGGGCCATGTAGGTCTCGATGCCGATGATCGGCTTGATGTCCGCAGCGGTCATCGCGTGGTAGAAGGCGTCCGAGCCGAACATGTTGCCGTGGTCTGTCATGCCGACCGCGGGCATGCCCTGCCGGGAGACCTCCTGGGCGAGAAGGTCCACCTTCGCCATGCCGTCGAGCATGGAGTACTCGGTGTGGTTGTGCAGGTGGACGAAGGAGGACTTCTTCATGGCGGACAGTCTACCGCCGGACTCTAGCGTGCGAACGGACCGATGTAGATCAGCACGGTGTTCACCACGACAACCACGCCGAACAGGATCCCCCACACCGGGGAGGTGAGGGATCTGAGTGCCAGGACCCCTGCGCCCAGGATCACGATCTTGAGCAGCAGGGCGAGCACAGGAACATCAAAAGTCGCCTGCGGTGAGACGAAGAGCGCCCAGAGGGAACCTGCGACGATCAGGATCCCGAGCATCCAGACCCAACTGCGGACACCTGTCGGTGCGGCACGCCAGGCGAACACCGCAAGGGCGATGAACGCGACCACTTCGACGAAGAAGGCCACGAGGTCGTTGGCATTGACATCCTCCACGGTCACCCCTGGGAGCAGTGGAAAGCGGTATGCTTCCGCGACTACCCACAATGATGACGGACGCAGACCTCCGGCGCCAGGACCAGAATCGGACGCCTCCCACTCCGCCGCGTCGCCATTCACCGTCGATCGTCGGCATATCCTTCCCAGGACTAGCATGGCGGCATGGACGCCACAGAAGCCGCCACTGTCGCCGAAGAGTTCTTCGACACTTACACACGCCATCTCCTGGACCGGGACGCCGCCGCACTGGCCGACGCCTACGCCGTACCCGCGCTCATCGAGTTCCCACGCCAGCGCATCCTCGTGACCGACCCCTCCCAGACCGAGCAGTTCTTTGCCGGCGCGTTCGGTCAGTACGAGGGCATCAAGGACGCCTCGACCACCATCACTGTTCCTGCTGCGACCGACCACAGCATCTGGGTGGTGGTCGAGTTCGAATATGACGGTCCCGACGATGTGATCCCCGGGGAGCGCAACATGTACCAGCTGGTCCGCGTGGACGGCGGATGGAAGATCGGCGTCCTCACGCCGCTGGGGTGATGCTGGTCCTGCTGTACGGTGCTATACCCGATGCTTTTTGCTATACACCCTCCTTTTTCGCTATACGCGCCATAATTTGCACATGACTACCGCGCCGTCGCCACGTCAGCCGAACCCCTATCGCCCGGGCTTCAACCAGGCTCCACTGGTGTTCGCAGGACGCACAGATGTACTGGACGCCGCCAATGAAGCACTTGAGGTCGCGGCTTTCGACGGCAGGACGGCCCGCCCCCTCATCCTCGTCGGCCCCCGAGGAGTCGGAAAAACTGTCACGCTGGGCGAGATCTCCCATGCCGCTGCCGAACAGCTCTCGTGGCCGACCGTGCACGTCGAGGCGAAAAGGTCGGATCTCATAGGTGATCTGACCTCGAAGCTCCGGGCGGCGCGGGAACTCTTTGAGGGAATCACCCCCACCGACTCCGGCACATCGAGGCGGGTACAACTCATCGGTGCAAAGGTCCAGGCATCGATACCGGGTATCGGTGGCGGCGTCGAAGTTTCCCGGGAAGAGGACAGTTCACCGGAGTCATTGGGTAGCGTCCTACGATCAACCATGACCGCGGCGATGTCCCGGGACGCAGGTCTTCTTGTCACCCTCGATGAACTGCAGAACGCTACCGCCGCGGAACTCCACGAACTCGGCGGTGTGCTCCAGGAGACGGTTCCCGAAAACTGGCCGTTGGTCATTGCCGTCGCCGCGCTTCCGTCCCTGCGGGAGAAGCGCGACAAGCAGCTTCCCACATACCTCGAACGCGCGGAATGGCACCCGCTGGAGTCACTGGCCGGCCCGGATGCGAGGGAGGCCCTGACAGCTCCGGCGGGCCAGTCCGGCCGCCCGATGGACCCGGACGCAGCCGACCACCTCATCGCCCAGACCGGCGGCTATCCTTACGCCATCCAGGTCGCCGGCCACTTTGCCTGGCGTGCGTCCCACGGGAGCGACCGCATCACCGGGGAACACGCCCACGCCGCGCTTCCCCGTATCGCGGCCGACCTGGAGCAGCTGTTCCTCAGCAGATGGGAGGACGCCAGCGACCGCGAACGGGACTACCTGACTGCCTTGGCCGCTGCGGAATCCACCGTCGACGAACCGAACGGAGGACAAGTGGCGGATGCGATGGGCGCGGAGATCCGGAGCGTCTCCTACCTGCGCGACCGTCTGATCAAGAAGGGGACGATCTACCGGAGCGGATCAGGTGGACTGCACTTCATCACTCCCGGCATGGGCGCATGGGTGAGGCGTCACACAGCTGACTGAGGTGGTTGCCCTACCACCTCGATGGCCGCGTCGCGGCAGGCCAGTGCGTCAGCATTGGTGGGGAAAACGACGTTGTACCGCTCCCCTGCCATCGTCCTGATCTGCAGCGCGACACTGCCTCCGAGGTTCAGTCGGACGCCGTCCAGTGAGGTCGCCCGCCCGGTGACCTGCCAGTTGAGCAGGACGTGGTTCATGCCGTCATCCGGGGCGACGGTCACAGAGTCGATCTGCCCCGCGGGAATACTGCGCCGGTAGAAGGTGCCGACCACATCGACGGTCTCCTGTCCCACACTGACGGTCAACCGCAGACCGAAGGCCGCCCAGACCACGAAGAGCAGAACGACCACGACGATCAGCTGGACGGCCGGCTCCCGGACCACAATCGCCAGCAGGATCGCCGGCGCCGGATGCACCGAGAAGACGGTGATCTTTCCGGCTGAGCTGGTCATGTACCCAGGCTACGATGCCTGCACCGCCGACGCTGCCGCAACCGCCGCCACACAGGCCTCGCCGTCTGACGTTGTGCCGAGGAAGACCTTGTACGTCTCGCCGCCCGTCGTGCGCATGCGCACCCCGAGCATCCCACCGAGCCCGATCCGGACCCCCACTGGCGAGGACGCCAGTCCAGCGACCGGCCACTGGATGAGACTGTGGTCCGCCACACTTTCGCGGTGAAGGCTGACTTCGGCGATCTCGTCCACGGGGATGCTACGACGGTAGAACGGTCCGGCGATGTCCACGTTCCGTGCGCCAACCCTGACGGACACCCGGGCAGCGAACGCCGCCCACACCAGCAGCGCCAGGAGACCGGCAACCAGAGCGATCACCCACCAGACCGGCTCCACGAGAACCGCCACCAGCGAGGGCATCAGGATGACGAACGGGATGACCCGGAACTCGATCGGTGTACGTGCCTCGAACACTGATTCCCCCGCACTTCTCACCGAATCCATGGGCTCAGCTTACCGGCGGCCGCCCGTCACCGACCAACGCTCGGTTGCAGCATGTCTGCGGCACTCACAGAATCGGCGATCCGTGGCACAGAAAGCAGGATTTGTGAGTGCCGCAGACATGAGGCCCCTCACTCCAGGTCGAGGCCGATGTCCAGCGAGGCGACAGAGTGGGTGAGCCCACCGACGGCGACGGAGTCCACACCGGACGCCGCGTAATCGCCGACCACACCGAGGGTCAGACCACCCGAGGATTCGAGCAGCACATTCGGCGCCTTCTCGGCACGCATCCCCACCGCAGCGACCGTGTCCGCGACGGAGAAGTTGTCCAGCAGCACCTGCTGCGGCGGGCGCTTCAGCGCCAGCACCTCACGCAGCTGCACCAGATTGTCGACCTCCACCTCGCACCACAGTTCCGGGTGCGCGGCACGCACGGCCAGGTAGGCGTCCACCACTCCACCACCGGCGGTGACGTGGTTGTCCTTGACCATCGCCTGGTCGGAGAGGTTGTAGCGGTGCGGCACACCGCCGCCGTGGACCACGGCCCGCTTCTCCAGCAGACGCAGGCCCGGCAGGGTCTTGCGGGAATCCCTGACCGCGACCGAATGGTCCTCCGGCGCGGTCTCCTCGACCGCGGACACCCAGGCCGCGGTCTGCGTCGCCACACCGGAGGCATGGGAGAGCATGTTGAGCACCGTGCGCTCCAGCTGCAGGATCGCGCGCACCGGACCAGTGAGTACGCCCACCGTGTCGGCCGGCGCGACGACCGCACCGTTGGCCACCGCGTCAGTCAGCGCGACCGTTCCACCGAGCACAGCGGCGAAGGTGGGCTCGGCGGCCTCGACGAGGATGGAGCGGACGGCATCGATACCGGAGACCACGCCACCGGACCGGGCGACCAGCAGGCCGCGTCCGGTCTCGCCCCTCGCAACGGTGGCCAGCGTCGTGGCGTCCCCGTCGGAGAGGTCCTCCGACAGGGCGGTCCGGGCGAGGGTGGTGAACAGAGAGGGTGCGCAGCCCAGGTCACCCAGCGGGGCGGTGTAGGGGAAGCGCTGATCAGCCGGGAACATCTCCCGACGCGAAGTCTTGGTAACAGGCACGGCGGACAAACTTACTCCCCACCGCCCGGATTTCCGACAGCGATCATCCGTTCCACCGCCTGACGTGCCTTTTCGGCGACGTCAGGGGCCACATCGACCTCGTCGGCGCCGAGGGCGAGACAGCGCAGCAGGGCCGCCGGGGTGATCATCTTCATGTACGGGCACGCCGCCCGCTCGTTGACAGGTGCGAAGTCCACGTCCGGGGCCACGCCGCGCAGCTGGTGGAGCATGCCGACCTCCGTGGCGACAAGCACCTTGCCGCGTCCTGCGTCGGACGCCACCTTCGCCGAGGTGAGCATTTCTCCGGTGGAGAGCATGTGGACGCGTTCCGGGTCGATGACGCCTTCCCCCGCCAGGTAGATCGCGGAGTTCGCGCAGCCGCACTCCGGGTGGATGAACAGGTCGGCGTCCGGATTCTCCTCTGCCCGGCGCGCCAGTTCCGGCCCGGAGATCCCGGCGTGGACGTGGCACTCGCCCGCCCAGACGTGGATGTTGTCGCGACCGGTCTCGCGGCGTACGTGGGCTCCGAGGAACTGGTCCGGGCCGAAGAGGATCTCCTTGTCCGCGGGCAGCCCCGCGACCACGTCCACGGCGTTGGAGCTGGTGCAGCAGACGTCGGTGAGGCCCTTCACCGCGGCGGTGGTGTTGATGTAGCTGACCACCAGCGCGTCGGGGTGCTCTGCCTTCCACTCGGCCAGCTCGGTCTCGGTGAGGGAGTCCGCCAGGGAACAGCCGGCCTCGGCGTCCGGGATGAGGACGGTCTTGTCCGGGGAGAGGATCTTCGCGGTCTCGGCCATGAAGTGCACGCCGCAGAACACGATGACGTCGGCGTCGGTTTCCGCGGCGATGCGGGAGAGGGCCAGTGAGTCGCCGGTGTGGTCGGCGATGTCCTGGATCTCGGGCAGTTCGTAGTTGTGGGCGAGGATGACGGCGTTGCGGGCCGTCTTCAGCCGGCGGATCTCGTCTGCCCAGTCCTCGTTGCCGTCGATCCCTTCCCAGCGTCCGACCGGTCCGTCGGGGCCGACGTGGCCGGGCGCTCGGTGGACGGCGGACAGTAGTGGGCTGTCCAACTCGTCGAGGGTCTGAAGGGTGGTCGTCACAGTCATGACGGAAGACAATACAGTGTTCAGCTGCACAAGGACCACAAGTATGGAATTATCCGGGAATGAGTGTGCCCCGTCCTTCCGTCCGCGCCGCCGTCGCAGACCGTGAGGCGCCGTTCAGCGTCCTCGATCTGGATGCGGCCCTCGCCAACACCGCCGATCTCGTCCGCCGTGCGTCCGGCACCCCGGTCCGACTGGCGACGAAGTCCGTCCGTATCCGCCCGCTGATCTCCCGTCTGCTGGAGTGCGAGGGCATCGAGGGCCTGCTGGCCTACCATCTCGGAGAGGCGCTCTGGCTGGTCGACGAACAGGTCAGCGACGACATCCTCGTCGCCTACCCCTGCGTCACCCCGTCACTGCTACGGCAGCTCACCGCCGACTCCCGCTATCTGGACGCGGTGACCGTCATGGTCGACAGCGTCGACCACCTCGACCTGTTGGACGCCGCGTCCCCGCCGGAGGACCGCGTCGGCACCGTCCGCGTCTGTCTCGACGTCGACGCCTCGCTCGCCGTCGGCCCGCTGCATCTCGGTGCGCGCCGCTCGCCGGTACATACGGTGGAGGACGCCACGCGCCTGGCCGGGCAGATCTGCGCCCGCCCCGGTGTGGAGCTCGTCGGCATCATGGCCTACGAGGGGCAGGTCGCCGGCACCACCGACACCTCCCCCGCTGTCGCGGCGATGAAGGCCGCCTCGGTGAAGGAACTGGCCGGGCGCCGCGCGAAGATCGTCGCCGCGGTCAGGACGGTCGTCGAAGCCCGTGGCGGGCAGCTGGAGTTCGTCAACGGCGGCGGCACCGGATCGGCGGAGACCACCTCGGTCGAGGACGCCGTCACCGAGATCGGTGCCGGCTCCGGGATCATCGGTTCCGGACTCTTCGACCATTACCGCACCTTCTCCCCCGCGGCCGCCGAATGGTTCGTGCTGCCGGTCGTGCGCCGCGCCGCCACGGACATCGTGACCGTCGCCGGGGGTGGACGCCTAGCCTCCGGTGTCCCCGGTGCCGACCGTGTGCCGGTCGTGGACTTCCCCACCGGGCTGTCCTTCTCCGCCACGGAGGGCGCCGGTGAGGTCCAGACCCCGTTGCGCGGGACCGCCGCCCGCGACCTCGGCCTCGGCGACCATGTGTGGTTCCGCCACGCCAAGGCCGGTGAGCAGGCCGAGTGGACCGACAAGGTCACCGTCGTCTCCCGCGACCCCGCCGACAACACCACCCACGTCATCGCCGACTGGCCCACGTACCGCGGCGAAGGAAAGGTCTTCGTATGACAACCACCTGGCACAACTGGTCCAGGGCACAGACCGCGCACCCGCAGGCGTTCGTCCAGCCCGCCACCGAGGCCGAACTGGTCGGCGTCGTCCGGGACGCCGCCGCGCGCGGCCTGCACGTGAAGACCGTCGGCGCGGGCCACTCCTTCACCCCGGCGGCGGTGACCGACGGTGTCCTCGTCAACCTCGACAACTTGACCGGCCTCGTCCACGTGGACAAGGACGCCATGGAGGTCACCTTTCTCGCCGGCACCCGGCTGCGGGACATCCCGGGACTGCTCAGGCCCCACGGACTGGCGCTGGCGAACCAGGGGGATGTGGATCCGCAGTCTCTGGCCGGTGCGCTGTCGACCTCCACCCACGGCACCGGGGTCGGGTTCACCGGCTTCGCCGGGATGGTCCGGGGTCTTCGCATCGTCACCGCCGACGGTGTGGTCCATGACGCCGGCCCCGGCGACCCGCTCTTCGAGTGCGGCCGCGTGAGCATCGGCGCCCTCGGCGTCCTGACGCAGGTGAGGATGGCGGTGGTGGACACCTTCATCCTCTCCGCCGTGGAGAAGGCCGAGCCGCTGGGGCCGGTGGTGGAGAATTTCACCGCCCTGGCCCATGAGGTCGACCACCTGGAGTACTACTGGTTCCCCGGCACCTCCGTCGCCCACGTCAAGCGCAACACCCGTCATCCGCTGTCCGACAGAGACAACGTGCCCGGGTCCGTGCCATGCTGGAAGTCGGTCATCGACGACGAACTGGTGACCAACGCCGTCTACGGTGCGATGTGCCGGGTCATGTCCGTCGCCCCGAAGACCACCGGCTTCTTCAACAGGGTCTCCGCCGGGGCGCTGGCCCAGCGGGAGTACGCCGACGTCGCCCATGACGTCTTCGTCTCGAAGCGCCGGGTGCGGTTCAACGAGATGGAGTACTCCGTTCCCCTGGCGGACGCCCCGGAGGTCCTCGCCGAGGTCCACCGCGCCATCGACGCCTGCGGCATCCCGGTCGGCTTCCCCATCGAGGTCCGTGCCACCGCGGCTGACGATGTGCCGCTGTCCACGGCGAAGGGCCGCGAGTCCTGCTATATCGCCGCACACCGCTACCACCGCGACGACTACCGCGAGTTCTTCCGCGTCCTCGAGCCGATCCTCGTCGCCGCGGGAGGACGCCCCCACTGGGGCAAGCACCACACCCTCGGGTTCGCGGAGCTCTCGGCGGTGCATGAGGATCTCACCACCGTCGCGGCCCTGCGGTCGCAGGTCGACCCCGACGGGATGTTCCGGAACCCCTACGTGGACCGGGTCTTCGGGCTGGACTGAGCGGGCCGGGTCAGCTTCGGACGCCGCGGCACGTTGAACAACGTGTCCGTGGTGAAGATGATCACCGCCACCCAGATCAGGCCGAAGCCGACCCAGCGCGCCGGTTCGATGTGCTCGTGGACGACGAAGACCGCCCACAGCATCTGCAGTACCGGCGTGATGTACTGGATCATCCCCAGGGTGGTCAGGGACAGCTCATGCGCCGCCCGGGCGAAGCACAGCAGCGGCAGCGCGGTGACCACGCCGGCGGTGATCAGCAGGAGGACATGGCCCACTCCGTGGCCGCCCTGGAACATCGTGTTCGTGCCCTGGGTCTGCAGCCACGCGAGGTAGAGCACGCCCACCGGGGCGAGCACCAGGGTCTCGGCGGTGAGTGACTGCAGCGGGGACAGCGTCACCTTCTTCTTCATCAGGCCGTAGAGCCCGAAGGAGAACGCCAGTGCCAGCGACACCACCGGTGGCGTCCCCAGGGCGACGGTGAGGATGACGACCGCCACGCCGGCCACGCCGACGGCGACCCACTGCAGCAACCGTAGCCGCTCCCGCAGCACCAGCACACCCAGCAGGACGCTGACCAGGGGGTTGATGAAGTACCCCAGGGCGGCGTCCGCGACATGGTCGTTGTTCACCGCGTAGATGTACAGGCCCCAGTTGCCGGCGATGAGTACGGCGGCCACGGCGATGCGTCCCCACTGGCGCAGCGAGAGCTGACCGATCCAGCGGAAACCACCGCCGTGGTTGCGTCCCAGCAACAGCAGGACGACGGCGACGAAGGCGAGTGTCCACACGAAACGGTGGGCGAGGATCTCCATCGGGTCGGCCGGTTCGAGGAGCGGGAAGAAGGCGGGGAAGAAGCCCCACATCAGGTAGCAGGCGACTCCCCAGATCATGGCGCAGGAGCCTCCGGCTGCTCCGGGTTCTCCGGCAGGTCGTCAGGAAGATCCTGGGGCTGCTCCTCAGCAGGCGCAGCAGGCGCCGTGTCCTCCAGCGGACGCATACCGAAGCGTCCGTAGACCGCGTCCGCCGGCAGCGGCTCGACGGCGCGCACCCCGGGGGTGGACGCCAGGGAGTGCAGCTCGGCAGGGGTCCCGTGGACGATGACGCCGGTGATCCCCAGCGCCTCATCGGTGTCCGGGATACCGGCGGAGCCGGCGACCCGGTGCCGGGCCTGGGCGAAGACGTCTTCGCGGCGGTGGCCGACCGAGGGCTCGGGCAGGGCCCACTGGACACCGCCGGCGAGCAGGGTGCTCACCCGCAGTCCCGGCTGGTCGGTGAACACGGCGGTGAGGGCGGCGACATCCGCCGGACCGTCCGGGGACACCAGGGCCCAGCGCGGGGCGTCCCCGGTCGTGGCGGCGAGGGCCTCACCGGCACGTGCCAGGTAGTCCCCGGTGGACTCGCCGGTCTCCGGGCCGAGGACGTCACCGTTGATCGCGGTGGCCTGCGACATGCGGTCGGAATTCGACAGGGCGATGACGGTGACCAGCAGGGCGATCAGGCACGCCACGGACAGCCACATCACCCAGGCGGGGCGTCGCGTGTCCTCCCACTCGAGCCTGCGACGCGTCCGCTTGTCGGCAGGGATCTGCTCGGCGGACCGGAACCTGCCCATCAGTTCGTCTCCCGTAACCGGTCGAGCGCGGTCTGCAGGTCAGCCGGGTAGGGCGACTCGATGTCCATCCACCGGCCGTCGGGGTGCGGGAACCCGAGGTGGACGGCGTGGAGCCACTGACGCACCAGACCCAGCCGCTGCGACAGTGCCGGATCGGAACCGTACATCGGGTCACCGGCGCACGGATGGTGCAGGGCCGAGAAGTGGACGCGGATCTGATGGGTGCGTCCGGTCTCGAGATGGACACGCACCAGGGTGGCCTCACGGAAGGCCTCGATGGTCTCGTAGTGGGTGACGGCGTGGCGTCCCCCGTCCTGGACGGCGAACTTCCAGCCGTGGCCGGGGTGACGCGCGATCGGCGCGTCGATGGTGCCGTCGGTGGGGTCCGGGTGGCCCTGGACGAGCGCGTGGTAGGTCTTGTCGACCGTGCGGTCGCGGAATGCCCGCTTGAGGACCGTGTAGGCACGCTCGGACGCCGCGACCGCCATGACACCGGAGGTACCGACGTCGAGGCGGTGGACGATGCCCTTGCGCTCCGGCGGTCCGGAGGTCGAGATCCGGTACCCTGCGGCTGCCAGACCGGAGGTGACGGTCGGGCCCTCCCAGCCGATCGTGGGATGCGCGGCGACTCCGACCGGCTTGTCGACGACGATGACGTCGTCGTCGGAGTAGAGGATGTCCATGCCTTCGACGACGCGGGCCGGTTCGGCGGCGAGGTCCCGGGGCGGTGCGGGGAGGGTGACGTCGAGCCATGCGCCGTCGACGAGCCGGTCGGACTTACCGGCGGTCTTCCCGTCCTGGACGATGTCGCCGGCCTCGGCGAGTTCGGCGACGACGGTACGGGACAGACCGAGCAGCTTGGACAGGCCGGCGTCGACCCGCATTCCTGCCAGGCCGCCGGGCACCGGCATCATCCTGGACTCACGGTCGCTCATTTCTGCTCCTCCTGCTCTGTCGCTGCGTCCGCTTCGTCCGCGTCGTCCGCGTCGTCCGCGTCGTCCGCGTCGTCCGCGTCGTCCGCTTTGTCCTTCTGCTGCTTCGGCTCGATGAACAGCCCGTAGATGAGGTACACGATGACGCCGACGGTGATGCCGGAGTCCGCGACATTGAAGATTGCGAAGTCCCCGAGCGAGATGAAGTCCACGACATGGCCGTGCAGTCCACCCGGGTCCCGGAAGACCCGGTCGATGAAGTTGCCGGTCGCCCCGCCGCCGATCATGCCGACCGCCGCGACGGTCCACGGGGCGCGTACCCGGAACGCGAGGAAGACGCACAGCAGTGCCGCCAGCAGCTGGATGACCGCGAAGACCGGGGTGGCGTCCTCCCCCATCGAGAACGCCGCCCCGGAGTTTCGGATGAGGTAGAGACGCGCGAACTCACCGAGGACCGGGTAGCTGGTCCGCGGTTCGAGGAATTCGACGACGGCCCACTTCGTCACCTGGTCGAGAACGACCACGCCCAGCAGAACGGCCAACGCCCAGGGAACCACTCTGGACCTGATGCGGGCCGGGCGGGAATCCGCTGTCTCAGCGGAGGGTCGGGAGGAAGGGGCCTGGGTCACGGGTGTCCATCCTAGCGGGTGTGCCAGGAGAGGTTGGTAACGTGACGGTCGTGCACAGACGACGATCCTTTCCATCCACCGTGGCAGTCCTGGTCTCCACCGTCGCCCTGGGGTCGACCCTGGGCCTGAGCGGGTGTGTCTCGTCGGACGATGAACCCGACCGCACCGCCCCCGTCGAGTCCACCGTCGACGGTGTCGCAGTGAAGCTGCTGGACGCCGGAACGTCCCCCACCGACCCTCTCGCCTGGTTCGCGGACGACGGGGAGCAGTCCGGGAAATTCTCGGTGACCTGGGGTTACGGACAAGAGGTGATCGGTGGTGACGAGCAAGGTACCGCCGATGGCGCAGCGCCGTACTCCGAATTGTCAGCCAATCTTCCTTACACCGCATCGGCCACCACTGACGGAGACCAGCTGGAATCCACCATGACTATCGGAACTCCGGAGGGGAGCAATGAAGCCCTTGATGACGACGAGAACGGCGAGCTCAATGATGATATCGCCACCGCCGAAGGCTTCCGCATGGTGCAGAAGTACAGCGACGACGGCAAGGTGAACAACCGCTCCTTCGCCTCGCCGGAGAACGCGTCGGATTCTGCCCGAGCAGCCATAGAAAACAACCTCGGGCAAATGACCAGCCTGCCGCTGGTCTTCCCCGAGGAGGCTGTCGGGGAAGGTGCGCGCTGGACTGTAACCGGCCAGATCGAAGACAGCGCCGCAGGCACTCCCATGCGACAGACGGTGACCTACACGATCGCCTCGCGCAACGGATCGCAGGTCAACCTCGACGTGGACATCGAGCGGACCCCCACGGTCAAGCAGATGGCCGGTACCGATCTCGAGGTGATGGACTCCACCACCGAGTCCACCGGTTCACTGACCCTCGACCTGCGACGCCCCCTGCCGGTGAGCGGATCGGTGAAGACGACGACCGAGATCACCTACGGTCAGCCGGAATCCCCCGTGACGGTGGTGCAGGAGTCCCGCACCACCTCGACCTGGTCCTCCGACGGGGAACAGGCGGAGAACTAGGCCGCCGGGGCTCCTTCGGCCGTAGCGCCCTCTGCGGGGGCTTCCTCGGCCGGTGCCTCGGCCGGTGCCTCAGCGGGAGCGCCCTCCGGTGCCGGGGCGTCCTCCGGGATCTCCTCGGGCAGTTCCTCGGCGACATCCGCCGAGCAGAGCGGCGGCACGTTGTCCGGGGCGACGTTCTCGATGAGCGTGCAGGCCCACTCACGCTTGAGCTTCCAGATGTCGTTCTCGCGGATGAACTCCACCCCGGATACGGGCATCGGGTCGCGGTCCGGGATGAGGAAGTTGACGGTCACGGAGGCGGTGTCCGGCAGGATGCCGGGCAGCACCGGGTCAACGACCTCCAGGGTCGCGCCGGACTCCTCCTTCGACTGCGTCATGACGTCGAAGAGCTCGAGAGCCTGGTCACCGCCCTCGACGGTGTCTGCCTTCTGGTCGGAGGGGACTGCCGGATCGACGGCGCGGTTCAGCACGTCGTTGAGTTCGACGGCGGTAGGCAGTGCGGTGGTCTGGGTGGTCGGGGCGGCACTGGTGGTCCCGTCCGTCGAGTCATCGTCATCGGAGGAGCAGGCGGACAGGGACAGACCTGCGGCGACGGCAGCCACGACGGCGACGGACTTCATGGAGTATTTCATGGTGAGTCAGCCTACCCACCCCACGCTTCCCCCGTCACACCAGTACTCTGTGTTCCCATGAGTGCGCCCTCCCCCGTCACCCTGCTCGCCACCGGCGGAACCATCGCCTGCACCGCAGGTCCCGACGGCGCTCTGCGGCCGACACGCAGCGCCGTGGACCTCTGCACGGACGCCGGGCTCACACCCGACGACGTCGCCGCGACCGACGCTCTGCACCTCGACTCCTCGGAGATGACCCTGGCCGACCTCGACGGACTGCTGGCCGCGATCCATGCCGTCGGTGGTCCGGTGGTCGTCACCCACGGCACCGATTCGATGGAGGAGACCGCCATGGCCGTCGACCGCCTCCTCGGTGGCCCCGTGGTGCTCACCGGGGCGCAGCGTCCCGCCGATGACGCGTCCCCGGACGGTCCCGCCAACCTGCGGGACGCCGTCACCGCGGCAGCCACCGTCACCGGCCCGGTCGTGGTGACGGGTGGTGCAACGGTCCCAGCCTACGGGGTGCGCAAGGTCCACACCACCGCGGACCGGGCCTTCGGTGGACCGGACTCCCCCGTCGATCGTCCGGCACCCCTCGTCTCCCCCGGCTCCGCCCCGGCTCCTCTGGCAGGGCTGCGTGTCGACATCCTCACCGCCTACCAGGGCACCGACAGCACCCTGGTGGACGCCGCCCTCACCGCCGGCGCCGACGGCCTTGTCATTGCGGCGTTCGGTTCGGGCAACGCCGGTGGGCTCGCCCCCGGGATCGGACGCGCCCTGGATGCCGGGGTGCCCGTCGTGCTGTGCACCAGGGTCGCCGCCGGCGGGGTGGACGCCGTATACGGCGGTGACGGCGGCGGGGCGACCCTGGCCGCCGCAGGTGCCCGGTCCGGTGGGGTGCTCAGCCCTGCTCAGGCCCGGATGGAACTGCTGTGTCAGTTGGCGGTACAGCGGGCGGATCCCACGCCAGTGACTCCAGCGGGTCCGCAGGACTGAGGTCCGGGTCGTCGACCGGGAAGGTGCGCGTCCTGCCCGGTCCGGTCGCACGGGTCTCGAAGCGCACGCTGACCACCCCACCACCGGTGCCCTGCACCCAGCCGTGACCGAACTCCGCATGGCGGACATCCTGGGTGGCCCGCCAGGGGCCGCGGGGGTCGGTAGCGGCCGCCCCCTCCGGTTCCGGCGGGTCGGGATGCACGGTCTCCCGGGTGCCGATCTCCGAGAGCTCCGGGAACAACGCCCCCTGGCACTCATCGGTCAAGCCCGAGAGGCTGACACCGACCAGCCGCACCGCCCCGGACTCCTCGGGATGCGGCATCACCGAGCGGGAGGCCGCGATGATCTCGTCGAGATCCTCGGTAGGCACCGCGAGAGTGAGTGAGCGGGTGTGGGCCCGGAAATCCGCGGTGCGTGTCTTCACGGTGACGGTCCGGGCAGCCCTGCCGTCCTTCTTCAACCGGCTGTGTGCGGCGGTCGCCGACGCCACGAGCACCGGGTCGGCTGCCGCGGTCGTCGCGGCGTCCACCTCGAGGGTGCGCTCGGCGGAGACCTGCTTGGCGCGCCCCCGGGCCGCGACCGGTCGGGGGTCGACGCCGCGGGTGTAGCCGAGGAGCTGGGTGCCGACGGAGCCCAGGAGACTGCGGACATCGGCGTCGTCCATGGCGGTGAACTGACCGATCGTGGTCACCCCGACCTCGGCGAGCCGTGCCTGAGCGACCGGACCGATACCGCCGATCTCCCCGACCGGGCGGGGGCCGAAGACCTCGTCACGGCGATCTGCCCCGACGACGGCCACACCGTGGGGCTTGTTGAGGTCCGAGGCCATCTTGGCGTGGAGCTTCCCGGTCGAGACCCCGATGGAGCAGACCAGACCGGTCTCCTGTTCGACGGTGTCCTGGAGGGCATGAGCCCAGGACCCGGCGTCCTGTGTGGTCGCCCCGACGAGAACCGCCGGTTCGGCGAAACCCTCGTCGACGCTGAGCCGTTCGATGAACCCTGCTTCGCGCTCGAGGATGCCGAAGATGCGTTCGGATGCCGCCGAGTAGACCACGAACCGGGGGTGCACCACCGAGGCCTTCCCCCGGCACAACCGCACGGCCTGACTCATCGGCATCGCCGAGCGTGCGCCGAACACCCGAGCCTCATAGGACGCCCCGGCGACGACTCCCCTGCCCGAGGCCCCTCCCACCAGGACCGGACGGCCACGCAACGTCGGCCGGGTGAGCTGCTCGACGGACGCGAAGAAAGCGTCCATGTCGACGTGCACCACCCAGCGTCGCTCACCTGTCCCGGAACCTGTCACGGTTCCCCATCCTAGAACGCCGGGGCGTCCAGGTGTTCGACAGTGTGCGGTTGTGGCGTTGTCACTCCGCCGGGTTCACTGCGGAGCGCTCGACCTTGAGTGCGTACTCCTCGCGACGGCGTTCCACGCTCGGCGTGACCCAGCGCCACGAAAACCAGACGACGATCACGATCGGGATGGAGACGATGATCGTCCAGAAACCGATCGAGTCGCCGGAGGCGACGAGCACGACGACCAGCAGCAGGAAGGCCAGCGTGACCCAGTTGGAGACCGGTGCCCACGGCATCCGGAAGGACGGACGCTCGAACTCGCCGGCCTCGGCCCGCTTCTGGAACTTCATCTGGGCCACGATCATCGAACCCCAGGTCAGCACCAGCGTGACCGCGGTGAGGTTCATCGCGATGTCGAAAGCCTTGCCCGGGGCGACGTAGTTGATGATCACGCCGATGATGATGACTGCGCTGGTCAGGACGATGCCGCCGAAGGGGACGCCACGGTTGTTGAGCTGACCGAGCGCGTGCGGGGCCGAACCGGCGTGGGACATGGTGCGGATGACGCGGCCGGTGGAGTACAGGCCGGCGTTGAGCGAGGACAGCACCGCGGTGATGACGACGAGGTTCATGATGTCGCCCATCTGGGAGACACCGACCTTCGAGAACACGGTGACGAAAGGGCTCTCGTCCGCCTTGAACTCGGTGTACGGCAGCAGCAGCGACATGACGAGCACGGAACCGCAGTACAGGACCAGGATGCGCCACACGACATTGTTCACCGCGCGAGGCATCTCGTCGCGGGCGTTCTCGGTCTCACCGGCGGCGGTCGCGATGACCTCGATACCGAGGTAGGCGAAGAAGACACCGGAGGTGACGACGGCCAGCGGGACGACACCCTCGGGGAAGATGCCGCCGTGGCCGGAGATGTTGTCCAGGCCGGCGGAGAAGCCGCCGATCTCGTGGCCGGTGAGGATGAAGATGATGCCGGTGACCAGGAAGATCACGATGGCGGCGACCTTGATGAAACTGAACCAGAACTCCAGCTCACCGAAAACCGCCACGCCGATGACATTGAAGGCCACGACGATGACCAGGGCGACCAGTGCCAACACCCACTGCGGCACCGAGTCGAAGGCCGGCCAGAACTTCAGGTAGAGGGCGAAGGCGGTCACGTCGGCGATGCCGGTGATGGCCCACTGCAGGAAGTAGTTCCAGCCCAGCAGGTAGGCGGCACGCTCGCCGAGGAACTCGCGGGCGTAGGAGACCACACCGCCGGAGCTCGGCCGGTGCATGACCAGCTCACCGATGGCGCGCAGCACGAGGAAGCCGAAGAAACCGCACACCGCGTAGGCGATGAACAGAGACGGGCCGGCGTCATGCAGGCGTCCACCGGCACCGAGGAACAGGCCGGTGCCGATGGCCGAACCGATGGCCATCATCTGGATGTGGCGGTGCTTGAGGCCCTTCTTGTAGCCCTCCTGGTCAGCGGTCAGAAACGACGACGTCGCCTGTGGCCCCTGTGTCTGATTCTCTGTCACCGTGGGGCGACCTTCCTTGATATATACCGAAGTAAACTAAGTTAACCTGGCCCGAGCGAACACCAACGCCGGGACCCGGACCCCGGCGTATCTGTCGGAGTTCAGGTCCCGGCGGTGTTCCCGTCGGAATGGTCTGTTGCTCTTGAAGTTGTCGGTCGGCGTCAGTTGCCGGTGACGCGCTCCACGGAGACCGTGCAGTCGTCGCCGGTGTCGTGCGTGAGCACCTCACCGGTGATGACCCTAGCCGAGGTGGCGAGAACTTCGCGCGCGATGGTGTCGATACGGGCCTCCGCCCACCCCCGTCGTCCCTCCGGGACGGACAGCACGAGACTGATCCGGTCGGAGACGTCGAAGTCCTCGGTACGGCGGGCGTCCTGGATGCCGCGGATACGGTCCGCGGCCCAGCCCTCGGCCTCCAGCTCCTCGGTGAGTGTCATGTCGAGCACGACAAGCCCCTCGGTGCCGGGGATCTCGGCGGTGCGTTCCGGGTCGACGGCGACGAGCTTGCGGGAGTACTCCCCCTCGATCAGCTCGATGCCGTCGGCGACGACCGCACCGGACCCCGAGACGGTGTAGTTGCCGGACTTCACGGCCTTGATGACCTTCTGCACGTCCCTGCCGAGGCGGGGGCCGGCGGCACGGGCGTTGACGACCACATCGAAGCGACCCACGGAGTTCACGTCATCGGTCAGGATGACCTCCTTGACGTTCACCTCGTCTCGGATGATGTCGGTGAAGTCGGCGAGACGCGCCGAGGACGGCAGCGCCACGGTGAGGTTCTGCAGCGGCAGGCGGTTGCGCAGCTTGTTCGCCTTACGCAGTGAGGAGGACGCGGAGCAGACGCTGCGGACCTCGTCCATGGCGACGACCAGGCCGGCGTCCGCCGGGAACTCGTCGGCGTCCGGCCAGTCGGTGAGGTGCACGGAGCGTCCACCGGTCAGACCGCGCCAGATGACCTCGGTGGACATCGGCAGAAGCGGCGCACTGATGCGGCAGAGGGTCTCCAGCACCGTGTACAGGGTGTTGAAGGCCTCCGGGAATTCACCGTCGCCGGCCCAGAAGCGGTCACGGGAGCGGCGCACGTACCAGTTGGTCAGCGCGTCGCAGAACTGCCGGATCTCGTCGGTGGCCGCCGCGATATTCGTGGCGTCCAGCGACGCGGTGACCTCGGCGACCGTGTCATGCAGCTTGGCGAGGATGTAGCGGTCCAGGACGTTGGTGGACGCCGTGGAGCGCTCGGCCGGGGTGTGGGCGTAGAGCCGCAGGAAGGAGTACGCGTTCCACATCGGCAGCATCGCCTGGCGGACACCCTCACGGATGCCCTGCTCGGTGACGATAAGGTTGCCGCCACGCAGGATCGGCGAGCTCATGAGGAACCAGCGCATCGCGTCGGAGCCGTCGCGGTCGAAGACGCCGTTGACGTCGGGGTAGTTGCCCTTGGACTTGGACATCTTCAGGCCGTCGTCGCCGAGCACGATGCCGTGCGAGACGACCTTCTTGAATGCCGGGCGGTCGAACAGTGCGGTGGACAGGACATGGAGCAGGTAGAACCAGCCACGGGTCTGTCCGATGTACTCGACGATGAAGTCCGCCGGCGAGTGGGTGTCGAACCAGTCCTTGTTCTCGAACGGGTAGTGCACCTGGGCGAAGGGCATGGAGCCGGAGTCGAACCAGACGTCGAGGACGTCAGGGACGCGGCGCATGGTGGACTTCCCCGTCGGGTCATCCGGGTTCGGCCGGGTCAGCTCGTCGATGTACGGGCGGTGGAGGGACTGCGGGCGGACGCCGAAGTCAGCCTCGAGCTCATCAAGGGAACCGTAGACGTCGATGCGCGGGTAGGCATCGTCGTCGGAGACCCACACCGGGATCGGGGAACCCCAGTAGCGGGACCGGGAGATGTTCCAGTCACGCGCGCCCTCGAGCCACTTGCCGAACTGTCCGTCGCGGATGTGCTCCGGGATCCACTCGATCTGGTCGTGGTTGAGCTCGACCATACGGTCACGGAAGGTCGTGACGGAGACGAACCAGCTGGGCAGTGCCATGTAAATCAGCGGCTCACCGGATCGCCAGGAGTGCGGGTAGGAGTGCTCGATGGTCTGGTCGCGGACGATCCGCGCCTTTTCCTTGAGGTCCCGGATGATCTGCCGGTTGGCGTCGAAGACGAGCTGTCCCTCGTAGTCAGGCACCAGGGAGGTGAACTTTCCGTCCATGTCGACCGGGATGACGACCTCGATCCCTGCGGCGTTGCAGGTGTTCATGTCGTCCTCACCGAAGGCCGGGGCCTGGTGGACGATACCGGTACCGTCCTCGGTGGTGACGTAGTCCGCGGCGAGGATGCGGAAGGCACCCTGCTGCGCACGGTCGGCGAAGTAGTCGAAGGGCGGGGTGTAGGTCAGGCCCACGAGCTGGTCACCCGTGAATTCGGCGACGATCTCGGCGTCCTCCCCCAGCTCCTTGGCGTACGCGCCCATGAGGTCCTTGGCGAGCAGCACCTTCCGACCGGCGACGGCCTCGGCACCGTCGGCGGCGACCTTCACCAGGGCGTAGGTGACGGTCGGGTTGACCGCGAGTGCCAGGTGCGAGGGCAGGGTCCACGGGGTGGTCGTCCAGGCCAGCGGGGCAGCGTCGGCGAGCTCGGGGTGTGCGGCGAGAGTCTCGACCGCGGCGGTGCCGGGCCAGGCACCGGTGACCGGGAAGGTCACGGTGACGGTGGGGTCCTGACGCATCTTGTAGGAGTCATCCAGGCGGGTCTCCTGGTTGGACAGCGGGGTGTGCTCGGCCCAGGAGTACGGCAGGACGCGGAAGCCCTGGTAGATCAGACCCTTGTCGTAGAGGGTCTTGAAGGCCCAGATCACGGACTCCATGTAGGAGAGGTCCATGGTCTTGTAGCCGTTGTCGAAGTCGACCCAGCGGGCCTGGCGGGTGACGTAGTCCTTCCACTCCCCCGCGTACCGCAGCACTGACTTGGCGCAGTAGTCGTTGAACGCGGCGAGGCCCATCTCCTCGATCTCGCCCTTGTCCTTGATGCCGAGCTGCTTCTCGGCCTCGAGTTCAGCCGGCAGACCGTGGGTGTCCCAGCCGAAGACGCGCGGAACCTTGTAGCCGCGCATGGTCTTGTAGCGCGGGACGATGTCCTTGACGTAGCCGGTGAGCAGGTGGCCGTAGTGCGGCAGGCCGTTGGCGAAGGGCGGGCCGTCGTAGAAGATGTACTCTTCGGCGCCCTCACGGTTCCTCAGTGATTCCCGGAACGTGTCGTCCTCTGCCCAGTAGGACAGGACGTTCTGCTCCATGAGAGGGAATGAGCTGGTGCCGTCACTCATGTCTGTGCGGGGGTAGGCACCGCCGGCGGGGGTGGTCATCGCGGACTCCTTGAAGGTTGTTCGTCTCAAGTCCGCGGGGACGCGTCCGTTGCCGGTCGCGCGGTACCACCCCGCTTGATCTCCCCCACCGCCGAATGTCGTGGGGAGTTCCGCTCATCATGCGGCGTGACGTGCCGCGGTCCCGTCCGGTTCTACTGGGGACGACAGGCTCTACGCCCGGCGTCCGGTTCTTCCGGAGTGCTCCCCGGTGATGGCCGGATCAGTGCACGTGGTGGCCCCGCACGGCGGCGCGGGACCCACTAGGGGGCAGTATAGCCCCTCTACCGTCGTTTCAGTGCAACGAGGTCGACGATGAAAAGTACGACGCCGACAGCAGCGACCCCCACGCACACCCACGCCCACACCACTGATCCCATGTACAGGGCCACCAGCAGTGCGATGAACCCGAGGAGGGACAGGATGAGGGAGAGGGCGAGCATGGGGGTCAGTGGCTCCGGCTGCTACTTCTTGTTGCCGAAGTTGATGTTGTTCGCCGAGGGGGCGGCGGTGCTCCGGCTGTTGAGCTCCTCGAGCTGGGACTCGAGGAAGGTCTTCAGGCGGGTGCGGTACTCCCGCTCGTAGGTACGCAGCTCGTCGATGCGTCCCTCGAGGGTCGTCTGCTGCTTCTTGATGGTCGCCATGATCTCGGTGTGCTTGCGCTCGGCGTCCTGCTCCAGGGAAGTGGCCTTCTCCTGGGCGGCCCGGACCTGGGCCTCGGACTGGGCGGTCGCATCGGCGAGGAGGGTGTCCGCCTTCTGGCGGGCGTCGCCGACCAGTGTGTCGGACTGCTGACGGGCATCGGCCAGGAGCTTCTCGGAGGTCTGCTTGGCCTCGGCGAGCTGCTTCTCGGACCGCTGCTTGGCATCAGCCAGCTGGGACTGCGAGGTGCTGTTGGCGGAGTCGAGGGTCTTCTCCGCCTCGGAACGCGCCTCGGAGAGCATGGACTGCGCCTCCTGCTTCGCGTCCCCGGTGAGACGGTCGGCCATCTCCTGGGCCAGGGACAGGACGCGGGCGGCCTGCATGTGGGTCTCGGCGGAGGCGGTGCCGTCGCCGGCGGGCGCAGCGGCTGCGACCTGCTGGGTCGTGGCAGCCTGCTCGCCCTGCGCGGAAGCCTTCTGGGCGTCCGCCGCGGCGCGCTCTGCCTTGGTGGCCCGCTCCTCGGCGGCCCGGGCAGCGGTCTGCGCGTTCTTGAGCTGAAGCTCCAGGTCCTTGACCCGTGCCTCGGCACGGGTCCGGCCCTCTTCCGCGGACTGCGCAGCGGCGGTCGCACGCTCGAGTTCCTCGGGATCGGTGGCGGATGCGGCAGCGGCGGCGCCGGTAGCCTCAGCGGCCGGTGCGGCAGAGGCACCGGACTCGAGCTGGGAGCGGAGCTCCTCCTTCTCGTCCTCAAGCTCGGCGAGCGTGTCCTCAACGAGATCGAGGAACTGGTCGACCTCGTCCTCGTTGTAGCCACGCTTGCCGATCGGCGGCTTGCTGAAGGCCACGTTATGAACGTCAGCGGGAGTCAACGGCATCGGTAGTTCCCTTCACAGTCGGTGTATCAGGTTCAGATCCTAGCAGGCACCGCAGACAAGAGTCTGAAGTTCAACCTCAAGTGCAATCTATCAGCAAAATTATAGAGCAACTTCAACCCCACTAGCAACAGAGGCCCCATAAGAACCCGTGAGGACCCCTCGAAATTGAAGAAGCCGCCGTCTCGCCCGGACCCACATTCCAGGGAAGACGACGACTTCGGTCACTACACACGACATCTCCGCGAACTCAGGGCCACGAAGACATGTCCAGTGTAGCTGGGCCGGGAAAGAGACACAACGGATATTGCGATATTAGTTTCCCGGTCACGCCATACCGTTGGCCACGGAGATCAGGATCGTGACCAGAATAGACAACCCGAAGAAGAGCACCAGGATCGAGACATCCAGTGCCACACCTCCGAACCGGACCGGCGGAATGAGCTTCCGCAGCGGCTTCACGGCGACGTCCGTAAGTACGAACATCGGTTCCGCGACCAGCGCAAACCCGCGCGACGGGGACCACCGGCGGGAAAAGGACCGGATCATCTCGATGATCACCCGGCCCAGCAGAATGAACCAGTAGACGCGCAGGACGAGAGCGACGATGTAGAGCGCAGTAGCCACAGTCGGTTACCGCTCCCCGGAGAGCCGGGACTCGAGAGTGTCCTTCTGCTCCAGGTTCAGACGGACCCCCTCGGGCAGCAGAGCGAAGTTCCGGGAACCGCCGATCTTCTCGACCTTGCCGTCGCGGCCGGCCGCGAGTCCGCCGATGTAGGCGAGGAACTGGAGCCCCTCGGCCTTGTCGAGGTCGCTGAGGTTGAAGCCCACGATGTCGCCCCGGCGGTACTCCGGGGTGACCTTGTTCACGTCCCGGTACTCACAGACCTCGACGATGACGAGTTCGGGAGTGTGTGCCGGGACCGCGGCAGGTTCGACGACGGCGGGTCGACCTGGCACGCGGTCACGGTCGCCGAGACCGGCGCCGGGACGCGCACTCTCCGGACGGCCGTAGCGGCTGTGCTCCCGGGCGGGGGTGGGATCGGCGTGCCGGCCCGACGTGGCCCCGTAGCGGTCTTCAGGCTCCGGACGACGGTCGTCGCGTCGGTGCTCACGACGGTCATCGTCCTGGAAGTCGTCGAACTCGTCCCGGGGGTAGTCCCGGTCGTCGAAGCTGTCGATGGCACCGAAGCCGAAGAAGCCCTTGGTCTTCTCGATGAATCCCTCTGCCATGGTCTCACTCACTTTCGTCGCTCGTCGTTCTCTGGTCCAAAGGTACCGGTGTCAGGGCATCCAGACCACTGAAGCCTGCCGTCCCGTGGTCCCTTCTCTCCGGTAGGAGAAGAAGTTCTGCTCCGAGACCGTGCTGCGCGGGTCTGCGTCAATGGACCGGACACCGAGCCCCAGCAGCTGCCGGGTGATCCCGGCCCTGATGTCGAGACCCGGGGTACCCACCCTGGTGGTGGTCCGGGATCCGGGGAGACGGGATTCCACGTCGGCCGCCATGGCCTCGGGAACCTCGTAGTCCTCCCCCGCCGCCGCAGCACCGAGCAGGGCGTGGATCCGGGCCGGGGAAGCCCCGAGTTCCACCATCGCGTCCACGGCCTTCCGGACGATGCCGTTGCGCGCACCGGTCCGGCCGGCGTGCACCGCGGCAACCACACCCGCCTCCTCGTCGGAGAGCAGGACGGGTACACAGTCGGCGGTGAGGACGACCAGGGCCACTCCGGGCAGCGTGGTGACCAGTGCGTCGGTCACCTCCACCGGGTTGCCGTCGAGACTGTCGAGCAGCTCAGCGGTCACCTCGGTGACGTTCGGGGAATGAACCTGCTCCATGTAGACCATCCGGTCGGCAGGGACATCCAGCAGGGACGCCAGGCGCGCACGGTTGGCGGCGACGGCGGTCGGGTCGTCCCCGACATGGTGACCGAGGTTGAAGCTGCCGTAGACGCCCTCGGAGGCGCCGCCGGTGCGGTCGGTGACGACCTTACGGACCCTGCGGTCCTTTCGGCCGTCCCCCACCGACTCAGAAGAAGTCGGGGAGATCAAGGTCATCCTCCGCTTCCTCGCGACGGCGGGAGCCCCGACCGTTGCGGGCCGCTCCCTCGTGCGGAGTGAACAGACCGTCGTTCTCGCGCTGCTGGCGGGACTGGGCCGCCGCACGCTGGGGACGGTCCGGCGCGGCGTCCTGACCGAAGATCCCCTGACGGGACTCGGACTCACGGGACGGGGCCGGACGGTAGGCGGGCTGCTCGGCGGCCGGAACCTGGGCGGGCTGCTCGGCGGGCTGCACCGGGTCCACCGGCTCCGGGGCGCGGTGCTGACCGCGGCCCGGCAGGGCGTTGACGTTGGCGGAGTCGTCGAAACCGGTGGCGATGACGGTCACACGCACCTCGTCACCCAGGGAGTCGTCGACGATGGTTCCGAAGATGATGTTGGCGTCCTCGTCGGCGAGCTCCTCAACCAGGGAGGCCGCCTCGTTGACCTCGAACAGACCGAGGTCGCCGCCGCCGGCGAAGGACAGCAGGACGCCGGTCGCGCCCTCCATGGTGGCCTCCAGCAGCGGGGAATTGATCGCCGCCTGGGCGGCCTCCTTGGCGCGGTTGTCGCCACGGGCGACACCGACACCCATGAGGGCGGAACCGGCGTCCGTCATGACGGAGCGGACGTCGGCGAAGTCGACGTTGATCATGCCCGGAGTGGTGATCAGCTTGGTGATGCCCTCGACACCGGAGTGCAGGACCTCATCGGCCAGACGGAAGGCCTCCATGAGCTGCAGCGAAGCATCGCTGGCCTTCAGCAGGCTGTCGTTCGGGATGACGATGAGGGTGTCACAGACGTCCTTGAGCTGGTCGATGCCCTCCAGTGCCTGCTTGGCACGCTTGCGACCCTCGAAGCCGAAGGGTCGGGTGACGATGCCGACGGTCAGCGCGCCCTGCTTCTTGGCGATCTGGGCGACCACGGGAGCAGCGCCCGTACCGGTTCCGCCACCCTCACCGCAGGTCACGAAGACCATGTCCGAGCCTTCGAGCATCTCCTCGATCTGGTCCCGGCTGTCCTCGGCCGCGGCGCGGCCGACCTCCGGGTTCGCACCGGCGCCGAGGCCACGGGTCTTCTCCCGTCCGATGTCGAGTTTGGAGTCCGCGTCGGTGAACATCAGTGCCTGCGCATCGGTGTTGATCGCCACGAACTCCACCCCCTGAAGGTTCGCCTCGATCATCCGGTTGACGGCGTTCACGCCGCCGCCGCCCACACCGACCACGGTGATCTTGGCGATGTGGTTGTCAAAGTCGCTCATGTTGCGTGTTCTCCCTGTGCTGATCTGCTGCTGTTCAGGCCCTCGCTCGTGGAACCCATCTTGGGGGACACGGCGGAGAATTGCCGGAACATTTTCTGTGGCGTGTCGTATCCCTCAACTCAAGGTTGAGGGTTGTGAGGCTTTTCTCAGTCCCGGACGGACGGCTGTGCCGGATTCGAGACATTCCAGTGCGCGCCCTCGCGGGTGAGCACGATGCGCGTCGCCTCCGCTTTCTCGTCCGCGCGGTCGGAGGTTCCCCAGAAGACCTCCCGGTCGTCCCCGAACTTCAGGCTGACGCTGTCGGACGCGGGAGCATCGATCTCGGTGACACCTGCCCGGAACCCCGGGTCCATGTGGTCCAGGGCGAGGAGAACCTCCGCGGCGGCGGTGACCGCGTCCTGGTCGGTGGACGAGACCCGCATCGGGGTCGCTCCCTCAGGCTGTGCGTCGCGGAGGAACTGGCGTCCCCCGGAGTCGACGACAACCGGCGTACCACCGTCATCGAGGACGCCGACCGCGGTGTGCTCGGTGACGGTGATCTTCACCGTCGACGGCCAGGAGCGTGAGACCGTGACCGTGTCCACCCAGGGCAGCGTGGAGACGGCGGAGGCGGCCGAGCCGGTGTCCACACCGGCCATCCTGTCACCGTCGTCGATGCCCGAGGCGTCCTGTACAGAGGCACTGTCCTGGTTGACGGCGCCGTCGACCTGGACCTTCTTGACGGTGAGCAGCTGGCTGACCAGCACCAGGCCGATCACCACGACCACGACCGCTGCCACAGTGGGCAGCAGCCAGCGCGGACGCGGCTTCCTGTCACGGGTCCTCCTGCTCGTGCGCGCCACGGGGATCAGGCCTCCCCACCCAGTCGCCGGAGGATCTCGTCGGCGAGCATGGTGACCGTGCCGGCACCGACGGTGAGCACGACATCACCGGGGCGGGCGACCTCTGCCACCCGCTCCGGCACATCGCTGAAGCGCTCCTCGTAGACCACCGGAACCGTCATCCGGTCGGTGATGATCCGGGAGGTCACGCCTTCGACGGGGTCCTCGCGGGCTCCGTAGATGTCGAGCACCACGGCGGTGTCCGCCAGGGACAGGGACTCGGCGAACTCTTCGGCGAAGGTGATGGTGCGGGAGTAGAGGTGGGGCTGGAAGACAGCGATGACGCGTCCCGCCACGCCGTCGGCGGCGGCGCGGGCGGCGACCTTGTCGCGGGCGGCCGAGAGCACGGCCCGGACCTCGGTCGGGTGGTGGGCGTAGTCGTCGTAGACCTCGACTCCCCCGGCGGTGCCGTGGTACTCGAAGCGGCGGCGGACCCCGTCGAAGGCGGCGACGCCGTCGATCACCTCGTCAAGATCGGAGCCGACCAGTCCCCCGGCCAGCACGGCGGCGGTGGCGTTGAGGAGCATGTGTCGGCCCGGTGTGCGCACGGTGACGGTGCGGGTGGTGTCGTCACCGGACCCGCCGGCCCCGGGGAACCGGACAGCAGCCTGCGAACCACCGTCGGGCGTCGTGCCGGCGTCCACGATCAACGCGCCGACCGGCACTGTCGGGTGTGCCTCGAAGGCGGCCGCGGTGCCGTAACCCAGCACCCGGGTGCCCTCGGCCAGTTCAACCTCACCGGCGACGACGCGCTCGGCGAGCTCCGCCGCGCCCGGGTCGTCGACGCAGGTCACGAGGAAACCACCGGGGACGACGCGGCCGGCGAAGGCGCCGAAGACCTCGTGGTAGGCCTCCTCGGTGCCGTAGAAGTCCAGGTGGTCGGCCTCGATGTTGGTGACCACCGCAACCGTCGGCGAGTAGGACAGGAAGGATCCGTCGGACTCGTCGGCCTCGGCGACGAACACGTCACCGGTGCCGTGGTGGGCGTTGGTGCCGGCCCGGTTGAGCTGACCGCCGATGGCGAAGGAGGGGTCCATGCCCGCGGCCTGCAGACCCACCACGGCCATCGAGGTCGTCGAGGTCTTGCCGTGCGTGCCGGAGAGCAGGACCGCACGCCGGTCGGCCATGAGCAGGGCGAGGACGTCGCTGCGACGCAGCAGCGGGATGCCCTGTTCTGCGGCCGCGACGAGTTCCGGATTGTCGTGCGGGATGGCGGCGAAGGAGATGACGACGGCGTCGGGCAGTTCTCCCCCGGAGGTGAGGTTCGCGGCGTCGTGGCCGACCGCGATCTGTGCCCCGGCGGCGCGGAGCGCGAGCACGACCCGGGACTCCTTCATGTCGGAACCGCTCACGGCGATGCCGCGGTCGAGCAGGATGCGGGCGATACCGGACATGCCGGCGCCGCCGATACCGACCATGTGCACCCGGTGCAGCTGGTCGATGGAGGTGATGGGGTTCGCGTTCATGGTCTACTTCCTGCGTGCAGTCTCGATGACGACGGTGGCGATACGGTCGGCGGCGTCCCGGTGCCCGGCACCTCGGGCAGCCTCACCCGCAGCCGCGAGGCGCTCGGCGTCACGCAGCAGCGGGACGACCTCACGGGCGACCCGGCCCGGGTCGAGCTCGGCGTCCTTGACGATGACGCCACCCCCGGCCTCCACGACCGGGCGTGCGTTGAGCTCCTGCTCACCGTTGCCGTGCGGTAGCGGGACGTACACCGCGGGCAGGCCGCACGAGGAGATCTCGGCGACCGTCATCGCCCCCGACCGGCAGAGCACCATGTCCGCGGCGGTCAGGGCGAGGTCCATCCGGTCGATGTAGGGCACGGCCACGTAGGCCGGGGCACCGTCGACCTGGTCGACGTGGACACTGTTCTTACGGCCGTAGGCGTGGAGGACGCCGATCCCGGCGTCTCCGAGGGTGCGGGCTGCACCGCTGACGGCGTCGTTGATGGACGCCGCCCCCTGGCTGCCGCCGGTGACCAGGAGGACCGGCGCATCAGGGTCGAGGCCGAAGAACTCGCGGGCCTGGCCACGCAGTGCTGCGCGGTCGAGTTCCAGCAGTGACTGCCGGACGGGGATGCCGACGACCTCGGCACCCTTGAGCCCGGAACCCTTCACCGCCTCGAGCACGCGGGCGCCGAGCCTGGCACCGAGCCGGTTGGCCATACCGGTGCGGGCATTCGCCTCATGGACGACCGTGGGGACCTTCGCCCACTTCGCGGCGAGGTAGGCCGGCCCGGAGACATAGCCACCGAATCCGATGACGACATCGGCGTCGAGGTCCTTGAGGACGCGACGGGTCCGGTTCAGCGCACCGACGAGGCGGAACGGGAAGGTGAAGAGGTCCTTGTTGATCTTGCGGGGCACCGGGACCGCCGGGATCAGGGAGAGGTCCACTCCGCGCTCCGGGACGAGCCTGGTCTCGAGTCCGCGTTCCGTGCCCAGCGCGGTCACCCGGATACCGGGCTGCGCCTTACGCAGTGCCTCGGCGACGGCGAGCGCCGGCTCGATATGTCCGGCCGTCCCTCCACCTGCGAGAACTACGGACAGGGGCCGGGCGGACTGGGATGAATCGTTCACGGACGGTGATGCCTCCTGGGCTCATCGGTGCGGTACTGACGTTGCTGGCGGGACCGGGTACGGTCGACGCGCTCCGGAGTATCACGGTACCCTGTCCGGTCGCTCCGGTGGCGGGTGTCCCGACGGTCGCCGAGATCCCCGGACCGGGAGGCGGACCGGTGGGTCACCGGTTCACCGTAACGGCGTGCCTGCGGACGCACCCGGTCGCGGTGCTCCGCACCGGAGGTGTGCGTTGCCGGCTCCGGCAGCAGCAGGACGCGGTCGAACCAGGGGCGTCCCTCATGTTGCATCGAGGAGACGGTCTCGGGTTCGTGCCTGGCGCAGTTGGCGAGCAGACCCAGGGTCGCCAGCGTGATGACCGCAGAGGTACCACCGGCAGAGATCAGCGGCAGCTGCACACCGGTGACCGGGAGCAGACCGCAGACATAGCCGATGTTGTAGAAGGCCTGGCCGACGACGCCGGCGGTGAGGGTGGCGGAGAGCAGCCGGAGGAAGGGGTCGGTCTGCTTCGTGGCGGTACGGATACCGAACCAGCCGAGGATCGTGAACAGGATGATCACGGCGGCGGCGCCGAGGATGCCCAACTCCTCACCGATGATGGCGAAGACGAAGTCGTTGGTCGCCTCCGGCAGGTAGTTCCACTTCGCACGGGACTGTCCGGGGCCCACGCCGAGGAAACCACCGTCAGACAGTGAGTAGAGGCCCTGGCGCGCCTGGTAGGCGGCAGCCTGGCCGGCTTCGTCGTCGAAGTTGAGGCGGACGGCGTTGAACCAGGTGCTGATGCGGTCGGACCGGTAGCTCATCGCGGTGATGGCGAGGGCACCGACCACGGTGATGATGCCGACCGCCACACCGAAGGCCCGGGTGGCCACACCACTGAACAGCAGCAGTGCGAGCACGACCAGTGCGAGGGAGAACATCATGCCGAGGTCGCGCTGCAGCAGGACGAGAGCGAGGATGCCGAAGGAGACCAGGATGAACGGGCCGAGGCCGTTCCTGATGTCCGGGTTCCGTCGGGTGTGCAGCGACACCGCGGCGGCACCCCACACCGACAGAGCGAGCTTCGCGATCTCGGAGGGCTGGAAGGACAGCGGTCCCAGGGCGATCCAGGACCGCGAACCGATGTCGTCACCGACACCGATGACGAGCACCAGGAGAAGAAGAGCTACGGCCACGAACAGGAATCCCGGAGCCCAGGCCCGCAGCTTGGCAGGTCTGATCCGCAGCGCGCCCCACATCACCGCCAGGCCGACGAGGACGATCACCGCCTGCCGGAGGAACTGGGAGAAGACACTGCCGCTGCCGTCGGTACCGCGGGAGGTGACCATCGAGGCGGACAGGGAGATCATGAGTCCGAGCGCGACGAGGATGCCGGTGACCAGGATGATCACCTTGTAGTCGAGCTGCGGGGAGTCCAGCAGCCGACGCCACTTCTCCTGCAGTCCCTTCCACGGGGACGCGTCGGCGGGCGTCTTCTGCCGGGGGCGGCGCGGGGCGGACGGCCTCTGTGTCGTACGGTCACTCATCTGCGTCCCGTCCTCACTTCAGTGTCGACTCGCGTGCGTATTCGGCGAACAGGTCGCCACGTCGGGACATGCCAGGGTACATGTCGAGGGAGGCCGCGGCGGGAGCCAGAACGACCGTGTCGCCCGGGTCCGCGGCGGCCCGGGCGGCGGCGACGACCTCGGCCATCGCGGCCTCCGGGTCGGTGGAGTCCACCACGGTCACCGGGACGTCCGGGGCGGTGGACGCCAGCTCATCGGCGAGGATCTGACGGTCCACACCGAGCAGAACCGCTGCCTTGAGGGCAGGGGCGACGGCGGCGACGAGGCCGTCGACGGCCGCTCCCTTGAGCTGTCCACCGGCGACCCAGACAACATCGCTGAGTCCGCGCAGCGCAGCCTCGGCGGCGTGGGGGTTGGTGGCCTTGGAGTTATCCACCCAGTCCACGCCGTCGGTGGTGGCGACGACCTGGCCGCGGTGGGCGGCGACGGTGAATCCGGCGAGCGCTCGGGCCACGGCATCCGGTGAGACATCGACGGCCCGGGCCAGTGCCGCTGCGGCGGTGGCATCGGCCACCCCCGCCGGGCCCGCCGGGGAGATCCCGGTGGCCGGAGCGAGCGTCGTGACTGTCCCGGTGACGGCGTCGAGTTCGACGATCTGTCCGTCGCGCACGCCGGTGACGACGGACGCGCCGGTGGTGTCGTCCGCTGGATCACCGAGGGTCACGGCGCGGTGCGGGCCGGTGAGGACACCGGTGTCACGGACACTGTCGAGCACTGCGGCATCGTCGAGCGCCAGCACCGGCACTGTTCCGGTCAGGACGCGCGCTTTGTCGGCGGCGTAGTTCGCGAAGGAGCCGTGCCAGTCGAGGTGGTCGTCGGCGAGGTTGAGGACGCAGCCTGCGTCAGGTGCGAAATGCGGCGCCCAGTGCAGCTGGAAACTGGAGACCTCGGCGGCGAGCACGTCGATCCGCGGGTCGGCGAGCAGGGCGTCCCCGGGAGGGGTGCCGATGTTGCCGACGGCGGTGACAGCGCGACCGTCGGCACCGAGCACTGCGGCGAGCATGGCCGTGGTGGTGGTCTTGCCGTTGGTGCCGGTCACGGCGAGCCAGGTGCGCGGTTCCCCGAAGAGGCCGGCGCGGTCGGCGAGCCACGCGGCGTCGATGTCGCCGATCACCGGTACACCGCGGCGTGCAGCGGCGAGGAGCAGTGGCGAGTCCGGACGCCATCCCGGTGAGGTGATCAGGAGGTCGGCCTCACCCAGGGCGTCCTGCGCGTCGCTGACGGTCACGGCGACCGCACCGGTCTGCGCCGCGAGCTCCCGGCCGCGGTCGGTGTTGTCGTCCGCGAGGGTCACGGTGCAACCCAGCGGGGCAAGCATCCGGGCGACACCGGCGCCGGCCACGCCCGCTCCTGCGACGAGGACACGGCCGGACGAGAGTGCTTCGGTAATGGTCACGGTGAGTCTCTCCTAGAGGCCTGCGCCACGGAGCCATTCGCTGTAGAACAGCGCGACACCGCCCATGGCGAAGAGTGCGGACAGCAGCCAGAACCGGACGACGACCGTGGTCTCCGCCCAGCCCCCCTGCTCGAAGTGGTGGTGGAAGGGCGCCATACGGAATACGCGGCGTCCGGTGGTCTTGAACGAGCCGACCTGGATCACGACGCTGGCGGCCTCCATGACGAAGAGGAAGGCGACGACGATCATCAGCAGTTCAGTGCGGGAGGTGATGGACAGACCGGCGACAAGTCCGCCGAGTGCCAGGGAGCCGGTGTCGCCCATGAAGATCTTGGCCGGGGCGGCGTTCCACCACAGGAAGCCGAGGCAGCCACCGAGGCCGGCACCGGCGAGCATCGCCAGGTCCAGCGGGTCGCGCACCTGGTAGCAGCTCACGGCGGCGTCCGCGGAGCAGGAGTTGCGGAACTGCCAGAAGGTCATCACCACGTAGGCGGCGAGCACGATGCCGGAGACACCGGCGGCCAGACCGTCGAGACCGTCGGTGAGGTTCACCGCGTTCGACCAGGCGGAGATGACGATGTAGATGAAGACGAGGAAGATGATGGTGCCGATCACCGCGCCACCGACCTTGAGGTCGAAGGTGTTGATGTCACGGATGAACGACAGCTTCGTCGACGCCGGGGTGAGGTCGTGCGAGTTCGGGAACTGCAGGATCAGGATGCCGAAGACGATGGCGATGATGAGCTGCAGGGCGAGCTTCGCCCGGGCGTTCAGGCCGAGGTTCCGTCCCATGACCAGCTTGATGTAGTCGTCGGCGAACCCGACGCCGCCGAGGGCGAGGGTGAGCCCGAGGACGAGCCAGCCGGAGGCGCCGGGGCCGGTGCCGTTGGTCGCCAGGCCGACGATGACGGCGACGATGTACCCGACGGTGATACCGACGAGGATGGCGATGCCGCCCATGGTCGGGGTACCGCGCTTGCGCAGGTGGGACTTCGGTCCTTCCTCACGGATCTCCTGCCCGATGCCCTCGGCGGAGAACCGCTTGATGAGGACCGGGGTGAGGAAGATGGCGACGAAGAACGATACTGCCGCTGCGACGATGATCTGCATCATGGGATGTGCTGGTTTACCTTGCCTGGGAGGAATTGGAGACAGCGGCGTGGAGGCGTTCGGCCACGCGCCACAGTCCGTCAGAATAAGACGCCTTGACGAGCACGACGTCGCCGGGGTGGGTGGGCGCGCCGGTGAGCAGGTTCACTGCGCCGTCGACATCGTCGACCTGCCGGGTCCGGATCCCGTTGTCCTCGCCGGCGGCGGCCAGGGCATCCTGGTTGACGCCGTGTCCGACGACGATGAGCCGGTCGATACCCCGCTCAGCAAGGTAGGCGCCGATGCCGGTGTGTTCGCCGACGGCGTCCTCCCCAAGCTCCGCCATCTGGCCGAGGACGGCCCAGGACTCCGTGCCGGTCCGGGTCGACGCGGCGTGTGCCAGGGCGTCGATCCCGGCCCGCATCGAATCCGGGTTGGCGTTGTAGGAGTCGTTGATCACGGTGAGACCGTCGGGACGGGTCCGGACGTCCATGCGGTTGGCGCTGGCGGCGGTGTACCCGGTGAGTGCCGACGCCACCTCCGACGGGGCCAGACCGCACTCGATGGCGGCCGCCGCGGCAGCGAGGGCGTTGGCGACATTGTGCGCGCCGAAGACGCCGAGGCTGACCTTCACCGGCTCACCCTCCGGGTGGTGCAGGAGGAAGGACGCCCGGGCGACCTCGTCGAGGGTGATGTCCGAGGCCCGGTAGTCGGCGGTGCCGTCCGCGCCCTGGTCGGCCGAGTAGTACACGACCCGCGCTGCAGTGCGCGGCGCCATCCCGGAGACCAGGTCGTCGTCGGCGTTGAGCACCGCCACGCCACCCTCGGCGGCCGGGGGCAGAGCCTCGACCAGTTCACCCTTGGCCTGCGCGATGCCCTCGCGGGAACCGAACTCGCCGAGGTGGGCGGTACCGACGTTGAGGACCACACCGATCCGCGGCGGGGCGATACGTGCCAGGTGGGCGATGTGTCCCTGTCCACGGGCCGACATCTCGGCGACGAGGTACTTCGTCGTCCGACCGGCCTTGAGCACGGTGTACGGGTGACCGATCTCGTTGTTGAGGCTGCCGGGCGGGGCGATGGTCTCGCCGTCGCGGGAGAACACCGCACCGAGCAGGTCCTTGGTCGAGGTCTTGCCGGCTGAGCCGGTGACCCCGATGACGGTCAGACGGTTCTCCGCGACGAGCACCTCGGTGCTGTGTCGGGCGAGCCGGGACACCGCGGTGATGACCCGCTCTCCCAGCCCGTCGGGGTCGTTGTCGAGGTAGGACGCGTTACGCTGCGTCCCCTGCTCTTCCTCGACCGCCGGGCAGAGCAGTTCGGGCAGTGCGGTGGGCCGGCCGGCCATGACAAGGGCCGCCCCTGCTTCCAGGGCGGGGCCGACGAAGTCGTGCCCGTCGACACGGGCGCCGGGCAGAGCCATGTAGACACTGCCGGCGGTGACGCGGCGGGAGTCGAACTCCACCGGTCCGGTCACCACCGTGTCCGGGTCGGCACCGTCGACCAGGGTGCCGCCGGTGATGTCGGCGATCTCTCCTGCGGTCAGTTCGATCATGCTTCAGAGTCCTTGGTGTCGGAATGTACGTCGAGTGCGGCGAGTGCGTCCGCGAGTTCCACCCTGTCGTCGAAGTCGACGACGGTGTCCCCGATGATCTGTCCGGATTCGTGGCCCTTGCCTGCCACGACGACGACATCACCGGAGCGGGCCCAGCCGACCGCGTCCCGGATAGCCTCGGCGCGGTCGCCGATCTCCCGGATCTCGGGCGACACACCGTCGGTGCGCTGTGCCGCAGCATCCCCGGCACCGGCCAGGACGGCGGCGCGGATGGTCGCGGGGTCCTCGTCACGCGGATTGTCGTCGGTGACGATGACGAGGTCGGCGACGGCGGCCGCCGCGGCACCCATCTTCGGACGCTTCTCATGGTCACGGTTGCCACCGGCACCCAGCACTACGCCGAGTCGGCCGCGTGTGGCGCCGTTCCCGCCGGCGGCGGCGCGGTCGAGCTGGCCGTTGAGGGTGTCCAGCACTGCGGTGACGGCACCGGGCTTGTGGGCGTAGTCCACCAGGGCGAGGAAATCGACCGCGGTCTGTGGGGAGGAGCCGGAGATCTTCTCCATGCGGCCCGGGACGCTGACCTCGGCCAGCTCGTCGGCGATGGAGGCGTCCTCCCCGGCGGCCACGAGGGTGGCCAGGGCGAGAGTGGCGTTGGCGACGTTGAAGGCGCCCGGGATCGACAGGTCGTACTCCACCTGTCCGTCCGCACGGTCCACGGTGACGTGCTGGGTGCCGTCGGGGTGGACGGCGACGTCGCTGACCTGCCAGGTCGCGGCCTCCCCATCGGTGGAGACGGTGACGGTGGCGTCCCCGGTACGCCCCGCGAGGCGCCGGCCCCACTCGTCGTCGACGCAGACGACGGGGACCGGAAGTTTACCGGCGGGGTCCTGCGGCTCGGTGAACAGCATGGACTTCGCGTCGAAGTAGTCCTCCATCGTCGGATGGAAGTCGAGGTGGTCCTGGGAGAGGTTGGTGAACCCGGCGACGTCGAAGTCGACGCCGCGGACCCGGCCGAGGACCAGGGCGTGGGAGGAGACCTCCATGACCACGTGGGTCACGCCCTCGTCCCTCATCCGGGCGAAGAGCGCCTGGAGCGTCGGCGCCTCGGGGGTGGTCAGTGAGGTCGGGATCTTCCGGCCGTCGATCCTGGTCCCGGTGGTGCCGATGAGTCCGACGTGGCGGTGCCCCAGCAGGGCACGCTCCATCATGTAGGTCGTGGTCGTCTTGCCGCTGGTACCGGTGACGCCGATGACGGTCATGTCCCGCGAGGGATGACCGTGGATCTCCGCGGCGACGGGACCGAGCCACTGCCGGCAGTCGTCGACCACGAGGGCAGTGCCCTGCCAGGACCCGTCCACGAGGACGCCGAGCCCCTCCTCGTCGGTGAGCACACTGTGTCCGGCGGACTGACCGGCGAACCGGGCTCCGTGGGCACGGGTGCCCGGCACCGCCATGAACAGGCCGTCGGCAGGGACGTCGCGGGCGTCGATGTCGGCGGTCGCGACGGTCTGCTGCCCCTGCTCGGCGCTCGCCACGCCCGCTGCAGTGCCGGCCACGTCGACGAGGCGCCCGCCCGTCAGCTCCGCGAGCTGGGCGAGCGTGGGACGGGTCGGACGTGACGGGCTTGTCTGACTGGTCACGGTCACTGTGCCTCCAGGATGAGTCGGGGTGCCTCCGTGGCGGACAGCGGCACGTTGTAGTGGTCGAGCAGCCACGAACCGACGTCGTGGAACAGCGGGGCGGCGGACTGGCCGCCGGAGCCGTCGGAACTGCGCTGCGGATTGTCGAGCATGATGCCCACGACGAACCGGGGGTCGTCGGCCGGGGCGATGCCTGCGTAGGTGATCCAGTAGTTGGAGTTCGAGTAGGCCTTGGTGTCCGGGTCGATCTGCTGGGCGGTACCGGTCTTGCCTGCCGTCTGGTACCCCTCGATGCCTGCCGCGGGGGCCGTGCCCTGCTGGACGCCGGTCGGGTCGGTCTGGTTGACCGCCCTGAACATGTCGACCACCGTGCGGGCCGTCGCCGGGGAGACCACGCGGGTCTCCTCCGGGTCGTCCTGCGGGATCTCCGTGCCGTCGGGCGACGTCACCGAGCTGATCAGTGACGGGGCGACGCGCACGCCATCGTTGGCCAGGGCCTGGTAGATACTCGTCATCTGCAGCAGATTCATCGACATGCCCTGACCGATCGGCAGGTTGGCGAAGGTACCGCCGGACCACTGGTCGAGATCCGGGACATAACCTGCGGTCTCCGAGGGCAGACCGAGGTCACTGGCCTGGCCGATGCCGAAGTTGTGGAGGTACTCGGAGAACTTGTCCTCGCCGACCCGGTCGGCGAGCATCAGCGTGCCCACGTTGGAGGACTTACCGAAGACACCGGTGGTGGTGTACGGCACGACCCCGTGGTCCCAGGCGTCCTTGACGGTCACGCCGGACATCTCGATGGTGCCGGGGACCTGGAGCACCTCGTCCGGGGTGGTCTTGCCTTCCTCGATGGCCGCGGCAGCGGTCATGACCTTGGCGACCGAGCCCGGCTCGAAGGCGTTCTCGACGACCCGGTTGGTGAATTCCTTGCCCTGGTCGACCTGCTTGTCGAGGTCACCCATCGGGTTGATCGTGTCGGAGGTCGCCATGGCGATGACCTCGGCGGACTTCGCGTCAAGGACGACCGCGGACGCGGATTCCGCACCCGACTTGTCCTTGGCCTGCTGGACCTGCTGCTGGATGTAGGCCTGCGCGTCGGTGTCGAGGGTGAGCTGGTAGGAGTCACCGTTGACCGCCGGGTGGCGGTCACGGACGGTGCCCGGGATGACGGCGTCATTGCCGACATCGGAGGTCACGCTGCCGTTGGTACCCTGCAGCCTGGCGTCCTGCGACAGCTCGAGACCGTACTGTCCGCCTTCGACGCCGTCGCCGACCCAGCCGTACTTTCCGACGATGTTCGCACCGACCGCCCCGTTGGGGTACTGACGGACGTCCTGGTTCTCGGTGGACAGTTCCGGCCAGCGGGCGATGATGCGCTCCGCGATGTCGGGGTCGACGTTCTGCACCAGGCGGACATAGTTGGAGTCGGAGGTCAGCGCCTCGCGCAGGTCCTCCTTCTTCACGGCCCCGGTATCCCCTTCGAGCATGTCGGGCAGCTCGTCGACGATCTCGTCGAGCTGCTCGTCCGGAGGCAGGGCACCGTCGGGATTGTCCTCGGTCCGCTTGTCGATCTTGTAGCGGTCGGCCATGTAGGTCTCGAGCTGATTGGGGAAGGCGACGATCATCGAGGCCTTCATGGTGTACGCGAGATCGCGGCCGTCACGGTCGGTGACGGCACCCCGGTCGGCGTACAGCGGGGTCTGCACGGTGCGCTGCTCTGAGGCACTGTGGGCGAGTCCGTCCTGCTGCAGGAGCTGGACCTGGACCAGTCGGGCCATGAGCACGAGGGCCACGACGACGACCACGACCACCACGACGGTACCGCGGATCTGGAAACGCCCGGGGCTGGTGTCCAGCGTCCGCCAGGAGTTGCCGGGTACACCGCGACGCGTGTTGCGCCGGCCAGTCCGGTCCTGTTCCACGGTATCAGTCTCCCATCTCCCGGTCTTTCCGGGCCTCCCCGGTCACGAATGTCTTACCCTACCCGGAGCAACCGTCCGACCCCGTACCCGTGGGACACGGCAGGTCGCGTCCGGTCCTGTGCCGGATCAGTACGGGAGCTGACCGTTGCCGGACGCCGCCGACGGTGCGATCGGGGCGACCGGAGTGCCGTCGCCGGCGTCCCCGTCGACCGGGGCACCGTCACCGTCGACTGCGGCGACCGGCCCGTCGGACCGGTTGTTCGCCTGGTCGGTGGTCGGGCGGTCGGTGCGGGGCACGCCTCCGCGGGTGGCGTCGAGGTCGATGACGGCGGAATCGTCCGCCGGATCGGCCGGACGGGTCTCGTTGACCTGGTCGCCCCGGACATCGAGAACGCCGGCCTGGCCGGGCACGACCATGCCCATCCGGGACGCCTCGGCGGCAAGGTTCTCCGAGGAGCTCAGCTCCTTGTAGTCACGGTTGAGGGACTCCAGCTCATTGGACAGCGTGGTGCTGCGTGCCTGGGCGTCCTTGAGGACGAAGGCCTGCTCCGTGGTCTTGCCGGAGAGGAACATGGTGGCCCCGATGCCGACGGCGACGAGAATCACCAGCACGACGACGAGCTTCAGGTAGCCGGGGGCGGTGGCCTCTCTGGTGGAGACGCGGCGTCCCCGGACCGACACCTGCTGCAGCGACCCGGTGCGCGGCGGAACCAGACGGTGGCGACGCTCCCGGGTGCCGGCACCCCGGCTGCTGCCGGTGCCGGTGGCGCGGGAGGGGGTTCGCTCCTGCGTCTTCCCGCGGGTGCCGACGGTTCCGGTGCCGGTCATGATTCCTGTGCTCATTGGGTGCCTCGCTGTCCTGGAGAGTGGTTGGTCGGTGGTGGTCGACATCGGGGTCAGTGTCCGGGTCTCGATCGGATCCGGCGGACCGCCCGCACCCTCACCGGTGCGGACCGGGGGTTACGTTCGATCTCTGCGGCGTCCGCCTTCTCCGCGCCACGGGTGACGAGGTCGAAGGACGCCGCGGTGTCCGGGAGATCGACAGGCAGCCCCGGCGGGGTGCGGTTGGCGGTGAGTTCCGCGAGCGCCTTCTTGACGATCTTGTCCTCGAGGGACTGGTAACTCATGAACACCGCCACACCACCGAGCCCGAGCCGGGCGGTCGCCGCCGGGATCACCGCGGCCAGGGAGTCCAGCTCCGCGTTGACCTCGACACGCAGTGCCTGGAAGGTCCGCTTGGCAGGGTGGCCGCCGGTACGACGGGTCGCCGCGGGAATCGTGCGGTAGAGCAGCTCGACGAGGCGACCTGAGGTGGTGAACGGCTCCTGTTCACGCTCCCGCAGCACCGCCGAGGCGATCTTGCCGGCGAAGCGCTCGTCGCCGTAGGCGCTGAGGACGTGGGCGAGATCGCCGTGACTGTAGGTGTTGAGCACCTCGGCGGCGGTCAGCGGAGAGTCCGGGTCCATCCGCATGTCGAGTGGGGCGTCCTGCGAGTAGGCGAACCCCCGCTCCGCCTGGTCGAGCTGCATCGAGGAGACGCCGAGATCGAAGAGATAGCCGGAGACGCCGGTGGTGGCGAACTCCCCGGGCAGCCGCCCGTCGGACGCCAGGTCGTCGAGGGCATCTCCGAGGCCGTCGAACCGGGTGCGGTAGGCGATGAACCGGTCGCCGAACCGGGCGAGGCGGTCCTGTGCCTGGACGATGGCGTTGGGGTCACGGTCCAGCCCGACGACGACGGCGTCCGGGAAAGTCTCCAGGAAGACCTCGGTGTGACCGCCGGCACCGAGCGTGCCGTCGACGATGACCGGACGGGTGGCACCGGTGCCCTCGACTCCGGCACCGACCAGTTCCACCATGCGGTCCCGCATCACGGGGACGTGGCCGAACTCGCCACTGATCCGGCGGGACGGTTCTGACATGGTGGGACCTTTCATCGGAGTCGGGTTGTACTGGGGTACGGGTGGTACGGGGTACAGGGAGGGGCTGCGTACGGGGCCTCACCTGCGCGGGTCCGATTGACGTCGGGGAAGTACATCAAGCGGATCGTCCGCGCAGATGAGGGCCGGCACACAGCCCTTGGTCGGGCACACTGTGGATCAGAGGATCCGGCTACAGGAATCCCGCGAGAGCGTCGTCGTCGCCTTCGGCGAAATCCGCCTCGTGCTCGGACAGGTAGCTCTCGTAGGCGTCGGCATCCCAGACCTCGATCCGGTCCACCGAGCCGATGACCACGCATTCCTTGGTCAGTCCCGCATAACTGCGGTGGGACGGCGCGACGGTGATCCGCCCCTGACTGTCCAGCGTCTGTTCATCGGCGCTGGCACCGAGGCGACGGACAAAGGCCCTCACCCGGGGGTTTGACCGGGATGACTCCGCCGCCTTGCGTGCACGGACCTGGAACTCCGCCTGTGGGTAGATCGTGAGGCTGTGGTCCTGCCCGTTGACGACGACAAGTCCGTCCGCGAGCTCCTCACGGAACTTCGCGGGCAGTGTGAGTCGTCCTTTGTCGTCGAGCTTCGGGGTGAAGGTGCCGAAGAACATCTCGTCGACCCCTTTCCCGTGACCGGCCGCTGGTGATCATGCAGTGTGCTGTCGCTGTGAAGTTGTCACGGAACCACTCTCCCGCTCCGCTGGCGCCCACCTTACCCCACATTCCCCCACTCACTCCATGCCCATCAGGCACAAATGCACGGAAGACAGGCCCGGAGTCACACCTTCGACGCCCATGAATCTACATCTACCTGCACATATGAACATCTCCGAAAGAGTGGGGAGATGTGGGAGGTTTCTCATCTGACAGGCGATTCCCAGGTACTTGAGCCCCACGCACACCGTCAATCACACCCGTGACAGGTAGTTGTTTCTGGCCTGAACTCTCCTGACTGCCGCCGCGAACCAGCTCCCGACCTGCGCGAATACGTGATCCCCCGTCAGAAAACCCCCGTTCCCCCACCGTTGCCCGCCATCATCCGTCACCCGGCCGGCCCGGCGGGTGATGGCGGTGGGTGGAAGTGGGGAATCGGGGAGACCCCGGTCTGCGTTCACGACTGTCACGTTTCACGACTGTCACGTTTCAGGACGGCCAGTACAACGCCGGCGCCGGATACATCACGATCGTGTACACCCCGCCACACACACGAACACACCGGTGCCCCCACAGGATCATTCTCCTGTGGGGGCACCGGTGTGTTCCGGGGAAGCCGGGGGCTGACCCCTAGTCGAAGCGACGACGGAAGCTGTTCTCCATGCGGTCAGCGATACCACCGGAGTTGCCGGACGCCTTCGGCCCGCCACCGTTGGCTTTCTTCGATCCCTTCCCGCCCGGCTTGTTACCCGACCGGAATGCCATGAGACCACCGGCGAACATGATGAAGAAACCGACGAGCCCGAGGGTCACGAACCACAGGCTGGTCTGGGCCAGGGCGATGCCACCGATGAGGACACACAGGCCGAGAAGGAATACGGCGATCGACCGGATACCCACAGACACTCCACCGGGAGTCGCCGTGCGGTTACGTTCAGCAAATGCCGGATCGTCGGCGATGAGCGCCTGCTCAATCTCCTCCAGCATCCGCTGTTCCTGCTCTGACAGTGCCACTGTCGTCCTCCCCTGTCTCTTCTCGGACCGCCTGTTCGGCCACGGGTTAGGTGGGTCATCTGGTCCAACGCACGGGAGGTCGAAAAAGTTTCCCGACCTGTCATCCTCTGGACCACTTTCTACTGTGGTCCACAGTACCCCACTCCACGCCCACCTCCCCCATAAACTTTCCGCGGCCCCGGCCAGGATCAGGCGACCTCGGGCAGATAGCCCACCATCCCGCGCACCTCGTCGATGAAATCGCAGACGGCGGCGTAGAAGTTGTCGGCGTCGGAGAGCCGGAGCTCACCTTCCAGACCCATCTCCACCCGGGCGACGAACCGGGCGTAGACCTCGAAGCGTTCCACGGTGTCCTCCATCTCCGGGACAGCGGCACGCAGTCTCGCCCACGCGCTACCGGAAGTCCGGCGGCGCTTCCCGGTCCGCACGTCCTCGATCGCCGCCCCCGCACCGCGCAGTGCGGCACGGTAGGCCCAGGTGATGCGTTCGGCCGGCTGAGGCTCCCGGCGCGCCCGCTCGAGCAGGCGCTCCGCCTCGTCGATGTAGGACGCGGCGGTCACGTGCGGTGAGCCACCGCGTCGCAGGCGCGTCACCTTCGCCGTCGTGGTCCTGTCCGTTGTTGACATTGTCCGCCTCCTTCGCATCGGCCAGGCCGGTCCTGCCCGGCTTCACGTTCTGTCATGGACACTAGGGAGCGCCCGGACGCGGACCGTCCATCTCTCCACTTAATAGAACACATTTTCTAGGTATTCCCCGGAACCGTCCACCTTTGGCACCATGGAAGAGTGACCGGCACCATGAAACGAGAAACGGACTCCACCGTCAGCATCTGCGACATCTCCCCGCAGACCTACCTGCAGCGGGTCAACGAGCTTGTCGAGCTCCACCTCAAGGCCATGGACTACACCCAGTCGTCCTTCACCCAGCGCCGCATCCTCTGGGCCGCGAACTCGACGCGTCCCGGGTTCACCGCCACCGTCGCACTCGACCACGGTCCCGCAGTCCACGCTGACCCCGGCGACCCGAACCAGCGCGTGGTCGGCATCGCCTACGGTTTTCCCGGCCTCCCCACCTCCTGGTGGTACCGGGAGGTCTTCCGTGGATTGCGCGCCGCAGGGATGTCGGTCGACGCCGCCACAGCGGCGCTCGACGACTTCGACGAGGTCTCGGAGGTCCATGTCATGCCCGGTTACCAGGGGCACGGCATCGGCCGCCGGATGATGGACAACCTGCTGCCGAGGCTGCGGCGTCCGGTGGCCCTGCTCTCCACCCCCGAGGTGCCCGACGAGGCCAATGCCGCCTGGACCCTCTACCGTGAGCTCGGCTTCCGCGATGTCCTGCGCAATTTCCGGTTCGGCTCCGACCCCCGCCCCTTCGGGATCCTCGCCCGCCCCCGCGGCTGAGACCGGTCCGAGGCCCCGGCAGTCTCTAGCGCACCATGTCCTGACCGAACTTCGGCCCGTAGGCCGGCGCCATCCCGAGGTTGTGCAGGACCTCCTGCGTCGCCCGGACGTTGTTCATCGTCATGAAGTGCAGGTCCGGTGCCCCCTCTGCGATGAGCCGTTCGGCCATCTTCGTGGTCACCTCGATACCGACCTCACGGATCGCCGCGGCGTTCTTCCGCTCGTCACCGTCGGCGACCTTCGTGAAGAGTTCCTCCATGTCACGGGGCAGTTCACAGCCTGCCAGCTCGACCTGACGACGCACCGACCGCAGCGAGGTGATCGGCATCAGTCCCGGAATCACCGGCTTGGCACCGTGCACCGGGTCGCAGGCGGCGAGCCGGTCGCGGAGTCGGAGGTAGTGGTCGACGTTGAAGAACATCTGCGTGATCGAGTAGTTCGCCCCGGCACGCAGCTTCTCCACGGTGTAGCGGGTGTCCGCCTCGATACTCTCCGCCCGGTAGTGCCCCTCCGGGAAGGACGCGATACCCATGTCGAAGTCCTCGCACTCCGGCATGGAGCGCACGAGCTCGATGAGGTGTACGGCGTGGCTCAGTCCGCCGGCGATGCCCTGCCACTCCCCTGTCGGGTCCCCGGGCGGGTCGCCGCGCAGTGCGAGCAGGTTCGTCAGCCCCAGCGACGCGAACTCACGGAGAATCCCGCGCAGTTCCTCCTCGGTGTGGCCGACCAGCGTCATGTGCAGCAGGGTGGTCAGCGGCTTCACCGCGAGGCGTCCTGCGACGCGTTCGGTACGCGCCCGGCTGGAACCGCCGGCGCCGTAGGTCACCGAGACGAAGCTGGCCCCGAGATCATGGAAGGCCTCGGCGGCGGACCACAGGCGGGCCTCTGCCGCGTCGTCGCGCGGTGGCATGAACTCCACGGAGAACGGGACTCGTCCGGGGGTTCCCCGCTTCAGGGTGTCGGAGACCGCGACCTGGAGGCTGGGCGGTGGCGGGGTGGTGGAGAGCGACTCTGGTGATGGTGCGGGTGACATACCTGACGATCATAGAAGACGTGCCGGGGCGCATGAGCGGAGGTCTCCCCGGCCCACCTACTATGGAGCCGTCAGAATCTGTTCATGTCCGTCCCGGTCAGGCCCCGCCGACCGGCCAGCGCCACCGGAGAGTGCCACGAATGACCTACACCCCGACCTCCTGGACCCTGGACAGGCCCCTGGCGGATGTCCCGTCGGCGGTGGACGCCGAGCTGGACCGTTTCTTCCACGACCGGCACGCCGAGATCGACGACCTGGATCCGGTGGTCGCCGACGGGGTGGATGCCCTGGAACAGTTCGTCACCGGTGGCGGTAAGCGGCTGCGTCCGTTGTTCGCCTGGGCCGGGGTGCGCGCCGCTCTCGACGGAGGTGGTGGAACGGTGTCCGGGTCGACCGGGCCGGAGGATCTGCTCCGCGCGGTGGGGTCACTGGAGTTCATCCAGGCCTGCGCGCTGATCCACGACGACATCATCGACCACTCCGACACCCGGCGCGGCCGACCGACGACCCACCGGCGTTTCGAGGCGTCCCACCGGGGCAACGGCTGGTCCGGGGACGCCGTCGGCTACGGCGAGAGCCAGGCCATCCTCGTCGGCGACCTCGCCTTCGCCTGGGCCGACGACATGCTCGTCGATTCCGGGGTGGACGCCGCGTCCCTCGCCCGGGCCAGGGAGCCCTGGCGGAAGATGCGGACCGAGGTCATCGCGGGGCAGATGCTCGACATCGCACTCGAGAACAGCGGCTCGGAGGATCCGGCGATGTCCGAGAAGGTCAACACCTACAAGACCGCGGCCTACACCGTGGAGCGGCCGCTGCACCTGGGGGCGGCCCTGGGGGACGCGGACGCCCGCACCGTCGACCTGCTGCGCACCGCAGGCCGGGAGATCGGCATCGCCTTCCAGCTGGAGGACGACCATCTCGGGGTCTTCGGCGACCCGCAGGTCACCGGGAAGGCCGCCGGGGACGACCTGCGCTCGGGCAAGCGCACCTGGCTGGTGATGCGTGCCCTGGCGACGGCCGACCGGACCGATCCCGCGGCCGCCGCCCGGCTCCGTGCGGGCATGGGTACGGTGCGTTCCGATGCCGAGGTCGACGAGCTGCGGCAGATCATCGTGGACTCCGGGGCCGCCGCGCACAACACCGGCCGGGCCCGGGAACTCACCGACACGGCGGTGGACGCGTTGCGTACCGGCCACCTGGGTCGCGGCATCGTCGATGAGCTCGTGGCCGTGGCCGAACAGCTCACCGAGCGCAGGAGCTGAGATGACCGCCACAGCCGCCACCGGACACACGGTCGCCGCCCGGGTGCGCGGCATGTCGCGCCGCACGGCGATCATCCTGGGCGCCGTGGGGTCCCTGGTCATGGCCCTGACCTCCCACGCCGTCGGAGCGACCCGTACCAGAGGTGGTGTACTTCAGTCCCTGGGACTGGCCAACCTGGGCTTCGGTCATGTCGCCGGCATCCTCGTCGTGGTGCTCTGGCTGGGGGTGCTCGCCCTGGTGATCTCCTGGGTCGTCCTCGGCGGACGCCTGCTGCGCCGGGGCGAGCCCCTCGGTGTCGCCCCACTGGTGGCCTGGACTGCGCCACTGCTGCTGGCCGGCCCGCTGATGAGCCGTGATGTCTACTCCTACCTCATGCAGGGCACGCTGAGCCGCGAAGGTTTCGACCCCTACGAGGTCGGCGCCTCCGCGGTGCCGGGCCGGGTGTTCTTCGAGGTCAGCCCGGACTGGCGGAACACGACCACCCCCTACGGGCCACTGCACATGTGGATCGGCGAAGGCGTCGTCAGTATCACCGGTGACAACGTCACCGCCGGGGTGATCGTCTACAAGATCTTCTCGCTGGCCTGCTTCGCCGGTCTCGTGTGGGCCGTGGCCCGCCTCGCGGCTGCGTTGAAGGTCAACGTCTCACTCGCGGTGTGGCTGGGGGTGGCCAATCCCCTGTCGGTGATCCATCTCGTCGGCGGTATGCATAACGAGGTCACCATGATGCTGCTGGTGTGCGCCGGTCTGCTCGCCGCGGTGAGGTTGCCGGTGGTGCGTGGCGCGGTGCTCGGCGCAGTCCTCGTCGGCGCGGGAATCGCCCTGAAGGCCACGGCGGCGATCGCGCTGCCGTTCCTGGTGTGGATCCTCGTCGCCCGCTACGCCGGGCCGCTCGGGGAGGACGCCCCGGTACGCCGCCCGGTGAAGGAGGTCGTGGCCGATGTGCGGCACGGGACCCTGCGCCGGGCGGTGACCCTCGTCATCGGTGGCGTGGGGTGCCTGGCACTGTCGGTGGGTACGCTCGCCCTGGTGACCGTGGCCAGCGGCCAGTCCTGGGGCTGGGTCTCGGAGGTCACCGGCAACTCGAAGGTGATCAACCCGCTGGCGGTACCCTCGCTGATCGCCTCGGTGCTGGTGCGACCGATCGGCGCCGTCGACGAGAACATCTTCTTCAATGACATCATCGACGCCGTCCGACCGGTCTCGACCGTCGTGATGGCGCTGATCCTCGTCATCGCCTGGGCGGTGTGGCGACGTTCGGTGAAGGAGGCCTTCGTCGGGGCGACCATGGCCTACATGGCGACCTGCCTGTTCAACACCGTGGTCCTGCCCTGGTACTACATGGCTCCGCTGGCACTGGTCGGACTGTGGATCCGGGATCGGCGTGCGGTGTTCGCCGTGGCCTGGCTGGCGATGGTGCTGTCGATGACCTTCGACGGGTCCGGTAACAACCGGCTCTACAACCTCCCCTGGCTCATCCTCGTGGGCCTGGTGATGTGGTGGCTGGCGCGGACCTGCCTGCGCCACGAAGACCCGGCGGAGGACACAGCGGAGGAATCAGCTGATGGCCATGGCCTGGGCGCGACGCATGACCTCGCGGGCGAGGTGTCCGTGGAGGGCGTCGACGGGGCGTCCCGGCAGTGACTCGTCGTCGGAGAAGAGGAAGTCGAGGATCTCGGCGTCCTCCCAGCCACCGTCGGCGAGCAAGACGATGACGCCGGGCACGAACTTGTTGATCTCGGCGTTGTCGGTGAAGAAGCGGGCGGGGATGTGGCGCACTCCGTCGACGTCGACGGCGATGAGACGGTGACGGTTGAGCTCGTCCATCACCCGGGTGACGATGACGCCGAGGAGGTCGGCGACATCGGGGACAGTCAGCAGCCGTTCACCAGCGGGGACCCCGGACAGCGGGGAGGTCAGGACGAGGCCGGGGCCGTCAGGGGAAGTGTTGTTGTCGTTACTCACGTCTACTACCTTAACCGCCCTCCCCCGTATAATCGCCGGGTACCCGTCTGTCCCCGACACATCAGGAGGCGATCCCCCCACCGTGGCAGCACAGCTCCAGGCCGGCGATCTGCTCGACGGTCGCTACCGCATCGGGGCGAGTATCGCCCATGGCGGCATGTCGACCGTCTACCACTGCATCGACACCCGCCTCGACCGCGATCTCGCAGCCAAAGTCATGGACCCGGCGCTGGCCGCGGACCCTGCCGCGCGGACGCGGTTCGAGCGTGAGGCGCGTGCTGTCGCCCGACTGGACCATCCCTGCCTGGTGAACGTCTTCGACCAGGGGACGGACGAACGCGCGGACGGCGACCTCGTCTTCCTCATCATGGAGCTGGTCCCCGGCGGCACACTGCGAGAGCTGCTCCGCGAACGAGGCCCGATGCCGCCCCACGCCGCACTGGCGGTCACCGAGCCGGTGCTTCAGGCCCTCGCGCTGGCCCACCGTGAGGGCATGGTCCACCGGGACGTCAAGCCGGACAATGTCCTCATCCGCGACGACCACCAGGTCAAGCTCGCGGATTTCGGGCTGGTGCGCGCGAGCCGCCAGCAGTCCGCCGCCGGTGGTGGCCCGGTCATCGGCACCGCCGCCTACCTGTCACCGGAGCAGGTGCAGGGACGCAGCACCGGTCCGCAGAGTGACGTCTACTCCGCCGGCGTGATGCTCTTCGAGCTGCTCACCGGTCGGCCGCCGTTCCGTGGTGCCACGCCCCGGGACACCGCGGCGATGCGGCTGGACCAGGATGTCCCTGCCCCGTCGACGGTGATCGCCGGTGTCCCTCGGGAGCTCGACGATCTCGTGCTCACCGCGACCCGCCGCAACCCGGTCCGGCGATTCGAGGACGGGGCCCAGTTCCTCGAGGCGGTCAGGGACACGGTCCTGGACCTGGGGCTTCCGGCGTTCCGCGTGCCGGTACCGGAGAATTCCGCTGTCCACCGGGCATTGGCCGGATCGGTCTTCAGTGACCGGTTGAGCTGGGATGATGCGGCGATGGCCACGAGTATGGTCCCGCCGGTCACCGGTGTGCCGGACAACCCCGACCAGCACACCGCGCAGACCCGTTACCAGGAACCGGAACCGCCCCGAGACGGGGAACGCCAGGGTGAGCCGCGCACCGGGCACCCCACCCACGTCACCCGACGGGTCCCCGAGCCGGTCCCCGCCCCGCCGGGACCTCCGCTGAGCAACCGTCGCCCGGCACGTACCGTGCTGTGGACCGTACTTGTCCTCGTCATGGTCATCGCTGTCGCGGTGGGCTCCTGGTGGGTCGCCTCCGGCCGCTACGGTGAGGTTCCCCAGGTCCTCGGCCAGGACATCACCGGTGCCCGGTCCGCCGTCGAACAGGCAGGATTCACGTCCACCGTCTCCGAGATCTGGTCGGATGATGATCCGGCCGACGCGGTCACCGGGACCGACCCGGAGACCGGCGAGCGGGTGGTGCGCGGCAGTGAGGTGGCCGTCCTGGTCTCCAAGGGCCAGCCGACCGTCCCCGAGCCCAGCGACTCCGACACCCTGGCGTCCTACCAGGCGAAGCTGCAGGACCGGTCACTGACCTGGACTGTCGGCGCCGATGTCTGGGACGATGACGCCCCGGCAGGTGTCGTCGCGAAGGTCTCCCCCACATCCGGCACCACGGTGGACACGGGTACCGAGGTCACGGTGCAGGTCAGCAAGGGGCCGCGTCCGGTGAAGGTGCCCGGTGTGTCCGGTATGACCGAGAAGAAGGCCACCCAGACCCTGGAGAACGCCGGTCTGAAGGTCTCCGGGACGACCGAGGCATTCGACGCGGACGTCGACGGCGGTGACGTGATCTCCACCGACCCGGACACGGACACCGAGGTGCCCTCCGGCTCCGAGGTGCGCCTGGTCATCTCCTCGGCGGTGACCGTCCCCGATCTCTCCGGAAAGTCGATGGAGGACGCCGCGGAGGCGCTGCGGGACGCCGGACTGAACCCGGTGACCGGCGAGGCGGTGTCCGACACCGACGAGGACGCCGGGAAGGTCGCGGAGACCTCCCCCTCCTCCGGTACCCGGTTGGACCCCTCCCGGAACACCACGGTGACGCTCCACCCCTCCGACCAGGTCAAGGTCCCCTTCGTCATCGGTAAGACCGCGAAGGACGCCAGGAAGGACCTGGAGAAGGAAGGCTTCGAGGTGAAGATCGACGGCCGATCGGGAGGCCGCGTCATCTCCCAGTCCCCCGGCCCCCGCACCCGGGTCACCGAGGGAACCACGGTGACGCTGCGGACGATCTAGCCGCCGAGACTAGCGGCCGAAACTAGCGGCCGAAACTAGCGACGCAGCATCTCGGCGACGAGGAAGGACAGTTCGAGCGCCTGCTGGGTGTTCAGTCGGGGGTCGACGACCGTGGCGTAACGCGACGGCAGATCGACGTCGGTGATGTCCTGGGCGCCGCCGACGACCTCGGTGACGTCCTCACCGGTGAACTCGATGTGCACGCCACCCGGGTGGGAGCCGAGCGCACGGTGCACCTCGAAGAAGCCCTGGACCTCGTCGATGATGCGGTCGAAGTCACGGGTCTTGTAACCGTTGGAGGAGGTGTAGGTGTTGCCGTGCATCGGGTCGCACTGCCAGATCACCTTGTGTCCGGTGGCCTCGACCGCCTGGACGATCGGGGGCAGGGCGTCCCGGATCTTGTCGTATCCCATGCGGCTGATGAGGGTGAGGCGGCCCGGCTCGTTGTCCGGGTCCAGCTTCTCGACGTAGGTGACGGCCTCCTCGGGAGTGGTCGTCGGGCCGATCTTCACGCCGACCGGGTTACCGACCAGTGCGGCGAAGGCGATGTGGAAGTCCTCGAGACCGCGGGTGCGCTCACCGATCCAGATCTGGTGGGCGGAGAGGTTGTAGAGGACGTCCTCACCGTTCTCGCCGTGTGCCAGGCGCAGCATGGCGCGCTCGTAGTCTCGGACGAGGGCCTCGTGGGAGCAGTAGATGTCGGCGTGCTGCAGGGTGGAGTCGGTGACGCCACAGGCCTGCATGAACTCCAGGCCGCGCTCGATCTCCTCGGCGAGGGCCTCGTAGCGGGCGCCGGCCGGGGAGTTCGCGACGAACTCACGGTTCCACTCGTGCAGCTTCGCCAGGTCGGCGGTGCCGGAGCTGGTCAGGGCGCGGACGAGGTTCATCGCCGCGGCGGAGTTCGCGTAGGCGCGGACCATGCGCGACGGGTCGTGGCGGCGTCCTTCCTCGGTCGCCTCGATGCCGTTGACGATGTCGCCACGGTAGTTGAGCAGACCGTTGGAGTCCTTGTCGGCGGACCGCGGCTTGGCGTACTGGCCGGCGATGCGGGCCATCTTCACCACCGGGGTGGAGGCGCCGTAGGTCAGCACGACGGCCATCTGCAGCAGCGTCTTGACGTTGCCGCGGATGTGCGGTTCGGTGTTCGACTCGAAGGTCTCGGCGCAGTCACCACCCTGCAGCAGGAAGGCGTTGCCGTTCGCGACGTCGGCGAGCTGCGCGCGCAGACGACGGATCTCCGGCGCCACGACGATCGGGGGCACGGACTCGAGGATCTTGCGGACGCGGTCCGCGTGCCCCTGGTCCCAGCCCGGCTGCTGCTTCGCGTCGCGCGCGACGGCATCCTGGAAACGGTTCTCGAGCTCTCCCGGGAGCGGTGGCAGATCGGGGAGTTCGTCAAGCGGTGCGTCAATAGTCCAACCCATGCGCCTCATCATACGAGAACACACGTCCAGACAGTGAAACCGCCCCGTCGTGCGGTGTCAGCGGCGACGTGCATCTCTCGCCTGCACGGACAAACGGTACTTCGTGACGTTGAACCGGGCGTCGGCGAGCGCGTCATGGGCGTTGGACGGTTCGTCCGGGAGCTGCGGGCGGCCGGCGTCCTCCCAGAGCTGACGCAGCTCCCGGGTGAAGCGCGGGAGCTCCCGCGGAAGTCCGGTCATGTCACCCCACAGTTGGGCGAAGGCGACGTGGTCGTAGGCCCCCAGCCACGCCCACATCTCCGGACGCAGCGACGCCGGCAGCCACTCGCCGGGTGTGTGGTCCGGCAGGAGGAACTCGTAGAGACGGTTGCGCAGCACGGTCCGAGGCATCCACGCCGGATCGGACCGGGGTGGCAGCTGAGGGAGGACGTTGCGTCGCACCCAGCTCCCCGCCCGCCGCTCGTTGAAGTCCGAGGAGACCGCGTAGAACTCGCGACCGTCCTCGGCGACGACACCGATGGAGACCAGATCGATCGTCCGGCCGTCCTCGATGAATTCCGTGTCATAGAAGTAGCGCACGGTGGGACAGTCTAGCCGTCGGGACTCAGGCGACCGCGCGGCGGCGTGGCAGTGCCGGCGGGTAGAGGATCCATCCGATGACCGGGAGCCTGCCGATCCGGTAGAAGATCCATCCGGTTACCACGCACACTGCGAAGCCCGTGAAAATCCGGGCGTTCATTCCGGTGAGGAACTCCCAGCGCTCCGGGTTGCTCTCAACGAGGCGTCGGAGGATCTCCTCGTTGAACAGGTAGAGAGCCGCATGGTGGGAGACGTAGATCGGAAGAGTGTGGCGTCCGATACCGGCGAAGATGCCGGAGAGCAGCGGGGTGCGGGAGATCCACACCGCCACGATGATGCCCGCGGGCACCGCGGTGAGGATCCGCACCATGCCGGTGAGGTTGATCAGGCCTGCCTCAGCAGTGGTCCAACCGTCCGGGTTGACGTGGTCGACGAGCAGGTCCATGACCCACTCCCAGCCGACGTACGCGGCGACGGCACCGAGGATGACACGCCAGTCCGTCGCCCGGGCGGCCAGCCGGAAGAACACCGCCCGGAAGTGCAGGCCCAGGAAGAAGGCCGGCATGTAGGCGGTAATGTGGGTGATCTCGTTGTACTGGGTCAGGCCGGCGGCGGCGATGCAGACCGCCGGGATGACCGACAGGCCCACCGCTGCCAGCGGTGGGACGCGGCGCAGCAGGCAGGCGGCGATGTTGAAGACCATCAGTGCGTAGAGGAACCAGATGCCCGGGTCGCCGAAGAGGATCGCCCGGCCGAGGTTCTGCCAGGTGACGTCCTCGACCATGTCGATCCGGATCGCCGCCTGGACCGGGGTGAAGACCAGGTACGGGACCAGGAGGAACCAGAGCCGCCGGTACCAGAGGTCGCCGAGTGTCCGTTCGATGACGCGGTGGGCGAAGAGTCCGGAGATGAGGAAGAACAACGGCATCCGGATCGGATCCATGACGTCGTTGAACCAGTGCCACCCCGAATCCTGGCCGCCGGGCACACCGGTGACGACGTGCATGTAACAGACCGCGATGATCGACAGGCCCTTGGCACAGTCCGCCCAGAGCAGCCGGTTGGCCGCGGGGTCGCGGGTGGGTTCGCCGGCGGAGCCGGCAGCCTGCTGACTGTCGGTCGCGACCTTCACACCTGTCCCCACGGAATCTGACATAGATGTCCAGCCTGCCGTAGTTCACAGGAAACCTCAATTCGTCGTAGGCTGAGTTCCCGTGAAAAGAGCTCCCGGCGGTGCGCTGGTTCCGTGGATGATATTCGGTGTACTCGCTGTGGCCTCCGGGGTCCATGCGCTGGTCACGTACGTGGTCAACAGTGGTGGGATCCCCTACCACATCGACTTCGACGTCTACCGCGGAGGCGGACGCGCGGTCCTCGACGACATCTCCCTCTATGAGGGGGTGTTCAGCGTCGGAACGATCACCCTGCCGTTCACCTATCCCCCGCTGTCCGCCCTCGCCTTCGTCCCCCTGGCGGTACTGCCCCTGAACGTGGGACAGATCCTGTTCACCCTGGTCAGCGTGGCGACCATGGTGCTCACCGTGGTGATCGTGCTCGCCGCCCTCGCCCGGGAAGCCGGACGCGGACTCTCGCGCGGCGCACTCTGGGCCCTGGGCACCGGGACCGCCCTCCTCGCCACCTGGATGTGGCCGGTGGCGTCCACCCTGGAGTTCGGACAGATCAACATCCTGCTCATGCTGCTGGTCGTCGCCGACCTGCTCCTGCCGAAGACGCCGTGGCCCCGCGGGACTCTCATCGGTCTCGCCGCCGCCCTGAAACTCACGCCGGCCGTGTTCGGCCTGTACTTCCTGCTCCGTCGACAGTGGCGGGAGGCGGCGACCTCCCTGATCTCCGGGATCGCCTTCAGCGCCCTGGCCTGGGCCTTCCTCCCCGGTGACTCGCACCGGTACTGGACCGAGACCGTCAGTGACCCGACACGTATCGGCGGACTGATGTACTCGGCCAACCAGTCCTGGCGCGGCATGGTCGCCCGGTTCACCGGGGAACCGGCGCAGACCCGCATCTGGATGGTGCTGGCTGTGCTGACGTTCGCCGCCGTGGTGGTCGTCATGCTGCGTCAGCTGGCGGTCGGGGCGGTCACCGCTGCGGTGTGCACCAATTCCCTGCTCGCACTGCTGGCCTCCCCGGTGTCCTGGGCGCACCACTGGGTGTGGGTCGTCCCGATGGCTCTCGTCGCGGTGGTGTCCTGGTGGTGGGGAGGACGCCGCGGTGGCCTGTTGCTCGGCGCCGTGTTCATCGTGGTGACGACAAGACTCGTGCTGCACACCTGGTTCCCCTCGGCGCACAACGCCGAAATGGACTGGAACCTCATGATGAAGATCGTCGGCTCGGAACTGGTGCTGCTCGGAGCCGCGTGGCTCGCCGTCGGTGGCCTCTTTCCCCGGACCACCTCCCCCGCCCCCGGGCCGGCTCAGAGCCGGTAGCGCAGGAACTTCGGCCTCGGCTTCCTACCGAGGATCCGGCCCTTACCGGGCTCGGTGCCCTCCGGGTAACCCTGCCCGGACTCCAGGGACTTCTTCACGTCCGCGGCATAGGTGCCCTCGACGTACTCCTGACCCGAGAGAGCGGCGAGCTGCTCCATGACATGGTCGGTCAGGGCGCGTGCCCGGGCGTAGGCGTCCCCGGCGTCCGCGAAGTCGGCCGGATCGACCGGATCACCGACGACCACACCGATCCGGTAGGGACGCAGGATCCAGGACCCGGCGATATTCGCCTTCTGGGTGTCGATCATGGCGACCGGGTAGACCATGGCACCGGATTCCAGGGCGATACGCGCCATACCGGTCTTACCCCGGTAGAGACGGCCGTCCGGGGAGCGGGTGCCCTCCGGGTACATGCCCAGCGGGTCCCCCTTGGCGAGAACCTTGAGGGCGGTGTGCAGTGCGGCGTCCTGCTGGTCCTTGTCGCCGCGGTCGATGGGCACCTGGCCCACCGAAGAGAAGAACCACTTCTGGATCCCGCCGGCGAAACCGGGGGTGGTGAAGTACTCCTTCTTCGCCAGGAACGTGAGCTGCCGCTTCGACAGGAGCGGCAGGTAGAGCGAATCCATCACAGCCAGGTGGTTGGACGCCAGGATGACCGGCCCCTCGGCGGGGATCGTGTCGAGCCCACGGGCGAACGGCCGGTTGATCAGCCACAGCCAGGGGCCGATCACGACATTCTTCAACCACCAGTAGGTGCGGTTACGCAACGGAAAATCCTCTCTCAGGGGTTCACTGCTCCGGCGAGAAGCGCCACGCCGATCATACCTGCGTCCGCTCCGAGGACTCCCGTCTCCACCCTCGCGAGCGGACGGTGGCCGGCACCGACGACATTCTGGGACATCTCGGCGACGGCCTCGGTCAGGTAGAGGTCGGAATCACGGCTCACGCCGCCGCCCAGGACGATGAGTTCGGGGTCGAGGATCTCCTGCACCACGGCCAGACCGCGGCCGAGCCAGCGGGCGAAGTCGGCGATGACCTCGCAGGCCAGCACATCGCCTTCACGGGCGAGATTCACCACGGCGCGGCCCGTGATGCCCTCCGGGGCGGAGTGGTAGTGCTCGGCGAGGGCACTGCGGGGGTGCCGACCGGTGGCGATGAACTCGCGGGCGGTGAGCTCCAGCGCACTGCCGGAGCAGTAGCGCTCCAGGCAGCCGCGCTTGCCACAGGGGCAGGAGCGTCCACCCTGGACCACGGTGAGGTGACCGAACTCCGGCGCGGTACCGAAGGCACCACGGTAGATGCGGCCGTCGGTGACCAGCGCACCGCCGATGCCGGTACCGACGGCGAAGAAGGCCCAGGTACCGGCGTCGCGGCCGGGGCCGAGGATCTGCTCACCCCAGGCTGCGGCGTTGGCGTCGTGCTCCAGGACCACAGGAAGACCGAGGACGCGGGTCAGCCGGTCGCGGATCTCCATGTCACGCCACGGCAGATGCGGGGCGAAACGGACGGAGGTCTGGTCGGCGGTGATGAACCCGGCGACGGCCAGTCCCACAGCAGCGACCTCGTGGCGTCCCCGGAGGATGCCGACGACGTGACTGATGGCGGTCTCGAGCGCGTTGACCGAGCTCGGGGTGGGAAGCTGCTCGATGTCGATGATCGAGCCGGTCCCGTCCACGACCGCGGCGCGAAGGTTCGTTCCGCCGATGTCGATACCGATGGTCAGCTGTTCACTCGTTGACACGTCCGCGTCCACGTCCTCTCAGATCACACGCCAGAACACAGCGGCAGTCGCCCTGTGCAACCCTCCCAGGGTATCGGTCAGCCCCGCCAGTTCCAACTGTGCCTGGGTGGACGTCGGCCGTCGCCGTCGAGCACGGCGGACAGCTGCTCGCCGAGGATGTGCCAGTTCCAGGCCTCCTCGACGTAGCGGCGTCCTTCCGCGGCATAGCGCTGTGCGCGCTCCGGATCCGCCAGGAGCCGGGCGACGTCGTCGGCCACGGCGTCCGTGTCGGTGCCGTCGACCACGTCACCGGTACGACCGTCGAGGACGGATTCAGGGGCCCCTCCCCCGTCCCCGGCGACGGTGGGCACACCGCAGGCCTGGGACTCCAGGAAGACGATGCCGAGCCCCTCCACGGAAAAGCCACCACCCTCGGTGCGGACCGGCATGGCGAAGACGTCACCGGCGCAGTAGTGGGCGACGAGTTCCCCGGCATCCACCGGACCGGTGAGCGTCACCTGCTCCCCGATCCCCCGCTCCTCGACCATCTCGCGCAGCGTGTCGGCGTAGTCACCGGGACCGACGATGAGCAGGTGGGCGTCGGGAACCCGGTCGAGGATCCGCGGCATGGCGGCGACGAGGGTGTCCTGCCCCTTGCGGGACACGATACGGGAGACGCAGACGATGACCCTGCGGTCGTCGATGCCGTGCCGGGTACGCACCGTCTCCCGACCGACCGGGTCCGGCCGAAATCGGGTCGTGTCGACGCCACCGGGCATGGGCTCCCAGGCGACCGTCGGACCGAAGGACGCCATGAAACGTCCGCGGGCGTAGCGGGAGACGTAGGTCAGGCAGTCGACGGAGCGACCGATCCAGCGGAGGACGGAGCGTCCGCCCGGCACCATGGACCAACCGACCTCATGGCCGTGGGTGGACGCGACGATACGTCGGGCGCCGGCCCGGCGAGCCGCAGTCGCCAGCAGAGCGAAGGGTGTCGATGACCCGAACCAGACCGTGTGGATGCCGCGCTCCCTGATGACCTGCGCCATCCGTCGGGCCTCAGCCGGAAAGGGAAAGAGGATGCGGTGGGGCCACCGGATCACCGGGAACGGGAGTGTGGCGTCATACGCCGCCGCGGCCTCTGCATCCTGCGTGGACGCCAGGACCACGAGCCGACCGGGCTCGCGCCGCTCCAGCTCAAGACAGTAGTCCCGGAGGTAGCTCTGGATGCCACCGAAAGTCGGAGGGAAATCATTGGTGACGAGCAGGACGCGACGCTCAGACCGGGCGGCCATGACGGTTCTCAGTAACGGGAGGCGCCGGCGAAGGGCATGCTGTCGACGCTGACGACCTGGACGGGGATGCCGTAGTCGGACGCGTGGACGATCTTGCCGTCGCCGATGTACATGCCGACGTGGCTGACGCCCGAGTAGTAGCCGACGATGTCGCCGGGCTGGAGCTGCTCCCGGGAGACCGGGGTGCCGCCGGCGATCTGGGCGCTGGAGGTACGCGGGATGGACTTACCCATCTGCTGGTAGGCCCAGAACATCAGGCCGGAGCAGTCAAAGGCGTCCGGACCGGTCGCACCCCAGGAGTAGGGGCTGCCGAGCTTGCTCATCGCCGCACCCACGACGCCGCCTGCTAGTGCTGAGACTTCATTGAGGAACTCCTCGACATCGACGTCGATGGGACCGTTGCGGTCGATCCACCGCTGCTTCTGATCCTGGGGCATCGCGTCGACGGCCTCGGAGATCTGGGCCTTCATCGCGTCGAGCTCGGCGGTGCGGGCGTCGAGGTCCGCCTGACGCTGACCGAACTCGGTGAGCTGGAAGTCGGCGGTGGCCTTCGACCGCAGGGCGAGGGACTTCGACGCCGCAGCGTCGGACAGGGAGGTCTGGAGGTTCTCGACCGTGGCCGTGCGGGTCGCGTTGAGCGCCGAACCGTAGGCGCTGCGGTCAATGGCATCCTGCGGACTGGCTGAGCCGATGGCGGCGGTCACCGGGTCCACGGTGGCACCACGGTAGAGAGACTGGGACAGCTCCGTGACCGGTCCACGAGCCGCCTCAGCGCGGGCGACCGCCTCGTCCGATTCCCTGGTGTAGTAGTCGAGGGCGACGTTGGAGCGGTCGAGCAGGGTGCGCGCACTGTCCAGGGCGGTGCGGTTCTCCTCGACCCTGTCGCTGGTCGCCTCAGCCTGACGGGAGATCTCGTTGAGGCGGTCGAGCAGACCGTCCGCATCCGACGGCAGCGGTGAGGTGTCCACCGGGGTGGACGACAGGTCCGCGGTCCCGGCGGGAGCCGGAACTGCGGGTTCCGCCGGGTCCGCCTGCGCCACGGAGACGCCGGCGACAACAGTGCCGATACTGAGCCCGAGTCCTGCGACGGTCCGCAGAGCCGGCCGACTGTGGGCGGCGGGAGCGGTGGCGCGGTGGCGGGCAGTGTAACGCTTGGTCACGGTTGTAGTACCTCTTCGGGTGGGGACGGTCGATCCGTTGAACATACTGCCACAACTTCGTGACCGAACTGCAACCTTGTGGTGACAGTCGCCGAAGCTGTGACGGGTGGTGCAGATGTGGCTGACAAGCAGCGGCGCCGACACCCCGTGCGGGGTGCCGGCGCCGGGCCGGAACTACGCGGTACTAGAAGCGGACGGCGTTGTTGATCGGCATGTAGTTGATGTCGTTGACCTGGACCGGGGTGCCCTCGTTCACGGCGTGGACGATCTTGCCGTCGCCGATGTAGATCGCGACGTGGGAGGCGCCGGAGTAGTACGAGATGATGTCGCCGGGCTGCAGGGCGTTCAGGGAGACCGGGGTTCCACCGGAGGCCTGGGCACCGGAGGTGCGCGGGATGGACTTGCCGACCTGGTTGTAGGCCCAGGAGGTCAGACCGGAGCAGTCGAAGGAGCTCGGGCCGGTAGCGCCCCACACGTAGGGCGCACCCTGCTTGGACGTCGCGGCGTCGGCGATCTTCTGACCGGTGGAGGTCGGGGCGGCGGAGGCCACGGCCGACTCGGCGGCGGCGGCAGCTCCGGTGAAGGCGCTCGTGTCCACGTAGTTGCCGGCAGCATCCAGAACCTCGTTCGGGACGTCGACGGAGAAGTCGGTGCCGGGAACCTGGACGGGGGCAGCCTGGGCGGTCGCAGGCAGTGCGACAGCGGCGCCGACGCCGATCGCAGCCGCGGCCACGATGTTGCGCCGGGAGGAACCGTTCTTCAGACTGTGCTTACCCATAGGAGGAAATTGCCTTTCGAGATCGTTGTGGGGACGCTCTTCGTGCCGCGCCCCTCAAGGTCACGAAGAGATTACGAAACGATCACGCTCCGTGTCCAGTGGGCGGGTTGCATTTTCTCGCTCGCGGCGCCGTTATACCACCGTGATCAATGACGGGTAGAGGTATCACTACAACTGGTGAAGCGCAGAAGATCACGGTTCGATAACGCCGCGACCAGCACAAATGGCGCGCCCGCCCGGGGCTGGGACCCCTGAGATGCGGGTCACATCAACTACCCTTGTCGACGTCATGTGATCCTGGTCACACAATGCCGTCCGGCGACGGTGCACAACCGACGACGACCTCTCCAGTCACAACAATCACAGGCTTTAGCGTCGCGCCGGAGTCCCTGCAGCCTCGTCCGACGTCGCGGCCCACCGCTACAATGAAGCCTCATGAACCCACGCTCCGCGCACGACGAGCTCAGGCAGAGCCTCCGCCGGAGCCTCCGGGACTGTGTCGTCGTGGACTGCGAGACCACGGGCCTGGACCCCGACAACGATCGGATCATTGAGGTCGCCGCCCTCCGCGTACGCGAGGGACGTCCCGTCGCCCTGTTCCACCGGGTGGTGGATCCGGGGCGCTCCCTCCCCGGGTTCATCACCTCCCTCACCGGACTGACCGACCAGCAGGTGCGACAGGCACCGCCGGTAGCCGACATCCTCGGGGATCTCTCCGCCTTTCTCGCCCACGACACGGTCGTGGGCCACAACGTCGGCTTCGATCTCGCTTTCATCGATGCTGAGATCACGACGACGCACAGCACGCCTCGTGCGGCGTCTCTCTCCTTATGTACCGCAGAGTCCGCCCGAGCACTTGTCCCCCGCTCCCGTGTGGGCCGCTACCGTCTCAACACCCTCGCGGAAGCCTTCGACCTCGACCACCGACCCTCACACCGCACGGTATCTGATGTTCTGGCGACGCTCGATCTTCTCCACTATCTCTCCGGCGTCTAAGAGGCAGAGCAGGCGGACGCCTCACTCTGGACGCGCTCCTCTCCCCGGCAGCCGGCGGCTGACAGCCGTACACCATCGTGACGGATCGGCGCCGTCCAGACAATGAAGAGATCTGATCTGTCACAGTTGTGTACAGATACCCCCGTACAACACAGGACCCCGGGCCCACCGTGTGACGGTGGACCCGGGGTCCGGTGTATGACGGGTGAAGCTCAGTGGCTTCTAGGGGTTGGAGTGACCCTTGTCCTCGAGAGCGGCGCGGTTGGCTTCATTGAGCCGACGCAGCATCTCGATCTTCTCGTGCTCGTTGGCTTCCTCGATCTCGGAGACCTTCGAGACGATGTCCTCCGGGTCCGGGCGGAAGAATCCACCGCGGCCGGGCTGACCGGCGAAACCGAGCTGGTTGAGCTTGGTCGGCACCTGGGCGCCGGCGTACTCCAGCGGGATCGGGTGACCGTGCTCGTCCACCGGGCCGATGGGCTGGTGGACCTCGATGAAGCCGCCGTTCGGGAGCTGACGGATGGTGCCGGTCTCGATACCGTGCTCCAGCACCGCCCGGTCGTTGCGCTGGAGACCCAGGCAGATCCGGTAGGTGACGAAGTAGGCGATCGGAGGCAGCACCAGGAAACCGATGCGACCGATCCAGGTCATGGCGTTCAGCGAGATCTGGAAGTGCAGGGCGAAGAGGTCGTTACCACCCGAGAGGGTCAGCACGAAGTACGCCATCATGGCCATGACTCCGAGGGAGGTGCGGACCGGCACATCGCGCGGACGCTGCAGCAGGTTGTGGTGCGCGTTGTCCTTGGTGAAGTGCTGCTCAATCCAGGGGTAGGCGAACAGCAGGACCACCAGGAGACCCAGCAGCAGTGCGACCCAGAAGACGCCCGGGATCGTGTAGTTGCCGAGATAGAGCTCCCACGCCGGCATGATACGTGCCGCACCGTCAGTCCAGAGCATGTAGATATCGGGCTGGGAACCGGCGGAGACCTGCGACGGGTTGTACGGACCCAGGTTCCAGATCGAGTTGATCTGGAACAGGCCGGCCATCAGCGCGATGACACCGAAGGTGATGATGCCGAAGGCCGCGGAGTGGACCGCGAACACCGGGAGGATGCGGACACCGACGACGTTGCGCTCGGTACGGCCGGCACCCGGGAACTGGGTGTGCTTCTGGTACCAGACCAGGGCCAGGTGAGCGGCGATCAGCGCCAGCAGGATCGCCGGGATCAGGAGCACGTGGGCGATGTACAGACGCGGGATGATGATGTCCCCCGGGAAGTCACCGGCGAACATGATCCAGTGCAGCCAGGTACCGACGATCGGCAGACCGACGACGATGGCAGACATGATGCGCAGACCCACACCGGAGAGCAGGTCGTCCGGCAGGGAGTAGCCCATGAAGCCCTCAGCGACGGACAGCAGCAGCAGGACGCAACCGATGACCCAGTTCGCCTCGCGCGGCTTGCGGAACGCACCCGTGAAGAAGATGCGCAGCATGTGGACCACGATGGAGACCGCGAACAGCAGGGCCGCCCAGTGGTGGACCTGGCGGATGAACAGACCGCCGCGCACCTCGAAGGAGATGTTCAGGGCTGTCTCGTAGGCACGGGACATCTCGACACCGTTGAGCGGAGCGTAGGCACCGTCGTAGATGACCTTCGACAGCGAGGGGTCGAAGAACAGGGTGAGGTAGACACCCGAGAGAAGAAGGATGATGAAGGAGTACAGCGCGATCTCGCCGAGCATGAAGGACCAGTGGCTCGGGAAGACCTTGTTGATCTGCCGACGGATACCGGCGGCCATGGTGTACCGCTGGTCCATGTTGTCGGCAGCCATCGCCATGTGTGACGGCTTCGTGGATGTGCTCATGACTTACGCTCCCAGAATGCCGGGCCGACCGGCTCAATGAAGTTGTGCTCGGCGTAGAGGTAACCGTCCGCGTCGACGTTGATCGACAGCTCCGGCAGAGCACGGGCTGCAGGACCGAACACCGGCTTACCCCAGTGGAGTGCATCGAACTGGGACTGGTGGCACGGGCAGAGAATGCGGTTCGTCTGCTGCTCGTACAGGGACGTCGGGCAACCGATGTGGGTACAGATCTTGGAGTAGGCGTAGTAGTCGCCGTAGTGGAAGTCCTCCTGGCCGTCGCGCTGGACAGCCTTGACGGCGTCCTCGTGGCGGAGGCGGATCAGCATGACCGCGTTACGCGGGCCGTGCACGGAGTGCATGTGCTCCTCGTAGACGTCCTTGTTCGAATCGTACTTCTCGCCGTCGTTCACCATCTCCTCCGAGAGGGGGAACACGGTCTCCATGGCGCCGGCGTCAAGGTCCTCGGGTCGGACGCGCACCAGGCGATTGACGCCCTGGGTGGTGTAGTGGCCGTTGTGCTCCTCGGCGATGGCCGCGGTATCGCGACCGAGGTAGACCTTCTCGCCCTCATCGACGAGGGTCCAGCCGGTGGTCCACAGCGTGCCGTCACCCTGGATGCCCATGGCCTTGGGCTTCCACGGGTTCTTGATGATGCCGCCCAGCGGGAGGACGACAGCCAGACCCATGAGGGCGGCACCGGTGCCGGCGAGGCCCATCATGACCTTGCGACGGCCGAGGGTGGAGGTCTTCCAGGCATCGTTCAGCAGAGCGGTGATCGTCTTTCGGTCGACCTCTTCAGAGGGGCCGTCGTGACGGGTCTGGACCGAGATCTCCTCGGGAACGAACTTCTTGGAGAACTGGACCGCGCCCACACCGAGGCAGATGATCGAGAGGCCGGCGGTGGCGCCCAGCAGCGGGGTGTACAGGGTGTACATCCACAGGCCGTCCTCCTCGAGGTGCTTGTACTGCCACGGCCAGAAGAGGTAGACCGCCACGAAGGCGATGCCCAGGACCACGGACAGTGCGAACCACACGTTGATGCCGAAGGCTGCACGCTTCTCCGCCGGGTCGTTCTCGACCGGGAAACGCTCCTTGCGGTAGGCGACGGTGACGCCGTCAAGCTCGGTACCGAGGCGGGCGAGCTCTTCGTCGCTCATCGCCGCGAGCTCGTCCGAGGAGTAGCTGCTCTTGATTTCACTCATGACCGGGTTCCAATCCACATAGCTCCGCCGATGAGCACGACGATGCCGACGATCCACATCAGCATGCCCTCGGTCACCGGGCCGACGCCGCCGAGACCGTAACCGCCCTGGGCCGGGGTCTCCTTCGCGGACTTGATGTACGCGATGATGTCCTTCTTCTCGTCAGCGGTGAGCTGGCGGTCGGAGAACTTCGGCATGTTCTGGGGGCCGGTGAGCATGGCCTGGTAGATCTCCTGCTCATTGGCATTGTCCAGGACCGGCGCGTACTTACCACCGGACAGGGCGCCACCACGACCGGTGAAGTTGTGGCAGGACGCACAGTTCAGGCGGAAGAGATCGGAACCACGCGCGACGTCGGCGGGATCGATCTTGCCGTTGTCGTTGTTGGCACCGCGCAGGGACTCCATGGCGATCGCGCCATCGGAGTCCTTCACGATGCCCGGGCCGCCACCGTTGGCGTTGACGTAGGCCGCCAGCGCCAAGGTCTGCTGCTCGTTGAAGCGGGCGTCCTTGCGCTCGGCCTGGGCCTCGTTGCGCTTCATCGGCATACGGCCGGAGTGGACCTGGAAGTACACGGCACCTTCACCGACGCCGACCAGGGACGGACCGCGGTCCTGGACACCCTGGAGGTTGGCGCCGTGGCAGGTGATACAGGCGACCTCGTAGATCTCCTTGCCCTGGCTGATCAGGGACTCGGCGTCGACATCGGCCGTCGCCTCCTGAGCATCGGGGGTCACTGCCTGGGCGATCAGTCCTGCACCGGAGAGGCCGAGCACGAGCGCGAGCGCTCCGGCAGCGGTCCGGCGCAGCTTACGCCGCGAGCGGCGCGTCCTGCGTGTTGTGGATGCCTCAGGGGAGCTAGTCACGGGCTGCTCCCCCTCGGTCATGCTGTGGTTGGTATCCATCTTGTTCCCTTAACTCGTCATACGGAATGCGATGGGCTTAACGGCCGAGCGTCACACATCGGCCCGTTCGGCCTACTGGATGAAGTAAATCGTGATCCACAGGCCGATCCACACGACGTCGACGAAGTGCCAGTAGTACGACACAACGACGGCTGCGGTGGCCTGGGCCGGGGTGAACTTCGACTTCGCGGTGCGGAGGAGCACCACGACAAACGCGAGCACGCCGGCGAGGACGTGTGCGCCGTGGAAGCCGGTGGTGATGAAGAACACCGACCCGTAGACGCTGCTCGAGATCGTCGTCCCGTGCTCCACGAGGTGGATGTACTCGTACGCCTGGCCGATCAGGAAGATGGCACCCAGCACAATGGTGAGTGCGTACCACTTCCGGAGGCCGAAGACGTCTCCACGCTCGGCGGCGAACACGCCCCACTGGGCCGTGAACGACGACGACACCAGGATCACGGTGATACCGAGTGCGAAGGGCACGTTCAGCTCTGTCGGATGAGACGGCCAGTCACCACCCGAGTTCGCCTTAGACACGAAGTACATCGCGAAGAGCCCCGCGAAGAACATCAATTCCTGCGACAGGAACACAATCGTGCCGACGCTGACCATGTTCGGTCGGTTCAGCGTCGCAACACGTTGTGGTGCTGCCATACCTTGGTTTCCAACTGCGCTCGTCACGTCCACAATTATGACGTGTGCGACCCCCGTAGTCGATTCGCGACCCCCCTTAAAGCGGAGGTTTCTGAAAACCTGCAGGTCAGGAATCGATATTTCCTGGGAACTCACCACAAACGGGGTTAGGCGGGAACTTTTCGATGACGCCGTCCGACGCATTGTGTCCCCGCAGGTGAGAGCCTCCTCGCCCCCTGAATGCCGGGCCCGGGAGAAGCCCCAGCTAATCCGAACCACCCCCGGAAGAGGGTGGCTGGAACCTGCCCCTGCCGCACTCCCTGCAGCATCTCCCGAAGATACTATCCGATGCCACTGCAGATGTCCGACTCCCACGCGCAACCACTCCCCCGACAAGGGCATAGACTGGCCCGGTGCACTGTCTGGCGTGCACGCGACAACAACCACCACAACCACCTGACACCGGTCAGGAGAAGAGAGAGACCTGATGGCTACTCCGGCCCACAGTCCGGACCACGTTCCCGCCCTCGGACAGGACAAGCTGCCCGCCAGCTACTTCACCTGGCCCGGCGTCCTCGACCGCATCGGTCGCCACGAGGAGCTCAGTGAGTCCCAGGTCGCGTGGGCTGTCAGCCGGATCATGGCCGGTGAGGCCACCGACTCCCAGATCGCCGCGTTCTCCTACGGCCTGCGGGTCAAGGGCATCAGCGCCGCCGAGCTCTCGTCCGCAGCGAACACCATGCGCGAGTTCGCGACACCTGTGGACTTCAGTGACATCGCCGAGGCCGTCGACATTGTCGGTACCGGCGGGGACGGGCACCACACCGTCAACATCTCCACGATGGCGTCCTTCGTCGTCGCCGCGGCCGGCGTGACCGTCGTCAAACACGGCAACCGCGCCGCGTCCTCTCTGTGTGGTGGAGCAGACGTCCTGGAGGCCCTGGGGTTCGATATCGAACGCGACCCCGAGACCATCCACGCCGATGCGCTGCGCACCCACTTCGCCTTCATGTTCGCGAAGACCTACCACCCGGCGATGCGTTTCGCCGGTCCCGTGCGTTCCGAGCTCGGTGTCCCCACGCTGTTCAATCTCCTGGGCCCGATGACCAACCCGGCCACGCCGAAGTACGCCGTCGTCGGCTGTGCCTTCCGAGACATGATGCCGATCATGGGCGGTGCTTTCGCCCACCAGGGCGTCCGCGCGCTCATCGTCCGGGGCCTCGACGGTATGGACGAGATCAGCGTCAGCGCCCCGACCGAGGTCGTCACTGTCGACAGTGAGGGACGTACCGGGGAGTTCACCATCAACCCGCGTACCTACGGGCTCGACATCTACGAGGAGGACGCCCTGCGTGGCGGCGACCCCGAGTTCAACGCGGACATTGCCCGCCGTCTCATGGCAGGGGAGCTTGAGGGCGCGGTCAAGGACGCCGTCCTGATCAACGCAGCCGCCGCGCTGGCCGTGGTCAAAGGCTGGGAGGATTCGGATCTGCGCACCGTCCTCACCGAACAGGTCGCCGTGGCCCGTGAGGTCCTGGAGTCCGGCAAGGCGAAGCAGGCCATGGATCTCATCGTCAACGGCTGAGCCGGTAGGGCCGGCCCCCGCCCGTATCCGGACACAGAACAGCGCCCGGCCCACCGTTTCGGTGGGCCGGGCGCTGTCTTTCACGACCGGGTGGTGCTTCCCTAGTCCTTCTCGGGGGGAAGACCGTACTGCAGGTTGAGCATGATGGTCGACCAGACCAGCATCACGGCACCCAGCAGGATCAACCAGATGTGGAAGAAGGCGATGCCGTAGCCCATGAGCATGATGGCGAAGGCCATCAGGAAAGGCCAGCCGGAGCTCGCGGAGAAGAAGCCGAGCACGCCGGCGCCGTCCTCGATCTCGGCCTGCTCCCAGTCCTTCGGCTCGATGTCGGCCTTGGCGTTGGTCAGGTGGAAGTAGCCACCGAGGAAGAGGCACAGCAGGGTGGCGAGCACCAGGCCGGTACCGCCGGCCCACTCGATGCCCTGGCCGTTACCGTTGTCGTTGAGCTTAGAGGTCGCGAAGAAGTACAGGACCGTCAAGACGACGAGGAACGCCGCCAGGCCGTACATCAACTTGGCTGTCTGCCGCATTGTTCTCTCCTTTGGAGTTCCTGCCGCTTACGCGGCCTCGTCGCCGATGTAGTTGTCGCCGTCGACCGAGCGGGTGCCGGCACGGTCCGGGAGGAAGGGGCGGGTACTCGTCGCGTACGGCGCCTCATCGATCGACTTCAGCGCATCAGCGTTTGTGGCGGTCGGGTTCGACTGGCGGAAGTCGAGGTACTCGGTGAAGGCCTCCGGGGAGACGACGCGGATCTCGAAGTTCATCATCGCGTGGTAGGTACCGCACATCTCAGCACAACGGCCGACGAAGGCACCCTCTTCCTCGATGGCGGCGATCTGGAACCGTCGCTCCTGGTGGTTCTTCTCCGGGTGCGGCATAGCGTCGCGCTTGAAGAGGAACTCCGGGACCCAGAAGGAGTGGATCACGTCGGAGGACGCGAGGTTGAACTCGATCGGGGTGTTGCTCGGCAGGACCAGGACCGGGACCTCTTCGGAGGTGCCGACGGTCTCGATCTTGTCGTAGTTGAGGTACGAGTAGTCCTCAGAGGAGCCACCGTGGATCGGACCCGCGGGCTTGTGTTCGTCGACCTCTTCGCTCGGGGCGGAGAGCAGTGCCGAGTCATCGGCCTTCTGCTGGTCCGTGCCGTCGTAGTCGGAGCCGCCGGGGGCCAGGTTGCTCTTGACCTCGCCGTAACCGAACTTCCAGTTCCACTGGTAGGCGGTGACGTCGACCGTGACCTCAGGGTTCTTGTCCAGCGCGGTGACCTCGTCCTGGGTCTGCACGGTGAAGAAGAACAGGGCCATGACGATCAGGACCGGGACGGTGGTCAGGGCCAGTTCGAGGTTGACGTTGTAGGCGGTCTGACGCGGGAACTCCCCCTTACCGGCCTTCTTGGCGCGCTTGGCGCTGTCCCGGAAGATCACGACGAACATCAGGGCCCACATGATGATGCCGATGATCCATGCGGTAACCCAGGTCCAGACCCAGAAGTTACCCATGGACTTGGACTCAGGGGTGATGCCGTCCGGCCAGCCCATGCGCAGGGCATGGAAGAAACCGTTGTCGGGGGGAGTGGCGTCGCAGCCGGCAAGGGCCAGGGCACCGAGTCCCAGAGCACCGGCCAGTCCCAGCTTGCGGGCCATACCGTGAACTTTTCGCTGTTCCACGCGAGTATGCCTTCCTCAATCACACGTCGTGTTCACCGGAAGCTGCGCGGGGTCACCTGCAGAGGACCACCCGCACTTTCCGTATCAATGAACGACAATAGTGCATGCGTTCCTGCCGTCCATCATCTAGGTCACGATGTCGGACATACAGCGGCCCTATTCGGGGTTGACCGTACGGATACCCCTGTCCCCCACCGTCCACCCTTGGCGTCCAGCGGTACCTCCCCCGCCTGCACCGGAAGTGCCGACTGGCATGTGGCAGGCGTGGGCCTAGTATCGTTGTTTCCCGTACCCGCGACCGGCCGGTGCGGCGTCCTCCGTGATGCTTCCCGTCCGGCCGTCTTCCCTATAAGTATGGAGATGACCTCTACAGCTCATGTGTGGACTTCTTGGAATTCTCACCGCCCTCGGCGACGCGCCCCGGTACGTCGACCCCGTGGCCCACGCCCTTCCCTGCATGCGTCACCGCGGCCCGGACGAGGACGGGACCTGGAACGACGATGATGTCGTCTTCGGATTCAACCGACTGTCCATCATCGACCTGGAGCACTCCCACCAGCCGCTCCAGTGGGATCCGGAGGGCGAGGAGGGCAAGAAAGGCAAGGCCGCCCGCTACTCCCTGACCTTCAACGGTGAGATCTACAACTACGTGGAGCTGCGCGAGGAGCTGCAGGCCGCCGGTTACTCCTTCAACACCTCCGGTGACTCCGAGACCATCGTCGTCGGCTACCACCACTGGGGCGAGGACGTCGTCAACCACCTGCGCGGCATGTTCGCCTTCGCCGTGTGGGACGCCATCGAGCGCACCATGTTCCTCGCCCGCGACCAGTTCGGCATCAAGCCGATGTTCTACGCGACGTCCGAGGCCGGCACCGTCTTCGGCAGCGAGAAGAAGTCGATCCTCGACATGGCCGAGGCCATCGGTCTGGACAAGAGCCTTGACGACCGTGCGATCGTGCACTACACGGACCTCCAGTACGTCCCGGAGCCGGAGACCCTCCACGCCGGTATCCGCCGTCTCGAGTCCGGCTGCCACGCGACGCTGCGTCCCGGCGACGAGGTCAAGGCGGTGCGCTACTTCCGCCCGGACTTCACCCCGGTCCCGGTCCCCTCCGGCACCGAGGACGCCCTGTTCCGGAAGATCGCGGACGCCCTGCAGGATTCCGTGGCCAAGCACATGCGCGCCGACGTGACCGTCGGCTCCTTCCTCTCCGGCGGCATCGACTCCACCGCGATCGCCGCGCTGGCCAAGCAGCACAACCCGGACCTCATCACCTTCACCACCGGTTTCGAGCGTGAGGGGTACTCCGAGGTCGACGTCGCCGCCGAGTCCGCCGAGGCCATCGGTGTGGAGCACGTGGTCAAGGTCGTCTCGCCCGAGGAGTTCGCCGCCGCCGTGCCGAAGATCATCTGGTACCTCGACGACCCGGTGGCCGACCCGGCTCTGGTACCCCTCTACTTCGTCGCCGCCGCGGCCCGCGAGCGCGTCAAGGTGGTCCTCTCCGGAGAGGGCGCCGACGAGCTCTTCGGCGGCTACACCATCTACAAGGAGCCCCTGTCGCTCGCTCCGTTCGACAAGGTGCCCTCCCCGATCAAGAAGGTCCTCAACAAACTGGGCCAGGCCTTGCCCGAGGGCCAGCGTGGCAAGTCACTGCTGCTGCGCGGCACCACCCCGATGGAGGAGCGCTACTACGGCAACGCCCGTTCCTTCAACTACGAGCAGCTCGAGCGTGTCCTGAAGATCGCCCGGCCGGAGTGGGACCACCGCGAGGTCACCGCACCGATCTACGCCGAGTCGGAGAAGTTCGACCCGGTGTCCCGGATGCAGCACCTGGACCTGTTCACCTGGATGCGTGGTGACATCCTCGTCAAGGCGGACAAGATCACCATGGCGAACTCCCTGGAGCTGCGTGTGCCGTTCCTGGACAAGGTGGTCTTCGACGTCGCCCGGACGATTCCCTACGACCTGAAGATCAGCCACGACACGACGAAGTACGCACTGCGCCGTGCCATGGAACTCATCGTGCCCCCGCACGTGATCAACCGGAAGAAGCTGGGCTTCCCGGTCCCGATCCGTCACTGGCTCGCGGGCCCGGAGCTCTACGACTGGGCGCGGTCCATCATCGAGGAGTCCCGGACCGAGGATATCTTCAACAAGGCGGAGGTCTTGGCGATGCTCGACGAGCACCGCGTCTCGATGAACTCCGGTCATGGCCCGGACCACTCCCGCCGCCTGTGGACCGTCATCGCCTTCATGATCTGGCACGGCATCTTCGTCGAGAACCGGATCCACCCGGACATCGACGAACAGGACTACCCCGTCCAGCTCTAGGGCGCCCCGCGGGGCAGGACGCCGCCCCTCCCGCACACAGCAACGACCCCACAGGGTGGCGAATCACCGTGGATCCACCCTGTAGGGTCGTTCCCGTCCGTGACGGGGTCAGCCGAGACGGATCAGCTGAAGGAGTCGCCGCAGGCGCAGGAGCCGCCGGCGTTGGGGTTGTCGATGGTGAACCCCTGGGACTCGATCGTGTCGGCGAAGTCGATCTTCGCACCCGTGAGGTACGGGGCCGACATCTTGTCCACGACAAGGTCCACGCCGTCGAAGTGGTCGACGTGGTCGCCGTCGAGGCTGCGGTCGTCGAAGAAGAGCTGGTAGCGCAGGCCGGCACAACCGCCCGGCTGCACGGCGATGCGCAGGGACAGGTCGTCACGGCCCTCCTGGGCCAGCAGGGCGGCAGCCTTTTCGGCGGCGGCACCGGTCACTTCGACGCCGGTGGTCTTCTCGGGAGCGGTCATCTGTTCCTCCTCGGTATTACGGTTGGTTGTCACGCTACCCCCGTTCAACCGACTTTTCCAGCGACGTATTCCCGAGACACATCCCGCGGTACTCTCCCCCTGCAACGGGACCTCGTTGGGACACCTCCCCTGTCGTGCTCTAGCCTGTGGGGTGTGAAACTGCCCTGGAACAAAGATGCCGACACCCCCGGTGACAACGCCGCAGACGAGAATATCGGCGCCTTCGAGGATACCTTCGAGGACGCCTCCCTCCCGAAGGGTCAGACCCCGAAGAAGGGCCGCCCGACTCCGAAGCGCAACGAGGTCGAGCGTCAGGCCGGTACCCGCCGCGCCCACTACGACGCCCCGCTCACGCCCAAGGAGGCCAAGGAGCGGAAGAAGGCCGAAAAGGACTCCATGACCAAAGAGGAGTTCAAGGAGAAGAAGCGACGTGAGCGCGAGGAGGCCGCTTCTGCCCGCAAGAAGGCCAATGAGCGCATGATGGCCGGCGACCCGAACTACCTGCTGCCCCGTGACCAGGGCAAGGAGAAGCTCTTCGTCCGCAACTACGTGGATTCCCGCCGCTACATGATGAACATGTTCCTGCCGATCGCCCTGATCGTCGTGCTGGTCATGATCATCGGTATGTCGGCCCCGCAGATCGCCAACCTGGTCTCCCTGATCATGCTCTTCGTGATCGTTCTGCTGGTCATCGAGGGCTTCTTCCTGGGCCGCAAGGTCAACAAGCTCGTTGACGAGCGCTTCCCGGAGCGCGCCTTCGGCCGCTGGACCCTGGGTTTCTACGCCTTCACCCGCGCGACCATGATCCGCAGGATGCGTACCCCGGCCCCGCAGGTCAACATCGGCGACACGGTCTAGTCACATGCCCACCACGGCCTCTACCGCACTGCTGCCCGCCCTGGCCGCCTGGGCGCGGGACACGGCCCTGACGACGTCCCTCACCGACGACGCGGGACAGCGTCCTGTGCTGCTGCTCGTCACGGCGGATGAGACGCTCGCCGCGGAGACGGCCACCGGGGAATCCCTACCGGCAGGTCTGGCGTCCTCCGTCGGCGCCGATATCCGGGTCCACCCGGTCGCCCCGGCCACGGCAGTGGGCCTGGGCGCCGACGAGGTCGAGGCGCTTCTCTCCGACGGGGTGGAGGTCACTGACCACGCGGTCGATTCCGGCGTCCCCCTGATCCTCCTCAGCGGCAGCGGGAATCCCGTCAGCTCCGTCTCTGTGGCCTCGGTGACCGCCACCGTCTGCCGTAAGGAACCCGTCGCTGTCGTCCGCCATGAGATCGGTGCGGACGTCGCTGTGTGGCGTGACGCGGTGGAGACCGTGCGGGACGCCATGTTCGCCGCCCGCGGTTACCGCAACGGGCCGTGGGACGCCGGTTCCGTCCGGGAGATCCTCCGCATCCTGGGCACTCCGGACCTCGCGGTCATGGTCGGTGTCCTCACCCAGGCGGCGGCACGCCGCACCCCGGTGGTCCTCGACGGGGCGGACACGCTCGCCGCTGCCCTGCTGGCGGACGCGATGTCCCCGGGTGCCACACGATGGTGGCTGGTCCCCCACCGGCCCGCCTCCCCCACGGTCGGATTCGCCGTGGACCGCCTGCGGCTGTCGCCCGTGATCGACCGTGACCTCGGGCTCGACAGCGGTGCCGGCCTGGCGACGCTTCCCATGGTCCGCGTCGCCGTCAGCTGCTTCTGACTGCTTCTGACCGGTTCCGCTACTTCGCGGCGATCAGGTCGTAGTTCCAGCCGTGCACGTCCTCGACGGTGCCGCGCTGGATGCCGGTGAGGTGCTCACGCAGCTTCATGGTGATCTCACCGGAGACACCGCCGTTGACCTGGAACTCACCGGACTTGTCCTTGACGGTGCCGACCGGGGTGATCACCGCGGCGGTACCGCAGGCGAAGGCCTCGGACATCGCACCGGACGCTGCGGCGTCCTTCCAGTCCTGGACGCTGAACCGCTTCTCGGAGACCTTCAGCCCCTCGTCAGCCGCGACGGTGAGCAGGGAGTCACGGGTGACGCCGGCGAGCAGCGAGCCGGACAGTGCCGGGGTGACGAGCTCGGCGTCCGCACCGGTACCGAAGACGAAGGCGAGGTTCATGCCGCCCATCTCCTCGATGTAGGTGCGCTCGATGGCGTCGAGCCAGACGACCTGGTCGCAACCCTGCTCCTCGGCGTGGGCCTGGGCGGCGAGCGACCCGGCGTAGTTACCGGCGAACTTCGCGGCACCCGTGCCACCCGGGGCGGCGCGGACGTATTCGGTGGACAGCCACACGCTGACCGGCTTCACGCCGCCCTTGAAGTAGGCACCGGCCGGGGAGGCGATGACGTAGTAGGAGTAGCTGGAGGCGGGGTGCACACCCAGTCCGACCTCGCGGGAGATCATGAAGGGGCGCAGGTACAGCGCCTCCTCACCACCGGCGGCGGGGATCCAGGCCTCGTCGACCTCGACGATCTGACGCAGGGACTCCAGGAACAGGTCCTCGGGAAGCTCCGGCATGGCCAGCCGCTCGGCGGAGGCCTGGAAGCGGGCGGCGTTCTTCTCCGGGCGGAAGGTGACCACGGAACCGTCCTCGTGACGGTAGGCCTTGAGTCCCTCGAAGATGGCCTGCCCGTAGTGCAGGACCGAGGACGCCGGATCCATGCTGATCGGGGCGTAGGGGACGACGCGGGCGTCGTGCCAGCCCTCGGACTCGTTCCAGTCGATGACGACCATGTGGTCGGTGAAGAAGTTGCCGAAGCCCGGGTTGGCGAGGATCTGCTCGATCTTCTCCGCCGGAGTCGGGGTGGTGGTGAGGTTGCGGGTGAACTCAGGGGAAGCTGCCATGCCCTGTATCTTAGACCCGGAAAAGACCTGTGGCGGAGTCGCCCCCGCACCCTCGCCGACCAGCATCGGAGAAGCCTCATGACATCCGGAATCCAGTCAATTGTCCCGACCATCGCCCACGGCACCGTCCCGGGGCTCCATCTGAGCACCGACGACAACCTGCCTGGCACAGATGTGCTGGTGGTACCGGTGGTCGCGGGCACGTCCGGTCCCGAACTGCCGGTCGCGCACCGTCTCGGGGAGACTGCCCAGGTGGAGCTGTGGAAATCCGCGGTGGAGACCGGGGTGGCGGGCACCGCCGGGGAGACCGGACTGCTTCCTGTACCCGACGGCGTTGCGGCGTCCCGGGTGCTCACCGTCGGTCTCGGTCCGGCGGACGGTGCCGACGGACCTGATGCCGAGACGGTACGCCAGGCGGCCGGGGCGGCGTCCCGCGCACTGGAGGACCTTGCCGGCGAGGTCTCGACCGACGGACTCACCGCCGTCAGTCTGCTCGGCGATCTCACCGACGTCGCGGGGTGCACTGCCGCGGCGGTGGAGGGCCATGCCCTGGGCGGTTACCGCTACTCCGGCCGGCGGCACCCCACCGGGGCCGGCCATCTGCGCGCGGTGACGGTCATCGCGCCGGACTCCCCGGAGACCCCTGAGGTCTTCGCCCACGCCTGCACGGTCGTCGAGGCGGTGACCTGTGCCCGGGACCTGGTCAATGCGCCTGCCTCAGAACTGACCCCGGAGACCTACGCACTGATCATCGCCGATCTCGGCGGACGCTCCGGTGTGGAGACGGAGATCCTCGACGAGGACGAGCTGGCCGGACAGGGCTTCGGTGGCCTCCTGGCGGTGGGACGGGGGTCCGCCCGCCCGCCGCGCCTGGTACGTATGCGCTACCGGCCGGAAGCCTCACACCGCCCACACGTGGCACTGGTCGGCAAGGGTGTGACGTTCGACACCGGCGGCATCTCCCTGAAGAAGGCACCCGGGATGGACACCATGATCTCCGACATGGGCGGGTCCGCCGCCATGGTCGCGACGGTCCTCGCTGCCGCGGAACTGGAACTGCCGGTGGCGGTGACCGCGACGATCCCGCTGGTGGAGAACATGCCCGACGGTGACGCGCTGCGTCCCGGAGACATCGTGCAGCATTACGGCGGCAGCACCTCGGAGATCCTCAACACGGACGCCGAAGGCCGCCTCATCCTCGCCGACGCGCTCGCCCGGGCTGCCGAGGACGCCCCGGACCTGCTGGTCGAGGCGGCGACGCTGACCGGCGCCCAGGTCTCCACACTCGGTGACCGCATCACCGCGGTCATGGGGACGCCGTCGCTGCGGGACCGCATTGTCGCGCACGGTCGGCAGACCGGGGAGGACGCCTGGCCGATGCCGTTGCCCGCCGAGATCGCCAGGGACATCCGGTCGGATGTCGCTGACGTGAGGAACACCGGCACCACACGTTGGGGCGGGATGGCCGCGGCCGGCCAGTATCTCGCCCATGTCATTCCGGAGGGGTTGGACTGGGTTCACCTGGACATCGCCGGGCCCGCCTACAACACCGGCAACGCCCGCGGTTATACCCCGAAGAGGGGTACCGGGGCGCCGGTCCGCACTCTTATCGCATTCCTCGAGGATGTCGCGGCGTCCGACTGAACCCCTGGGCCGACCCCCTGCAGGCGTAGCACGCCGAGTCGGACTACCCTATGTACTATTCAGGCAGAGACCACATCTGTTATTTTTCGTCATTATAGGAGCTTCAACACCATGGCGTACTCCGTCGAAATGCCCGAACTGGGCGAGTCCGTGACCGAAGGCACTGTGACCCAGTGGCTGAAGAAGGTCGGTGACACTGTCGCCGTGGATGAGCCGCTGCTCGAGGTCTCCACCGACAAGGTCGACACCGAGATCCCCTCCCCGGCCGCTGGCGTGCTGCTGGAGATCAAGGCGGAGGAGGACGACACCGTCGACGTGGGTGCCGTCATCGCCGTCATCGGCGAAGAGGGGGAGAGTGCCGGGGACACCGGCTCTTCCGCTCCTGAGGCTCCGGCCGAGAAGGCCGAGGAGCCCGCGGATGAGGCACCCGCCGAGGAGAAGACCGAGTCCGCTGCACCGGCCGCCTCCGGCGACGCCACCGACGTGAAGATGCCGGAACTCGGTGAGTCCGTCACCGAGGGCACCGTCACCAACTGGCTCAAGAAGGTCGGCGACACCGT